>NZ_JBHSMU010000004.1:0-622252 GCF_042655085.1 Massilia niabensis | reverse complement strand
GCCGAACTTCTTCTGGGCCTGCCCGTAGGTCATTTCCCCTTTTTCGACCGAGGCAACCACCCCCAGTTTAAAAGCCAGCGTGTAGTCGCGCTGGGTACGCTTTCCTTCAGTTGCCATCTCGCTCTCCCTGAATAAGGCAAAGTTAGACAACCGATTTCAGGACGGGACAAGTGAAGAAAAAAGAGCCTGCGCGAGCAGGCTCTTTTTTTACCTCGGTGTTGTTACCTTGCCGGGCCACCGGCGATCAGCGGCCGGCGTCCGTCTTGGTCGAGGCCGGACCGGTGCCGGTGGTGTCGCCGGTATGGCCGCTCGCCTTTGTGCCGACGCCCTTTGCAGCGCCCGTCTCCGCTCCCGGAGGCGCAACCACGGTCGCCCCGGCCTGTGGCGAACCGCCAGTGCCGGTGGCGCCCATGCCGGATGTGCCCGACGTGCCCTGCGCGCCGGGGCCGGCCTTGTCGGGCGCGACCATGTCGACACCGCTGGCGCCGCCGGAGGCGCCGAGGCTGGTTTCCTTGGTGCTTTCGCTGTTGCCGACGGTGCGCGGCGTGATGTTGGTGTTGTACTCGGTCGAGGACAGGCCCGTATCGCCCGAATTACCCGTGCCGCCGCTCACGCCGGCGGCGGAACCGGCACCCGATCCGAGCGTCCTGTTTTCCACGGAGGCGGCATCGCCATCGCCGCCGATGCCGGAATCCTTCTTGGTGCAGGCGCCCAACGTGGCGGCCAGGAAGGCTGCAGTCAGTACGATCTTCGGTAAAACTTTTATGGTGTGCATGATAAATTCCTCATTCGATGGCTTGCCGCTGTCGCCTTCATGCGACAGGCAGGGCGGGGACTGGCTTTGATTGTGTCATGGACTTCCCGGAATCCACTGTGCGCTGTTTGACAGAGTGGAAACGACGAAGCATGAGGCAAGCGCCTGTGACGAGGCGAAGCGGGCTAAGGGCACAAAACAACGTCGGTGGAAGGCAGGAAAAGCGGGGACCAAGCGCAGGGACTAAGCGCAAGGACGAAAAGCAGGAACGAAAAAGCGGGGACGGAGGCGCACGCCTGATTGGTGCCGACGCGACGGTCAAACGCGGCATGAGAATGTGCCGGCATGAAAGCGTGCCGGCAGCGCAAACGCGGAGCCCTCGTTGTGGGGCTCCGCTTTTGGGCGACAAGGACCGATTAGCGGCCAGTGCCCGTGGTGGTGCCGGTGGTGCCGGTACCGGTGCCCGAGGAATCGGTGCTGCCGGTGGTGCCGCTGGCGCCGGTGGTGCCGGTCGTGCCCGACGTGCCGCTGGTGCCGGTGGTGCCGCTGGTGCCAGTGCCCGTGGTGCCGGTTGCGCCGGTGCCGGTGGTGTCGCCAGTGGTGCCGGTAGCGCCCGTGCCGGTGCCCGTGGTGCCGGTGCCGGTTGCGCCGGTGCCGCTAGTGTCGCCGGTGGTGCCCATTGCGCCGGTGCCGGTGGTGCCGGTGCCAGTTGCGCCGGTGCCGGTATCACCCGTGGTGCCGGTGGTGCCGCTGGTGCCCGACGTCGAGCTTGGCGAGGTTGCCGAGGTGTCGCCGGCGCCGCCGGTGCCGGCGGTGTCGTTCTTCTTGCATGCGCCCAGCATGGTTGCCAGGAGGGCGGCGGTCAGCAGGATTTTTGGTGCTTTGGTCATTGCGTTCATTGTTAAACTCCTCGTTCACGTCTATCTTGTGCCGTAGTCTCCAGGTGAGGCTGCTGGAGGGTTACGGCGCCAGTTCAGCTCCGCCATGAACCTCTTGGTCACCCTGATTCGATCAGGAGTTCCCGTCCGTGTTCATTGGCGAAACCATCAGGGAACCGACGCAACACGCGGCCCCGTATAGCGTACGAATTCGACTATAAAAATTAGACTGTCGTGATTATCGCCAGTTCGTCGAATTGTGCGCTTCTTGCTTTATTCCGCGGTGTGGCTTGCGGATTTTGATACCGGTCAAACGGATTTCCGTTCTTCCCGGCCCCCCGGTGTTGCCCGGATGGTCGTTGCGTCGCCCGCAGCAAGGCCGGCGACAGATTCGAGTAGCGCAGGGATCTCGTCGGGGATCTCGCGCGCCAGGTAGCCCAGCACACCCATGCGGCTTGCCAGGCGCTCGCCGGCGCGCGCATGCAGCGCGACACCCCAGCAGGTGGCTTGTTCCAGTGTGGCACCGCGCGCCGCCAGGCCGGCGATGATGCCGGCCAGCGTGTCGCCCGAGCCCGAAATGGCCAGACCAACATTGCCGCCCTCGTGCTGCCATAACGCGCCAGACGGCGAAGCGATGACAGTGCGCGCACCTTTCAGTGCGACGACCGCGTTCCATTCGGCGGCGGCGGCCCGTGCCGGATCGTCGGGACCGGCCACGATGTCGGGCTTGGCCATGCCGGTCAGGTGCGCCATTTCGCCGCAGTGCGGAGTAATGATGACGGGCTGCTCGAAGCGGAAGGCCACGCCCGGCTGTGCACCGGCGGGGGCGTGCAGCAGCGTGCCCATCGCGCAGGCGTCGAGCACGACGGCCGTGTCGCTGCCCTGCATGCGCCCGAGCAGGCCGTGCACCAGTTCGGCGGCGGCCGCTTCGTCCTGCATGCCAGGCCCGATCAGGATGGCATTGACGCGGTCGGCCAGCGGATCGAGGCGGGCAATGGCTTCCGGCAGGAAGCCGCCGGCCTCGCTTTCGGCCAGGCCGATCACGCGCGCCTCGGGCATGGCGGATGCAACGAGCTGGGCCACGCTGGCGCCGGTGGCGACCGTCAGCTTGCCCGCCCCGGCGCGCAGGGCGGCGGTGGCGGCGAGGATGACGGCGCCCGGCATTTCGCGCGAGCCGCCGAGCACCAGCACGTGGCCGCGCTCTTCCTTGTCGCCTTCGGCGCCGGGCATGGGCAGGGGCCAGTTGCGCAGCAGTTCGGTGCTGACGTCGATGGCATCGGCGGTGGCGGCATCCACGGTCGCGGTCAGGGCGGCGGGCATGGCGTCAGGCAGGTCGTGAACGGCGTTCATCGTGGGCGGCCTCACGCCTTGGGTGCCGTCGGCACGTCTTTGCCGACGGTAACCGGCGTGCCGCTCGCCTCGAGCGGAGCCACGAAATTCACCAGGCGCACCACCAGGGCGCCATGCTTGCCTTCTTGCGCGTCGAAGGTGTACGAGGTAACCGAGCAGTTCGGCACGTCGCCGGCGCGGTCGAAAGCGAGGATGCTCGCTTCGTCGAGGCGCTCGATGAGGTAGCGGAAACAGTTGACGATCACCTGGTGGGCGACGATCACGACGCGCTCGTGGCAGTAGTCGCGCGAGAGCGTGTCGAGCACGCTGCGCAGGCGCAGGATGACGTCGCACCAGCTTTCGCCGCCGGGCGGGCGGAAATAGAACTTGCCGACGTGGTGGCGCTGGGCGTACAGGTCGGGATATTTATGGGCGATGCCGTGCGTGGTGAGGCGGTCGAGGATGCCGAATTCCTTTTCACGCAGGCGCTCGTCGGCATTGACCGCCAGCAGCGAATCGCGCTCGAGGCGCCGGATCATGATCTTGGCGGTTTCGGCCGCGCGCACATACGGCGAATGCAGCACGACGTTCGGGCGCTCGCCCGGGGGCAGCGAGGCGAACCATTCGGCCAGGGCTTCGGACTGGCGGATGCCGAGCTCGGACAGGGGCACATCGACGTCGCGCTCGGCGATGTCGATCTCGTGCCCGGCGGCGGCCTCGGCCAGGTCACGCGCGACGTTACCCGCGCTTTGCCCGTGCCTGATCAGCCAGAGTTCCTGTGGCCACTTCTGTTCCATCACCTGCCCGTCGTTGATGTTGACATGACATCATCATAGACGGATTCGGCAGGGGGTCCGCGCACGATTCCGTGCGCAAACTATTAACACCTGCTCAAATTTTTCCCGGCTCAGGCAGCTTGTTCTTCTGCGTCCAGATTGGTTGCCGCATCACTATTAAATACGCGCATATCGGTGCCGCCGAGGATGCGCGAGGTGAGGGTGCCGGCCGTGATCGAGCCGCTGACGTTGAGCGCGGTGCGGCCCATGTCGATCAGCGGCTCGATCGAGATCAGGAGGCCCGCCAGCGCCACCGGCAGGTCCATCGCGGAGAGCACGATCAGGGCGGCGAAGGTGGCGCCGCCACCGACGCCGGCCACGCCGATCGAGCCGAACACGACGATCGCCAGCAGGGGCAGCAGGAAGCCGGCGGTCCACGGGTCGATGCCGACGGTCGGCGCGATCATTACCGCCAGCATGGCCGGATAGATGCCGCCGCAGCCGTTCTGGCCGATGTTGGCGCCGAACGATGCGGCGAAGTTGGCGACACCCTCCGGCGTGCCCAGGCGCGTGGTCTGGGTGGCCACGCTCATCGGGATCGAGCCGGCGCTGGTGCGCGAGGTGAAGGCAAACACCAGCACCGGGAAGATTTTCTTCAGGTAGCGTGCCGGGTTCAGGCCGGCCAGGGCGACCAGCGCCAGGTGCACGCCAAACATCAGGAAAATGGCGCTGTACGACGCGAGCACGAAGCCGAGCAGGTTGAGGATGCTTTGCAGGCTGGAGGCGGCCACCACCTTTGCCATCAGCGCGAATACGCCGTAAGGGGTCAGGCGCAGCACCAGCGTGACCATGCGCATCACGATCGTATGGGCGACCTGCACGAAACGGCTGAACGAGGCGAATTCATCCGGCTTTTTGGCGGCGATGCCGGTGGCGGCGATACCGACGAACACCGAGAAGAACACGACCGCGATGGTCGAGGTCTTGCGCGCGCCGGTCATGTCAAGAAACGGGTTGGCCGGAATGAAGGAGAGCAGCATCGAAGGCAGCGAAATCTCCTTGGCCGCTCCCAGCGAACCCTGCAGGTATTCGCCGCGCGCGACCTCGGCGGCGGACGCAGTCAGGCCCACGGCCGAGAGGCCGAACAGTTTCGCCATCAGGATGCCGATCGCGGCCGCCACCGCGGTGGTGGCGATCAGGATGCCGATGGTCAGCGCGCTGATCTTGCCGAGTGCGGCCGCGTCGCGCAACTTGAGGATGGCGCCGATGATCGACACCATGATCAGCGGGATGACGATCATCTGCAGCAGCTTGACATAGCCGCTGCCCACCACGTCGAGCCAGGCATTGGTCTGCGCCACCTCGGGCGACGCGGCTCCGTAGATCCACTGGAAGGCGCCGCCCAGCAGCACGCCCAGGCCCAGGCCGCTGAAGACCCGCTTGGTGAACGACGCGTGGGCCGCCTGCATCCGGTAGAGAAGGAAGCAGGCAAGCAGCGCGACGGCCAGGTTCAGCAGCAGGGGGAGGGTCATGGCAGCCTTTTTTAGAAGCAAGGATGGTGCGTAAATGCAATCGCAGCATTTTATAGGCAAACCGATTGCTTCGCAGGAAGACAAGCTCGTCAGCCTATGCCACCCGCTATTTCTTTTATGCAAATGGTTTGAGGAAAATCAATCTGCGCGACTGCTGCGTTTGCGCAGACCGGTGGCGCAGCCACGCGCTTACGCTTCCAGCACCGACAACTCTTCCATGGAGCACCCGATGCGTCTCCCTCACATTGCGCGCCTTGCCGCCTGCCTGTTGCTGGCCGTGCCGGTGCTTGCTTCCGCCGTACCGCGCTATACCGTCACCGAACTTGCCGGCGCCGGCAGCTTCGCCTGGGACATCAACGAGTCCGGCCAGGTCGTCGGCGAACTCGGGGGCAACGCCTGGATGGCTTCAGGCGGGCTTTACACCGTGCTGGGCAGCGGCAGGGCGCGCGGCATCAACGATCGCGGGCAGGTCGCCGGCGAATCCGGCGGCAACGGCTTCCTTTACAGCGCTGGCCGCATGACCTGGATTACCAGTTTTGGCGCCACCTCGGTGCGCGGCATCAACAACGACGGCACGGTGGTCGGCATGGCCGAGTTCGAGGACGTCGAAAATCCGTTCGTACGGCACGCGTTCAGCTACCGCGACGGCGTTATGACCGACCTCGGCACCCTATACGGCATCCACAGCGAAGCCAATGCCATCAACAACCTTGGCCACGTGGTGGGCGCCAGCGACGTCGGCGGACCGCCGAACTGGCCGCTCACGCCTTTTCTTTACCGCGACGGGTCCATGATCGACCTCGGTCCCTTCAATGGCCCATGGAGCGAGGCGCTGGCCATCAACGAGCGCGACCAGGTGGTCGGCTACTTCGGCACCGAATCGGTTGGTGGCGAGCTCTACCCGACCAGTGCTTTCCTGTGGGATGACGGCACGCTGCTCGACCTGGGCCAATTGGCCGCTACTCCTTACAGCTATGCCACCGGCATCAACAACCTGAGCCAGGTGGTGGGTTTGTATGGAGAGGGCGTGGGCAGCCGCGCCTTCCTGTACGAGAACGGCACGCTGCTCGATCTGAACACGGTCATCGATCCTGCCTCGGGCTGGGTGCTGGAGGAGGCCACCGGCATCAACGACCTGCAGCAGATCGTCGGCACCGCCTGCCGTGCCGGCGCCTGCCACGCCGTGCGGCTCGACCTGGTATCGGCCATTCCGGAGCCGGCCACCTGGGGGATGTTGCTGGGCGGCGGCACTCTGCTGGGGTGGCGCCGGCGCGCGCGCCGCCGGCGGGACTGATCCGCTCCAACCAGGGCGCGTTTCGCAGGCGGCCCTGGGCGCGATCCGGCAACGATCAGCCCGGCTTATGACATCGCCCGGTTCATCAGCTGGGCTTATCCGCCGTCACCTGCCGTCCCAGCTGCGTTCCCCAAGCCGCATGCTGGCGGGCAGTTCCGGGTGCTGGATCAGGATCTGTTCGACCGGACCATTCGGCATGTACTGCACCGTCAGCCTGCCGTCGCGCGACGCCAGCACGCTTTCCGCGACGGGCAGTAACTCCTTGCGGTAATAGCGGTTCAGGTCGAGGTAGAGCTTCTGGTCCACCTGGACCAGGCGGAAATCGCGGCCATTCTCGAGCCGGTACTGCGTTTCTGAACAATGCTTTGCATATGTATTAAATTTCTCTGCGGTAGGGGTTCATGCCTCAGGTCAGTAATTCAAGCTATTTACCTGTGAATGCACGCCAGCGCCGGACGCTGGCTGTGGTACATCAGTAACAGTTCGCCTGCACGATTGGTTATGCAACCGGAATATGTCTAAAGGGCGCTACGCTGTCCTGATCCGACATCTACTGGAAAGCGCGCAGTCATGAAAATAACCTTCATTGGGCACGCGTCGATACTCATCGAGACACACGGAATCAGTATCCTGTCCGATCCGTGGTGGCGTGGACCGTGTTTTGGCGCGCAGTGGTGGGTCTATCCGGCGCCGGCAGTGGACACATTAAAGAACATCACACCGGACTATATTTATATCTCACACGGCCATAACGACCACCTGCACCCGGGTACCCTGAAGGGGTTCAGCCGTACCACGGTCATCCTGGTGGCGGCGTCGTCGAATATGGCGGGTTTTATCCGCGATATGGGATTTACGGTAGTCGAAGTGGGCGACGAAGCGATTGCGCTTGGCAGCGAGGGTGTCAGCTGCCGCATCATGCCGACCTACTCGGACGACACGCTGATGGCGATCAGCGACGACTGCGAGGTATGCCTGAACATCAACGATGCCTTGCACTCGGCGCCGGCAGCGGTTCAGGAGACGGTCGCCGCCAGGCTCAAGGAACTGTATCCCGTGATCGATTATGTTTTCTGCGGATATGGGACGGCGTCCCATTTCCCGAATTGTTATGTTATTCCGGGCAAAAACAGTGCTGCGACCGCCGCGTACCGGCAGACCTATTTCAACCGCCAGTGGGCCAGGCTGATCAACCGGCTCGATCCCAGGTTCGGCTTCCCGTTCGCGGCGGACGTCGTGTTCCTGGAAGAAGACCTGCAATGGGCGAACGAGCCCATGCATAATTCCGAGCGGCCGACGGACGCATTCCGGGAACTATTTCCGCAGTCGGCGGTTTCCGTGGTCGATATTGCGCCGGGTTATGTCATCGAACAGGGCACCACGTGCACCGCCAAGCTGTGGAAACCGCTGTCGATCGATGCGTTGCGCTGCGACCTGGGCGAACAGATCGCGCGCGCGAACCGTTACGGCAGCGTTACCGGCGAGGCCCTTGGCGAAGTCGCCACGCTGCTCCAGGGCGTGCTCGACGCGCACCGTGACTATCTCCTGAGCTATGAGCGCAATTACCGTTTTTTCATCCGCTTTCGCAACAGCGACGCGGGGATCCTGATCGAGAAACGTGGGCGGCACCTCGAGCTGAAACAGATCGACACCAAGGACGGCGATCTCCCAGCGTTCGACGTCATGTACACGACACGACTGCAATACCTGCGAAACAGCCTCGAGCAACGCTATGGAAATGAAATCCTGTTCGTCGGATCGGGAGGGATTTTCGAATACGCTGATCGCGAATCGGCAGGCAAGAACCTGCATCGCGAATTCCAGGTTTTACTGAGAAAGCCGGGCAAAACCCGCTTGCGCCGTTACGGAAATTCGTTGAAACCGGTGTACAAGCTGAAGCAGGCTGTGAAGCGCATGCTGGGCCACAAGAGCGAGAATTTATATGACCTGAATGCGTGGACGGTGTATGCCAGCCAGGTTGCCGCCAATGAGCGCCCGATGAGCGCCAAATGAGCGGCTGTTTGCGGCACCGGAACGCAAAAAGCCCACGAACCTGAATTCGTGGGCTTTGGCTGCGCGTGACCCGCCCTTGGCGCGATCCGGCAAACGATCAGCCCGGCTAACGACATCGCCCGGTTCATAAGACGGGCTTATGCACCTGCCATTACCTGCCGTCCCAGCTGCGTTCTCCGAGCCGCAGGCTGGCGGGCAGTTCCGGGTGCTGGATCAGGATCTGTTCGACCGGACCATGCGGCATGTACTGCACCGTCAGCCTGCCGTCGCGCGACGCCAGCACGTTTTCCGCGACGGGCAGTAACTCCTTGCGGTAATGGCGGTTCAGGTCGAGGTAGAGCTTGTGATCCACCTGGACCAGGCGAACGTCGCGGCCGTTCTCGAGCCGGTACTGCCCCTCGACGTCGTTTTTCAGCTCGATGGCTTCGCCAAGGCTGATCGGCGTCGTCAATAATGCGGCCGAGGCCTGCGCCGTCGACACCTGGGCGGTCGCGGCGTGGGCGGTCGAGGCGACTGCAGTCGAGGCAAACACGGAGGCGAGGGCAAGGCAAAGCAGGGCACGCATGGTCTTCTCCTTCATCGAAAGTTGAGTGGTAAGGCTCGTTGTGAAGGTTGGACAGGGCGGTTCCGGACAATGCTTCGCATATGTATTAAATTTCTCTGCAGCAGGATTGCCCGAGCCAGCTCATGCCCCTGGCATCCCCCGCCCAAAATGATGCGCTGCACAATGGCAGTGCGTGCTTGCGCCATCGCGCAGTGCATCCGCATGCCAACGCATGCGCCATCCCGGCTATCCCGCATTGGCACGGACCTTGCGTATTGGTAGGAGCGCAATGGAGCGCACGAGTCCTGCCAACGCTGGTAGAGCCCACCAAGACAACGACGTCTACCGGAGCATGAATGTCTTCATGTCGGGTACGCGTCGTTTTTTTTGCCTCACTACATTTGGGATGTGCGATGAATCATAAGAAAACCGAAGCGCCGAACGCCGTGCCAGTGCGCGCCGACGGGGTGAACCTCGAGCGCAGGAAAATCATGCATGGGGCAGGCCTGGCAGCAGGCGCCGGCCTGTTGGGGCTGGCCACGGGCGGGGTGTGGGCGGCAGGTTCGGACAAACCGGAAAAAGAAGAAATCAGGATCGGCTTCATTCCCCTGACCGATTGCGCCTCGGTCGTGATGGCCTCGGTGCTTGGTTTCGATAAGAAATACGGCGTCAAGTTCGTGTTGAGCAAGGAAGCCTCCTGGGCCGGCGTGCGCGACAAGCTGGTCAATGGCGACCTGGACGCGGCCCACGTGCTGTACGGCCTGCTGTACGGCGTCCAGATGGGCATCGGCGGCCAGAAGAAGGACATGGCGCTGCTGATGGGCCTGAACAACAACGGCCAGGCGATCACGCTCTCGAAACAGCTCGCCGACAAGGGCGCGGTCGACGGCGCGTCGCTGGCCAGGCTGATGCGCACCGAAAAACGCGAATTTACCTTCGCCCAGACCTTCCCGACCGGTACCCACGCGATGTGGCTGTACTACTGGCTGGCGGCCCATGGCATCAACCCCATGAAGGAGGCCAAGGTCATCACCGTGCCTCCGCCGCAGATGGTGGCGAATATGCGCGTCGGGAACATGGATGGCTTCTGCGTGGGCGAACCCTGGGGCCACCGCGCCATCATGGACGGCATCGGCATCACTGCCACCACCACCCAGGATATCTGGCGCGACCATCCCGAGAAGGTGCTGGGCAGCACGCTGGAATTCGCCAGGAAGAACCCGAATACCTGCCGCGCCATGATGGCCGCCATCCTCGAAGCCGGCAAATGGATTGATTCCTCGCTGGCCAACAAGAACAAGATGGCCGAGGTCATCGCCAGCAAGTCCTATGTCAACACCAGCAAGGACGCCATCGACCAGCGCATCATGGGCCGTTACCAGAATGGACTCGGTAAAACCTGGGACGACCCGAACCACATGAAGTTCTACAACGAGGGGACGGTCAACTTCCCCTACCTGTCGGACGGCATGTGGTTCATGACCCAGCATCGCCGCTGGGGCCTGCTGAAGGACGATCCGGACTACCTGGCGGTGGCCGGCGCGGTCAACCAGGTCAACCTGTACAAGGAAGCCGCTACGGCGACACGCACCCCGATCCCGAAAAGCCCGCTGCGCACCTCGAAGCTGATGGACGGCGTCGTCTGGGACGGCAAGAATCCAAAAGCCTACGCCGCCTCGTTCAAGATCAAGACCTGACCATTACCTCGCCCTAAAAAGGAAACGCCATGAGCGCCATCTTGAAATCCGAAGTGCACGAGCTGCGGCCTGCCGTCGTCGCCAGCGCCGCCCCAAAGACGCTTCCGCGCCCGGCGCGCAAGCCGGCCGCCGCGGCCGCACGCGGCATGCAGCCCTTCGCCACGGCGGTGAAGCTGGTCCTGCCGCCGCTGGTCGGCATCGCGCTGGTGCTGCTGGTCTGGCAGCTCATCGCTGCCCGCAACACGGCCTTCCCGACGCCGCTGGCGACCTTCCAGGAAGCGCTCGTGCTGTTCGCCGATCCGTTCTACCGCAACAGCCCGAACGACCAGGGCATCGGCTGGAACGTGCTCGCTTCCCTGCAGCGCGTGGGGGTGGGATTCGGCCTGGCGGCGCTGGTCGGCATTCCGCTGGGCTTCGTGATCGGCCGGGTGCAGTTCGTCGCCCGCATGTTCGGACCCATCATCAGCCTGCTCAAACCCGTGTCGCCGCTGGCCTGGCTGCCGATCGGCCTGCTGGTGTTCAAGTCGGCCGACCCGGCCGCGATCTGGTCCATCTTCATCTGCTCGATCTGGCCGATGGTGATCAACACCGCCGTCGGCGTGCAGCGCGTGCCGCAGGATTACATGAACGTGGCGCGGGTGCTGAACCTGTCCGAATGGAAGGTCTTGACCAAGATCCTGCTGCCCTCGGCACTGCCCTACATCCTGACCGGCATCCGCCTGGCAATCGGCACGGCCTGGCTGGTGATCGTGGCGGCGGAAATGCTGACCGGCGGCGTGGGCATCGGCTTCTGGGTCTGGGACGAGTGGAACAACCTGAACGTCTCGCACATCATCATCGCCATCGTCATCATCGGCGTGGTCGGCTTGCTGCTGGAGCAGGCCCTGATGGCGCTGGCCCGTGCGCTCACCCACGAACAAGTAGCCAACTGAAAGAGACGCGACCATGAACGCTTCGAATCCGAAATTCATCGACATCTCCGGCGTGGAGATGGCCTTCCACACCAAAAAGGGCGTGTTCCAGGCGCTGCGCGGTATCGACCTGGCGGTGCGCAAGGGCGAATTCGTCACCCTGATCGGCCATTCGGGCTGCGGCAAGTCGACGCTGCTCAACCTGATCGCCGGCCTCCTGAAGCCGACCGAGGGCGTGCTGCTGTGCGCCAACCGCGAAATCGCCGGACCGTCGCCGGAGCGCGCGGTGGTGTTCCAGAACCACTCGCTGCTGCCATGGCTGACCTGCTACGAAAACATCCACCTCGGCGTAGAGCGCGTCTTCGGGCGCAATGAAAACCGCGCCCAGTTGCGTGAGCGCACCCTGGACGCGCTTGCACTGGTGGGCCTCTCCAGCGCCGGCGCCAAGCGCCCGCATGAAATCTCGGGCGGGATGAAGCAGCGCGTCGGCATCGCCAGGGCCCTGGCGATGCAGCCGAAGGTATTGCTGATGGACGAACCCTTCGGCGCCCTCGATGCGCTCACGCGCGCCCACCTGCAGGACGAGCTGCTCAAGATCGTCGCCGCCACCAAATCGACCGTGGTGATGGTCACGCACGACGTGGACGAAGCGGTGTTGCTGTCGGACCGCATCGTCATGCTGACCAACGGCCCGGCCGCCACCATTGGCGAGATCGTCGAGGTGGGGCTTGACCGTCCACGCGACCGCGTCGCGCTGGCCCAGGATGCGCGCTACACCGAACACCGCAAAGCCGTGCTGGAATTCCTGTACCGCAAACAGGCGCATCCGGTGGCGCAAGCGGCCTGAGAAAGGCTAAGGGAGGGGACGCAAAGCAAAAAGCCCACAAACCGGAGTTTGTGGGCTTTTCTGTATTCGTGGTAGGCCGTGCGGGATTCGAACCTGCGACCAACGGATTAAAAGTCCGCTGCTCTACCAGCTGAGCTAACGACCCGAAAGAAGCAGGATTATAGGGCGCTGCCGTCGTGCTGTCAAACGTGCAGCGCCTAGAACTTTCCCTGCGGTCTTATTTCAGGACGGCCAGGCGGTCTTTCGCCGACTGGGCGGCCTGCGTGCCGGGGAACTTCGACACCAGCGTCTGCAGCGTCTTCTTGGCCTTGACCTTGTCCTTCAGCTCGGCATAGCTGGTGGCGATGTTGAGCATCGCATCCGGCGCCTTGGCGCTGCTGGCGTAGGTCGTGGTCACGACTTCCTGGGCGGCGATCGCGTTCTTGTAGTCGCGCTGGGCGTAATAGGCGTTGCCGAGCCAGTACTGGGCGTTCGACGCGTAGGCCGATTCCGGGTAGCGCTTGACGAAGTCCTGCAGGGCGATCGCGGCGCGCTTGTAGTCGCCGCTCTGGAAGACTGCCATCGCGCTGTCGTAGGCCTGCTTCTCGGACGGCAGCACCTCGGCGGTTTCGCCGTCGATGGTTTCCGCGCGCGGCTCGAGCTTCTTGATGCGGGCGTCGAGGTCGGCGTACAGGGTGCGCTGGCTGTTCTGGGCCTTGGTCACTTCGTTGGCCAGCACTTCGATCTGGCCGCGCAGCTTCGCAATCTCGGCCAGCGTTTCCTGGTGCTGGTTCAGCATGTCGAGTGTCGCGGTCTTGTCCGATTTGGCGTCGAGGCGGGTGGTAAGGTCACGGGTGATGGCGTCGACCTTGGCGCGCAAGTCGAGAATGGCGCGGCGCGCTTCATCGTCGTCCAGCAGGCCGGCCGATGCCTGGAGCGGCAACACCAATGCCAGCAGCAGGGGGGCAAAGCGGGACGGGGACAGTTTCATCATTCGTACTCTTTCTAATCCGGTGTTCCAAATTGACAAACAGGGCGGTAGCAGTCTGCACCGCGTCCGCCCCGCTGTCAATTAACCGGGTCTTAAACGGCCCGGTTAGTCTGATTACTGATAAACGATGTCCGCGCGGCGGTTTTCCGCCCAGGTCGCTTCGCCCGAACCGGTTGCCTTCGGCTTTTCTTCGCCCAGCGAGACGGCTTCCATCTGCGTTTCGGCCACGCCCAGTGCCGACATCGAGCGGCGCACGGCTTCGGCGCGCTTCTGGCCCAGGGCCAGGTTGTACTCGGTGCCGCCGCGATCATCGGTGTTACCCTGGATCAGGACCTTGCGGGTCTTGTTCTGGTTCAGGTAGTTCGAGTGGTTCGCCACGACCGGCTTGCCGTCTTCGCGCACGACATAGCTGTCGAAGTCGAAGTACACGCTACGGTTGGCCAGCACGCCTTTTGGATCGTTCAGCGGATCGACGGTTGCCTGCTCCACCGGACGGATGTCGCGGGTGGTGTCGGCGGCCGGCGCGTCCGGGGTACGCTCGACGACTGGCGGCGCGGTGACTGGCACGGGCGATTTGCACGCGGCGAGCAGGGCGCCGGTGGCGATGATGAAAGCTACACTCTTAACGTTGCGCATGGGTTTTCTCTCCTGGTTTTGGTTGGTGATTTTACTTCATTACTTCATTACTTCATGAAGGGACCCCAGCTGGGCTCCCGAATATTTCCCGCTTTCGTCGTCAAGCGCTGCTTGACCCGGCCGTCGGTCGATACCACGGCCAGCGAAGTGCGCCCGCCACCTTTGATCGCGTACATGATGTACTTGCCGTTCGGCGAAAAACTCGGTTCGGAGGCCCCATCGGCCAGGCGCAGCTCCTGGCCGCTGGCCAGGTCTTTCGCGTAAAGGGAGAAACCGCCGTCGCGCTGCGCAATCCAGGCCAGGGTCTTGCCGTCTGGAGACACACGCGGGCTGATGTTGTAATTACCGTTGAAGGTCACGCGGGTGGCGTTGCCGCCCGAAACACTCATCTTGTAGATCTGCGGTCCGCCGCTGCGGTCACTGGTGAAATAGATGCTTTGACCGTCCGCCGAAAACTGCGGTTCGGTGTCGATGCCGTTGCTGTTCGACAGGCGGCGAATGCCCGAGCCGTCGGCGTTCACGATATACACCTGGTAGCTGCCCGATTTCGAGAGGGCGATGGCCAGTTTGCTGCCGTCCGGCGACCAGGAAGGCGCGGAATTGCTGCCTTTTTCGTTGGCGATCACGCGGCGCTTGCCCGAGACCAGGTCCTGCATGTAGATGACCGGCTTGCGGTCTTCGAAGGACACGTAGGCGACCCGGCCGCCGTCCGGCGACCAGGCCGGCGAAATGATCGGCTCGCGGCCGCTGACGGCGACGATTTCGTTTTCGCCGTCGGCATCGGCTACTGCCAGCGCGTACTGGCGCCCGGCGCGGTTTTCCTTCACGTAGGCGATGCGGGTCGAGAAGATGCCGCGCGTGCCGGTCAGCTTTTCATAGACGTCGTCGGCGATGCGGTGGCCCTGCAGGCGAATGTACTTCGGCTGCACTTCGCCGCCCAGCTGCGACAGCTGGCCGCCTTTTACGGTGTCGTAGAGTTTGTAACGCACCGCAAAGCGGCCGTCCGGCTGGCGCTGGACGCTGCCGACCACGAGGGCGTCCGCGCCCCTGGCTTTCCAGGCGCCGGCATCGATGCTGGCGCTGTCGCTGATGACCTGGCCGGCATTGATGACCTTGAAGACGCCGCTGCGCTCGAGGTCGGCGCGCACGACTGCCGACACCTGGTCCGGCGCGATGCCTTCGTCGGCGAAGGCGGCAACGGCCACCGGGATCTGGTTGCTGCCGACACCGGCGATTTCAACCTGCAGCTGGGCATTGGCCGCCGACCCGATCATCAGGGTGGCGGAAAATAACAATATATGAAGTTTTTTCATGCGTTTTTTTCTCGGCAAAGATTGTTCAGGTGCGATCAGTCCAGGTCTTTCATGGAGAAATTGACCACAAGGGTGCGCTCCACCGTACCATCTTTCTTCTTTGGAAGTGGTGACGATTTGTTAATGCCGCGTTCCACCGCTTCGTCGAACTGCGGCACGCCGCTGCTCTTGGTCAGGCGAACCGACAGGATCTCGCCGGTTGGCAGTTGCTCGACCTTGAAGACGGCTTTCGGATTACCCGGTACGTCGGTGCTGCCGGTAAAGTTCGTGTTGCTCTTGATGATGCCGGTCAGCCTGCCGACATAGCCGGCGTCGATCTTCGGCGCCGTCGATTTCTGGGCGCTGCCCGAGGTGCCGGCGGCGCCCGTGATGCGCTTGAGCTCCTCGTCGCGCATCTTGTCGAGCTTGGCCTGGTCGGCGGCTTCGGCCTTCGCTTTCGCGGCCTTTTCCGCAGCGACCTTCTTTTTGTCGGCTTCGAGCTTCGCGTCGGCAAGCTTCTTTTCCTGCGCCTTCTTGTCGAGCTCTTTCTTCTCGAGCTCCTTCTTCTCGGCCAGTTTCTTGTCGAGTTCTTTCTTCTCGAGTTCTTTCTTCTTCAGCTCGGCCAGCTCGCGCTTTTCAGCCAGTTCGCGTTCTTTCTTTTCTTCCAGCTCGCGCTGCTTCTTCTGCTCGGCGAGCTTCTTTTCGCGCTCCAGGTTGATGTCCGGCGCGGCCGGCTTGACCGGCTCCGGCTCGGCAACTTTCGGCGTCGGAGGAGGCGGGGTCGGCTCGGGACGCGGCTCCGGTTCGGCGACTTCCGGTGGAGGAGGTGGCGGAGGCAGTGCCGGCGCCGCGGCGGACTGCACCTTCGTGTCCCAGACCTCGGCCTCGACGGCCGGCGGCTCGTTCTTCTCCCAGCTGATGCCGACCCACAGGAACGCGAGCAGGACGGCGTGTGCCGCCACCGCCAGCAGGATGGCCGGGACGCGGTTCGGTTCTGGCGGCACCGTGTAGGGGGCGCCGTTGGTAGCTGGCTTGGTTGCGGACATTGCTGCTCGTTACTGCGTGGCGAGGCCGACGCGGTTGATCCCTAATTTTTTCGATTCAGAAATCAGCTCGATGACTTCCGCGTACTTGCTCTCGCGGTCGCCCGAGATCATCACCGGGTAATCGGGCTGGTCCGCATGCAGTTCGCGCAGGCGCTCGAGCAGGGCGGCGCGGTTCGGCATGCTCTCGGCAGCGACCGTTTCCTTGCCGGCAACGCCGATCGACAGGGTCGCGTCGGGCTTCACGGTGATGTGGATATAGGTGTCCGGCGGCAAGGCGGACTTTTCCGCGCTCGGCAGGTTAACCACGTTCGGCGTCTGGTTGGCCGGCACCGCCATGAAGATGATGAGCAGCACCAGCATCACGTCGATGTAGGGCACGACGTTGATTTCGGACTTGAACTTGCTGCGGCGTCCACCGCGCATGCTGCTGGAAAAGGCCATGTCGATCCCCTTAGCGCGACTGGCGTTGCAGGATGTTCGAGAATTCCTCGACGAAGCTCTCGAAACGGGTCGCGAGGCGGTCGATGTCGTGCGTGAAGCGGTTGTAGGCGACGACCGCCGGAATCGCCGCGAACAGGCCGATGGCGGTGGCAATCAGTGCTTCGGCGATGCCGGGCGCGACGGTTGCCAGGGTTGCCTGCTGCACGCTGGCCAGGCCGCGGAAGGCGTTCATGATGCCCCAGACGGTGCCGAGCAGGCCGATGTAGGGCGAGACCGAGCCGACCGAGGCCAGGAAGTTCAGGTGCAGGTCGAGGCCGTCGAGTTCGCGCTGGAAAGCGGCGCGCATGGCGCGGCGCGAGCCGTCGAGCACGGCGCCCATGTCGAGGGCGTCACGCGATGCCTGCTTGCCCTTGATGAATTCGCCCATGCCGGACTCGAAGATGCGGGCCAGGGGGCCGCTTTGTTCGCGCTGGGCGCTGGCGCTCTGGTGCAGGGTATGCAGGTTGCCGCCGGCCCAGAAACTGCGCTCGAACTGTTCGGTCAGGCGCCGCGCCGCGCGGATCGCGAAGATTTTACGGAAGATGTACGACCAGCTTACGACCGACAGCACGAGCAGCAACAGCATGATGAGCTGCACGATGATGTGCGCGTTGCTGATAAGGGCGAGAAAGGAAAGGTCGTGGGTCGGTGTCATCGGATAAACATCAAATAAGCAATATTGTTGGATGGATCAGGCGGCACGCATTTTATCAGCGACATCGTCAGGCAGCGAGCGTGGTCGCACCGTGGCGATGTCGACACAGCCGACCTTGACGCTCGCCGCGGCCAATAAACGGTCGCCGCAATACGCTTTCTGGACAAACTGCACCGAGGCGCGGCCAAGTTTTTCGATCGACAGGGTCAGCGTGAGCTCGTCGTCGAGGCGTGCCGGAGCATGGTAGTCGATCGTTGCGCTGCGCACGACAAAGGCAACACCCTCGCGATCGATCAGGTCCTGCTGCCTGACGCCGGCAGCGCGCAACCATTCGGTGCGCGCACGCTCGAAGAATTTCAGGTAGTTCGCGTAAAACACGATACCGCCGGCATCTGTGTCTTCGTAGTAGACCCTTACTGCCCAGGTGAAAACGGAAGGCATGTCACTTTGCCATAAATGATAATTGGAAACATTTTACGCCATTCACGCATATGTTCGCTAGCGAACATCCTGGCGGGCAGGGACCGGGAAGCGCGTGCTTGGCACATCAGGCGCGGCTAGTAGACGAGATGCAACGCTGTCGGGACAATAACTGTAACACTTTCTCACAATTATCAAAGGCAGGGCGCACGGTGCGATGCTGAGCGAAATGGGCCTGCGGCAAATGAGCTTGATCCGTAGGGTGGGCGGGTCCCCCGCTCACGCGTTCAACAAGACCCGAGCGCTGCCGGGTTGCCAACAGCACCCAACGATCATCGGCGAGATTATTTGCGCCTGGATGCAGGCTCGGTTTGAACGCGTGAGCGGCGAAGCCGCCCACCCTACGGGTATCCTTGAATACGTCGCGTGTGAATCCCGCTTAACCGCGCTTGATATTGAACGGCCCGAACCCCTGGCAAGTCGGCATCAGTTCGATACTGTTCACATTCACATGCGGCGGCAGCGTCGCGATCCAGTAGGCGGTCTCCGCGATGTCCTTCGCCGTCAGGGGCGTCGTTCCCTCGTACACCTTGGCCGCGGCATCGTCATTGCCCTTGAAGCGCACGTTCGAGAATTCGGTGCCGCCGCACAGCCCTGGCGCCAGGTTGGTGGCGCGCACGCCGGTGCCGACCAGGTCGGCGCGCAGGTTGAGCGTGAACTGTTCCACGAAAGCCTTGGTGGCGCCGTACACGTTGCCGCCAGGGTAGGGGTAATGGCCGGCCACCGAACCGAGGTTGATGACCAGTCCGCTGCCGCGCTCGACCATGGACGGCAGCAGTGCGCGCGTCATCGTCACCAGGCCCTGGCAATTGGTCGCGATCATGGTTTCCCAGTCGTCGAGCGGCGCTTCGTGTGCCGGGGCGGTGCCCAGTGCCAGGCCCGCGTTGTTGATGAGGACGTCGATCTGGCGCCAGGATTGCGGCAGCAGGGCCAGCGCTTCCTCGATCGACGCCTTGTTCGTCACGTCCATTTCAACCGGCAGCGCCGATTCGCCCAGTTCCTGCGCGAGCGCGTCGAGGCGTTCCTTGCGGCGCGCGGCCATGACGACCTGGTGGCCGTTGCGAACGAAAGTGCGCGCCATTTCGGCGCCGAAACCGGCGGATGCGCCGGTAATGAAAACGATCATGATGGAATCCTCGATTGGCGGTAGCCCGCAGATTGTAGCCGAAATGGCCATCTTGCTCGACCAGCCAGCTTGGAGGCCCAGCTTGCCAGCCTGACACGCTTTCCTTGCTCTAAGCAGGCAGTTCACATACAATCGCGAGTCCATTTATGTCTCACGTAACTGGCGAAACCGTATGGCAAGCGATACAGCAAGCGATACGCAAAGGTGGATATCCACCGGGGAACGTGAGATTTCATCCGCCGTTCGCCTGGGCAGCCGACAATGGTTCGCGTGCATTTTTGCGTCGCGGCTGGCTGCTTCCTGGCCTTCTTGCCGATCCAACACTGCCGTTGTCCGGTTCTCTTACCGATTGGAGTTTGTTCATGTTTGCAAAAGATCACACGCTGGCCAATGTCGACCCGGAACTGTGGGGCGCGATTCAACAAGAAAACACCCGTCAGCAGGATCACATCGAGCTGATCGCATCGGAAAACTACACCTCGCCGGCCGTCATGCAGGCGCAGGGTTCGCAGCTGACGAATAAATACGCCGAAGGCTATCCGGGCAAGCGCTACTACGGTGGCTGCGAGTTCGTCGACGTCGCCGAGCAACTGGCGATCGACCGCGTCAAGCAACTGTTCGGCGCGGAAGCGGCCAACGTGCAGCCCAACTCCGGTTCGCAGGCGAACCAGGGCGTGTTCTTCGCGATGCTCAAACCTGGCGACACCATCATGGGCATGTCGCTGGCCGAAGGCGGCCACCTGACCCACGGCATGGCGCTGAACATGTCCGGCAAATGGTTCAACGTCGTGTCCTACGGCCTGACCCCTGAAGAAGACATCGATTACGAGCAAATGGAACGCCTGGCGCGCGAGCACAAGCCGAAGATGATCATCGCGGGCGCCTCGGCGTTCTCGCTGCGCATCGACTTCGAGCGCTTCGCCCGTGTGGCCAAGGAAATCGGCGCCTACTTCATGGTCGACATGGCGCACTACGCCGGCCTGATCGCCGCCGGCGAGTACCCGAACCCGGTGCCGTTCGCCGACTTCGTCACGTCCACCACGCACAAGTCGCTGCGCGGCCCGCGCGGCGGCATTATCCTGATGAAGGCCGAGTTCGAAAAGCAGATCAATTCCGCGATCTTCCCTGGTATCCAGGGCGGCCCGCTGATGCACGTTATCGCCGGCAAGGCCGTGGCCTTCAAGGAAGCGCTCACGCCCGAGTTCAAGACCTACCAGCAGCAAGTGGTGAAGAACGCCAAGGCGCTGGCCGAAGCCCTGACGGCGCGCGGCCTGCGCATTGTCTCGGGCCGTACCGAGTCGCACGTGATGCTGGTCGACCTGCGTTCGAAAGGCCTGACCGGCAAGGAAGCCGAAGCGATCCTGGGCCAGGCGCACATGACCTGCAACAAGAACGGCATCCCGAACGACCCGCAGAAGCCGTTCGTCACCTCGGGTATCCGCCTCGGCAGCCCGGCCTTCACCACCCGCGGCTTCAAGGAAGAAGACGCAACCCGTGTCGGCCACCTGATCGCCGACGTGCTCGACAACCCGCACGACGCCGCGACCATCGAGCGCGTGAAGGCTGAAGTGAAGGTGCTGACCGATAAATATCCGGTCTACGCAGCCTAAGCACTATTCAGTACTGTGTAGAAGGTAAAGCAAGCAAGACCGAAAAGGAACGGCAGCCCGATAAGTCGGGATGCCGTTCCTTTTCTCCTTTATTATTACGCCATGAAATGTCCGTTCTGCCAGCATGAAGACACCCAGGTCCTCGATACGCGCGTATCCGAGGAGGGCGACGCCATCCGGCGCCGGCGTCGCTGCGGCAAATGCGACAAGCGCTTCACCACCTACGAGCGCATCGAGCTGTCGATGCCGATCATCGTCAAGAAGAACGGCAGCCGCACCGAATTTGCCTCCAGCAAGCTGCGCGGCAGCCTGATGCTGGCGCTGCGCAAGCGCCCGGTCTCGGCCGGGGCGATCGACGCCGCCGTGGCCTCGATCGAAGAAAAGCTGCTCACCAGCGGCCGCCGCGAAGTCGACACCGGTTATGTCGGCGAACTTGTCATGCAGGAACTCAAGCGCCTGGACCAGATCGCGTACATCCGCTTCGCTTCGGTCTACAAGGACTTCAAGGACCTGGCGGAGTTTCAGCAGGCCCTGGCCGAAGTCGGTCACCCCCGCAAGTAGAGCGCTTGAGAACACCTCCATAGCTGCGTTGCAGCTCCTCGCCGTACAGTCGTACTGTCTTCGTCGCCGCGCCTCGCTCTGAAGGTGTTCTCAAGCGCTCTACATCATTCCGATTCGGACACCCGCACACGCTTGAGCCAACGCAGGCTCGGCTGAAGGCCCGCTGATAACTTCGCAGCTCGCGCGAATGTACGCGCCTGAACTGTGGAGGTGTCCCGTGCAGCGGTCCCCGGCCGGCGGTTTTACGCTCATCGAAGTGCTGGTTGCCATGTTCGTGCTGGCCGTAGGCGTCATTGGCGCGGCCGCCACCCAGGCTGCCAGCGCGCGCCTGCGCCAGCAGGCCGCGCTCGAATCCGAAGCCGTGGCGCTGGCCTCGTCGTTGGCGGCCCGTATCGGCGTCAACCCGGCACAAATGGCGCTGCCCGATCCCGCCAATCCTTACCTCCAGCTCGATTACGATGCCGCCGGCGGCGCGCCCGCCGACCCGCCTGTGCAGTGTTTTGGGTCGGCCGCATGCGATAGCGCGCAGCTGGCGCAGTTCGACATCCATGAACTCGCGCGCAGCGTGCAGGAAGGCTTCCCGGGCGGGCGCATCACGGTGTGCCGCGATGCGCCCGCTCTGAACGCGGCGCTCGACTGGCCCTGTACGGGCGGCAGCGACGCGCCGCTGGTCGTCAAGATCGGCTGGCGGCGTCACACCACCGCCGCTCCGGCGCCGCACGAGGCGACGCCCTTCGTTGTCATGGTGGTGTCGGGATGACGCTACGCCGATGCTTGCGCGGGCGCGGCCTGAGCCTGGTCGAGCTGCTTGTCGCGCTCGCGCTCAGCCTGGGCGTGCTGCTGGCGGCGTCGGTGCTGTTCTCCGGCGCCAACCATGCCTATGGCGCGCATGCGGATGCGGTCGATGTCGACGACAGCGGGCGCTTTGCGCTCGCGCTCCTTGGCCGTGCGGTGCGCCAGGGCGCCTTCGTCAACTGGGAAGGCCCTGGCGCGGCGGCGATGGACCCGGCAGCGCCGGCGCCGCTCGCGGGGTTTGACAACCGCACGCTGCCCGAGACGGGCGTCGCCATCGCGGGAGCCTTGCCCGGCGCGGTGCATGGCAGCGACGTGCTGGCCGTGCGCTATCCCGGCGCCGGCGCGGCGCCCCATGGCGATGGCAGCGTGCTCAACTGTGCCGGCTTCGCCGTGCACGCGGCCGAGGAAGGCTGGAGCATCTTCTACGTCGCGCGCAACGCCGGCGGCGAGGCGGAACTGCGCTGCAAATACCGCGGCACGAGCAGCTGGAGCGCCGACGCCCTCGTCAAGGGTGTCGACAGCTTCCAGGTCCTGTACGGGATCGATACCGACACGCCGCGTGACGGCATCCCGAACCGCTACGTTAACGCCAGCACTATTTTGGCGCTCGATGCCGGCCTCGGGCTGGCATCCGCCGCCGAACTCAACAGGCACACCTGGTGGAAGCGCGTGGCGAGCGTCAGGGTGGCGCTCCTTCTGCACGGCGAACGGCCGTCTCCCGCCGCCGTGCAGCCGGGTAGCTACGCCTTGTTCGGGCCCGGATACGGCACCGGGCCCGAACCTTACCCCGATCCCGGGACCTGGCTGTCCACAGCCGCCCTGGACGGCGGCGCACGCGCGCCATCGCGCCGCCTGTTTTCGGCCGTGTTCGCGGTCGGCGCGCCGCTCGAGTAGGCCTTGCATGCGCCTGCCTTTTTCTCCCCGCCAGCAGGGCGCGGCCCTGGTGACCGTGCTGTTCCTGATGCTTGCCGTCCTGATGATGTCGGTGTCGAGCCTGCGCGCCGCGCTGATGGCGGCGAAATCGACGCGTGTAGAACGCGACCGCCATGTCGCGCTGGCCGCGGCCGAGGCAGCCTTGCTCGATGCCGAACGCGACATCGACGGCGCCGCCGGTGCGGCCTCGCCGCGCGCGGCGATCTTCGCCGCACTCGACGCGAGCGCCTTCATGGAGCGCTGCTCGGGCGGCGCCGAGCGCACCGGCCTGTGCCGGCTGGCCGCGCCGCCGGGCGCCCCGGCGTGGCAGGCAGCCGACCTGGCCGGCGAGCGCGCCGTCGAGTACGGCCGCTTCAGCGGACGGTCGATGCCGACCGGCGCAGGACTGCTGCCGGCGCGCCTGCCGCGCTACCTGATCGAACTGCTGGCGGTACCAGGACGGGCGCCGGGGCAGGCGCCGCGCTATCGCATCACGGCCATCGGCTTCGGCGCCGATGCCGCCACCGTCGTCGTCCTGCAGGGCTACTACATCCGCGCGTCAGCCACTGCCCCCGGCGGCCGCCTCGGCTGGCGCGAAATCGCCAACTGGCCCGCGCTACACCGGGCCGCTTCCTGATTCCATTCACGAGGAGAAAACGATGAACCGCCGCAATCGTTGCCGCAGTAGTGTCCGCAGTTGCGTGAATTCCGGCTTTACCCTGGTCGAGCTGCTGATCGTGCTGGTCATCCTGTCCGTGCTGGCGGCGCTGGCTTACCCCGGCTATGGCGATTACGTGACGAGGACGCGCCGGATGGAAGGGCAGGTGGCGCTGATGAACGCCATGCAGCAGCAGGAGCATCATCGCGCGCTCCACCACACCTATGTCGCCTTCTCGAGCGCGGCCCCAAGCGCGGGGCTGCCCTGGTGGTCGGGCAACAGCGCGGCCGGCAGCGCCTATGAGCTCGAGGCCCAGGCCTGCCCGGGCGGCGACCTGCGCGACTGCGTGCTGATCAGCGCGCGGCCCGGTACCGCGAACGTCGACGCGCGGTTTGCCGACCCCGAATGCGGCACGCTCACCCTCGCCAGCACGGGAGAGCAGGGTGCCAGCGGCAGTGCAGGCAACAGCGCGGGCAATCGCGCACAACGGTGCTGGCCATGAGGCGCCCGGGGCCGCGCGGCGGCTTCACGCTGCTCGAACTGCTGGCCGTGCTGGCGATCGGCGCGGCCCTGCTCGCCGTTGCCTTGCCGGACCTGCACGCGCTGATCCGCACCCAGCAACTGCGCGGCGCCGCGAGCGACCTGTACGAGGCAATCGGGCTGGCGCGCGCACAGGCCATCGCCCGCAACGAACGCATCAGGCTGGCCCCGCGCGACCCGGCCGGTGCAGACTGGGCGCAGGGCTGGACGGTCTTTGCCGACCGCGACGAGGATGGCGTGGCCGGCCCGGGAGACGACATCATCGCCGTGCACGGGCCGCTGGCGCCCGGCCTGGCCTTCCACTTCGGCTTCACCGGCCCTGCGCCGCCGTATTACATCGCCTACAATGGCGCCGGGCGTTCGTGCAGCGACAGCAACAGTGCGGCAGCGCGCCCGGGTACGCTGTCGCTGTTCCATGGCGGCGCGATCCGCCGTATTAAAATCAACATGCTGGGCCGGGCGCGCATGTGCAACCCGGCGCGCGACGATCAATGCGACGGCGCCCTCGGGCCGTCCTGAAAAGAACGAAGACGATTTTGCAAATCAATACCGACACCGACGGCATGGCGCTGGCCCTGGAGTGGGCCGCGAAAGGCATGTACATCACCGCGCCCAATCCGCGCGTCGGCTGCGTCATCGTGCGCGATGGCGAAGTGATCGGCGCCGGCCACACCCAGCCCGCCGGCCAGGCCCACGCCGAAATCCAGGCGCTGCGCGATGCCGCCGCGCGCGGAAACGACGTGCGCGGGGCGACTGCCTACGTCACGCTCGAGCCCTGCAGCCACTACGGCCGCACGCCGCCGTGCTCGAACGCCCTGGTCGAAGCGGGGTTGAAACGGGTGGTGGCGGCGATGGGCGACCCGAACCCGCTGGTCGCGGGACGCGGCATGGCCCAGTTGCAGGCCGCCGGGATCGAGACCGTATCCGGCGTGCTGGCCGACGCGGCCCACGAACTGAACATCGGCTTCTTTTCGCGCATGCGGCGGGGCCGTCCATGGGTGCGCCTGAAATCCGCGGCCAGCCTGGACGGCTTTACGGCCCTGGAGAACGGCGAAAGCCAGTGGATCACGGGGCCGGAGGCACGCGCGGACGGCCATGCCTGGCGCGCACGCGCCTGCGTTATCCTGACCGGTATCGGCACGGTGAAAGCGGACGACCCGCAGCTGACGGTGCGCGGGGTGGCAACTCCGCGCCAGCCGCGCCGCGTGATCGTCGACAGCCGGCTCGAGATCGACCCTGGCGCGCGCATCCTGCAGGGCGAACCGTGCTGGATCGTGGCGGCGGCACCCAGCCCCGGCAAGGAAGCGGCCCTGCGCGCGGCCGGCCACGAGGTGATCCTGCTGCCCGGTGTTGGCAACAGCGCTGGCGGAAAGGTCGACCTGGCCGCGCTGATGCTGGAACTGGGCCGGCGCGAGATCAACGAGGTACACGTCGAGGCCGGGTCGAAACTGAACGCTTCGCTGGTGCGCGAAGGCTGCGTCGACGAGCTGCTGGTCTACCTGGCGCCAAGCCTGATTGGTGCGGGGCAGGGCATGTTCGCGCTGCCGGCGCCGGGCAGCCTGGCCGACAAGATCACACTGCGTTTCCACGCCGTGACGCAGGTCGGCAGCGACCTGCGCATCCTGGCGCGCTTCAATCCAATTTAGAACTAATCAAGGAATCAGCCGTATGTTTACTGGAATCGTCGCCGCCGTCGGCACCATCAACTCTGTTTCGCCGCAGGCGGACCTGGACACCGCAGGCGTGCGCCTGGAGATCGATGCCGGCGGCTTGCCGCTGGCCGACGTCGCGCTGGGCGACTCGATCGCGATCAACGGCGCCTGCATGACCGTGGTCGCCAAGACCGACAGCGCCTTCTCGGTCGACGTGTCGCGCGAGAGCCTGAGCAAGACCGCCGGCCTCGACGCACCGGGCGAAGTCAACCTGGAGAAGGCCCTGACCCTGGCCGAGCGCCTGGGCGGCCACCTGGTATCGGGCCACGTCGACGGCCTGGGACAGGTGCACAGCTTCGAAGCCGTGGGCGAGTCGCGCGAACTGGTCATCGATGCGCCGCAGGAGCTGGCGAAATTCCTCGCCTATAAGGGATCGGTGGTCGTCAACGGCGTGTCGCTGACCGTCAATCGCGTCGACGACCTGGTGGTCGACGGCGTGAAGGTGTGCCGCTTTTCGATCAACCTGATCCCGCACACGATCGCGGTCACGACCCTCAAGCACCTGCATGCCGGATCGAAGGTCAACCTCGAGATCGACCTGATTGCGCGCTACGTCGAGCGCATGCTGTCCGCCGCCAAAATCTAGTCCGCCGCCGGCTGCGCTTCCGGTACGACCCCGAAGCGCGCCATGTAGTCGGTGGTGGAGGGGCAGTGCAGCGCGACGAGCTTGGTCGCGATGTCACCGATCGAGTCGTACAGGCCGGTGCGCAGGAGGCCATCGAGCGCGCCGTGGGCCGGCGCGTTTTCCAGCGCCTTGTTCATCTTTTCGATGAACTGGTCGGCCTTGACGACGCGCCAGGTATCGTAGCGGCGCGGCCGGTCGATGCGGGCGTTCGGGGCGACCAGCACCCAGGATTCGATCGGGCAGTCGCCCAGTCCCAGTTTTTCCAGCGCGCGGCGCAAGACCGGCACGTTGCGTTCGTTCTGGGCCAGGGGCGAGGCCATGCTTTCCCAGCTCTTGGCAGCCTCGTTCCAGCGCAGGAACTCTCCCTCGTCGGTGATCTTCACGCCATGCGAGAAGGGTTTGGTCTCGAGCACATAGAAGCGGCGCGTGCGGTGGATCAGCAGGTGGTCGATCTGTGCCACCTGGCCGTCGCCCAGGTCGAGCCGCAGGTCGTGGATGACGGCGGTACGGGTCGCGTCCTTGAGGTAGACATCGATCAGCCATGCGGCCTCGCGCTCGCCCTTGATCCCCGCGCGCATGGTGCGCAGCTGGCGCTCGATCAGGGCGCGCTTGTCCGGCCCGGCCAGGGCCAGCATGCGTTCCAGAATCGTGGCGACCGGTTCCTTGTTGTCGCAGTCCTTGTAAATCATCCTCAACTCCTGCCCAGTTTGAACTTGCAGTCTAGTGCCGCGTCAAGTTTGTGCCACCGCATTTCATGCGCCTAGGCAAGATTACCCGTGCGGCATCATTTTTTGTTGCGCACCCGACACGCCTGAATCGGCGTAGACTGCCGATCGAATGACAGTTGAGCTAATAAACATGCGCTGGCCCGCAATGCGAGGCGGCCGAGGACGAGGAGAACAGATGAGAATCCATCAAGGTTGGGTGTCCGCCAGGGCCGTTCCCGCCGCGCTGGCGCTGGTCATGGCCGCCGTTGGCACCACCACGCAAGCCGAAGCGGCGCAGATGCGCGAATACCGCGCGGTCGCGATCAGCGCCGGCGGCGAACGGATCGCCGCGATCGAGTCGGCCGACCCCGGTGTACCGGGCCGCCGCGCACACGGGCGCGCGCATGGACACATTGTCGTGCGCGATGCCGCCAGTGGGAAGATCACTGCCGAATACGACCCCTGCGCCACCTGTTCCTACGATTTCCCGTCCTGGTCGCCCGACCGTTCGCCGGACCATCCAGCGCTCGCCTTTATCGCCGCCGACCCGCAGGGCGGCGTGGCCACGCTGTGGGTGGCGCGCGCAGGCAAGTTGACGCCGGTCGGCGCGGTCAAGGGCGTGGCCAATACGGCGCGCTGGTCTCCGAGCGGCGCCGACATCGCGCTGCTGGCCACGGTCGGCGCCACCAAGCAGACCGGCGCGGTCGAGGCGGGCGCGCGCCAGGTCGGCGAGATCGGCGTCAACGAGGACGCCCAGCGCATCGCCGTCGTCCCCGCTGCCGGCGGCCCGCTGCGCCTCGTGTCGCCGGCCGACACCTTTGTCTACGAATACGACTGGACGCCCGACGGCAAGGGTTTCGTCGCCACCAGCGCGAAAGGCAATGGCGACAATAATTGGTGGGTGGCCACCCTCGGCCACATCGACGCCGCCAGCGGCGCGCTGCGCATCATCGCCGCGCCAAAGATGCAGGTCAGCCTGCCGCATGTGTCGGCCGATGGACGCACGGTGGCGTTTGTTGGTGGCCTGATGAGCGACTTCGGCTCGGTCGGGGGCGACATCTTTACCGTGCCGCTCGCGGGTGGGGAGCCTGTCGACGTCACCCCGGGTTATGCCGGCTCGTTCAACGGCCTGGCGTGGAAAGGGGCGCAGCTGCTCGCTTCGAGCCTGCAGGGCGACCGGATGGCGGTGGTGGCGGTCGATCCGGGCGCGCGCACGGCGCACACCCTGTGGTCGGGCGCGGTCGCGGCGAACGGTTCGCGCGATGGCAGGATCGTGTTCAGCCGCGACGGCAGCAGCGCGGTCTCGGTGATGGAGACCTATGAAGCGGCGCCGCGCGTGCATGCGGGCCGGCTGCCGGAGCTGAACGCCATCACCCGCGACAACGACGGCTTTGCGCCGCAGGTTGCGGCGCGCAGCATCGCCTGGACCAACGAGGGTTACCGCAGCCAGGGCTGGCTGATCGGTCCGCGCCAGGTCGCGCCCGGGCGCAAGCACCCGATGGTGGTGATCGTGCACGGCGGGCCGGCGTCGGCGGCGATGCCGCGTTTCGTGGCAAGCGGGGAGTCGGGCAATGCGCTGGTGCGCGAGCTGGTCGAGCGCGGCTATTTCGTGTTCCAGCCGAACCCGCGCGGCAGCTTCGGCCAGGGCCTGGCCTTCACGCAGGCGAACCAGCGCGACTTCGGCGGCGGCGACTGGCGCGACATCCTGGCCGGGGTCGATGCCGTGGTCAAGGAAGCGCCGGTCGACGGCGCCCGGCTTGGCCTGATGGGGCACTCCTACGGCGGCTTCATGACGATGTGGGGTGTCACCCACAGCACCCGCTTCAAGGCGGCGGTGGCCGGCGCCGGCATCGCCAACTGGATCAGCTACTACGGCCAGAACGGCATCGATCAGTGGATGGTGCCGTTCTTTGGCGCGGCCATGTACGACGACCCGGCCGTGTACCGGCGGGCGTCGCCGATCGAGTCGATCAAAAACGCGAAGACGCCGACCCTGCTGTATGTGGGCGAGCGCGACGTCGAGACGCCGGCGGTGCAGTCGATGGAGTTCTGGCACGGCCTGCGCGCGATCGGCACGCCGACCACGCTCGTGATCTACGACGGGGAAGGGCATGCGATTCGCAAGCCGGAGCATCAGCTCGATCAGCGCAAGAGGACGGTGGAGTGGTTTGAAAGGTATTTGAGGTAGGGTGGACGGGTCCCCCGTCCACCCGACGTTCAGTTCGGGGGCTGCACCGCCGCTTCCTTCACCGCCACCGCCTTCTGCGGATACAACACCACCTGTACATAATTATTGTTGTCCAGGTAGCGCCGCGCCGCTTCCTGCACCTCTGGCGCGCTCAGGGCATACACGCGCGCTTCGTGCGTCAGGATCGATTGCGGGTCGGTGCCGTCCATCAGCGAGGCCTGGATCTGTCCCAGCCAGAAGCCGTTTTCGCGCAGCGAGCGCCGGTAGTTCTGGACCCAGTTCTGCTTCACCTTCGCCAGGTCAGCCGCCGTCGGTCCTTCGCGCTTGAGGCGTTCGAATTCCTCGAAGGTGGCGGCGAGCACCTTGTCGACGCTTTCCGGTCCGGTCGGCAGGGTCACCGAGAGCGTGTAGCTGCCGTAGGGGATGCGGCTGATCGAGCCGCCGGCGCTGCCGCCGTAGATCAGCGAGAGCTTTTCGCGCAGCACTTCGATGATGCGCAGGTTGAGGACTTCGAGCAGGGCCTGCAGGCGCATCTGCTCGCGCTGCGAGAACTCGGCCTTGCCGGTAAAGGTCAGCGAGATCGTGCTTTTCGGCTCGCTGCCGCTGTACACGGCGCGCTTGACCACGCCCGTCACCGGACGCAGCCCGACGTCGCGCCATTCGACCGGGATATCGTGCGTCGGCAGGCTGCCGAGGTAGGTCGCCAGCAGCGGCTTGATTTTCGCGATGTCGAAGCTGCCGACCATGACGAAGGTCAGGCCCTTGGCGCTGGAGAAGCGTTCGCGGTAGATCGCGATGCTGCGGTCCAGGTCGATCTGCGCGTATTCCTCGGGGCGCAGCGTCCGCGGCGCGCGGGGATGGTTGTTGTAGAGCGTGGCGGTAACCGTCTCGCCGAAGCGTGTCGCCGGCTCGCCACGGCGGTTGCGCGCCGCTTCGACCTGCTTGCCGATGAAGGACATGAACAGGTCTTCGTCGCGGCGCACGGCGTCGAAGCGCAGCCAGAGCATCTGCAGCATGGTCTCGATGTCGGACGCGCCCGAGGCGGCCCCGACCACCTCGGTGTAGCCGGCCATGCCCATCGTCACCGCCGCGGACTTGCCCGCCAATACCTTCGACAGGTCGAGCGGCGAATACTCCTTCAGGCCCATGCTCGAGACAATGCCGTTGGCGTAGCGCGCGTTGAGGATGTCGGCATCCCCGAACAGGCTCTGGCCACCATGGCGCGCGGCGCTCATCACCACCTGGTCGTTGCGGAAATCGGTGGCCTTCAGGATCACCTTGACGCCGTTCGACAGGGTCAGGTGGGTCAGGCCGAGCCCCTTGTCCTCGCTTTCGTGGACGATCTGGCCGGGCTTGGGCGGCTGCGCCATCAGCTGCGCCGCCAGCGCTTTTTCCTCGTACGGCGCCACCTCCTGCTGCTCGGCCTTGGCCAGCGCCGCCAGCAGGGTGTCGCCCTGGGGCGGCGGCATGTCGGCGCGCGCGATGCCGGTGTAGATCAGCAGCTTGCCCGAGTTGGCCGGGATGGTGCGGCGCGCGTAGGCGTTCATCTCCTCGAGCGGGATCCCGGGCAGCATCTCCTGCGCATACGCGTATTCGGCGGCGATGCCGGGGAGCGGTTCCTGCTGCAGGAAGTTGCGCATGTATTCAGCCACGTACACGGCCGAATTGGTCTTGTCGCGCTCGCTGTAGATGCGTTCGAAGTTGCGCATCATGTCCTTCTTGGCGCGCTCGAGTTCCTGCGCCGTGAAGCCATGGCGCCGCACGCGTTCGTTCTCGCGCACCAGCGCTTCGATTGCGGCGGGGGCGCCGCCGGGGCCGACCGAGGCGCTGGAACTGAAGGATTTATAGAAGGGCGTGAGCTTGGCGAGGCCGCTGCCGCCGCCCAGGAAAGGCGGCTGCGGCAGCTGCGATAGCGCGCGCAGCCGGTCGCCCAGCATGTCCCCGAACAGGCCCTCGACCAGCTGCTCGCGGTAGCCGCGCACGGTGTCGGGCTCGCGCACGGGCTGCACCGGATAGCGGATCAGGACGCCGTTGCCGCCGGCTTCGCGGTCGACCACCACCACCGCTTCGGTCGTCGCGCGCGCCGGGATCTCCGCATAGGTGCGCTTGCGCGCAGGCGAAGGGTTCTTCAGCTTGCCGAAGTGCGAGCGGATCAGTTTTTCGATAAGCACAGGGTCGGCGTCCCCAACGGCGACCACGGCCATCAGGTCGGGCCGGTACCAGTCGCGGTAGAAGCGGCGCAGCGCCTCCGGGCGGAAGCTGCGCAGCACTTCTTCCTTCCCGATCGGCATGCGCTCGGCATAGCGCGAGCCGTTGTAGATTTTCGGGTAGAGCTGCTTGCCGATGCGGTCGCCGGCGCCTTTGCCCAGCCGTAGTTCCTCGAGCACGATGCCGCGCTCCTTTTCGACCGTCGCATCGTCGAAGGTGATGCCGTTGGCCCAGTCTTCCAGCACCAGGAAGGCCTTGTCGAGGTGTTCGCGCTTGCCGAGCGGAATCGGCAGGATGTAGACGGTTTCGTCGAACGAGGTATAGGCATTCAGGTCGGCGCCGAACTTGACGCCGATCGACTGCAGGTAGTCGACCAGTTCCTGCTTTCTGAAATGGGTGCTGCCGTTGAAGGCCATGTGCTCGACCACATGCGCCAGGCCCTGCTGGTCCTCGTCTTCCAGGATCGATCCGGCCTTGACGACGAGGCGCAGCTCCAGCCGGCGTTCGGGGCGGGCGTTCTTCTGGATGTAATAGGTCAGCCCGTTCGCGAGCTTGCCCACCTTGACCTGGGGACCGACCGGGATCGGCGCGTCGAGCTTGAGGGCGGCGCCGGCGACGAAGGGCTGGGTGAGGAGGGCGGCAAGGAAAACACGGCAGAGAAAACGGCAGAACGTCGGCATGAACATCGGGAGTCCGTCAAGTAGCGTCGAGCGGCCATTGTAATGGCCGCTCGGGGCTTCGTGTGCCGCAAAACCTCAACCCCTCACACCACGACGCGTCCGGCGCGCAACAGCACTTCCATCTCGCGTGCCGGCACCGGCTGGCTGTACAGGTAGCCCTGCAGCACTTCGCAGCCGATCCGGCCGAGGAAGTCGCGCTGCGCCAGCGTCTCCACGCCTTCGGCCACGACGCGCAGCGAGAGGCCGTCTGCCAGGGCGATCGTGGCCTGGGCGATGGCCGCGCTGCGCGGGTCGGTCGTGATGTTGCGCACGAACGCCTGGTCGATCTTCAGCTTGTCGAGCGAGAAGCGCGACAGGTAGCCGAGCGAGGAGTAGCCGGTGCCGAAGTCGTCCAGCGAGAGCGACACGCCCATCGCGCGCAGCTCGGCCAGCTGGGCTTCGGCGGCGGTGGTGTCGCCCAGCATGACGCTCTCGGTCAGCTCGACCTCGAGGTAGCGCGCCTCCAGGCCCGACTCGAGCAGGGCGGCGCGCACCACGGCCGGGACGGTGCCGGCCTTGAACTGGTGCGCAGACACGTTCACCGCCACCGGGACGCGCGGCAGGCCGGCATCCTGCCAGGCCTTGTTCTGCAGGCAGGCCTGGCGCATCACCCAGTCGCCGATCGGCAGGATCAGGCCCGTATCTTCGGCCAGCGGGATGAAGTCGGCCGGCGAGACCCGGCCCAGCTCCGAGCTGTGCCAGCGCAGCAGCGCTTCCATGCCGAGCACGCGGCCATCCAGGGCTGCCACCTGCGGCTGGAAGTGCAGCGCCAGCTCGGCGCGCCCGATGGCCCGGCGCAGGCGCGTTTCCAGGGCCAGCCAGCGCATCGCCTGGTCGTTCATCTCGCCCTTGAAGAAGCGGAAGCCGTTGCGGCCGGCGTCCTTCTGGTGCGCCAGCGCGGCATCGGCCGCTTTCAGCAGGTCGCCGGGCGCGTCGCCGTCGCGCGGAAATACGCTGATGCCGATGCTGCCCGTGACGACCAGATCGTGTCCTCCCACCGAGACCGGCTGGGCGATGGCGTCGATCAGGCTGTGTGCGACCAGGATGATGGCCTCGGTGTCCTCGCACTCGGTGAGCAGCACGAATTCGTCGCCCGACAGGCGAGCGACGGTGTCGGTGGGGCCCGCGATCCGGCTGGCGCGGCGCGCCACTTCGCGCAGCAGCGCGTCGCCGGCGGCATGGCCGAGGCTGTCGTTGATGCGCGAGAGGCGGTCGACGTTCACCAGCAGCAGCGCCAGCTGGGTGCCGTCGCGGCGCGCTGCAGCGATCGATTGCTGCAGCCGGTCGTGGAACAGCGAGCGGTTCGGCAGCAGCGTCAGGGCGTCGTGGTTCGACAGGAAGTCGAGCTGGTTGTGCGCGGCCTTCAGCGCCGACAGGTCGGTCGAGACCGAGACATAGGCAGTCAGTTTGCCGGCATCGTCGTGCACGGCGCTGATGCTCATCCGCTCCGGGTAGAGCTCGCCGTTCTTGCGGCGGTTCCAGATCTCGCCGCGCCACTGGCCATGCTGCTCGAGGCTGGCCCACATGCAGCGGTAGAACGGGGTGTCGTGGCGCCCGGAACGCAGCATGCTCGGATTCTGGTCCATCACCTCCCATTCGCTGTAACCCGTGTTCTGCTCGAAGGCCGGATTGACCGCCACGATCCTGGCGCTGGCGTCCGTCATGATGATGCTTTCCTGGGTGCTGTCGAAGACCTGGCGCGCCAGCTCGAGCCGGTGCTCGCTCTCGCGCAGCGCGGCGTCGGCGTGGGCGCGCGCCGTCGCTTCCAGCTGCAACTGGGCGGCATGGCGCTGGACCACGCCGTACAGATTCAGGTTTTCGTAGGCCACGGCAAGCTGCGCGGCCAGCGCCGAGGCCCAGCGCGCGTCCTCCGGGCCGAAGGCAGGCGTGCCTGGTGCACGCGCAAAGACGATCCAGCCGTGCAGGTGGTGCAGGTCGCGCACCGCCAGGCCGAGGAAGGAGCCGGCGCGCGCCAGGCCGGCGGGCAGCGCGTCCAGCAGCGCGTCGCCTTCCGCCAGCAGCAAGGGCCGGCGCGCGTCGAGCAGGGCGCCGGGCAGGGCGCCGCGCAGGCGCGTTGCGACCGCGCCGTGGAGCAGGGCCGCGGCGTCGCAGCCGCTGGCGCCCAGGTGGCGCACGCTGCGTTCGTCGCTGTCGAGCAGGCACAGCGCGAGCTGGTCGGCCCCGACGATGCTGGCTGCCGCGCGCAGGAAGGCCTGGGCCAGGCCCTCGACCTTGCGCTCGCCCGCCAGGTGCAGGGACATCTCCTGCAGCGTGGCCAGGCGCGTGTCGGGCCGGGAGTCGCAGGGCTGTTGCGACGGGAAATCGCTGGCGGGTGCGCGCGCCGGCGCCGGCGCATCCGCAGCCTGCGGCGCGGCCGCCACCATTCCCAGCTCGGCGTTGACCGCGTCCATGATGTCATGCGGGTCGGACGGCTTGCCCAGCACGGTCTGCACGCCGCAGCTGCGCGCCATCGCTATCGTCTCGCGTTCGGCGTAGACCGCGGAGTAGAAGATGACGCGGGTGGCGGCCAGTTCGCGGTCGGCGCGCAGGCGCTGCACGAACTCGTAGCCGTCCATGGTCGGCATCAGGATGTCGGTGATGATCAGGTCGGGGCGCTCGCTGTGCACCAGCGCCAGGGCGGCGGCGCCGTCTTCGGCCTGCAGGAGGCGGTGCTCGGTAAACCCGAGCAGGGCCAGGAGATAGGCCCGGTTGCTCGGCCGGTCGTCGACGATGAGGATGGTGGCCATCAGTGTCTCTCCCGGTCTGCGGCGGGCGACTGGCAGGCAAATATCGGAACCAGCATGACTACTCCATAAATGCCCCGGCGGCAGCACACCGGAACGTCAGAACCTCGGACCGGACCCTTTAACGATCGTCCGGCCACATCGCATCAATACGCGCAAGGTTTCATCATAAGACATAATATTTAACAATTGATTGTGAACAAGTGTAAATTAGTTGTTCTGACGCAACATGATGTTTTCCGGCGTCTGTACGCCCTTCGCGAACCTCCTGCCGAGTTCGCCCCATGGCCCGGTCAGAAGCCGGTAAATCCTTTAAAATAGCGGATTACGCACCACGCGTCACCGTTTCGAGGAAATCCGCATGTCTATCTCCAGCACCCAGGAAATCGTTGCTGAATTGCGCGCAGGGCGCATGGTCATTTTGGTCGACGAAGAAGACCGCGAGAACGAGGGCGACCTGGTGCTGGCGGCCGATTTCGTCACGCCCGAGGCCATCAATTTCATGATCCGCCACGCGCGCGGCCTGGTCTGCCTGACGCTGTCCGAAGAGATCTGCGACCGCCTGGCGCTGCCGATGATGACGACCCGGAACGGCACCTCGTTCGGCACGAATTTCACGGTGTCGATCGAAGCGGCCGAGGGCGTGACCACCGGTATTTCGGCGGCCGATCGCGCGCGCACCATCCAGGTGGCCGTGAACAAGGGCGCGAAACCCGACGACCTGGTGCAGCCGGGCCACATCTTCCCGCTGCGCGCGGTGAAGGGCGGCGTCCTGATGCGCGCCGGGCACACCGAAGCCGGCTGCGACCTGACCGAAATGGGCGGCCTGACCCCGGCCTCGGTGATCTGCGAGATCATCCGGGAAGACGGTGAAATGGCGCGCCTGCCGGACCTGATCGGGTTCGCGAAGGAACACAACCTCAAGATCGGCACCATCGCCGACCTGATCCACTACCGCAGCCAGAACGAAACCCTGGTCGAGCGCGTTGCCGAGCGCACGCTGTCGACCGCGCATGGCGACTTCCACCTGATCGCCTACCGCGACAAGCCGAGCGGCTGCGCTCACCTGGCGATGGTGCACGGCGACGTCAAGCATGACGACGAGACCCTGGTGCGCGTGCACCAGCCGGTGTCGATCCTCGACGTGCTCGAACACCGCGCCACCACCCACTCGTGGACCATGGCCTCGGCGATGGCGGCGATCAAGGCGGCCGACAGCGGCGTACTGGTGCTGCTCAACTGCGGCGAAAGCGCCGAGCAGCTGTTCGCGCAGTTCGCCTCGATCGACGCCCCGGGCGCGCGCCCGAGCGGCCGCGCCGCCACGATGGACCTGCGCACCTACGGTATCGGCGCCCAGATCCTGAAGGAACTGGGCGTGGGCAGGATGAAGCTGCTGGCCAATCCGCGCAAGATGCCGTCGATGACGGGCTTCGACCTGGAAGTCACGGGCTACATTGCCAATCCTGTGGCCTGACCCGGACGCATCGACTATATTTACTCATACGAACACACAAGAAGAGGGCAGCCATGACCGTAGGAACTTATGAAAGCAACATGACAGGCGAAGACCTGCGCATCGGGATCGTGCAGGCGCGCTTCAACGCCGACGTCGGGCATGGCCTGCTGTCGTCCTGCCTGGCCGAACTGAAGCACCTGGGCGTGGTCGACGAAGATATCCTGCACGTGACCGTGCCGGGCGCCCTGGAAATTCCGCTGGCGCTGCAAAAGATGGCCGAGACCCAGCAGTTCGACGCACTGATCGCGCTCGGCGCGGTGATCCGTGGCGAGACCTACCATTTCGAGCTGGTCTCGAATGAATCGGGCGCGGGCATCACCCGCATCGGCCTGGACTACGGCATCCCGATCGCCAACGCCGTGCTGACCACCGAGACCGACGAGCAGGCCGAAGTGCGCATGGCCGAGAAGGGCCGCGACGCGGCGCGTGTCGCGGTCGAGATGGCCAATTTGCTGATGGCCCTCGAAGAGCTGCACCCGGAAGAAGACGAGTAACAGGAAAGACCGCATTAGAAAGTTGACTATGACCGACAAGACCACCCACGCCAACCCGAGCAAGAACCGCACCCCGCGCCACCGCGCGCGCGAGTTCGCGCTGCAGGGCCTGTACCAATGGCTGCTGAATAACGAGCCATCGAGCCAGGTGGCCAACAACATCCGTAGCGCGCACGGCTTCGACAAGGCCGACGGCGAGTATTTCTCGTCGCTGCTCAACGGCACGATCACGACCTCGGTCGAACTGCGCGAATCGATCACCCCCCTGATCGACCGCAGCATCGCCGAACTGTCGCCGATCGAGCACGGCGTGCTGCTGCTGGGCGCGTTCGAGCTGAAGAACCACCCGGAAATCCCGTACCGCGTCGTCATCAACGAGGCGGTCGAGCTGACCAAGTCCTTCGGCGGCATCGACGGTCACAAGTATGTCAACGGCGTGCTCGACAAGCTGGCCTCGAACCTGCGCCCGGAAGAAGTGGGAGCCGACGCGCGCCGCTAATATATATATAGAGGGCGCGTTTGACGCGAAGCCACCGTTGCCTTGGGCACGGTGGCTTTTTTGTTGGCGCGGTGTTTGCCTGTCTCTTTTCGCCGCGGGCTCCAGCGTAAAAAAAGCCACCGCGAACGGTGGCCATGAGGAGTGTCTGTTACAGGGGTGTCTTTTACGTCAGGCGTCAGATGTTCGCCGCGAGCACTTCCGTGTGGCCGACGGCGGCAGGCTCCTCGGCCTTCGGTGCGGCCAGGACGGGCGCAGCGGCTTTCGGCTCGGCCTTGTTGACGACCATCTGCGCCGGGGCCGATGGCGGCGTGCGGGTCGGCACGTGCTTGCCGCTGGCGACCAGCTTCAGGCGGCGCCACTCGGCGATGACCTTGGCGCCATAGCCGGAGTCGTCGTCCATGTCGGCCGCGCCGACATAGGTTTTCAGGCCGCCTTCGACGGAACCGGTGCGCTTGACGTAGTCCTTCAGGATCAGGGCGCCGACACGGATGTTCGCAGCCGGGTCGAGTGCCGCCTTGGGGCCGCCGACTTTGGCGAATTTGTCGTGGTGGACCTTGGCCATCACCTGCATCAGGCCCTTGGCGCCCATCGGGCTTTCGGCGAACGGGTTCAAGCCCGATTCGATCGCCATCACTGCCAGGATCAGCAGCGGGTCGAGTTTCATCTCGTGCGCCGTGGTATAGGCCGTCGACACCAGCATGTTGGCCGCATCGCCCGCCACGCGGTAACGCTTGGCCAGCCAGGACGTGACGTGTTGCTGCTGCTTGCTGCTGGCAACGGGTTCGGCCTGGACGACGGCAGGCGCCTTATCGATCACGGCAGCCTGGGGGATTGCCGGGGGCGCCGCTGCCACCATGGTAACCGCGGCTTCAGGAGCACCGGCTTCAGGATGGATCAGTTCGGAGACCTTCTTGGCGGCATCCGGGTTGGTGTAGAGCAGGGCCAGTACTGCCACTGCCGAGAGGCCAAACACGGTCAGTGTGTGCTGCATGGTGGTCAACAGACCACGTGCCGTTTTACTCACTTGTGAAAACGTGACTGGCTGGCTGGCCATGAGTTGGACGAGCCTTGCGCTCGTGCCGAACAAACGATTGATCATCGAAGTCCCCTTTGTCGCGGCGAAAAGGATCCCGTCGCGGCGCTGTGAGCGCTGCGCAGTTACCAATGCCGTGCATCAGAAAAATCGTCAGGGCTTCCAGTAGGGAAGACCAAAACGCCGTCATTGCTTTGCTTCAGCTGGACGCGGGTCCCAGGGGGAGGGTCCAGTGGCTCAACAACTGTCTCGGGGGTTTAGGCAGACGCCTAGTGAAAACACTCCTTAAAATGTCATTTGGGGCCCCGACCCCGTGAAGTTATGAGAACAGCTACAATCAGGTCAGAAGACCGGCCGCCTCATCAAGTAGGGCAGATTGTAGGAGGTCGTTTATACCAAGTCAACCCTAGCACGACTGCGCTTAATAACTTTTGAATCTGACTTTTTTTCAGCCAGCTCAGCAATACCTTGCTAAATCAAACACTTGCCGACGCAATTTGATTTACTTCAAGCAATCGAAAATTATATAAAAGTTAATGAAATATTCAGACCTTCGGGATTTCATGTCCCAGTTGCAACTAAATGGTGAGCTCAAGCGTGTAACCTTCCCGGTATCGCCGCACCTCGAAATGACCGAGGTCTGCGACCGTACCCTGCGCGCCGGCGGCCCGGCACTACTGTTCGAGCAGCCTGCCGGTCATACGATGCCGGTGCTGGCCAACCTGTTCGGCACCCCGCAACGGGTAGCGCTGGGCATGGGCGCGGACAGTGTCAGCGAGCTGCGTCGCATTGGCCACGTGCTGGCGCGCCTGAAGGAGCCGGAGCCGCCGCGCGGCTTCAAGGACATCATGGGCCTTGGTTCGCTCGTCAAGGCCGTGTGGGACATGGCGCCGAAAGAAGTGAAGGGCGCGGCGTGCCAGGAAATCGTCTGGGAGGGGCAGGACGTGGACCTGGGCCGGCTGCCGATCCAGCATTGCTGGCCGGGCGACGTCGCCCCCCTGATCACCTGGGGCCTGGTGATCACGAAAGGGCCAAACAAAAAGCGGCAGAACCTCGGCATCTACCGCCAGCAGGTGTTATCGAGGAACAAGGTGATCATGCGCTGGCTGGCGCACCGCGGCGGCGCGCTCGACTTCCGCGAGCATGCGATCGCCAACCCGGGCCAGCCGTACCCGGTAGCGGTCGCCCTCGGCGCCGACCCGGCCACCATCCTCGGCGCGGTGACGCCGGTGCCGGACAGCTTGTCCGAGTACCAGTTCGCGGGCCTGCTGCGCGGGCAGCGCACGGTATTGACCAAGGCACTGGGCAGCGAATTGCGGGTGCCGGCATCCGCCGAGATCGTGCTCGAAGGTCACATCTACCCGGATGCGAACCATCCATCGGGTTTCGAACACGCCATGGAAGGCCCGTACGGCGACCACACCGGCTATTACAACGAGCAGGACAGCTTCCCGGTGTTCACGATCGACCGCATCACGATGCGCCGCGACCCCATCTATCACTCGACCTACACCGGCAAGCCGCCCGACGAGCCGGCAGTGCTGGGCGTGGCGCTGAACGAAGTGTTCATCCCGCTGCTGCAAAAGCAGTTCAGCGAGATCACCGACTTCTACCTGCCGCCGGAAGGCTGCAGCTACCGCATGGCCGTGGTGCAGATGAAGAAGCAGTATGCCGGCCACGCCAAACGCGTGATGTTCGGCGTCTGGAGTTTCCTGCGCCAGTTCATGTATACGAAGTTCATCGTCGTGGTCGACGAGGACGTGGACGTGCGCGACTGGAAGGAAGTGATCTGGGCGATCACGACCCGGGTCGACCCGACGCGCGACACGGTGCTGGTCGATAACACGCCGATCGACTATCTCGACTTCGCCTCTCCCATCAGCGGCCTCGGCAGCAAGATGGGGATCGACGCCACCAACAAGTGGCCGGGCGAAACCAACCGCGAGTGGGGCACGCCGATTGCCATGACGCCCGAGGTGAAGGCGCGGGTCGACGGCATCTGGCAACAGCTGGGCTTGTAGCGCGGGCGCGGTGCAGTCTAATCCTTGCGTGCGTGGCGCATCAGGGGTCTCGGCTAGACTGGCTTTTTTGATCACAGCAGGCAGGGAGGCCGAATGAATATCCTGATGGTACTGACATCGCACGACCAGCTCGGCGACACCGGCAAGAAGACGGGGTTCTGGCTGGAAGAGTTCGCCGCTCCTTATTATGTATTCAAGGATGCCGGGGCAAACGTGACCCTGGCCTCGCCGAAGGGCGGGCAGCCGCCGCTCGACCCGAAGAGCGACGAGCCCGATTCGCAGACCGAGGCGACGCGCCGTTTCAAGGCCGACCCGGCCGCGCAGCAGGCGTTGGCCAGTACGGTGACGCTCTCGAGCGTCTCGGCGGAACAATTCGATACCGTGTTCTATCCCGGCGGGCATGGCCCGCTGTGGGACCTGGCCGGCGACCGCGACTCGATCGGGCTGATCGAAACCATGTTCGCGGCCGGCAAGCCGGTGGCGGCGGTCTGCCACGCGCCGGGCGTGCTGCGCGACACGAAGGGGCCCGACGGCGCCTCGCTGGTCAGCGGCAAGCGGGTCACCGGGTTTACCAATACCGAGGAAGCGGCGGTCGGGCTGACGGAAGTGGTGCCCTTCCTGGTCGAGGACGTCTTGGTGCGAAATGGCGGCAAGTACAGCAAGGGGCCGGACTGGCAGCCTTATGTCCTGACCGATGGCATCCTGGTGACGGGGCAGAATCCGGCGTCGTCCGAGCCTGCCGCGCACGCCTTGCTGCAGCTATTGCAGGCGCAGAAGCAGCGTTGATGCGCGAAAACTGGCGAATTGCCAACTGTCCCCAAAAAGCGCGCGGTCGGTTATAATGGCCGCTGGCGGGCCCCTGCGCATTGTGGCATGGTTTACCTGGTCAGGTCGGGAACGAAGCAGCCAAAGCCGTTCACCGCAAGTGCCGCAGATCAGGCTCGCCTCCTCATTCGAGCAATCGTCACAAGCTCAAAAAAGCTGCCCTCGGCAGCTTTTTTGTTTTCTGCGCCTACTGCGCGTCAATTTCCGCCTGGAACGGCCGTTCCGACAGTGCTACCAGCGGGTTTTCCTTCAACAGCCCTTCATCGATATTGAGCCGCAACTGGTGCTTGGGGTCGGTCGCGTAGCGCCTGTCGCCGGCCCTGGTCTTGATCGTCAGCTGGGCCGGCTTGTCGAACTTGAAAATCACCGAGTTCATTGTCGGCACGAACATGCTCATTGCCCCGGCTACCTTGCCAATCGCGGCGTTGGCCTGCGGCACACTGCCCATCACGCTCGCGTAATGCCACTGTGTCGCTTCGGGCAGGACAGCGCCGAGGTCGAAGCCAATGCTCATCTTCTCCCCAACCGGCAGGCTGGTCCAGATTTTGGCGTCGTTCGCCAGCCACTTGGGGTTCGGCACGACCAGGGCCAGGCCGCGCGCGTCCAGCGGTATGGGATGGCGGGTGGCGCCATCGACGACGGTCAGCCGCACGTCGGCAGGCTTGATCGCCTTGTTGACGGGATTCAGGCGCGTGTAGAGCTGGAGCTTGTCGCGCTCGGCGGCGGGCAGCGCATGGAACTTGTCCAGCCTGACCGTTTCGACCAGCTTCTTGTAAGGGATCCATTCACGCTCTTGCGCCTCGGCAGTGAAGGGGAGGGCAAGCACCAGCAGGAGGTGCGCGGCAAGCATTTTCTTCATTACCAGTTTCCATTTGTCGAAAAGCAACAGTCTACGTGAACTGCTTGTTACTGGCTACATTGGCAGCGACCCTGGCACTGAATGCGCGTCTTGGCAGTGGCTACCAAGTGATCAAGCAATTTCGTCAATTAACGTTGCAAATCGTCCAAAAGCGGCGTTGTTTGCTCGCGTGTTGGTCGATTCTCTGTTGTAATGTTGCCCTTAATCAACAAATTCAACAAATGAGGAAACGACAACCATGAATCCGCAAGTCGACGCAGCACTATGCCGCACCTGGCGCCAGGCAGACCGCCTGATGGTGATGATCTTGTGGGCCATGTTCGCAGTCGCCCTGGCCTTGTCCGCCCTGCACGATACGCTGGTGTGGGCGTTGGTGGTCGGCATTCCGGCGGCGCTGGTGCCGACGGTGCTGGCCTGGACCGCCGGCGGCACGCGCGCCAGCCGCATGGTGACCTCGGTGTCCCTGATCGTGATGTGCGCCCTGCACATCCACCAGGGCGGCGGGCGCGATGAGCTGCATTTCGGCCTGTTCGTCGCCCTCGCTTTCCTGCTGTGCTACCGCGACTGGACCGTCATCGTCGCCGCCGCCGCCGTGACGGCCTTGCACCACCTCAGTTTCAATTATTTGCAGGAGCTGGGCTATGGCGTGCGCTGCTTGGAAACGCCCGGCATCGGTATCGTGCTGGTGCATGCCGGCTATGTCGTCGCCGAAACGGCAGTGCTGTGCTTCCTGGCCATGCAGCTGCGCCGCGAGTCCCTGCGCGAGGCCGAACTGCGCGCCACCGTCACGGCGCTGCAGGCGGCCGGCGGCACCATCGACCTGCGCGCCCAGTTGCCGGCGATGAGCGACAGCGGGCGCGCATTGCAGGACGTCGTGCGCCTGTTGCAGCGCGCCCTGGCCAGTGTCCAGTCCAGCGTGCATACGACCAGCGCCGCCTCGCACCAGATCGCGCAGGGCAATGCCGAGCTGTCGCTGCGCACCGCGCGCCAGGCCGAGGCGATCCGGGCCACGGTCGACTCGATGGCCGAACTCACCAGCACCGTGCGCAGGAACGCCGACCATGCCCGGCAAGCCGATGCGCTGGCTGGTTCGGCGTCCGGCGTGGCCACGCGCGGCGGCCAGGTGGTGGCGCAGGTAGTCGAGCGCATGGAGGCGATCGACGCCTCGTCGCGCCGCATCGCCGACATCATCGCGACCATCGACGGCATTGCATTTCAGACGAATATCCTGGCGCTGAACGCGGCGGTCGAAGCGGCACGGGCAGGCGAGCAGGGCCGGGGTTTCGCGGTCGTCGCCAGCGAGGTGCGCAACCTGGCCCAGCGTTCGGCCGGCGCCGCGCGCGAGATCACGACCCTGATCGGGGAATCGGTCGCCCAGGTCAGCGCCGGCAGCACGCTGGCGCAGCAGGCCGGGCGCACGATGGACGAGGTGGTCGAGAGCGTGCACCGGGTCTCGGGCATCATCGGCGAGATCAGCAGCGCAAGCCACGAGCAGGCCCAGGGCATCGCCGCCATCAGCGAGGCGATCGGCGCCATGGACAGCGACACCCGCGAGAGCGCGGCGATGGTGCGCGACGCGGCCGAGGCGGCCGGCGCGCTGAAGCACGAGGCCGATCACCTGGCCGAGGTCGTTGCCGTGTTCCATCTCGACAACAGCGGCGGCGCCGGCAAGCGTCCCGCGCTGCTGGCTGCCTGAGAAGGAGGGCCTCAGCCGTCGAATGTGGGCGCGAGCGCCCAACTGCGGTAAAATCCTGGTATGTCCTATCAAGTCCTCGCCCGCAAATACCGTCCCAAGAACTTCGAAACGCTGGTCGGCCAGGAGCACGTCGTGCGCGCGCTCACGCATGCGCTCGGCACAGGCCGGCTGCACCACGCCTACCTGTTCACGGGTACCCGCGGCGTCGGCAAGACCACGCTGTCGCGCATTCTTGCCAAGTCGCTCAACTGCACCGGCCCGGACGGCGCTGGGGGCATCACGGCCGCGCCTTGCGGCGCCTGCGAAGCCTGCCGCGCGATCGACGCCGGCCGCTTTGTCGACTATATAGAGATGGACGCCGCGTCGAACCGCGGCGTCGACGAAATGGCGCAGCTGCTCGAGCAGGCCGTGTACGCGCCCAGCAACGCACGCTTCAAGGTCTACATGATCGACGAGGTGCACATGCTGACCAACCACGCGTTCAACTCGATGCTGAAAACGCTCGAGGAACCGCCCGAGCACGTCAAGTTCATCCTCGCCACCACCGACCCGCAAAAGATCCCGGTCACGGTGCTGTCGCGCTGCCTCCAGTTCAACCTGAAGCAAATGCCTCCCGGCCACATCGTCGGCCACCTCGACAACATCCTGGGGCAGGAAGGCGTCAGCTTCGAGCAGCCGGCCCTGCGCCTGCTGGCCCAAGGCGCCCATGGCTCGATGCGCGACGCGCTGTCGCTGACCGACCAGGCCATCGCTTATGCCGCCGGTGCCGTCACGCTCGAGGCCGTGCAGGGCATGCTCGGCGCGCTCGACCAGTCCTACCTGGTGCGCCTGCTCGACGCGCTGGCGAATGAAAACGGGGCCGACCTGCTGGCCGTGGCCGACGAGATGGCCAGCCGCAGCCTGTCCTATAACGGCGCCCTGCAGGACCTCGGCACCTTGCTGCACCGGATCGCCCTGGCACAGTCGGTGCCGGCGGCGGTGCCGCAGGATTTGCCGGAACTGGCCGACATCCTGCGCCTGGCCGGGCTGTTCGACCCGCAGGAAGTGCAGCTGTATTACCAGATCGCCGTGCACGGGCGCAACGAGATCGGCCTGGCGCCGGACGAGTACGCGGGCTTCACCATGACGCTGCTGCGCATGCTGGCGTTTCGGCCAGGGCAGGGCGGCGCCGAGCGCGTCGCGGCCCCGGCTTCCGCTGCAGCGCCGCGTGGTCCGGCACCGGCGGCGCGTGCCGCTTCGGCGGCCGCTGCCAGCCAGGTGTCGAGCCAAATCGCAAGCCAACCCGCGAGTCAAGCCGGCGCGCCGGTACGCCCCGCTGCGCCGCCGCCGGCCGCATCTGCGCCAGCGCCGCAGCAGGCGCCTGCCGCCAATCCGGCGCCGGCCATGAATTCCGCCCGCGCGGCGATCAACGCGGCCCTGGAAGCGGCGCGCGCCGCTTCGGGCCAGCGTGCGCCGCCCAAGCGGCCGGGCGCGGATGGCGCTGTTGAAGGCAAACCCGCAGGCGGTTCGCCTGCGGGTTTGCCTACTGCGCCGGCCGCCGCCGCTCCCGCCCCGGCACGCCCGATCAATGTCGGCCCCGCTGCGGGGCCGGGCGGTTCCGGCGCCCATGCGGCTGCACCGGCTGCCGGCGCGCCGCCGACCGTGGGTCCGCGCCCCGGGGCCTCGCCGCCCTGGGATCGTCCGGGCGCGCAGGCCGAGGCACGCCAGCAGCCGCAGGCGCGCGCCGGCAATGAAGCCGCGGGCGAGGACGAGCCGCCATCCTGGGTCACCGAGTTTTCCGAGGATACCGCCGTCGCCAACGAAGCCTCGGCGCAAGCCGTCGCTGCCCCGGTGAGCGTGCCGACCACTGCGCGTGCGCAAGCCAGGCCGCCGCACGAGTATGTCGTCACGCCGGTCCCAGGACTGGACTGGGACGGCAACTGGCCGGCGCTGGCCGCAACGCTGCCGCTGCGCGGCGTGTCGCAGCAGCTGGCGCTGCAGACGGAACTGATCGATTGCCATGCCGACGCCGCCGCCAATGCGGGTTCGGCCATCTTCCGCCTGCGCGTGCCGGTCGACACCCTGCGCGCCAGCGGCAACAGCGAAAAGCTGCAGGCCGCGCTGCAGGAGTGCTTCCCGGGCAAGCGCATCACGGTCGAGACCGAGATCGGTCCTGTCTGGTACACGGCGGGCGCCGAGGCCAAGGCCGCGCGCGAAGAGCGCCAGCGCCAGGCCGAAGCAGTCGTTGCCGGCGACGCCTTTGTGCAGGAAATGGAACGCACACTGGGCGCCTTTGTCGTGCCCGGCTCGGTGAAGCCGCCGATCGCCTGACCACTTTTTTAACGATTATTGGAGAACCACATCATGATGAAAAACCAGCTCGCAGGCTTGATGAAACAGGCGCAAGCCATGCAGGACAACATGAAGAAGGCGCAGGAGCAGCTGGCCCTGATCGAAGTCGAAGGCCAGTCCGGCGCCGGCCTGGTGAAGGTCACGATGACCTGCAAGAACGACGTCAAGCGCGTGCAGATCGACCCGTCGCTGCTGGCCGACGACAAGGACATGCTGGAAGACTTGGTCGCCGCCGCCTTCAACGACGCCGTGCGCAAGGCCGAAGCGACCTCCGCCGAAAAGATGAGCGGCCTGACCGCCGGCATGCCAGGCCTGCCGCCCGGCTTCAAGATGCCGTTCTGATGAGCGCGCCTCAAGCAGGGGATTGCGCCTGATGTCCAAGTCGCTCGACTTCCTGACCGAGGCGCTGCGCCGGCTGCCGGGCATCGGGCCGAAATCGGCCCAGCGCATGGCCTTCCACCTGCTGCAGCACGACCGCGAGGGCGCGGCGATGCTCTCGCGCGCGCTCTACCAGGCGGTCGACACGGTGCACCACTGCGCCATGTGCAACACCTTCGCCGACACCGAGATCTGCGACATGTGCGCCGACGACGCGCGCGACCATGCCATGCTGTGCATTGTCGAAACCCCGGCCGACCAGATGATGATCGAGCAGACCCTGACCTACAAGGGCCTCTACTTCGTGCTGATGGGGCGGCTCTCGCCGCTGGACGGCATCGGTCCGAAAGACCTGCACCTCGACAAGCTCATCGCCCGCGCGGCGGATGGCGTCGTCGGCGAGGTCGTGCTCGCGACCAATTTCACCAACGAGGGCGAAGCCACCGCCCACTACATCAGCGAAATGCTCAAGGCCCGTGGCCTGAAGGTCAGCCGGCTCGCACGCGGGGTTCCCGTCGGCGGCGAACTCGAGTATGTCGACGCGGGCACCATAGCGCGCGCCATGCTCGACCGTCGTAGCGCATAATCATCTTGACAAGAAACCCGGTGGCCCGAAGCGGCGCTTAGCCGTTTGCGTGTGCTCAATCCGCACCATCGGTCCGCTGCTATCGTGGCCCCATTCAAGCGGATCTGCGAGCATGCACCTAGTTGATATCACGATGTTCTACGCCGCTGAAGGCAACGGCGTGAGCACCTACCTGAACGCCAAGGCACGCTGGCTGGCGCGTCACAGCCGCGTCAGGCACACCATCCTCAGTCCGAATGTCGACAGCGGCGGCGAAGCGCCGGCCCTGGTGCGGGTACCCGCGTTCGCGCTGCCCGGAATTAACGGCTTTCGCATGCCGACCTCGGTGCGCGCACCCACTAAACTGCTGCGCCAGGCGCGGCCGGACCTCATCGAAGTGGGCGACGCCGGCCACAGCGCCTGGGCGGCGCTCAAGATGCGGCGCCGCCTGGGCGTGCCCGCCATCGCCTTCTACCATTCCGATTTGCCGAGCCTGGTGCGGCCGCGCTTTGGCCAGACGGCCGAGGGTGTCACCTGCAAATACCTGGCCCACCTGTACCGCCAGTTCGACCTCGTGCTCGCGCCAAGCCGGGTGATGGTCGAGCAATTGCATGAGATGGGCGTGCACGACGCGCGCCACCAGCCGCTCGGCATCGATTCGGGCGTGTTCCACCCCTCGCGCCGGATCGAGACCCTGCGCGCGCACCTGCGCCTGCCCGAGAATGCCCGGCTGCTGGTCTACGCCGGGCGCTTCACGGCCGAAAAAAAACTGCCGCTCCTGATCGAAGCCGTGCGCAAACTCGGCCGGCCCTATCACCTGGTCATGGTCGGCGGCGGCCTCGACTTGCCGCGCTACCCGCAGATCACTTATCTGCCGTTCAAGCACAACCAGCGCCAGCTGGCGCGCCTGCTGGCCAGCTGCGACGTGCTGGTGCACCCCGGCGACTGCGAAACCTTTGGCCTGATCGTGCTGGAGGCGATGGCCTGCGGCCTGCCGGTGGTGGCCACGACCGGCGGCGGCGTGGCCGAGCTGGTCGACGACCAGACCGGCATCCTGGCCGAACCGAATTGCGTGGACAGCCTGGCCGGCGCCATCGAAGCGATCTACGAGCGTGACATGGCGCAGCTGGGCGCGAATGCACGGCGCAAGGCGGCCGAGTGCTACGACTGGAACGAAATCCTGCCCCAGGTGATGCGCCGCTACCACGGCGTGCTCGGCACGCGCGGGCAGGATGAACCGGGGTCGCGGGGGATCTGTGTCACCGACTGATTTGCCCGGTTCCGGCGCCGGCGCACCTGCGCCCATGCTGTGCGTGTCGATCCACGACGTCGCGCCCGCCACTTGGGACGAGTGCGCGCGCCTGGCGCAGGCCCTGCGCAGCGTCGGCGACATTCCCCTCAGCTGGCTGGTGGTGCCGCATTATCACGAACATGCGCAGGAGCGCGGGCAGGGGCATGACGACGGGCGCATGCATGCCGGACTCGACGCGGCAGTCGCGCGCGGCGACGAGCTGGTACTGCACGGCTATACCCACCTCGACACCGAGCGCCCGGCCGGCGGCATGCGCGAACGCTTCCTGCGCGGCGTGTACACGCGCAGCGAAGGCGAGTTTTCCGCGCTGCCTGCCAGCGAGGCGCGGCGTCGCATCGAACTCGGGCTCGAATGGTTCTGGGCGCGCGGCTGGCAGTCGCCCGGTTTCGTGGCGCCCGCCTGGCTGCTGGGGCCGGGGGCCTGGCAAGCGCTGCCCGATTTCGGTTTTTCCTATACGACGACCTTCACCCGCTTTCACCTGCTGCAGGAAGGCCGCTCGGTGTTCTCACCCTCGCTCGTGTACACGGCGCGCAACCGCAGCGGGCGCGCGCTGTCGCCCGTGGCCGGCAGCATTGCCGCACGCTTGCTGGCGCGCGCGCCGCTCATGCGGCTGAGCCTGCATCCGCCGGACGTGCGCCATCCGCGCCTGGTGGCGCATGCGCAGCGGCTGGTCGAGCGCCTGCTGGCCTCGCACACGGCCGTCACCAAAGCGGCCTGCGCAGACAGGCTGCGCGAAGCCGCCGCGCACCTGCAGCCCGGCGCCAGGCCGCACCGCTCCTGAGCGCGGGGCCTGAACTCAGGGCCCTGCGCGCCTTGCCGGTTTACCAGCCCCGTCCCCAGAACCCGCCGCCCCAGTAGCGCGGCCCCCATGCGCCATAGCCGGCATGGGTGCCGTAGCGCTGCACCTCGTCCTTCGTGCTGAGGCTGATGATGCAGTTTCGCCACGGGTCGGATTGCTGCGCATAGCCGAGCCGGTCGCAGGCCGGTCCGTAGACGGCGATCAGTTCCGCCATCTCCGCTTGCTTCTTCGCCGCCCGCTCCTGCGGGGTGGCGCAGGCGCCCAGCAAGAGCGCCGCTGATAGAACAATCAAGGTACGCATCGCCGACTCCTTTTTCGGTAGCTTTCACTGGTTCCGAGCTTAGCGCAAGTAACAGAACACTGCTCGATCCGCGCCAATCGGACGGAGCCACAAAGGCCGGGGGAGGCCCAGGATTCGTGGCGGACCGCGCTTTCGCGACCGTGGTTTTTCTGGCAAGCTGTCTGGAATCAACAAGAACAAGAAGGGGAGGGGAGCATGCGACCGCGCCGCTGGCAGGCCTGGGCCTTGCGCGTCCTGGCGGCGGTCGCCGGGCTTGCCCTGCTGGCGCTGCTTGCCGCCTGGTTTTACCTGCGCGCCAGCCTCGCGCAACTCGACGGCCGGGTGGCGGCACCGGGCTTGCGTGCGCCGGTGACGATTGCCCGCGACGAGGCCGGGGTGCCGCTGATCCGCGGGCAGAACCGCCTCGACCTCGCTTACGCCACCGGCTTCGTGCATGCGCAGGAGCGTTACTTCCAGATGGATCTGCTGCGCCGCACCGCCGCCGGCGAGCTGGCCGAGCTGTTCGGCCCGCGCGCGTTGCCGCTCGACCGCGCGCGCCGGCTGCACCGCTTCCGCGCGCGGGCGAGGGAAGCGCTGGCGGCGCTGTCGCCGCCCGAACGCGCTTTTGTCGAGCGCTATGTGGCCGGCGTCAACCACGGCCTGGGGCAGCTTGCCGCCCACCCCTTCGAGTACCTGCTGTTCGGGGCGCCCCCCGCGCCCTGGCGCGAAGAGGATTCGCTGCTGGCCGTGTGGGCGATGTACATCGACCTGCAAGGCAACCAGGAGCCGCGCGAGCTGGCGCGCGGCTGGCTGCGCGACCACAGCAATCGGGGCCAGCTCGCCTTCCTGCTGCCCGAGGCCAGCCGCTGGGATACCCCGCTCGATGGTGCCGCGGCGCCGCCGCCGGCGCCCTTGCCGCCAACGGCCCCCGCCTGGTGGGGCAGGCCGCGCACGGCAACCGTGCAGCTGGCAGCGATCGACATCGACCATGCCGTCGGCAGCAACAACTACGCGATCGCCGGCAGCCGCAGCACGACAGGCGCCGCTATCGTCGCCGACGACATGCACCTCGGCCTGCAGTTGCCGAATATTTGGTACCGGCTGGCGCTGGGCTTTCCGGGCGGGCAGGGAGGGCAACGGCGCCTGGTGGGCGTGACCTTGCCCGGTGCGCCGCCCCTGATCATCGCCGGCAGCAACGGCAAGGTGGCCTGGGGCTTCACCAACAGCTATGGCGACTATTTCGACCTGGTCGAGCTCGGCGTCGACGCTGCGCGTCCCGGCCAGGTACGCACGCCCGGCGGCTGGGAGCGCCCGGTCGAATGGGTCGAGACGATCGCCGTGAAGGGCGCCGAGAGCGAGCGCCTGGTCGTGCGCGAGACCAGCGTCGGGCCGATCCGCGTCGTCGGCACGCAGCGTTACGCGCTGCACTGGGTGGCGCATGCACCCGGCGCCGTCAACCTGAACCACCTGCAGCTGGAAGGCGCGGCGAGCCTCGACGCGGCCTTGTCGATTGCCGCCACCAACGGCATCCCGGCCCAGAATTTCGTCGCCGGCGACGCCGCCGGCAACATCGGCTGGACGATTGCCGGGCGCCTGCCACAGCGGGCCCGCGGCGGCATCGAGACCAGCTTTCCCTTGCCGGCCGGGACCCCGGCCTGGAGTGGCCTGCTCGCGCCGCAAGACTATCCGCGCATCGTCAATCCGCCGGGCGGCCAGCTCTCGACGGCGAACAGCCGCACCCTGATGGGGCCGGGCAGCGCGCTGCTGGGCGATGGCGGCTTCGACCTCGGCGCGCGCGGCAGCCAGCTGGCCGAGGGCCTGCGCCGGCTCGGAAGCCGCACCGACGTGCCGCAGGCGTTCGCGGTGGCGCTCGACGACCGCGCGCTGTTCATCTCCGGCTGGCGCGAGCGCGCCCTGCGCGTGCTGGACGCTGCCGCGACGAAGGGCCATCCGCGCCGCGCCGAATTGCGCCGCCTGCTCGAGACGAGCTGGGACGGCCGCGCCAGCGTCGATTCGCGCGGTTACCGGCTGGCGCGCAACTTCATGTGGGCGCTGCACGACCTGCTGTTCGGCAGCGCCAACGAACGCATGGCGGCGCTGGACCCGAAGGCGGCGATGGCGCTGGCCAATCCGCGCTGGCCGGCCGTCGTGGCGCGCTTGCTGGACGAGGCGCCGCCCGGCTGGCTGCCGCCCGGGATGCCCGACTGGCGCGCGGTACAACTTGCCGCGATCGACCGCGTCATCGCCGACCTCGACCGCGAAGGCGTGCCGCTGGCGCAGGCCAGCTGGGGCGCGCGCAACACGGCCGCGTTCGCGCATCCGATCGCGCTGGCGGTGCCGGCGCTGGGCGGATGGCTGGGCGTGCCGCGCGACCCGCAGCCCGGCGACGCGCACATGCCGCGCGTGGCCGGGCCGCGCTTCGGCCAGTCGGAACGGATGACGGTCTCGCCCGGACGCGAGGAAGAGGGGCTGTACAACATGCCCGGCGGGCAGAGCGGCCATCCGCTGTCGCCCTTCTTCCTGCGCGGGCATGCCGAGTGGGTGCGCGGCACGCCGGTGCCGCTGTTGCCGGGGCCGGCGCGCACGACCTTGCTGCTGGCGCCGGCCCGCTGAGTGGAGGACCTGTTTACTTAATTGCCGGCAGCGCCGTGTGCAGGGGGCCCAGCATCAGCGTCATCGCATCGGCGCTCGAAGGGTGGCCCAGGAAGTAGCCCTGCACCATGTCGCAACCGTACTGCTCGAGCAGCAGCAACTGCTCGTCGGTCTCGACGCCTTCGGCCACCACCGCCATTTTCAGGCCGTGCGCCATGGCGATGATGGCGCGCGTGATGGCCGCGTTTTCCGAATCCTGGGGCAGGCCCGAAATGAAACTGCGGTCGATCTTCAGCGCGCGCACGTCGAAGCGCTTCAGGTAGTTCATCGACGAGTAGCCGGTGCCGAAATCGTCGATCGACAGGTAGACGCCGATGCCGCGCAGGCGTTCGAGCGTGGCGAGCGTCGCCATCGCGTCGTCCATCAGCGTGCCTTCGGTGAGCTCGAGCTCGAGCAGCTTCGGGTCGAGTCCGGTGTCGTCCAGGGCCGAGAGCACGATCTGGGACAGGTTCTCGTCCTTGAACTGCTTGGCCGACAGGTTCACCGCCATGCGCACCGGCCGGCGCGGCAGGCCCTGCCAGAGCCTGGCCTGGTTGCAGGCCGTGCGCAGCACCCATTCGCCGATCGGCACGATCAGGCCGGTCTCCTCGGCCAGCGGAATGAACTCGGTCGGCGAGATGATGCCGCGCTCCGGATGGCGCCAGCGCACCAGCGCCTCGACACCGACGATTTCCGACGAGCGCACGTCGAGCTGCGGCTGGTACAGCAGGTACAGCTCGTTGTTCTGCAAGGCCTTGCGCAGGCCCACCTCGAGCTTCACATGGCTCATGATCTGCATCGTCAGCGAAGAGCTGTACAGCTTGGCGTTGTTCTTGCCGCAGTTCTTGGCGTGGTACATCGCGGTGTCGGCGTACTTGAGCAGCGAATTGCAGTCGTCGCCGTCTTCCGGGAACAGCGAAATACCGATGCTGGCGGTGACGAAGATCTCGTGCCCTTCGATCAGGAAGGGGCGGCGCATCGCTTCCTTGACCCGGTGGGCGACGTTGAGCGCATGCTCGACCCGCTCCAGGTCGGGAATCAGGATCGTGAATTCGTCGCCGCCGAGGCGCGCCAGGGAGGACGATTCAGTCGAAGCACCGCCATGCGACGCGTCGCCGGGGAGAGCTTCACTTCTCGACACCAGGTCGCTCGGGCGGATCGTCTCGCGCAGGCGCTCCGAGACGATTTTCAGCAGGTGGTCGCCGACGTTGTGGCCGAGCGTGTCGTTGATGCGCTTGAAGGAGTCGAGGTCCATGAACAGCACGGCGAACTTCTTGTTGCCGACCTTCGAGCGCTGCAGCTCGCGCTCGAGCGTCTCGAGGAAAGCCTGGCGGTTCGGGATGCCGGTCAGGCTGTCGCAATAGGCCAGGCGCCGGATCTGCTCCTCGGTGCGCTTCCTCTCGCTGATGTCGCGTACCAGGCCGAGCACCTCGGAGGGACCGGTGGCCACCAGGCGCGCTTCGAAATGCTGGGTTTCGCCGAAGCGCACCAGTTCATACTCGACCGAGCGCACCTGCTCGGTGCGCAGCACCTCGGCCAGCTGGGTCATCACGCGCGCGGCGATCTCCTGCGGCAGCACTTCGGTGATGTGGCGGCCGACGCAGCGCTCGCTGGTGAACGGCACCGCGTCCTCCATGGCGCCGTCGCGGCGCCGCGGCAAGCCGCGGCCCTGCAAGCCGTTCATCCTGCCGCGGCCCGGCTCATAATCGAGGTAGAAACCGTCGCAGTTCATGCGAAAGAAGGTGTCGGGGATCGCCGCCAGCACGGCGCGGTTCTGGGCGTCGGCGATGCGCAGGCGGGCGATGGCGTCGCTGGCGCGCAGCACGTACAGCACGCGGTGGCCGAGGATCGGCCAGTTGATCGGCTTCGAGACGAAATCGGTGGCGCCGGCCTCGTAGGCGCTGGTGACGGCTTCGACGTCGTCGCCGCCGGTGACCATCACGATTGGTACCGAGGCGCCCGGTCCTTCGGCGCGGCGGATCGCGCGGCAGGCGGAAAAGCCGTCCAGGTGCGGCATCTCGACGTCCATCAGGATCAGGTCGGGGCGGCGACTTGAGGCGAGGACGACGGCTTCGCGGCCGTCCTGAGCCTCGATACCATTTAATCCCACCTGCTGCAGCATTTCCAGCATCAGGAGGCGCATCACCGGATCGTCGTCGGCGACCAGCACAGTTCCACGGATAGCGCGTTGTGGGGCAGGGGAGGCTGGCATCATGTTTCCTTCTCTAGCATGGCATTGAGCGAGTGCTGGACCGCCTGGAATTCCTGTTCCATGTCGGACAGCAGGTCGGCCGCACCGATGACGCTGGCGCTGCGGCCGAGGTGTTCGAGGTCCTTGCACAGGCGCGCGAGGGTGTCGGCGCCGACGTTGGCGCTGGCCGACTTCAGGCTGTGGGCGACGCGGCGCACGGTATCGGCGTCCTGCCCGTCGACCGCCCGGTGCAGCGCCTGCAGCTGGCGCGGCGTGTCGCCGACATAGGCGGCGATCACCTTCTGCACCAGGGCGTCGCCGCCCAGCTGGCTGAGCGCGCGGATCTTCTCGAGCGCGCCGGCGTTGATGACGTCGCGCTGGATCACTTCGCGGGTTTCCGCTGGCAGCGTCGGCGGGGCCTCGTCGTGGTGCACGCTGGCCGAGAGCGGCAGCGCCATCCAGCGCCCGACCACGGCGGCCAGCTCGGCCTGGGTGAACGGTTTCGACAGGTAGTCATCCATGCCGGCGGCCAGGCAGGCTTCGCGGTCGCCCTGCAGGGCGTTGGCCGTGATCGCAATGACCGGCAGGGTGCGTGCGCGGCCGGCCTCCGTTTCCTCGTGCCGGATCGCCGCGGTGGCGGCAAAACCGTCCATCACCGGCATCTGGCAATCCATCAGCACCGCTTCAAAATTGTTGGAGCGCACCGCCTCTAACGCTTCGAAGCCATTCTGCGCGACGTGCGCCTGCAGGCCCAGGCTCTCGAGCATGGCCTTGGCCACTTCGACGTTGACCGGATTGTCCTCGGCCAGCAGCACGCGCCGCACGCGCGGCTTGCCCGCTCCTGGCTGACCACTGCGCGCATTTCCATCCTGCGCGGGCGGGGGCAGGAACTGCGCGGCTGGCGCGGTGACGCCGCGCGGACGGGTGCCGAGGCAGGCGAACAGGTCGGCCGCGCGCGCCGGCTCGATCAGCTGGTAGGCCACGCCCGCCTCGCGCCGCTGGACCGGATCAGCCGCCAGCCGCTCGGGGCTGAGCAGGATCAGGCGCGTCGGCCGCGTGAGCGGGTCGGCCTTGATCGTCGTGGCCAGCAGCAGGCCGCTCGACTGCGTCAATTCCATGTCGATGACCGCCGCGTCGAAGGGCCGGCCGGCGCCGGCGGCCGAGCGCAGGCGCGTGACTGCGTCGAGGGCCGACACGGCGCCCTCGCAGGCGACGTTCCAGGCTGCCAGGTGGCGTTCCAGACCGACGCGGCTGGTTTCGTTTTCGTCGACCACCAGCACGCGGATGCCTTCGAGGGTGTGCAGCTGCTCGCTGGGGGCGTCAGGGTCGACCCGGCGCTTGTCGAAGCTGACCGTGAACCAGAACACGGAACCCTGCCGGGCGCCGTTGTCGACGCCGATCGCCCCGCCCATCAGTTCCACCAGCTGCTTCGAGATCGCCAGGCCCAGGCCCGTGCCGCCGAACTTGCGGGTGGTCGAGTCGTCGGCCTGGGAGAAGGCTTCGAACAGGCGACTGCGCGCCTCGCGCGAAATGCCGATGCCGGTATCGATCACCTCGAAGCGCAGCATCACGGCCTGGCTGTCCTCGGTGGCGACGCGCACCCGTGCCTCGATCCGGCCCTGCTCGGTGAACTTGATGGCGTTGCCGAGCAAATTGGCCATGATCTGGCGCAGCCGGTTCGGGTCGCCGCAAATGGCCACCGGGATGTCGTTGGCGATGTCGAAATCGAGCGCGATGCCCTTGTTCTGGGCTTGCGGGGTGTAGACCGTGTGGATGTCGTCGAGCAGGTCCCACAGGTTGAAGTTGATGTATTCGATGGTGAGCTTGCCGGCCTCGATCTTGGAAAAGTCGAGGATGTCGTTGATGATGACCAGCAGATGCTCGCCCGAGCGCTTGGCCAGGCGCGTGTAGTTGCGCTGGGTCTCGGAGAGGCTGGTACCGAGCAGCATTTCGGTCATGCCGAGCACGCCGTTCATCGGGGTGCGGATCTCGTGGCTCATGGTGGCCAGGAAGGCGCTCTTCGCGCGGCTGGCAGCCTCGGCCGCGTTTTTGGCGCGCTCGAGCTGCTCGGTGCGCACGCTGACCTGGCGCTCGAGTTCGTCGCGGTGCAGGGTGAGGGCGGCGCCGCGTCCCTCGATCTGCGCCAGCATGTCGTTGAAGCTGTCGATCAGCATGCCTAGTTCGTCGGTGCGCTGGTGCGCGACGCGCAGCGTGTAGTTCTGGCTCTCCGACACCTTGCGGGCCGCCTCGATCAGTTTCGTGACCGGGTCGGCGATGCTGTGCGTGAAACGCCGCGCCAGCACCATCGCCACCAGCAGGGACACGCACATCGCCGCGCCCGCCACGCCGACGCTTTCCCGGATGTCGCGCCACATTGGCAGCAGGTCGGCCTCGATCACCAGCACGCCGACCTGCGACTGGCCGCCCATCACGGGCAGGTACAGGCGCATGCGCGGCGACCACAGGCGGCTGCCCGCCAGGTTGGCCGCGGCCAGTTCCTCCGCGCCGGACACCTCCAGCATCGGCTGCGGCTTGCCGCCCACGTGCGCGGGCGAGTTGTAGGAGGCGAACAGGCGGCCGCGCTTGTCGTAGAGCGCGGCCAGCGAAATGTCTTCCTTGGTCTTGAGCGCGGCCAGCAGGGTGCCGGCCAGGCTGCGGTCGTTGAACACGAGCGCGTCGGCGCTGTTGACGGCCACCACGCCGGCCAGCGACGATAGCTGGGTGCCGGCTTCCTCGCGGTGATTGAATACCGAGGCGACGGCGAAGGCGACGAAGACGAACAGCAATGCCGTGCCGGTCGAGAGCAGGGACATCATCGTCAGTTTTCGGTTCAGGCTGGAGCGCGCTAGATTCGGCATGGAGGCAATGTGCAGGAGCAGCATGGCGATGCGGGCCGGCGCCCAACGGCTGCGCACCTGCCCTCCTTGCAGAAATGCAAATTCCTGCAAGAAAAAATATTACTTGGGAGGGCGGGGGACGGCTTTGCGTTGGCGCAAAGCGGTTGGTATGGGGAAAGTTGCGAAACTACAGGGATCGAGCGGAGGGACGTGGGTGGACGGGAGAACCCGTCCACCTTTATGGATGCTGCATGGTGTATCTACTAGCAACACCCCCCGCTACGCCCCGAGCCATAGCGCGCTTCCTGGCGCTCGCGGAAAAACTCCTCGTAGGTCATCGCGGGCTTATCCGGATGCTCGCGCTCCATGTGCGCGAGGTAGGTGTCGTATTCCGGCAGGCCGACCATCAGGCGCATGCTTTGCCCGAGGTAGCGGCCGGCCTGTGCAAGGGTGGCGAGCATCACGGCACCTGTGGCGAAACGCCGGCCACGAACGGCGATTCCTTGGTCGTCGGGTTGCCGCTCTTGCGGGCGTCGATCACCGTGCGGATGCCGTAGTACAGCACCGCCAGCACCACCACCATGAAGAAGCCGGCCAGCGCGGCGTCGAGGTAGTCGTTGAAGATGATGCGCTCCATTTCGCCGATGGTTTTGGCCGGTGCCAGCACCTGGCCCTGGTCAAGCGCCGCCTGGAACTTCTGCGCGTGGGCGACGAAGCCGATCCTCACGTTTTCGTGGAAGATCTTTTGCCAGCCGGCGGTCAGGGTGCAGATCAGCAGCCAGATGGTCGGCACCACCGTGACGAAGGCATACTTGCCGCGCTTCATCTTGAACAGCACGACGGTGCCGAGCATCAGGGCGATACCAGCCAGCATCTGGTTGGCAATGCCGAACAGCGGCCACAGGGTGTTGATGCCGCCCAGCGGATCGACCACGCCCTGGTACAGGAAGTAGCCCCAGGCCGCCACGCACAGGCCGGTGGCCAGCAGGTTGGCCGGCAGCGACTCGGTGCGCTTCAGGGCCGGGGCAAAGGCGCCCAGCAGGTCTTGCAGCATGAAGCGGCCGGCGCGGGTACCCGCGTCCACCGCGGTCAGGATGAAGAGCGCCTCGAACAGGATCGCGAAGTGGTACCAGAAGGCCATCATTGCCGGGCCGCCGATCACGTTCGACAGGATGTTGGCCATGCCAACGGCAAGCGTCGGCGCACCGCCGGCACGCGAAATGATGGTGTGCTCGCCGACGTTTTTCGCCGTTTGCGTAATGGTGTCGGGCGTGATCACGAAGCCCCAGTTCGACACCGCCGCGGCGGCCGACTCGGCAGTGGTGCCCAGCAGCGCCGCCGGCGCGTTCATCACGAAATAGATGCCCGGGTCGATGGTCGAGGCGGCGACCAGGGCCATGATCGCCACGAACGACTCCATCAGCATGGCGCCGTAGCCGATGAAACGGGCATGGCTTTCGTTCTCGATCATCTTCGGCGTCGTGCCCGAGGAGATCAGCGCGTGGAAACCCGACACCGCGCCGCAGGCGATGGTGATGAACAGGAAGGGGAACAGGTTGCCCGACCAGACCGGGCCGGAGCCGTCGACGAAGCGGGTCACGGCCGGCATCTGCATGTGCGGGGCGACCAGCAGGATGCCGATCGCCAGGCCGACGATGGTGCCGATTTTCAGGAACGTCGACAGGTAGTCGCGCGGGGCCAGCAGCAGCCAGACCGGAATGACCGAGGCGACGAAGCCGTAGCCGATCAGCATCCAGGTCAGTTCAGGACCGGTGAAGGTGAACATCGGGCCCAGGGTAGGGGATTCGTGCACCCACTGGCCGCCGATGATGGCCAGCATCAGCAGGATGAAGCCGATGATCGAGATTTCGCCGATGCGCCCGACGCGCACATAGCGCGAGTACACACCCATGAACAGCGCAATCGGGATCGTTGCCATCACGGTGAAGGTGCCCCATGGCGAACCGGTCAGCGCCTTGACCACGATCAGCGCCAGCACGGCGAGGATGATGACCATGATCATGAAAGTACCAAACAAGGCGATCACGCCCGGGATCTCGCCCATTTCCGACTTGATCAGGTCGCCCAGCGAGCGGCCGTCGCGGCGCATCGACATGAACAGGACGATGAAGTCCTGCACGGCGCCGGCGAAGACCACGCCGGCCAGGATCCACATCATGCCCGGCAAGTAGCCCATCTGCGCGGCGAGGACCGGGCCCACCAGCGGCCCGGCGCCGGCGATGGCGGCGAAGTGGTGGCCGAACAGCACGTACTGGTTGGTCGGCACGTAGTCGAGGCCGTCGTTGTATTTGTAGGCGGGGGTCTGGCGGCCGGGGTCGAGGCCCATCACTTTCGTGGCGATGTAGAGGCTGTAAAAACGGTAGGCGATGAGATAAACGCAGACCGCGGCGGCAACCACCCACACGGCATTGATTGACTCGCCACGGCGCAGGGCCACATAGGCAAGCGCACCAGCGCCCAGGAGTGAGATCGCCGCCCAGCCGAGTTTGTTTCCGAGGCTTTTCATGGTGTCTCCAAAGGTTTTTCTGATGAGGTGCGGCGCATCCGCCACCCGGCACGGCAACGGGATGACGCAAGGCCGACCCGAATTCGCACGTATCTTGCACTATTAGGTAAAAGGCAAGCGCATGATTCTAACCGGAAGGTGATGCCATACTGTCTACGTATTAATACCTAGCTTGTGCATACATGTGTATCCATAAGGAAACATTTTGTGTTGCTTTTAGTTAAAGGCTCGACTAAGATGGTTCGACTGACCACATGGAAGACGCCCGATGGCTGTGCCGGACTCGAACCCATTTCCGCCCGTTTGCCTGCACCCCGTCGCCAACCGGCAGAACGGGTGGGTCGCACTGCTCATTGAGACCGCAACGGGACCGGTCACGCCGGACACCTTGGGAACGCTTTTCGGCAACGCCGACCTGCTGGCTGCCATCGCTCCGCTCGACTGCGTGCTGCGCCTGGACGCGCCTTCCATCCTCACTCCGAACCTGCTGTCGCTGCTGCCGCCGAACCGCGTGGTGCTGGCTTTCGACGCCGCCGCGCTGGCGCACGATGGTGCGCAGAAGCAGATCGCCGCGCTGCACGAGCGCGGCTACCGCCTGATGCTCGATGGCGCGCTGCCACCAAGCGTGCTGCGCCCGAGCGCCGCCCCCGCCGTGGCGCTCGACTGCCGCGACGGCGCACCGCCTCCCTCCAGCCTGCTGCCTTCTTTCGGCCCGCACCTGGCGCGCCGGGTCGACAGCGCAGGGCGTTTTGCCGAATGCGCAAGGGCCGGCTTCGACTGGTTCAGCGGCGCTTATCCGTTCGATGCCGCAGGAGGGCAGGGCCAGGACGGCACCTCGCGCCGGCGCCTGCTTGGCCTGCTGGCCTTGCTGGCGCGCGACGCCGATTCGCGTGAACTCGAACTCGTGCTCAAGCAGGATCCGGTACTGTCCTTCCACCTGCTGCGGCTGGTGAACTCGGCCGCTTTCGCCCTCAACACCCCGATCACCGGCTACGTCCAGGCGATCGCCGTCCTCGGCCGGCGCCAGCTGCAGCGCTGGCTGCAGTTGTTGCTGTACGCGGGCGGTTCCGCCGATGGCCTGCCGAACCTGCTGCTGCCGCTGGCGGCGCTGCGCGCCGGCCAGCTCGAGATGCTGTGCAAGGCCGAAGGCGGCGAGCGCGACGAGCAGGACCTGGCTTTCATGACTGGCGCCTTTTCCCTGCTCGACCGTCTGCTCGGCATGCCGATGCAGGACATCGTCGGCGACCTGCGCCTGCCTGGCCACGTCGAGGCCGCGCTGCTGGAGCGCTCCGGCGCGCTGGGCGAGCGGCTGCGCATGGCCGAGCATGGTGCGGACAGCGACGCGCTGCGGGCGGCCGGCATCGACGGCGCCACCTGGTGGGCGAGCCTGCTGCACGCCCACCACTGGGCCATCCAGGTGAGCCGCAATGTCTAGCGCGCTGGCGGTGAACGGCAAGGGCTTGCGCCAGGACTCAGGTGGCGACTTCGTTGCCTGCAGCGCGGCCCTGGGCGCGGCCGTGACGCGCCTGCGCGGCGATGCATTGACCGAAGAGCTGGGTCGCATCGCGCGCATGCTGCTGGCCAGCCCCGCGGGACGCTTCCTGCCGGCCGACCCGCTCGATCCCGCACCCGAACCGTGCGTAACGGCCAGCGGCACGCTGGTGCACGAGATCCACCTCGATGGCAGCTTCTACGGGTGCTATGAAGTAGCCGGGCGGCCTGACTACGACCTTGAGGACCGCCGCCTGCTCGCCGGCCTGGCCGCCCTCACCGGCACCCTGCTGCAGGTGCATTCGCTGGCCCAGCGCGCGACGCACGCCTATGCCCAGGTCGAAGGGCAGCTGGCGCAGCAGTCGCAGATCCTGGACCAGATCCACGAATCGGTGCTCACGCTCGACCTGATGGGCTACATCACGAGCTGGAACGGCGGCGCCGAACGCCTGTTCGGCTATTCGGCACTGGAAGCGGTCGGCCACAACATCCTGTTCCTGTATGCCGACGAGGACGGGACGGACGACATGAGCCAGCCCGACGCCTTTGCCGAAGGGGGCGGGCGCATGATGGAAGTACGGCGCAGGAAAAAGTCGGGCGAAGTCTTCTGGGCCAGCCTGTCGCTCACCCCGCTGCGCGACCTCGACGAGCGCCCGGTCGGGCTGATCGCCTACCTCACCGACATCACGGAGCGCAAGCTGGCCGAAGAGCGCCTGCACCACCTCGCGTATTACAACGAACTGACCGGGCTGCCCAACCGCACCCTGTTCGCGCGCCTGGTGGACCAGGCGCTGATGGTTGCGCAGCGCAACGACGCGGCCGGCTGCGTGCTGTTCCTCGACCTGAACCGCTTCAAGCTGGTCAACGACACCCTCGGCCGCCGCGTCGGCGACGAGCTGCTGCGCCAGGTCGCGGGCCGCCTGCGCGGCACGCTGCGCGAAGAAGACGTGGTGGCGCACCTGTCCGGCGACGAATTCGCCGTCGGCCTGTTCGACATCCGCCAGCATTTCGAGGCCACCACGGTGGCCCAGAAACTGCAGGCCGCCCTGGATGCGCCATTCCTGATCGACGGCCACGACCTGCGCGTCGGCGCCAGCGTCGGCATCAGCGTCTACCCGCAGGACGGCATGGATGCCGACACGCTCCTGCGCATGGCCGACATTGCCATGGCGCGCGCCAAGGAGGGGCATGCGAACCCGGACCGCAGCGTCGCCTTTTACGGTGTCGAGATGAACCAGGGCATGCACGAGCGCATGTACCTCGAATCGGGCCTGCGCCACGCGCTCGGCCATGGCGAACTGCTGCTCTACTACCAGCCGAAGTTTGAAATTGGCACCGACAGGATCGTCGGGGCCGAAGCCCTGGTGCGCTGGGCGCATCCGGAGCGCGGCCTGGTGCCGCCGATGGACTTCATCCCGCTGGCCGAAACGACGGGCCTGATCGTGCAGGTGGGCGAATGGGTGCTGGAGCAGGCCTGCGCCCAGGCGGCCGAGTGGCAGCGCGCCGGCCTGCCGCCGCTGCGCCTGGCCGTGAACGTGTCGGCCCGCGAGTTCACGGCCTCGCTGCCGGAGCGCGTGGCTGCCACGCTGGCGCGCTATGCGCTCGATCCCTGCTGGCTGGAGCTGGAAATCACCGAAAGCACGCTGATGCACGACATCGACCGCGTGATCGGCATCATGGACCGCATCAACGCGCTGGGCGTGGCCCTGTCGCTGGACGACTTCGGCACCGGTTACTCGAGCCTGTCCTACCTGAAGCGCTTCCCGATCCACACCCTGAAAATCGACCGCTCGTTCACGACCGGCATCCCGAACGACGCCAGCGACTGCGCGATCGCCAGCACCATCATCAGCATCGGCCGCCAGCTTGGACACCGCGTGATCGCCGAGGGCGTGGAGACGCTCGAACAGCTGGCCTTCCTGCGCGACTCGGGCTGCGACGAAGTGCAGGGCTACCTGTACGCGGCGCCGTTGCCGGCCGCGCGCTTCGAGCAGGGGCTGCGGGAGAACTGGTTGCTGGTCTAGGGTCTTCCTGTGCCGATACACTGCCGCCGGCAGAGTGATTTATGTATAATGCCTGTCTTCACAGGAAGCGTGGCCGAGTGGTTGAAGGCAGCAGTCTTGAAAACTGCCGACGGGGGAACCCGTTCGTGAGTTCGAATCTCACCGCTTCCGCCAAGCATACTGAACAAGAGCCCAACACTTTGGGGCTTTTTTTCGTCTTTTCACAGGAGAAGTTTGAAAATGGCTCCTCGAGTCAGGCCAAGTCATCCTGCATCCGGTCGCCACGTCTCCAGCGCCACCCGCGCAGCCTCGTAACCCGCCTGCACGACCGCTGCCTGTGCTTCCTTGGCGGCGATTCCCGGGACGGTGATCGTCGGGGCAATCAGGAGGTCGGCCTCGGCCATTTCAGGAGCCGCGACGAGGCAGCTTTGGGTTCGCATCACATTACCCAGGACAGCGGGAATCGATATCCCATCGGTGCGCGGACCGTGGCAGTAGATCTCCACCGCGATGACGATGTCGGCGCCCATCGCGCGAGCGAAGCGGACGGGTACGAGACTGGTAACGCCACCGTCGACCAGGTAGCCGGCGCCGTAGGCAACTGGAACGTTCACCCCGGGAACCGCCGATGATGCCTGGATGGCCCGGCCAGCAGAGCCCTGATCGATCGAGACAGGCTGGCCGCTGTTCAAGTCAGTCGCCACCGCGGCGAAACGGATGGGAAATGATTCGATCGGCACGTCCTGTGTTACCGAGCCAATCCATTTCGCCAGATTGTTTCCACGAATGAGCCCGCTCGAACTCAGCGTGAAATCCATGAGTGAACTGATCTTTACATCTTGGGTAGCCAGTTGGATCTGGTCCGGCCCCAGTCCACTGGCATAGGCGGCGCCAACGACCGCACCTGCAGATGTACCGACGACGATCGTTGGCTTGAAGCCCGCCTCTTCCAGCGCCCGTATTGCTCCAACATGCGCGAAGCCACGTAGCCCACCCCCGCCCAGGACCAGTGCTATCACCGGACGCCGGCTGTCCGGAGACACAACTCGCTTGGTGGCACGGATTTCATGCAAGCGATGAGGTGCGAGTTCATCCGACGTCGCGGTTACGCTATTCGCGCAGCCGATCATCGCCACCGTAAAGGCCAGGATGGCGAGGATGCCGGCGCTTCTTCTCTTCGTGCGAGTCATCCCTCACCGCGCCTGAGGAAGTGCAATGGCATCGTCGCCCGCCGGATAGCGCAGGGTTGCGGCTGGATCGTTCGCCGCATGCCAGACTGCTTCCGCTACCGCAGCCTCAGTGGTCACGGCTGCCGCCGCACCGAAGGTGGCGAAGATTGACTGCGCGTACGCCATGTAAGGCCCGGGAATCAGCCCTTGCATGCGTTCTCCTCCGTTCGCAGCGAAACGAGTGCTTGGACCGTATCCGGGCTCGATCAGCTTGACCCGTACATCGAATTGCGCGAGCTCGAGCGCCAGCGATTCGGTGAATCCTTCGATCGCCGTCTTGCTTGCAGTGTAGGCAGCGACGAGGGGGAACGGAACCATGGTCGCGGTCGAGGTAACGTTGATCACTAGTCCGGACCTGCGCGTTCTGAACTGGGGCAAGACGGCTTGGGTCATCGCCATCGTGCCGAAGGTATTCGTTTCGAAGACCTCGCGAACGGTGTCCATCGGGGTTGCTTCAAACGCGCCGAACAATCCTATCCCCGCATTGTTGACCAGGACGTCGATGGGCCCGGCTAGCTCGAGGGCATGCTGGACGCTCGCGCTCCTCGTTACATCCAGGGGCAGGACACGCAGTCGATCGGCATGCGCCAGGATCTCCGGCCTCGGCGTGCGCATCGTGGCCACGACATTCCATCCTTTCGCGTGAAACAGACGTGCGGTTTCAAGACCGTAACCAGAGGAACAACCAGTGATCAGAATCGTTTTCATTGCATTGCCTTTCGTGCGGTGGGTATGCAAGGACTTTACAGGGGCGGGTCTGGATTAGCTATAATCCCAAGTCCAGATATCGTTTGCGAGAGTCCTGTCATGGTCGATCCACTGGCGGAGGTCATTACCCTGTTCAAGCCCCGTGCCGTCTTCTCGAAGGTCATCGGCGGCGCTGGATCCTGGGCTGTACGCTATTCGCAGTTTGGCGAACCGAGCTTTTGCACGATGCTGGACGGCGAATGCACGCTCGCGGTCGATGGTCAACAACCGGTGCTGTTGAAAGCTGGCGACTTCGTTCTGCTGCCTGCGACGCCAGGCTTCACCTTATCGAGCTCCGACACGGCTGCGCCGATCCTGATGGATCCGGCATCGGCCAAAGCGGAGGAGGGCGAGATCCGCCATGGCAGGCAGGATGGGCCGGCCGAAACCCGGATGCTCGGCGGCTACTTCGCCTTCGATTCGCCGGACGCGGGCCTGCTGGTCTCGCTGCTTCCGGCACTGCTGCATATCCGGGGCGTCGAGCGGCTCAAGCTATTGGTCCAGATGGTAAGGGAGGAGTCGCTCGAACAGCGGTCGGGCCGGGAGCTGGTTCTCGGCAGGCTCGTCGAAATCCTGCTCGTCGAGGCATTGCGCTCGACCTCCGCTCATGAGGCGACACCCGGCCTGCTCCGCGGTCTTGCAGACGCCCGACTGGGCGCGGCAATCCGGCACATGCACGGAGATCCTGCCCATCCCTGGACGGTAAGTGAATTGGCTGAGAAAGCTGCACTGTCGAGATCGGCATTTTTCGAGCGTTTCTCGCGCGGAGTGGGCGTGGCACCGATGGAGTATCTGCTCGCCTGGCGAATGGCGCTCGCGAAAAATTTGCTCCGTCAGAACAAGTTTGCCTTAGCCGAAATCGCTGAAAGAATAGGTTACGGCTCGGCGAGCAGCTTCAGCACTGCTTTTAGTCGCCACGTAGGAATTCCCCCGAGCGCCTATCTTGGAATGCAGTAGTCTGATGAGGTAGCAGTCACGAGAGGTACGTCATGACGACCGGCACCGGGAACCGGTATTGCTGTTGAGCTAGCGACTATTGTAGGCCGGAACTGTTCAGCCTTGAAACCAGTCTTATGAATATCGCTTGCCAGCACCGAGAGGGGCGGCCATTCCGGCAGGCGGGGCAGCCTGCGCCGGCCCCGCGTAAGAAATCCGTAAGGAAACAGGCACATTCTGCGAATTGTTGTGCCGGTTCGCCAACCGGAGGAAGTTTTGCTCAGATCCATAGCTCGTGCGTGTATTCGTTCCGTCCATATAAAAAACTAGACAGGAGACATACCATGAAGAAGGGTGACAAAGAGTCGAAGCAATCCGTATCAACCCGCAGGAAGTTCCTCGGAACCGCCGCCGCGAGCACCACGCTGGCCGTGCCCATGATCGCGAGCGCACAGGGCGCAACGAAAATGCGCTTCCAGAGCACCTGGCCGAGCAAGGACATCTTCCACGAGTACGCGCTCGATTTTGCCAAGAAGGTCAACGACATGACCGGCGGCGATCTGCGGATCGAGGTGCTGCCGGCGGGCGCCGTGGTGCCGGCCTTCGGCCTGCTCGACGCCGTCTCGAAGGGCACGCTCGATGGTGGCCACGGCGTCATGGGCTATAACTACGGCAAGCAGAGCGCCATTGCCTTATGGACCTCGGGCCCGGCCTTCGGCATGGACGCGAACATGGTGCTCGCCTGGCACAAGTATGGCGGCGGCAAGGAACTGCTGGCCGAGCTGTATAACGGGATCGGCGCCAACGTCGTTTCCTTCCTCACCGGGCCGATGCCGACCCAGCCGCTGGGCTGGTTCAAGAAGCCGATCAGCAAGACTGAAGACCTGAAGGGCCTGAAGTTCCGCACCAACGGCCTGGCGATCGACCTGTTCACGGCCATGGGCGCGGCGGTTAATGCGCTGCCTGCCGGCGAGATCGTGCCGGCCATGGACCGCGGCCTGCTCGACGGCGCCGAGTTCAACAATGCGAGCTCGGACCGCCTGCTCGGCTTCCCGGACGTGTCGAAGGTGTGCATGCTGCAAAGCTTCCACCAGAGCTCGGAGACCTTCGAGATCACCTTCAACAAAACCAAGTACAACGCGCTGCCGGCCAAGCTGAAATCGATCATCGAGAACGCGGTCGAAGCGTCCTCGTCCGACATGGCGTGGAAAGCCGTCGACCGTTACTCGAAGGACTACCGCGATTTGCAGGCCAAGCAGGGCGTCAAGTTCTACAAGACGCCGGACGCGGTGCTGCAGACGCAGTTGGCGGTCTGGGACGAGGTGGTGGCCAAGAAGGGCGCCAACAATCCGCTGTTCAAACGCGTGGAGGCGTCGATGCGCGCCTTCGCCGAGCGCGCCATGAAGTGGGACATGGACACCAACAACCCGCGCCGCATGGCCTACAACCACTACTTCGGCCGCAAGGCGCCGGCGCCGAAGAAGGCGTAAGCGCTAGCGGCAGCAGTCGATAGTTAGCAGTCATGCGCGCCACCCCCGCATTGCGGGGGTGGCGGTTTTGTGGCGACCGGGAGCAGTTTCATGCAGAACGTATTGTTTTTCGTCGACCGGGTCAGCAGCCGGGTCGGCCAGGCCTTTTCCTGGCTGATCGTGGTGCTCACCTTCCTCATCACCTGGGAAGTGTTCGCGCGCTATGTGTTAAATACGCCGAATCCCTGGGCCTTCGACCTGATGATCATGATGTACGGCGCCGCCTTCATGATGGCCGGCGCCTATACGCTGGCCAAGAACGGCCATGTGCGCGGCGATGTGCTGTACAGCTTTTTCCCGCCGCGCCTGCAGGCCGGCCTGGACCTGCTGCTCTACATCGTCTTCTTCATCCCCGGCGTGGTCGCCCTGTGCTGGGCCGGCTACACCTATGCCGCCGAGTCGTTCGCCATCCGCGAGCATTCCACGCTCACCGCCAACGGCCCGCCGCTGTATCCGTTCAAGATGGTCATTCCGTTCGCCGGCATCCTGCTCCTGCTGCAGGGCTTTGTCGAGATCGTGCGCTGCGTGGTGTGCCTGCGCAACGGCGAATGGCCGGCGCGTGAGCCCGATGTCGAGGAAGTCGACGTCGACAAGCTCAAGGCCATGGTGCGCGCGGACGATGCCAGCGAGGCGAAATCGACATGAGAAAAGAAATCTGGTTCGGCCTGTCGATCCTGATCGCGATCGTCGTCGCCCTGTTTGCCCTGATGCCGGCGCCCGCCGACATGACGAACGGCCACCTGGGCCTCCTGATGCTGGCGCTGGTGGTGGTCGCCATCATGCTCGGGTTCCCGACGGCGTTCACGCTGATGGGGATGGGCATGATGTTCGCCTGGTTCGCCTTCCATAGCACCGACCCGGGCCAGGCGGTCGGGCTCACGCTCGACCTGATGGTGCAGCGCGCCTATTCGGTCATGGCCAACGATGTCCTGATCTCGATCCCGCTGTTCATCTTCATGGGCTACCTGGTCGAACGCGCCAACCTGATCGAACGGCTCTTCAAAAGCCTGCACATCGCCATGGCGCGTGTGCCCGGCTCGCTGGCGGTGGCGACCATCGTCACCTGCGCCATTTTCGCCACCGCCACCGGCATCGTCGGCGCCGTCGTCACGCTGATGGGGCTGCTGGCGCTGCCGGCCATGCTTAAAGCCGGCTACAGCACCCAGCTGTCGGCCGGCTGCATCACGGCGGGCGGCTGCCTCGGCATCCTGATTCCGCCGTCGGTGCTCCTGATCGTGTATGGCGCGACGGCCGGGGTATCAGTGGTCAAGCTGTACGCGGGCGCCTTGTTCCCGGGGATCATGCTGGCCGGACTGTATATCGGCTATGTGCTGTTAGTGGCCAAGCTCAAGCCGTCCGCGGCGCCGCCGCTGCCGGCCTCGGAGCGCATCGTCGCGCTGCCGGCGTTCACCGAGGCCATCCCCAACGCCTACCACAAAGGGGCGGTGACCGGCCTGCTTGGCGCGATCAAGGGCCCGCGCGCGGCGAACGTGCCGAGCCGCACCTTGCTGTCGAACCTGTTCGTGGCCTTGCTGCCCGCGCTTGCATTCGTCGCCGTCATGGGCGTCGGCTACCGGATCGTCACGGCGCCGGAAGCCGCCCCGACGGAGCTGGTCGAGATGGGCGCCCAGGAAGATATCGATGCGGCATCGGGTAGCGGCGCCGACAGCGGCGGCCTGCAGGAGCCGCCCGCCGAAGGCGGGCTGGCCGAACCGCCGGTGGAAGGCGCGCTGGCCGAGCCGCCGACCGAGGGCGCCGCGGCAGGGCCGGCAACCGCGCCGCCGGAGCAAGCCGCCGCACCCGCGGCGCCGGCGTCCCCCACGCGCATGGGGGCCGCAGCAACTCTCCCGGCAACCGAGCCGCTCGCCAAACCCGCGTCCAGCACCTACTGGACCATCCTGGGCGTCGGCGCTGCCGCGCTGCTCATCTTCTACGTCTTCTTCAGCTTTGCGCGGCTCGAGATTTTCAAGATGCTGCTCGGCTCCTTGTTCCCGCTGGCGATCATGATCCTGGCCGTCCTCGGCAGCATCGTGTTCGGGCTGGCGACGCCGACCGAGGCGGCGGCGATGGGTGCCTTCGGCGGCCTGATCCTGGCCATTGCCTACCGCCGCTTCAATGTCAACCTGCTGCGCGAGTCGGCCCACCTGACCGCCAAGACAACGGCCATGGTGTGCTGGCTGTTCGTCGGCTCCAGCATCTTCTCGGCCGCGTTCGCGCTGCTGGGCGGGCAGGAAATCATCAACGAGTGGGTGTTGGGGATGAACCTGACCCCGGTGCAGTTCATGTTACTCGCGCAGGTGATCATTTTCCTGCTCGGCTGGCCGCTCGAGTGGACCGAGATCATCGTCATCTTCATGCCGATTTTCGTGCCGCTGCTGGCCCACTTCAACATTGATCCGCTGTTCTTCGGGCTGCTGGTGGCCATGAACCTGCAGACCGCCTTCCTGTCGCCGCCGGTGGCGATGTCGGCGTTCTACCTGAAGGGCGTTTCGCCGCCGCACGTGACCCTGAACCAAATCTTCATGGGCATGTTGCCCTTCATGGGGATCCAGGTGCTGGGGATTGTCTTGCTGTACACCTTCCCGGCGATCGGGCTGTGGCTGCCCGGGGTGTTGTACAAGTAGGGATTGAGGACAGGAAAGTGCGGGCAAGCGGGCGTCCTGCACTTTCAAATTGGCAGTAGCTCAGGGAACGAACCCTGTATCATGGGCCATCTTCCCTGACGCACCGGCCGGCTTATGCTTTCCTTAGAGCACTTCGAGGCTGTTTTCAACAGCCTCACCATTCCCACAGCCCTGTTTTCTCCCTCGGCAGATCCGGTGTTTGTCGCAGTTAACGATGTGTTTTTGAAAACGAGCACGCGCAGCAGGGAAGAACTTCTCGGATCGCGTCTGTTTGCGATGTTTGACGGTACTGCCGGCAACCCGGAAAACCCGAGCGTCATCGCCCTCCGGGAGTCGATTACGCTGACCATCGACAGCGGCACGCCGCAGACCATGCCTGCGCAGCATTACCCGATCAAGGTCCGGAAAGCCGACGGGGCCGAGGTCTATGAGGACCGCTACTGGAACGCCGTGAACGCCCCCGTTTTCGACGCGGCGGGTCGTTTGCTGTTCATCCTGCACCAGACCTTTGATATTACCGAACAAGTAAAAGCCCAGGCCCAGCAGCGCGAAACGACTGAACTCTACAGTACCCTGATCGAATCGATGGATGACGGGTTTTGCATCGTCGACGTGATCTACGACGACGCGCAGCGGCCAGTCGACTACCGGTTCCTGGACGTCAATCGCGCATTCGAGGACCAGACCGGCCTGAAGAACGCGCGCGGGAAGTCCGTGCTCGAGCTGGTGCCTCATAGCGACTCGCACTGGGCCGAGCTGTACAGCGTGGTCGCCCTGACGGGGAAGCCGCTGCGGCTGGTCGAAGAACCCTCGCCACTGGGTCGCTGGTTCAATGTGTACGCGACGCGTGTCGGCGATCCGAAAGAGGGCAAGGTCGCGGTCCTGTTCACCGATGTCACGAACAGCATGCTCACGAAGAATGAGTTGCGTACCCTGGCCACCGACCTGTCCAATGAAAACCGGCGCAAGACCGAGTTCCTGGCGACCCTCGCCCACGAGCTGCGCAATCCGCTGGCGCCGATTCGCACCGGGCTCGAGCTGATCCGGCTGTCGGAAGCGAACCCTGCCGCCCGTGCCCGCATCTACGGGATGATGGAACGCCAGCTGAACCAGCTGGTACACCTGATCGACGATTTGCTCGATATCGCCAGGATCAACAGCGGCAAGGTCGAATTGAAAAAGGAACGGATCGACCTGCGCGACGCCGTGACGAATGCCGTCGAAGCGAGCTTGCCGATGATCCAGGCGGCGCGGCATGAACTCGACGTATCGATGCCGGATGTGCCCCTGGTGCTCTACGCCGACCCGACGCGCTGTACGCAAATAGTGAGCAACCTGCTCACCAATGCCGCCAAATATACGCCAAGCGGCGGCAGGATCGCGGTCTCTATCGAGCACGACGATGACAGCGTCACCATCGCCATTACCGACACGGGCATCGGCATCCCGGCCGACGCCTTGTCCGAAGTATTCGACATGTTCAGCCAGGTGTCACGCAACATGGGCCGCGCGCAGGGAGGGCTCGGGATTGGCCTGTCGCTGGTGCGCAGCCTGGTCGAGATGCACGGCGGCAGCGTGAGTGCCGAGAGCGCCGGCGCAGGAATGGGCAGCAGCTTCGTCGTGCGCCTGCCCTTGATGAGCGCCGTCGAGGTGGACAGATCCTTGCCCTTGCAGCAGCCTGCCGAGGCCCCCGTCCCGGAAGGGAAAAGCCTGAAAGTGCTGGTGGCAGACGACAATGTCGACGCCGCCAATACGATCATGGCCTTGCTGGAGATGAGCGGGCACGACGTGGACATCGTCCATGACGGCCGCCAGGCGCTGGAAAAAGCCAAAGCATGCGCGTACGACCTGGCGATCCTCGACATCGGCATGCCGGGCCTCAGCGGTTACGAGGTTGCGGCGGCACTGCGGCAAATTGCCGGCCACGAGAACACCTTCCTTGCGGCGCTGACCGGGTGGGGAGCGGAAGAGGACCGGGCCCGTTCGAAGACCGCGGGATTCAATGCGCATTTGACCAAGCCTGCGGCAGTCTCGGAGATCAACCAGTTGCTGTCCCCCTTGCTGCGGGGCAGGGCGAAGGTGGGTTCCCTCAATTCGTGACAGCCGGCGCGGCGCGCGCGAACGCCGCGGCTCATCGTGTCCGCGGTACGCTCGTCGCCAGCAGTTGCCTCAGCTTGTCCGTATCCATCGGCTTGACGAAGTGATGCTCGAAGCCGCTTGATTTCGACAGGACCCGGTCATGGGCCTGGCCATAGCCAGTGAGCGCAATGAACAGGGCGTCGGCAGTGACCGGATCGGCGCGCAGGCGCCGGGCAAGTTCGTAGCCGTCGATATCGGGCAGGCCGATGTCGAGGATGAAGACCTGGGGCCGGACCTGGCGCGCCGCGGCGATCGCCTCGATCGGATGGGCCTGCACCGATACCCGGTGCCCCTGGGCTTCCAGCAGCACCGCAAGCGACTCCGCCGCATCGACATTGTCGTCGACGATCATCACCTGCAAGGACGCCGCGCCGGATGCCGGGCCAGCCGTATCAGGGTCGGGCGGGGCTTGCGCGCGCCCCTGCGCCACGGCGGGCAGGGCGATGGTGAAGGTGCTGCCCAGCCCCGGGCCGGGGCTGGCGGCGGTCGCGCTGCCCTTGTGCAGCGCGACGATTGTCTTGACGAGGGCCAGGCCGATGCCGAGCCCGCCCTGGGCGCGGTCCGGCGTGCGCTCGGCCTGCGTGAAGAGCTCGAACACCTGGGGCAGCAGGCGGCTGTCCATGCCGATGCCGTTGTCGCTGACGCTGATCCTCACCAGGCCCTCGCCGGTATCGACATCGACGATCAGGGTGATCTCGCCGGCCTGGGGCGTGTATTTCGCGGCATTATTCAGCAGGTTGGCGATCACCTGCACCAGGCGCGTACGGTCGCCGTCCACAGTGGCCGGGGCGGCGTCGGTGCGCACGACGAGCGTGTGGCGGCGCGCCTCGATCAGCGGGCGCGCCTGTTCGACGGCGCTCGACACCGCGGACTTGATGTCCACCAGCGCCTTGTCCAGTTCCACCAGGCCGCGCGTGACGCGCGACACGTCCAGCAGGTCGTCGACCAGCGCCGTCATGTGCCGCACCTGGCGGCTGATGACTTCGCTCGCCTTTTTGGTGCGCGGATCGTGGTCCTTGGTGAGCCGCAGCATTTCGGCGGCGGTGCTGATCGGCGCGAGCGGGTTGCGTAGCTCGTGCGCCAGCATCGCGAGGAATTCGTCCTTCTTGCGGTTCGATTCGCGCAGTTCGAATTCGGCCTGGTAACGCTCGGTCACGTCGACGGTCACGCCGCGCATGCGCAGCGGGCGGCCTTCCCCGTCGAACTGGACTTTCCCGCGGCTGTCGAGCCAGACCTGCCTGCCGTTGTCGGGACGGATGAAGCGCACGACTTCGGCGTAGGCGCCGGCGCCGTCCAGGGCGCGGCTGTGGGCCGTGGCAATCGTGGCGCGGTCGTCGGGGTGGATGTACTGGCTGACGGCGCCCATCTTCTGCGGCGAAAAGCCCAGCACCCGCGCAAGGTTATCGGAGTAGGCCAGTTCGCCCGTGTCGAGGTTCCAGTCCCAGACGACCATCTTGGCCGCGTCCATGCCGTCGCGCAGGCGTTCGTCGCTCTCGCGCCGGGCCGCCTGGGCCTCCACCGAATCGGTGACGTCATAGCCCTGCGCGAAAATGCCGATCGTGACGCCGTCCTGGTTGCGGTAGGGCTCGTAGACCAGGTCGACATAGCGCTGGACGGTCGGCCCGTTGCGCTCGCGCTGCACGGACACCGGCATCGCGCGCGTGGTCCACGCCTTGCCGGTCCGGTACACGCTGTGGAGGAATTCCTCGAAGCCCTGGCCGGCCACCTCTGGCAGCGCTTCCCATACCGTCTTGCCGACCAGTTCACGGTGGCCGACGAGCTGGTAATAGGCTTCGTTGACCAGCTCGAAAACATGCTTCGGTCCCATCAGCACGGCGACGAAACCCGGGGCCTGGTTGAACAGGCTGCGCAGGTGCTCGCGCTCGTTGTTGAGGATGCGCGACAGCGCTTCGTGCATCTGGGCGCGGTTGAAGTTTTCGGTATTGCTGTCGCTCGGTGGCGTCAGCTTGAGCGTGGCCGACTGTGACCGCTCGTCGAAGCGGTACAGCTCGGTAACATCGACCGGATTCTGGAACACCAGGATCGGCGTGCCGTGTTCGTCCAGCACCGGCGTGTGCACGGTACTCCAGTAGCGTTCATCGAATTTCGTTCCTTCCGCCGTGTGTACCGGTACCGCATAGCGGACAAAGGCCGTGGTGTCCGGCTCGCCCTTGGCGAGGGCGCGCAGCAGCGACGCCTTGACCTCGGTGATGTTGGTTGCCTCCGGATTATCCGGGTCCTCGGGAAAGGCCTCGAAGACATAGCGCCCGACAATATCGGCTTCGGTGCGCTGCACCGAGCGCAGGTACGCCCCGCTGGCGCCGACGATGGTGAGGTCGGGCGTCATCACGAGATAGGGATAGGGCGTAGCGCGAAAGAGCGCCTGGAAGTCGGATAAATTCATCCTGAGATTGTCGCATGCCTGCCTGCCGGGTCCTATAGGCTACAGCGATGTGCAGCAGGCATTCTTTCCGGTTGGAAGCGTAAAACACCGCTATCATATGCACCCGTTCAATTAGTGCCTCTCCTCATGACCGACACTCCTGCCGCGCCGCGACTGTTTCGCCTCACCACGTTCACGATGTTCGCGGTCGGGGCGGCGGTTGCGCTCACGGTGTTGCTGCATCTGGTCCTGGTTGGTCACTTTGCCGAGAAGCAGGGGCAGCGGGAGGCGGAGCTGCGGGTCCAGCAACTGTCGTGGCAGATGCGCGATTCGCTCAACCGTGTCGTGGCCAGCGCCGTTGAGGACGTCCAGCTGCTGGCCGAGCTGCCGCAGGTGCGCTCGTTCGCGGATGCGGACGCGAGCCGCGGCGTGCTCGAGTCGCTGCAGCGCTCGTTTCCCGATTACGCCTGGATCGGCATCGCCAACCGGGAAGGGACGGTAATGGCCGCCACCGGGCGGATGCTGGAAGGCGTGAACGCCCGGGAACGCCCGTGGTTTGCCGCCGGCAGCCAGGGCTTGCGTGCCACCGACTACCATCCGGCACTGCTGTTGAACAAGGTGTTGCCAAAGACCGCCGACCCGTGGCGCTTCGTCGATGTGGCCGCGCCCTTGAAGGACGAGACCGGTGCAGTGCGGGGCGTGGTCGCGGTGCACATGAGCTGGGAGTGGGCGCGCCGGCGTGCGCGCGAGTTGCTCACCCCGGCCCTGCGCGAATACGGGGCCGAGGTCCTGGTGGTGCGCGCGGACGGCACCGTGCTGCTCGGCCCTGCGGCGCTGGTGGAGGGGCGCATCGACCTGCCCAGCCTGCGGCTGGCGCAGCGCGGCGAGAGTGGCGCCTTGCGCGAGCAGGGACCAGACGGCAAGACCTACATCACCGGCTACAGCCGCACCGGCGCCGCCGGCAACCCGGCCACCCTGCAATGGGCGGTGCTGGTGCGCCACACCGAAGAGGCGGCAATGGCCGGGGTGCGCCAGCTCGAGCGCCGCATGATCGTGCTGAGCGCCCTGATGGCCGCCATCCTGGCCGGCTGTGCCGCGCTCCTGGCGCGCCGCTTGACGCGGCCGATGGATGCACTGAGCCGTGCGATCGAAGGGGCCGCGCAGGCCGGAGAGCGCGGCCTGGCCGTTGGCCAGGGCGTTGACATTCCTGTCGTCAACGGTTTCCATGAAGTCCAGGTGCTATCGCGCGCCATGCGCGAGCTGGTGCGCAGCGAACAGGGGCACCGGCTGGCCCTGGAGACGATGAACCAGCAGCTGGAAAGCACGGTCGCCGCCCGCACGGCCGAGCTGCAGGCGCTGCTGCGGCGCGACACGCTCACCGGTCTGCCGAACCGCCGCGCGCTGATGGAAATGCTGCCCGAGGCGCTGCATCGCGCGGCGCGCTCGCGGCAATGCTGCGCACTGCTGTTCCTCGACCTCGACGGGTTCAAGGGCGTCAACGACACCCATGGCCACGAGCAGGGCGACGAATTGCTCAGGCAGTTCAGCACGCGCCTCGTGTCGGCGCTGCGCAAGACCGATACCGCCGCCCGCCTGGGCGGGGACGAATTCGTCGTCGTCCTGGAGGGCCTGAACGACGCCGGCGACGCCCGCCACAAAGCCGCGCAACTGCTGCCGCTGCTGGACGCGCCGTATGCGCTGGCGCAGGCCAGGGTGAGCGTCGGCGCCAGCATCGGAATTGCCTTGCACATGCCGGACGATTCCCACGATACAGAGCGCTGGATGGTTAGGGCGGATGGGGCGATGTATGCAGCCAAACGTGGCGGTAAAGGAACAATTGCGCTTGCGCCAGTGGTAACAAAAGCAGGTTGAAGCAGTAATCGTCAGACTCTGCCTACAAAAAGAGAAGCCAATCTGGTCAGCTGTATGTGCGACATTCGACAGATGAAGCTGTCTGGGAGAGGTAAGGTAGAGGCGTAGAGAGGATTACGCCGATGCTCAAGTCGTTCGTCACAGTCGTCACAGTCGTCACCGTCGCCACAAGCGCCGTACTGGCCCCAAGCACCGCTGCGCACGCGCAAAGCGGCGTCACGACCTACGGCGTGATCGATGCCGGCGTGGTCAGCCAGAAGGGCTGCGCGGGATCCTGCACGACAACGGTCGGCAGCGGGCTCGCCTCGGAGTCGCACATCGGCATCCAGGGCAGCGAACCGCTGGGCGAGACCACGGCGGCAGTCTTCGCGCTCGAAACCGGGGTGCGGGTCGACACCGGCCGTGCCGACGAGGGCCAGCGCAATGCGCTGCGCCAGGTCTGGGTGGGCCTGGCCGGGGAATTCGGCGCGCTGACCGTCGGCCGCCAGTACAGCCTGCAATACCTGGCGCTGACCGACGTCGCCGATCCGTTCAAGGGCGGCATGGCCGGCAGTGCCAGCAACCTGATCGGCGGCCCACGCCGCGTGAACAACAGCGTCCAGTATTACGGCTCGCTCAGGCGCGGCCTGTCCGCCGGCGCCTCGTATTCGTTCAAGGAACAGGTCGACACTTCGCCGGCCGGCCGCGCGTGGGGCATGACGGTCGGCATCGAACGCGGGCCGCTGACCGTGCGCGCCGCCCACCAGAACCAGAGCGCGGTGCGCGTCCAGTTCAACAGCAAGACCAGCAACGACGCCGTCGCCCGCAATTCGATCCTGGCCGCCAACCTGCGCCTCGGCTGGGGCACGGCCTATGCCGCCTACAGCCTCAGCCGCGGCTGGGCCGGCTCGCCCCTGTTCAATCCCGACAATCCCTACGGCGCAGGCATCGCGCGCACGGCCTCGAGCAACAGCCGCGACGTGCTCGTCGGGATGGCGGTGCCGGTCGCGCAGAACACTACCTTCCTGGCGTCGTACATTACCAAGGACGACCGCGACCTCGCCAACCAGGACGCGAACCAGCTCGCCATCGGCGCCAGCCACGCGGTGTCGCGCCGCACCGATTTCTACGCCGCCTACTCGCACATCCGCAACCGCAACGGCGCCGGCTATACGGTCGGCAACGCCAGTTCGCGCGGGAGCGGAAACTCCGCCCTGAACGTCGGCATGCGCCACTCGTTTTAGTACCAACTTTCCCTTTGATTCAGGCGTGCGCGGCGACGTATGTTTCACATTTTCTGTAGCCTGAACCTATCTGACAACCATCTTCACGGAGGCATTATGACTGGCGCTAGCACCCTTGATCCGGACAACTTCCCGGAACGTCCTGACCGCAGCCTTGGCAAGGGCCATGGAACCGATGCACTCGGCCCGAGCGATTTGTCCGATACCGGCAGCGATGTCGTGGGCGGCCCCGGCTTTGCGGCCAACCTCGACGACGACCAGCTGGTCCACCTGGACCGCGGCACGAACGAGGAAGAAGAAAGCTACGCGGGCGACACCGCCGGTCCGGACATTGGCGACGCCGATTTCTCGGGCGACAGCGATGTCGGCGGCACCGGCGAGCGCGCCTCGGCCGGGCGCGATACGGTGGCCAGGGATGGCGCGGACATCGATACCGACCGCATCGAATCGATTCCCGACCTGCCGCTCACGGAAGAAGATACCGACTTCCTGACGAGCCAGCCGCCGGGAAGCGAACCGAAGCGCTAAGCAAGGAATGGTCGGGCCTACCTGGCCATTCCTGCAACAGGTTTTATCCCTCTCAATCGGACTAGACAGTCCGCGCCCCATTGCGCCGTGCCAGGCCCCAGGCCGCGAGTAGGGCGCCGCCGCCGAGCAGGGCAGCCGCCAGCGGCTTCTTGTTGAGGCTCACCGCCGTGTAGACCGAGGTTTCCCTGACAGTACGTTCCGGCATGCCCTGGCGCTCGCGCAGTGTTTGCGTGGGGTCCGGCGCATGCAGGGCGTCGCGCCGGCCCGGCACCTTGTCCACCTTCGACTTTTGCAGGCGCCACATGGACGCGTTCAGGACATGGTCGAGCACGCGCGGCATATAAGCATTGCTGGAGGAGACGATTTTCGAGGCGGCGCCGACAAAAATGTCGCGCTTCGGATGCTGCGCGGCGTGGAGAATGGCCTTGGCCGCGATTTCCGGTGCGTACACGGGCGGCGGCAGCACCGGCTCCTTCTCCATGTAGTTCTTCGCGTGCACCGCGAACAGCGTGTCGATGGCGGCCGGCTTGACCAGCGTAACCGAGATCGGCGCGCCTTCCTTTTCCAGTTCCATCCGCAGCGATTCCGTAAACGCTTTCACCGCATGCTTGGAAGCGGAGTACATGCCTTGCAAGGGCGTGGAGCGGTCCGACACTTCGCTGCCGACATTGATGAGGGCGCCACCGCCGCGCAGCTTCATGCGCTTGACCGCTTCCAGCGAGCCGTTCACCACACCCCAGAAGTTGGTCTGGAACAGGCGCTGGTGGTCTTCCAGCGAGACTTCTTCGAGGCGGCCGAAAATGCCGACGCCGGCATTGTTGACCCAGGTGTCGATACGGCCGAAGCGTTCCATGGCTGCCTGGCCGATGCGTTCGACATCCTGCGCGTTGCCGACATCGGCCTCCACGGTGCCCACCTGGGCGCCCCGGCGGCGCAGTTCGCTTGCCAATTGGTCGAGTGCCTCGCCGTTGCGGGCGACGAGCACGAGCCGCGCGCCCTGTTCGGCGGCGAGGCGGGCGGTGGTCAGGCCGATGCCGCTGCTGGCCCCGGTGATGACGATGACCTGTTCGTTGATGTTGCGAAGTTTCACGGACATGAGGGCTTCCTTTCCTGAGTAGTACGGGAAGACCGCCCTGGTGGGGCGGCCACGACTTGTCGAACTAGCACAGTCGTGGCCATCCGCCGGATTTCAAGTCATTTCTGGCCGGGCTGGTAGACCTGGTCGAACACGCCGCCATCGGCAAAGTGCGCCTTCTGGGCTTGGGTCCAGTTGCCGGCTACCGAGTCGAGCGTGAACAGCTTGATGTTCGGGAACTGCGTTGCATACTTGCGCGAGAACTTTTCCACCGACGGGCGGTAGTAGTTCTTGGCGATGATGTCCTGGCCTGCATCGCTGTACAGGTATTCCAGGTAGGCCTGGGCCACCGGACGCGTGCCGCGCTTGTCGACCACCTTGTCGACCACGGCGACCGGCGGTTCGGCCAGGATGCTCACGCTAGGCGCGACGATCTCGAACTTGCCCGGACCCAGTTCGCGCAGGGCGAGCAGGGCCTCGTTCTCCCAGGCCAGCAGCACGTCGCCGATGCCGCGCTCCACAAAAGTAGTGGTGGCGCCGCGCGCGCCGGAATCAAGCACCGGCACGTTCTTGTACAGGCGGTTGATGAAGTCGCGCGCCGTCGCTTCGCTGCCGCCCGGCTGGCGCAGGGCATAGCCCCAGGCCGCGAGGTGGTTCCAACGCGCGCCGCCCGAGGTCTTCGGGTTCGGGGTGATGACGGCCACGCCCGGCTTGACGATGTCGCCCCAGTCGCGGATGCCTTTCGGGTTGCCCTTGCGCACCAGGAACACGATGGTCGAGGTATACGGGGCGCTGCGGTTCTTCAGGCGGCCTTGCCAGTTGTGCGCGATAAGGCCGCGTTCACTGATAGCATCGATGTCATAGGCCAGCGCCAGTGTGACGACGTCGGCAGCCAGCCCGTCGATCACGGCACGGGCCTGCTTGCCGGAACCGCCGTGCGACTGGCGCACCGTGACGTTGTCGCCGGTCTTGGCTTTCCAGTGGCTGGCAAATGCTTTATCGAAATCCTGGTACAGCTCACGCGTCGGGTCGTAGGAGACGTTCAGCAGGGTGACGTCGGCGGCAAAGGCTGCCGACTGGGTCAGCAATGTCATAGCTGCCAGCGTATGCGCGATTTTCTTGAACATGCGTTTCTTTCGGATGAGTTGGGAAGAGTTACCGCTAGGGTAGGGCCCCACTCATGGGAAGAAAACGAATGATTTCAGCTATCGATATAAGAATTTCCATGCATGCGCCCGATCAGCATCACGAACGGGCGCCTGCAGATGTGACTTAATGCGCCTTCGAGAAGATCAACAACCAGCGGCCGAAGATCAGCACTTCCAGGTGGCCCGGCTCGACACCGGTATCGCACTCCATGATCGGATTGATCGGGTAGAAGCGTTTGCGGAAGTCACGGGTGACGAGGATTTCGCGGCGTCCAAAGCGCATAAGAAAAGGTGCAGGAGCGTATTCCAGGCCGAAGGCGTTATTCAGAGTGGTCATTGACGGATCCCTTGTTTGAATTATGTTGGTCAGTGAAAACAGAATAGCACAACTACTGTATAAATCCACAGGTACTGTACATAACACCAGTAAAAAATTTTAAGTGTGGTTTTTTTGCCATGCATCCCCATTTGACCGCTATGGACAAGTCGCTTACCGCCCGCCTGCAACGCTTTACCGCCGCGCGCTTTTCTCCCGGGGAGGCCTTCGGCCTGCACCTCACGCTGGGCGTGCTGGCGCTGCTGCTGGCAATGGCCGGCTTCGCGCGCATCGCCGGGGCAGTGGTGGACGGTTCGCCGATTACCGAAGTCGACCTGCGCCTGGCTGCCTGGCTGCACACGCACGCGCATGCGAGCGACGGGCTGCGCACCTTCCTGCTCGGGGTCACCCACCTGCACAGCACACCGGGCGTGATGGCGCTGACGGCGGTAGCCGCCTATTGGCTGTACCGGCGCGGGGCGCGCGACTGGATGCTGACCCTGCTCGTCACCGTGCCGGGCGGCATGCTGCTGAACGTCGCGATGAAGCACACCTTCGAGCGCGCCCGGCCCCATTTCGACGAGCCGATCCTGACCTTGACGACCTACAGCTTCCCGAGCGGCCACAGCGTTGCGGCAACGCTGCTGTACGGCCTGCTGGCCTGCTATTTCACACGCCATGCGCGCAGCTGGGGCGCCCGCGCCGCCATCATCACCGCGGCCTGCGCCATGATTGCGCTGGTGGCCGGCTCGCGCCTGTACCTGGGCGCGCATTACCTGTCCGATGTACTGGCGGGAATGGCCGAGGGCTGCGCCTGGCTGGCGATCTGCGTCACCGGCACGGCGACCTTTCGCCGGCGCCGGGCCTGGCGCGAAGGCCGCAACCAATTACATGACACCTGAGGAATCCTGATGCGCACAATCATCCACCTGTCCGACCTGCATTTCGGGCGTGTCGACCAGGCCCTGCTGGGGCCGCTACACGACCTCATCCATTCGATCGCACCCGACGTCGTTGTCGTGTCCGGCGACCTGACCCAGCGCGCCAAGGTCGAGCAGTTCGAGGAGGCACGCGCCTTCCTGGACACCTTGCCGGGCCCGCAGATCGTGGTGCCTGGCAACCACGACATCTCGCTGTACAACGTGTTCCGCCGCTTCGTGAAACCCCTGGACCGCTTCAAGCGCTACATCACGGACGACCTCGACCCGGTGTATGTGGACGAGGAAATCGCGGTCCTCGGCGTCAATACCGCCCGGTCGCTGACCATCAAGGACGGGCGCCTCAATAAGGAGCAGGTGGCGGGCATCCGCACCCAGCTGGAAGGCATCGATCCCGCCATTACGCGCATCGTCGTCACGCACCATCCGTTCGACCTGCCGACCACCTTCGAAGAAAAGGACCTGGTGGACCGGGCTGCGATGGCGATGGAAACTTTTGCCGAATGCGGCGTGGACGTGCTGCTGGCCGGCCACATGCACGTCAGCCATGCGGCCAGCACCGCGAGCCGCTACCGGATCGATGCCTATGCGGCCCTGGTGGTGCAGGCCGGCACGGCAACCTCGACGCGGGGGAGGGGAGAAGTCAATTCGTTCAACCTGCTGCGGGTCGAACACGAGCGGGTCGAGATCGACCGCTATGGCTGGGACGCACTGACGAACACCTTCCGCGTCATTCTGACCGAAAAATTCCTGCGCAGCGGGAATGTGTGGGCGCCAGCGGCGGAAGGGATGCTGGCAGCGGGGATATAAGCGGGAAGGCCAGCCGCCAGCTGGCCTTCCGTTCATCAAATCAAATCCAGTACTCCGTCAGTCGCGACGCCCACTCCTTGACACGGTCCGCCCAGGGCCGGTTGCGCCACTGTTCCAGCGTCACTTCCTTCGAATCGCGCAGGTCCTCGTTGAAGGCGCTTTCCATGTCGCGCCCGAAGGCCGGGTCGATCACCACCACGTTGAGCTCATAGTTGTGGATGAAGCTGCGGCGGTCGATGTTGGCCGAGCCGATGGTCGACCAGGCACCGTCGATCACCGCCGTCTTCGCGTGCAGCACCGCCACCTGCAGCTGGAAGATGCGCACGCCGCCCGCCAGCAGCGGCTCATAGAAGGCGCGGCCCGCGTGCATCACCAGGCCGTGGTCGGAAACGCCGGGCAGCACCAGCTTGACGTCGACCCCGCGTTTCGCCGCGCCGACGAGGGCGTCGATGATCTGCTGGTCGGGTACAAAATAGGCCGAGGTGATGTGCACGGACTTCCTGGCTTCGTTGATCGCGACCATCAGCGACCTGTAGATTTCCGAGTGGCCGTTCGGCTCGGTGGCGAGCACGCGCACGAACTTGTCGCCGGCCGGGGCCAGGCGCGGGAAATAATCGCCGGGCGGGAGCTCGCCCGCTTCCTGGCGCACCCAGTTGTTCACGAACGCCCATTGCAGCGTTGCCACGGCCGGGCCTTCGATGCGCACGTGGGTGTCGCGCCAGCCGACCTTGTCCTTGTCCACGTTTTCAGGCTTGCCGCGCGAGCGGAACAGCGAACTGTTGGCGTAGTCGCTGCTGATGTTGATGCCGCCCGTGAATGCCACCTTGCCGTCCACCACCATGATCTTGCGGTGGTCGCGGTTGTTGATCGACCAGTTGCCCTTGGCCTTGGCCGGGTTGATCGGATTGAAGGCGAGCAATGTGATGCCTGCTTCGCGCATGCGGTCGAAAAAGGCCTGGGGCGTGCCGAGCGTGCCGACGCTGTCGTACATGACGTTCACCCTCACTCCCTCCCGCCGCTTTTCCATGAGCAGTTCGGCGAACTGCAGCCCGATCGGGTCCTGGTCGAAGATATAGGTCTCGAGGTTGATCGAGCTGGTGGCGCCGCGTACGGCTGCCATCATTTCGCGCATGGTGGCCGGGCCGTCGAACAGCAGTTGCACCTGGTTGCCGGCGATCAGGGGCACGCCGGTCGCCTGCTCCTCGAGCACGGCGAGCGCCTTCAGGTCAGCCGTGGCGTTGGCCCAGCGCCGCTGCAGCAGCGCCGATGCCTGCCCGTTCGGCATGGTGCCGCGCGCCGTGGACACCGTCGGATTGGCCTTGGCGGGGCTGTCCGGCAGCTGCTCGACATCCGGCAGGGTACGGCAGGATGCGATGACGCCGACGATGGCAAGCGCGGCGAGCCAGCAGGTGATGCGGTTCTTGTTCATTTTGCGTCCCTTGTAGCCGTACGATCGGTGCCGAAGCTGTCCGCCTTGGCGTCCACATCCTTCGGCCCGATGAAAAAGTCGATCGGCGCATGCAGGAAGCGCCGCCCGAGTGCGCGCAGCAGCAGGATGCTGCGCGTGAATTGGATCTTGCGAGCCCGCAGCGCCACCGACAGCGCCAGGTTGAAGCTGACCAGCAGGTTGACCGCGCCGATCAGCGCCACGCCGAGCGCCGCGTTAGCGGCCTCTACCCATGTTATCTGATAGTCGAGGCTGACGAGCGCAGTGGCGAAATTCGCGGTCGAGAAAGTAACGTGGCGAATGTCCAGCGGCAGCCCGAGCAGGTAGCCGACGGTGCCGGTGGTGCCGAGCAGGATGCCGAAGAAGAAATTACCCATCAGGCCTCCCAGGTTGTCCTCGACATAGCGCGACACCCGCGCGCGCCGTTCGACGCCCAGTAGCCGGCCGAGCCAGCGCAACTGGCGCACGCGCTGGCCCATGCGCGTGTACAGGGCCTTGTTGTCGTAGTAGCCGGAAATCAGGCCGGCGACGAACAGCCAGACGCCGGCAATGGCCGCGTAGAACAGGGCCGGGCTTCCGAACGGGTCAATGTCGTGCAATAGATGGTGGGCCTTGTCGGGCGTGACAAGATGCTGCCCCGTCATCTGGCGCCAGCCGAGGGCGATGAGGAAGGCGGTCGGAAAGGCGACCGCGACGTTGCCGAGCACGGCGACGATCTGGGTACGGAATACCTTGTTGACGAGTTCGGCCATGCTGTCGAAGTCGATGCGCCGCCCGTCGCGGCTGTGCAGGCCGGCGGCGATACGCTGGGCCGTCATGGCGGGCTGCTTGGTAGCGATGGTCCAGCGCAGCACGTGCACGAGCATGAAGCCGAGCGAATAATTCATGCTGAAGAGGAAGGCTTCGACCAGGGGCGCCATTCGAAGATAACCCAACAGAATCTTGAACAGCGCCATGAAGCCGACGATGAAGCCGGCGCCGGCGGCGGCCTTGAACATGCCGCGCAACTGGGCGCGGCTTTCCGCGATGTAGTGCTCGCCGGTACGGCTGGCGTTTTCGGTGACGTTGCGCGCGAGCAGGTCGATATTGTCGTGAAGCAGCCCGCGCACGCGGTATTTCGAGTTGTGCGCCTCGACCAGCTCCTGGGCCAGCTCGACGGCGGCCGCACGGCGCGCCGTGAACGGACGCGGCGGCTGGGGCGTATGCGAGGCGGCGACCAGCGCGCCGGGCTCATGCGACCGGGCACCCGGCATGGCGGCCGGGGCCGGCAGCGCGAGCGGCGCACTGGAGCCATGCGTGGCCTCCTGCGCGGCGTCGCCGAGGTCGACCAGGAACAGCAGCTTGCGCAACCGGATTATGCTCTGGGTAATGGCCACCAGCACATAAGTCAGGGCCACGCTGGTGCCGAAGGACAGCGAATTGCGCCGGATCTTGGCGATCACGTCCTCGCACTGCTCGAGCATCACCAGCAGGTGGCGCGCGTCGTCCGGCCGCTCGACCCCGCCTTCGAGGAAGCGGCCGTATTCGTCGAGGTAGCGGTTGACCTCGATGTTTTGCATCAGGAAGGGCGAGTCGAAGTCTTCGATCTCGCTGTAGCTGTGCACCAGGCGCGGCTCCAGGCCCAGCGCGCAGACCCGGCAGGAGAGCGTCCGGATCGCGTCGAGCATGCCGAGCACCGTCACCAGGCGCGCACGGTCGGGGGCGGCGTCGAGGGGCGGTGGGGCGTCGGCGACGACGTCGAACAGGGCCAGCCAGTCCGCATCCGGCACCGAGCGCACCCATTCGTAGTCGTCGTCGGCATACAGCACCTGGTCGAGGGCATCGGACAGGTACAGGTCGTCGAGCGCGGGCGGCAGGAAGCGGTAGGCGATCCTGCGCTTGAGTTCGGTAAAGAAACCATCGTTCGAGAGGATGCCGATATCGCTGTACAGGCTGGTATGGCGGCGCTTCTCGAGCATGGTGACGATATAGCTGCGCAGCGCCCAGGCCTGCTCGGGATTGCCGCGCAATAGCTGGGTGAGGGTGCGCACCGCCTCGATTGCGCGCGCACGTTGGCGACGGCGCGGCCGCAGGCTGTCGACCAGCTCGACCAGCAGGTCAATGCGATCGCTGTGCGGGTCGATCCGTTCAAGAATGGCAAGCATACAAATTCCGTTTCCCTGTAGCGCACAGTGTACGCGCTGGGGCCGCTGGAACTTGGTACGGCAGCGTACAAATGGCGTGGATGAGGTAGACGGGGTTTCGCCGGTGCGTGCAATAGGCAATGAAGAAAGCACAGACCCGACGGTATGCCAGACAAGCTGGCGGATCGCCTTCAGGTAAACGCCAGCAGCAGCCAGGTCAGCATTGCGCTGAAACTCCAGCTCAGCACGCCGAAGGCGCGCTTTACTTCGACTGCCTGCTTAGTCACAAAAATCTCCGAAACATCTTCTGAAAACACGAAACGACGCAGCCGGGACCGCCAACCGGGGCCTCGCCGCGACGCTTCGTACTTGTTGCCTTTACAGGCTGCCCGAACTGCTGAGCGCCTGAGGGCGACATAAAAGCATTTCGGGAAAACAAAAGTCAAATCGGAGTGTATTTTTGTTTGCCGAATACAACAGCTATAAACGGCGGTGATGGGCGTGTAGACGCGACCTGTCTAGTCAACCATACAGGTGGGGAAGAGCGGGGAGGGAAGCAGGGGGAGAACAGGAAACACCCATGCGCGCGGGCGCGCGCATGGGTTGATGCGATTAGCCGCGTGCTGGTTCTGCGACGTAGATCTCGACACGGCGGTTGCGTGCGCGGCCGGCGTTGTCGTTGTTCGACGCGATCGGCTGGCGATCGGCGCGGCCTTCGATGGTGATACGGCCCGGGCTCACGCCACGGCCGGCCAGGTAGTCGCGCGTACGCGCGGCGCGGTCGACCGACAGCGGCTGGTTGATGGCGGCGCTACCCGTATTGTCGGTATGGCCGATGATGACCACGTTGGTGGCCGGGTTCTCATTGAGCGTCTGGGCGAAGCGCTCCAGCACCGGCTGGAAGTTCGGCTTGATGTCGGCGCGGCCGGTGTCGAAGGACACGTCGCTCGGGATGTCGAGCTTCAGGCGGTTGTCCGAAGTCTGGGACACCTGCACGCCGGTGCCGCGCGTGGCCTGCTCCATTGCCTGCTTCTGCTGCTCCATGCGCTTGGACCAGATGTTGCCGATCACTGCGCCGGCAGCGCCGCCGAGGACGGCGCCCTTGGCAGCGCGTTCGCCGCCGCCGCCACTGGTGGTGCCGCCAATCAGCGCGCCGAGGGCTGCGCCGGCGCCGGCGCCGGTTGCGGTGCCACGCTGGGTGGCGCTCATGTCGGCACAACCGCTCACGCCGAGGGCGAGGACGGTGGCGGCGACGACGGATTTAGTCAGGTTCTTATGCATTGCATTCTCCTTAAAAAATCCGTTTCGTAGGCGCACCCGCAGGGCACGTCCGCGAAACGGATTGGTCAAACAACTACAAAAACGTGCATGGTACAGGACCGGTACTGCATGGACCTATATTCCTCGCCCGCTGATCAGGCGGACCAGGATCATGATGACGGCAACCACCAGCAGGATGTGGATGAAGCCGCCGATCGTGTACGAGGTGACCAGGCCGAGCAGCCACAGGACGATCAGGACAATGGCGATGGTGTAGAGCATGATGTGTCTCCTCATTCAGTTTGCGCCGCTTACGGCGCCGTGAATGCAGTATCCCGCCTCCTGCTCAGCAAAACCGTTCGTTGGCGTACACACAGCGCAAGATTTCGGGCAGCATGTTACGCGCGCGACCTGCGCTCCGGCTGCAGGCCGGGGACCCAGCCCATGAAGCCGAGGAGGCCCACGATGCCGATCAGGCAGGTCAGCAGGCCGCCGCTGACGAGGAAGATGACGTCGTGCGCGGCCACGTCCTGCGTTGCCTCGAGCGGCGCGGCCGATACGAGTCCGATACCCGTCACGACCAGGCCCCAGATGATGATGCCGACCCACGCCAGGCTATTCATGGTGATCCCCTTTTCGATGGTTGTCTATCGCCAGCCTGTCATTCGGCCGGGTGTCCTGCCATTGTCGGGTTAGCTCAGCAGTATTTCCGTGCGGTGGCGCACCTTGCACGGAGGAAAATATCAAGCCCGGCGATCCGTGAGGATGGCCGGGCCTGGGGGCTGGGCGATTACGGAGTTCAGGCGGCGCGCAGGCGGCCCTTCACGATGCGCACGCGGTCGCCGCTGCTCCACTGCGGCGCGCTGCTCTGGCTGAAGGTGCGCAGGGTGCCGTCGTCGAGGCGCACGCGGATTTCATACGTGGTCGTGGCTTTCATGTTGCCCTCGACCTGGTTGCCAACCACTGCGCCACCGACCGCGCCGGCGACGGTTGCGATCTGGCGGCCGGTGCCGCCACCGACCTGGTTGCCGAGCAGGCCGCCGAGGACAGCGCCGCCCGCCGCACCCAGGCCACTGCCCTGGGCACGGTGCTTGATCGCACGGACCGATTCGACGTTGCCGCAATTGCCGCACCATTTCGGCTCGGCCGCCGCCACCTGCACCGGCTTCGGCTTGACCGTCGTGCGCGGCGCCGGGCGCGATTCAGGTTCGCGTTCTTCCGCATAGTGCGGGCCTTGCGCCGGGCCATAGCCCTGTGCGAGCTGCTGCGACGGCTGCGGGGCAGCAGGCACTGGAGCAGCAGGCTGTGCGTAGGCGGGCGGCGCCGGCGGCATGGTGCTGGACTGTGCGAGCTGGGCCATCTCGGCGCTCGTCGCACCCGCGAGCGGCTGCCCCGCGGACGGCAGGTTCGACGCCAGCGCCGCGCGCTCGGCGTCGGTCAGCTGGCGGCTATCGTTGCCGCCGATCGAGGACGGAATCCAGCCCATAATGGCCGCGGTGCCGACCAGGCAGAACAGCACGACGGCAAGCGCCGCCAGCAGCAGCAGGGGATGGTGCTGGGCGCGTCCCGGTGGAGAAGGAATATTGTTGTTCATGGCGTGTCCTTGGTTGGTTGCGGTGGCATGCACGGCCTGCGAAAACGACGCAGGCCTGGTGGAATGAAGATTGTCCCTAGGAACAACAGGGTATTCCGTGCGTCACCGAACATACTTCCCCTATCAGAGCATTTAACCTGATCCAAATTGTTTGCAAATGTATCCGTTGCCCCGTTTTTGGCTGTTCGCCACGGGGCTTGTCATTCACCGCGAGGGTCCGATGAACTTTGCCGTTTCTCCCGACGTCGCCGAGCACAACGCCAATTTGCTGCTGGCCGCGCTCCCGCCGCAGGAGCTGGCCCAGGTGTTGCCGATGCTCGACCAGGTCCACGTCGAGGCGGGTGAGGTGCTCGGCGAGGCCGGCGATCCTATCCGCTACATCTATTTCCCTCACGATTGCCTGATTTCGCTGCTGGGCGTGGCCGGTGGGCGCATGACGCTCGAGGTCGGCCTGGTGGGGCGCGAGGGCATGCTCGGGGCGACGGTCGCCCTCGGCCACGAGACGGCGCAAGTGCGCGCCGTCGTGCAGCGCCCGGGCAGCGCCAGCCGCATGGACAGTGCTGCCTTCTGCACCGAATTCGCCCGCAACGGGGCGCTGCAGCGGGTACTGTACCGCTACACCGACAGCTTGCTGGCGCAGGCGATCCAGATTGCCGTGTGCAGCCGTTTTCACGTGCTCGAAGCGCGCCTGGCGCGCTCGCTCCTGATCACGCGCGACCGCCTGCGCTCCGACAAATTCCACCTCACCCACGAGTTCCTGGCGCATGCCCTCGGCGTGCGCCGCGTCGGCGTGACCAAGGCGGCGAGCGCATTGCAGCAGCAGGGGCTGATCATCTACAGCCGCGGCAATATCGAGATCCTCGATCCCGAAGGGCTGGCGGCCGCGGCCTGCACCTGCTACGAGATCGTCAAGGACGCCGGGGTAGGGGCTGTGTCGAGCGCATTCGTGTAAGCGAGTCGTAGGGTGGACGGCTCTGCCGTCCACGCGTTCATCCCGCGTGTGCATACCGAACTGCGTTACAGGACCCGTCATTCCACGAACCGGTGCAGACCAGAGCACGATTCAGGCCCCACAAAACGAAACGCCCCGCTTGCGCGTACGCAAGCGGGGCGTTTCGTGTGTCTGCCTGGGTAGTGCTCTTAGTTCGTCTTGCCAGCCTGGTTGCCGACAACGCCGCCGACAGCTGCGCCGCCGACCACGCCCGCAGCGCTGCCGCCGGTCAGGGCGCCGCCGATCACTGCGCCGGCGCCGGCGCCGACTGCGGTGGCTTTGTCCTGATGCGACATGCTCGAGCAACCGGTCATGCCGAGTGCCAGGGTGGCCAGGGTAGCGCTCACTGCCAGATGTTTGATGGTTTTCATATTGCTCTCCTTTGGTGGGTTTACTTCAGGCGCAGGCCGTTTTTCACCGACTTCACGCCCTTCACTGTGCGCGCAACCGACGCTGCGGTTGCCACGCTTTCCGCCGAGCTGACATAGCCGCTCAGCTGGACAATACCTTCACTGCTCGCAACATCGATGTCGGCTGCCTTGAGTTCCGGACTGCTGCCAATGGCCGCTTTCACGCTGCTGGCAATGGCTGCGTCATCCACCGGCTTTACCGGCGCCAGCAGATCCGTGCTGCCGCAGCCAGCCAGCACCAGGGCCGCCGCCAGGGCCGCGGCCTGTGTCCAATGCCTCATGCGCTTTCCTCGATGCCGTGTAGTCGTTCCGGCGATGACTGAAGATTACGCTTGCCGCAAAGCAGAGTCTGTTCGGCAACACACACTGCGGCAAACAAGCTCATCAGCGGACCTTGGCCTTGCCCGGCGGCGGCGCGGTGGGCTTTTGCTTGGCCAGCGCCACCAGGCGGCCGCAGTCGCTGTTCTCGCCGGGCCCCATGTTGATGAGGGGGATCAGCGCGGCGACAGGCGCGGCGGCCGCGGCCAGCACGGCGGCGCCGCCGGCCTTCAGGGCCAGCACGCCCTTGTCGACCGAGACGTCGGGTTTGCCGAACGGTCCGCGCACGTAGAGCGGCGCGCGCAGCGTGAACAGGCGCATCTCCTTCGTGTCTGGCTTGATCGTCAGGTCCATCTGCTCGTTGGCCAGGTTGATCGTGCCGTTGACGCGGATGATCGCTTCCGCGGTGTCTACCACGAACACCTGCGACTGCATGACGCCCTTGTTGACGTCGAAGTCTGCCGCCAGGCAATTGAGCTGCACCTGCTTGTCGCCGAACAGCTTGGTGACGATGATGTTGCCGACGTTCAGGCCCATCTGTTCGAGCAGCATCTTGCTGATCGTGCCCTGGTTGACCAGCGCCTTCACTTCGCCATTGGACGAGCCGAGCAGGGAGGCGACCGAGGCGCCGGTGGCCGACAGCTGGGCGTCGCCGTTGATCTGGCCGACCGTCGCCTGCATCTTCTCGATGGTCGGGAACAGCTGCTTGATCTGGATGTGGCGCGCGCTCACCTTGGCGGTGGCGCGGATCGTGTTCTTGCCCTGGGCGCCGCTGCCGTCGAGCCGGATGGTCGAGCGCAGCGTGCCGCCGGCCACGCCGAAGTCGAGCGGGGCGAGGGTGATGACGCCATCCTTCATGATCAGGTGGGTCGAGAGCTTGCTGATCGGCAGTGTCTTTTCGCGCCGGATACTCTCGGCCGTATAGCGCACGTCGGCGTCGATCGCCTTCCAGCGCTCGGTGCGGAATTCCTCGACCGGCAGCACCTTGCCGCCCGGCTGCACCGTGTCGACGCCGCGCGCCTTCTTGCTCTCGTTCGAGTCGCCGCCGATCAGCGGGCCGAGGTCGGAGAAGAGCAGCTGGCGCGTGTGCACGTTGCCGGTGAGTTTGCCGCGTGGCTTGCCGCCCTCGAAGACGAGCTTGCCGCCGATGTCGCTCGAGCCGACCTTGCCCTTGAACCGGTCGTAGGTCCAGCGGCCATGCTCGCGGTCGAGTTCGCCCTTCAGGCGCCCGGAGGTCGAGAAGGCCGGTGTCTCCGGCAGCGTGATGCCGATGAAGTTATACAGGTGGGCCATGCTGCGCCCGGCCAGTTCCAGCTGCAGGTCCACGGCCTTCAGCTTGGCCGGGCTGGTGACGGTGCCCTCGACCGCAATGCGGGCCGGGCCGCTGCGCATGTCGGCCTGGATCGGGTAGGGCGTGTTCTGGTCCTTCAGCGACAGCACCTGGCCGACCCGGCCGCCGCCGGTGACGGGCGCGCCGTTATAGCTGCCGCTGACCTTGAAGCCGACCCCGTATTTCGCGTCCTTGTCGAGCGTGCGCACCTGGGCCGTGACGTCGGCCCTGGTGACGGCGTCGATCACGCGCACCACGCCGTCGGTCAGCACCACGCGCTCGAGGTCGAGCTGCCACTTCGATTCGGTGTCCTTCTTCTTGTAGACCCAGTTGTAATGGGTGCTGTCGGTGCGCTGCAGTTCGACGTAGGGCGAATCGAAGCGCAGCACCGGGATGCCGATCGTGTGGTGCAGCAGCCCGAGAGGATTGAGCGAGAACGAGAACTGGCGCACCCGGGCCATATCCATCTGCTTCATGTGCGACGGATTGCCGACGTGGATGTCGTTGGCGATCAGGTGCGGCCAGGGCAGCCAGTCGCGCAGGCGGCGCTCGCCCGCAGCCATGCTGCGCGCCGGAACTTCCCACTGCACCGCGAGATTCCCGCGGATCGCGAACGGGCGCTCGATGGCTTCGCTCACCTTCGCATTGAGCCACGGTCTGGCCTTGTTCCAGTCGAAGGTAAGGATAAAAATGATAGCGATGACGGGGATCGCGATCAGGGTGGCGAGGACGCCGAAGATGATTTTTTTCTTTTTGTGGTCGCCCTTTTGCTTCGGGGCGCCTTGCTGGGGGGCAGTATCGGACATGACGATCCTTCGTGGGGTTCGGTCTTGAGGCCAGCTTAGCGCAAAGGGCCCAGCCATCAATGTGCGATGCCGCACGCTGTGACGGATGAGCGCTTGCGAGACTTGCGGCGACACTGCGCTAACGGCAGTCTATGTGCGGCAGCGTACCGAACCGGAACGATAACAGGTTTATAACTTCAACAACTTCCTAACATCCCAGGAGAAATGACATGAAAGCAATTCGCCCAATGAACGGACTGGTCATCGCCGCCGTTCTGGCACTCAGCGCCTGCGCCAGCCAGAAGGCGCCGGCCACGGCCGACGTCGCCGTGTCGCAGAACGCCGTGGCCAATGCCGTGCAGGCCGGCGCGGCTGACCTGGCCCCGGCCGAGATCACGGCGGCGCGCGCGAAGATGATGCGCGCCAACGAGGCGCTCGCTGCAAAGGATTACAAGCTGGCGCGCGAGCTGGCGATGCAGGCCCAGGCCGACGCCCAGCTGGCACAGAGCAAGGCCAATTCGGCCAAGGCGACCGCCGCCTCGAGCGCGCTGAACGAAGACCTGCGCGTGCTGCGCCAGGAAGTCGATCGCGCCAACAGCCAGTAAGCGCAGCAAGACAGAAAGCCTTGCCGCCAGCAGGCGGCGAGGCGGACGAATCGAACGACACCTTTTTCGACCTCCGGGTCGACACGAACATATACGCGCCGCCAAGGCGCCATTGGAGGGCAAGATCATGAAAGTACGCTTCCTGAAACCGGCCATCTTCGCCAGCGCCATCATGCTGGCTGCCTGCAGCACCGTTCCGACCACGACGCCGACGCTGGACCAGGCACGCGCCGATTTCGTCGCTGCCAACAACAATCCGCAGGTGTCGAGCTATGCGCCGCTCGAGTTCAAGCAGGCCAGCGACGCCCTGAATGCCGCCAACGCCGCTGCCGCCAAGAAGGACAGCCTGGAAGACATCGACCGCCTGGCCTATGTGGCCAAGCAGAAGATCGCGACCGCGCAGGAAGTGGCCCGCGCCAAGGCCGCCGAAGCCAACATTGCCGACGCATCGCGCCAGCGCAATGAGGTGCGCCTGGAAGCACGTACGGCCGAGGCCGACCGCGCCAAGCGCGAGGCCGCCGAAGCCCAGGCCGCGGCAGCTGCTGCCCAGCAGCAGGCAGCCACCGCCCAGCAACAAGCGGCAACTGCCCAGGACCAGGCCCGGATGATGGCCGAGCGTACCGCCAAGCTCGAAGCCATGCTCGGCGAGCTGCAGGCCAAGAAGACCGAACGCGGCATGATCGTCACCATCGGCGACGTGCTGTTTGCCACCGGCCAGGCCAACCTGACGCCGAACGGAATGTCGACCCTGCGCAAGCTCGCCGACGTGATGGCGCAGAACCCGGAGCGTACTGTGCTGGTCGAAGGGTTTACGGACAGCACCGGCAGCTCGAGCTACAACCAGGACCTGGCGCAGCGCCGCGCGAATGCCGTGGCGACGGCCCTCGGCAGCATGGGCGTGCCGCGCGAGCGCATCGCCATGCGTGCCTATGGCGAAGCCTTCCCGGTCGCGCCGAACGACACTGCCACCAACCGCCAGCTCAATCGCCGCGTCGAGGTCGTGCTGTCGAACGACGCCAACCCGATTCCGCCGCGCACGGCGGGGCGCTGATCGGCTCAGTTCGGCCTAATTTGAATTTTTAAGGAAACATCATGGAACAGAACAAAACGTCGCTGGCACATGGCTTCGACGTGGAAGCGATTCGCCGCGCGGCAGCCAACCTCGATGACGGCGCCGTCACCGTGGGCTACCAGGCTGACCGCGAGGCGGTCATCGCGATGCTCAACGATGCGCTCGCCACCGAACTGCTGTGCGTGCTGCGCTACAAGCGCCACTACTACACCGTGGGCGGCCCGGGCAACGGTTCGCTGAAGGCCGAGTTCCTCGAGCACGCCCAGCAGGAGCAGGAGCACGCCGACCGGATCGCCGAGCGCATCGTGCAGTTGAACGGCTCGCCGAACTTCAACCCGGCCACGCTGACGGCGCGCTCGCATGCGGAGTACGACGATTCGGAAGACACCCAGGCCATGGTGCGCGCCGACCTGATCGCCGAGCGCGTGGCGATCGAATCGTACCGCCAGATGATCCTGGCGATTGGCGACAAGGACCCGACCACGCGCCAGATGCTGGTCGAGATCCTTGCCGTCGAGGAAGAGCACGCCGACGACCTGCGCGACTTTCTCGCTCCCTGATTTTCCAGCCGTTTCATACCACCACCACAAATAACCAACAACAGGAGTTCATCATGCAAGACACCACCACCCGCAGCAGCGCCCGCTCGATCGACAGCAGCCTCCAGAATGCCAGCGCCGACATGAAGCTGCTGGTCAAGGATGCCCAGGCACTGCTGACTGCCGCCGCTTCGCTGACCGGTGACAAGGCCGACGACCTGCGCGCGCGCGGCATGGAACTGCTGGACCGCGCCATGGGCAGGGCCAGCCAGTACCAGGGTCAAGCTGTCGTGAAGAGCAAGGAACTGGCCCAGACCGCCGATGTCTACGTTAAGGACAACCCGTGGCGCACCGTCGCTGCCGCAGCGAGCGTCGGCCTGCTGGTCGGCATCTTTCTTGGTCGTAAATAATTAGCGCCGGAGAACACCATGGAAAAGACCGAAACCGTCGTGCATGGTCCCGGCCTCATGGGCGGGATATCCGGCCTGGCCAAGAACCTGTTCGGCCTCATCGTGTCCCGCGTGGAACTGGCGGCGCTCGAGTTGTCGCAGGTACGCAATCATGTGATCGAACTGCTGGCGCTGTTTGCCGGCGCGATCCTGGCCATGTGGTTCGCCATCGCGTATGGCACGGCCACGATCGTGATGCTTGCATGGGAATCCTGGGGCTGGAAGATCCTGCTGGTGATGTTCCTGGTGTTCCTGGCGATCGCGGCCGTACTCGTGATGAAGGGACTCGCCATGCTCAAGCAGGGCAAGCTTGCCTTCCCTGAGACGATGAACGAACTCCGTCACGACCGCGACGCGCTGCTCTGAGCGGCCACCTACAGGGGAAGACACATGGAAAAACATAATCACAAGGACGAGCCGACCGGCCTGGCGGGCCACAAGCACAGCCGCGACCCCGTCACGCGCATGGCCGAGCTCAAGCGGGAGGGCGAGTTCTACCGTGCCGGCGTTACCTACGCCAAGGCGCAGGTAAAGCACGGCGCGCGGCCCGAAGTCATGCTACATTCTGCTCTGGACAACGCCACCTGGGCACTGCGGGCACGTGCTGATGCTTTGCTGAAACCTACGGGGACGAGCATCTCGGTACTGATGCCTTACGCACTGGGCGCATTCAACTTCGTGCGCCAGCGCCGGATGGGCAAGCAGGTCGTCGCCGGCACCGTGCTGATGGCCGTGGCGGGCTGGTTCATGAAACGGCGGCGCGCGCGGCGCGAGGTGTAAGAAGGCAGGATGGATCGCGGAAATGTTATCCGCGGAAGTCTGATTGTATCGGGGTGTGCGGCCCAATGGCCGCCGCCCCGCTGGCATCAAAGGCGTGCTGACTGCGCCCGCGAGGCGGCAATGAATATGGTGGGGCTTGAGCGGCGTCGCAATCATTGATTGGACGCCGTCTTTTTTTGCGATTAGCTTCCGCTCTGCACTGGCGCTTCCTGGCGCACCTGGGCCATCTCCTTCTGCCAGGTATCCTGTGCCGCCTTCAGGCAGGCTCGCCGCTCGGCAGCCGGACCCTGGCGGCAAGCATTCTTCGCCTCGTTCAGGGCCGCGCCGATTTCCTTCTGCCGGGTGCGCATGCGCTGCGCTTCGGTCGCGTCCTCGCGGTACCAGCGCACCGGGTCGCCGCGCGCGATTTCGCGCGCCTGCTTGTCCGCTGCGGGCGCGGACACCGTCGCGTCGCTCCCCGTCCTGTCACTCCCCGCGCTGTTGCTCCCAGTTTGCGCACCCGCGCAGGCAGCCGCGCCGGCCAGCAGGCAGCCGGCCAGTATCCGTTTCAACCCGTGTCGAGCATTCATGTTTGCCTCCCTATCAATGCAACAGGCCGGCGAGAGCCGGCCTGTCAACGAGCTATCCATGCGTCCAGGCGCCCTGGCCGCGCGCTGGATCAGTAGCGGTAGACGCGGCCGTCGACCAGGCGCACGCGGTTACCCACGCGCAGGTCGTAGACGCTGTCCTGGACCACGGTGCGGTATTCGCCGTTGTCCATGCGAATGTTGACCTGATACATCTCCTGGCCGCCGGTTGCAGCGCGGTTGGCCTCGACCTTGTTACCGATCGCGGCGCCGGCAACGCCGCCTGCCACGGTCGCCGCGGTACGGCCGCTGCCGCTGCCGACCTGGTTGCCTGCCAGGGCGCCGACCAGGCCGCCTACGATGGCGCCGGCGCCGCTGGTGCGAGCATCGGCCTGGGTCGCCTGGATCGATTCGATGGTGCCGTAGCCCATCGATGCGCTGTTGTTGTAGCCGGGACCGGTGGCATAGCCGCCGCTGGCGTAACCGCCGTTGTTATACGACGGCGAGCTGGCGCAGCCCGAAATCAGGGCACCGGCAGCGATGACCGCGGCGAGGGTACGGGTAGCTTTCATGTTGTTCTCCTGGCAAAAGTTGTGAGTCAAGAATAAGGCCGTGTTCTCCCCTGGTCTGTGCGATGACGCACGATGAGTTGCCAATTTGATATGTACCATCAACATCTCGCTGTTGTGTTCGACAGCGTACAGAAAACCCGGATCGATCGGCGTACAACATCGTTAGCGTGTTGATAATTGGAGAACAAGAGCATGACGACAAAAATGAAAAACATACATGCGCTGCTGATCATCGGGGCGGCCCTGCTGTGGTCCGCGCATGCCCGCGCCCAGGCTGTGCCGGACGCCAAGACGGCGTACCACACGGCACGCGATGCGGCAGGGAGCACCTACAAGGCGGCACGCGCCCGTTGCGACACGGTTACCGGGAATCCACGCGAGGTCTGCGTCGCCGAGGCCAAGGCCGAGCGCGTGCGGGTCGAGGAAGAGGCGCACGCGGCCTACAAGAACACGCTGAAATCCTATACTCAGGCACGCATGCGCATCGCCGACGCTAACTATGACCGCGACAAGGCACGTTGCGGCGCCGTGACCGGCAATGATCGCGACGTCTGCCTGAAGCAGGCGAAAGCCACCCTGATTGCCGCCCAGGCCGACGCCCGGGCGGATCGCAAGATGATCGAAGCGCGCACCGATGCGCGTGAAGACAAACTCACGGCGGAATACCGCGTCGCCCTCGAAAAGTGCGACGCGTTTGCCGGCGCGGTGAAAGACCAGTGTGTCAACGCCGCAAAAACCGCGTACGGCAAGTGACGTACCGGATCCGCTCATTCGAGCAAAACTGAGCAACACTTGACTTTATCAACAACAGAAAGGGATACATCATGAAAATCACCCAACGCATCGCTACCGCCGTGTTCACTGGCGCACTCGCATTTGCCATGGTCGGCTGCGCATCGGGTCCGCAGCGTGAAAGCGCCGGCGAATACGTCGACGACAGCGTCATCACCGCCAAGGTGAAGACCGCTTTCGCCGCCGATCCAACCGTGAAAGCAACTGAAATCAACGTCGAAACCTTCAAGGGCGACGTTCAGCTGTCGGGCTTCGTGGCCCAGCCAGGCGACGCCCAGCGCGCCGTTGAAGTTGCGCGCAGCGTGAAGGGTGTAGTATCCGTGAAGAATGACATTCGCGTGAAGTAATCCTCCGGCCCGGCGGCGGCCTGGCAACCTTTATTTGGCAAACACATGCATCTCGCCAGTCCTGGCTCGGGCCCATCCGAGCCGAACACTCCCGCCGCCCCCGAGGCAGCGCCGGCCATTGAGGCCGGCGCTGTCCCTCCCGAGCTGCACCCCGGGTCCAGCGACGAGCTGACCCTGCATTCCGGCGGCCTGCGGCTACCGATCCATGTCAACGCCCGCGGCCTTTCGCTCGGCATCCTGGCCACCGTGGCCTTTGTCTTCGCGCTCCAGTGGGCGCAAAAATTCTTCGTGCCGCTCCTGCTCGGCATCTTCATCGCCTACACCCTCAGCCCCGTCGTGCGCTGGCTCGAACGCCTGCATATCAAGCGCGTCATCGGCGCCACCCTGGTTACCGCCATCCTCATCGGAGGACTGGGCGCCACCATGGTCCGGCTGCAGGACGAATTCTTCAACATCATCGACGAGTTGCCGACGCTCACCCAGAAAGTAACGAAGCTGCTGGCCAAGACGGCCAACGGCCAGGGCTCGACCCTCCAGCAAATGCAAAAGGCGGCCGCCGAGATCGAGCAGGCCACGGCCAGCGTCGGCCAGAACAAGGATGCGCGCCTGATCCAGCGCCGCCCGACGCTGTCGCAGCCGCAGTCGCCGGCGTTTCGCATCACCGACTGGCTGCTGGCCGGCTCGGTCGGCCTCGCGGCTTTCGTCACCCAGGCAACGATGGTGCTGTTCCTCGTGTTCTTCCTGCTGCTCGCGGGAGACACCTTCAAGCGCAAGCTGGTCAAGCTGACCGGCCCCTCGCTGACCCGCAAGAAGGTGACGGTGCACATCCTGGACGACATCAACACCTCGATCCAGAGCTATATGTTCATGCTGCTGGTGACGAATATCCTGCTCGCGCTCCTGATGTGGGTGGCGCTGCGCGCGATCGGCCTGGAAAACGCCGGCGCCTGGGCGATCTTTGCCGGGCTTGCGCACGTCATGCCGTATTTCGGGCCGCTCCTGATCACCACCGCGACCGGCCTGGTGGCCTTCCTGCAGTTCGAATCGCTGCGCATGGTCATCCTCGTCGCGGGCGCCTCGATGGGCATCGCCACGCTGGTCGGGATGGTCGTCGCAACCTGGATGACAGGCAAGATTGCGAAGATGAATCCCGCCGCCGTCTTCGTCAGCCTGCTGTTCTGGGGTTGGCTGTGGGGGATGTGGGGCCTGCTGCTGGGCGTGCCGGTGGTCATGATCCTGAAAACGGTGGCGGAGCGCGTCGAGGGGATGGAAGTGGTCGCGGAGTTGCTGGGGGAGTAGTTTCCGGCGGAGTTTGCAAGGACACGTTAACCGCGCATACAAGAAAGCGGCGTGATCCACAAGGAATCCACGCCGCCTTCATCACCATCTCCAACCAGGCTTTACGCCATCCGCTTGACGCTCTTCGCCCCGGTCTCATGGCCCGGCTTGTGGCGCAGGCTGCCCAGCTGCAGCGCATACTGCCGTGCGAACTCGGCGCCGAGGAAGAAGATCTGGGCCGAGTAATACACCCACAGAAGCAGGGCGATCAGCGAGCCGGCCGCGCCGAAACTGCTGGCGGCGCCGCTATTGCCAATGTACAGCCCGATCGCGAACTTTCCGACTGTGAACATGGCCGCCGTGCCAAGCGCGCCAATGGTCACGTCGCGCCAGGACAGATGGATGCGCGGCAGCAGCTTGTAGATCACGCCGAACAGCGTTGCGATCACCAGGAAGCTGATCAGGGCCGAGATCCAGCCCATGATAACGGCCGCTTCCTTCCACATGCCACCAAAATAGTTCTCCACCACGGCAAGTGCGGCGCTGACGACCAGTGACACCATCAGCAGGAAGCCCAGCACCAGGATCAGTCCGAACGAGAGCACGCGGGTACGCACCGTGTCCCACCAGGTGGCGTCCTTCGGCGCCGGCACGCCCCAGATCTCGTCGAGGCTGTCCTTCAGTTCGGCAAAGACGGTGGTCGCGCCCACCAGCAGCAGCAGGGTGGCGACGATCGTCGCGATCATGCCTGATTCCTTGTTCTGCGCACCTGCCAGCACCGACTGGATCGCGTCAGCCCCTTCGGCGCCGACCAGTCCGCGCAGCTCGTTGAAGAGCTGCCCCTGCGCCGCTTCCGCACCATAGAAGAAGCCCGCCACGGCAATCACCAGCACCAGGATGGGCGCCAGCGAAAACAGCGTGTAGAAGGCCAGCGCCGCCCCCTTGCTGCCGCAACGGTGGGCAAACCACTCGGTGACCGCGCACTTCAAGATGTGCAGGATCTGGCGTGAATACGGGAACCATTGATTTTTATCCATACCGATTCTCCGGAAAAAGAAAAGGGGCCGTGGCCCCTTTTGGTCTTGCTGGACGTCGCGAACGTCCAGCTTCAGGCGCCCGCTGAACCAGGCAACAACCCGTCAGCTTGCGCCGGGACACCCTTACCGGGATCCGATTACTGCACGCGCTTTTCGATCGTGATCTGCTCGACTTCGACGCGGCGGTTCGGTTCCAGGCACTTGATCAGGGCTGCACGGTTCTTCTCGGTGCAGGTCACGACCGGGTTGGCTTCGCCCTTGCCGTAGGCCTTCAGGCGGTTTTCCGCGACGCCTTTGCCGACCAGGTAGTCACGCACGGCGTTGGCGCGGCGCTCCGACAGCTTCAGGTTGTACTTTTCCGAACCCAGGCGGTCGGCATAGCCGGTGATGTCCACGTCGGTGATGCTTGGATCGGCTTGCAGGGCGGCAGCGATGTCGTCCAGCTTAGGCTGCGGCATGTTCAGGGTAGCGTTGTCGAACGCGAACAGTTCGGTGGTCGACAGGGTGACCTTTTCGAAGCGTGCAGGCGGCGGAGCGACCGGAGCCGGTGCTGGCGCTGGTGCCGGTGCTTCGGCCACTGGTGCCGGCGCTTCGATCACTGGGGCCGGGGCTGCTGGCGGCGGGCTGAAGGCATAGTTCAGGCCGACGGTGACGTATTTGTTGTTGCTTTGCTTGAAGCCATACAGCTCTTCGTGGCGAATGAAGCCGCGCACCGAACGAATGTCGGCCTGCAGGGCCATCTGCGGGGTGAAGCTGTACTGGAAGCCAACACCGGCGGTGGCATATGGCGAGTTCTTGTTCAGGTACCGAATGCCGCGGGCAGGGTTCTCGACACGGTCACGCTCGACGCCCAGGCCGAACAGAACGAATGGACGGAAGCGGTCACGCGACAGCATCAGCAGCGAATCGATGCCGACCAGGGTCTGGCGATACGTCGCCGGGAATTCCTTGGTTTGCGCGTGGGTGGCGCCGATCTGGATGTCCCAATACGGGTGAACTGCCTTGCCGACCTTCAGGCCAACGCCCCAGTCACGTTTGTCGACGCCGAAGTCAGCATCCGGCTTCATGCCCAGGACGCTTGGCTGGATGTACCAGGACGGGTTGATTTCTTGGGCGAGGGACGTGCCGGAGGCGCAGAGCATGGCGACGGCCAGGGCGATTTTCTTCGTATTGTTCACAGGAAACTCCCATAAGTTGATAAGTAGGGTGACATCGTTGCTTAACAGTGATGTTGGAGTGAAGAATACGAGGCGGGGTTCCCGAGGGTCGGTGCGCTGGCGCACCTATGGATACTGCTGAGTGACAAAAATGCAACAATGTCAGTTCAATCTCACCGGCCTCCAGTCAGCCCCTATATAGAAGGGCTGAAAATACGGTCTGCACGACCCGTCGCTTATGCGAAAAGAATAATTTTCCGATTGTTGTTTTTATGGCACAAATAAGCGAATTTGACGAATTCCCCTGCGTTTTCGCAAAACAAGAGATTCAGGGAAATGCTTCGAGGAATTTTGCCAATGTGGGATGGCGCACAGACCGGCATGTCTGATGCAAGCGATGATGCGGTCAGTTAAGCGGAACCCGAGGTGTTGTCACCCTGTCAGACAACATACAGCGACCCGGACCACCCAGTCTCTCTTTCATTTGGAGTTATCAACATGCATGCAACGACTCATCACAACGCGGTGCAAGGCGACATCGGCGCAGTGCACACTTCCAGCAACTCAGCGCTGATCGAACGCGTCCCGCCACAGCCAACCGAACGTGCGCCGATTTCCCTCGCGCCGATCGAGCGAGTGCGGTCGACCTCTGCCACGCAGCGTCGGATCGAGAACATGCAAAAGCTGATCAACGAATTGTCGACCCATGAGATGCTCGCCGACGAGATCGCATGGTTCCTGAAGTTTTCGCCGTCCGGCGCCCGCAAATATATCCGCGACCTGCGCGAAGCCGGCGTCATCGAACTGGCCCGCTACATCGAAGGCACCGCTACCTACCTGGGCAAGGCCGTGTACCAGATCTGCCCTGACCAGGAACGCGTCAAGGCCTTCCTGGCAGCGATTTGCCAGCCAAAGCGCGAAGGTGTTGCTCCACGCAAGGAGCGTCCAGGCCTGCGCGAGCAGAGCATGGCAGGCAGTGGCCGCCACTTCCACATCCTGGCCGACGACACCCATTACGCGATCCGCGTGAACCGCAGCCCGGTGGCGCGCGATCCGCTCGTCGCCGCACTGTTCGGCCCGGCCCCAGGCCAGGTCGGCAAGTAATGCGCTGACTGTCTACCGGAGGCGCGCAGCGGTGGAGACCCGCGGCGCGCTTTCCGCCACCGACGATCGCTGTCGTCACGCAAACGCCGCGCCCTGCGCGGCGTTTGCCGTTTACGCTTCCATCTGCGGGACCCGAAGAAGGCAACGTTGAAAACCCGGCAACAGGCCCCACCTGCGGGCGAGTGCGGCCCTGCGCCGCTTCCTCACCCTCGTAAAGGAGTTCCCATGCTGCCAAGTGCCGAATCGCTGGAAGGAAAACCCGTACCGCAAGTCGCATTCAAGACGCGTGCCGATGACGGCTGGCGCGACCTGTCGACCGACGAACTGTTCAAGGGCAAGACGGTCGTCGTGTTCTCGCTGCCCGGCGCCTACACGCCCACCTGCTCATCGACGCACCTGCCGCGCTATAACGAGCTCGCCAGCGTCTTGCGCGACAACGGTGTCGACGACATCGTGTGCTTCTCGGTCAACGATGCCTTTGTCATGAACGAATGGAAGCAGGGCCAGGATGCGGGCGACATCACCTTCGTCCCCGACGGCAACGGTGACTTTGCGCGCGGCATGGGCATGCTGGTCGACAAGCGCGACCTTGGTTTCGGCATGCGCTCCTGGCGCTATTCGATGCTGGTGCGCGATGGCGTCATTGAAAAGATGTTCATCGAGCCGGAGCGGGAAGGCGATCCGTTCGAGGTGTCGGACGCCGATACCATGCTGCGCCACATTAACCCCGGCGCTAGAGCCCCCGACCCGATCGTCATGTTCTCCAAGCCCGGCTGCCCGTTCTGCGCGCGCGCCAAGGCGGCGCTCACCGAGCGCGGCCTGCGCTATACGGAGATTTCGCAGGACCAGAAGATCAACACCAGCGTGCTGCGCGCGGTGAGCGGACGCATGACCTGGCCGCAGGTCTTCATCGGCGGGCACCTGGTCGGTGGCACGGACGAGCTGCTGGCTCACCTCGAGCAGGCGAATCCGGCGCCGGCGGCCGCGTGAAGGCCACAGGAATCGACGGGGGGGCGGGGGAGGGACGATGGAAGCCGTGCTGACGCTGTCGCTTCTCGGGGCCGCGGGCCTGCTGATCTGGGCGGTGCCGCGCTGGCGGCTGCGCCGGGCGCTGGCGCGCCCCTTGGCGCGGCACGAGCTGGCGATCCTGGAACGTAATGTCGAGCAATACCGCGCCATGGACCCGGTATCGCGCGCCCGCCTCGAGCGCCTGGTGCGGCGCTTCCTGCACGAGAAAACCTTTGTCGGCTGCGCCGGCCTCGAGATCACCGACGAGATGCGGCTGACGATCGCCGGCCAGGCCTGCCTGCTCCTGATGGGCGCACGCGGCGACGCCGTCTACCCGGCCCTGAACGCGGTGCTGGTGTATCCCGGCGCCTTCCTGGCGCCGCGGCGCCAGGTCGACGCGGCCGGCGTCGTGACCGAGGAGCGTCAGGACCTGCTGGGCGAATCCTGGGGCGACGGCCGGGTGATCCTGTCCTGGGACCACGTGCGCCGTCCCGGCCTGGTCGACGCTCCCTCCCACAACGTGGTGCTGCACGAGTTCGCCCACCAGCTCGACAGCGAGTCCGGCGCCACCAACGGCGCACCCTACCTCGGCAGCCCCGAGCGTTACCGCAGCTGGTCGGAGGTGCTCTCGCGCGACTTCGCCGCCTTGCGCGAAGACGCCTGGTTCGGCCGGGAAGGGGTGCTCGACCACTACGGAGCCCAGGACCCTGCCGAATTCTTTGCCGTCGCCACCGAAGCGTTCTTCGAGCAGCCGCACCGGCTCGCCAGCCGCCACGCGGCCCTGTACGAGGAATTCCTGAAGTACTACCGGGTCGACCCGCGCGCTTGGCAGGCGGCGCACGAGGAACCTTCTTACAGCGCAGGCGTCTACGGGCAATGGCAGTAGGGACAATGGCAATAAGCTGCGTGCGTTTGCGTACAGAGCGTACTGTCGGGCGGGAGCATGCTGTCGCTAACCATCCATGCAGGAGACATCCATGTCCATCATCATCGCAGGGCATTTCCAGACACAGGAAGACGTCGACGTCGCGCGCCGCGCGCTGGGCGAGGCCGGCTTTGCCCAGGAGCGCATCAGCGGCTTCTATCTCAGCCAGCCCGGCCAGCACGACATGACGCCGATCGGCGGCGACAACATCCAGTCGCCGGGCGCCAAGGAAGCGCCGATCGGCCTGATGAAGGGCAGCGCCACCGGCGGCGCGGTCGGGGCCGTGGTCGGCGCCGTCACCTCGCCGGTGACCGGGCCCGCCGGGCCGATCGTCGGCGGCCTGCTGGGCGCCCACGTCGGTTCGCTGTTCAGCTTTTCCAGGATGAAGGAAGCCGGCGAGGCTGAAGCCGGCGGCCGGGCGCCGCTCGAGGTGCGGCACGCTGGCATGCTGGTCGCCGTCGCCTTCGACGACACCGGGCTCGAAAGCCAGGCCGTCGATGTGCTGCGCCGCCTCGGCGCCACCCAGATCGAGCGCGCACGGGGCAATATCGTGAACGGCGACTGGGCCGACTTCGACGCCTCCAGCCCGCCGGACGTGGTCGCCTGACCGGTTTTCTCCGCTGAAGTAAGGGTGTAAAGCCCGCCCGGCCTTCCGGTTGCCCGTAAGGCCGGGCGGGCTTTTGCCATTTTTCTCCTTCCGCCAAGGTTTGATCCATGTCAAGGATGTCCCGTCGTGGACTCCTAGACTTGTCGGTTCCGGCCGCTCGGCCGCTCGACAGGGGAAGAACATGGAAAAGAAAAAACTGGCACTGGTTACCGGTGGCATGGGTGGACTCGGCACGGCGCTCTGCCGGCGCCTGCATGATGCGGGCTTCGCCGTCGCCCTGACTTATTCACCAAGCAACACCGCTCCCGAAGCCTGGCTCTCGGCCCAGCGCGACGACGGTTACCGCTTCACTGCCTACCGCCTTGATGTCACCGACGACGACGCCTGCGGCGCCATGATGGCGCGCCTGCTGGCCGAGCATGGGCGGATCGACGTACTGGTCAACAATGCCGGCATCACGCGCGATCGCAGCTTGCGCAAGATGGAACTGGAGGACTGGCATGCCGTGCTGCGCACCAACCTCGACAGCGTGTTTCACATGAGTCGCCGGGTGATCGAGCCGATGACCGTGCAACGCTGGGGCCGCATCATCAATATTTCCTCCGTCAACGCCAACGCCGGCGCCTTCGGCCAGGCCAACTATGCCGCCGCCAAGGCCGGCATGCACGGTTTTACCAAGGCGCTCGCGCTGGAGACGGCGCGTCACGGCATCACGGTCAACACGGTGTCGCCGGGTTACCTGCGCACCAAGATGGTCGAGGCCGTGCCGGAAGAGGTCATGAAGACGAAAATCCTGCCGCAGATTCCCGTGGGCCGGCTCGGCGAGCCGGATGAGGTGGCGGCGCTGGTGGCTTACCTGGCATCCGATGTCGCCGGTTTCGTGACCGGCGCCGACATTGCGATCAATGGCGGCCAGCACATGCGCTAGCGTTTTTCCAGGCGCGTCTGGCAGGTGATGCACAGGCGCGCTTCGGGTCGCGCCTGCAGGCGCGAAAAGCCGATGTCGCCGCCGCACTCTTCGCACAGGCCATAGCCGCCGTCGTCGAACTTGGCCAGCGCGTGGCGCAGCACCTGCATCTGGGCTGCGTTGTGTCCGGCGGCTTCGAGCGCCAGGTCATTCAGCAGGCGCACGGTGGCCTTGTCGGCGGGCGAGGTTTCGACTTCGGGGACGGGCAGGTCGCGCCCGCCGTTCGTCGCCTGGGGCTCGGCAACGCCGCTCAGCGCCGCCAGCCGCGCCTCGAGCGCGGCGCGCAACTGCGCCAGTTGACCTTCGTCGAGGGGAGGCATGGCGATCATGGGGAAGGCGTGGCGCATGCAGGGACTACCACGCGGCAAGCTGCTGCCGCGCATGCAGGGGACATCCGTAAGCCGTTCATTGCGCACTCCCCACATGAACTGGTGTGGGACCAGTGTAACGCGATGCGCGCGCGAAGGCCATGGGCGCACGCCTTGCGCCCTGTCCGGTTGCTCAGGACGGCTTCTTGGCGGCAGGGGCGCGGTGGCTCTTGATGGCCTTGAGCTGGGTATTGATCTTGTCGAGCGCCGTGATGATCCCCGCGGGCTGGCCGGTGGTGACGGAGCCGGCCAGCAGCAGCAGGCCGCCGACCAGGCCGGTGACATCGCCGACCAGCGCGATCTTGCGGATTTTCTCGGCCGCCTCGCTCGTCAGCGCCACGATGCCCTGCTGCGACTTGCCGAGAGATTTGACGATGAAGGTGGCGGCGTCCGCATACAGCCCGTTGGCGCGCTGGCGCAGGATCAGTTCGTCCTCAAGCAGGGCGCGCGCCGTGGCCTGGACCTTGGCCGGCACCGGCCCGCCATCGTAGGCGCGGATGTCGCGCATGATGCGCTCGTGGAGCTGGTCGGCGCAGGCCGACAGCCCGTCCGCCAGTTCGACGATCTGCGGCACGCTGGCCAGGCCGCTCTTGTCGGCGCCCGCCTTCGCCGTGGGTGGGGGCGCTGCTGCGGCGTCCGCGTTGTCCGTGTCCGCCATCCGGGACGCCTCTGCGGCGTCGCCTGCGTTCGCTTCGTTCGTCATGCTGCCTCCTTGGTGATCAATCGCCCGCCAGGCCTTCGCGGATCATGCGCAGGTCTTTTCCATAGTTGCTCAGCATAAGCTTCACATCCGCCTGCGTCAGCTTGTGCAGGTTCTCGCGCAGCTTCTGGTGCCCGAGCGCGACCTTCGTCAGGCCCTGCAAGGCCAGGTCGTAGCGGCGGTCGATGAGCTTGTACTCGCTCGCCTTGTTCATGTAGTGCACCTTGGCCAGGGTGACCAGCATGCGCTCGTCACGCCCCTTGGCTAAAGGCAACTCGACGTCGAAGATCCCGAGGATGGTCTTCTTCTCGTTTTCGTTGGTCTTGTAGTAGAGGCGGGTCAGCGAGATCATGGCCTCGAGCAGGACCTGGACGTCGGCGTCGCCGTCGCGCACCATGGTCTCGACGCTGCGGTTCTGGTAACCGGAGGCGATCACGCGCGTCAGCAGGCGCGTCAGCCCCGTGTAGGCGCTGATGTGGCGCTGCTGCAGGCCGGACTCGGTGTTTGCCTTCAAGCCATTCCCGAGGTCGTCGATGCTGGCGCTCAGGTCGTAGCGCGCGTCGCCGGCCAGCAGGCTCAGCGTCTGCATGTAAAGCACGAGCGCCTTTTGCACGCTCATGAAATCTTCGTACACGGCGCGCCGCTTGGCATCGTTCTCGCGGGCCAGCTTGTCGGCGCCGGCGGGCAGGTAGGGCTGCTCGCGTTCATAGGTATCGCGGTAGCGGCGCGACAGTTCGGTATAGCCGCCAAGTTTTGCCGAGGCGTCGGCGAACTCGCGCACTTCCGTCAGGCTGACGGGGCCGCCTGTGCTGGTGCAGCCGCCCAGCAGCAGGTTGATCCCGAGCAGGCTTGAAGCGACCGCGAGGCGAAGGGCAAGGCTGAATGAAGTCATCGGGTCCTCTCGAACCGGCGAAGATGCCGGACGGAAAGACCTCATTGTGACGAACGCCAAAGGCAACGGCGTTGCCTTTGGTCAATTCATCCCACCTTGGCGGAGTCGAAGTGGGGGTTTTCGATGATGCCGAACAGGTTGCCGTAAGGATCGCGCACGGTGGCGACCTTGATGCCGTCACCGACGTCGGCCAGCGGCGACTCGACCGTGGCCCCGAGGCCGGTCAGGCGCGCCAGTTCCGCGTGGGCGTCCGGCGTGCCCCAGTAGGCGGTGGCGCCGGCCGGGCCGGGCAGGCCGTCGGGCACCAGGCCGAGCTCGAAGCCGCCGACTTCGAAGCCGACATAGAAGGGCTGGTCGAAGTAGGGGGCGCGCTCGAGCACGCGGCGGTACCAGTCGGTCGCCTCAGCCAGTTCGGTGACCGGATAGATGACAGTGCGCAGGCCCTGGATCATGTGCATTCTCCTTGTTATAAAGAAATGGATGGTGCCGCAGGGTGGGAGGATTGTCTAGCCCGGCAGCTCCGTCCGCCAGCCCAGGCCCTCATTGGTGCCGGCGCGCGGCGTGTATTCGCAGCCGACCCAGCCGTCGTAGCCGAGTTCGTCGAGCAGTCCGAACAGGTAGTGGAAGCGGATTTCGCCGGTGCCGGGCTCATGGCGGCCGGGCACGTCGGCAAACTGGACGTGGCCAATCACCGGCAGCAGGGTGCGCAGGCTGTTGCCCAGGTCGCCCTCCATGCGCTGCATGTGATAGATGTCGAATTGCAGGAACAGGTTGTCGGCGCCGCATTCCTCGATGACGGCGGCAGCCTGGCGCGAGCCGGTCAGGAAATAGCCGGGCACGTCGCGGTCGTTGATCGGCTCGATCAGCAAGTCGAGTCCGCGCTCCTTGAGGCGGGCGGCGGCGAACTTCAGGTTGGCGACATAGGTGGCGTGGGCGCGCTCGCGCGACACATTGCGCGGGATCTTGCCGGCCATGCAATGCAGCATCCGCGCGCCGAGCTCCTCGGCGTAGTCCAGTCCCAGCTCGACGCCCTCCTGGAATTCCTGGACGCGGCGCGGATCGCAGGCCATGCCGCGGTCGCCCGCCGCCAGGTCGCCCGGCGGCAGGTTGTGCATCACCAGTTGCAGCTGGTAGCGCGCCAGCCGCCCGGTGATCCATTCCGGCTCGCAGGCATACGGAAACTGGAATTCGACAGCGTCGAAGCCCGCCGCCCGCGCGGCCGCGAAGCGGTCGAGGAAGCTGAGCTCCGTAAAAAGCGTGCTCAGGTTGGCGGCGAATTTGGGCATGGACGGACTCGAATGTTGTCAGCCCGCCATCGTAACATTGGACCGCAGACGGCGCAGGAGACCCGCAATCGTGCGAAGGATGGAGGATGAAGGATCGACGAAAAAAAAGCAGCACGGCGAACCGCGCTGCTTTTTGATACTGATCGGCAATGCGCTCGTCGATTAACGACCGCGGTTGCCCTGGCCTGGCGTGCCGGCGGTACGCGGGCCGCGACCCGCGCTGTTGCCGCCACGGCCGCCGCCATTGCCGGCAGCTGCCGGACGCGCGCCGCCGTTGCCGCCGCCAGCCGAACGGCCAGCGCCGTTGCCGGCAGCTGCGCTACGCGGCTGGCCCTGGCCACGACCGCCGCCACCGCCAGGTGCACGGCTACGGCCGCCATGGCCTGGTGCGCCGCTGCGCAGCTGGATCGGCTGGGCCTTGGCATTCAGGTCCGGCTCGAAGCCCGGGATCACGTGACGCGGCAGCGTCTGCTTGATCAGCTTCTCGATGTCTTTCAGCATATCGTGCTCGTCCACGCAGACCAGCGACACGGCTTCGCCGGTCGCGCCGGCGCGGCCGGTACGGCCGATGCGGTGCACGTAGTCTTCCGGCACGTTCGGCAGGTCATAGTTGACCACGTGCGGCAACTGGTCGATGTCGATGCCGCGCGCGGCGATGTCGGTGGCGACCAGCACCTGCAGGCTGCCGTCCTTGAACTCGGACAGCGCCTTGGTGCGCGCGGTCTGGCTCTTGTTGCCGTGGATCGCCATGGCGCCGATGCCGTCCTTGCCGAGCTGCTCGACCAGCTTGTTCGCGCCGTGCTTGGTACGGGTGAACACCAGCACCTGGCTCCAGTCGTTTTCCTTGATCAGGTGCGACAGCATCGGGTGCTTCTTGTCGCGGTCGACCGGGTGGATCTTCTGCGAAATGACCTCGACCGTCGAATTGCGGCGTGCCACTTCGATCGATGCCGGGTTGTTCAACAGCTTGTCGGCCAGGGCCTTGATCTCGTCCGAGAAGGTGGCCGAGAACAGCAGGTTCTGGCGCTTCGGCGGCAGCACGGCCAGCACTTTCTTGATGTCGTGGATGAAGCCCATGTCGAGCATGCGGTCGGCTTCGTCCAGGATCAGGATCTCGACTTTCGACAGGTCGACGGTACGCTGGCCGACGTGGTCGAGCAGGCGGCCAGGCGTAGCGACGAGCACGTCGACGCCTTGCTTGAGCAGCTTGATCTGCGGGTTGATGCCGACGCCGCCGAAGATCACGGCCGAGTTCATGTTCGTGTACTTGCCGTACAGGCGCACGCTTTCCTCGACCTGGGCCGCCAGTTCGCGGGTCGGGGTCAGGACCAGGGCGCGAATCGCACGTGGCGAGCTCTTGCTCTTCTGGGCCGCGCCGATCGCGTCGGTCGAGAGGCGCTGCAGCAGCGGCAAGGTGAAGCCGGCGGTCTTGCCGGTACCCGTCTGGGCGCCGGCGAGCAGGTCGCCGCCGCCGAGCACCGCAGGGATCGCCTGGGCCTGGATCGGGGTTGGCGTGGTATAGCCTTGTTCAGTGACAGCACGAACGATGGCGTCGGACAAGCCGAGGGTAGCAAATGACATAGACTCTTCTGGTGAGGGTGATTCCGCCGCGGCGCAAGCGGCGCCAGGATCGGATGGGGTACATCGACGCCCGCTTGGAGCGCACCGCGGGTGGGTACGCCGGGCAATCGATTATAGTAGATTTTGTTGCGCGGTAGAAATACCGGGATGGGCGCCGCGGTGCGCAACGCGCCACGGCAACAAGCTAAGTCCGCTATTTTACGCTAATTACGCAAACGGGACCATCAGCGGGATCATCTGTGCGAATACTTTCGGGCCGGCGGCAATGATGTCGCCCTTGTTCAGGTAGCTCGATTCGCCGTTGAACTCGCCGACGATGCCGCCCGCTTCGGTCACCAGCAGGGAACCGGCGGCGATATCCCAGATCTTCAGGCCCTTCTCGAAGAAGCCGTCGACGCGGCCGGCGGCCACGTTGGCCAGTTCCAGCGCGGCCGAGCCGCTGCTGCGCACGCCGTGGCAGCGCGAAGCGACGACTTCGTACATGCGCAGGTATTCGGCCAGCGCGCGCGGGTCGGCGCCATGGCCGGCGGCGATCAGCGCCTTGCCGATGCGGTCGTGGTTCTTGACGCGGATGCGCTTGTCGTTCAGGTAGGAGCCGCCGCCCTTGCTGGCGGTGAACAGGTCATTGCGGACCGGATCGTAAATGACGGCCTGCGTGATCACGCCTTTCTGCTGCAGCGCGATCGAGACGCAGAAATTCGGGTAGCCGTGCATGAAATTGGTGGTGCCGTCGATCGGATCGATGATCCAGACGAATTCACTGTCGTCGTTCAGGTTGCGCGACGGGCCCGATTCTTCGCCCAGGATGGCGTGGGTCGGGTAGGCTTTGAGCAGCGTTTCGACGATCGCTTCTTCGGCAGCCTGGTCGACGTCGGTGACGAAATCGTTGTGTTGTTTTTCAGAGACCGTAATACGGTCGAGGTCGAAAGACGCGCGGTTGATGACAGTTGCGGCGCGGCGTGCGGCCTTGATGGCCGTATTGAGCATTGGATGCATATGGTTTTCCCTGAAAAAAAACGCTGACGCCCACGGGGCAGTGCAGCGCCGTGAGCCGTCGGATACGAGAGTGAATTAAAGAGCAAAGCGGCGCCGAACCCGTTAAAATTCCGGCCTTTCATGCCTGAATCTTAATGTCCGTCACCGCGCGATGGCGCTATTTTAAATGAACCCGCCAGAATCCGACACGTCTCTTTTTACCCGCCTGCGCTTCGTGCTCGTGGAAACCAGCCGCGCCGGCAATATCGGCTCGGTGGCGCGCGCCATGAAAACGATGGGTTTCAGCGAGCTCGTGCTCGTCAACCCGCGCGGCGCCGATCCCTTGAACGACGCGGAAGCGGTGGCCTTTGCCAGCGGCGCGCTGGACATATTGCAGGGTGCGCGCATCGTCGGAACGATGGCCGAGGCGCTCGATGGCTGTAATGTCGCGGCGGCGGTGTCGGCGCGGCTGCGCGAATTCTCACCGCCGGTGTGGACGCCGCGCGCCTTTGCGGGCCATGTGGCAGGGCAGGGCGAGGTGAGGGCGGCACTCGTTCTCGGCAACGAGCGCGTTGGCTTGCCGAACGAGATCGTCGAGAAGTGCAACGTCCTGATTAATATTCCCGCCAATCCGGCCTACTCGTCGCTGAATTTGTCGCAGGCGGCCCAGGTGCTCGCCTATGAATGCCGGATGGCGGCGATCGGCGACGGCGTGCCGCAAACGCCAATCGGCTTTCACGGCGATGCGGCCAGCGTGACCCAGATCGAGGGCATGTATGCGCACCTGGAAGAGGCGCTGGTGTCGATCGGCTTCCTGGATGCCGATAATCCGAAGAAGCTGATGCCGCGCCTGAAACGCCTGTTTTCGAGGACGCAGCTGGAAACCGAAGAGGTGAATATCCTGCGCGGGATTGCACGGCAGATTTTGAAGCGCTAACGACCTGGTCTGGTTTAGTGCCGTGGGACTTCCACCGTAAACACCGTGCCCGTCGCCTCGCTCGAGACGACCTCGATATCGCCCCCGTGCGCCACGGCGATTTCCTTGGCGATGAACAGGCCCAGCCCGAGGCTGCTGCGCGGGCGTGTGTTGCCTGCCTGCTGGGGCAACTGCACCAGTGAACTGAACAGAGTTGGCAAGGCCTTTTCGGGAATGGCGGGGCCTTCATTGCGCACCTTGAGCAGGACGCGGTCTTGCTCGCCCACGATATCGACGCAGATCGGCCTGCCGGGCGTGCCATACTGCGCCGCATTGTTGGCGAGGTTGGTCAGCAGCTGCTGCAGGCGCGCACCGTCGAACCAGCCGATCAATTCGCCAGTGGCGTTGAGCTCGAACCGGGCGCGCGGGTGTGCGGCATTCGCGTCTTCGATCGCCCAGTGACCCATTTCGAGGAGGTCGCACTCGCGGCGCTCGATCGGAATGCCATTGCCCAGTTGCGCGCGCGCCAGCCCCAGCAGGTCGTTGACCATGCCGTTCATGGTGACGGCGCTGCGCTTGACGCGCACGCCAATCTGGCGGATCTGGTCGTCGAACGCGCCCGGTCGCGACAGGTAGCTGCCGGCGATCGATGTCGCTGCCAGGGGGCTGCGCAGGTCGTGCCCCAGGATTGCCAGGAAGATGTCCCGGGTTTCATTCGTCTTGTCCGAATAGGCCACGGCGGCCTCGGCCAGCGACTGATCGATCGCTTCGTTAAAACGCGTGATGTCGCGCGCGCTGTCGGCCGGCATGGCGGCGTGCGGATCGGACACTTCGCGCTGCCACAGCTTCAGGACGCTGGCGCGCAATGCGCGGTACTCGGCAATCAACTGGAGCAGGCTGAAGCCGCTCGCATATCGCAAGCGGCCGTGGATCGACGAGGCCGTTTCTTCTGATCCCGTACAGGGCCCCAGTCCATGCGATTTCGCGTGTGTCTGTTCCGTGCTTTCCGCCGTCTGGATATCCTTTGCCACGAATTGCAAAATTTGCCTGGCGTGGTCGCGCAGCTCCTTGCTGGACATCTTGTCCGCAACGGCGCCAAAGGTCGCGGCAAACGCCTCCCATTCGACGAGGATTTGCTCCATGTTATCGGTGATAAATGCGGAGAGATTCATAGCCAGACCTTGGAATCGGGTGAAAGGATGGACTGATTTGCGCGGCCCAGGCCCGTCCTGCCAGCGCGAAATCAGGATAACCGATAACACCCTGCGCCCGCGTCCGCCATACTGCCGAGCCAGGAGGCAGGCGCGCATGAAATGGGTCAGCGCAAGGACGGCCGCCGGTCAGGGCGCCAGGGCGATCACCTCGTCGCCCGCCACCGGCCGGCACGCAGCCCCCAGCGGCTCCCAGCCCCGGCGCACGACAATGTGCTCCCTGTCATGGCACAGTTCGACACGCCGGGCCTGCGGGGCCTGGCGCCGCAGGAAGCCCTCGATCGAAGCCGGCGTGCTCACTTGCAGGGCGAGTGCGTGGATGTCCTCGACCGGATGGTCGTCCACATGGACCAGGGGCACGAACTGGCCGGCAAACATCATCCAGTGCGAGGGCACCTTGACCGGCCCGGGCTGGTAGCCCCGGGCGCGCAGCCAGTCCTGCGCCTGGGCGCGGGCGCCCGTCGGCGAGTCCAGGCGGCCCCAGGCGCTGGCCAGCAGTTCGGCCACCCATTGATTGCAGTTCTGGTAGCGCGTGCCGAAGGCATAGGCGTTGGCGCTGTATTTGCCCGCCAGCAGGGCCAGTGCCAGGGGTTTGTCGAGGGCGGCCTTTGCCAGCAGCGCGCCGTCTTCTTCGGGCAGGAACACGAGCGACATGTGGCCGCGCGCCGGCGTTTCGGCCGCCAGGGCAAAGCCGGCGGCGCCCTGGTCGAACAGGCGCGGGCGCGATTCGTCGCAGGCGTAGTAGAGCTGGCGCACGGCCCAGGCTCCGCCGGGGTTGTCCTTGAGCGCGATGCCCGTGTGCGAATACAGCAGGCCGAAGCGGCTCAGGTCGAGGCCGGCGCGCGAGACGAGGGCGACCCGGGTGCCCGAGCGCTCGAGTTCCTTCTTGACGACGTCGGCAAAGCGCAACACGCGGTCCTGGTCGGCGGCAGTCATCTCGACCGGCTTCGCGCAAAAAGCGGGGACGCCGGCGACAGCCCCCCTGCTGGTGAAGAGAGCGAGCAGCGCCAGCAGGGCGGGCGCGCCGAAAGCCAGGCGCATCAGATCGCGACTTTTCGCGAGCTCAGTTCGTGGTACCAGGAATCCTGCAGCGCGAGGAAGAAGGCCTTGTTCGTATCCGCGTGCGCGAATTCGTAACCGTACACGCGTGCGTTGACCTGGACCATGTCGCCCGCGGCCATGCGGCGCGCGGCGAGCGCGCGGTTCGGCACGTCGAGATAGAACTCCCGCGCCGCATGGGTATCGGCCCCGGCAGCCACCGCGCGCAGGGTCATGCGCGTGGTGTCGCCCTTGGCCGGCGCCTGGGCGATGTGGATCACGCGGTATTGGCCGGCGGCCACGCGGTCGTCGCCGCTGGAGCTATTGCTGGACGCACCGATCGAATCGGAAACGCTGCCCGACGAGGCGGAACCCGCGCTGCCGGCGGACGAAGCCGCCGTGCTGGCGGCCTGGACCGGCATCACGCAGATGGCCGAGGATGCGGCAAACGCGGCCACGCAAAGCGAACGGGAGAGTACGGAGATGGTCATGGATGTCTTTCGTAGTCGAGCTGAGTACCGCTATGGTACAAGTCCGGAGCACTGCTGAGAAGGATCGCGGCAATCGAACAGGCCCGTCCCTTTGTCGTACACTAGGAAAATAACAACACGGATGGCACATGGAGACGAGTTGCAGATCCTTCCTGAACGCCGGTGCGCTTGCGGCCCGGGTGCTGGCCGCGGGCGGCGGACTGTATCGCGCCGTGCACTCGCGCGCCGCTGTCCTTGCCAATCCAGGGCAAACCGGCACCCTGGCTGAGACATCATGATGAGTGCGCGCAGGATGCTGCGAAAATTCCTGCTGGTGCAGGCGCTGGCAGGCACGGCCATCGCGCTTGCCGCCTGGCGCTGGTTCGGCGCCGCACCCTGGGCGGCGGTGGCGCTGGGCCTGGCCAGCGTCGTGCTGGTGCGCCTGGCGATCAACATGAACAACTTCCTCGTCAGCGCCTGCTTCGCCAGCCCGACGCCGCCGGAGTTTCGCATCGGATGGGCGGGGCGGGTGCGCCTGCTGGCCGAGGAATTCAAGTCAAGCATGCTGCATACCTCCTGGTTCATGCCGCGCGCCACCGCCTGCATGCGGGTGTATGAAAGTTCTTTGGTACCGGCTCATGTGCCGCCTCACGCGCCGGTGCTGCTGGTGCACGGCTATGGCTGCAACAGCGGTTACTGGTCGTACCTGATTCCGCGCCTCGACCGCGCCCGCATCAGCCATGCGAGCGTCGACCTCGAGCCGGTGCTGGGCGATATCGACGGCTATGTGCCCCTGGTACAACAGGCGGTCGAGGAGCTGTGCAGGGCGACCGGCGCCGGCCAGGTGGCGCTCGTTGCCCACAGCATGGGCGGCCTGGTGGTACGGGCATGGATGCGCGTCCATGGCACGGCGCGGGTGGCGCGCGTCATTACCCTCGGCTCGCCGCACCACGGCACCGGCATGGCGAAGTTCGGCCGCGGCCCGAACGTGGTCCAGATGCGCTGCAACCGCGGTGTCGCCAGCGACTGGCTGCAGGAACTCGGGCGGAGCGAGGACCCGGCCACGCGCGCACTCATCACCTCCATCTACACCCACCACGACAACATCGTCTCGCCGCAGACCTCGAGCCACCTGCCGGGGGCGCGCAACATCGAGTTTGGCGGCGTCGGCCATGTGGCGCTGGGCTGCAACGCACGCGTGCTTGACGCGGTGATGGGCGAGCTGGCGGCGCTGTCGCCCAGGTCAATGCCGCACACGCCCGCGCCAAGCCTGCTGCTGGTGGACGACGACGCCTTCATGCGCGAACTGCTGGCCGACGCCGTGCAGGGGCAGGGCTGGCGCGTGCTCACGGCAGCCTCCGGCGCAGAAGCGCTGGCGGTGCTCGCGCGCGAACCGGTCGCGGTGGTCGTCAGCGACCATGTCATGCCGGGCCTGCGCGGCGCCGCGCTGCTGGAACAGGTGCGCCAGCGCTACCCGGGCGCCTATCGTATCCTGCTCTCGGGCAGCCAGGACGAGGGCGCGGTCGAGATCACTTCGGCGCTGGCCAGCGGCGCCGCCCACCGTTTCCTCGCCAAGCCCTGGTCGGGCGCCGTGCTGCTGGCGGCCCTGCACGAGGCTTTCGGCCTGCAGCAGGCCCGTGCGGCGCTGTAGAATGTGTGTTTTGTCGTGAAGACCTGGAATGGCGGCATCGCATGAAGCCGCAGTGAGCAAGAACCAATGAGCAAAAATCTCAAGGAACTGGAACAGGAAGAGGAAGAGCTGTCGCGCGCCGTGCGCAGCTCGGCCCAGCAGATCTGGCAGGCGGGCCTGGGCGCCTTCGCCAAGGCGCAAGCCGAGGGCGGGCGCGAATTCACGCGCCTGGTGCGCGACGGCAGCGAGCTGCAAAAGCGCGCGCGCCAGGTCGAGGACGCAACCGACACGGTGGCGCGCAAGGCCGAGCGCGCGAGCCGCCGTTCGTCCGGATCCTGGGGCAAGCTGGAACAGGTGTTCGAGGAGCGCGTGGCGCGCGCGCTGGCTACCATCGGCGTGCCGGCCCCCGGTGAAATGGAAGCCCTGAGCCGCCGCGTCGACGCGCTCGAGCGCCTGGTCGCCGAACTCTCGGGTGGGCGCGCCCGTCCTGCCGCGAAGAAGGCGGCTGCCCGAAAGCCGGCCGCCAGGGGCGCCAAGGCGCCAACACCGGACGACGGCGGCCAATAAGCCCCGGCCGCAGTGCCGTCGGCACCGGGTTCGATGATATGCTTGCGGGTGACCCCAACCATGCCACCTTCCATGCTACAAAAAGCTCCACGCCGCACCCGTGAACGCATCCTCGAGCTCTCGCTCAGGCTGTTCAACGAGTTCGGCGAGCCGAACATCACGACGACCGTCATTGCCGAGGAGATGAACATCTCGCCCGGCAACCTGTACTACCACTTCCGCAACAAGGACGACATCGTCAATTCGATCTTCGTGCAGTTCGAAGCCGAGATCGGGCGCATCCTCACGGTCCCGGCCGGGCGGCGCTCGAACATGGAAGACGTGTGGCTGTACCTGCACCTGATGTTCGAGCTGATCTGGCGCTACCGCTTCTTCTACCGCGACCTGAACGACCTGCTGTCGCGCAACCGCAAGCTCGAGCTGCACTTCAAGGCCATCCTCGCCCACAAGATCAAGGTCGCGCGCCAGCTGTGCGAAGACCTGCGCAGCGAAAATTCGCTGGAAGCGGGCGACTCCCAGATCGGCGCCATGGCGACCAACATGGTGGTCGTGGCCACGTACTGGCTGTCTTATGAGTACGTGCGCAACCCGCGCAAGTACAGCGAGCAGCAGGCCATTGCGGACGCGCTCGCGCGCGGCTGCTACCAGGTGCTGTCGATGCTCGGCCCCTATTTGCGCGGCGACACCCGCCTGCTGTTCGAAAAGCTCTCCGAGGAGTACCTCAAGAAGCTGGCCGACGACGGCAGGGATATCCTCTAACTTTCGAATACCACCCCATGAAATCGATTGCTGTCTATTGCGGCGCCTCCGATGGCGCCCGGCCCATTTACGCCGACGCAGCGCGCACCCTGGCGCGCGCCCTGGTCGACCATAACATCGCGCTCGTCTACGGCGGCGGCAAGGTCGGTCTGATGGGCGTCATCGCCGACGAAGTGCTGCGCCTGGGAGGCGAGGCGACCGGCGTGATCCCGCGCGCCCTGGTCGAGCGCGAAGTCGGCCATGCCGGATTGACGCGCCTGTTCGTGGTCAAGGACATGCACGAGCGCAAAGCGATGATGGCCGAGCTGTCCGACGGCTTCATCGCCATGGCCGGCGGGATGGGGACGCTGGAAGAGCTGTTCGAAATGGTCACCTGGGCGCAGCTGGGCATCCATGCCAAGCCGATCGGGCTGCTCAATACCGACGGGTTCTACGATGGCTTGATCGGCTTCGTGCGCCACCAGCAGGAAGAGGGTTTCGTGCGGCCGGCGCACGCGGGCTTGATGAATGTGGATGCGGATGCGGAGGCGCTGGTGAAGCGGCTGCGTGACGCGGCGGGCATGGTTTAAGCGCGACTTATCGACAATATTCTCCTGCTTGCGAACGGTAGCGAGATTCGACCCGTCGCAACGCGGCCTGCAGTCATTCGCAAGAATACCGTCCCGGCATTTTCACTCGATTACAAAGTCGCTGTAAAACAATACAAATACAGGAAGTTTGAATGGTAGTTAATATTCGATGTTATTGGCCATAACGACGGAGAAGCGAAAGATGGAGTAATAATGCGCGACAAATGGATACATATTACTGCGCAAGAATAAGTATTTCCTGTTTATTCCTGGCGGCCGAATAGTATGTCGACGTTCTTTACAGCCCCTGTGGAAATGTTTGAGGTTTCAGGGAAAAAGAAGAATTCTAGAGAGTAACAAGGCGCAGCGGGGCAAGCCTGCGTCTGTAGAGTGATGCGTGGATATTCGGTCAAATTATGCAGGACACATAGATACATATTCCACCAATAGTTGGACATAATGGTGAAACTTTATATACAGTACATTATGTCGGGCTTATTTACAGCCGGGCTGGCATTAATATCGAATCGAAGCGCAAGCCCTTGATATTCACTGTTTTGAAAGTCTGGCACGGCGTTTGCTAATAGGCTATCGGGGGTTTCCCTGCCGATTAATCTTATTAGGAATATCGAACCATGAAGTTTCTGAAAAAACTCGCTTGTGCCGCTGCTGTCGCAGTCTCCTTCGCTGGTGCCGCCAACGCCGAGGTCGTCCTGAACGACTGGGTCTTCAATCCGTCCGGTTCCGGCTTCGCCAAGGGCCAGACCGTCAACGAATACCTGGACGTGAACGGCAACGCCTTCATCCAGATCACCCCGACCGGCGGTTCGAGCTTCTCGTTCACCGAACACGCCGTTTTTAACATCGTCCAGGCGGACAGCAATGGCCAGCTGTTCCCGGTGAATTTCGCAGGCGGTAACATCACTGCCACCTTCCAGGCCAGCGGCACCGGTAACTTCGGCGGCGACTTCACCTTCACCGGCGGCACCATCCGCATGTTCCACAACCCGACGAACGGCCAGTACGGCGGTACGGATGGCACCTATGGCGCCGACCTGGGTAACGAAATCGCCACCTTCAACGTGCTCGCCGGTGGTGGCGGCAAGGTCGATGCCAGCGGTTCGCCGGTCAACAACGGCCAGGTCAGCGTGGTAGCCAAGTCAACGGGCATGGACGCCGGTTACTTCTTCCGCGCCGATGGCAGCGACCTGTCGCTGGAAGACATCATGGCCTTTGCCTTTACCAACGCCAACACCGTCGGCTCACCGACTTCCAACCTGGTCAACGAAGTGGCCTGCCAATACGCCGGCTTCACCGGCAACGGCTGCAATGGCAATGGCTACAGCAACACCCCGGGCAGCTTCTTCGTGTCGAACAACGGCCAGATCAAGTTGGGCGAAGTGCCGGAACCGGGTTCGCTGGCCCTGTTCGGAATCGCCATGCTGGGCGCCGGTGTCGTCAGCCGCAAGCGTGCCCAGCGCCGTTGATCGCGTCCTGAACACAATGTCGTAGGCAAAGAAAAGAGCGGGATTTGCCCGCTCTTTTCTGCGTCCTCTTCGCAGCCTCGGCCAAACCCGAGCCGTTCAAGCCGGCAAGCCCGCGCCGGCCATCGCGGGCGCGGCCAGGGCGAGGGCGAGGGCGCCGCCATGCTGCTGCCGTGCGCTCATCCCCGCCATCTGCCGATCGAACATCGCCTCGATCTCATCGGCCGGCACCGGCCGGCTGAACAGGTAGCCCTGCATCTCGTCGCACTCGTTCTCGCGCAGGAAGGCGCGCTGCTGCTCGGTTTCGACGCCTTCCGCGATCACGCGCAGGTTCAGCTTGTGGCCGAGCGAGATCACCGCCATCGCAATGGCCTGGTCGTCCGGGTTGTCGGCCAGTTCGCTGACAAAACTCTTGTCGATCTTCAGGCGGCTGATCGGGAAGGTCTTCAGTGACGAGAGGCTCGAGTAGCCGGTGCCGAAATCGTCGATCGACAGCGACACGCCCATGTCTTTGAGCTCGCGCATCTTCGCGACCGACTTCTGCAGGTCGCGCATGATGAGGCTTTCGGTCACTTCGAGTTCCAGCAGTTCCGGGCGCAAGCCGCTATCGTCGAGGGCGCGCGCCACCCGTTCCACCAGCCGTGCTTCCTCGAACTGGCGCGCCGAGACGTTCACCGACACCGTCACCGGCGGCAGGCCGGCGTCGACCCAGGCCTGGGCCTGGCGGCAGGCTTCGCGCACTACCCAGTCGCCGATTTCGACGATCAGGCCGCTTTCCTCGGCCAGGCCGATGAAGCGCTGCGGCGGCACCATGCCGTGTTCCGGATGCTGCCAGCGGATCAGTGCCTCGACGCCGAAGATTGCCCCGTCCTTCAGGTCGATCTTCGGCTGGTACAGCAGGCGGAAGTTACCATGCGCCCCGTGCGGGCTGCCCGCGACGCCGTCCAGCGTCGCCTGCACGGCATTGCGCAGGCCGTCGAGCAGCACCAGCTTTTCCTCGACGCTGGCATTCATCTCGCGCGTGTAGAACTGGAAGTTGTTGCTGCCCAGGTCCTTGGCGCGGTACATCGCCGCGTCGGCGTTCATCAGGAGCGCATTGGCGTCGCCGCCGTCGCGCGGGTACATCACCACCCCCATGCTGCAGCTGACCTGCACCATCTGGCCGGCCACCTGGACCGGTTCAATGACGGCGACACGGATCTTTTCCAGCAGCGGCACGAGCGCCTCCGGGGCGCCGCTGTGCCCGGGCAGCAGGATGACGAATTCGTCGCCGCCGAAGCGCGCCAGCGTGTCGTTGCGGCGCAGGCAGCCGGCCATGCGCTTGCTGACCACTTTCAGCAGGTCGTCGCCGGCCTTGTGGCCGAGGCCGTCGTTGACGAGCTTGAAGCCGTCGAGGTCGATGTACGCGAGGCCGACCGAGTGACCCTGGCGCGCGGCGTTCTGGATTGCCTGCTCGATGCGGTCGTGCATCAGGTTGCGGTTCGGCAGGCCGGTCAGCTCGTCGTGGTGCGCCATGTGGAAGATGCGTGCTTCCACCTGCTTGCGTTCGGTAATGTCGCGCACGATGGCCACCACGCCGTCTTCGACCGCCACCACCTGGCGATGCAGCCAGCGCCCGCTGGAGCGGCGTGCCGAGGCCTGCCATTCGCCTTCGCGCGGCTGGCCGTCGGTCGCCACCAGCGCGATGTCCTCGAAGATGCCGTTGTCGCGGTAATGCGGCAGCATCTCGCACAGGTGCATGCCATGCATCTCGGCGCGCGGAAGGCCGATGATGGCCTCGGCGCGCGAGTTGGTGGCCTCGATCAGGAAGTCCTCGACCTGGCCGCCGGCGCCGCGCACGGTGCGCAGCACGAAGAATGCGTCGAGGCTGCCCTCGGAGGCGGCGGCGTAGGTTTCCTGGGCCCGGCGCGCGCGGCGCCGCACCCGGGCCAGCTGCCATGACCAGATCGATACCAGCGACACCACCACCAGCAGCAGCGCCGTGGCGCCGCTGGCAATGGCCAGCCAGGTCCGCCTCGTCTCCTCGTAGGGCGCGAATTGTTCCCGTTGCGACAGGCCGGCAACGACGGCCAGCGGGAAGCCGTGCAGGCGCTTGACGCTGGTGTAGCGTTTGACGCCGTCCGGTCCCCGGTGGATGGTGATCGTGCTGTCCGCCCCCTGGCCCAGCCCGATGCGCTGGCCCCAGCTGACCTGCTCGCCGATGCGCATGACGCGCATCACGCCGTCGGTCCCGGCCAAGCCCAGCAAGCCGCGCTCGCCGTCGCGCGCGATCTCGTAGGCGCTGGTGAAGTAGGAAGGGTCGGCCTCGACGATCGCGATGCCCGCAAAGCGGCCGGCGGCGTCGTTGATGCGGCGGGTGAAGTGCAGGTGCGGTTCCGGCTTGGCCGCGTCGGCCACGGTGGCGCCGACGAAAGGCAGGCCGAGGTTGTTGTCGCGGTGATACAGGAAATAAGCGGCGTCCGAGACGTCGATGCCGGCAGCGTCGGGATTGCTGGCGACGATGCGCCCGCGGCTGTCGGCGACGGCGACGACGAACACCAGGCTAGGGGGCAGCAGGTCTTGCCGGCGCAGGGCGGGCAGGGCGCCGGCCGGGCCCTCCAGTTCCACCGCATATTTGAGTACCTTGAGGGTCTGGTCGATGCCGTTCAGGCTGCGCGCCATCTGCGCCTCGTAGGTGTCGACGCGCTCCCGTGCCGCCGCGCGCGCCGCCGTGCCGGCAGCGACATGGTGCCCTTCGACGAAACGCAGCGTCAGCGCCCAGATGCCGATGACGAGCACGAGCGCGAACAGCGGCAGCGAGATGTGGGTGTCGAGGCCGCGCCCGAGCACGCGCGCGAGCCGGGACGATTGCCTGCCGGGGGCTGGTGGAGAGCTCATGCGTATCCTTTCAATGCACCAGCAGGACCTGGCGCACGGTCGGGTCCAGCGCCTCGCGGTCGATGTAGCCGACCGCGCCCGGATCGTTTGCCACCGCCTGGCGCACGGCGGCGTTGCCGGCCAGGTCGCGCGGCGGCTGGCCGCGCCCGGTAAAGACCATCTTCGACCACCAGACTTTCAACAGGGCCGGGGTCTTGCCGGTCACGCGCTGGTAAAACCCGTCGCGCTGGGCGGAGCCAATCGGCTGGTCGATGGCGGTGGCCACGGTGCCGTCGGGGAAGCGCGCCGACTGGCCAAGGAAAATGGCCGCCACCTGGTCCGGGCGCAGGGTCTCGACCGGGCTGCGCGCGGAAACGATGACGACCAGTTCGCTCGCCTGCGCGACGGCGCAGGACAGGAACAGGATGGTGGCGGCAAAGGTGCCGGTCAAGGTGGCGGTCACTGAGCGCCAGATGCGTTTGTCCATGACCGCCATCAGAAAACGAAGTCCAGGAGGACGCTGCTGACCTGCGCCGTGCGGCCCGAGCGAAAGCCCGGAGCCGCATTGATCAGCATGCCGCGGGAACCGCTGCGCGGGGTGACACGTTCGTGCTGCAGCTTGAATGCCATATTTGGCGCCACATCCCAGCGCAGGCCGGCGCTGAGCGTGGACTGCGACGGCACCGTGCGCAACAAGGCGGCGACGCCCGCGTTGAGCGTGGCGCCGGCGACGGCCTGGGGCCGGGGCAGGCCTGCCAGCGGCAGCGTGGAGACGCCCTCGGGCGGCGTGCCCCACACGCGGGCGTAGCCGGCATACGGCGTGAAGTCGCCCCGGCGGTAGCCTGCGCCGGCGTACACCGATCTGGTGCTGCCGAGGTAGGACTTCACCTTCGAGCGGCCCGCTTCGCCGGTCACGAACCACTGTCCCGGATCGTAGGAAAGGCCAATGCCCATCGTCCTGGCGCGCTTGTCGTCGGTTGCCACGCGGCTCGCGATGTCGCGGCCCTGCGGCCCGAAGGCGTTCAGGCCCTGGAACAGTTCGGGAAAGAGCGTGAGGGTGATGCGGGTGGTGAGCAGGGAGACGCGGGCGCTGAAGGCGCCGCGCTCGACCGTGTGCGACAGGCCGGCGATGGCCTTGCCGCGCAGGCGGGTGCTGCCGGCCAGCGGCATGTCGGTGTAGCCGTAGAAGGCCTGGGTGGTGCTGCGCAATGCCTCGCCTTCCCAGTGCCAGGTCATGTCCGCGCCGTCGCTGTTACTGATCGGCAGCACACCATACACTTCGAGCGGCATGCGCGCCCATGGATAGGCGTAGCCCACCTTGCGGTAGTCGGCGGCGATGAACATCGGCAGTGCAATGCGCCCCAGGCGAAGCGCCAGTTCCGGCGTGGCCTGGTACTTGATGTTGGCCCATTCGACACGCGGCCGGTAGCTATGGTCGAGCTGCTGTTCGCTGACCACCTGGACCACGGCGGACCAGCGCGGATTGAAACGAAAATCGAGCTGGGCGCCGAGCGTGCTGTCGACGTGGCGGCTCCAGGCGCCGGTGCGGCCAGCGCCATCGGCTTTCATGGCCGAGGCCGAGAAATCCGCCCCTTTCTCATCCGAGTGCACCACGCCGACGGTGCCGAAGCCCGAGAACGTCCAGCCAGGGGTGACCTGCCCGGCATGGGCGGCGGTGCACAGGGAAGACAGGACGGCGGCGCCTGTGGCCGCCCGCAGGAAACTGGCGGCGTGATGGGTGAGATGCATTCGTGGCTTTCGTCCGTCGGCGTGCATGCCCGGCAAGGGCGCATGCGGTCGCATTACGGGGAGGACTGTAGCGAACGCACCGGGGAAAGTCGAATATATTTACGTATGGAAACGATTTGCCAAGATTTCGCGTTGTGAAGTGACAACGTCTCTCTCGGTCAGTTGTCGGCGAGCCAGAGCCGCGCGCCGCCGTGTTCAATATGTGTGAGGTAGAGGCGCAGGTCGAGTTCGAACTGGTGGTAGTGCGGCTCCATCCAGCAGCACAGCTTGTAGAAGGCCTTGTCGTGCTGTTTTTCCTTCAGGTGCGCCAGTTCGTGCACGGCGATCATGCGCAGGAATTCGAGGGGCGTGTCGCGAAACACGCTGGCGATGCGGATTTCGTGCTTGGCCTTGAGCTTGCTGCCCTGGACGCGCGAGATGGAGGTGTGCAGGCCAAGCGCGTGCTGGACTACGTGGATCTTGCTGTCATACGCCACCTTGGCCACCGGCTCGGCGTTGCGCAGGTATTCGATCTTCAGTTCCTGCACGTAGTCGTAGAGGGCGCGGTCGGTGCGCAGCCCGTGGGCGCCCGGATAGCGCGCGCGCAGCACGGCGCCCAGGCGTCCTTCGCCCAGCAGGCTGGCGGCCTGCTGGCGCAGGCCTTCGGGATAGGCGGTGAGGTAGCGGAGCTCTTGCATAGGGGCGGGAATGTATCACAGCGACGCTGTCCTTGCTGGCTGCCGGCCCCCGGGCAGCATGAAGGTGGAACTCGAAAACCGTGTGGAAGACGGCGCGGACCGCTGCCAACTCGTGCGGTCCGCGCCGGCCGGCGCACCAGTTGCGGTGCGCATGCTTCCCTATTGTTCCTTGCTCCCCTGGCGGCTGCCGCCCTTGGTCCCACTCCCACTGGCTGCGCCACCTGCCGCCGCTGCTGCTGCCCGGCTGGCCGACTGCCGGCTTTCGCCGCCCTTGCGGCCGATGTCGGCCATGTGTGCACGGTTGCGGCTCACGGCCTCCCCGCCTTTCTGCCCCGCGCGGCGCGCTTCTTCGGAGTCGAATTCGTGCGCCGTGCCTTTCTGGTGGGCTGCCTGGCCACCCTTGCTGGCGATTTCCCGCTGCTGGTTCTGGTCCATCGCCGCGAAACCGCGTTTGGCCGGTCCGCTACCGCTGCCGCCACCGCTCTTTTGCGCGCTGCCGCCGGAGCTGCCCGCGCTCTTGCCGCTCTCCTTGCTTGTCGCCATGTCGCTCTCCTGGTTGCCCTGCAGTGAAGGGAAATGAGTGCATCATTGCTGCGCTCGTGCGGTTAGAGACACCGCCTGTTTGATAGTTCCCTGAGCTTGCCGTGCTCGATGCCGGATGCCGGGTGGGTTCCGGCGTGCCTAGTCGGGCGCGCGCGGCGGCGTACGGCGGCCCTCGTGCGGTTCCGTCGCGTCGATCGCGTCCGGCGGCGCGCTGATGTCGTCGAGTTCGGCGCGGCGCGCGGCCAGCCTCTGCCCGAGCAGCACGAGGTCGAGGCCTGAGGCGCGCGCCGCCTCGAACATCTCGCTTTCTTCCTTGTCGACGTGGTGCTCGACTTCCTCGGCCAGCACCGCGACGGTCGCCTCGAAATGCTCGTCGCCCGGGTACATGACCTCGAGCTGGGTGATCAGTTCGCGCGTGCCGGCGTGGTCCAGCTCGGCTTCGTCGAGCATGTCGTCGTCGTCCAACACCTCGCGCAGGGCCGGATAAAAAATCTCTTCCTCGAGCATGCTGTGCACGGTCAGCTCGTAGCAGATGTCGTCGACCAGTTCGGCCCTGCGTTCGTCTTCGTCCTCGATGCCGCGCAGGCTGTCGAGTTCGCCGAACAGCAGGCGGACCCGCTCGTGATCGCGCTGCAGCAGCTGGAGTGCGTCGGGCGCGTCGTCAAGCGCCTCCTGGCGTGTGGCGGTTGGTGCCATGGGACCTCCGTTGGGGTAGGGGAGCCGGTAAGCTAGGTCGCGCTGTGGGCAGCGCCGTATTGGTCGGCGCGGTCCATGGCGCCGGCGGCCCCGCGCGCGGCCTGCCAGCCGCCGTCGTTGGCATTGTTGGCGAGGGCGGCGCTGCTCGAGGCGAGCACGCGCATGACGTCGCTTTGCCAGGCGCGCCAGTGTTCGGTGGCCGGCTGGGTGACGCGCATCGTGACCGGGATGACCTGGAACGGGTCCTTGCAGGCGGCGAGGGCGCGGCCGAGTTCCATGCTGTCGTCGATCAGCTGGCGCGCGGCCTGCATGTTCAGCGTGCCGAGCTGGCCGAGCGCGTCGAAGGTGTGGCGTGAGAGTTGGGTAAGGAAGTTGACCTGCGTTTCAAGCTGCGCGTGCAGGGCGGGACTGTTGGGGGGGGAGGCTTGCATGGATTCCTCGACGTGAGCGGTGGATGAAAGCACGTCGGCAGCGCACATTGCGTGCGCATCCGACAGGGCGTCGGGATAGACGCCATCAACCGGCTCAAGTTCGGGGAAATAGCGCGCACCGTCGATCCGCTCAAGGTGCGCGCAGATTTATGTCTACGCGTCGGCGACCTTCAGCACCAATTTTCCAAGGTTCTTGCCCTCGAAGAGCATCAGCAAGGCGGCAGGGAAACCGTCGAAGCCCTCGACCACGTGTTCATGGCTCTTGAAGCTGCCCTCGGCCATCCAGCGCGCCAGCGTCGCCACGCCCTCGGGGTAGCGCGCGGCGTAGTCGGTCACCAGCATGCCCTCCATGCGCGCGCGGTTGACCAGCAGCGACAGGTAGTTGGCCGGGCCCTTCACCGGCGCGGTCGCGTTGTACTGCGAGATGGCGCCGCAAATGACAATGCGCGCCTTCATGTTGATGCGGGTAAGGACGGCGTCCAGGATGTCGCCGCCGACGTTATCGAAATACACGTCCACGCCCTGCGGGCAATGCTCCTTCAGGCCCGCATGCACGGGACCGGCCTTGTAGTCGATGCAGGCATCGAAACCGAATTCCTCGACCACGAAGCGGCATTTGTCGGCGCCGCCGGCGATGCCCACCACGCGGCAGCCGAGGTGTTTGGCGACCTGGCCGACGGTCATGCCGACCGCGCCTGCCGCACCCGACACCACGACCGTGTCGCCCGCTTTCGGCTGGCCGACGTCGGTCAGGCCGAAATAGGCCGTCATGCCTGGCATGCCGAGCGCATTGAGCCAGGTCGGCAGCGGCGCCATGCCGGGGTCCACCTTGCCGAGCATCGCGCCCTTGTCCTCGGCCGGGCCGGTCCAGAAGCGCTGCACGCCCATCACGCCCATCACATGGTCGCCGACCTTGAGGCGCGGCGACTTCGACTCGACCACGATGCCGACCCCGCCGGCGCGCATGACTTCGCCGATGGCGACCGGGCGCACGTAGGATTTGCCTTCGTTCATCCAGCCGCGCATGGCCGGGTCGAGCGACAGGTAGAGCAGCTTGACGCGCACTTCGCCGTCCAGCAGCTCGGCCAGGGGCGGGGCGGCACGCTGCCAGTCGCTGTCTTTCGGCAGGCCGACGGGCCGGGCGGCAAGCAAATATTGGTCGTTGGTGTCTTGGGTCATGGTCGCTCCGCAGGATTGATCGAAACAACAACTATACCCAAACCCGCATTCCTGCGTTTCACGGCCTGCCGTTTTTGCAAACCGCGTGCGACAATGGCAGAGCCCCTCCTTTTATTACTCGCACGCCCCCATGACGACACATCCGGAATACATCCTGACACTGTCCTGCATCGACCAGCGCGGTATCGTGCTGCGCGTTGCCGGTTTCCTGGCCGAGCACGGCTGCAACATCATCGATTCGGCCCAGTTCGGCGACCCGGAGTCGCGCCTGTTCTTCATGCGCGTGCACTTCGCGCTGGAAGACAGCGCCGTGCAGGACGCCGACCTGCGCCTGGCTTTCGCCGCGCTGTGCGAGGCGGCAGGCATGCGCGGCCAGCTGCACGATGCGCAGGCAAAGCCGCGCGTGCTGATCATGGTCTCGAAGATCGGCCACTGCCTGAACGACCTGCTGTTCCGCTACAAGAGCGGCCTGCTGCCGGTCGAGATTCCTGCGATCGTCTCGAACCACATGGACTTCTACCAGCTCGCGGCAAGTTACAATATCCCGTTCCACCACTTGCCGCTGGCAACCGGCAGCAGCGACGCGGCAAAGCTGGCGCAGGAAGCGAGGATCGTCGAGCTGCTGGACACGCACCGGATCGACCTGGTGGTGCTGGCGCGCTACATGCAGATCCTGTCGCCCGGCCTGTGCCAGGCCTTGCAGGGAAGGGCGATCAACATCCACCATTCCTTCCTGCCGAGCTTCAAGGGCGCGCGGCCATATGCGCAGGCCCACCTGCGCGGCGTGAAGCTGATTGGCGCCACCGCCCATTTCGTGACCGGCGACCTCGACGAAGGCCCGATCATCGAGCAGGACGTCGAGCGGGTCGACCATGCGATGACGATCGACGAATTGACGGCGATTGGCCGCGACGTCGAATGCGTGGTGCTGGCGCGCGCGGTCAAATGGTTCGTGGAACACCGCATTTTGCAAAACGGCGACCGGACGGTCGTCTTCAAATAGATAACAAAGGGACCTTCGAGGTCCCACAGAATAGGCAACAGAGCATCAATGGCCCTCAAAGCTACCATCTACAAGGCAGACCTGCAGATCGCGGACATGGACCGCAACTATTACGCGGAGCACGGCCTGACCCTGGCCCGTCATCCTTCCGAAACCGACGAGCGCCTGATGATCCGCGTGCTGGCCTTTGCGCTGCACGCGAGCGATTCGCTCGCCTTTACCAAGGGCCTGTTCGACACCGACGAGCCGGACCTGTGGCAGAAGGACCTGACCGGCGCCATCCACACCTGGATCGAGATCGGCCAGCCGGACGACAAGCGCCTCCTGAAGGCCTGCGGCCGCGCCGAGCACGTGATCGTCTACAGCTACAGCGCGACCAGCCATATCTGGTGGAAGGGCATCGCCAACAAGGTCGACCGCGCGCGCAACCTCACCGTGATCAACATTCCCGCCGAGGCCAGTGCCGGGCTGGAAAAGCTGGCCAAGCGTTCGATGCAGTTGCAGTGCACGATCCAGGATGCGCAGATCTGGCTGACCGACAGCGTCGATACCGTGCTGGTCGAGCGCGAAACCTTCAAGGCCGGCACCTGATTGGCACCTCGCTGCGCGGCGCTATAATCTGTTCCCTGACCGTTCAACTTTTCTTTTCGAGCCCACCATGACCCGCACCCTGTTTGCCCTGCTGGCCGCCGGCCTGTTTTCCACCAGCGCGCTGGCGCAAGTGACTGTCACCGAACCGTGGGTGCGCGCCACTGTGCCGCAGCAGAAGAGCGCCGGCGCTTTCATGCACGTGCAATCGACGGCCAGCACGCGCCTGGTGGGCGTAAGCACGCCGGTGGCGGGCCGGGCGGAACTGCATGAAATGGCGATGGAAAACAACACGATGCGCATGCGCCAGGTCGACGGTATCGACCTGCCGGCCGGTAAGCCGGTCAACCTGGCCTCGGGCGGCTATCACGTGATGTTCTTCGACCTGAAGCGCCAGCTCAAGGAAGGGGAAACGGTGCCGGTCACGCTGGTGGTGCAGGACAGCGCGAAGAAGCGCAGCAGCGTGACGGTGGAGGCGCAGGTGCGGCCGCTGACCTATGTGGCGCCGAAGACGGCCGGGCATCACGGCCATTGAGTGACAGCCTCGCGCACATCGCTTACTGCGGCGACGCCCCGATGCGCCGCACGTCCCCCGACCCCACGGTCGACGTGCTGACCTTCGGATCGCCGTAATAGTTCACGTCGCCCGAGCCGGCGATGGAGACGGACAGTTCATTGCGCACCCAGGCGGTCGCTTCGCCCGAGCCGGCCACCGAGACCTTGGCGCTGGTGGACTGCACCCGGCCGAGGTCGACGTCGCCGGAGCCGCCGATCGACACCGTCAGTTTCCCCACCGTGCCACGCCCCGCCTTCAGGGCGCCGCTGCCGCCGATCGCGACCGCCAGCGCGTCGCTCTCCACACCCTTCAGGTTGACCGAGCCGGAGCCGCCGATTTCGACCGTGAGGCGGGGTGTGCGCAGCGCATCGGCGTCGATGCTGCCCGAGCCGCCGACCGACAGGCGCTCGATCGAGCGGGCCTGCACCACGATGCGGATCGACTTCGAACGGAAATTCAGGTTGCGGCGCGCCGGGCGGATCTCCAGCGTGCCGTCCTCGACCACGGTTTCCAGCAGCGGCAGCAGGTTGTCGTCGGCTTCGATGGTGACGCCCTCGGTATTTCCGATGCGCAGTTCGACTTGCGCCGGCACCGACAGCGACAGGCCCTTGAAATTGCCGACCTGACGCTCCTGCTTGACGATCCGGCCGCTGCCTTGCACCTGCTCGCCGCCAAACGACCAGGGGGCGGCAACGGAATGGGCGGCCACCGTCACGGCGCCGGCGGCGATGCAGGCGGCGAGCAGGGTGCGGCGGCTGAAGGTGGAAATGCGGGTGGAAAGCGCTTTGTTCATGATGTTGTCCTCACGGTGATCGATGGTCCAACTGTAACGACTGCGCCCCTGTCGCGACACGGTTTTGCGACAGGATGCAGGCAAACGCGACCAGAATGCAGCCTGGCCCGATGGTCCTTGCCTGCGCGTGCAAGCGCCATCGCCCCACATCCACTACAATCTTGCCCTTTTGTTTCCGGCAGTTCCGGTAAGGATGATGTATGAATGCGGCCCTGTTTCTCCTGGCCTTTTGTGTCGGAATCTTCATTTCGGTGCAGGCGGCCGTCAATAGCCAGCTCGCCGGCGCCCTGCATGCCAATTCGGTGGTGGCAGCCCTGATCTCGTTCACGGTCGGCACGGTCGTGCTCGGCATTGCGGCGTTTGCGCGCGGCGGCGTCGGCGAGGCCGTCGGCGCTTTGGCCGGGCAGCCGCTGTGGAAGCTGAGCGGCGGCCTGCTCGGCGCGGCGTTTGTCTTCGGCACCGTGTTCCTGGCGCCGCGCATCGGCCTCCTCAACCTGGTGGTGCTGGTGATTGCCGGCCAGCTGATCATGTCGATGGCGATCGACAATTTCGGTCTGGTGCAGATGGCGACGCGCAAGGTGTCGCCGGTGCGCATGGCCGGCGCCCTGGTGGTCGTGGCGGGCGTCGCATTGACGCTGTTCGGCGACAGGATTGTTGCAACCTTGAGAAACTAAATAATTTCTTAATTGCAGCTGTAATTTCTGACGGGCATGGTTCTATAATGGTCGGTATTGTCTGAACGACACCTTGAACATAAGAGCCGCCACGCCCGATGGAATTCCACCAGTCCTCGCAGATCCCCACGCTGTCGTATGTCGAAAACGAAGACCATCCGGTCTTCGGCACCCTGGTCGAGCAGATTTTGCACCTGCTCAATTCGCGCCTGGTGTTCTCCGACGTCATCATTCACCAGAACAGCCCCCTGATGCTGCGCCAGCCGAGGGGCCTGGTCGCGGTGACGGACTCGCCGATCACGCGCGAGGAGCTGGAAGAATTCTTCGAGGTGATCGAGCCGAACTGGGCCGAGCGCATCGCCGACCGCGCCTTTGACCGCTCGATTGACCTGCACACGGCGCGCATCCGCGCCAACTGCTTCACCTTCCAAGGCAAGAAGCGCCTGGGCTGCGTGATCCGCCGCTTCCCGAAGGAGCCGCTGGCGCTGGCAACCCTGGGCCTGGGGCAGGATGCGATGGAGTTCGCGCGCCTTACGAGCGGCCTGGTGCTGATCATCGGCGATACCTGCCAGGGCAAGTCGACCACGATCGCGTCGATGCTCGACGAAATCAACAAGCGCCGCTCGGGCCACATCATCACCATCGAAGACCCGGTCGAGACCCTGATCCCGCAGCGCAAATGCATCATCACCCAGCGCGAAGTGGGCATCGACGGCGACGTCGAAAGCTATTATCTGGGCGCGCTCGACGCGCTGCGCGAGCGGCCGGACGTGATCGTGATCGGCGAAATCCGCGACGCGCAGACGGCGCAGGAAGCCCTCGCCCTGGCCGAATCGGGCCCGCTGGTGCTGGCCACGCTGCACGCGCGCTCGACCGAAATGGGACTGCAGAAGATGCTGCGCCTGCTCGGCAACTCGGACGCGCAATCGCAGGCGCTGGCCCATGCCCTGCGCGGCGTGCTGTGCCAGGCGCTGCTGCCATCCTCCGAGGGCAACCGCTACTACCTCGCTACCGAATGCCTGACGCCAAGCGCTGCGGTGGCGCGTTTGATCGAATCGGGCGACCTGGGCAGCCTGCGCGCACAAATGAACAGCGGCCGCGATCCCGGCTGCCACACGATGAACGCCTCGCTCGAGCACCTGCTGTCTGGCCACAAGATCAGCGTCGAGGATGCCCGCGCCGCCACCACCGACCGCGTCGGCTTCGCTGAACTGGTCTGATCAGTCCAGGGGCACGTTGCGGTAGCGATTGACCTGCGCGGCCGACACCGGGGCGGCCCGATTGCCCCAGCTGGCGCGCAGGAAGGTGACGAGGTCCGCCACCTGGGCGTCTTCCAGCACGTGGCCGAACGGAGGCATGCCGTAGGGCCGCGGGTTGCCTCCCGTCCCGGGCGGGAAGCCGCCGTTGAGCACAACGCGGATCGCATTGACCGGCTCGCCCAGGGTCAACGCGCGGTTGCCGGCCAGTGCCGGGTAGGGGCCCTTGCCCTCACCGCGCTCGCCATGGCAGGTGGCGCAATGTTGGCCGTACAGCCTGGCGCCGGCCTGCATGATTTTCTCCGGCGCCGGCGGCCCCGGGTCTTTCTGCGGCGCGGCCGTGCCAGGCAGCGATTTCAGGTAGCGCGCCATCGCCGTCAGATCCTCGTTCGTCATGTGTTGCAGGCTCTGCGCCACCACTTCGGCCATCGGCCCGGTCACGCTGGCGCCGGGCGCCACCCCTGTTCCCAGCAACTGAACGATATGCGCTTCGCTCCAGCTGCCCAGCCCGGCCTCCGCATTCGAGGTGAGCGCGGGCGCATACCAGCCGAGGGTCCCGATCAGGCCGCCGCCGAGCGTGTCGTCGGTCGCGCCGAACTGGTTCCGGGTGCTGTGGCAGGCGCTGCAATGCCCCAGGCCTTCGACCAGGTAGGCGCCGCGGTTCCAGGGGGCGTCGCGCGCGGGGTCGGGCGCTTGTACCCCGGGCTTGAAGTAGAGCAGGCGCCATCCCGCCAGGGTCAGCTGCTGGTTGTAGGGGAAGTCCAGGCTGTGCGGCAGGTTCGGCTGGCGTACCGGCGGCAGGCTCTTCATGTAGGCGAACAGGGCATCCGAGTCGGCGCGCGTTACCTTCGTGTAGTTCGTGTAGGGGAAAGCGGGATACAACAGGCGCCCATCGCGCGACTTACCGTTGTGCAGGGCGCGCCAGAAGTCGTCGGCGGACCACATGCCGATGCCGGTGCTCGGTTCCGGCGTGATGTTCGGCGCGTGCAGGCGCCCGAAGGGCGTATCGAATGCGCGCCCGCCGGCATACGGCGCGCCGCCGCGCGTCGTGTGGCAGGCCATGCAGTCGCCGGCGCGCGCCAGGTAGGCGCCGCGCGCGATGTTGGCGGCCCTCGGCGCAAAGTCGGCGGGCGAGCGGGAGGCGATGAATTCCTCGCGCGGCCACGCCAGCGCGGCCGCTATCGCCAGCATGGCCAGCAGGGCGAGCAGCACATACGTGACGCGGCGCTTCATGGCGCGCTCCCGCAGGGCATCGGCAGGGGCTCGGTCAGGCGTGCGGCAGGGCGCGCGTCGGGCGGTGTCGGCTGGGCCGCCAGCCAGGCAGAGATGGCGGCAACGTCGCCCGGCCCGAGGCGCTCGGCAACCGTCGCCATGCAGTCGGGCGCATGGGCCCGGCGCACCTTGTTGCGCCAGGCGCCGAACTGGGCGTTGACGTAGTCGCGCGGCAGGTTCAGCAAACCGGGAATCGCCGGCGCCACCCCGGCCAGTTGCTGGCCATGGCAGGCGATGCAGGCCGGGACTTTCAACGCCGGGTCGCCGCGGCGCACGAGTTGTTCGCCGCGCGCCAGCACGGCGGCCGGCGCGGTGGGGGCGGCAGGAGCCGGGACGGGCGGATGCTGGGCCGCGAAATACTCGGCCATCTCGAGCAGGTAGGGATCGGGCAGGTGGTTCACCATCCAGGTCATCAGGGGGTAGCCGCGCCGGCCTTCGCGGAAGTTGACAAGCTGGTTGTAGAGGTAGCCGGATGGTTTACCGGCGATGCGCGGGAAATACACACCGCCGACACGGGTGCCGGCCCCGTCCTTCGGCGCATGGCAGGCGATGCAGGGCGCGAGGCGTTGCTCGAGGGTGTCGGGCACGCGCTGCGCACTGGCGGGAGCCGCTGCGGATGCTGCCGCGCAGGCGAGCAGGGTCAGCAGAGACAGAGCCGGGCGTAGCGGTGCGGGCAAGGGCATGCAGAATGTCCAGGTTATCAACTGTCAGGATCATAACCTATCCCCGGACGCTGGCCTGCAACACTCACCGGACCTTGGCTTGTCATGTTGGCAATACAGCGCAGATGAGAGAATGTTGGAATGCGAACGCTATCGAGGCTTGAGAGCGCAACCCTGGGGTATTGCACTTGTGTTCGGTGCAGCCGCAGCCCCGGTGCGCGCTGAAGGACGTGACAGTAATGAGGCGTTGAGTTTATTTTGCCCACATCGAACCATGCTGGGGTGCGCCGGTGCGGCGAGACGCTGCAACGCAGCCATGAGGGTTTTGTCAGCGACGGAGGGTCGGGAGCTGCGGGCACCAGCTCCCTGTATCGAATCCCTTAAGGGCGAGCGCTCGTAGGGAAGGGCCAGGCAACCGCCGGCGACAGGGCGCTGCCTGAAGCGGGGGCTGGAGGCGTGCTTGCTTCCTCTTGCGTGTCTTCTTCGAGCAGTTGCGCTGCCCCCTTGAGCAAGGCTTTTTCGGTCGGCAACCGGATTTTTTTACGACGCTTGACCGCGCCCTCCGCCAGCGGTCGGATCAGCCAGCGCGCATACTGTTCAGCGCTGACGGACGCGAACATCTCGCGCATCTGTTCGCGCAGGTCCCACTTTTCCTGCAACTGGTTCATGACCGCATCGGCCTCGGCCTGGGTCAGCAGGTAGTCCTGGGCTTCCTCGATGAAGACCTGCTCGAGCTGGCGCATCATTTGCACGGCATCGTCCTCAATCAGCCAGTCCGTCACCGTGCGCGACACTGCCCCGGCGCCGGACGAGCCGGCGATGCTGCCAATGACGCCGCCCACAAAAGCCCCGACTGCCACGCCGCCCGGGATCCAGCCGAGGTAGGCCGCACCCTGTGCGGCGCCCGCGAGCGCACCGCTCATTCCGCCGGCGACGCCGGCCGCCGTGTTCGTGACGTTCTTGAAGAGCTGCGCCTTCGAGATGTGGCCGGAAAAGACCTGCACCAGGTCGGTCGCCGACAGGATGACGGTCGTGACGGTGGCGGCGATGACGTTCCCGGTCAAGGCCTTCGTCACCAACTGCTCGGCTGCCTTGCCGGTGAGCCGACGGGAACCCTCGTTCAGCACTTCGGATCGCAGGGCGCGTTCGCCGACGCTGAGGGTGTTGGCGATGGTCAGCGTGGCCTTCGAACCGAGCTGCCTGACCATCCAGCTGCTGCCTTCCCGTACCAGGGTTTCCGCCCCCGACTTGGTCGCCTGCGCCGTGATGATCGACGACAGCCAGGTCACGCCACCCACCTTCAGGCCGGCCGCGCATGCGACCCGCGTCGCTGCTGCGGCATCGGCGCCGTTATAGATCGCGTACGCGTAGGCAATCGCGACCGATACGCTGCCGCTCTTGCCGGCGGTGATCGCCCCCCTGGCCGCATCGTAGCTCAGGCTGTCGATGTTGCCGGGCTCGACGATGCGCCGAGCAGTCTCGTAGTCGACGTTGCCCTTCACCAGAATGCTTTTGGCCTGGCGTCCCGCCGCGGCCGGCTTCATGCCCGTGCCCTGGAGCTTGCGGGCCATCAGTTTCAGGGCCTCGGTGTACTGGTCGCCGGGCACCTCGATCTTCATCGGCTTGCCCTGGTCCTGGTAGATCAGCTTGCCGCCCTGGTCGAAGCAGGCGTTAATGCTGGCCTGGGCACTGGCGCAGTACTTCGACTGGATCAGGACGCCGTCGACCAGACGGTCCGGCCCTGCCTTGGCATTGTCACCGCCGACCAGCCGTGCCCGCTTGCCCTTGACCGTATCGATCATGTCGTTCGCCCGTTCGGCCGCGAAACCGTGGCCCTGTCGGGCGCGCAGCAGGACGTTATCCTTGTGGGCGGTGGCCGCGTGAGCGGCGCCCGTCCCATACTGTTTCTTTTCAGTCGTTTCCTGTTTGGTGCGCGCCATGGAATCGCATCTTTCGTATTAATAACGGGAGGGGGGCCGATCTCGGATGTGCTAATGAAGATACTGATGCCCAACAGCAACATTCTATACCAACAATCAATGCTGGAGGTGGCGCGTTTGTTGGTTGGAATACCTCAGGCAAATACGCCGCCGGCAGCAGCGCACCCTGTTGATGGCGTAACGGTGGCCGCAGCCGGATCGGCGCAGCCTGCGGCGGGCGCTCTTACTTCGCTGGCGTCGTCGCGCGCCAGTGGCGATACACGCGCAGCGCGACGTGGGCGTCATCGGCAGCGTACAGGATCTGCTTTTCGGACAGGCGCGGCTGCGCCCAGTTGGTGGTGGTGATGCGTTTCGACTTTTGCAGGCGCTGGCCGAAGAAGCGCGCCACCGCCGTTTTGGCGCCGAGGGCGTTGCGCTCGCCACGGCGCAGGGCGGTGGACAGGTCGAGCACGTTGTTCGTTTCGATGCCGAGTTTGCTGCGCAGGCGCCGGATGTCGTCGCCCAGGCCAAAGCCGACCTTCAGGATGGCAGGGGACTCCAGCACCTCACGAAGTACCCCATGCAGCACGTCGATGGCGGGAGACGCGCCGATCTGGAACAGCCATGCGGTGTCGTCGGTGGCCAGCTGCACCAGGTGCGGCCCGGTTGATTCCTCGCCCTTGGCGAAGGTCGGCTTCGATTCGGTGTCGAAGCCGATCACGTCCGCCTGCGAGAGCGCCGCCAGTGCGTCGGCGGCCTCGAGGTCGGACTTGACCAGCACGATGTCGGCCAGCGCAATGCCGTCGTAGGGCGGCAATGCTTCGTCGTCAGGATTGGCGCTCATCGAACGCGCAATCAGTTGCGCGAGAACTTCGAGGCGAGCTGCTGGAGCTTTTCCTGGCGCTGGCGCGCGGCTTCGGCTTCGGCTTCGGCGGCTTTCTCGGCCTTCTTGCGCTCGGCTTCCTTCTTGAAGCGCAGTTGCAGCTGCTCTTTCGCGTGGCTGCGGTGGGTGTCGGTCACTTCGGCGCCGGCGACACCGTCGAGGTCGTAACGCACGGTGGCCTTTTCCATCGAACGCAGGTAGCGCATCGAGCCGGTGTGAATGCCGAGCGCGGCGCGCATGATCTTGCGGTCCAGGCCGGGCAGGCGCGCGAGCAGCTGCTTGTCGATGCCGATCGCCAGCGGCAGGCAGTCGCGGAAGGCCGGGAACTGCTGCTGCAGCTGCTTGAGCAGGGCGCGTGCCGAAGGTGCCGGGGCCTGCTGCGAAGGCTGGGCTGCCGGTGCGCCGGCGGTTTCGGACTCCGGCGCAGAGTCGGACGCAGAATCGGGCGCGGTGTCCGCGACGTTCGCTGCCTCGGTATTCGGGTTTTCGGCTGGGGTAGGGGAGGTGGCGTCGACAGGCTCGGCGGCAGGACTGATGGTGTTCATTGACTTCATGGTAATAACAGGAATCCGAAGGATAGCATGCTGGCTCGCACTAGTGGCGTTGGCAATCGTGTGACTTCGGCTCAGTGGAGGGGTGACCAGGCCGTCCGTGCGCGCGCCGCCGTTGGCGAAATCGTGTATGATCCGCCTCTTGCCCTGCGTGCGGCTTGCGTGCACGCAGACAGATGGAAGAGATGTCAGTGGACTGAAAAGCAACAATATGCGGTTTGGTTATATCTCATATGGGATATATCAATTATCACCAATTTTTGCTTTAAGGCATAATGCCGTCTGTCCCGTCTCTTCGGTCCTCGAGACAGATGCAAGCCCGTTTCAGCCGACGGGCTTTTTTTCATTCCGACATGTACAGCGCGATTTTAACCACTGCCTCTCGAACCCCTGCCCTGGACAGACCCGGCCACGCCGGATGCCGCCGCAGGGGAAGGCGTGCTTGATTTCCGGCCTGTCTGCCCCTAAGTAGGGCCATTCCCGATTTGTTTCCCCGGCCCGTGCGGGCCATGCGCAATTTTGACCTCGCAGGCGTGAGCGCCTCGACAGGAGAGTTTTTTCATGAAGAACACCGCCAAGACACTGACACTGACAGCAAAGAAAGCCCCGGCCAAGAGCGCCGCGGCGCAGCTGGCGGTGCCGAAAACCGCGACCTCCTACTTCCTCGAAACGGAAGCGGCGGCCAAGGTGACGGTGGTTAAAACCCGTTCGCGCCTGGCCTCGCTGAAGGCGCACGCCGACAATGCCGCGACTGCCGAGACGACCGCTGCCGAGCCGGCCACTGCCGAGGACGTGGCGCCGGCAGAAGTCGTTGCCGCCGAGCCGGTAGCGGCAGCAGCCGAGCCGGTCGCGCAAGCACCCGCACCTGCACCTGAAGCCGAGTTCACCGACTACCTGGCGCCGAGCACCGCAGCCACGGCCACGGCCGTGGTCGTGAAGAAGCGCGGCTCGAAGCTGGCCGCCCTGAAAGCGGCCGCCGAGGAAGCGCCAGCCGCGCCGGCCGCAGCGCCAGCCCCGGCGGCCGCGCCGTCCGCCAGCCCTGCACTGGCTGAAGAGGCGCCGAAAGTCGTCCGCGCCCGCACCGTGCGCCGCATCGAGCCGCTCGCGACCGTGATCCAGACCGCCGGCAGCTCGGTCAGCCAGACCACCGATGCCGCCACCCTGGCCGCCATCGACACCACCGGCTACCTTCTGCCGCAAGTTAAAGTGCCGGGCCGCCGTGGCCGCAAGCCAAGCGAATTCACCCCCGAGAATGACGAAGTCGCGGCGCTGAACGCCGTCGAGCGCGCCGAACTGAAGGCCGTGTCGAAAGCGCGCGAGCGCAAGGCCAAGGGCATGCCGTCGCTGGGCAGCGAGCAGGGTTTCTCGGAAACGGAGCTGGAAAAGCGCCGTACCCAGTTCAAGAACCTGATCAACATGGGCAAGGAGCGCGGCTACCTGACCCATGCGGAGATCAACGACCACCTGCCGGAAAACATCATCGATCCGGAAGCGATCGAAGGCATCATCGCGACCTTCAACGACATGGGCATCGCCGTCTACGAGCGCGCGCCGGAAGCGGAAATGATGCTGCTGTCGGACAACGCCGTAACGCCGACCAGCGAAGACGAAGTGGAAGCCGCGGCTGCCACCGCGCTGTCGACCGTCGATTCGGACTTCGGCCGCACGACCGACCCGGTGCGCATGTACATGCGTGAAATGGGCGCGGTGTCGCTGCTGACCCGCGAAGGCGAGATCGAAATCGCCAAGCGCATCGAGCAGGGCCTGAAGGACATGGTCCAGGCAATCTCGGCCTGCCCGACGACGATCTCGGAAATCATCACCCTGTCGCACAAGATCGCCGCCGACGAGATGAAGATTGACGAAGTGGTGGACGGTTTCGTCGACCATAACGACAGCTTGTCGCCGCCAGTGGCGTCGACAAGCGTATCCTCCACTTCCGCGGCCGCCTCGGATGACGAGGAAGAGGAAGAGGAAGAAGTCGAGGAAGAAGACGGCGATGCCGCAGGCGGCGCGGCCGGCTACTCGACCGAACAGCTGGCGCAGCTGAAGAAGGGCGCGCTGGAAAAGTTCGCCCTCATCGAAGAGCAGTTCGACCGCATGGGCCATGCCTTCAAGACCAGCGGCTACGGCTCGAGCGCCTACACCAAGGCGCAGGACGTTATCACGAACGAGCTGCTGGGCATCCGCTTCACCGCGAAAGTGGTGGAAAAGCTGTGCGACACGCTGCGCCATCAAATGGACGAAGTGCGTTCGATCGAGCGCGCCGTGCTCGACATCTGCGTGAACCGCTGCGGCATGCCGCGCGCCCACTTCATCAAGGTTTTCCCGGGCAACGAGACGGACCTGGAATGGGGCAACCGCGAAGTCGACTGCGCCTATCCGTACAGCGCCGTGCTGAGCCGTAACCTGCCGGCGATCAGGGAACTGCAGCAGCGCATGATCGACCTGCAGGCACGCGTAGCGCTGCCGCTGGCCGACCTGCGCAAGATCAACAAGCAGATGGCAGCCGGCGAAAAGCGTGCCCGTACCGCGAAGCGCGAAATGACGGTGGCCAACCTGCGCCTGGTGATTTCGATCGCGAAGAAGTACATCAACCGCGGCTTGCAGTTCCTCGACCTGATCCAGGAAGGCAATATCGGCCTGCTGAAGGCGGTCGACAAGTTCGAATACCGTCGCGGTTATAAATTCTCGACCTACGCGACCTGGTGGATCCGCCAGGCGATCACGCGTTCGATCGCGGACATGGCCCGTACCATCCGCGTGCCGGTGCACATGATCGAGACGATCAACAAGATGAACCGCATCTCGCGCCAGATCATGCAGGAAACCGGCAGCGAGCCGGACCTGGCGACACTGGCCATCAAAATGGAAATGCCGGAGAACAAGGTTCGCGAGATCATGAAGATCGCGAAAGAGCCGATTTCGATGGAAACCCCGATGGGCGAGGACGGCGATTCGCAGCTGGGCGACTTCATCGAGGACAACACCACGCTGGCTCCGCTGGACGCTGCGCTGCACGCCTCGATGCGCAACGTGATCAAGGAAGTGCTCGATTCGCTGACCCCGCGCGAAGCCAAAGTGCTGCGCATGCGCTACGGCGTCGAAATGTCGAACGACCACACGCTCGAAGAAGTGGGCAAGCAGTTCGACGTGACGCGCGAGCGTATTCGCCAGATCGAAGCGAAGGCCATGAGCAAACTGCGCCAGCCATCGCGCTCGGACAAGCTGAAGACCTTTCTGCACGACAAGTAAAACGGGCCGGCGCCATGCGCCGCAGTTCCAGACAAAGAAGGCCGCCCATCTTCCCGGATGGGCGGCTTTTTTTATGTCCGGAATATTCCTTTGTTAACGAATGTCGCATGCACTACACATAATGTCACATTCTGTAGGATTTCTCTTACGAAATAATGCATTTTGGAATCATTTGTGTTTTCATCAGTTCTCGGGCGATCCCGGCCGCTGCCGCGCCGCCCATCGTTATCCAAGGAAAAAAACCATGCACCACATCGCCATTCCCTCCCTGTCTCTTTCGCGTCTTGCCGGCGCCGTCACAATCGCCCTGGCCGCGCTGGCGCCTGCCTGCGCGGCAGACGAGGGCATCGTCACCGACCGCCCGGATTTCGTTGAATCGAGCAATGTCGTCGGCTTGGGGCGCCTGCAGGTCGAAACCAGCGTCGCCATCGATCGCAGCCGCAGCACGACGCTGCGCGAACGTGTGCTGAGCACGCCGACATTGCTGCGCTACGGCATCAGCGACACGGTCGAGCTGCGGGTTGAAAGCGACGGCCGCGTTGCCACCCGTACGCACCTGCCGGCCAGCGGCGAGCGCAGCAGCGAAGCGGGGTCTGCCGACGCTGCCCTGGGCCTGAAATGGCACTTGGCCGATGCCGTGGGCGCCAACCCCTCGCTGGGGGTGCTGGTTCATGTCGATACGCCGAGCGGGTCGCGCGCACTACGCGGCGAGAAATGGCGGCCGTCGCTGCGCGTCGTGGGCGAATGGGAACTGCCGAACGATATGTCGCTCGGGCTGATGCCGGGTGCCGGCAGCGACACCGACGATCTGGGCCGCCGCTATACCTACGGGATCTTCGGCGCCGTGCTGGGCAAACAGCTGACCGACCGGCTGCGCGGTTTCGTCGAGATCGCGGCTCCGCACGTGGCGCGCAGCAGCCATGGCGGCACGCAAGCCACCTTCGACATCGGCGGCGCCTATCTCATTACCGACACGCTGCAGGTTGACACGATGCTCGCGCGCGGGCTCAACAGCCGCACGCCCGACCTGAGCCTGACCGTCGGCCTGTCGTTCAAACTCTGACCATTGCCTCGAACCTAACATGCAACTGACAATCAAATCGCGCCTGCTGCTGTCCAGTCTTGCCACTCTCGTCTTCGTCGGCATGGTCGGCTTGATCGGCTACTTCGCCGTGCAGGCGCTCGACGAGGCGATGGACGGCGTCACCACCAACGGCGCCGTCATCAAGGACCAGTTGCAGGCCGACATGGCGCACGACGCACTGCGCGCCGACGTGCTGTCGGCCCTGATGGCCGCCGGTCAGGGCAAGGCTGACGAAGTGCAGGCAGTGCGGCAGCAGGTGGCCGAGCGCGTCAAGGTGTTCAATGAGCTGCTCGCTTCGATGGAAAGCAATACCACCGACCCGGCCCTCAGGGCGGCGATGGGGCGTGCGCGTCCTGATGCCGCCGCTTACCTGGACAGCGCTACCAATATGGTGGCGCTTGCGGGTACCGACGTGGCGGCCGCCCAGGCCGCGCATCCAGCCTTCATGGCGCGCTTTCGCGCGCTCGAAACGAGCATGGGCGAGTTGAGCGAGCTGATCGAAGCGCATTCCACCGCCACCCGCGACGGGGGCGATGCCGTCGTCGTCACTGCCCGGCGCAGCATCGTCGGGGTCGCCCTCGCGGCCATGCTGTTCACCTTTGCCGTGGGCTACTTCATCTCGCGTTCCATCATTCGTCCGCTCGACCAGGCCATCACGTTTGCCGCCGGCATCGCCCAGGGCGCCCTGGACAGCACCATCGCCGTGGACCCGCTCGACAAGACCGAGACCGGCCGCCTGAAGCGCTCGCTCGAAACCATGCGCCTGAGCCTGCACGCCATCGTCAGCGAAGTGCGCGACAGTACCGAGTCGATCAACACCGCGGCGCGCGAAATCGCCGCCGGCAATATGGACCTGTCGCAACGTACCGAAACCCAGGCCAGCGCGCTGGAGGAAACAGCGGCCTCGATGGAAGAGCTGAATTCGACCGTCAAGCAGAATGCCCAGAATGCGCGCCAGGCCAACGGCTACGCCGCCTCGGCCTCGGAAGTCGCGCACAAGGGCGGCGCCGTCGTGGCCGAGGTGGTCGAGACGATGCGCAACATCGAGGGCGCCTCGCGCCGCATCGTCGACATCATCGACGTCATCGAAGGCATCGCTTTCCAGACCAATATCCTGGCCCTGAACGCGGCGGTGGAAGCGGCCCGCGCCGGCGAGCAGGGGCGCGGTTTTGCCGTCGTTGCCGCCGAGGTGCGTAACCTGGCCCAGCGCTCGAACACCGCCGCCAGGGAGATCAAGGGATTGATCGACGCCTCGGTGTCCCAGGTCGAGCAGGGCTCGAAGCTGGTCAACGAGGCAGGCGTGACGATGACGGACATCGTGGATGGAGTGCGCCGCGTTTCCGACATCATGGCCGAGATCGGCGCCGCGACGCGCGAGCAGGAGACCGGTATCGACCAGGTCAACCAGGCGATCGTCGAGATCGATGGCGCGACCCAGCAGAACGCCGCGCTGGTGGAGCAGGCAGCCGCGGCCGCGGGTGCCATGCAGGAGCAGGCCGATACGCTGATCCGGCTGGTCGGCAAGTTCAGGCTGGACGGTGGCGCGGCGGTGGCCGGCGCGGTCATGCGCCATGCGGCCATGCCGCGCGAGCCGGTGCTGGCCCTGCGCTAGCGCCATGGAGTTGGCAAGGAGCTGGCAGGGAAGCACATAACTGCCGGGCATGCCCGGCAGTTATGTGCTTCCGTTCAAAATTCATTGGAAGCACAGTTTTCTGTTGCGTAATCTCGTACCAAGATGGCAATGCCGCGGACCCGCCTGAAGAGCGGGACGAGGGGAAACACGAGACGATGCATACGGGCCGTCGGTATGCAGACCTCCACGCATATAACAATGAAAAAGAACATCCTGCTTGCCGCGGTCGCATCGCTGTGCGCCGTATCCACCGTATCCACAACCGCCCAGGCGCAAACCGCGCCGGCATCGTCTCCCATCCTGAAGCGCGAAATGCGCGGCGTCTGGATCAGCACCCACCTGAGCCTGGACTGGCCGAACCGCACGCACATGCCCCAGCAGCAACGCGATGAGCTCCTCAAGATCCTCGAGCACAACAAGGCGACCGGCATGAACGCCGCCTTCCTGCAGGTGCGCAGCCAGTCGGATGCCATGTACCCGAGCGAGCTGGAACCGTGGTCCTACTACCTGACCAACAACCAGGGCAGCGCGCCCAGCCCGGCCTGGGACCCGCTGCAGTTCGCGATCGACGAGTCGCGCAAACGCGGCATGGAATTCCACGCCTGGATCAACCCCTACCGCGCGGTGGCCACCGCCACCAGCGCAGGCAATACCGCCCAGTACGCGGCGAACCACGTGTCGCGCACCCATCCGGAATGGATGCTCACCGTCGGCAACGTGATCATCCTTAATCCGGGCCTGGCTGCCGTGCGCGAGCACGTGACGACCGTGATCATGGACATCGTCAACCGCTACGATGTCGACGGCATCCATTTCGACGATTACTTCTATCCGGCCGGCGTCATCAACGACGACGCGGCCTATGCGGCGGACCCGCGCGGCTTTCCGGCGACTGCCGCCGGCCGCGCCGACTGGCGGCGCGATAACATCAACCTCTTGATCGCGGGGGTGAACGAGCGCATCCGCGCCGCCAAGCCCTGGGTCAAGTTCGGTGTGTCGCCGTCGGGCATCTACCGCAGCAGCACCGATCCCGCGCTTGGCTCGCCGACCGCGAGCGGGGCTTCCCAGCATTACCTCAGCAACTTTGCCGACACCCGCACCTGGCTGCAGCAGGGCTGGGTCGACTACCTGGCGCCGCAGGTCTACTGGTACATCGGCCAGGCCGGCTCCGACTACAAGCTGCTGGTGCCGTGGTGGAACCAGAACGCGTTCGGGCGCCACATGTACATCGGCATCGCCGACTACAAGATGAATACTACGACCGGCTGGTTTGATCCAAAACAGGTCGCCAATCAGATCGCCCTGAACCGCGCGCACGCCAACATCGGCGGGCAGATCCACTTCCGCCACGCCTTCCTCAACGCCAACCCGCTCGGCTACCGCACCGACCTGCAGCAGAACGTCTATCACCGCCCGGCGCTGGTGCCGGCGATGCCGTGGAAGGACACGCTGGCGCCCGCCGCGCCTGGCAGCCTCGCGGCGTCCGTTGCCAACGACGCGGTCGTGCTGTCGTGGGCCCAAGCGCCCGACGCGCGCGACGAGATGGAGAAGGTGCGCCGCTTCGCCGTCTACCGCTCGGAGTCGCGCGAGATCGACATCGAAGCAGGCGAAAACCTGGTCGGCGTAACGGAAGCCTCGACGCCGGCATTTGCCGACACGAAGGCGCAGGCCGGCAAGTATTACTACTATGCCGTCACCGCACTGAACCGCCTGAGCAATGAGAGCGCGAAGTCGAACGTGGTGACCAACGACTTCAAGGCGCCGACTGTGCGGACCCGCGACGCTTCTGTGACCCTCGCAAACGGCACGGCGAGCATCCAGGCTGCCGACATCGACGGCGGCACGCTTGATAACTGGGGCATCGAATCGCTCAGTGCTTCACGCACGAGCTTCAGCTGCGGCAACATCGGCGCGCAGCAGGTGACGCTGACGGCGCTCGACAAGGCCGGCCTGAGCGCCACCGGCACGGCGACTGTGAACGTGCTGGGCCGCATCCCGCAACCGACCATCGCGGTCAGCCGCACCGATGCCACGCCGACCGGTGCGCCGGACAACGCCATCGTGCTCGGGTATGGCGCGCAGAGCCTGACCCTGGGCGCCGCCGACGCCGCAGCGGGCACGACCTTCGCGTGGAGTCCTGCGGCCGGCCTGTCGGCCTCGGGCGCGACCGCGAACTTCGCGCCCAGCGGGGCAGGGACCTTCACCTTTACCGCGCAGGCGATCAGCGAAAATGGCTGCCCGGCGGTGGCGAGCGTCACGGTGCCGGTGATCGATGCGCGTTGCGGCGACGGCAAGGTGGCGGTGTGCCAGAAGCCGAAGAATGATAAAGACCAGGATAGCGGCGGCACCGTGTGCGTGGCGCCGGACGCGGTCCCGGCTTTCCTGCGCAAGGGGGAGACGCTGGGGAGTTGCGAGAGATAAGGGCGGGTCGTTGCGGCATGCGGCCATTTGGCCCGCATGCCGCAACGCTGCCGGATCGTTACCCCGTGTTGCGCAACCCCGCCGCCACCCCGTTGATCGACAAATGAATCCCCCGATGCACGCGCGGGTCCATCTCGCCGCCTTCGGCACCCTGACGCGACATGGCCCGGTGCCGGTGGATCAGCTCGACCTGCAAGTGGTTCAGCGGGTCGAGGTAGGCGAAGCGGTTCTGGATCGACCTGGCCAGCAGCGGATTGCTCACCAGGCGCTCGGTGGCCCCGGTGATCGCTTCCAGCTGGCGCAGCGTCTCCCCATGCTCGCCGGCGATGCGCCGGAAGATGCGTTCGCGCAGCGCCACGTCCGCCACTAGCCCGGCGTAGCGCGAGGCGATGGCGAGGTCGGTCTTGGCCAGCACCATGTCCATGTTCGACAGCAGCGTGGCGAAGAAGGGCCACTCCTGGAACATGCGCTGCAGCAGCGCCAACTTCTGTCCATCGGTATCGCCTTCCAGCCAGCCGGCCACTGCCGAGCCGAAGCCGTACCAGCCCGGCAGCAGCAGGCGGCACTGGCCCCACGAAAAGCCCCAGGGGATCGCGCGCAGGTCTTCGATGCGCCGGGTCTTCTTGCGCGAGGCGGGGCGCGAACCGAGGTTCAGTTCCGCGATCTCGGCAATCGGCGTGGCTGCAAAGAAGTAATCCGTAAAGCCGGGCGTCTCGTACACCAGGTCGCGATAGGCGGCGTAGGCGCGGTTCGAGAGGTCGGCCATCACCGCCTCGAAGCTTGCCAGCTGCTCGGCCTGCGCACCTTCGGCGGCATGCGGGGTCAGGCTGGCCTCGAGCGTGGCGGCGACCAGCAGTTCCAGGTTGCGCCGGCCGATCTCAGGGTTCGAGAATTTCGAAGCGATGATTTCGCCCTGTTCGGTCAGGCGGATCTGGCCGTTCACGGTGCCCGGCGGCTGCGCCAGGATCGCCTGGTAGCTGGGGCCGCCGCCGCGGCCGACCGTGCCGCCGCGGCCGTGGAACAGGCGCAGGCGCACGCCGGCGCGCTCGAAGACGTCGACCAGTTTCAGCTCGGCCTGGTACAGCTCCCAGTTCGAGGTGAGGAAGCCTCCATCCTTGTTCGAGTCCGAGTAGCCGAGCATGACTTCCTGCAGCCGGCCCTGGTTGTGGATCACGCGCGTGACCAGCGGCAGGGCCATCCATTCTTCCATGATGCCGGCGGCGCGCTGCAGGTCGGGGATGGTTTCGAAGAGGGGAATGACCATCACGTCGGATACGCCTTTGGCCGGGTGCAGCAGGCCCGCCTCCTTTTGCAGGAGCAGCACTTCCAGCAAGTCTGACACGGCCTCGGTATGCGAGATGATGTAGTTGCGGATCGCGCGCGCGCCGTAACGCTCGCGGATCTCGCGCGCGGCACGCACGATCGCCAGTTCCGACTGGGTCTCGTCCGTATAGGCCTGGAATGGCGAATACAGCAGGCGCGGTTGCGCCAGCTCCGCCAGCAGCAGTTTGACTTTGCCGTCTTCGGAAAGCGCCGCATAGTCGGCTTCGACCTGGGCCTTTTCGAACAGCTCGGCAAGCACGCGCTCGTGCACGTCCGAGGTCTGGCGCATGTCGAGCGAGGCGAGGTGGAAGCCGAAGATGCGCGCGGCGCGCATCAGGCCGGCGAGGCGCGGCACGATCAGCATGGCGCCGTGGTTCAGCGTGAGCGATTCGCTCAGCATCTGCAGGTCGGCGGCGAATTCGGCAGCGTCGCGGTAGGGTGCAGCGTGGCCGACTTCCTTGCGCAGGATATTAGTCGCGCCCAGCTCGCGCGCGGTGCTGGCCAGGCGCGCATACATGCCGATCAGAGCGCGCCGGTAGGGCTCGTCCGCGCGATGGTCGGACTGGTCGGTCGAGCGGTCGGCCAGCGCCTGCAGGGCAGGCGTGACGTCGACCATCAGGGTCGAGGTGGACAGCTCGGCGCCGAGCGCATGGGTTTCGTCGAGGTACCAGTCGAGGATCGTGGTCGCGTGGCGCACCACGGCGTGGCGCATGGTGCCGGCGTTGACGTTCGGGTTGCCGTCGCGGTCGCCGCCGATCCAGCTGCCCATCTGCACGTAGGCGCTATCGCCCAGTTGCGGCGGCGCGGCGTGGTACTGGGCGCCGATCTCGTCCTCGATGTCGTCGTAGAGCGCGGGCAGCTCGCGCAGGAAGGTGATGCGGTAGTAGGAGAGGGCGTTTTCGATCTCGTCGGCCACCGTCAGCTTGGTGTAGCGCAGCATGCGCGTCTGCCAGAGCGTCGCGATGCGGGCATTGAGCAGCTGCAGGTTGCGCACCTGCTCCTTTGGCGTGAGCGGCAGGTCGCGCTCGGCCAGCAGGCGCGCGATGTCGTGCTCGGCGTCGAGGATGCTTTTCCTCTGCACTTCGGTCGGGTGGGCGGTGAGCACCGGTGCGATCAGTGCGTTGCGGAAGAAGGTCTCGACCGTATTCTGGTCGACGCCGGCCGCGCGCAGCTTGTTCAGGGCATAGCCGACGCTGCCTTCGCGCGGGCGCGAGCCGGCCAGCAGGTGGGCGCGGCGGCGGCGGTTGTGGTGCTGGTCTTCGGCGATGTTGGCCAGGTGCGAGAAGTAGGAGAACGCGCGCACCACCGAAATGGTCTGGTTGCGCGTGAGCTTGTGCAGGAGCGTGGTGAGTTCTTCGCCGGCCACGGGGTCGGCGTCGCGCCGGAAGCGCACCGCCGTCTGGCGGATGGTCTCGACGACGTCGAATACGGCGTCGCCTTCCTGGTCGCGCAGCACGTCGCCGAGCAGGCGGCCGAGCAGGCGGATGTCTTCTTTCAGCGGCGCGTCCTTGTCGGGGGCGGGTGCGGCAGCGGGGGTGCCAGATGCAGGAGATTTGTCGATGTCGGCCATGGGTTCTCGATTGTCGGGTACACGAATATGGGCGTGGCCATCGGCCACGTTCTGCAACAGGCCCGCATGCTAAAATTTATGATCTTATGCAAGAGCCGTGTCTGCCGTCGGCCCTGTGGCGCCGCGACAGTGAATGAAACTGAGTGAAACCGTTTTGAAAGCAAAGACATGACGCAGCAGGTGCAGGTGCCGTCGACATTGATTATCGCATCGCGCGAGAGCCGCCTGGCCATGTGGCAGGCGGAGCACGTGCGCGATCGTCTCGCCGCATTATATCCACAGTGTCAAATCAGCATCCTCGGGATGACGACGCGTGGCGACCAGATCCTCGACCGTACCCTGTCCAAAGTGGGCGGCAAGGGCCTGTTCGTGAAGGAACTCGAGGTGGCGATGGCCGAAGGCCGCGCCGACCTCGCCGTGCATTCGCTGAAGGACGTGCCGATGGATTTGCCGGAAGGGTTTGCCCTGGCCGCCGTGCTCGAGCGCGAAGACCCGCGCGACGCCTTTGTCTCGAACGACTACGCGTCCCTGGCCGACCTGCCGCCCGGCGCCGTGGTCGGCACCAGCAGCCTGCGCCGCCAGGCGCTGGTGGCGGCGCGCTACCCGCACCTGGTCATCCAGCCGCTGCGCGGCAACCTCGACACCCGGCTGGGCAAGCTCGACCGCGGCGAATACGCCGCCATCATCCTGGCCGCCGCCGGCCTCAAGCGCCTGGGCCTGCCCAACCGCATCCGCAGCGTGCTCGAGCCGGAACTGAGCCTGCCGGCGGCCGGGCAGGGCGCGATGGCCATCGAAATCGCCAGCGGCGCGCGCACCGATGGCGTCGACCTCCACGCCCTGTTGGCGCCGCTGAACCACGGCGCCACCGAACAGGCCGTGCTGGCCGAGCGCAAGGTGTCGAAAATCTTCGGCGGCAGCTGCCAGATTCCGCTGGCCGCGCACGCGGTCGTGCTTGGGGACAGCATGCACCTGCGCGCCATGGTCGCCACGCCCGACGGCAAGCGCAGCGCGTTCGCCGAACTGGACGGCCCGGCCGCGCAGCCAGAGCTGCTGGGCGAGCAGGTATCGAAGTTGCTGGAGCAGCAGGACGCCCAGGCGATCCTCGCTGTCTGCAGGCAGGAGGCCGACCTTCAATGAGCGCCGCCGATGCATAAGGGCGTGGTCATCACCCGTCCACGCGCCCAGGCCGAGGGCCTGGCGCGCGCCGTGGCGGCCATCGGGGGCACGCCGGTAATCTTGCCGCTGCTGGAGATCGCGCCGCTGGACGATACCTCGGCGCTGCAGGCGGTACTGGCCGGCCTGGAAAACTATGCCCTGGTCGCCTTCGTGTCGCCAAATGCGGTCGATGCGGCTTTCGCGCATGTGCCGGCCTGGCCGCAAGCGGTGCCGCTGGCCGTGCTCGGCGAGGGCAGCCGCGCGGCGCTGGGGCGCCATGGACTCGATGACGGCAATGCCACGATCCTGGGGCCGCTCGACCCGGCCCACAGCGACTCGGAACACCTGCTGGCGGCACTCGACCTGGCGGCGCTTGCCGGCAAGCGGGTGCTGATCGTGCGCGGCGACTCCGGGCGCGAACTGATGGCCGAGGGTTTTCGCGCGGCCGGGGCCCAGGTGGACGTCGTGCCGGCCTACCGGCGCAGCGTGCCGCCACTGAGCCCGCAACTGGCTGGGCAACTGCGCGCTTTGCTGGGCGCGCCAAACGACTGGATCATCACCAGTTCGGAGGCGCTGCGCGGCCTGTTTGCCTTATTGGATGAGCTCGATCCTGGCTGTGTCAGCCAAATGCGGGGCCAGCACGTTATCGTGCCTCATGCCCGAATTGCCGCCACGGCGGCCCAGCTCGGGATCGCGCGCGTGACCCTTACCGGCTCGGGCGACGACCGTTTGCTTGCCGCGTTACAATCTCAAGAATGAACGAATTGCCGAACAATCCAGAGCTGCCCCCGACCCAGCCACCGACGCAGCCACCGACCCCACCGTCGCCGCCATCGGCGCCCCAGGCGCCGGATTTCGAACAGTATCGCCCGCGCGCACCCGAGCGCAGGGCGGGGCCCGGCCTGGGCGAGCAGCTCACGCGGCCGCTGCCGCTGGCCGTGATGGCGCTGGCGGTGCTGCTCGCCGCCCAGACCTGGTCGAGCCATAGCCGCATCAACACGCTGCGCCAGGAAATGGCGCGCAGCCTGCAGAAGGGCAATGAGGTGAATGCCGAAACGGCGTCGCTGGCACGCGACGTCGCCGAGCAGTCGAAGGCGCTCCAGCTCAAGGTCGGCGTGCTGGAAAGCCGCCAGCTCGAGAACCAGAGCCAGCAGATGGCGCTCGAGCAGCTGTACCAGGATTTGTCCAAGACCCGCGACGAGTGGGCGCTGTCGGAAGTGGAGCAGGTGCTTTCGACCGCCAGCCAGCAATTGCAGTTGGCAGGCAATGTGCAGGGCGCCCTGCTCGCGCTGCAAAATGCCGACCGCTCGCTGTCGCGCTCGGACAAGCCGCAATTCATCTCGGTGCGCCGGGCCATCGCGGCCGACATGGAAAAGCTCAAGGCCATGCCGGCAGTCGACCTGGCCGGCGTTGCCCTGCGTTTGGACAGTGTCATCGGTCAGGTTGACACCTTACCGTTGTTGTCGGACGAAAAGCCCCTGCTGCCGGCGGCGCCAGTGCGCACCGGGCGCGGGCAGGCCGAGGCCCAGGGCGCTCCCCTGGGCCTCGGCGAGCGCGTGCTGGCCACCTGGCGCAACTGGAGCGCAGAAATGTGGGACGACGTGCGCCAGCTGATCCGCGTACGCAGCGTCAACACGCCCGAAGCGCTGATGCTGTCCCCGGACCAGAATTACTTCGTGCGCGAAAACCTCAAGCTGCGCCTGCTCAACGCGCGGCTGGCGCTGCTGTCGCGCGACGAAACCACGTTCGCGGGCGACCTGGCCGCCGCCCAGGCAACGCTCGACAAGTATTTCGACACGCGCGCACGCACCACCCAGCAGGCGCTGCTGGTGCTGCGCCAGGTGCGGGCCAACAACCTGGCGATCGAGATGCCGACGCTGGCCGACAGCCTGGCCGCTGTCCGTAATTACAAGAAGCCTTAATCCATGCGTCTACTTCTCTGGTTAGTCGCCCTGATGGCCGCTGCCATCGGCATTGCCGTGACGGCGCGCTTCAATCCGGGCAACGTGGTGTTGTTCTACCCGCCGCACCGGATCGACATGTCGCTGAACCTGTTCGTGGTGCTGCTGGCGCTGCTGTTCCTGATGCTCTACGGCCTGGCGCGCGCGGTCAATGCGACGCTGCGCATGCCCGACCGGGTGGCCGCCTACCGCCTGCGCAAGCGCGAGCGCGAAGGCAACAAGGGCTTGCGCGACGCACTGAAAGCCTTGTTCGAGGGCCGCTTCGGGCACGCGGAAAAGGCCGCGATGCGCGCGGCCGAATTGCCGGAAAACGCCGGCCTTGCCGCCCTGATCGGCGCCCGCGCCGCGCACCGCATGCGCGAGCCAGCGCGGCGCGACGCCTGGCTCGCGGGCATCGCCCACGACAACGGCATGAAGGTCGCGCGCCTGATGACGGTGATCGAATTACTGGTCGATGACCACCAGCCGGAAGAGGCGCTGGCGGCCGTGGCCGAACTCAACGCCAGCGGCCAGCGCCATATCCACGCGCTGCAATGGTCGATGAAGGCCAACCAGCAGGCGCGCAACTGGCCGGAAGTGCTGCGCCTGGTGCGTATCCTGGACAAGCGCAAGGCGCTGCATCCGGCGCTGGCAAGCCGCCTGCGCGAGATGGCCTACGAGGCGCTGCTGTCGGAAGAGGGACGCGACGTGGAGGCGATCCGGCGCGTCTGGGCCGGCGTGCCGGCGGCCGACCGGACCAAGCCGTATATCGCGGCGCGCGCGGCGGCGGCCTTCAATGCCAGCGGCCTGCAGGACGAGGCGCGCGTGATTGCCGAAGAGGCGCTGCGCACGGGCTGGGACGAGCGCGTGATCCGCGCCTACCGGGATGCGGCAGGCCCGGCGGGTTCGCCGCCGCTGCTGGCGCAGATCGAACATTGCGAAACCTGGCTGCGCGATCGGCCGCACGACCCGGAACTGGCGCTCACGCTCGGTTCCCTGTGCCTGCGCCAGAAGCTCTGGGGCAAGGCCCAGCGCTATCTGGAGCAGGCGCTGTCGGATGCCCTCGACTCGGCCATGGTGCGCGACGTCCACCTGAAGCTGGCCCAGCTGCACGAGGCGCTGGGGCAGGACGATCAAGCGGCGGGGCATTATCGGCAGAGTGCGTTGGCGAATATGTTGTGAGGGCCTGCTCGGGCTGCTGACGGCAACGCGTGCGCCGCCCTACGCAAGGCCTCGGCATTCGCCTTCTGGACGATCCGCACGGCAAGCTTCCGCAGCGCACAATCGTATGCCTATTCGATATAATGCTCCCCTTTATTGATTCTTCAGCAACCAAGGACTAATCCATGAGCTTGAACCACGTCCCAGCCGGCCGCGATGTGCCAAACGACTTCAACGTCATCATCGAAATCCCGATGAACGCCGATCCGATCAAGTACGAAGTGGACAAGGACACCGGCGCGATCTTCGTCGACCGCTTCATGGGCACCGCGATGCACTATCCGTGCAACTACGGTTATGTGCCGCAGACCCTGTCGGACGACGGCGACCCATGCGACGTGCTGGTAATCACCCCGTTCCCGCTGTTCCCGGGCGTGGTTGTCCGTTGCCGCGCGATCGGCGTGCTGAAGATGACCGACGAAGCCGGCGGCGATGCCAAGATCCTGGCCGTGCCTGTCGACAAGATCCTGCCGATCTACAGCCACTGGCAAAAGCCGGAAGACTTGCAAGACCTGCGCCTGCAGCAGATCCAGCACTTCTTCGAGCACTACAAGGACCTCGAAAAAGGCAAGTGGGTCAAGATCGAAGGCTGGGCCGGTCCGGATGAAGCCAAGGCCGAGATCGTCAATGGCGTGGCCGCGTACAAGGCCAAAGAGCAGCGCTAATCCCGTGCTCGCAACGGAAAGGCCCGGCACCCTTGGGGTGGCCGGGCCTTTTTTGTTGCTCGCCGCTTTAGAGCGCCTAACAAAACCTTCAGAGCAAGGCGCGGCGACGAAGACAGTACGACAGTACGGCGAGGAGCTGCAACGCAGCTATGGAGGTTTTGCTAGGTGCTCTTACCAGCCAATGTCCTGCAGCAGCGGGTAGGTCAGGTCGCGCGGCGGCGTCACCGTGTGCGACAGGTCCGAGTTGATCGACGGTTCCATCAACTGGTTCGGCTTGACTTCGGTGGTGTAGTGCGAGACCGAGGAGCCCGGCGCATTCGTCGTCGGCGTGTACATCAGGACGCGGCGGCGGGCGTCGGTGCCGGCCAGGCGCGCCGGGTCGATGCCGAGGCTGGCGATGACGCCGGACCGGTTGCGCGAGCGTGCCTGCAGGGCGGCGCGCAGGGTCACGCCGGCGGCCTGCGTCACCCGTACCGACGGGATCGTGATGCTCGGATCGCTGCCGCTCAGGCCAGTCGGTTCGCCCGGCGCGTTGTCGGCCACCACCATGCCGATCGCGCCCGCGGCCTGGACGTTGCGCGCCTTGTCGACGAACGGGCACTCGCCGCGCGACACCAGTGCGATATTGCCGCGCACGGCCAGCGCATTGGTGGTGTTCAGGGGGGCGCATGCCAGGCCGGTGCCGTCCGGCTGCTCGACGACGGGCATCAGCTGGCCGGTGACCGGAGTGGCCCCCAGCGGCGGGCCGAAAGAGGCATCGCCGACGTCGTAGTTGCCTGCCGCATTGCCGGCGGCGCTGCCGCTGATGGTCAGGCGCGAACGCGGGTCGAGCACCTGCGGCACGGCCGCGGTGACGGTCGGGCCATTCCACGACAGGCGGTCGCCGCTGATCGCCGAGGCAACGCGCTCGGCGTCGGTCATGTTGGCCCAGAGCCGTTCATTGCGGTTGTCGACCAGGAAGTGGTCCCAGATCGAGGGAATGTTCTGGATCTGGGCGCCGGTTTCGTCGTCGGTGAAGGTCTGGAAGCCCAGGCCGTGCGCCATTTCGTGCAGCAGCACGGTCACCAGGTCGATGCCGGCGCCGGCGTTGTTGTCCAGGCCGAGGTAGAAGCCGGGACCGGGCAGGCAGTCGGGGAACAGGCCGAGGCGCGAATTGAAGCGCGAAATGATATGCGGCTCGCCCGGTGTGGCAACGTCGGCACCGGCGATCTTGCTGGCCAGTGCGGACGGATACCAGGTGGCCGGGCGCGGCGCATTGGTGAAGTCGGACCAGATTTCGTTGGCGCCGGCCGAACCGAGCACCGCGCTGTTTTCGGTACACGACAGCGGCACGAAGGAGGCGCCAATGCGGATCGGCACGCTGCTGGTGAGCGTGGCGCCCCAGATGTCGGCCGCATGCTGGAAGGCGTTCAGGCGCTGCTGACCCAGCGTGGTACCGGTGTTGCCGCCGACCGGCGTGGCCGGGGTCGGGTCGTTGAAGCCGATGCCCGGCGCGTTCTGGTTGACGATGATGATGGTCGCCGCCTGCGAAGCCGCGACGGCACACGATAAGGCGAGGGCGGCAATGGCGAGCAGCGGTGACTTAGTCATGGTGGTGTCCTTCGTAGTGCGGGGCGGCGGAAGTGGAAGTGCTGGTGGAAGCACTGACAGCCTTCTCGGCCGCCGCCTCCCCGTGGACGCACTGTTCCGCGAGCTTGCCGTCGGCGCCGCGCGTGACCACCGAATACACGAGACCCCGCTCGCCCAGTCGCACGTGACGGCTGCCGCCCGGATGGGTGAACAGCGCCGGCTGCGACGGCGCCGCCATGCGCGCGGCGGCCGCTGGCGGCGCCAGCGCCCGGATTTCTGCCGGGGTCGGCGCGCGCAGCTGGCCGCTCTGGGCGTCGCGCACGACGACCATGCCTTGCTGCCGGTGTTGCTGTTGCAACTGCGGCAACTGCTCCTGGGCGCCTGCCTTCGGCGGCAGGGCGGCCCAGAGTGCGGCGCACGGCAAGACTGCGAGTAGTTTTTTATATGACATGGTGGGGTTCTCCGGTAAGGCTTCAGTTCGACGACTTGTGGCGCATGAAACCCAGCGCGCCCAGGCCGAGGGCCAGCATTGCGTACAGCGATGGTTCAGGGACTGCGGTGACGACCCGGACCGAATCGAGGCCGATGTAGTTCAGGGTGTCGGCATAGCCGACATGGCGAAAGGCGAAGCGGCCCTCGCCCTCGACATTGAGGCTGCCGGTCCACTGGGTCCAGTCGGCCGGGTAGCCGGCTGCGCCGCCGATGGTGCCGAGCAGGGTCGTGAAGCCGGTGGTGCCGCCGGCGCTTCCGGGGGCGAAGCGCACCTCGAGGACATCGTTGAAGCCGGCCAGATCGTCGTGGCGGGTCCAGAACGACAGGTTGGTGATGCCGGTGAGCGCGAGGGTGGGCGTGATCAGCCAGTTGTCGACCACGCCGAGGCCGCCCGCGGCGCCGAGGAAGCTGGCGGCGGCGTAGGAGGTGGCCGGGCCCGAATGCGACTCGAAGACGGCTGCGTTGCCCTGGAACCAGGTGTTGCCGGCCGGGACGCTGTTATTGGTGAAGGTCCAGCCGGGCAGGCTGGTGACGTTGTCGAAGTCTTCGTCCAGTACCTGGACTTCCGCCTTGGCGGCGGCGTTGGCCGCGCCGGGAGCGAGGACAGCCAGCGCGAGCGCGCCGGCCGCTACATATGACTTGGGAGTATTCATGGATGTGCTTTCATGCGGAGCCAGATGGATGGCGGTCCACTCGCGCTGGCTTTCACGAGGCCATGGTTGAGTTCATCATATGAGCTGAACGGTAACGAACATTGATATCGATTCAATGTGCGTGGCAACTCAGCGGTATAGGAGATTGTCTAAGCTGAGAATGCCGGGGAGGCGCAGCCGGGGTCAGGCGGGAAGGACATGGCGCCACAGCGGAAGGATCGCCGCGCCGAAAAAGGAAAAGCGGGAAAGAAGGAAGCGCACGGGCGGCAGGCGCCGCCCGCGGGTTGAGGATCAGCGCCGGGCCAGGATGCTGCGCAGGCGCAGCTTGCCGACGATTCCGATCGGAAAGAAATAGATCGACAGGATGAACAGCACGCCCAGCCACAGCATCCAGCGGTCCGGGTGCAGGGCGGCGGCCAGCAGCGGCACGCCTTCGAGCGACGTGGACGCTTTTTCCATCAAACCCATCAGGTAGTTCTGGGCCAGGATGAACAGGGTCGCGCCAATCACCGCGCCGTACATGGTGCCCATGCCGCCGATGACGACGATGAGCAGGATGTCCGTCATCACCTTGAACCCGAGCGTGTTGTCGGGCCCCACGTAGCGCACCCAGAGCGCCATCAGTGCGCCGGCCAGCACCGCCACCAGCGCCGCCACGACGTTGGCCCAGACGCGGTAGACCACCGTGCGGTAGCCGAGCGCCTCGGCGCGGAACTCGTTCTCGCGGATCGCCTGCAGCACCCGTCCAAAGGGCGAATTCACCAGGCGCAGCAGGAACAGGAACAGCACCAGGCAGCCGAAGAACACGACGTAATAGGTCAGCAGCTTGCCGTCGACGGCGCGCCCGAACACCTCGGTGTCCATGAAGGTGTGGCCGGGCGTGAGCACTTCGGGCACGCTGAAGGTCTTGCCGTCCTCGCCACCGGTGAAGTCAGACAGCTGCGAGGCCAGCACCGCGAAGGACGAGGCCACCGCCAGCGTGATCATGGCGTAGAAGATGGCGCGCACGCGCAACGCGAACAGGCCGATCACCAGCGCCAGGGCCAGCGCCAGCAGCAGGGCCAGGCCCAGGCCGGTCATCATGACGCCCCAGGTGGGCTCGTCGACGCTGGCCAGTCCCAGCCCGATGCCGTAGGCGCCGATCCCGTAGAACATCGTGTGCGCAAACGAGACGATGCCGGTGTACCCGAGCAGCAGGTCGTAGGACGCGACCAGCACGATGTAGACGCAGATGGTGGCCGCGGCGCCAAGCGCCCGCTCGCCGGAGGTGAAGAAGGGCGCAGAGGCCAGGCCCAGGAAGATCAGTAACAGCAGGGCGCCCAGTGCGCGGCTGCGCGGCAGGTCGCCGGATAACAGTTTGCTCAGCATGTTCTCAGCCCCGCGATTTCGAATACAGCCCGGCCGGGCGCCACATCAGGATCGCGATCATCAGGACGATGTTCGAGACCAGCGCGAATTTCGGCGCGAGAAAGCCCGCATAGTTGGCAATGAGCGCCATCAGCAGCGCGCCGATGAAGCAGCCGCCGACGGAACCAAGGCCGCCAATGATGATGACGATGAAGATCATGACCATGATCTCGCCGCCCATCGCCGCCGTCAGCGTTTCCTTGTACAGCCCCCACATCACGCCGCCCAGGCCGGCGAGTGCGGAACCGGCCGCGAACACGGCGACGAACAGGCGGCGGATGCGGTAGCCGAGGCTTTCCACCATTTCGCCGTTCTCGACGCCGGCGCGGATCAAGAGCCCGATCTTGGTGCGGTTCAGGGTCAGGAACATGATGGCGAAGACGACCAGGCCCACCACGACCGCGACCAGCCGGTATTTTTCGATGGCCGCGTCACCCAGGAAGATGGCGCCGCGCAGGGAAGTCGGCAGCGGCAGCGGGATCGTTTCGGCGCCCCAGATCACGTTGATCAGCTGCTCGGCGACGATCATGCCGCCCATCGTGATCAGGATTTGCTTCAGGTGCTGGCCATACACCGGCATGATGATGACGCGCTCGAAGGCCCAGCCCAGCAAGGCAGTCACCAGCATCGCCACCGTGACCGCCAGGCCCAGCACGCCGAGGTTGAGCAGCAGCGAATCGGCCTCGAGCCAGCCGCGCATCGGCAGCAGCACCAGGGTGGCGGCAAAGGCGCCGACCGAGACAAAGGCGCCATGACCGAAGTTCAGCACGTCCATCAGGCCGAAGACGAGCGTCAGCCCGCTGGCCATGATGAAGATCATCATGCCCATCGCCAGGCCGGCGACGGTCAGGGTGACCCAGGTGGGGAAGTCGCCGACCAGCGGCAGCATGAGCAGGGTGAGGACCGGCACCAGCAGCAGGGGCGCGAGGTCGCGCGGCGCGCTCGGCAGCGGAATGTCGGCCTGTGCCGCGGCGGCCGGTGTCGCGACGGCCTTGGGGGCTGCAGCAATTGGGGGAAGGGTTGCACTCATGGCGGTTCCTATTGGTGAGAGTCGAGCGACAGGCCGAGCAGGCGCTGCTGCAGCTCGTCGTCGTTGGCCAGTGCCGACATGGTGCCCGCGTGGGCCACGCGCCCGTCGTCCATCACGCTGACGGTGTCGCCGAGCGAGCGCACGAAATTGAAGTTCTGTTCGACCAGCACGATCGTGGTGTCGGTGTCCTTGAGCTCGCGGAAGGCGGCGATCAGGCTTTGCACGATGGCGGGCGCCAGGCCCTTGGTTGGCTCGTCGACCAGCAGCAGCTTGCGCGGTTCGACGATCGCGCGGGCGATCGCCACCATCTGCTTCTGGCCGCCGGACAGGTTCCCGGCCGGGTAATTCCAGAATTTCTTGAGCGCCGGGAAGAAGCCGAAGATCCAGTCGAGGCGCGCCCCGTCCATCGGTCCGCCAGTGGCGGCCAGGTGCAGGTTCTCGCGCACCGTCAGGCTGGAAAAGACGGCCATGCTCTCCGGGATATAGGCGATGCCGAGACGCGCGATGTCGGGCGTGGCGAGCTTGGTGATGTCGCGGCCGTCGAAGCTGATGCTGCCGGCGCTGGCCTTCCACAGGCCCATGATCGTGCGCAGCGTGGTGGTCTTGCCGGCGCCGTTCCGGCCCAGCAGCACCGACAGCCCGCCGCGCGGCACGGCCAGATCGACGCCGTGCAGGATGTGGTACTGGCCGATGTGGGTGTGCACGCCGGAGAGGGTCAAAAGTGGAGCATTCACTGCGGGCACGGCGCCCTCGGGTATGCCACGCACATCGACATCACGCATGTTCGGTTTCGGGTGTTCCAAGATAGGCTTCCTGTACGATCTTCGATTGCATTACTTCGGCAGGCATGCCGTCCGCGACCAGGGTGCCGTTGTGCAGCACGATGATGCGGTCCGCCAGCTGGCGCACCACGTCCATCTTGTGCTCGACCAGCAGGACGGTCTTCTTCGCTTCGCGTTTCACGGCGTGGATCAGGTCCAGGACGACCGGCACTTCGTCGACGCTCATGCCGGCGGTCGGCTCGTCGAACATCAATATGTCCGGCTCGAGCGCCAGCAGGATCGCCACTTCCAGCTTGCGCTGGTCACCGTGCGACAGCGAGCCGACCCGGGCCTCGCGCTTGCCGGCCATGGCCACGCGCTCGAGGTAATGCCCGGCGCGTTCGATCAGTTCCTTGTGGCCGAACCAGACCGAGAACATGTTCATGCCGACGCCGGCGCGGCTTTGCACGGCCAGGCGCACGTTTTCCATCACCGTCAGGTTCGGGAACAGGTTCGTGAGCTGGAAGGCGCGGCCGATGCCGAGCCGCGTACGGCGCGCCGCGCCGTGGCGCGTGACATCGACGCCGTTCAACAGCACGCTGCCCGAGCTGGCCGGCAGCTGGCCGGAGACCAGGTTGAAATAAGTGGTCTTGCCGGCCCCGTTGGGGCCAACGATCACGGTCAGCGTGCCGGGATAGAAGTCCGCCGTCACCGCGTTGACCGCGACGTGGCCGCCGAAGCGGATCGTCAGGCCGCGCGTCGACAGCGAGGGCTGCTGTGACGCCTGCTGTAACTGGGTCGCTGCCATGTCAGCGCTTGTTCCTGATCGGCAGCGGCATCTCGGCGGCCGGGATTTCGCGCACCAGTTCCAGCAGGTCCCATTCGTTCTTCTGGTCCTTCTTGATGCGGAAGTGGTACATCGACTGGATCGCCTGGTGGTCCTGCTTGCGGAAGCTCATCGGGCCTTTCGGCGTATCGAAGCTCATGCCTTCCATCGCTGTGACCAATTGCTCGCTATTCCCGCTCGGGACTTTCGAGAGCGCGTTGAACACGGCGCTGGCCGCGGCGAAACCGCCGGCGGTAAACATGTCGGGCGGCGCCTTGAAGCGCTTCGTGTGCTCGGCAACGAGCCAGTCGTTCATCTTGTTCTTCGGGAAGGCGTAGTAGTAATAGATCGTGCCTTCGGTGCCGGCGTAGCTCTTCCAGGTCTTCATCACCGGCAGGATGTTGCCGCCCGGGGCGAGGGCGATGCCGTAGCGTTCCGGCTTCATGTCGGCGATCTTGTTCATCGGGTTCGGGCCGGCCCAGACGATGCCGAGCACGCGCGGCTGCGGCTTGTCCTTCAGGGCGTTGAACAGGCGCTGGGTCGGGGCGGTGAAGTCGGTCGAGGTGGCCGGGGCGTATTCCTCGTGCACGACCTTCGCCTTGCTGCCGGTGGCCGTCAGCGCTTCCTTGCCGGCCTTGATGGCGTCGCGGCCAAAGGCATAGTCCTGCGCCAGGAAGGCGACGCTGCCGCCCTTGAGGGTGCTGGCGGCGGCCATGGCGTCCTGCATCGAGCTGCGCGCGGTGCGGAATATGTACTTGTTCCACTTTTCGGCGGTGATCGCGTCGGCCACGGCCGGCTCGATGATCAGCACCTTCTTGTATTCCTTTGCCACCGGCAGCATCGCGATCGCCGAGCCCGACGAGGTGGTGCCCACGGCGATGGCGACCTTGTCGTCGCCATAGGCTTCCGCCAGCAGGGTTCGGCCGAGGTCGGGCTTGTTCTGGTCGTCCTTGACGATGACCTTCAGTTTGCGCCCGCCAATCTCCATTTTGCCGCCGGTGAGGTATTCCAGGCCCATCATGAAGCCGGTCTCGGTTTCCTTGGCATAGGTCTCCAGCGGGCCGGTCTTGCCGGCGATGAGGGCGATCTTCAGCTCCGGGCCCTGGGCCAGCGCCAGGGGCGCGGCGCCTGCGGCAAAGGCGGCCAGGACGGCAGCAAGGATTGGCCGGACTGCGGGTTTGATCAGATGGTTCATGCTGTCTCCAGTATTGCTGTTTTAGGGAAGCCGCGCGAGGAATTCGCGGATCGCGTCGAGTGCTTCCGGTTCGGTGAGCATCGGCGCGTGGCCGACGTTCGGCACTTCGGTGTACTGCAGCGTGGGCGCGGCGCGCCGCATCCATGCCGCCTGCTCGGGTTCGACCAGGTCCGACAGGGCGCCGCGCACCAGCAGCACGGGTCGCTTGTGCGCCAGGCGCTTGAACGCCAGGCGCGCCGCCAGCGAGGTCGGCTTTAGTTTACCTGTTTGCATTGGCAGCGCAATACTCGGGTCGTAGCGCAGCGCAAGCTTGCCAGAGTCGTCGGGCGCGAAGGCGCGCTGGGCCCATTTTCCCCATTCCTCGTCGGAGTTGGCGGGGAAGGCGCAGGCATTGATGTCCTTGATGTAGCCGGCGGCATCCTCCCAGTTCGACAGGGTGTTGCAGCGCCCGGCGTAGCCGGCGATACGCGACAGGCCTTTTATCGACAGCACCGGGCCGACGTCGTTCAGGACGGCGCCGGCGATCAGGTCGAGGTTGCGCACGGCCAGCGTCATCGTGATCAGGCCGCCCATCGAGGTGCCGACAAAGACGGCGCGGGCAATGCCCAGGTCGTGCATCAGTTTGGCGACATCGCCGGCGTAGACCGCCGGGTTGTAGTTGTTCGGATTCGGGTCGCGCGCTGAGTTGCCGCGGCCGCGCACGTCGGGTACCAGCACGCGCCGGCCGAGGGCCGCGATCTCGGGCGCGAGTTCGTCGAAATCGGCCGAGTTGCGCGTCAGGCCGTGCAGGCAGATGACCGGCAACCGCGCTGGCCCGGCCGCGGCCGGGTAATCGCGTGCGTACAGCGCCAGCCCGTCGGTGCTTTGGAAGCTGATTGGTGTGAAGTTGGACACGCTGCGGATCCTGTTGTTCTTGATGTCAGGGCGAGAGAAGGGCGTGCCCGCGCCGCCGGCTGGCGGCGCGGGTTCATGGCGTGCTGCTGCCTTACTCCCGAAGGATCAGAAGCGGTACTCGAGCGTGGCCGATACCGTGCGCGGGTTGCCGTAGAAGGCCGTCAGCGTGCCTTCGTTGCCCAGGGTCGGGAACAGGTAGCCGGCGGTCTTGTAGCGCTCGTCGCCCAGGTTCTTGCCATGGATACCGGCGCGGATCTTGCCGTCGGCGCGGGTCCAGACGATGCTCGCGTCATACAGCTTGTACGATTCCTGGTCGAGGATCGACACGGTTTCGAACTGGTTGGTGGCGCCCTTGTACGACACGCTGCCGATCAGCGAGATCTTGCCGTTGTGGCCCATGAGAGGCAGCGCGATGTCGTAGTTGGCGCGCAGGTTGGCCGAGTTCTTCGGCGTGTTCTGGAACACGCGCTGGCTGGCCACATTGACGCCGGCGACGATGTATTCCTTGTACTCGGCATCGATGTAGCTGTACATGCCGGCCAGGGTGAAGTCGCGCGTCAGGTTGGCAACCGTTTCGAACTCGAAACCGCGGATCTTGGCCTTGCCGGCGTTGGTGGTGACGCCGGCGAAGCTGTCGTCGCGGCCGTCGCCGTTGGTGTCGATCGCGATCGAGCCCGGGATCTGCACGTCCTGGTAATCGCTGTGGAACAGGGCGGTGTTGGTGGTGATGCGCCCGCCGTTGAACGACGATTTCAGGCCGAGTTCGACCGTCTCGATGGTTTCGGGGCTGTAGCCGCGGCGTGCCTCGGCCAGCGGGATGCGGGTGCCGACAATGTTCAGGCGCGGATCGAAACCGCCGCCCTTGAAGCCTTCCGAGTACGACGCGTAGACGTTGTGGTCGGCATTGAGCTTGTAGTTGACGGCGACGCGCGGGGTGAACTTCTTGTCCTCGCGCTCCAGGCCGCTGCGCAGGTCGGTGTCGGTACGGAACGGGATTGCGGCCGCGTTGCCCATTTCAGGCGTGCCGCCGGCGCCGAGGAAGATCTGGCGGTAGATCGAGGCGGTGCGCTTGTCGACCGTGTAGCGCCCGCCCAGCGACAGCGACAGGGAGTCGCTGAAGTTGTAGCTGCCGTCGATGTAGGCGGCCCAGGCCTTGGTGCCGATGTCGCCGCTGGTGAAGGTCGAGGTCGGGACGGCGCCGGCCAGGATGGTGTCGAACTTGTTATAGGCCTGGGCGTCGATGTAGTACACGCCCGCCACCCCGGCGATGCGGTCGCCGGTATAGGTCAGGTTGAATTCCTGGCTGAACTGTTCGTTCTTGTACAGGGCCGGCACTTCCATGTCGACCACTTGCAGCGAGTCGAAGTCGATCGGCGCCCACGACTTGTCCTTGCGGCTGGCAGTGATGGACTTGACGGTGAACTGGTCGTTCAGGCGGTATTCGACCAGGGCCGAGACACCGTGCGCGGTCACTTCCTGGTCGTGGCCCAGGGCCTTCGTCAGGTTGGCGCGGGTGTCGAATTCGTTCGACAGGATCGGCGCGCCGCTGGTGCGGCCGACGATCAGGCGGTGGCCGTTCTTCGGGCTCGAATCGTCCTGGGTGCCGTCGCCGGCAATGCGGATGAAGAGGTCGGGGGTCGGGGTGAATTCGGCCGACAGGCGCAGCGCGGTGACGTCCTTGTCGTAGTTCTCGGCGCCGGTGAAGAGGTTCTTGCCGAAGCCGTCGCGCTTGAAGCGGGCGACCGTGCCGCCGATGCGGACGGTGTCCGAAATCGGGGTGCTGGCGGTGGCCACGCCTTCCACCTGGCCATAGTTGCCGACCGTCGTGCGCAGGCGCACATCGGGCTTCGCGGCGAGCTTGCGGGTCACGTACTTGACGGCGCCGCCGATGGTGTTGCGGCCGTACAGCGTGCCCTGCGGGCCGCGCAGCACTTCGATGCGCTCGACGTCGTAGATGTCGGCCACGGCCGCCTGCGGGCGGGCCAGGTAGATATCGTCGATGTAGATGCCGACGCCGGACTCGAAGCCGGCCAGCGGATCGGCCTGGCCGACGCCGCGGATGAAGGCGGTCAGCGTGGAGTTGGTGGCGCGCGACGCTTTCAGGGTTGTGTTCGGCAGGGCCAGGGCCAGCGCGGTGACGTCGGGCACGCCCTGTTTCGACAGCTGGTCGGCGCTGAAGGCGGTCACGGATACCGGCACGTCCTGCAGGGTTTCCTCGCGGCGGCGCGCGGTGACGACGACTTTCTGGACGTCGCCTGCGGTTTCGCCGGCAGGGGCCGGCGCGCCGGATGCTTCCTGGGCGTGGGCGACACCCATGGCGCTGCCGGACAGGGCGAGCAGGGCTGCAGTGGCAATGGCGGAACGGTTGACCAACTTCATTTTTTTATTCGTCAGGCGCATCTTTGTCTCCTAATTTTGGGGATGGCTCATGCAATCAGACTCGCACGCCGAGCAGTGTGCGCCGGTTCCGTCTGGCTGAAAAGATAACAGCGCGCCAACCGCTTGTGCATTAATGCACATCGCGCTGCACTGTAATGGGGAGTTATGCATATAGGGGAAATGGTGCACGTGCACAATTTAAGCGCGATCAAACATGCATATGGGAATTGATTGCGGGGGGAATGTGCACTGGTGCACAATATGGCGTCTTGATATCAAACAAGTGCGCCGATGAATACCTTGCCTGAGTGGACCGACCTCCGTTTCTTCCTCGAGCTGGCGCGCGCCGGCACCCTGTCCGGGGCCTCGCGCCGTCTCGACGTCGAGCACACGACGGTGGCGCGCCGCATCGACCGGCTGGAAAAGGAACTCGGCTCGACCCTGTTCGACCGTTCGCGCGAAGGCTACGAGCTGACCGAGATGGGGCTGGCGCTGCTGCCGCATGCGGAAGCGATGGAAGGGGCGGCGCTGGCGGCCGCCGAGCAGCTCAGCGGCGCGGAGGTGGCGGCGCATGGCGTGGTGCGCCTCGGCGTGCCGGAAGTGTTCGGGGTCAAGGTGGTGGCGCCGCTGCTGGTCGGGCTGCTCGACGCCAACCCGGACCTGACGATCGACCTGCTGGCGCTGCCGCGTTTTGCGAACCTCGCCAACCGGGAGGCGGACCTCGGCGTGATGCTCGATCCGCCCACGACCGGGCGCTACATGGTGACGCGCCTGGCCTCGTTCCGCTTCTACCTGTACGCCTCGCCCTCCTACCTGGCAAAGCATCCTCCGATCCGCCAGCAGTCGGACCTGGCGCAGCATTATTTTGTCGACTACGTGCAGGACCGGCTGGCCAGCCGCGAGCTGTCCTACCTGGACGAACTCGGCTTCACCCCGCGCCGGCGCCTGTGCTGCTCGGGCATGACGGCGCAGATCGAAGCGGCCTCGCTCGGCATGGGCCTGATGATGGCGCCGCCGTACGCGGTGCCGGACGACGGCCGGCTGGTGCCCGTGCTGCCGGGCTTCTTCGCCGAGCGCTCTTTCTGGCTGGCCGCGCCGACCGACCTGTACCGGCTGCGGCGGGTGAAGGTGGTGTGGAACCTGCTGCGCGATTATGCGGACAGCCAGCCATCCTTGTTCGTGTAGGGGAGGGTGGGGTGACGGTGCGCTCTTTCACGTCCCATGATGAGGGCGCGGTCAACGCGGTGGCCCGCGCCGCTTTTGCCCAGTACGAGGGGCATTACGAGGATTGGCCGTCGTTCATCGACGGGATCGGGCGGATGGCTCAGCTCGCGGCGGGCGGCGATCTGCTCGTTGCCGAATACGGCGGCGAGATTGCGGGCGCGGTGGTGCACGTTGGCCCCGGCCAGCCGCGCAGCCCGATCTTTCCCGATGAGTGGTCGGTGATCCGGATGCTGGTCGTTGCCCCCGGGGCGCGCGGCCTGGGCATCGGCCGGCAGCTCGTTGCCGCCTGCCTGGCATGCGCGCGGCGCGATGGGGCACCGGCGGTCGGGCTGCATACCAGCCCGATCATGGCGTCGGCGCTGCGGCTGTACACGGCAATCGGGTTTCGCCGCGACGCCGATCTGCCGCCGATCAGGGGCGTGCCGTATGGGCGGTATGTGTTGCCGGCGAATCGCGTGGACGCTGCAATCGCCGGGCTTGGAATGGCCTTCACCCCTTGAACGGAGTCCTCTCGTTCAGCTCACTCATGTACTCATCGATCCCGCCCGCCTCGCGCTCGAGGAAGCGTTCGATCGCATCCGCGAACGAGGGATGCGCCAGCCAGTGGGCGGAAAAGGTGCGGGTCGGCAGGAAGCCGCGCGCCATCTTGTGTTCGCCCTGGGCGCCGCCCTCGAAGGTCTTGATGCCTTGCTCGATGCAGAACTCGAGCGGCTGGTAGTAGGCGGCTTCGAAATGCAGGCAGGGCACGTGTTCCAGTTCGCCCCAGTAGCGGCCGTACAGCGTGTCGGCCGTGTGGATCACGAGCGAGGACGCGATCGCCCGGCCCGCGCGCTCGGCGATCACGAGCAGGATATTCTCCGGCATGGTCGCGCCGATGCGCCGGAAGAAGTCCAGGTTCAGGTAGGGCGTCGAATAGTGCGCCGCATAGGTGTGCCGGTAGCAGCGGTTGAAGAGCACCCAGTCGGCGTCCGTTGCATCGACCCCGCGCACCCGCCGCAAGGTCACGCCGGCCTGCGCCACCTTGCGCCGCTCGGCGCGGATGTTCTTGCGCTTTTTTTGCTCGAGCGTCGCCAGGAATTCGTCGAAATTCGCATAGCCCGCGTTCAGCCAGTGGAACTGCACGCCACTGCGCAGCATGAAGCCGGCCTCGCGCAACTGCCTTGCATGCTCTTCGGGCGGGAACAGGATGTGGGTCGACGAGACCTTGGTGGCCTGTTGCGTCGCGACCAGGACCTCGATCAGGGCCGCACGCGCCTGCGCATCGCGCGCCAGCAGGCGCGGGCCGGCCACCGGCGTGAACGGCACCGCCGCCAGCAGCTTCGGGTAGTAGTCCAGCCCGTGGCGCTGGTAGGCATCCGCCCAGGCCCAGTCGAACACGTACTCGCCGTAGGAGTGGTCCTTGACGTACAGCGGCAGCGCGGCAACAAGTTCCGCGCCGTCGTACAGCGCGATGTATTGCGGCTGCCAGCCCGTCTCGGGCGTGGCGCTGCCGGATTCGTGCAGCGCGTGCAGGAAGGCGTAGGAGAGGAAAGGGTTCATGTCGCCCTGCAGCGCGAGCAGGCCATCCCAGGCGGGCTGGCCGATCTCGGACAGGGAAGAAACGATATGCGTGCGATAATTCAAAATTGCTTTCATACCTTGAAAAGAAGTGCGAAAGGCCAAGATGAACGACCGATTTTTCAACCTGTACTCTCATGGCTTTGCACGTGTGGCCGTGGCAATCCCGCGCTGCCGTATCGCCGACCCGGCCTATAACGTCGAGCAGACCCTGCTCCTGGCGCGCCAGGCGGCGAGCCAAGGCGCGGCACTGGTTGCGTTCCCGGAACTGGGCTTGTCCGCCTACAGCTGCGAAGACCTGTTCCACCAGCGCGCGCTGCTGGACGCCTGCGAGGCCGCGCTGCTGGCCGTGGTCGAGGCCTCACGCGACCTGCCCCTGGCGATGGTAGTGGGCCTGCCCCTGCGGGTCAATCACCAGCTGTTCAATTGTGCGGCGGTGGTCGCCGGCGGGCGTGTGCTCGGCCTGGTGCCGAAAAGTTTTCTCCCCAACTACGGCGAATTCTACGAATCGCGCCAGTTTAGCGCGGCCGATTGCGCCGCGGTCGACGCCGTGCGCCTGTTCGGCGAGGACGTGCCGTTTGGTGCGCACCAGGTGTTCCAAGTCGAGAACCTGCCGCTGCTGCGTTTCCACGTCGAGATCTGCGAAGACGTCTGGGTGCCGGTGCCGCCGTCCTCGTTCGCGGCAATGGCCGGCGCGACAGTATTAGTGAATCTGTCGGCCTCGAACGTGCTGGTCGGGAAAAGCACCTATCGCCACCAGCTGGTGAGCCAGCAGTCGGCGCGCTGCATGGCGGCCTACCTGTACACCTCGGCCGGGCGCGGCGAATCGACTACCGACATGGCCTGGGACGGCCAGGCGCTGATCTACGAGAAGGGCGACATGCTGGCCGAGTCGGCACGTTTTCTCGACGAGTCGCATATCATCTTCGCCGACGTCGACCTCGAGCGCATGTCGCAGGAGCGCATGCGCGCCACTACCTTTGCGCAGTCGGCGCGCCGTCATGCGGAAGAAGTGGCCAGGTTCCGCGTGCAGCGCTGCACGCTGGCGCTGCCGGTCGAAGGCAGGCTGCCCCTGAACCGGGAAGTCGAGCGCTTCCCCTATGTGCCGGCCGACCGCGCACTGCGCGACGAACGCTGCACCGAGGTCTACAACATCCAGGTCCAGGCGCTGATCCAGCGCCTGTCCGCAAGCGGCATCCAGAAGGTGGTGATTGGCGTGTCGGGCGGGCTCGATTCGACGCATGCCTTGCTGGTCTGCGCCGCCGCCATGGACCGCCTCGGCCTGCCGCGCACGAACATCCTGGCCTACACGATGCCGGGGTTCGCCACCAGCGGACGAACCCTGAAGCAGGCGCACGCACTGATGGAAGTCGTCGGCTGCACGGCCCAGGAAATCGACATCCGCCCGAGCTGCCTGCAGATGCTGCGCGACCTGAACCACCCCTACGCGGAAGGCAAGGAGCAGTACGACGTCACGTTCGAGAACGTGCAGGCGGGCGAGCGCACCAACCACCTGTTCAGGCTCGCGAACCACCTGGGCGCGATCGTGATCGGCACCGGCGACCTGTCCGAGCTGGCGCTGGGCTGGTGCACCTATGGCGTGGGCGACCACATGTCGCACTACAACGTCAACGCCAGCGTGCCGAAGACGCTGATCACGCACCTGGTGCGCTGGGTGGCCGAAACCGGGTCCGTCGTGAAGGGCGGGGCGGAGGTGCTGCTGAACATCCTGAATACCGAGATCAGCCCGGAACTCGTCCCCGGCAAGGAAGGCGACGACAAGCCGGCCCAGATCACCGAAAACGTGATCGGCCCCTACGAGCTGCAGGACTTCAATCTCTACTACATCCTGCGCTACGGCATGACGCCCTCGAAGGTCGCTTTCCTCTCGTATTCGGCCTGGCACGCGAAAGGCGAGGGCCGCTGGCCGGACGAGCATGGGTCGCGCAACGAATATGAACTGGCTGACATCAAGCGCAACCTGAAGATCTTCCTGTGGCGCTTCTTCAAGACCAGCCAGTTCAAGCGCAGCTGCGTGCCGAACGGACCGAAGGTCGGCAACGGCGGCTCGCTGTCCCCGCGCGGCGACTGGCGCGCACCGAGCGACTCGGAAGCGACCGTCTGGCTCGACGATTTAAAGAACATCCCGGACTAACGAATTCAAACAAGGAGCAGACATGAAGCAGATTACCTGCGTGATCAAACCGTTCAAACTCGACGAGGTGCGTGAAGCACTCGCCGACGTCAACATTACCGGCCTGACGGTCACGGAAGTGAAGGGTTTTGGACGCCAGAAGGGCCACACGGAACTCTATCGCGGCGCCGAATACGTGGTCGACTTCCTGCCGAAGGTGAAGATCGAAGTGGTGGTCGACGACGCCATCGTCGACCAGGTGGTCGACGCGATCATCAAGGCCGCGCGCACCGGCAAGATCGGCGACGGCAAGATTTTCGTGCAGGACGTGCAGCAGGTGATTCGTATCCGTACAGGCGAGACCGGGCCGGACGCGGTTTGATTGTTGGGTGGGGCGCTCAGCGTCCCATTTGAATATCGAATTTCCAGGTCACCAGCCGCAGCACGCTGATGAACAAGGCGCTGCTCCACAGCGCAAAGTCGTGCGACACGTTCGTGTACAGGCCCATCAGCAGGAACATCCAGTTGCCCAGAAAAGCGCACAGCGCGTAGGGTTTCCCGTCCCGGAATACCATCGGCACTTCGTTGCAGACGATGTCGCGCAGCACGCCGCCGAAAATCCCCGTGATCACGCCCATCATCGAGGCGATGAACAAGGGCATGTCGGCGTCCAGTGCGGCCGATACGCCGGCGATCGAGAACAGTCCCAGGCCGACCGCGTCGGCAATCACGATCAGGCGCTCCGATACCAGCTGGCGCAGGGTGCGGATCAGGGGCGAGGCGATCAGGGCCAGGACGAAAATCAGGATCGCGTATTCCTGGTGCGTGACCCAGAACAGCGGACGGCGGTCGAGCAGGATGTCGCGCAGGGTGCCGCCGCCGAAGGCGGCAATGAAAGCGACGGTAAACACCCCCACCAGGTCCATGCGCTTGCGGCGCGCTTCGATAAAGCCGGAAAACGCGCCGACCAGGATGGCCATGATTTCGATGAACTTGATGAGGGTCATGCAGGGAACCGTGCTGTTGGCATGTTGCTAGCCTAACATGCCGGCTGCATCAGCAACAGGGCCGGAGCGTCAAGTCACGGCCAGCGGCAGGCGCACGCTGAAGACCACTTCGCCGTCCTCGAAGCGGTAGGCGATCTCGCCCTGGTGCTCGCGCACGATCGTGGCGACAATGTACAGGCCCAGTCCCATGCCGGTGCGGTTGCGAAGATTGTGCAGCGAGCCGCGCTTGAACGGATTGAACAGCGAAGCGGCAAACTCGTCGGGGATCGGATCGCCCTCATTGGTCACATCGAGGCTGGCCCAGTCTTCGGTGGTGGACAGCGCAACGTTGATGGCGGTGTCGACGTAGCCATGATGGCGCGCATTGCTCAGCAAATTCGACAAGACCTGGGCAATGCGCCCGCCGTCGGCGCGCACCATCACCGGGCCAGGATTGACGTAGTCGTAGGTAATCGCCGGGTAGGCCACGCGCATTTCGTCGACCACATCCTCGGTCAGCGCGGCCAGGTCGAGCGGCTCGAGCTGCATGCCCAGGCCCAGGCCGCCGTCGATGCGGCTCATGTCGAGCACCTGGCCGATCAGCCGCTGCATGCGGTCGCTCGAGGACTGGATACGACGTCCCAGGGTCGGCTGGGTGCTGCCGCGCTCGATCATGGTGCCGGCCATGTTGATTGACTGGAGCGGGTCGCGCAGGTCGTGCCCGAGCATGGCCAGCAGCTGGGCACGGGCCGATTCCGTCTGCGCCCGGCGCGCGTTCGAGGCGCGCAGGAGTTCGGACAGCGTCAGGCGCGCGTTGTCGAGCACTGCCGCCTCCCACGGATGGGCGCGCCCGACGACTGTCTCGTGCCAGGCGTCGAAGGAGCCGCGCGGCGTCAGGCGCGGACCGTTCGGGCCGAATTCGATCGATTTTTCGGGCCTGCCGGCCCACAAAACGTGCTCGATCTGTTCGGTACGCAGCAGCAGGCACCAGCCGCCGCCGGGCGGGTCGAACGGCAGGGCAAGCATGCCGACCCACTTGCCGAGCAGCGGCTGCACCTCCTCGGGCCACTCGCCGATATGCTCGCGCACCAGCATGTCGCTGGCATCGGGGGGCAGGCCGCGGGCGACGGTAGCCGCGCAGTCGCGACCGATCAGGCCGTGGTAGACCATTCTGCCGTTGTGCAGGCAGACCAGTGCCTGCGAGCCGGTCGCGTCAAGCAGCGACTGCGCATGACTGGCAAGGGCATCGAGCGGCTCTTCGGCGGTGAGCAGTGACTCGACGAGGTCGGTGCGCACGCGCGCGGCGCGTTCCACCAGCTCGGCGTCCAGGCGCGCTTCGATGCTCTGGATGGTCGAGGCCATGACCTGGGCCAGCACGTCGGCCGCCATCCGGATCGCGTAAGGGACGGCTTTCGGCGCCATGTGGTGGCAGGCGATCAGGCCCCACAGGCGGCCGTTGATGACGATCGAGACGCTCATCGACGCGTGCACGCCCATGTTGCGCAGGTATTCGGCGTGGATCGGCGACACGCTGCGCAGCACTGCAAAGCTCATGTCCAGCGGCATTGCGTTCGGCGTACCCAGCAGCGGCACCGGTGTGTAGCCGACATTGGCGATCGTGCGCAAGGTATTGAGCACATACAGGCGGCGCGCCTGGGCCGGGATGTCGCCGGCCGGGTAGCGCTGGCCGAGGTAGGCAGGCAAATCCTCGCGCCGTGCTTCGGCCACCACGTCGCCGCTCTCGTCCGGACGGAAGCGATAAGCCATGACGCGGTCGAAGCCGGTGAACTCGCGCACCTGGCGCACGGCCGTTTCCAGCAGCCCTTCGATGCTGCGCTGGCGCCGCACGCGCTCGATCGAGCTGTGCGCCTTGACTGCGAACAGAGCGACCTCGTCCGCCGGCACCGCGCGCAACTCGAATTCGGCAATGATGCGCCCGCCTGTCGCGTGCACGATGGCGTCGTAATCGCGGCCCTCGACGGATACCGCCGCCATCGCAGGCGGGCATTCGCCATCGACCAGCAATCCGGCGCAGTCGGCGACCAGCTCGAGGCTGGATGCGGGGAGGGACAAGTCGCGGAAGGTGCGTCCCAGCTGCAGCGACGGCAGCAGGAGCGGGGGAACATTCGCGCTCCAGCCCGCGAGCAGGCCGTCGCTGTCCATGAAGAGGAGAAAGCCATGCGGCTGGATCGACCCGGGGGTGTGGATCGGTTCATCTGCGCAGGATGCCAGGTCAACCTGGCGGGAAACGGGCATCGGCTCGGCCGGAACTAAGCTCAATGAATTCCCCTCATGTTGGACGGCATGGAACGAGTCATAAGGGAATTCTACAACGCGTGACCGTCCGCACGGCGCGCAAGTTAGCTTATCAACAATAATTCAATGGTCGAGCGCGGGTTTGAGCAGCACGACGAGCGCGCCGTTGCCGCCGTCCGCGCGGCCGGCAACGCAGAAAGCCACCACTTCATCGAGCTGCACCAGCCAACTATGGACGACCGAGCGCAGCACCGGCTGGCCGCCGGGCGAACCGTAGCCGACACCGTGGATGACGCGCGCGCAGCGCACGCCACGGCGCACGGCGCGCCGCACGAAGTCGCCGAGCTGGCCGCGAGCGGTATCGACCGTCATGCCGTGCAAGTCGAGTTCGTCCTGCACGGGCCAGTGCCGCTTGCGCAGCTTTTTCACGACATCCGGACCGACGCCATCCTTTGCATAGCTGAGCGTCGGGTCGTCATCGAGCAGGCCGTCGACATCGAAGCCGTCGGACAGCGACTGCTGCAGCACGAGGGCGTCGTCTTCTTCCTGGCTCAGCACCCGCTTCCTGCCCGGGTTCTCGCGCAGCTGTTCGCGTAGCATGGCTTCCTGCACCGGCCGGTACACGTAGCGGTTCGACTCGGGCATCTTGCGGACGCCCTCCATCGCGCTGCGGAACTCGATGGCGCGTTCGCGCGCAATGCGTTCGCGCTTTTCGCGCTCGGCCTGCTCGATGGCGCGCACCCGCTCCTCTTCCTTGAGGCGGTCGCGGAAGGCTTTAAGGTCGGTGAACTCTTTCATGCCCGCCATTCATTTCACGAGTCTTCGAGGGCCTCCAGGTAACGCTGTGCGTCGAGCGCGGCCATGCAGCCGGTGCCCGAGCTCGTGATCGCCTGGCGGTAGATATGGTCCTGCACGTCGCCGGCCGCGAACACGCCCGGCACGCTGGTGGCCGTGGCCATGCCTTCGGTGCCGCTGCGGGTCTTGATGTAGCCGTTGTGCATGTCGAGCTGGCCTTCGAAAATCATCGTGTTCGGCTTGTGGCCGATCGCGACGAACAGGCCGTGCACAGTCAGGTCTTTCACCGAGCCATCCGTGGTCGACTTGAGCTTCAGGCCAGTCACGCCGCTGTTGTCACCGACAACTTCGTCAAGGGTGTGGTTCAGTTCCAACACAATCTTGCCTTCGGCGACCTTGTGCATCATGCGGTCTACCAGGATCGGCTCGGCGCGGAATTTCTCGCGGCGGTGGATCAACGTGACTTTGGAGGCGATGCCGGCCAGGTACAGGGCTTCCTCGACCGCGGTGTTGCCGCCGCCGATGACCGCCACTTCCTGGTTACGGTAGAAGAAGCCGTCGCAGGTGGCGCAGGCCGACACGCCGCGGCCCATGAAGGCCTGTTCCGATTCCAGGCCGAGGTACTGGGCTGAGGCGCCGGTGGCGATGATCAGGGCGTCGCAGGTGAATTCGTGCGAGTCGCCGACCAGGCGGATCGGCTTTTCGTTCAAATAGGTCGTGTGGATGTGGTCGAACACGATCTCGGTATTGAAGCGCTCCGCGTGCTGGAGCAGGCGCGCCATCAGTTCAGGACCCTGCACGCCCAGCGGGTCGCCCGGCCAGTTCTCGACGTCGGTCGTGGTCATCAGCTGGCCGCCCTGTTCGACACCGGTCACCAGCATCGGGCTCAAATTGGCGCGCGCGGCGTACACGGCGGCGCTGTAGCCGGCGGGACCGGAACCGAGGATCAGGACTTTGGCGTGTTTCTTAGTGGTCATGGGAAGCGAAGTAGTGAGGTCAGAAGTGGGAAACTGGGGACGCAGCAGACATAAATCAAGGCGCGCGCTACAGCTTCGATTATAGACGATGATGCGCTAGAGAACCTATCTCAGCAGGAGGGTGTCGCTGCTGGCGCGCCTGAAGCGTGGACTGCGTTGCTCGTCGTAGCATGGCCAGCCATGCGTCTTCCTCGTGCCTTGCCCACGCTTGCCATGCATCGCCATCAGCTTCCACCGTCCTGCTGACATAGGTTCTGAGCATGAATCACGGGCCTCGCATCGTCATATGCCTTAGAATGAGCGGATTCCGAAATGGCGAACACATCAGCAGCTAGCAGCATGAGCAAGAAGAGTCCCGCACAATCCCCGACACCACCCCGTCATCCGGCCCCAAGGTCGCCGATGCCGCGCCGTCTCGCCCGTCTCCTTTCCGAGGCGCGCTGGATCGCCACGGCCGTCGCGTTCCTGTATTTCGTGATGATCCTGTTAAGTTATAACAAGGCCGACCCCGGCTGGTCGCACGCGAATACGGTCGCATCGATTTCCAACATGGGCGGGCGCGCCGGCGCCTGGATGGCCGACCTGTTGCTGTTCATTTTCGGCTTTTCCGCCTGGTGGTGGGGCGTGCTGTTCCTGCGCACCGTCTGGCGCGGCTACCGGCACCTCACCGGCAAGCTGGCGGCGCCGGCCGAACCCGAGCACCAGGACGAATTCATCATCCGCTGGATCGGCTTCGGGCTGATGTTCGCCGGCAGCGTCGGCCTCGAGTACCTGCGCATGTGGTCCTGGCACGTGGAACTGCCGCGCGCTCCCGGCGGGGTGCTGGGCCAGTTGCTGGGCCATGCCTCGCAGGTCGCCTTCGGCTTCACCGGCGCGACCCTGTTGCTGCTGCTGCTCTTTGGGCTGGGCTTTTCGCTGTTCTTCCAGGTGTCCTGGCTGGCCGTGGCCGAGCGCATCGGCGAACGGGTGGAAAGCACCATGGACTGGTTCCGCCTGCGCTATGAAGACCGCGAAGACCGCCGCCAGGGCGAGGAAGCGGCCGTGCGGCGCGACGAAGCGCTGGTGTCCGAGCGCTCCCGCCATGTCGAGAAGCCGGCGGCGCCTGGCCGCGCCGAGCCGCAGCTCGATGTCGCTGCTTCTACCGCTTCCGCTCCTGTTGCTGCGCCGAAGATCGCCCCGTCGCTTCCCGCGCCCGCGCTTCCCGGTTCGATGCCATCGCGCGCCGACCTGGAACCTCCGGAGCTGGCCCCGATCAAGATCGAACCGCAGATGATGTCGGTACCAAAAGGCGAGCGCGCCCAGAAAGAGCAGCAGACGCCGCTGTTCCGCGACCTGCCTGGCGACTCGCCGCTGCCTCCGCTGTCCCTGCTCGACGAGCCGCCGCCGGTGCAGGAAACCGTCGCCATCGACACCCTCGAATTCACCAGCCGCCTGATCGAGAAGAAGCTGTCGGACTTCGGCGTCGAAGCCAAGGTCGTCGCCGCCTTCCCGGGCCCGGTCGTCACGCGCTACGAAATCGAGCCGGCCACCGGCGTGAAGGGCAGCCAGATCGTCAACCTGGCGCGCGACCTCGCGCGTTCGCTGTCGCTGACCTCGATCCGTGTCGTGGAAACCATCCCCGGCAAGAACTACATGGCGCTCGAGCTGCCGAATCCGAAGCGCCAGATCGTGCGCCTGACGGAAATCGTCGGCTCGAAAGTGTATAACGACAGCCCGTCGAACTTGACCGTGGCCCTCGGCAAGGACATCGCCGGCAAACCAGTCGTCGCCGACCTGGCCAAGATGCCGCACCTGCTGGTCGCCGGTACCACCGGTTCGGGTAAATCGGTCGGCATCAACGCGACCATCCTGTCGCTGCTGTACAAATCCGATCCGGCCGACGTGCGCCTGATCCTGATCGACCCGAAGATGCTGGAAATGTCGGTCTACGAAGGTATTCCGCACCTGCTCGCGCCGGTCGTGACCGACATGCGCCAGGCCGGCCACGCGCTGAACTGGGCGGTGAACGAGATGGAGCGCCGGTACAAGTTGATGTCTAAATTAGGCGTGCGTAACCTGGCCGGCTACAACGCCAAGATCCTCGACGCCCAGAAGCGCGAAGAACACATCCCGAACCCGTTCTCGATCATGCCGGACAATCCGGAGCCGCTGGAAAAGCTGCCGACGATCGTCATCATCATCGACGAGCTTGCCGACCTGATGATGGTTGTGGGTAAGAAGGTGGAAGAGCTGATCGCCCGTATCGCCCAGAAGGCGCGCGCGGCCGGCATCCACTTGATTCTTGCTACCCAGCGCCCGTCGGTGGACGTCATCACGGGCCTGATCAAGGCGAACATCCCGACCCGGATCGCGTTCCAGGTGTCGTCGAAGATTGACTCGCGCACCATTCTCGACCAGATGGGCGCCGAAGCCCTGCTGGGCATGGGCGACATGCTCTACATGCCGCCGGGTACCGGCCTGCCGGTGCGGGTGCACGGCGCCTTCGTCTCGGACGAAGAAGTGCATCGAGTTGTAAAACATCTGCAGTCCACGGGCGAGCCGAATTACATTGAAGGCATTCTCGAAGGCGGCACGCTGGAAGAGGGCGGCAGCGGTGGCGGCGACGCCATGGCGGGCGGCGAGGGCGGCGGCGAGTCCGACGCCCTGTACGACCAGGCCGTGGCCGTGGTGCTGAAGAACCGCCGCGCCTCGATCTCGCTGGTGCAGCGCCACCTGCGCATCGGCTACAACCGCGCCGCGCGCCTGCTCGAGCAGATGGAGCAGAGCGGCGTGGTCTCGCCGATGCAGTCGAACGGCAACCGCGACATCCTCGTGCCAGCTACCCAGGCGGAATAAGCTGTAGGGTGGACGGCTATGCCGTCCACGCGTTCAATCCACGCCTGCACTACCGCGCCGCCGACGACAAACGCTTCGCACAATAAAGGACCACCGATGACCATGAAAACCAAACTTGCAGCATTGATCGCCACCCTGGTCCTCTCCGGCACCGCCCACGCTGCCGCCCTCGACCAGTTCAAGTCCTTCGTCGCCAACACCAAGGCCGCCAAAGGCGAATTCACCCAGCAGCAACAGCGCAAGTCCGCCACCAGCAAGGTCACCCCGGTCTCGAGCGGCTCGTTCGTCTTCGCCCGTCCCGGCAAGTTCATCTGGAACTACCAGAAACCCTACGACCAGCTGCTGCAGGCCGACGGCGACCAGCTCTACATCTACGACAAGGACCTGAACCAGGTCACGATCAAGAAGCTGGGCAATGCGCTCGGCTCGTCGCCGGCCGCGATCCTGTTCGGCAGCAACGACCTGGAGAAGAACTTCACCCTGTCGGAAGCGGGCACCCGCGACGGGCTGGAATGGCTGAACGCCGTGCCAAAGGCGCGCGATACCAGCTTCGAGCAGATCAGCATCGGCCTGCGCAACGGCGTGCCGGAAGCGATGGAACTGAAGGACAACTTCGGCCAGACTTCGGTCCTGAAATTCACCAGCTTCCAGCGCAACCCGTCGCTTGGCGCACAGCAGTTCAAGTTCGACATCCCGAAGGGTGCGGACGTCAACCGCCAGTAAGCCGGTAACAAGGCGTCCAGCCGTGGCGCCGTCCGCACCCTCCCTTGCCGTAGAATCTGTCATATCGATCACGGCAAGGAGCCCCCATGAAGGCGGTACGCATCCATCAGTACGGAGGGCGGGAAGTCCTATCCATCGACGACATCCCGGTTCCGGCGATCGCGCCAGACGAAGTGCTGGTGCGCGTCGTGGCGGCGTCCATCAACCCGGTCGACTGGAAGGTGCGGGCAGGCTACCTGGCGCAAATGATTCCCCATCCACTTCCGCTGACCCTCGGCTGGGACGTGTCCGGCGTGGTGGCCGCTGTCGGCGCGCAGGTCACGCAATGGCAGGTCGGCGACGCCGTGTTTTCGCGGCCCGACCTGGCCCGCAACGGCACCTATGCCGAATTCGTCGCGATCCGCGCCATCGAGTGCGCGCGCAGGCCACGCACCATTTCGCACGTCGAGGCGGCCTCGCTGCCGCTGGCCGGCATTACCGCGTGGGAATCGATGGTCGACGCGGCCCAGGTCGGGCCGGGCCAGCGCGTGCTGGTGCATGCGGGGTCGGGCGGCGTCGGTTCGCTCGCGATCCAGATCGCCAGGGCGGCTGGCGCCCACGTCATCGCGACCACGTCCGGCCGCAACCGCGCGCTCGTGGAGTCGCTGGGCGCGCACCAGGTGGTCGACTACACGGCCACCAAAGTCGCGGACGCGGTCGAACCCGTGGATGTGGTCTTCGACACGCTCGGCGGCGAGGTGCAGGAGGCGTCCTGGACGCTGCTGAAACCCGGCGGCATCCAGGTGTCGATCATCAGTCCTCCGGACGAGGCGCGCGCGGCGCAGCAGGGCGTGCGTGGCGCGTTCGTCTTCATCGGGCCGAATGCCCCGGTGCTCGAGCGCCTGGCGGCGATGGTCGACGGCGGCACGCTGCGGCCGGTGGTCGGCGCCGAATTCAGCCTGGACGACATCGCGGCCGCCCATGCGCTCAGCGAGAGCGGGCGCGCGGTCGGCAAGATCGTGCTGTACGTGGGCGCGCCCTGAGGGGCGGCCAGCAAGGTGACCCGGATGGTGCGCACTTCCACGGAATTACGGCCGGCAGCTTCGTTCCGGTCAAGCGTGCGCGGTGGTGCACGGCGGATGTGCGCGGCCGGCTGGCGCCGCATCGGCTAAACTAGCTGCATGTACAACTATTTGCTGACTCATTTGCCCAGTCCGATGCCTGCGCCCGCCGGAGTTCGCCATGGATGACCTGTTCAGGAACGAGCCCGCCGCGCCGCTGGCGGAAGCCCTGCGCCCGCGCACCATTGACGAGGTCATCGGCCAGAGCCACCTGCTGGGCCCCGGCAAGCCGCTGAACCTGGTCTTCAAGTCCGGCAAACCCCATTCGATGATCCTGTGGGGTCCGCCAGGCGTGGGCAAGACCACGCTGGCGCGCCTGACGGCCTATGCCTTCGAGTGCGAATTCATCGCGCTCTCGGCCGTGCTGTCCGGCGTGAAAGACATCCGCGCCTCGGTCGAGCAGGCCGAGCAATACCTGGCGCGCGGCAAGCACACGATCCTGTTCATCGACGAGATCCACCGCTTCAACAAGTCGCAGCAGGACGCCTTGCTGCCTTTTGTGGAGTCGGGCCTGGTCACCCTGATCGGCGCGACCACCGAGAATCCGTCCTTCGAGGTCAATTCCGCACTGCTGTCGCGCTCGCAGGTGTATGTGCTCAAGGCGCTCACCGACGGCGAGCTGCGCCTCCTGCTCAAGCGCGCCCAGGACCGGGTGCTGGCGCACCTGAAGTTCGACGAGGTCGCCGTCGACACCCTGGTCGGCTATGCCGACGGCGATGCGCGCCGCTTCCTGAATCTGCTGGAGCAGACCAAGACCTCGGCCGAGACCTCGGGCATTACGACGATCACCGCGGATTTTGTGGACAACGCGCTGACGCTCAATTCGCGCCGTTTCGACAAGGGCGGCGACAATTTCTACGACCAGATCTCGGCCCTGCACAAGTCGGTCCGCGGCTCGCACCCCGACGCGGCCCTGTACTGGCTGTGCCGCATGCTCGATGGCGGGGCGGATGCCAAATACCTGTCGCGCCGCATCGTGCGCATGGCCTGGGAAGACATCGGCCTGGCCGACCCGCGCGCGCTGCAGGTCGCCAACGACGCCGCGACCACCTATGAACGCCTCGGCTCACCGGAGGGCGAACTGGCGCTGGGCCAGGCCGTGGTCTACCTCGCGATCGCCGCCAAGAGCAATGCCGGCTACAACGCCTTCAACGCGGCCATGGCGTTTGTGCGCAAGGACAAGTCGCGCGAAGTGCCGGTGCACCTGCGCAATGCGCCGACCAAGCTCATGAAGGAACTCGGCTACGGCCACGAGTACCGCTACGCCCACGACGAGCCGCACGCCTACGCCGCCGGTGAAACCTACCTGCCGGACGGCATGCCGGAACCCGGCTGGTACCAGCCGGTGCCGCGCGGGGTGGAGGCGAAGATCGCCGAGAAGCTGGCCTTCCTGCGTCAGCTCGACGAGGACGCGGGCGGGACATAAATCTCGGCGTCAAGAACCGCTGTCCACTTGGTACAATTGCAGTCTTGACATACTGCGCGACATACTGCTGGCGTGACCCTTAATTCGATAATCCGACAATGATAGACATCCAACTTCTCCGCAAAGACATCGACACCGTCGCCGCGCGCCTGGCCGCGCGCAAGTTCCAGCTCGACGTGGCCGGCTTCAACGCGCTCGAAGCCGAGCGCAAGGCGATCCAGACCCGCACCGAAGAGCTGCAGGGCAAGCGCAACAGCATGTCGAAGCAGATCGGCATCCTGAAGGGCAAGGGCGAGGACACGGCCGGCGTCATGGCGGAAGTGGCGGGCCTGGGCGACGAGCTGAAAGCCAATGAACTGCGCCTGGCGAAAGTCCAGGACGACATGGCCGAATTCATGGCCTCGATGCCGAACCTGCCGCACGAGTCGACCCCGGTCGGCAACGACGAAACCGGCAACGTCGAAGTGCGCAAGGTCGGCACGCCGCCAAGCTTCGACTTCGCCGTCAGGGACCACGTCGACATCGGTGAAAAGCTGGGCCTGGACTTCGACACCGCGACCAAGCTGACCGGCTCGCGCTTCTCGGTCATGCGCGGCGGCATCGCCAGGCTGCACCGCGCGCTGGCCCAGTACATGCTCGACACCCACACCGAGCAGCATGGCTACACCGAGTGCTACACCCCCTACATGGTGAACGCCGATTCGCTGCGCGGCACCGGCCAGTTGCCGAAGTTCGAAGCAGACCTGTTCTCGGTGAAAAAAGGCGGCGTGGAAGGCGAGGGCGAGACCTTCTACCTGATCCCGACCTCGGAAGTCTCGCTGACCAACATCGTGCGCGACGAGATCGTGGCGCTGAACCAGTTGCCGATCAAGATGACGGCGCATACCCCGTGCTTCCGTTCGGAAGCAGGCAGTTATGGCCGCGACACGCGCGGCATGATCCGCCAGCACCAGTTCGACAAAGTCGAAATGGTGCAGGTGGTGCATCCGGAGCAGTCGTACGCGGCGCTGGAAGAGATGGTCGGCCACGCCGAAACCATCCTGCAGACGCTCGGACTGCCGTACCGTGTCATGTCGCTGTGCACCGGCGACATGGGCTTCACCGCCGCCAAGACCTATGACCTCGAAGTCTGGCTGCCTGCGCAGAACACCTACCGCGAGATCTCGTCGCTGTCGAACTGCGAAGCCTTCCAGGCCCGCCGCATGGGCGCCCGCTTCCGCAACGCCCAGAACAAGCCGGAACTGCTGCACACCCTCAACGGCTCGGGTCTCGCCGTCGGCCGCACCCTGGTCGCCGTGCTGGAAAACTTCCAGCAGGCCGATGGCAGCGTCGTGATTCCGGAAGTCCTGCGCCCCTACATGGGCGGCCTCGAACGCCTGGTCCCGGCCGCCTGATCGGGCAGGGCGCCGAATTTTGCGGAAGGGCCCTGATTTGCTCTTCCGTTTTCGCCGGACCCTCGCTATAATGCGTGTCTCTTGCAGCGACCGCAACACCGATTTAGGAGAGGTGGCAGAGTGGTCGAATGTACCTGACTCGAAATCAGGCGTACGTTAAATCGTACCGTGGGTTCGAATCCCACCCTCTCCGCCAGTAAATGAAAAAAGCTCCCTCGGGAGCTTTTTTTATTTGCTGGCGGAGAGGAGTAAGCCCCTGAGGGGCTTACGTGTGGGATTCGAAGCCTCGCCCATGCTTGGGCGAGGGCGGCCTGCGGCACGTAGGCGAATCCCACCCTCCCACGCTCCCGCAGGGAGCCATCTCAGGCTTAGCTTTTGACCTTGGCTTTGCCTTCGCCTTGCACCCACCCAACCCCAGTCACCGCACACTCCCCGGCAACACCCTAAAATCCCCCGTCCTCTCCAGTGCCCTCAACGGCTCTGCCAAGTTATCTGGCGGCACAGCCAACTTGCGCGCCGCCAAATCAAACCATCCCGCCGTCGACGTCACCCTCGCACACAAATTCCCCTCCCTGAAAAACTCATTCCTCAGCATCATCCGGCTCGCATCCTCCGACAAGCCGGCAATGCCAAAGGTCACCGTAATTGCATCCAGCAGCCGGCACTCCCGAAAATACTCGAGCTCGTCACGCATCACGACCGGGCCGAGCTTGAGGCGGGCGAATTCCGACATCGGAAAGCCGTTGTCCGCGAAGTACATCATGCGCACGTCGGCGGACTTGTCCAGGTAAGCGGTGTTGCGCATGTGCGCGTTGAAATCCATGTCGGCCCAGCCGGCGACCAGCGTTCTCGTGTACATGTCGATGCCTCGTCAGGTAAGTGGTGAGCGATGCCCTCACTGTACGAACTCAGCGCCGCACGACAGAAATGCCGCCATGTTTTTCCTTGCAACAAACCGAAAACTCTCGTTATAATGCGGGCCTCTTGCAGCGACCGCAGCACCGATTTAGGAGAGGTGGCAGAGTGGTCGAATGTACCTGACTCGAAATCAGGCGTACGTTAAATCGTACCGTGGGTTCGAATCCCACCCTCTCCGCCAGTAAATGAAAAAAGCTCCCTCTGGGAGCTTTTTTTATTTGCGGGAGGAGAGGAGCGAGGCCCTGAGGGCCTCGCGTGTGGCGCCAAGGCGGGAGATTCGAAGCCTCGCCCATGCTTGGGCGAGGGCGGCCTGCGGCACGTAGGCGAATCCCACCCTCTCCGCCAGTAAATAAAAAAAGCTCCCTCGGGAGCTTTTTTCGTTTTTGCCTGTCGGCACTAAATTGTCGAGCTGATGGCCGAACATGGGCCTGTTGCCGCACCTTACGCCTTCGCAGCCGACGTCCCTGCAAAGTGAGCTTCAATTTCCTCCAGCGTGCGGCCCTTGGTCTCTGGCAGCAAGAACGCAGCCGTCAGGAAGTACAGGACTGTGAAGCCTGCGCCAAAGAAGAAGATTGTCGAGTAGCCGTAATAGCCGACGACGGGCAGGAACATCGCGGCAATCACGGTCGAGACGAACTGGTTGACCAGCAGCGCGATGCTCATGCCGTTGGAGCGGATTCGCGTCGGCATCAGCTCCGACAACGCCAGCCACACACAGACGCCTGGGCCAACTGCAAAGCCCGCGACGAACAGGCAGATCGCCAGCGCTACCTTTATCCCATGCTCGGGCGGGGGAACTGTGCCAAGCGACGCGCGTTCAATCACCAGTGGCGCATCTCGCGCCTGCGCAGGATCTGCAAACGGGTTCAGATGCAGGCCCCGGAAGAACGCGCCAATCACACTGTCCTGTGAAACGGTATCCTCGCGCGACAGCGACATCACCGGCAGCAGCGGATCATCGCTGCGGCGCGATTGCACGTTGGTGAACGTGCCGTAAGCGTAAGCCACTGTCAGTTGCTGGGCGCCTCTTGGCGCCGCGCCCAGCGCCGCCAGCTGCTGCTGGTCGAACTGCAGCGACAGCGCGCCATTCTTCACCTGAGCGTTGACGAGCGCCGTGACATCGCGCTGTTCGGACTCGACACCACGGAACAGCAGGCCGGTGGCCAGCAATGCGATAACGATGCAGCCGCTGCCCAGCATCAACAGGAACTTGCGGCCCTTGCGGTCGACCAGGGCCACTGCCACCACCGTCATCACGGCGTTCAGCACCTTGAGGCCAACATCCGCAGCATTGGCAGTCGAGCCGGGCAAGCCAGCCTGGTTCAGGATCGTGACGACGTAGGCCAGGATCGAATTGATGCCGGTGGCCTGCGTCAGCGCCAGCACCAGGCAGGCGAGCAGGAACGGCAGCGCGTAGCGGCGGCTGGCCAGTGAGTCACGGGCGGCCGGCAGCTTCACTTGGTCATGCTGCAAAGCTTGGCCGTGCGAGCGAAGCGCGAGCCAGCGCGGCGATTCCTTCAACGCCAGGCTGCCGAAGGTGAAGACAAGACCAGGCAGAAGGCAGATCCAGAAAATGGTGCGCCATGCGCTGTCCTTGGCTGCGAATACCGCCTCCGCCCGGTCAACCTGCGGGAGCGCCGCTGCGGCCTGGGTGGCAACGTCCACGTTCTGGGCCTGGGTTAGGCCGATCACGGCGGCGCCGACCAGGCCGATTGTCAGCAGAAGCTGGAACAGGGCGGTGCCGCTGCCGCGCCGATGTGCGGGCAGCGTTTCAGCGAGGTAGAGCGGCACGACGACACCAATCAATCCTCCGCTGATCCCTTGCAGCAGCCGTCCAAGCAGCAGCGGCGTGTAGCCGTCCGCCAGCGATATGACCGGGATGCTGAGGGTGAACAGCGCGCCCGCGAGGACCATGCACCAGCGCCGTCCAATGGTGTCGGCCAGCGCACCGGCAAACAGCGACGACAGCACGGAGCCAAGAAGCACCGCCGCAACGATAAACGACAGCTGCTGTGCGTTCAGCTTCCACGCCACCGTGGCTGTCGCTTCCAGATACGGTAGCGCACCGGCGATGATGCCGATGTCGATTCCGTACAGCAGTCCTCCCATGCCGCCCATGAACAACAGGTAGCGCATCCCGCGGTTGGGTTCAGTGATCGTCTGGCTCATGCTGTCTCCGGGTTTTTTTAATTGGTCAAATCGATTGCTTCACCTTCGACGAACACCGCGACCGGGTGCAGCGATTCGTCGAGCACGACGATGTCGGCCCAGGCGCCAGGTTCAAGGCGTCCGCGCCTGCTTTCACCAAGATAGTCAGCCGGGTAAAGCGACAAGCGGTGCGAGGCGTCCGCCAGGTCGAGGCCAAGGCTGACGAAATTGCGCAGGGCCTGGTCCATCGTCAGCACGCTGCCGGCGAGCGATCCGGTAGCGAGGCGCACGCAGTCCCCGCACTTGTAGACGCGCTGGGTGCCCAGGGCGTATTCGCCATCGGGCATGCCGGTTGCAGCGGTAGCGTCAGTTACGCCATACAGCCGTGGTATTGCGCGTAGCGCGGCGTGCAGGGCGCCCTTGCTGACGTGCTGAAGGTCGGGGATCACTTCGGCGTATTCGGCATGCGCCAGCGCTGCGCCAACCATACCGGGTTCGTAATGATTAAACCCCGTCATGCCATTGAACAGATGCGTGAAGCCCGCGACGCCGGCCTGAAGCGCAGCGACTCCGTCTTCATATGTGCCGGCGCTGTGTCCAATCTGGACGCGGATGCCTAGCGCCGCAAGCTTCGGAATCATGTCAAGGTGGTGGTCCACCTCCGGCGCCATCGTCAGCACGCGGATCGGGGCCATCGCGTGCAGGCTGCGGACCAGTGCTTCGGTCGCGGGAATCACGTCCGGTGGTTGTGCGCCAAGCCGGCGGTGGTTCAGGAACGGGCCTTCCAGGTGCACGCCGAGCATGCGCGCCCCGCCTTGCGGGCGATGGACGATGACGCCAGCCAGCCCGGCCAGCGCGCGCCTGATGTCGGTTTCTTTGGCAGTAAGCGTGGTGCCGAGCAGGGAGGTGGTCCCGTAGCGTGCGTGCGAGCGAGCGACGACTGCGCCGGCATCGCCGCCTTCCATGATGTCGGTGCCCGAGGCGCCGTGGACATGCAGGTCGACGAAACCGGGGAGGATGGTGAGGCCGCTATCGGCAGGGCCTTCTGTGATCTGCTGTATGCGATCGCTGAACTGGATACTACCTGTGACCCAGCCAGTGGAAGTAAGGATTCTGCCGTTGACCATTTATTCCGCTATGAGTAATTCGATGCCCAGCTTTTGCAGCCCTTCGCGGTACTCCTGGCTGATGCTGGCATCGGTGATGACGGTGTCGACCCTGTCCATCTGCACGATACGGTGCAGGCTGACGCGGCCGAACTTCGAGGCGTCGGTGAGGACGATGATTTTTTTGGCGCGTTCAACCATCTTGTGGTTCAGGCTCGCTTCGGCCTCGTGGTGCGTGGTGACGCCGAACTGCAGGTCGAAACCGTCGACGCCGAGGAACAGTTTGTCGAAGTTGTAGGCCTGTAGCGTGGCCTCGGCCTGGCTGCCCTGGATCGACAGCGACTGCTTGCGCAGCAGGCCGCCCGTCAGAATCAGTTCCACGCCCGGCGCGTCAGCCAGCTCCCATGCGATGTTCAGGCCATTGGTCATCACCGTCACCTGCTGCGCCTCACGCAGGCTGCGCGCCAGCGAGATGGTGGTGGTGCCCGAGTCGATGATGATGTTGTCGCCAGGCTGAACCAGGGTCGCCGCCAGCGCGCCAATGCGTTCCTTCTGCTCGTGGTTGATCGCGTCCTTCTGGCGAATCGTGTGTTCGGTTGGCGGGGTGCGGGTCAGCACCGCGCCGCCATGGCTGCGTGAGGCCAGGCCCTGCGACTCAAGCGCACTCAGGTCGCTGCGAATCGTCACCGCAGAGACCCCGAACTCGCCCACAAGGTCGGTCACCTGGACGGCCCCCTGGCGGGTTAGCAGTTGGAAGATGGCTTCGCGGCGTTGGCTCGTGTTTCGCATGGTGGCGGCTCGGATGGACGTTAAAAAAAGCCGAGCTTAACAGATCGATGCGTGTGGGTTGACAGCCACTTTGGCTGTATTGCGGTTGCAGGCCCGGGCATATTGCGCCAGCACGCATTCGATCTTGTGTTCGAGCAGGTCGCGCGCGCTGGTGCCCAGCTGGTCCTGCAGCACGTCGATATACTGCTCGGGCAGGTGCTGGCTTAGCAGCGGCAGCGGGATCTCGATGGCGTCCAGGTTGCCGAACAGCTGGTCGACGGCTGCCGCCACGGCCGGTTCGCCCCAGTAGTAGCGGCAGCGGTCGGACAGGCCGTAGCGGCGCATCACGCGCTGCTCGTCGACGCTGCCGGGGTAGTGCTTGCGCCAGTGTTCCGGCTTGGCGAGCATGGTCTCGTCCAGCACCTGCATCAGGCGCGATGAACGTTCGCTTGAAATCAGTTGATCCTCTATTTGGCACAGCGCCAGCAGGCCTTCGCGCAGCGCGAAGGTGGCGGCCGGGCCAACCTTGAGAATCGCGAAATGGTCGCGCACCATCTCGTGCAGCGACGCTTCGCGCTGGTAGTCGGTCGAATGGGCTTCAAATACAAGGCCAGGTTGGCCGGCCACGAAGTCCGACAGCGCTGCGGCTTGTTCCGCGTCGTAGTGCTGAATGTGGCTGTGATCGAAATCGACGCCCGGCTGCACCACCATCGCGATTACCCGGCGCCATGCCCCGTGCAGGCCGGCGTCGAGGAAGGCGCGGCTGTGCACTGCGAGCGTGCGCTGTGCTGCCTGCGGCGAGGTCGGCGATCCTGCGTCAGCCAGCGCTGATTCACCGCCTGGCACCGGCACTTCGGTACCGATCACGTACACCGGCGGCGCATGTCCGGCTGCGGCGGCGGCAGTTTCGGCAATGGCGGCAAGGCGCGCGGAGCGTGCTGCCACGGTTTCGTCATCCAGGGTCAATGGATCGTCGGCGCAGCGCATGCTGCAATCGAGGTGGATCTTGTGGAAGCCCGCACTGGCGTAAGCGACGATCAGCGCTTCTGCATTCGCCATCGCGGTGGCGGCATCGCGATGCTGCCAGGTGTTCGGGCCGAGGTGGTCGCCGCCCAGTACCAGGCGATTGAGCGGAAAGCCGCGCTCGCGCGCCAACTGCTGCACATAGCCGCGGAACTGCTCGGGATTCATGCCGGTATAGCCGCCGAACTGGTCTACCTGGTTGGATGTCGCTTCGACCAACAACAAGGTATCGTAGCGCTGAGCGACGCGCATGGCTGCCGCCAGCACGATCGGATGGCTGCAGCAAACGCTGTACAGGCCTGCGGGTTCGCCGCGGCGGTGCGCCTTGACGACTTGCTGGACGGGGGACAGGGCTTGATTCATGGTGCGCTGGCTTTCAGTTGTTGACGGGCGAGCAGGGCGGCGCCACGCGCACCACCGGCGTCGCCAAACCACGGCGGAAGGATGGCTGGCACGCGCACGCCCGGGAACAGGTGGCGTTGTATGCTGGCTGGCAGTTGCTGGTAAAGGTGCGGCAGCTGCGACAGGCCGCCGCCCAGGACGATGGCGTGCGGATCGAGCGACAGCACCAGGCAGGAGAACGCGTGGCCGAGCAGGTCGAGGTGGACCGCGAGCGTGCGCGTGGCAAGCGGATCATGCATGGCGGCGCGTGCTGCGATGGCCATCGGCGTAGCGCCGTCGCCCCCGAAGTGAAGGTGCAGCATGCTCATGCCGGGACCCGAGACATACCGTTCCAGGCAGCCGCGCCGTCCGCACGGACAGTCGACCATCGGCAAGCCGTGCAACGCGGCCAGCTCGGCCGGCAAGGACCAGTGACCCCATTCGCCAGCGACGCCATTGAAGCCGCGCTGCAGCCGTCCGTCGGCGCAGTAGCCGCCGCCAGCGCCGGTGCCGAGAATGGCGCCGAACATGGTCGGCAAGCCATCAGCCGCGCCGCCGTCCGCTTCGGACAGCGCGAAACACTGGCAGTCGTTGCCGATGATGACCTTGCGCTGCAGCGAAGCTTCCAGCGGCGGCGCGACCAGGCGTCCATTCAAGGCGGGGACATTGGAGCTGATCTGGCGGCCAGTGGCGGAGTCGATCACGCCCGGCATGCCGATGCCTACCGGCGCGACTGAACCGAGGGCGGCGTCGCCGCGCTGCACCAGGCCTGCGATGGCGTCGATAAACAGGGCAAAATCGTGGCCCGGTGTGGCGACGCGCTCGCGGAACACTTCGCGCAGGTCGGCGCCGTCGGCGGCAAAGGCGACCAGCTCTATCTTGCTGCCGCCGATGTCGATGCCGTGATAGCCGTGCGGGTCAGGATTCATCATGAGGATAAATGGTGACGCCCTGGACGACGCGGTTGACCGTGCCGGTGACGAAGGGGTTATCAGGACGCAGCTGCAGCAGTGCCGACTGGTGCAGCGCGTACTGCTGCGCGACCAGCAGCCATAGCGGCGCGAGCCAGGCGTCCGGCCAGCTTGGGGTGTCGATGCCGATGTCGGAACCTGGGCCGACCGTAACGACGCGGTCCGCGACCTGGTCGCGCAGCAGTTCATTGGCGAGGTCCTCGTCATAGCGGCGCGCCAGCGCCTTGGCGCTGTTGAAGATCAACACCAGCGAGGCGCCATTGAGCACCGACTTGGGCCCGTGGCGGAAGCCGAGTGGGGTGTTGGCGATTGCCGCCACCTGGCCGCTGGTCAGTTCGAGGATCTTGAGCGCGCTTTCCTTGGCCAGTGCTTCGAGCGGTCCGCTACCCAGGTACACCACGCGTTCCACGGGTACCGATGCAAGCGCGGCGACCGGTCCAGCCCAGTCGTGCAATGCCTGGGTCGCCAGCTGCGCGAGCGTCAGGATGCGTTCGCGGTCGGTCGGCTTGCCAAGTACCGACAGGGCCGCCAGCAGCATGCAGGTAAAGCTGCTGGTCATGGCGAAGCCGCGGTCGCAGCTGGCCTGCGGCATCAAAAGATTAAGGGCGCGCGGATCGCCGGCGCTGCCGCGTGCCAGCGTGCCGTCGGCGTTGCAGGTGATATTCAGAAGACGCGCATGCGGCACCAGGTTGCGCACCAGGTTGACCGCGGCGAGGCTCTCGGGGCTGTCGCCGCTACGCGCGAACGACACCAGCAGTGTTGGCGCGGAGGAGTCGAGGTAGAGCTCGGGGTGGGTCAAGAGGCTGGTGGTGGCGATCGCGCGAACTTGCGCCGGCCAGGCGCCGTTGAGTTCGTCCGCGATGATTTCGCCGACATACGCCGAGCTACCCGCGCCGGTGAGGATCACGCGCTGCAGCGGGTCAAGCAGGCAGCCGCCGAGGAAGGCATCGATCGCTTCCTGCTTCATGCGCAGGCTGACGTACAGGGCGTTCCAGACGGTAGGCTGCTGTGCAATCTCCTCGGCGGTATGTAAGCCGCCGATGTCGCGCCAGTCTTGTTGGCTTCGCTGCAGAAGGGTAGTCATCAAAAGGAATGTAAAAGGTTTCAGTGGAATAAATCTTAAAACGAAAAGTATCGAAAGTCAAATACGAAAGTAAAAAGAAAGGAAAAGAGGCTCGCGCCGTCGTTTCCTGTGTAATTCAGCCGGCGGCGGGGGGATTCCGGCCTGATCATGTGTCGGAGTCGCCACGTTATCGAAAGCCTTGGATTCTAAAAAGCTAGTAAACGAAAGATAAATTGGCTGTTAACCGAGGTTTCCGGGCTATTTCCACGATCTTTCTTTGTTTTTGTTGACCGGGCTTGTTTTTGTTCATACAGTATCCCTACCGAAATGAAAAAAGATTTGAAAGATTCGTTCATGTATCCTCCAATCTGTATTCGCCGTCATTTATCCGCAGCTGTGCTGGCGCTGTTCGCCGGACCTGCGCTTGCGGCGCCGCTTGGCAACGTGCGCAGCGTGAGTGCAGGCCAGGCTGACGGCCCGTCCTGGGACCTGACCTCCGACTCCGGCGCAACGGTGCGCGTGAGCCTGCCCCGTGCCGACGTAGTGCGCATCCAGGCTGCCCGCAAGGAGCTGGCAGGGCCGGGTGACAAGGCTGCGCCTATCGTCGTCGCCTCCCCATCCAAAGATGTACAGCACACGTTCAGCGAAGAATCGGACCGGCTGGTTATCCGCACCGCGGCGCTGACCTTGCGCATTGACCGCAAGCCTATGCGCTTCACGCTGCTCCGCGAGGGCGACGCCCAGCCGCTGTGGCGCGAGGTGCAGGCGCTGGACATCGGCGACAAGCAAAGCGTGCAGGTTCTCTCCAGCGACAAGGGCGAACGCTTCTTCGGCGGCGGGCAGCAGAACGGCCGCTACGAATTCAAAGGCCGCGAGCTGCAGGTATCGTACTCCGGCGGCTGGGAAGAGGGCGATCGCCCCAACCCAGCGCCATTCCTCATGAGCTCGCGCGGCTGGGGCATGCTGCGTAATACCTGGTCCGACGGCAGCTACGATTTGCGCGAGCCTGACCAGGCCACGCTGCAACACGCCGAACCCCGTTTCGATGCTTACTACTTCGTCGGCAAATCGATGCGCGACGTCGTGGCTCGGTACACCGAATGGACCGGCCGTGCGCGTATGCTGCCGCGCTGGGCGCTCGAATACGGCGACGCCGACTGCTACAACGACGGCGACAACAGCAAAAAGCCCGGCACTGTGCCGCGTGGCTGGAGCGATGGCCCGACCGGCAAGACGCCGGACGTCATCGACAGCGTTGCCCGCAAATACCGGGAGCACGACATGCCGGGCGGCTGGATCCTGCCGAACGACGGCTATGGCTGCGGCTACTCGTCGCTGCCCGAAACCGTGGAAGGACTCGCGAAGCTTGGCTTTCGCACCGGCCTGTGGACCGAGAACGGCGTCGACAAAATTTCGTGGGAAGTCGCCAGGGCAGGCAGCCGCGCGCAAAAGCTCGATGTCGCCTGGACCGGCAAGGGCTACCAGTTCTCGCTCGACGCCAACAAGGCTGCTTACGACGGCATCCTGAACAATTCCGACAGCCGCCCGTTCATCTGGACCGTGATGGGCTGGGGCGGCACGCAGCGCTATGCGGTGGCATGGACCGGCGACCAGAGCGCCAGTTGGGACTACATCCGCTGGCACATCCCGACCCTGATCGGCTCGGGCTTGTCGGGCCAGGCGTACGCCACCGGCGACGTCGACGCCATCTTTGGCGGCAGCCCCGAGACCTTCACCCGTGACCTCCAGTGGAAGACCTTCACGCCGGTGCTGATGGGGATGTCGGGATGGTCGTCGGCGGCGCGCAAGCATCCATGGTGGTTCGATGAGCCTTATCGCAGCATCAACCGGCGCTACCTGAAACTCAAGATGCGCCTGACGCCGTACATGTACACGTTGGCGCGCGAAGCCGAAACAAGCGGCGCCCCGCTGGTGCGCGGCATGATGTGGGACTATCCGGGCGACCCGGCCGCGCTGACCGAAGCGCACAAGTACCAGTTCCTGCTCGGACGCGACCTGCTGGTGGCGCCCGTCTACCGCAGCCAGGCAGTAAGCCAGGGCTGGCGCAAGGGCATCCATCTGCCGCAGGGCCGCTGGATCGAATACTGGGACGGCCGCCAGGTCACAGCTGGTGCGCAGGGCAAGGACATCGATCTCCAGGTGACGCTCGACAAGCTGCCGGTGTTCGTCCGGGCCGGCGCGATTTTGCCGATGTACCCGGAGATGCTGTACGACGGCCACAAGCCGAAGGACACGCTGACGCTCGACCTCTATCCCGAGGGCGACTCCGAATACACCTTGTATGAAGACGACGGCACCACGCGGCGCTACCAGCAGGGTGCATTCAGCCAGCAAAGGATCGCGATGCGCGCCAAAGGTAGCGATGTCCAGGTGACGATCGACCCGGTCACGGGCAGCTATGACGGCCAGGAAGGCAAGCGTGCCTACAGCCTCCGTTTGCTCAGCCGGCAGCGCCCGGCACAGGTTCGCACCGCCAGCGCCATGCTGGGCGAAGCGGCCGACCGCGCCGCATTCGACAAGGCCGGCGAAGGCTGGTACTTCGACGCCGCGGAGCGCCTTGGCACGCTGCATGTGAAGACCGCGGCGCAGGATATTCGCCAGCCGCTGCAGGTGACGGTGCAGGGCGCCGCGGCGCTGGCCAATGCGGACGACGCATTCCCGGCTGCGCCAGTACCAGGCCGCGCACTGCCGGCCGACGCCATGATGGTTGTCAACCGGCCAGCCGAAGAACCCGGTCATCCACTTGAACAGGCGTTCGACGGCAACCCGGCGACGTGGTTCCGCACGGTGCGCAGCCAGGCCGTCAAGACCGGCGCCCATGAATGGGTGATCGGCTTCACCGAACGCCGCCTCGTTGACGGCATCGAAATCTCGCCGCGCAGCGACGCCAGCTGGAAGCACGGCCAGGTACGCGATTACGAGATCTACATCAGCGACAGCAATGGGCAGTGGGGCCAGCCGATACGGCGCGGCCGCCTGAAGCTGTCCAAGGACATGCAGGCGATTGCATTCCCGGCTACCGCCGGGCGCCTGCTCCGCTTCCGTGTGCTTACTACCCAGAGCCCCGATGGGGACAGTGCCGCAGCCACCGATCCGATGGTGACGGCGGTGTCCGCGGACGCGCCAGCCCGTGCTTTCGACGCTGCTGCGGCAGCCGACGTCGCGCCGGTCACGCTGTCCGAGTTCCGCGTGCTCGAACACCGCGCGCCGGAAGGCGAGGAGCTGCGGCGCTACCTGTCCGAGCTGCCGCTGGCAAAGGCGCTGGGCCGCGACAAGCCGTTCGGCAAAGCAGCCGAAATGCGCATGAACGGCCTGCGCTTCCGCAAAGGTATCGGCATGGGACCTGCCAGCCGGGTCGACCTGCAACTGGCCGGCAGCTGGAACCTGCTGCGCGCCGACCTTGGCGTGGACGACAGCTGCCGCGCCGCAGGCGGCCTGCAGTTCCAGGTCTGGAGCGGCGAGCGGCTGTTGTACGACAGTGGACTGATTACGGCGCCGGCCGTGGTCAAGCCCGAAATCGATGTGCGCGGACTCACCCAGCTCAGCCTGCGCACCCTCGGCGCACGTGGCAGCCAACCGGCGCGAACGTGCGGTAACTGGGCCAACGCCGTCCTGATCGGCACGGAAGGCGCGACAGTCAAACTGCGCTAACACCCTTTACACAGACCAGAGTGAAAGAGCCCCTCTTCGGACGGGGAGGGGCTCTTGCAACCTTAAACCTCATAAAAACGGAGACAGACATGCAATTAAACCGACGCCGCTTCCTTTCCGCTGGCGCTGCCCTGGCTGGCAGTGCGGTGTACGCAGGCGCCTTGCCCGGCGCGTTTGCGGCAACCCGCGACAAAGTCCGTATCGGCATGATCGGCACCGGCATGCGCGGCCAGACGCTGCTGCGTGAACTGGTGCGGCGCGACGATGTGGAGATCGCGGCGCTGTGCGACGTTGAACCGATCATGTTGGGCCGTGCGCTGGAGCAGATCGAAAAGGCCGGCAAGCCGCGTCCTGCAACCTACGGCCAGGACCGCGACGATTTCGCGTACCGCCGCATGCTCGACGAAGGCAAGCTCGATGGCGTGATCATCGCCACCCCATGGGAGTGGCACGCGCTGATGTCGATCGACGCCATGCAGGCCAGGGTGCCAGTCGGCTGTGAAGTGGTGGCCGGTGTATCGCTGCAGGACCACTTCGACGTGCTCGACACGCAGCTCAAGACCGGCACGCCCTACATGCTGCTCGAGAACGTGTGCTACCGGCGCGATGTGATGGCAGTGCTGCAGATGGTGCGCAAGGGCCTGTTCGGCGAACTGGTACACATGCAGGGCGGTTACCAGCACGACCTGCGCGCGGTGAAGTTCAACAGCGGCGACCCGGCCAGGCCGATCGGCGGCGGCGCCGAGTACGGTAAGAAAGGCTGGTCCGAGGCGCGCTGGCGCACCTCGCATTCGGTGCGCCGCAATGGCGAACTGTATCCGAGCCACGGGATCGGCCCGCTGGCGATGTACGCCAACATCAACCGCGGGAACCGCTTCACCCGCATCAACAGCTTCGCCAGCAAAGCGGCCGGCCTGCACGACTATGTGGTGCAGCAGGGCGGCAAGGACCATCCGAACGCACGCACCCAGTTCCGGCTCGGAGACATCGTCACCACCACGCTCTCGTGCGACAACGGCGAGACCATCCTGCTGCAGCACGACACCTCGCTGCCGCGGCCTTACTCGCTCGGCTTCCGGGTGCAGGGCTCGAAAGGGCTGTGGATGGACATTAACCGTTCGGTGCACGTCGAAGGCATCAGCAAGCCGCACGCGTGGGACGACTTCGCGCTGTGGCAGCAGCAGTACGACCACCCGCTGTGGCGCAAGCATGGCGAGCGCGCGGCCGGAGCAGGGCACGGCGGCATGGACTTCTTCGTCATCCACGCGTTTGTCGAAGCGCTCAAACAGGAAGCGCCGATGCCGATCGATATCTACGACGCCATCACGTGGAGCGCGATCACGCCGCTGTCCGAACAGTCCATCGCGCTCGGCTTCCAGACCATCGACTTCCCCGACTTTACTGGTGGCCGCTGGCGCAGCCGCAAACCGATTTTCGCATTCGACGACCGCTACTAACCCCCCCGTTCTACAAAAGAGCCCTCCCGGCACAGGAAGGGCGACTACAACAAAAAAGGAGAAGCACTTGAAACTCAAGAAATTGATGGCTGCCATGGCAGCGGCTGGCTTTGCATCCAGCGTAGCGTCCGGCGCTTTTGCAGCCGGCCAGGCGACCGGCACGGAAACCAGGGCTGACAATAGCGCCGCCACGCCGGAGAAGATCATGGCGCGGGTCGAGGTGACCGGTTCGAGCATCAAGCGCATTAATGCGGAAACGGCGTCGCCGGTGCAGGTCATCGACGCCAAGCAGATCGAGAACATGGGTGCGCGCACCTTGATGCAGGTGCTGGATAACCTGCCAGCCGCGCGTCCCGCCCAGCAGGACTTCCGCTCGATGTTCACCGGTTCCGACGGCGGTTCGCAGGCCAACCTGCGCGGCCTCGGCGCGCAGGGCACCCTCGTGCTGCTCAACGGCCGCCGCCTGTCGTTCTATGGCGCGCCGTCCGGCTTCCAGACCATGTTCGTGAATATCGACGCGATCCCTGCGGCCGCCATCGAACGCATGGAGGTCCTGACCGACGGCGCCTCGGCGGTGTACGGCTCGGACGCGGTGGCTGGCGTCATCAACGTGATCACCAAGAAGAATTACCAGGGCCTGGAAGCGCGCGCCAGCGTCGACAAGTCGGCCGACGTCGATTCGTACGGCGAGCGCCAGGCCAGCCTGCTGTTCGGTACCGGAGACCTCGGCAGCGACGGCTACAACATCTACGGCTCGGTGAACGTGTACCAGCGCGACCGCATCGCGCTGGAGGAAACGTACGACAAGCGTCCGGATCACTTCTACGTCAACAATCCGAATTTCATCTCCAACTTCCGCATCGGCACCGGCAGCGAGCCCGGCGTGCTGAACCCGGGCACCTTCTTCGTATTCGACCCGGCCAGGAACAACGCCCGCACCCAGCGCGCCGTGGCAGGCTGCCCGTCGCCGATCACCGAGGCATCCGGCACCCGCTGCGTGTGGAACAACCTGCCGTATGCGCTGGACACCGGGCCGGCCTCGGACCGCGTCACGGGCTATGTCGCCGGCCGCAAGCGCCTGGGCGGGTACATGGAAGCCTTCGCCGAAGCGGCTTACACTCATATCCGCATGCGCGGCGAGAACGGTCCGCGCAGTTTCAACAGCGGCACCACCAACAACTGGTTCTCGCGTAATACCGGCACCAAACTCAATACTTTCAGCTATCCCTACCTCAGCCCGAACAACGTCTACCTGAAGGGCAAGCTGGACGCCGACATGGCAGCCAGGATGGGCGGCGCCGCCGGCTTGAACTACCTGCTGCAGGATGCAGTTGGCCACTTCGGCCAGAAGAACGTGGACGACAGCTACCGCGCGCTGGCTGGCTTGCGTGGTCCGATCTTCGGCGACTGGGAGTTCGAGACCGCGCTAGCGGTCGCGGGCAGCCATTCGACTTTGTACCAGACCATCAACGTCAACACCGCGGGCTTTGCCAAAGCGTTCGGTCCGGTCACGACAGATCCTGTCACCGGCCGCACCTACATCGCCGACAACCCGGCCTACAAGTTCGGCGAGATCAGCGACGCCAACGCGGCGCTGCTGCGCGAGGCATATCCTACCTTCGACATCCAGTCGTGGACCAGGCTGATTACCTGGGACGCCAAGATCGAAGGCACCATCGCCAGGCTGGGTGGACGCGAAGTACGCGCCGCTTTCGGCACAAGCCTGATGCGCGAGAGCTTCGACACGCCAGGTAACGCCGACGCGGCGAATGGCCTGATCACGCAGCAGGGTGGCTCCTGGTTCGACGGCAAACGCACAATCGCCGCGCTGTTCGGCGAAGTGGTGGTGCCAGTTACCGAGACGCTGGAAGTGAACGCCGCCGCGCGCCTCGACAAGTACCCGAATTTCAGCGCCAACCTCGCGCCGAAGGTCGGCGTGCAATGGCGCGCGCGTCCGGACGTGCTGGTGCGCGGTACGTATTCGGAAGGCTTCCGCGCGCCTAACCTGGCCGAATCCGGCGAGGGCGGCGTGTTTGCCCAGGTCGGCGGCATTCGCGACACCGTGCGCTGCGACGAAACCAATGCGATGGCGCGCCTGCTGATGAAGTCCGTGTCGGCAGCCGAAGCCGACCTTGGCCGCAGCCTGCTCAACTCCAACTGCTCGACAACGGTCGGTGGCCTGACGCCGCCTAACCCGGACCTGCAGCCGGAAAAGGCCCGCATCGCGACTGTGGGCCTGGTGCTGCAGCCGGTCAAGGATGTCAGCGTCTCGCTCGATTACTGGTACGTCAACCGCAAAAACGAGATCGTGCGCCAGGACTTCAACCAGCTGTTCACTGAACTGGTGGACGCGCATGGCCCGACACTGGCAGGGACCGACAAGGCAATCCGCAATCCGCTCACCGACGCTGATCGCGGCAACATGGCCGCCGTCGGCATCATGTGCGCCAATCCAGCCAATGCTGCAGCCTGCGCGGGCAGTATCCCGGGCTACTCGGTCGGCAACCTGGGCGGCCTGATCAACTCGTACATCAACCGTGGCGGCACGCTGGTCGATGGCTTCGACATCGATGCACGCACCCGCATCGGACTGGGAGCATGGGGCAAGCTCAATACGGGCCTGTCGACGACGATCCGCCGGCGCGAGACCTACGACTACGAAGACGGCAGCGGCTTCTCGGGCAACTACGTCGGCTATTACGGCTCGCCGCGCCTGCGCGCCACCTTCAATGCCGACTGGGTGTACGGCAACTTTGTCACCAGCCTGTTCGCCAACTTCACCGGCAAGACCAAATGGGCCTATGGCGACTACGACACCGACAACACACCGGAGAACTGCACGGCCGCTGGCGTATCGATGCCGGAGAACCTGTGCGCCGGCGCACCGTCGTTCACCACCGTCAACCTGGGCTTCAACTGGAAACCGGTCAAGAACCTGAACCTGGGCCTGAACATCAAGAATGTGATGGACAAGAAGCCGTACTACGACCCAAACGGCTGGGAAGGCTACAACCACAGCCAGAACCTGTTCGGTCGCCAATTTTCGCTGTCAGCTAGCTACAAATTCTGGTAAATCGCCAGACTCACAGAGACAAGGAGAAATACATGAAACGTAGAATCCTGTTACTGAATACCGTTGTTATCCTGCTGGCCGGCTTGAGCGGCGCCAGCGCTGCGGCGCAGGCCACGGTAGAGTTCGCAGGCAACGCCTACATTACCAGCACCGGAACCGGTGCGACGGAAGTCATCAACGGGAATGGACTGGCCAACTGGACCAGCCCGAACACGGTGACGAGCGCCTGGTTCCGAATGGCTCAAGCCGGCACTGCCACGGTGGGCCTGGACGCGAAACTATCGGGCAGCACCAGCAGCACGGTGCGGGTGACCATCAACGGTACGCCGTTCAACGTCAACCTCAGCGGCGGCGCCAGCAAGACCTACAAGGTCGGGACCTTGAGCCTGCCGGCCGGGTACATCAAGGTGGACCTTCAGGGCGTCAGCAAGAAAGGCGGCTACTTCGGCGACGTGTCGGGCCTGAAGGTCACGACGGCGTCGCCGCTGGCCTATGCAAGTGACCCAGCCAACTACTACTGGTCGAGGCGCGGTCCCTCGGTGCACCTTGGCTACACGGTGCCAGCCAATACCGAATACTTCTACAGCGAAGTGACGGTACCGGCCGGCGACGACAAGATCGGCTCGTACTACATGGCCAACGGCTTCAATGGCGGCTACTTCGGCATCCAGGTCAAGTCGCCGAGCGAACGCTGGGTGCTGTTCTCGATCTGGGACGCCGACAACGGCGCGAAGACGACCCTGGTCAGCAAGGGATCCGGCGTGGTGGACAATGGTTTCGGCGGGGAGGGCACCGGCGGCCAGTCCTATCTGTCCTATAACTGGGTGGCTGGGAATACCTACCGCTTCATCACGCGCGCATTGCCTGACGGTGCTGGCGGTACCAACTTCTCCGCCTGGTTCTACGCGCCAGAGACGTCCGCGTGGCGCTACATCGCCACCTGGAAGCGGCCGGCGACCACCACGTATCATACGGGTGTCTACTCGTTCCTTGAGAACTTCATCGACACGAACGGGTATCTCGGACGCTCGGCGGAACATGGTAATCAATGGGCGCGCAGCACTGCCGGCACCTGGACCGAGATCACGGCGGCCAAGTTCACCGCCGATCCTACCGCAACGACCGCCCAGCGCATGGACTACGCTGGTGGGGTGCGCAACGGGCGCTTCTACATGCGTAACGGCGGCTTCTTTAATGCTTTCGTGCCGCTCAACCAGACCTTCACCCGGCCAGCCGTGGGCATTGCGCCGCAGGTGAACGTGGCAGCGCTTCCGCTTCAGTAACAGCAAGGGCGGGCCGGCTATGGCAGCCGGCCGCGCCCGCTTGCCGGTCAGCCCTTGTACCGAATCGCATCGATCACCAGCCCCAGCGCGCGCGACGAATGGCGGCGGCTGGGGTAGTAGGCGTGCAGGCCCGGGAAGACCGGGCACCAGTCCTCCATCACGCTCACGAGGCGGCCCGCGCCGACGTGCTGCTCGACCATGCTCGCGGGCAGGAAGGCCAGGCCGGTGCCGCTGAGTGCCGCGCCGAGCATCTGGTAGGCGTTCGTGAACACGGCCTGGCCGCGCACGCGCGCTTCGTAGTCCTGGCCGTCGTGCCGCAGCTCCCAGGCATACAGGCCGCCGCTGCTGGCCAGGCGCAGGGAGATGCAGTTGTGTTTCATGAGGTCCTGCAGCGATGCCGGCGTCGGGCGCCGCTCGAAGTAGGCGGGAGCACCGACGATGCGCATCACCACATCGGGCGTCAGGCGCGCCGCGACCATGTCCTTTTCCACCTGGTCGCCATGGCGCACGCCAATGTCGTAGCGCTCGGCGGCGATGTCGACCAGGCGGTAATCGGAACTGATTTCCACGTGCAGGTCGGGATACAGCGGCAGCAAGGGGGCGATCCGCGGCCACAGGACGTCGTCGATCACGTGGTCGATGGCGGTGATCCGGATCGTGCCGGCCGGCTTGTCGCCCAGGTCGCTGATGGCGGCGATCTCGGCTTCGATTTCCTCGATCCGCGGCGCCACGTTCTGCAGCAGGCGCTCGCCGGCCTCGGTCGGGGACACGCTGCGCGTGGTGCGCGTCAGCAGGCGCACGCCGAGGCGGCTTTCGAGCGAGCGGATGATGTGGCTGAGGGCGGACTGCGTCATGCCCAGCTTGGCCGCGGCGCGGGTGAAGCTGCGCTCGCGCGCGACGGCGAAGAACACGAGGATATCGTTGAGGTTGTCACGGGCCATCAGGTCGTCCCAATCTGCAGAAAGTGAGCAGCTTATATGATAGGGCATGCATAGTCCTGTCGAGTACTCATGAATTCCTTTCATAGGGTCAAGCAGGGTCTAGCCGGCCTGGACTGAGGTTCGCAGGTAACATCGGTCGTAAGCCGCTTGCATAAAAGTTTCCCAAGAGACATAGTTATGTCAGCGCCCGCCCTGTGCACCTCCTCCGTTTTCATGAAAGTCCTCCCTCTCCAATGACGCGCTTCCTTCTCAGCACGCTTTCGCTCGTGCTCATCGCCATCGTGGGTTACTCCGCGCTGGCGTCGGCAAAAACACCGGCACATCAGTCGCCCCAGTTCGCGGACGGCAAATTCACCAACCCGGTCAGGATGCGCGAACACAGCATTGGCGAGATGGCCAGGATCTGGTGGGCCTTCATGTTCGACAAGCCTGCCGGCACAGTCCCGACCAGCCCGATTCCAATGCAGGTGATCACCCGCGCCGGCCTGATGGCGGCGCCCGACAATACGATGTTCCGCCTCGGCCACTCGTCGAGTCTGCTCAAGCTGGGCGGCGAGTTCTACCTGCTCGATCCGGTGTTCTCGCAACGTGCCTCGCCGGTACAGTGGGCCGGCCCGGAACGCTTCCACGCGCCGCCGATCAGCCTGGAAGACCTGCCACCCCTGAAAGCCGTGATCCTGTCGCACGACCATTACGACCACCTCGACCATGCCACCATCCTGGCGCTGGCCGGCAAGACGACGCATTTCCTGGCGCCGCTCGGCGTCGGTGACCGCCTGGTGCAGTGGGGCGTGGATGCCGCCAAGGTGCGCCAGCTCGACTGGTGGCAGGAGCTTGAGATCGACGGCCTGCGCCTGGCGCTGACGCCCGCCCAGCATTTCTCCGGGCGCGGCCTGGGGGACCGCAACACGACCCTGTGGGCGTCGTGGGTGATCATGAAAGACGGCCTGCGCCTGTACTACAGCGGCGACTCGGGCTATTTCGCCGGCTTCAAAGCCATCGGCGAGAAGTACGGACCCTTCGACGTCGCCCTGGTCGAGACCGGCGCCTACGACAAGCAGTGGCCGGACGTCCACATGCAGCCGGAGGAAACGCTGCAGGCCTTCCGCGACCTGAAGGGCGCCTGGCTGCTGCCGGTCCATAACGGCACCTTCGACCTGGCCCGGCACCGCTGGCAAGACCCGTTCGAGCGCATCACAAGGCTGGCGAAGGAGGGCGGGGTGGCGATCACGACGCCGGTCATCGGCGAGCCCCTGAACCTGAAACAGCCGCATGCCGGCAGTGCATGGTGGCGCGACGTCCAGTAACATGCCGGACGGGAAGAATCAGTGATGGGAAGTATAAATCCCGCGCAGCATTCATGATGGCTGCTCATAAGGTCATCCAAATTCCGACCCGTTCGGCATAGCGATAAGGCATTACCATGGGTGTTCCATTCGAGCGGCCGGATACCCATCCGGCCGCCGTCATTTCAAGAACACGTACGCGACACCGAAAAGGATCTCCCATGACAGTCAAAGCCTACGGCGCCCACTCCGGCGACCAGCCCCTCGAATCGATGGACATCACCCGCCGCGCCCCCGGCCCGCACGATGTCCAGATCGACATTGCCTTTTGCGGCGTCTGCCACTCCGACCTGCACCAGGTGCGCGGCGAGTGGGCCGGCACGATGTACCCCTGCGTTCCGGGCCACGAGATCGTCGGCCGTGTCGCCGCGGTCGGCGCGCATGTCTCCAGCCACCGGGTCGGCGACCTGGTCGGCGTCGGCTGCATGGTCGACAGCTGCAAGGGATGCGCGGAGTGCGAAGACGGCCTCGAGAACTACTGCGACGGCATGGTCGGCACCTATAACGGCGTAACAGACGACGCGCCGGGCCATACCCTGGGCGGCTATTCGGAGCAGATCGTCGTGCACGAGCGCTTCGTGCTGCGCGTCAGCCATCCGGAAGCGCAACTGGCCAGCGTTGCGCCTCTGCTGTGCGCCGGCATTACGACCTGGTCGCCGCTGCGCCACTGGGGCGCCGGTCCCGGCAAGCGGGTCGGCATCGTCGGCATCGGGGGCCTTGGCCACATGGGCATCAAGCTGGCCCGGGCGATGGGCGCGCACGTCGTCGCCTTCACCACGTCGGAATCGAAACGCCGGGCTGCGGAAGCGCTCGGCGCCCACGAGGTGGTGGTGTCAACCGATCCCGAAGCCATGGCCGCGCGCGCCAAGAGCCTCGACCTGATCGTCAACACGGTCGCCGCGCCGCACAACCTGGACGCCTTCACGTCCCTGCTCAAGCGCGACGGCACGATGGTGCTGGTCGGCGCGCCGGCCTCGCCCCATCCGTCGCCGGAGGTCTTCAACCTGATCGGCAAGCGCCGCTCGATCGCCGGCTCGATGATCGGCGGCATTCCTGAAACCCAGGAGATGCTCGACTTCTGCGCCGAGCACGGCATCGTTGCCGACATCGAGATGATCCGCGCCGACGACATCAACGCCGCCTACGAGCGCATGCTGGAGGGCGATGTGAAGTACCGGTTCGTGATCGACAACGCGACCCTCGCGGCCTGATCCAGGGCCGGACGCACGCCGCTGGCGGCAATACCGCCAGCGGCCTAAGCAAAGATAGTTGGACTCCATGAAACTCGAAATTCCTCCTCCGGCCGAAGTCGACAACAAGCCCGCAGCCTGGGGCGCTGTCTTCGCGCTCTCGCTTGGCGCCTTTGTGCTGGTCGCATCCGAATTCATGCCGGTGAGCCTGTTGACGCCGATCGCCATCGAGCTGGCCGTCAGCGAAGGGCAGGCCGGGCAGGCGATCGGCGTCTCCGGCGCCTTTGCCTTGCTCACCAGCCTGCTCATTCCGGTACTGGCCGGCCGGCTCGACCGCAAGACCCTGCTGCTCGGGCTGACGCTGCTGATGATGGCTTCCGGCACCCTGGCCGCCTTTGCGCCGAACTACTTCCTGTTCATGGTCGGGCGTGCGCTTATCGGCGTGGCGATCGGCGGCTTCTGGTCAATGTCGGCGGCAGTCGCGATGCGGCTGGTGCCGCTCGGGCAGTTGTCGCGCGCGCTGGCCATCGTCAACGGCGGCAATGCCCTGGCGACGGTGGTGGCGGCGCCGCTGGGGAGCTTTTTAGGGGGAATCGTCGGCTGGCGCGGCGCTTTCTTCTGCATCATCCCGCTGGCCGCGATTGCCTTCGCCTGGAAGTTCGCCAGCCTGCCGCCGATGCCCGCCCCCGCCCGGAGTGCAGCAGGGTCGGCCAATCCGTTCCGGCTCCTGAAGCAGCCGGCGGTCGCCTTCGGGATGGCGGCCAGCAGCTTCTTTTTCATGGGGCAGTTTGCGCTCTTTACTTACCTGCGGCCCTTCCTGGAACGGGTCACCGGGGTCGGCGTGTCCACGCTCTCGCTCCTGCTGCTTGGCCTCGGCCTGGCCGGCTTTGCCGGGACGATCCTGATCGGGCGCTTCATCAAGGAAGGGCTGTATCGGACGCTGGTGGTGATCCCGGCCCTGATGGCGGTCATTGCCGTCGCGCTGATTGCCTTCGGCAGCTCGCTGGCCGCGACCGCCATCCTGCTCGCCGTCTGGGGCCTGGTCGGCACCGCGGCGCCGGTCGGCTGGTGGACCTGGCTGGCGAAGACCCTGCCGCGCGACGCGGAAGCAGGGGGCGGGCTGATGGTGGCGGTCGTCCAGCTCGCGATCATGCTGGGCGCGGGCGCGGGCGGCATCCTGTTCGACGCGGGCGGCTACCGGGCCAGTTTCAGCATGAGCGCGGTCTTGCTCCTCGTGGCTGCCGGGCTGGCGGCGCTGGCCGGGCGCGCCGACCGCTCCGGCAGGGCAGCCGGCTAGCCGCGCTTAGTTGCGCTTAGTTGCGCTTCGTTGCGCTTAGTTGCCCTTCGTTGCGCGCAGCCAGACGGCTGCAATCCGTTCCACCTCTTCATAGCCCTCGCAATCGAGCTGGCCGCCGAAGATGTCCGGGTCCAGCTCTTCATACGTCCAGTCGCCGCAGGCGGCTTCGAGCTTCGGGCGGATGGTGTCGAGGAACTCGTCGCGTCCATCGACGATGGCAATCCCGGTGTACAGCAGCAGGGTGCCGCCCGGATTGAGGCGCGCCAAAGCCGCCTCGACGATGGCAAGCGAGATGCCGGCCCCGCGCATGTCCCCGCCATGGCGATAGCGCAGCTGGTCCGGGTCGAGGATATACGGCGGGTTCGACAGCACGAGGTCGAACCCGCCTTCAATATCCTTCAGCAGGTCGCTGTGGCGCAGCTCCACATTCACCAATCGCGCCAGGCGCGCATTCACCCCGGCGAGCGCCAGCGCGCGGTCGTTGATGTCCGCCGCCACGCACTGGGCCTGCGGAAAGCGCGCCGCCACTTCGATGGCGCCGGCACCGCCGCCAGCGCCGATGTCCACGACCCGGCCCGGCGGCGCAAGGGTCTCCATCGCGCGTTTGGTGGCGGCGATATAGCGGTAGGTATCCGGGCCGAAGAAGACGGCGTCGTCGTCCTTCGTCGGGAAGGCCGAATGGAAGTACAGGCGCTCGCCGATGGTGGACGCGCGCACGGTCGCGCACAGGCCGCCATTCTTTTCTTTAATCGCGCCGGCAGATCGCATCAGGGCCAGGATCTCCGGCGGGACGGCGTCTTCCCGGAATGGCCGGCTCCAGCCGAACACCCCGCGCAGGTCGCTGGCCCAGGCGTTCGCAGGGCGTCCGTTGACGCGGCGGTGGGTGGCGGGCGTCACCGTGGTGAATTGATAGCCTGCCTTCTGCAGGGCCTGGCCCAGCGCGAGCAGGGCATCGGTGTCGATGGTGGTAGTCATGCGGCGAGCATGCGGCAAGGCTGCCCCGTCCTCTGTTCGCTGGCGAACAAAGTAGCGAAGCTGACAAGCTTCTTATGTGAATGCCCGAACATACCGCTACGCATCGCGCGTCCATACTGGCAACAAAGCCAGGGCCGGCACCGATGCCAGCCTGGCAGGAACCAAGTTACGGATAAGGTCAGGGAAAACCATGAAGCCATTGCTGCCCGATCAGGAACACAGGCGCGTCGACCGCGAGGTCGAGCGCGAGCGCCATGAACGCACCCTCAACGACGACACCAAGGCCGGCCTCGCGGCCGACGAGGAGTTTCGCATGAAAGACGCGCGCGAAAGCACGAATTCCAGCCACCTGCGGAGGTCGCGATGAAGTGGGAAGGGGACCGCGAGAGCAGTAATGTCGAAGACCACCGCGGCGGACGCGGCGGCGGCGGCGGTGGCGGCTTCGGCATCGGCGGCAAGTCGGTCGGCCTGGGCACGATTGCGATTGCGCTGGTCGCTTCGCTGTTCTTCGGTGTCGACCCGGGAACCGTGATCGGCATGATGGGCGGCGGCGGTCCGGCACCCCAGGTGCAGCAGCGCGCCCCTGGACCGCAGGCAGCGCCGGCGAACGACCCCGAAACCCGTTTCGTGCGTACCGTGCTGGCCTATACGGAAGACACCTGGACGCCGTTGTTCGCAGCGCAAGGCGCGACCTACCAGCCGCCCAAGCTCAAGCTCTTCGAGGGCCGCATCGCGACCGCCTGTGGCACGGGCAGCAGCGCCAGCGGGCCGTTCTACTGCCCGGGGGACAGCGACATCTATATCGACCTGAATTTCTTCCGCATGATGCAGCAGCGTTTTAATGTCGGCGGCGAATTCGCCCAGGCTTATGTGATCGCCCACGAAGTGGGCCACCACGTGCAGAACCTGATTGGCGTGTCGAGCAAGGTGCAGCAGGCGCAGAACTCCATGTCTGAAAAGCAGGGCAACGCACTGTCGGTGAAACTCGAGCTGCAGGCCGACTGCTTTGCCGGCGTCTGGGCCTTCCACACGCAAAAGAAGGAAGCCTTCCTGGAAACCGGCGACGTCGAACAGGCGCTGGCGACGGCGACGGCCATCGGCGACGATGCCATCCAGCGCAAGACGCAGGGCAGTGTCGTGCCCGACTCGTTTACGCACGGCAGTTCCGCGCAACGGGTGCGCTGGTTCAAGCGCGGCATGGAGTCCGGTGACGTTCAGCAGTGCAATACGTTCGAGGCAAGCCAACTGTAGGGTGGGGTAGTGGAGGCCAATGGCCTCCACTACGTGTTACGTGCCCACGCGGAAATATGGGCAGCCGGCGCGGGGGATGCCACCAGGAAGTTTCGCTTTCCTGTGGCGAACAGTGGCTAAAAATGCGTAAAAATCAGTTAAAAAACATGCATTCATTTCCGTGCGCCTATCGTAATTCGTAGCGTTTTGACATAAGTTTAATACTCATGCGTCCGCAATGAACCGCGGACTTGCAAAAACTTTCGAGGAGGAATTTATGCTGGCAATGAATTATCGGGGGCCCTACCGCGTTCGCGCCCAACACAAGTCCGATCCCGTGATCGAGCATCCTGGCGACGCCATCATCCGTGTGACGCGCTCGTGCATCTGCGGTTCCGACCTGCACCTGTATCACGGCATGGTTCCCGATACCCGCGTCGGCCACACATTCGGTCACGAATTCATCGGCATCGTCGAGGATGTCGGGGCGATGGTGACGACGCTGGAAGTGGGCGATCGCGTGCTGGTGCCTTTCAACATCTTCTGCGGCTCCTGCTTCTTCTGCCAGAAAGAACTCTACGGTAACTGCCACAACGTGAACGCGGCTGCGACCGCGGTCGGCGCCATCTACGGTTATTCGCACACGGCCGGCGGCTACGACGGCGGCCAGGCCGAATACGTGCGCATTCCGATGGCGGACGTGGCCCCGATCAAGATTCCGGAAGACATCCACGACGACGACGCCGTGCTGCTCACCGATGCGCTGCCGACCGGCTACCAGGCGGCCGAGATGGGCGACATCAAGGAAGGCGATACGGTGGTCGTGTTCGGCGCCGGCCCGGTCGGCATCTTCGCCGCCAAATCCGCCTGGCTGTTTGGCGCCGGGCGCGTGATCGTGGTCGATGAACTCGAGTACCGCCTCGACTTCGTCAAGGACTACGCCCAGTGCGAGGTGGTCAACTTCAAGGAAGTGCAGGACATGGCCATCCACATCAAGAAGATGACCGACGGCCTCGGCGCCGACGTCTGCATCGACGCCGTCGGCTGCGACGCGGCCGGCAGCATCACCCAGACCGTCACCGGCCGCCTCATGAAGGCACAGGCCGGCTCTGCGATCGTGCTGCACTGGTGCATCAACTCGGTGCGCAAGGGCGGCAACGTGTCGATCGTCGGCGTCTACGGCCCGACCTTCAACGCCGTGCCGATCGGTAATGCCATGAACAAGGGCATCACCATGCGCATGAACCAGGCCAGCGTGAAGCGCCACCTGCCGCGCCTGATCGAGCACATCCGCGCCGGGCACATCGACCCGAAAGCGATCATCACGCACCGCATCCCGCTGGAAGACGTGGCGGACGCGTACCACATCTTCTCGAGCAAACTCGACAACTGCATCAAACCGATCCTGATCCCGCCACGCGCCCACGAAGTGCGCGCCGTCGCGGCCAGTGTCACGCCATAAGGAGGATGCATGGAAAACCAGAACGCCATGACCAAGCCAGATCACCCTGAGCAGGCCAGCCTCGACCGCCTGGGCCAGGACCATACCCGTGACCACGAGCATGGTTACCGCCATCCCGTGCAGCCCGAGGCGAAGCAGACCCGCCGCACGCGCGAGCAGCTGACGCACATCAAGGGCTGGGGTGCCGATCTCGACCACAAGAACCGTCCCGCCGTGCCGATGGAACGCACGCCGCCGCGCTACACGCCGGCTAACATGAACACGCCGCCAGCCCAGGAGCAGCACGTCGAAGTCCTGGTCTCGAACGAGCGCCCGGGCATCACCCAGATTCACGGCACCGCCCAGCCGCCGTCGGGCCTGTCGGGCATGCTGCGCCGCGCCGCCTTCAAATTCTCCGAAAACGACCTGCGCCACTGGCTGATCCTGCTCGGGGCCGACCGCATCAACGTGGTCGAGGGCGTCGTCGAGGACCTGACGAAGGGCCATGTGCCGAACATCTTCGCGGAGATGGGAATCAAGGCCGAGTGGCAGCACAACAAGTCCGGGCTTGCGAAGAAGGTCGCCATCGTCGGCGCCGTGGCCGGCGTGGCGTATCTGCTGATGAAGCGCGGCGACAAGCACGACGACGACCGCTACGAGGACCGCTACGACAGCCGCTACGACAGCCGTTACGATGAGCGCGATGATGATCGCTACAACAGCAGGTACTGACCCGCAGTAGTCAACCATTTCTCGATTGCCGTTCTGTCGCCCCGCCGCCGCGTTTCCACGCGGCTGGCGGGGCTTCTTGCGTTTGAGCAAGTGTTGTTTTTGAGGCTCGTCCACACTCGATGAGGTCCGCCGCGTTTTTGCGGTCGGGAAACCTTGTAACATCGAATGGAGACGAGATGAAACTTCGCACACGCCTGCTGGCGGCGCCCCTCGGCGTCCTGATCGCTACCTCCTGCATCAGCTTCGATTCTGGCGCGGCGCCAATGATGAGCGCGCCGAAAGCGCCGTCGCCCCAGGCGGGTGCGGCGCTGGTGTCGAAGCTGGTCGGCGCGCGCGGCAACTGGGGCCTGGACAACAATCACGGCTTCACGGTGGGGCGCCAGCACCCGGGCGTGCAGGGCACGCAGGTGGTGCGCGCCGCCCACACCTACAAGGGCCTGCGCGTGTTCGGCTCGGAGTCCGTCGTGGTGCTCGACGCGGCGGGCGCGATCGTCTCCGAAGCCGCATCCGACCGGCGCCTGCACCTCGGGCGCGGGACTTCCAACCGGCTCGGCGTGGCTACTTTCGACTTCAACGTGAGACCATCGATGCCGCCGAAAGCGGCCATCGACAACGCCGTCGCGGCAACCGGCGCGGGCAGCGGCGCCAAGCATATCGTCAAGCCCAGCGCCGAGCTCCTGATCTATCCGGTGATGAAGACCGAGCGCCTGCCGGGCGCCGCCGACAAGCTCGAGGCCGAGCTCAATGCGCTCGACGTGCAGGAAGTCGTCGACCGTTACGAGCTGGCCTACCTGGTGCGCACGCGCATGCGCCGGGGCGATACGCCGCTCTACTACGACACGATCGTGAGCGCGAAGGACGGGCGCGTGATCGAGCGCTGGAGCGCGCTGCAGACCGTGATCGGCGTGGGCAAGAGCCAGTACAACGGCGAGGTGCCGATCAGCACCACGCAGGCAGGGGGCAGCTTCCAGATGCTCGATCCCGAGCGCGGTACCGGCGGCACCTATGGCGCGATGGCGATCACGAATGCCAACGGCACCAGCAGCGCCGGCAAGATGTACACCCATACCAGCAACACCTGGGGCGACGGCAAGCAGTACATCCGCGGGGGCAGCACCACGGACGCCAACGGCCAGACCGCCGCCGTGAACGCCATGTGGGGGCTGATGAATACCTACGACGCCCTGAAGAACGTGCTCGGCTGGCAGTCGCTCGACGGCCACAACACGGCGACCTATATCGCCGTGCACGTCAACACCGCCTACGACAACGCCTATTACAGCGACACCTGCCGCTGCATGTTCATCGGCGACGGCTCGAGCTTCACCAGCCTGGGGTCGATCGACGTGATCGGCCACGAAATGGGCCATGGCGTGACGGCGGCCACATCAAGCCTGGTGTATTCGGGAGAATCGGGCGGACTGAACGAATCGAGCTCGGACATCGGCGGCGAAGTCGTCGAGGCCTATGCCCGCGCCGGCGGCAAGGGCGACGCCATCCCGTCGAGCGGCAACGACTGGATGCTGGGCACCGAGATCAGCCCGCAGGGCACGCCGCTGCGCTGGATGTACCGCCCCAGCAAGGACGGCAGCAGCCCGGATGCCTGGAGCACCTCGCTCAAGCGCCTCGACGTGCACTACAGCAGCGGCCCGAACAACCGGATGTTCTACTTTCTGGCGCAGGGCTCGAAGGGCGACAAGGAAGGCGACTACCACAGCAAATACCTGCTCAAGTCGCCGCAGGCGATGACCGGCATCGGCACGGACAAGGCCTTCCGCATCTGGTTCAAGGCGAACACGACGAAGTTCACGTCCAGCACGAATTACGCCGAGGCGCGTGCCAAGATGATCGAGGCCGCGCAGGAACTTTTCGGCGCCGCCAGCCGCGAGGCGATTGCCGTGCAGCGGGCCTATGCGGCGATCAATGTCGGGGCGGATGTGGATGAGGTGACGATGGAGGCGCCGCAGGCAAGCGCTGCGTTATGAATGGCGTAGGGTGGAGGGCTCTGCCGTCCACCCTGCGATTCATTCACCCAACAACGGATACGGATTGATCGGCGTCCCTTTCCACCACTGCTTTTCCGCCGTCAACGCCACCACCGCGAAATGCAGGTGCGGCGCGTTGGGGTCGGAGTTGCCGGTCACGCCCACATAGCCCAGCAGGTCGCCGCGTTTGACGGCCATGCCTTCCTTGACGCCATCGGCGTAGCGGTCGAGGTGGGCGTAGTAGTAAGCGTATTTGTCGGCGGGGTCGAACTGGTACAGGGTCAGGCCGCCGGCCTTGCTGTCGAACAGCTTGGCGATCTTGCCGTCGCCGGCGGCGCGTACCGGTGTGCCTTTCGGCGCCATGATGTCGAGCGCCTCGTGGTGGCGCTCCTGCCCACGCGGCTGGTCGAAGGTGTCCGAGAGCGTGCTGTAGGCGACGCCCTCGACCGGCACCAGCAGCTTGGCCGGCATGCTGCCGCCGGCCGTCAGTTCCGGTGCGGCCGGGGTGCCACTGGTGGCATGCGAGGCCGGGCGGATCGGCAGGTCGGCATCAAGCAGGTCGGTCGGAATGACATTGCCGGCCGCTCCTGCTCCCACTCCCGCCGCAACGGGCGGAGAGACTGCCGGCGCGGGCCGGGCGCCGGCATCGGTGATGATCGGATCCGGCGCGTCAGCGATCTCGCGCAGATAGACGAACAAACCGGTGGCGCCGACCACGACGCCGAGCAGGAACGTAACCAGCCATTTCATTGCAAACCTCCCTGATTGAACAATCGAAATTACTGCTGCAGCACGACCTGGGTGCCCGCTTTCACGACGCCGCCCACTTCAGCGGCGCTCCAGTTGGTGAGGCGGATGCAGCCGTGCGATTCGGTCTTGCCGATCATCTTCGGCACCGGGGTGCCATGGATGCCGTAGTGCGGCTTGGACAAGTCGATCCAGGCCACGCCGACCGGATTGTTCGGACCGGGGGCGATCTTCGCTTTCTTGTCGCCCGGTTCGGCATCCCAGAACAGCTTCGGGTTGTAATGGTAGGTCGGGTTCGCGTGCACACCATTGATCTTCCACGTGCCGATCGGGAGCGGATCGTTCGAGCTGCCGGTGGAAGCAGGGTATTGGGCGATCAGGCGGTCGTTCGCATCGAACAGCATCAGCACTTTGCGGCTGTCGCTGACGACGACCTTGGCTGCGGGCGGCAGCGGCGCGGCGCCGTGCACGCTCGGCACGACGATCTGCTCGCCAGCCTTGGAAAAATCCTTGCCCGGGTTCAGGCGCTGCAGCAGGGTAGGGCTGGCGTGGAATTTCTCGCCGAGGCCTTCGAGCGGGTTGGCGTAGCCGAGTTTCTCCAGCTTGGCCTTGTCCATCATGTCTTCGGGAACCTCGTGGAAGGGGCCGGCGACGTCTTCATCGGCGAGCACGTACTGGACCAGGGTCGCAGTCGTGTCCTGGTTCAGGGCATTCCAGGTAGCCTCGTCGAGCTTGCCGGTGGCTTCGAGGTTGCGCGACTTCTGGAAGCCGGCCAGGGCCTGGCGCATGTTGGAGCCGTAGGCGCCGTCAATTTCACCGGGCGAAAAATGCAGGCGGTCGAGCAGGACCTGGGCGCGCAAGTTGCGCTCGAACTCGACGGCCGCAGGATCAGCTGCAACCTGGCCGGGCTGTCCGGGCATGCCCTGCGGCGCGGCCTGCGCGGGCGCCTGTACCGGGCGCTGCTGGGCGCCGGCCGGGGCAATGGACATGGCGCCTGCGAGGGCGGCGAGGAGTACGGGGGCGATCACTTTTTTCATTTGGCACCTGCAATACTTACTAAGGGAAACTCCAGCGTAGGCGCGCCGACCTCATCGGTCTGTGCGCAAACGAACCCAGGCCTCGGCGGTCACAGAGCGTTACAATTGTTGCATGTCTAACCTCACGACGACTCCTGTGGAGGCCCTCACCATCACCCTGCTGCCCCTGGGCTGCAGCGTCCCGGCTGGCGGCGCGACGGTGCTGGCGGCCATCGAGGCCGCCGGCTTCACGCTGCCGAACTCCTGCCGTAACGGCACCTGCCGCACCTGCCTGTGCCGCCTGGAAAGCGGCAGCGTGCGCTATCTCGTCGAATGGCCCGGCCTGTCGATCGAGGAAAAGCGCGAACACTACCTCCTGCCCTGTGTCGCCGTGCCAATGAGCGATGTAGTGCTCAGGGCGCCGCTGGTGCGGCGCGCCTGACCGCCTTCGCTTTCGCCTTCGGCTGCGCTGTCGTCGTCGCCAGCGCGCGTTCGATCGCGGCCAGCACCAGTGGCCAGGATGCCGAACTGGCCGCCACCTCGTCGTAGTGGCTCGCGCCCGGCAGGATGACCACCTCCGCGCTGTCGCCGGCGGCAAGCGCGCGCGCCGCGTAGTCGTGCGCCACGCGCGGCGGCGAAATCGTGTCGAGCTCCCCCGTCACGAGAATCGTGTGGCTGCCGTTGGGCATCAGCTCGGCCGCGTTCGTGTCGGCGTAGACGTCCGGCCGCGCCGCGCTCGGCTGCCCGGCCAGCTCCGGCGTGTCGCGCCCGCAGCTCGACTTGATGAGTTCCCGTTCGCGGCGCAGGTCGGCCAGCCCGCCGAGGCTGACCACCGCCCGTACCGGCAGCATGCCGCTGCCGGCGCGGTAGAGGGGGCTGGCGGCGGGAATGCGGCTGCGGCCCGCGATCCATTGCACCAGCTGGCCGCCGGCCGAGTGCCCGACCGCCACCACGCGGCGCAAGTCGAGCCGGCTGGCGCTCGCCTGGGCCGACAAGGCATCGACTGCCGCATGCATGTCCTGGTACATACCCGGATAACCGCCGCCGGCTTCGTCCACGCGCCGGTACTCGACGTTCCAGACGGCGATGCCGCGCTCGCGCAGCGCGCCGGCCATGTTGCGCAGCTGGGTGATGCCGCCGAACTTCGCCGTCCAGCAGCCGCCGTGCACCAGGACCGCGACCGGGAACGGGCCGGCGCCCTCGGGCAGGAACAGCTCGGCGTATTGCGAGGGGGCAGGGCCGTAAGTGATTCGGGCGGCAGGGGCGGGGCCGCTCAGGGCCATGTAGTCGGCAAGTTTCATGGGTGCGCAGGAGGCGAGGACGGGAAGGGTGGACAGCAGGGCGGACAACAGGACAGACGAGAGAAACGAACGGGTTTTCATGGGATACCAGGTTGCCGAAAGCTTGAACTATACGCAAGTTTACCCGATGCGCACGATTGAAAACCTTTCCGGTTCTTCCATGCTAGGCTGCGCAAAACGTCAATATTTTTACAACCACGGGAGGAATCATCATGACCGAAAAGAAAACCAACGACGCCGACGGCAAGCAGACCGGCAACCTGTCGGAAGAGGAACTGGCAAAGCAACGCGCCGGTGCCGAACACAAGAGCAGCCACGACCACATGTCGCGTGAGCGCGCCAGCGACAACGAGGGCGCAGGTGGCGGCGCCAAGCAGAAGCAGAACCACTAACCTTGGTCCACATGCGCGTCGGACTGGCGGCCTCCCGGCCGCCGGTGCGGGGCGTTCCTGAGCTGCGCGGTGCAGTCCTCCCGGCTGTGCCGCCTTGCCGTCTTACACTTTGGAGAACGATAGATGATGGATACGATCGATCCGCATGAAAGCGAACGCGCAAGCGCGCTGCATGCCCACTCGACACCGGAGCCGGAACCTTCTCCCACTCCGCCCACTGTTCCGGTGCCAGACGATGTGCCCGACCCGGCGCACGCGCCCGTCGAAGAACCAACGCTCCCCGTGCCGCCTATTCGGGCGAACTGAGCAGAGGCAGGGCCTGCCCTCACTCCGGCATGAAGCTGCCGCATCGGGCGACAGCTTCATACGCTTACTGTTTTGGCTGCCCCTCGTCGTTCCGCTTGCTGTTGTCGCGCTCGCTGCCTGGCTGGAGCGGCGGAATCTCCTTGATCATCTCGTCGGTTTCCTGCTGGCCGGGCGTTTTTTCGCCGCTGCCGATATCGCCCTCATCCATGTAGGCGCGGCCGGATGCGGCGGGGTCGGTCGGGTGTTTCGGTTGCGTCATGGTGCACTCCAGGGCTGGTCAATGTTGGGACAATCCTAACAGTCGACACGGCGCACCGGCGCGCAGTACGCAGGTGTTGTATCGTTGCCTGATTACACACAAAGTTACAATAATGTTCGGTGCCGAACACTCCCATTTTGTGATTTTTTTTATAATATCTGTCAGTGGTCTTATCGAAACGATGACGGAGAAACAGATGGGCAATTCGCTGCACAACAAAATCTACCTGGGCCGGAGCACCGGCTTTGCTTCGCGCCGCTTCCAGGGCGTGCTGGCCATCAGCGGCATCGTCGCCGCCGGCCTGGTCTGGATCGCCCTGCGCGCATTACGTTAGGTTCGTCCGGCCGTATCAAGCATTGGTTGCCGCCAGGCCTTGTGGCGGTTACCATGACGGCCGCAAACGAACCAGAAAGCGGTAATGAAGAACGAAAAACTGACGACAGACGAATACAACGCGCTCGAGTTCATCCGGCGCGGCGCGCGCACCGACCGGGTCAATGCCTGTGTCGGGCGCAACGCCAAGCGCCTGTCGGGCCTGAAGATGATTTCCTACGGCCGTGATGGCCGGGTCGACCTGACGGAAAAAGGCCAGCAGGTCCTGTTCCTGCGTGCCTGCATCGAGGCGCTTACGGCACTCGAGGCAGACCCGGCGGCAAGCGTGCCGGGCGACGTTGCCCAGTTCCTGATTCGCAAGTCGCACATTGCGCAGCGCGAGGATGGCAGCTTCGAGGTGACGGCGCGGGGCCTGGAGTCGCTGGCCGACATCCGGGCCCAGGAAGACCGGTAGGGTGGGCGCCTTGTCATTCAGGCCCCCGGCATGAATGACTTCATGCCACCGGCATGAATGACCTCACGCGTTCAACCGGCTCATGCCGGTCGCGCAGATTTTCAAGCCGGGGTAGGCTTTGTCGCGTCGGCTTAATACCGCCGGCGGCGTTGAGGATAGACGAGGGTGCGCACGGCGATCTCCGCCGGCACGTTCATTGCCGCCAGAAATTCCGCTGCGCGCTGCAGGCCCAGGGTCGGCACCGAGGCCACCGCCTGGTTCACCAGGTCGCGGGTGCGCAGGTCAGTCCTGACCACGCGTGCCTGGGCCGCTTGCGCCGGGCGTGCTTGTACTTCTTCCATCATTGATTCCTGAAATTGCAATAGCGACACGACTATTGTAGAGCAACGATGTGAAAATTGCTATAAGCCAATGAGGCCAATGACGGACCCGCTTCAGGCGTCCGCCACCTCTGCTTGCGCCTGCGCTTCCACCACCTGCTCGGGAATCGCTTCGACCGTCAATCCCCGGCCCTCGCGCAGCAATTGTTCGAACTGGGCGTTCGCCAACGGCCGGCTGAAGTAATAGCCCTGCATCTCGTCGCAGCCATGGCGGCGCAGGTAGTCGAGCTGTTCCGCCGTCTCCACGCCTTCGGCGATCACCGCCAGCTTCAGGTTGTGCGCCAGCGCGATGATCGAGGTGACGATGGCTTCGTCGTTGGCGTCGCGCGTGATGTCGGCGACAAACGAGCGGTCGATCTTCAGCACGTCGATCGGGAAGCGCGACAGGTAGGACAGGCTCGAGTACCCGGTGCCGAAATCGTCGATCGACAGGCTCACCCCCAGGGCCTTCATGCGGTGCAGCAGGTCGACGGCCGGCGTGATGTCGCTCATGAACAGGCTCTCGGTGAGCTCGATCTCGAGGTATTTCGGCTCCATCCCGGTGTCTTTCAGCACCGCTTCCAGGCCTTCGATCAGGTCCGGGGCGCCAAACTGGCGGGCCGACAGGTTGACCGCCACGCGCAGCTTGTCGAAACCGGCGTCCTGCCAGGCCTTGTTCTGGGCGCAGGCGGTGCGCATGACCCAGGCGCCGATCGGCACGATCAGGCCGGTCTCCTCGGCAATGCTGATGAAGCGGCCCGGGGGCACCATGCCCAGTTCCGGATGCTGCCAGCGCAGCAGCGCTTCCATGCCGACCACCTTGCCGGTCTTGATGTCGAGCTGCGGCTGGTAATACAGCACGAATTCGTCGCGCTCGAGGGCATTGCGCAGGGCCCCTTCGATGCGCACCCGCTCGAGCGATTCCTCGTTCATCGCGGGCGTATAGAACTGGAAGTTGTTGCGCCCCAGTTTTTTGGCGCGGTACATGGCGATGTCGGCGTGCTCGATCAGCACATCGGCCTCGGTCGCTTCGCTCGGATAGACGGCCACGCCAATGCTGCAGGTGACGAAAAATTCCTTGGTGCCGAGCATGACCGGTTGGGCGACGGCGGCCATGACGCGCTCGACGATCTCCGGCGTAAGCTTCTGCTCGCCGTGTTCAGACACGATCACGACGAATTCGTCGCCCGACAGGCGCGCTACCGTGTCGAGGTCGCGCAGGGCCGAGCGCAGGCGCGCCGCCACCGTCATCAGGAGCACGTCGCCGGCCTTGTGGCCCATGCTGTCGTTGACGAACTTGAAGCGGTCGAGGTCGATCAGCATCACCCACACCGGATTGCCGCTGCGGTTGGCGTAGGCCACCGCCTGGCCGAGGCGGTCCTGCAGCAACGAGCGGTTCGGCAGGCCGGTCAGCACGTCGTGCTGGGCTACGTGGTGCACACGCTGCTCGGTGAGCTTGCGTTCGGTGATGTCGCGTCCGGTGCCTCGGTAGCCGGTGAAGGCCCCGTTCCGGTCGAACACGGGCTGGCCGTTGACGCAGAACCAGCGGGTCTGGCCCTGGTCGTCGAGCACCTGGTATTCGAATTCGTTGAAGGGAAGGTAGCCGGTGACGCGGGCGATGTGTTCGCGCCCGGCCTCGCTGGCGGCGAGCGCGGGGACATATTCCCAGCGCGTCTTGCCGAGCAGGTGCTCGACCAGCACGCCGGCCTTTTCCGAAAAGCCGCCGGTGACCATCGTGAAGCGCAGCTGCGCGTCCTGTTCCCAGTACCAGTCGGAGGACATCGACACCAGCTGGCGGAAGCGCTGTTCGCTTTGCTGCAAGGCTTTTTCGGTGCGTTCGCGTGCGACCATGTCGTCGACCAGGCGCCGGTTGGTGCGCTTCAGGTCGGCGGTGCGGGTGCGCACCAGCTGCTGCACGCGGCGGGTGCGTTCGCCCGAGGTCTGGACCCAGGCCGCCGTCAGCAGGCTGACCAGGATGCCGCCAGCGAGGATCGCCAGCGAAGCCAGGTGGTCGGCCGCGAACGGACGCGGGGTAGCGGCAACTTCGACCAGCCACGGGCGGCCGGCCACGTCCAGGGTGCGGATCGCGCGGTTGGCGTGCTCGGGGGCGATCCAGCTCGCGATCGGGTCGAGTGGGGGCAGGGCGCCGCCCTCGCCGGTCGTGAAGACCAGGTCGGCGGGGAGGGCGCGTGCACCGGCGTACACCGACATCATGACCCGCTCGTCGCCGAGCAGGCCGGCGCCGGCCAGCGCCTTCTGCACCAGTTCGCGTGCGCGCACGACCACCGCGGTGTCGCCGACCAGGCGGCCGTCGCGGTCATGCACCGGCAGCAGGATCTGGAAACTCGGCTGGGGATGGGCGTCCTGCACCAGCGGGAACAGCGGGGTGGCCGCGGCGCGGTCTTCCGCCTGCGCCTGCGCCAGCGCGGCGTTGATCGGCACGCGCGTAGCGGAATCGAAGCCGAAGGCCGCCTCGTTGCCGGCCATCGGCTCCAGGTAATGCACGACGTTGTAAGTCGGGCGGCGCTCCGCCGGTACCTGGACGCCGTCGCGCTGCTCGTGGATCACGGTGCCGGGAACCACGGCCGCCAGTTCGGCTTCGAATGCCGCACGATCGCTGTCGGCGACCAGCCGGTGGACATTGAAGGCCTTGATGAACGGATGGCGCTGCATGAGCGGCGCAGTGAAGTCGTGGAACTGGGCGCGTGTGACCGGTGTGCCCAGGGCGAACAAACGGTTGGTCACCGTGATCACCTCGACCGCGTCGTGCAGGCCCTGGCGCACCGAGGCCACGCGCTGGTCGGCGCGCTGGGCGAACGACAGGGCGAGGTTGTCGTATTCGAGGTGGCTCACCCCCAGGAACAAGGCGACGGATGCGCCCAGGCCAGCCCCGAAAGTGAGGACTGCCGCGCGGGTGGGGGAAAACGGGAGGTGACGCAACATGGACCGTTCCTGAATGATTGCCCTGTAGATTTGCCCACAGGCACTAAACGACCAAGTTTGTCACATCTTTGATTGTTTTCGCAAACTATTGTCGTGCCGCCGCGCCCGTATGGACCGGTCTGTCGCCGCGATCAGACAGGGCGCCATGCCAGCCAGGCCACCAGGGCCCGCGCCAGCAGCCGGTTCAGGAGGGGAAAGTGCAGGCCGCGGTGGCGGATGAAGTACTCGCACAGGCGCGCGGCACCGCCAGCAGGGGATTGCGCAGGCCGCCCCTCCTTGATGGCAAACAGCAGGTGGTTGTTACCCGCGACCCCGTGCAGATCGCAGACGCGGCCGCCGAAAGTCTCGTGCACGCGCGTCACCAGGGCGTCATGCAGCGGATCGTAGGCCAGGATGTTCGCCACCAGCACGCCCCCGGTGCGCAGCGCGCGGCGGCAGTCGGCGTAAAACTGCGCGCTGCCGAGTGCCTCGGGCATGCCGGCTGCGTCGAAACCGTCGACCAGGAGCACGTCGAAGCCGGCGCTCGCCGCTCGAACGTAGTCGGCGGCGTCGGTGTGCAGGATGCGCAGGCGCGCGTCGTCGACTGGCACGCAGAACTGGTCGCGCAGGGCGATCACCTCGGCGCTGATTTCCAGCACCGTGATGCGCGTGGCGGGGAAGTGGCGGTAGCAGAACTTGGCCAGCGAGCCGCCGCCCAGGCCGACCATCAGGATGTGGCGCGGGCACGGCGCGAACAGGGCAAAGCACATCATCGCGCGCGCGTAGTCGAGCACGAGCACGTCGGGGTCCGAGAGCAGCATTTCGCTCTGGATGTCCCCGTCCTGGAATTCGAGCGTGCGCCGGTTGCCACGCGTGCGTACCAGCAGCGTAGAGGAGGGGGCTTCCGGGGAGGCTTCCGGCGGCTCGGATCGGGGTGGCATGACGCCAGTATAACGATGAGTGAACGAAAGAAGAGGAGACATTGTCCTGGCGCGCTGTGTCGGGTGCCGATGCGGCGGCCGACTCCTGGCCGCAGCCTTGTTCACAGGCATTAAATTCTGCTAAGCTGCCCATTGCCGCCACACGGAGTTCGCCATGCCCCTCGCTCACCCATCGATCACCGCCACCAGCAGCCAGGGCGCGCGCCATCGCGCCGGCCTTGCCGGCAACCCCCGCAACGCCGGCTACGAGGGCTGAGCCGCCATGATGACGATGGATCCGACGACGATGGTGCTGGTGCTCGCCCTGGGCAACCTGGTCCTGTGCAGCACGCTGTTCTTTTCCGACGCTTCCGCCGATGCCGCCAGCAACCGCGGCCCGGCGGCCGCCACCTGGGGCCTGTCGAAGCAGGTGCAGGCCGCGGCCTGGATCCTGCTGTGCCTGGGCGGCGCGCGCGTGGTGCCCGAGCCGCTGGCGATCCCGGGCGGCTGGGCGCTCCTGATCGGCGGCGTGGCGCTGGAAGCCGGGGCGCTGTGGGAAGCCGCCGGGTGCCTGCGCTGGCGCCGCGCCCTGGTGCCCCTGGCCATCGCTGCCGTGTTCGCCTTCCTGGTGTCGTACTGGATCGACGAGGAAGGCCTGCGCACGCTGGCCGCCGCCTTGCTGCTCGGCGCCTTCTACCTGCTGGCGGCGGTGGCCTTGGCGCGCGGCTGGCGCGAGACGAGCATGCTGCAGCGTGCCCTGGCCATTGCGATTGCCCTGCTGGCGCTGGTGGTGGCCGCGCGCGGCATCCTGGTGCTGGTGATGCCGGGCGGCTGGCGCTGGCTTTCGCACGACCTGCTGCGCCAGTTCTCGACCGCCGCCTTCTACCTCCTGATGCTGGTGACCGGTTTCGGCTGGCTGCTGCTGGCGCGCGAACGCCTGCAGCGCGACATGGCGCGCCTGGAAGTCATCGACCTGGTGACCGAGACCGCGAACCGGCGCGGCTTCTTCAGCGCCCTGGCGCCGTGGATGGCGCTGGCGCGGCGCCCGGGTTCGCCAACCTCGCTCGTCGTGCTCGACCTGGACAGCTTCACGCGCGTGAACGACGGTTACGGCCACCCCGTGGGCGACGTCGTGCTGCGCCATGTAGCCGACCTGTGCCGCCGCCAGCTGCGCGACAGCGACCTGCTGGGGCGCCTGGTCGGCGGCGAGTTCGCGCTGCTGCTGCCGCGTACCGGCAGCGAGGAAGCGATGCTGGTGGCCGAGCGCATGCGTGCGGCAATCGAAGGTACGCCGGTCAAGACCGAGCGCGCGCTGATCTCGATGACGGCCAGCTTCGGCGTGACGACGATCCGCCCCGACGACAGCAACGTCACGCTGTTCCAGCGCGCCGGCGCCGCCCTGCGCGCAGCCAAGGAGGGCGGGCGCAACGTGGTGCGGATGGCGCCGCGCCCGGTCGCGCCGGAGATGGAATAGCGAAGCCAGGCGATCCGGGGAAGCCTCCGGTCGCCGTCGCGTCATCCGGGCGTCACAAAGCCCGGCCATACTCGGGGTTCCTCCACGCGCAGGATGAACCATGGCCCTTTCCACGCACCTACATCCCGACGTACCCCCGCACGCGCCCATTTATGCCGCCGTCGAACTCGGGTCCGACAGCTTTCGCCTGATCGTGGCCAGCGTGGAGCACGACGCCGTGCACATCCTGGCCACCCTGAACGAGCCGATCCGTCTGGGCGCCGCGATCGGCGCCAACGGCTGCCTGGGACCGGAATCGAGGCGGCGCGCACTGGCCTGCTTGCGCGACTTCAGGACCAGCCTGGCGCCGTGGGAGCCGCGCGCGGTGCGCGTGGTCGCCACCGCCGCGCTGCGGGTGGCCTGCGATACGCCCGCGTTCCTGCCGGCCGCGGTTGCCGCGCTCGGCCATCCGATCGAAGTCATCAGCGGCGAGGAGGAGGGGCGCCTGGTCTACCTGGGCGTGGCCGGTGCCCTCGGCACTCCCGCTCCCATTCCCGCTCCCGGCGCGCCCGGCGAACGCCGCCTGGTGCTCGACGTCGGCAGCGGCTCGACCGAAGTGGCGGTCGGCTGCGGCATGCATGTCGAGCTGGTGCAGTCGTTCGGCGTCGGGGCGCTGCGCCAGGGGCTGGCCTTCTTTGGCGACGGCATCTCGCCCGGCGCCTTCGAGGCGGCGCTGGCGTCCTCGCGCAGCCGGGTGGCCGATGCCGGCGCGCTGGCCGGCCGCCACGGCTGGGCGCGCGCCTATGGCGCCTCGGGCACGCTGCGCGCGCTGGCCGAGCTTGCCGGTCAATCAGTGCTGAGCGTCGATGCGCTGCAGGCGCTGCGCCGCGCCCTGGTCGACGACGGGGAACTGGCCCGCGCCGCGCAGGCCTGGACGCAGCCGGGGCGCGCCGTGCAGCTGGCCGGCGGGCTGGCGCTGCTGCTGGCCCTGGTGGAAGAACTCGGCGTGCGGGAACTGGTGCCGGTCCAGGCGGGCCTGCGCGCTGGCGTGATCCGGGACCTGCACCGCCGCGCGCTGGAGGAACTGGGGAAGAAAGCAGGGGCGAAAATGGTACCGCAAGCGTGCGCGCCCTATCGGGAATGCGTGTGATCGACTATATTGTTTATCTTGTTAAGCAGTGGAATACTCAATGACCAGAAAATCGGTTCTCGTGGCGGACCGGGGCGCAGCCCCGTCGGCGCGGGTAAAAGCAGGGGCGCAGGCAAAGGCCGCGCCAAAAACAGCATCGTCCCCGGCCGTCGCACCAGCCCCGTCACCGCGCGCGCGCCGTGCGGCGGCGCTGAAAGCCGCGGCGCCAGCCGCGCCCAAGGCCGCGGCGAAGTCCGCGCTGAAGGCGACTGCAAAGGCAGCCGGAAAGCCGGTTGCCAAAGCCGTCGCCAGGCCGATCGCCGTGCCGGCAACATCGCCGAAGAAGCCGGCAGCCGGAGCGGCTGCAAAACCGGCTGCAAAAACAACTGAAAAGCGCGCCGCAAAGGTGGAGAAGGCTGCGTCGAAGACCCCTGTCAAGGCTGCATCTCGCAGCAGCGCCGCAAAGCCTGCCGCCGCCGTGAAAAACGCCGCCATGGCCATCGTCAAGGCCGCCAGGGGCGGCGCCGCCGGCCGGGCGCGCGCCCCTGAAGCCGCGCCGGCAGGCGCCGACGCGGCGCGTCCTGCATTGGTGCGCGACAGCTTCACCATGCCCGAAGGGGAATACGCGGTCCTGGCGGCGGTGAAGCAGGCCTGCCTGAAGGCCGGCGTCGAGGTCAAGAAAAGCGAGTTGCTGCGCATTGGCGTCGCACTCGTCGGGCGCCTCGACATGGCCACCCTGCGCCAGGTGCTCGACAGCCTGCCCCAGCTGAAGACGGGCCGCCCGCCGGCCAGTTAAGACGACAAAGGACGCTGCCCGCCCTGGCGCAGCGTCCTTGTAGTTTTTCCATGCGGCCTAGTGCAGCGACGCCGTCGTCAGCTCCTTCAGTTCGCGGATCGGGATGTTCGATTTCTCGTGCATGCGCAAGAGGATCGTTGCGCCGACGTTGAGCTTGCGGTGGCGGATCTTGCTGATGATCGGCGGCTGCACCTCGAGCACCCGGCACAGCTCGGCGTCATTCTTGAGGTGCAGTTTTTCGATCAGCGTGTCGAGCAGCTTGTTGGGCACGAAACTCGACGGCTCAAGGGCACGCGCACGGTGCATCGCGGCCAGCATTTCCTGTTTTTTTTGGCGTACGTTCATGTACTCCTCCAAAATTGCGTACTTTGGTTGAGGGAGCAGGACCGTTCTGGATACGCCCGGAATTTTGAGTGCTTATGGGTGCGGGTCGTTGTGATATTACTACGACTCTGTTGCGCACGACGCACTGTTCACTGTAACTGAACGTAACATGCGCCTAACATACACGTTTCCTCACGGAATTTACGCTAATTGTCGGGCTCGCTTAAGCTTGTTGCAGCCCGTCACGTGTCAGGAGCAGGATCTCATCGGCCATGTCGGCCGCCGCATGCGAGTGGGTGACCATGATGGCGCCGGCGCCGGTGGCGCGGATTTCGGCCCGCAGCAGGCGCAGGATGCCGCCCGCCGTTTCCGGATCGAGGTTCCCGGTCGGCTCGTCGGCCAGCAGCAGCGCCGGCTGGTGCACCAGGGCGCGCGCGATGGCGACGCGCTGCAGTTCGCCGCCCGAGAGCTGGCGCGGAAAGTCGGCGCCGCGTCCTCCTAGTCCCACCGCCGCCAGCATGGCCTCGGCCCGTTCCGTGCCCGAGCGGTTCAGTAGCAGCGGCAGCGCCACGTTCTGGTGCAGCGTCAGGTGCGGCAGCACGTGGAAAGCCTGGAAGATGAAACCCATGCGCGTGCGCCGCAGGCCGGTGGCGGCGTCGTCGTCGAGCGCCGACATCGGCCTGCCGTCGACGATCACCTCGCCGCTGTCGGGGGCATCGAGTCCGGCGATCAGGTTCAGCAGCGTCGACTTGCCGACGCCCGATTCCCCCATGATGGCGACGAAACGCCCGGGAGCGAAACGGTGCGACAGGTTCGACAGCACGGCGCGTCCGCCATAGGTCTTGGTCAGGCCGGAGAGTTCGAGCATGGGTAAGTGGATGATCCGAGGATTATCGTAAGGGTTAGCGGAAGGGTTAGCGGAAGGGTTAGCGGGTAAGGGCGCGCCGCAGCGCGAAACTGGCCGCATCGACCAGGGCCACCAGCAGCAGCATCGCCAGCACGACGGTGGCGGCGCTTTGCATCTGGAATAGCGACAAATGGTATTTCAGCATCTGGCCGAGTCCGCCCGCGCCGACCACACCCAGCACGGCGGCGGCGCGGATGTTGTTCTCCCAGCGGTACAGGGTGTAGGACAGCATCTGCGGCAGGGTCTGGGGCAGGGTGGCATAGAAAAACGCGGCGAGCGCCGGCGCGCCGTTGTTGCGCAGCGCCGCCTCGGGCAGCGGCTCGGCGTTTTCCAGGGCGTCGGCGAACAGCCGGCCCAGCACGCCGGCCGTGTGCGCGCCCAGCGCCAGCGTGCCGGCGAACGGTCCCAGGCCCGCGGCCACCAGCAGCAGCGCGGCCCACACTAGTTCGGGAATAGAGCGCAGCACGTTGAGCAGCAGGCGCACCGCCGCGCGCGGGGGCGCGCCCCAGCGCCCGGATGCCGGCAGCGCCAGCAACAGGCCGGCAACGACGGCCAGCAAGGTACCCAGCGCCGACATCGACAGCGTTTCCAGTGCGGCTCCCAGCGTTTTGCGCAGAAAAGCCGGAGCCAGGTCGGGCGGGGCGAAGCCGGACAGGAATTCCAGTGTCGTGCCGAGCGACTCGGGCGCAAGGAAGGCTGCAAGCTCCAGTTGCAGGGTTGCGAAGCTGGCGACGACCAGCGCCAGCAGCCCGACGAGGAGCAGCGGCGTGCTCCAGCTGCGCGGAGGAGCGGGGGGAGGAGATGCCGGACGCGTCGTCATCCGAGCCGCCGGCGCAGAAGTTTGGAGACCAGGTCGGCGCAGGCGACCAGCAGCACGAACATGATCAGCATGGTGGCCACTTCGCCGCCGGCCATCATGCGGGTCGATTCGTCCATCCGCTGGCCAAGGCCGCCGGCGCCGACGAAACCCATCACCGCCGAGCCGCGGATCGCGCACTCCCAGCGGTAGACCGTGTACGACACCAGTTCGGCGGCAGCGTCGGGCAGCGCGCCGTACAGCAGGGCGGACAGGCGCGGGCTGCCGGCCGCCAGCAGGGCATCGGTGGCGTGGGCGTCGCCCGACTCCAGGATCTCGGCATAGACCTTCGCCAGCATGCCTGAATAGGTAAGGGCGATGGCCAGTACCCCGGCCGTCGGCCCGAGCCCGACAACGCGCACGAACAGCAGCGCCCACACCAGTTCCGGCACGCTGCGCAGCAGCACCAGCACCCAGCGCACCACCTGGCGCAGGAGCGCCGCGGGAGCGCGCATGCGGCCGGTGCCGAGGCGCGAGATCGACAGGCGTTCGCTGACCAGGAGCGTGGCGGGAATCGCGCCCAGCAAGGCGAGCGCCAGGCCGGCGGTCGCGATCGCCACCGTGACCCAGGTGTCGCGCAAGACCATCAGCAGGAATTCGGACGTGTGTGCCGGGCGGAGGAAGTCCGACAGGAAGCCGCCGGCCGCGCCCAGGCTTTGCCGGTCGAACAGCAACCAGGGCTTGAACTCGCTGAAGACGAGCATCGGCCAGAGCAAGGCGACACAGGCCGCGCAGGCCAGCAGGCGTCCGCGCCACGCGGGGTCCGGATGCAGGAATTGCCGGGACATCGTCATAGGCAGGCTACCGTCAATAGCGGAACGGTCATCAGAAGCAGGCGCCGACGGCGATGCGCTCGGGCGGCTCATGCGGCGGGTGGACGTGCGGCAGTACTGTCTCGTTCTCGTACAGGGCCGCGATCATGGCATCGGTGACGCGGGCACGCGGCAGGTCGAACACGATGCGCCCGTCGCGCAGGCCCACCAGGCGGTCGAAGTGGGCGCGCGCCATCTCGACCTGGTGCAGGCTGCAGACGAGCGTGGCATTGCGCGCGGCCGCTTCCGCCTGCAGGGTGGCCAGGGTCAGGCGCGCCAGCGCCGGGTCGAGCGCGGAAATCGGCTCGTCCACCAGGAAGGCATCGGCAGTGGACAATAACAGGCGCGCCAGGGAGCAGCGCTGGCGCTCGCCGCCCGAGAGCCGGTCGACCCGCGCATACAGCTTGTCGCCCAGGCCGAAGCGCACCAGTGCGTCGTGGGCGGCGTCCGGGTCCGCCGGGCGGAACAGCGAAGCGAGCGCCTTCCACACGCTCCAGTGCGGCAGGCGCGCGGCCAGCACGGCGGTGACCACGCGCTGGCGCGGCGGCAGCGGCGGCGTCTGCGGGGCGAGGAACAGGCGCGCGCGCAAGGCATGGCGCGCCGCGTGCGACAGCGCCCACGGGTCCTCGCCGAAGACGGTAAAACTGCCCGCGGCAGGGCGGTGCGCGCAGGCGAGGGTGGAGAGCAGCGTGGTCTTGCCGGCCCCGGACGGGCCGATCAGGGCAAGCTGCTCCCCTTGCTCGACGTTCAAGTCGAGCCCGTGCAGCACGGGCGCCGTGCCGCCAGCCAGGTGGCGCACGGTCAAGTTGTCGAGCTTAAAGCTCATAATAACTTCGTCATATCACCTGCAACCTTACTTCAGCAAACCCGCACTGCGCGCGGCCGCTTCGATCTGCTTGTAGTTGGCCGGATTCGTCGGCACGAACTTCGTGGCGCGCTGCAGGTCGAGGATTTCCTTGCCCTGCGGGGTCGATGCGTCCAGCGCCAGGAAGGCGTCGCGGATCTTCTTCTGGAGCGCCGGGCTCATCTTGCTGTGCACCGACCAGTTGTAGTCGTGGTAGCCCGGCGTGGTGTAGAACACGCGCGTGACTTTCGGATCGGCCTTGCCGGCTTCGACCAGCTTTTCCCAGACCGAGATGTTCAGTGCGCCGGCATCGACCTTGCCGCCGGCCACAGCCGCCACGGTCGCATCATGCGCACCCGAGAAGGCGATGCGCTTGAGGTCGGTGTCCGGGTTGATGTTTGCGCCCAGCAGGAAGGAGCGCGGCATCAGGTGGCCCGAGGTCGAGGATTCCGAACCAAAGGAGAGCGTCTTGCCGCGCAGGTCCGCCAGGCTGTTGATGGCTGGCGAGGTGGTGATGAACACCGAGCGGAATTTTTCGTCTTCCACGCGCTGCACCAGTGGAATGACCTGGCCCTTGCTGCGCACGTTGGCCTGCACGAAAGTAAAGCCGCCGAACCACACCATGTCGAGCTTGTGGTTGACGAGTCCCTCGACCGAGGCCGCGTAATCGGTCACCGGCGTGAATTCGACCTTCAGTCCCGTGGCCTTGGCCAGGTAGTCGCCCAGCGGCTTGAACTTGCGCTGCAGTTCGGTCGGCGCTTCGTCCGGAATGGCGGACACGCGCAGCACGCCGGGCGTGTTCTGGGCGGCGGCGTTGAATGCGGTCGTCGACAGTACCAGGGCGGCGGATGCGCCAAGCAGCAATTTTCTACGGGACAGTGGGAGCATGTTGGCGTTCTTCTTCATGACAAGGGAAAGGGCGGCCAGCACGGTTCGGTAACTGGCTGGCGCGGGGAAATCGGGTATTCCGCTATGATAGCAAAAACGGCAACTCCCCAGTCCTGGGCGCACCCGCGCTTCGGCGGCACGAATGATAAACCTTATGCTGACGTCATGCACAATCGAAAAGCGGGCTGCGGCACCGTGCCCTCCAGCCCACGCCGACCACCCCCAGGTCCAGGTCGCGGCCGAACTGGCTGACGGCCTCTGCGCGCACCAGGCCGGCATCTCGCCGAAATTCCTCTACGACTCGCTCGGATCGACCCTGTTCGAGGCGATCTGCGCGCTGCCGGAATACTATCCGACGCGCACCGAAGCAGGGCTGTTCGAGCGCTTCGGGAAGGAGATTGCGCGCGCTTGCGGTGTCGGCACGACCCTGATCGACCTCGGCGCCGGCAATTGCGCGAAGGCGGCCTCGCTGTTTCCACGGCTGTGCCCGGCCAGGTATGTCGCCGTCGACATCTCGGCCGACTTCGTGACCGACGCCCTGGCGCGGCTGCGCGCGCGCTTTCCGCACATCGCCATGGAAGCGCTCGGGCTCGATTTCTCGAACAGCCTGGCGCTGCCCGACAGCATCCCGCTCGAGCGCCGCCTGTTCTTCTATCCGGGTTCGTCGCTCGGCAACTTCACGCCGCCGGAAGCGCGCGCCTTCCTGCGGCGCCTGCGCAAGGCCTGCGGTCCCGACGGCGCCTTGCTCATCGGTATGGACCTGGTCAAGGACAAGGCTGTGATCGACGCCGCCTACGACGACGCGCTCGGCGTGACGGCCGCCTTCAACCTGAACATCCTGCGCCACGTGAACCGCCTGCTCGGCGCCGACTTCGACGTGCGCGGCTGGCGCCATGTCGCCTTCTATAACGAAGCCCTTGGCCGGGTCGAGATGCACCTGGAAGCGCGCAGCGCGCAGCGCGTGCGCTGGCCGGGCGGCGGGCGCGATTTCGCCGAGGGCGAACGCATCCAGACCGAAAACAGCTATAAATACCGCCAGGCCGACGCCATCGCCCTGCTCGAGCAATCGGGCTTCGAGGCGACCCGCGTCTGGCTCGATGCACGCTGCCCGTTCGCAGTCATCCACGCGCAGGCCATCAGCTGACAGGGCGCACCATGGGGGCACGGGCTCAGTCACAACCTCACGCACCTGCTGAGATGCAAACTCAGGTACAGCGGTTTTCCCTGGTGCGCGACCGCTCGGTGCAGCTGGCCGCGCCGCTGTCGCCGGAAGACTGCTGCGCCCAGTCGATGCCGGACGCGAGTCCGGTCAAGTGGCACCTGGCGCACACGACCTGGTTCTTCGAAACCTTTGTCCTGGAGCCGCGCGAGGCGGGTTTCGCGCCGTTTCATCCTGCCTTCCGGGTGCTGTTCAATTCCTACTACAACGGCGTCGGGGCGAAACACCCGCGCGCCCAGCGCGGGCTGCTGACCCGTCCTTCGCTGGAAGAAGTGCGGGCCTACCGGTTTGACGTCGACGCGCGCATGGTGCGCCTGCTGGCCAATCATCCGGGCGACGCCGCCCTGGCCAGCCTGGTGGAACTGGGCCTGCAGCACGAGCAGCAGCACCAGGAATTGATGCTCACCGACCTCAAGCACCTGCTGGCGTGCAATCCCCTGGCGCCCGCCTACGCGAACGATCCGCTCCAGGAGGCGGCGCCACCGCCTGCGCTCGTCTTCCTGCCCTTCGATGGCGGCCTGGCCGAGATCGGTCATGACGGCCACGGCTTTTGCTTCGACAACGAGTTGCCGCGCCACCGTACCTATGTCGCGCCATTTTCCCTCGCCTCGCGCCTGGTGACGAATGGCGAATACCGCGCGTTCATCGAGGCCGGCGGCTACCGGGATCCGGCGCTCTGGCTGGCCGAGGGCTGGGACCGGGTGGCGTCCGGCGAACTGGCCGCGCCCCTGTATTGGCGCCGCCCGGGTGACGACAGCGCGGATGGCGAGTGGACTGAATTCACGCTGCACGGCTTGAGTCCGCTCGATGCGAACCGCCCGGTCACCCACGTCTCGCTGTACGAGGCCGACGCCTATGCGCGCTGGCGCGGCGCGCGCCTGCCGACGGAGGCGGAGTGGGAATTTGCCGCTCGCCACGCCAGCATCGAGGCCGGCCACCTGCATCCTGCCGCTGCCGATGCGGCGGGTGAGGGGTTGGCGCAAACCTTCGGCGCCTGCTGGCAATGGACGAGCAGCAGCTACGCGCCTTATCCCGGCTATGCCCCGGCGCCGGGTGCGATCGGCGAATACAACGGCAAGTTCATGGTCAACCAATATGTGCTGCGCGGGGCGTCCTGCGCGACGCCGGCAGGCCATGCACGCGCCAGCTACCGCAACTTTTTCCCGGCCGGCGCACGCTGGCAGTTTGCTGGAATCAGGCTGGCGCAATGATGGGCATGGCTCGGCTATCTCGCTTGCGCCTGCGGCGCCTGCATAAGCGCAGCATGCGCGTGCGGATCCTGAACCGGCGCGCCAACGCCTATATCCTGAAGCATCCGCTCGCCTTCACGCTCAGCGTGCTCAAAGGTTTCCGGGCGAACCAGGGCCTGCTGCTGGCCGGGGCCGTCGCCTACTACGCGCTGCTGTCGATCGTGCCCTTCCTGATGCTGGTGGTGGTGGCGCTGTCGCATTTCATCGACCCGGCCGAGTTGCTCGTCACGCTGCGCCGCTACCTGGAATTGCTGATGCCGGGCCAGTCGGCTTCGATAACGGCCGAGGTCGCCAACTTCCTCGACAACCGCGAGCTCATTACCTGGGTGCTGGGCGGGACCATGCTGTTTTTCAGCTCGTTCGCGTTTACCGTGCTGGAAAATGCAATGAGCGTCATCTTTGTGCACCGGGTCGCGATCCGGCGCCGCCATTTCCTGGTCTCGGCCCTGCTGCCGTATTGCTACATGCTGGCGCTCGGGATCGGCGTGATGCTGGTGACGGTCGTGGCTGGCACCTTGCAGGTGATGGGGAAGGAGAGCGTGATATTGCTCGGTACCACCTGGTCGCTCGGCGGGGTGTCGGGCGCCTTGCTTTACCTGCTGGGCCTGGCCGGCGAAATCCTGGTGCTGACCTCGATCTACCTGGTAATGCCGGTCGGGCGCCTGTCGACTTCGCACGCGCTGGTCGGCGGCGTCACGGCGGCGCTGCTGTGGGAAGCCGCGCGCCACGTGCTGGTCTGGTATTTCTCGACCCTGTCGCAGGTGAACGTGGTGTACGGCTCGATGACGACCGCGATCGTGGTCATGTTCAGCCTCGAGATCGGCGCCACGCTGCTGCTGTTCGGCGCCCAGGTCATCGCCGAGTACGAGCGCGTCGGCCGCGGCAAGCCGGAGCGCCATCCGCCGATGACGACCGCCCCGGCATGATACCGTGCAACTTTTGCGCTAGCGCAATTCTTCGTCGAAGCCAGATGGCACAGTAGGTTCTTGCGCCGGCACAACGCTGGGCAGTTAACGTGAGAACGGGAGGTGTCATGGGAGGCGTATTCCTGGGGTTGCCGCTGCCGGTCATGGTGGCGTTTATCGTACTGCTGCTCGGGCTGGCGCTGCTGGCACGCCAGCTGCATCACCTCTACAAGCCTGCCGTCGTGCGCCGCGGTCCCGGCGACGCGGGCCGGGCTTACCAGGCCAGGCGCGACTGAGCGCGACCCACGCGCCCGGTCAGAGCACGATGCTGCAGTTGCGTCCCGCCGACTTCGCCGCGTACAGCGCGCGGTCGGCGCGTTCGATGGCCTGGTCGATCGGCTCGTTTTCCTCATACCTCGCAAAACCCGCGGAAAAACGCACGCGCACATCCGGCAGCCCCGGGCTGGCGGGGGTGACGCTTAACGACTCGCGCAGGCGCGCCACGCCGAGCATCGGCTCGCCCGGCGGTGTTTCCTGCAGCAGCACCAGGAATTCCTCGCCGCCCCAGCGGCCGATGATGTCGGTGGTGCGCAAGACCACCTGGGCCTGGGCCGCGAACGAGCGCAGCACGGCGTCGCCGGCGGCGTGGCCGTAGGTGTCGTTGATGTGCTTGAAGTGGTCGAGGTCGATGATGCACACAAAGAAGCGCGGCCCGCCGCGCGCGTGGCGCGTCGCGTGTTCCTGCAGCAGCGTCATCATGCGGCGCCGGTTCGGCAGACCCGTCAGCTCGTCGCGCGCCGCCATTTCCTTGATGTGCGCCAGCGCCCCCTCGAGCGCGATCTTCTGCGTCTTGAGGCGAGTGCGCATGTCCATCAGCTGGCCCGAAAGCTGGGAAATGGCCAGCATCACGATCGCCGTCAGGCCAAAATTGAACAGTTCGCGCTGCGGCTGGTAATGGAGGGGCTGGTGCTGCGTGCTCCAGTAGATCACGGCGCCCATGACCACTACCGTGTACACGCTGACGATGCGCACGGCCGCCGGGCGCAGGCTGAACATCCCGAACACCATCACCAGCGCCAGCATGATGACGGTTGCGCCATGCAAGGGACCGGTCAGCGCATAGGCGCAGGCAATCAGCGTCTGCGCCATGATGGCTTGTGGCATGGCCAGGGTCGGGTCGGAAAAACGCCGGTTGCAGCCGCTGCGGATCATTGCGTAGAAGCCGATGATGGAGGCAAAGACGCAAGCCGAGAGCAGGGCAACCTGGCGCAGGTCGGCCATGCCGATGGCAACCGCATAGGTCAGCAGCATCACGACGGTGGCGCTCACCAGCGCGACCAGCCCCAGCAGCGTCAGGGTAAGGCGCTGCCGGCTGTCGGTGCCTAGGAGGAGGTTGCCGAGCCGGGCCGGCAGGTCGGCTGCTGGGCCAGGATCGGTGCTTACTTGTGCAGCCTGTTGCGTGCGCATTGTCTCAGGATTGTTTTGTTGGGATATCAAGGCCGGTCTGCGCCGGCAGCCCGCCATTATACGACCGACAAGTTTCAAAAAGACAAGTTATTGCTCTACGGATGCAAAAAAAAGGCAGCGCCATGCGCTATGCATGGATCGCTGCCGATTCCAGGGATGTCAGCCCCGGGGCATGGGCGACAAGACCATCAGGCCTGGACCACCACCCGCGGCGCACCCGCCGCCATGCGGCCGATAACCTTCGCCTCGCCAAAGCCTTCGCGTGCAAACAGGGCAAGCACCTCGGCGGCCAGGGCGGCATCGCACGAGACCAGCAGGCCACCCGAGGTTTGCGGGTCGGTCAGCAGCGCGCGCTGCGCCGGCGTGACCGCGTCGGCCAGGGTGACATCGCTGCCGTAAGCATCCCAGTTGCGCCCCGAGGCTCCGGTGAAATAGCCGTCCTGCGCCAGCTGCAGCACACCCGGGAGCAGGGGAATCGAGGCCATGTCGAGTTCGGCCGTGACGCCGGCGCCACGCGCCAGTTCCAGCAGGTGGCCGAGCAGGCCGAAGCCGGTGACGTCGGTCAGCGCATGCACCCCGGCCATGTCGGCCAGCGCCTTGCCCGGCTTGTTGAGCTTGGTGGTGTTGGCGATCATGGCGGCGTAGCCGTCCGGCCCCAGCGCATCTTTCTTCAGGGCGGCCGAGAGCACGCCCACGCCCAGGGGTTTGCCCAGGATCAGCACGTCGCCGGCCCTGGCATCGGCATTGCGCTTGACCTTGCTCGGGTGCACCAATCCCAGCACGACCAGGCCATAGATCGGCTCGACCGAATCGATGGTGTGGCCGCCGGCGATCGGGATGCCCGCTTCGGCGCAGATCGATTCGCCGCCGCGGATGATCTCGCCGATCGTCTCCAGCGGCAGCTTGTTGATCGGCATGCCGACCAGGGCCAGGGCCATGATCGGAGTGCCGCCCATGGCGTAGACGTCGGAAATGGCGTTGGTGGCGGCGATGCGGCCAAAGTCGAACGGGTCGTCAACGATCGGCATGAAGAAGTCGGTGGTGGCGATCAGCGCCTGCTCGTCGTTGAGCTTGTAGACGGCCGCATCGTCGGCGGTCTCGATGCCGACCATCAGTTGCGGCGGCACGGGAAAGCCTTTCGAGCTCTTCAGGATCTCGGCCAGGACGCCTGGCGCAATTTTGCAGCCGCAGCCGCCGCCGTGCGAGAAGGAAGTCAGTTTGATGGGCTGGTCTGGGGCATTCATGTTCGGTTCCACTTCATGTTGGTTTCTCAGTTCTCAGGGCAGCGGGACCGCCGCGATTACAGCTTATCCGGCAGCTTATCCAGCAGATTATCCACCAAGTCGCAGAGTGCCGCTTGCTCGGCCGCCGGGGCGAACAGCGGGGCGCGCGCTGCGCACTGGGCGCGCAGCTGCGCGTCGAACGCCGCGTCGCCGGCGCAGCGGTCGATCAGCTGGGCCAGCGCGGCCGCGTCGCCGGGAGGGAAATAGCCGGCATAGTCCATGCCGAGCATGCCGCGATTGCCTTCGATGTCCGAGGCCAGCACCGGCACGCCGCTGGTGACGGCCTCGATGATGACGTTGGCGCCGCCTTCCATGGTCGATGCGATTACCATCGCATGCGAGCCTGCCAGGCGCGCCCGTGTTTGCGCGTGGGGCAGGGATCCCAGCCACCCGTAGCGGGTGTTCGCTGTCGCTGTTGCGCGGGCGGCCGCTTCCAGGGCCGGGTCGAGCGAGCCGCCGATGTGCAGCAGGCGCACGCGTGGATTGGTGACCAGCGCGGCGCTGCGCATGAAAGTCAGCGGGTCTTTCTCGGGGCGCAGGTGGCCGATCATGCAGATGTCGAGGTGGCGCTCTCCCGGCCCGTCCCCGGTCGGCGCCAGCATCGGCGCCGATTGGTAGATCACATGGGCTTTCGCCCGCAGCGGCGCGGGCAGGCGCGCCAGCGCGGCTTCCTGCAGCACCACCAGGGCGCTCGCACGCTCGAGTGAGGCGCGCGCCTCGTGTGAGGTGTCGATGTCGCGGTACAGGTCGGTACCGGTGAGGACCAGGATTGTCGGGCGTTCAGGGAAAGCGTTGGTAAAGGCGGCCAGCGAAGCGGCCGAGCGGCGCGCGTGGAGGGCAATCAGGAGGTCGGGCGCAGCTGCGGGGCCGGTGTCCGCCGTCCAGTTCCCGGATACCTCGACCATGCAAGGCCCGCGCAGGAAATGCGCCCAGCGGCTGGCGGTTTGCCAGTTGCCGTTGTTGTCGCGCGCGCTGGCAGGGCTGACGATGGTGATGCGGGGGAGAGTCATGCGGTACGGGACGGGGCGGGTCGGTGGGAGGCGATTATACGGCGTGTAGGCGCAGGGGAGCGGGCGGGAGGCGACGTAGGTCGGTGCGAAACCCTCGGGCGAAAAAAAACGGCTGCCGAAGCAGCCGTTCTTTCATCACACTTCAACGATCAGTTATCGCCAAAGCTGCGGCGGGCGCCGTCCGCCGAACGCGGGTTGCTGCCGCGGTAACCGCCACTGCTGCCTTCGCGGCGTGGGGCGCCTGCGCTTGGGCCGGTGCGGAAGCCTTCGCGTGGTGCCGCGTCGCGGCTGTAGCCACCTTCACGCGGTGCCGCTGCAGGCTTGCTGAAGCTGCGCTGGCCTGGCTTGGCGGCGCTGCGGCCGTCGCCCGGCTTCCAGCCGCCTGGACGGGCGCCGCTGCGCGCTGCCGGCGCCGAACGCTTCGGCTCGAAACCGACCACCACGTCGACCGGGATGCTCTGCTTGGTGAAACGCTCGATGCGCTTGACGTTCATGCCTTCGGCGTGGTTCACCAGCGAAATGGCAAGACCATTGCGGCCGGCGCGGCCGGTACGGCCGATACGGTGCACGTAGTCCTCAGGGAACTTCGGCAGGTCGTAGTTCACCACGTGGGTGATGGTCGGCACGTCGATGCCGCGGGCGGCGACGTCGGTTGCCACCAGCACGCGCACCTGGCCGCGGCGCATGCTGTCCAGGGTGCGGTTACGCGCGCCCTGGTGCATGTCGCCGTGCAGCGCAGCGGCTGCGAAGCCGGCGATGTTCAGGCGGTCGGCGATGGTGTCGGCGTCACGCTTGGTGGCGGTGAACACCACGGCCTGGTCCATCGACTCGTCGCGCAGCAGGTGGTCGAGCAGGCGGTTCTTGTGCGACAGGTCGTCGACAAAGTGCACGCGCTGCACGATGTTCTCGTGACGCTGAGTGCCGCTGGCGATCTGGATCGTCATCGGGTTTTTCGTGATGCGACGTGCCATGGTGCCGACGACGCCGTCGAGCGTGGCCGAGAACAGCATCGTCTGGCGGCTGGCGGGCGTTGCGGCAACGATCTTCTCGATGTCTTCAATGAAACCCATGTCCAGCATGCGGTCGGCTTCGTCCAGCACCAGGATTTCCAGTTCGGAGAAGTCGATCTTGCCCGAATCCATATGGTCGATCAGGCGGCCTGGGGTTGCCACCAGGATTTCAGGGTTCTTCGACAACAGTTGCATCTGCTTCGGGTAAGGCATGCCGCCCAGGATCGAGACGGCGCGGATACGGCGCATGTAGCTGCCGTATTTTTCGGTCGCGGTGGTCACCTGCAGCGCCAGTTCGCGGGTCGGGGTCAGCACCAGCATTTTCGGCTTGGCTGCGCTGAAACGGACGCGCTCACCGCGTGGACGGGACGCGTCCTGCGCAGGGGCGGCTGCCGGCTCGGCGCTGACCAGCTTGTGCAGGGCCGGCAGCATGAATGCCGCGGTCTTGCCGGAACCGGTTTGCGACGAGACCAGCAGGTCGCGCCCTTCGATGGCCGCTGGAACGGCTTGCTCCTGGACCGGGGTCGGGACGGTGTAACCGGCTTCGTTGACTGCTTTGACGATCGTGGCGTGGAGGCCTAGTGCTTCAAAACTCATTGTTTGCTTTTCTTTCGGTAGTGATCAGCGCTCGAACGTTTACGAGCGCGAAATAGCAACGCGAACCAACAGAACGAAATGACTCAAAAATGAAAGAAATTTCGGCACAAAAGCTTTGCGCCGGGACGGTGTCAAAGGATCGACACACAGGGCGGGAGGGCTTTATGGAGGGCTGCCGGAAAATGGCAGGCCTGGGTTGCGATGCTGCTTGTTGTACTTCTCATGTGCTTGCTGCTGCGGCGACTTGGTGTCGGTTATTGCAGCGCACAAACGACACTATACTCTAGTTTGGGAATGCTTGCACGAGGCCGTCGATTTGAGGCAGCGCAAAGTGAACGCAGGAATAGTGGGTACGGCAGGCGGGAGGAAGAGAAACCTGCCGGCCCCGTGGGGGCCGGCAGCGAGCTACTTAACGATGCTTGCGACGGCTGTTGGTATTGCGCGAGACGCGCGACTTTGACGAGGCCACGGCCTTGGTCTTGAAGCGCTGGGTACGCGCGCCGCTGCGCTTTTCGCCGCGGTCCGCTTCGAGCGCCATCACGGCGCTGTCGACGATGTTGTCGGCGATGTCCGAGTGCAGCGACGACGAGGTCTTCGGCACCAGGATGGTCGAGCCGGCTTTCAGGCGGGTCTGCGCCGGGATATTGTTGGCCTGGCGGATGACTTCCGGCGTGGTGCCGAACTTCGAGGCCAGCGACGCGATGCTTTCCTTGGCGCCCGTGATCTTGTGCGTGGTCCAGGTCGAGAGCGTCTTGCCCCAGGACGCCAGGTTCACGTGGAATTTTTCGGCGTTTTTCTGCGGCAGCAGGATTTTGGTCCGCTCGCCGGTAATCACCGGGCGATTGAACTGCGGGTTGAGCGCCTTGAACTCGTCTTCCGACATTTCCGCCAGCTGGGCGGCAATGGCCAGGTCGATGTCGCTGGTCTTGTCGACCGTCGTGAAATAGGGCTGGTTGTCGATCACCGGCAGGACCACGTTGTACTGGCCCGGGTTGCCGACGATGTTCTTGACCGCCTGCAGCTTCGGCACGTAGTTGCGGGTCTCGGCCGGCATCAGGTCGGCCAGGCTTTCGAAGTCGGTCGGCTTGCCGAGCGCCTGGTTTTTCTTGATCGCCTTCTGGACGTTGCCTTCGCCCCAGTTGTAGGCGGCCAGGGCCAGCTGCCAGTCGCCGAACATCGTGTACAGGCGCTGCAGGTAGGTCAGGGCGGCGTCGGTCGAGGCCAGCACGCCGCGGCGCTCGTCCTTGAACATGTTCTGCTTCAGGTTGTAGTCTTTACCCGTGCCCGGCACGAACTGCCAGAGGCCGGCCGCGCTGGCGGTCGACAGGGCCTGCGGGTTGAAGGCCGATTCGATCACCGGCAGCAGCGCCAGTTCGGTCGGCATGCCGCGCTTTTCGAGTTCCTGCACCACGTGGAACAGGTAGGGCGATGCACGGCCCGAAATGCGTGCCATGTAGTCGGGTTTCAGGCTGTACGACTTGGTATGGCGCTCGACCAGGCTGTTGCTGATGTCGGGAATGGCGTAGCCGCTGCGGATGCGGCCCCAGACGTCGGTTTCCTTGTACTCGTCGACTTTCAGCGACACGGTACCAAGGGCGGCACCCCCGTTGACAGCCGAACGCGCGACGGCAGCGCTTTGCAGCGTGCTGCTCGGCGCGGTGTCGATGGCGTGGGCGAGGGGAGCCGAGAGCAGGAAGCCCAGCGCGGCAAGGATCGAGGTCGAGCGGATGATGGTCATGTCGTACTTGGCCTTCCAGTGTTGCGTCCAGGAACTACGGGACTGGTGATCAGGAGGGAGTGTAAGGAGGCTCCGTCTAAGCAGTCAAGCAATAATCCCGGCCGGTTACAAATTTTCTTGTCTATCCTTTTTGCCAACACGTAATTATTTTGATAATGCGCTGTGGGGGTATGCCGCCAAATTGCTTCACATTCATAGGGTAAATGTCGCGTTTTAAAGCATACTCAGCCGGAGTATGCGAAGCATGGCCTCAAATATACGTTCTCAGCGGAAACAACTCATCCATTCGGCAGTCTTGTCAGGTCATCAATAAAGCAGCCGTGTCCGGCCCGTGCCCTGCGAAATTCCAAATTACCCCTCACGAATGGATGACCTATGAGCACACGCAAACCTTGCGTACAATTCAAACTCGCGTCCAACAAAATCCCTACGGCGGCGTTGCACTCGTCTCGCCGTACCGGCGTACTGTCTTCGCCGGTGCGCCTTGCCCTGGGAATTTTGTTGAACGCTCTCGTACCAAGCGTTCATATTGAAAGCAGCTCATGACCATCAACCCCAATGCCGACGACGACGCGATCGTCGCCGCCACCCGCCGCTGGCTGGAAAAGGCCGTCATCGGCCTGAACCTGTGCCCGTTCGCCAAGGCTGTCTATGTAAAAGAGCAGGTGCGCTATGTCGTCTCGCCTGCGCGCACGCCCGAGGCGCTGCTCGAGCAGCTGATGGACGAGCTGCAGCACCTGGCGGACACGCCGGCGGAGAAAATCGACACGACCCTGCTGATCCACCCTTTTGTGCTCGACGACTTCCTCGACTACAACGAGTTCCTCGACGTCGCCGACGCCGCGGTGGAAGACATGCAGCTCGACGGCGAGCTGCAGGTCGCGAGTTTTCATCCGGACTACCAGTTCGCCGACACGGACAAGAACGATATCTCGAATTTCACCAACCGGGCGCCGTACCCGATCCTGCAGCTGCTGCGCGAAGACAGCATCGAGCGCGCGGTCGAAGCCTTTCCGGACGCCGAGGAAATCTTCGAGAAGAACATCGAGACCATGGAACAGCTCGGCCATGAAGGCTGGGACAAGCTCGATGTCGGACCAGCGCGCTGATATGGACGAGACCTCGCCGGGACCGGCTCCAGGGGAGCCTGTCCCCGCTCGAGCTGTCGGGGCGCTCCCGCAGCGCCCTGTCGGCCCGCTCCCGCAGCGGCCCGACACACCCTGCGTCGCCGTCTGCTCGACTACCTTCGACGACATCTGCCGCGGCTGCGGGCGCACCGTAGCCGAAGTGGCGCACTGGGTGTCGATGGCGCCGGAGCAGAAGGAGATCGTGTGGCAGCGCATCCTTGCGCAGGGCTACCCGCGCCGCAACACCTGAGCCCATGCCCCGGCCTGACCTGCGCGGATTGAGTTCGAGACTGACCCGGTTCTACGCCAGGTCGGTCTACGGCGCCATGCTCGTGGTGATCGTCGGCGGCCTGGTGGTCCCGGTGCTGGTGGCTGGCTACGTCCTGCTGGTGGTGCAGGAACGCGAGGCGACCGTCGCCGAGCTCGACGAAACGCTGCAGCGCAATGCCGACATCCTCTCGTTCGGCATGCAGGAGTCGCTGTGGGACATGAATACCGACGCTGCGCGCGCGCTGGTCGATTCGGTCATGCGCGACCCGTCCGTGGTGCGCGTCCAGGTCGTCGGCGCGCAGGATACGACGCAGTACAGTTCGTTCATGGACGTGCGCGCCGCCGCGCGCCCGCTCGGCAGGGTGGTGCACGCCACGCGCGGCATCGAAGTCCAGGGCGAGCGCATCGGCCAGCTGCGCATCGAGATGGACGACCTGCTGCGGGTGCAGGCCCTGCACCGCAAGCAGCGCAATTACGCGCTGGTGCTGGCGGTGCAGGTGCTGGTGTCGCTGGCGCTGATCCTCGCTTTCCTGCGGCGCCGCCTGCGCATGCCGCTGCGCAGGCTCACCGGCTTTTCCGACCGCCTCTCGCGCGGCGACTTCGACACCCCGCTGGTGATCGAGGCGCCCGGCGAGCTGGGCCGGCTCGGCACCCAGATGGAGCGCATGCGCGTGGCAATCCGCGGCCTGTTCGCCGACATCGCGCAGCGCGAGGAACAGTTCCGCACCATCGTCACCCAGGTGCCGGGCGCGGTGTTCCGCGCGCGTCCGGGCGGCGCCATCGATTTTGTCAGCGACGCCATCCTCGGCATTGCCGGCGTGCCGGCCGCGCAACTCATGAAAGGCACCACCGAGGACTGGTCGAACATGATCGTTCCCGAGGACCGGGGCCTGCAGCGCCAGGTCACGCGCGAAGCGCTCCAGTCCGGGAACAGCTACGAAGTCGAATACCGCATCAATGATGCCCGCGGCGGTGAGCGCTGGGTGCTGGAAAGCGGCCAGCCGCAGCGGGTGCCGGGCGAGGGGGGCGCCTGGGTCGACGGCATCATCTCCGACATCAGCGAGCGCAAGGACAATGAAATGCGCATCGCCGCGCTGCTGGCCGAGCAGGGCGCCATCCTCGACAACGTCATGTTCGGCGTCGTATTCACGCGCGAACGGCGCATCGTCTCGGTTAACCGCCGCTCGGAAGAGCTGTTCGGCTACCCCGGCGGCAGCCTGGCCGGCAAGCCGGCCTCCATCCTGTTCGTGAACCACTCCGAGCATGCCGCCGCCGTGGATCATTTCTTCCCGATCCTCGCCAGCAGTGGCGACCCCAGCCACGAGCGCCAGTTCCGGCGCCGCGACGGCAGCCTGCTGTGGTGCCTGGTGAGCGGCAGTTCGATCGATCCCGGCCATCCGGAAGCGGGCAACATCTGGGTGTTCGCCGACATCTCCGAGCGCAAGGAAGCCGAAGAGAAGCTGCGCTTGTCCGCCACCGTGCTCGAGCACATCGCCGACGGCGTGATGGTGGTCGACGTCTACGGCACGATCGTGACCGTGAACCCCGCCTTTACCCATATCACCGGCTGGTCCGCGGACGAAGTCACGGGCCGCCCGTGGAGCGTCACGCGCAGCGCGAACAATGACCCGGACCTGTTCTGGGGCATGTGGAACCAGCTCAGCGACACCGGCTTCTGGCGCGGCGAGCTGTCGAGCACGCGCAAGGACGGCGAGCCCTGGCTCCAGTGGCTCACCGTGTCCACCGTGCGCGACAGCGCAGGCAAGGTTGCCCATTACGTCGGCGTCTTCAGCGACATCACGCGCCTGAAGCAATCGCAGGACAAGCTCGACTATCTGGCCCACCACGACCCGCTGACCGCCTTGCCGAACCGCCTGCTGTTCCAGGACCGCCTGCTGCACGCCATCGGGCGCGCCACCCGCGAAAGCCAGCAGCTGGCCGTCATGTTCATCGACCTCGACCGCTTCAAGAACGTCAACGACACGCTTGGCCACCACGTCGGCGACGAGCTGCTGAAACAGGTCGCGACGCTGCTCGCCGCCCGCCTGCGGGAAGGCGACACCCTGGCGCGCCTGGGCGGGGACGAATTCATCGTGCTGCTCGAGAATGTGGCCGGCAGCTTCGGCGCGCGCCAGGTGGCCGGGAAGATGATGGGCATGTTCGAGCAGCCCTTCCTGGTCGCCGGCCACGAGCTGTACGTCACCGGCAGCATCGGCATCGCCCTGTTCCCGGACGACGGCATCGATGCCAACCTGCTGGTGAGGAATGCCGACGTGGCGATGTACCAGGCCAAGTCGCGCGGGCGCAACGGCTACCAGTTCTACGCGCCCGACATGGATGGCGAAGGCGTCCTGCGCCTGCGCATGGAAGCGCTGCTGCGCCGCGCGATCGAACGCGGCGAAATCTTCCTGCATTACCAGCCACAGGTCGATATTGAAAGTGGGCGCCTGATCGGCGTCGAGGCACTGGTGCGCTGGACGAATCCCGAGCTGGGATCGGTCAGCCCGGTGCGCTTCATCCCGATGGCCGAGGAGACCGGCTTCATCAACCAGATCGGCGAATGGGTGCTGTTGGAGGCCTGCCGCCAGATGGGACGCTGGGACGAAGCGGGCCTGGTGGTGCCGAAGATGGCGGTGAACCTGTCGGTGCGCCAGGTCGAGCGCGGGGCGATGGCGCCGCAGGTGGCCCGGGTGCTGGCGGAAACGAGCCTGGCGCCGCACCGCCTGCAGCTGGAAGTGACCGAGTCGGTCATCATGAACACCGGCGACGCGCTCGCCTTCGTGCACGAGCTGCACGCGATGGGCGTGGGCCTGGCGATCGACGATTTCGGCACCGGCTACTCGTCGCTGGCTTACCTGAAGCAGTTGCCGGTGGACGTACTGAAGATCGACCGCAGCTTCATCAAGGACATCGCGCTCGATTCGGACGACGAGGCGATCGCGATCGCGATCATCCAGCTGGGCAAAAGCATGCACTTGTCGGTGATTGCCGAAGGGGTCGAAACCGAAGAGCAGGCGGCCTTCCTGCTGCGCCACGGCTGCACGCGCGCGCAGGGTTACCTGTACGGCCGGCCGGTGGCGCCGGGCGAGCTGCTGCAGGAATGGGGACAGGATGAGCGTCGAAACACGGTCGCCTGACGCGGTGTCGAGCGGCACCGGCGCCAGCTCCGGCACCTCGCGCAGGCGCCGCTTCCTGCTCGGCGGCCTGGTCGCGGGCGGCGCGCTGCTGGTCGGCTGGGGCATGCGCCCACCGCGCCAGCGCCTGCACACCAGCCTGCCCCTGGAGGTGGAGGCGGGCGTGGTCGCCCTCAACGGCTGGGTGGCGATTGCGCCCGACGGCACGGTCTCGGTCGTGGTGCCGCGCAGCGAAATGGGGCAGGGCGTGCACACGGCGCTGCCGATGCTGGTGGCCGAGGAGCTCGATGTGCCCCTCGCGAAGGTCGCCATCATGGCCGCGCCGGTCGACAAGATCTTCGGCAACCTCGCCGTGCTGCGCGAGAACCTGGCCTTCCACCCGGACGAGCGCGGCAACGTGAAAGACGGCACCCAGTGGATGCTGGGGAAGATCGGGCGCGAGCTGGGCATCATGTTTACCGGCGGCTCGACCAGCGTGAAGGACGCCTGGCAGCCGATGCGCGAAGCGGGTGCGGTGGCGCGCGCGATGCTGGTGAAAGCGGCGGCCGACGAATGGAAGTCGCCAGCAGGCGATTTGCGTACCGAGGATGGTTTCGTGATCCACCGCGATGGCCGGCGCGCCTCGTATGGCAGCCTGGCAGCGCGCGCGGCGCAGGTCGGCGCGGGAATCGACGTGGGCGACGTGCGCCTCAAGGAACCGTCCGCGTTCCGCCTGATCGGCAAGCCGCTGCCGCGCCGCGATACGCCTGCCAAAGTGGACGGCTCGGCGCTGTTCGGCATTGACGCGCGCCCGCCCGGCCTGCTGTACGCAGCGCTCAAGATGTCGCCGGTGCTTGGCGGCGCGGTGGCCTGGTTCGATGCCTCGCAGGCGAAGTCGATGCCGGGAGTGAGCGCCGTGGTCGATGTGTCATCCTCGCTGGGCCCGTATGCGGGCGCCGGCGCGGGCGTGGCCGTCGTGGCGCGCAGCTGGTGGCAGGCAAAGCTTGCCGCGGCGGCGCTGGTGGTGCGCTGGCATGAACATGACAGTGCGGGCCTGTCGACGGAGTCGATCTTCGCCGGCTTTGCCGCCGCGCTCGACAACGAAGCGGGCTACGCCTATTTCGAGTCCGGCATCCGGGACGTGGCCGGTGTCGCCAGAACGGTGACGGCCGAATACCGCGCGCCCTTCCTCGCGCACGCGGCGATGGAGCCGGTCAACTGCACGGCCCAGGTGGCAGGGGGCAAAGTGCGGCTGTGGGCCTCGACCCAGGTGCCGAGCATCGCCGTGGACGTGGCGGCGAAAGTGGCCGGCGTGGCGCGCGAGGACGTGGCGATCGAAGTCATGCTGCTGGGCGGCGGCTTCGGGCGCCGGCTGGAAGGCGACATGGTGGCGCAGGCGGTGGCCGTGGCGCTGCGCACGGGCGGCCAGCCGGTGCAGCTGATCTGGACGCGCGAGGACGACACCACGCACGACGTCTACCGCCCGGCGGCGCTGGCGCGTTTCGGGGCGAGCCTGGACGCCCGGGGGCGCATCCTGGCCTGGGACAACAAGTCGGCCAGCGGCGCCATCGCCCACCAGTACTTCCCGCGCAACCTGGGCCTGCCCGGCATGGGGCGGGACAAGACCACGGCCGAGGGTGAGTACGACATGCAGTACGAGATCGCGAACCGGCGCAGCGCGCACGTGATCGTCGACAGCGCGGTGCCGCTCGGCTACTGGCGCTCGGTCGGCCACTCGCACAATGCCTTCTTCAAGGAGGCCTTCCTCGACGAAGTCGCGCATGCGGCAGGGCAGGACGGCGTGTCGTACCGGCGCGCGCTGCTGGCGCAGCATCCGCGCCACCTGGCGGTGCTCGATGCGGCGGTCAAGGCGGCGGCGAAGGGGGCACCCGGGATGCCAGCGGGCCGTGCCCATGGCGTGGCCCTGCACCAGTCCTTCGGCAGCATCGTCGCCCAGGTGGCCGAGGTGTCGGTGGAGGGCGGGGAGATCCGCGTACACCGGGTCTGGTGCGCGATCGACTGCGGCATCGCGGTCAACCCGAACATCGTCGCCCAGCAGATGGAGTCGGCCGTGGTGTTCGCCCTGTCGGCGGCGCTGGGCGGCGAAATTACGATCAAGGACGGCCGCGTGCAGCAACAGAACTTCGGCGACTATCCGGTGTTGCGGTTTGACCGCGCGCCGGTCGTCGAGACCATCATCGTGCCGAGCGCAGAGCCGCCCGAAGGCGTGGGCGAACCGGGCGTGCCGCCGCTGGCGCCGGCGGTGGCCTCGGCCGTGTTCAAGCTGACCGGGCAGAGGCTGCGCAGTTTGCCGCTGCGGCTGGGGCAGGCTGCCGCCTGAGCTGCACCGTCGGCATCTGCAACCATTCCTGCATTTCTGCATATCTGCCGCCTGCCGCCATTTCCTTGGCGAGGCTGGTTTCGCGATTATTAATATTTCCTAAAGGCTAGCGAACACATCTCTATTAATATTTTGCCTATACTGGACCTGCAAGTGAAGCACACATCCTGCGAACATGAGTCGCAAGATATTCTCGCTCGCCGTTAAATAAAATTGTTGTTCAATAACCCAGGAGTGGAATATGAAAAAAGTTAACGCTATTGCCGGACGTGCCCTTCTCGCCATTTCGCTGACCGCCGCTGTCGCACTGCCTGTGTCGGCACAGACCTCGACCGATCCTAATACCGGCGCCACCACGACCACGCAGACGATTCCTGTCGACGACGACAAGGACTTTGGCTGGATCGGCCTGCTGGGCCTGGCCGGCCTGCTGGGCCTGCGTCGCAAGAAGGAAGACCACACCCGTACCACCACGACCACCCACCGTTAATATCGCGGCGGGGCCGCATCGATAAGGCTGCATTTGGTTGTGCTCGCACACGGCCACATGCAGCACGCGGCAGGTTGAAAAAGAAAATGCCGGGCTGTCCTATTCATATAGGCGTCGCCCGGCATTTTCTTTTGCACGCTTACTGAAACGGCACTGAAATGATATTCATGCATCGGCGGGCCCCGTCCCGATAACCGGCTGGCGCGGCATTACTGCCGCGATATGTTCGGATTGCCGCATATTCGGCGGACCATATCGCGCGGGCCAATCAATAATGCAGGCAACCGGGTAGATACCGTTCCCGGCTTTTGAATTGGTGCGAGCGCGGCTAGGCGGCGTTGCGCAGCAGGGCGCGCAGGTTGCAGTCGCGCTGCCAGCCGCGCCGTTCCTCGTTCGACCCGGCCAGGCGCGCCAGTTCTTCCGGTGCCAGTTCCGCCTGGGCCTGTAGCAGCCGGTCGGCTACGGCGGCATCGGGCAGCATTGTGCCGAAGAAGGCCACCGTATCGTCGCGCTGCACCAGCAGCGTCGGGAAGTTGTCGACATCGAGGTCGCCGACGACGTCGGCCTGGTCTTCGACGTCGATCCAGACGAAGGTCTTGTCCGGATGGCGCGCCGCGAGAGCGTCGAAGGCGGCGCGGTAGGAACCGCAGGTGCCGCACCAGGCGGCGCACAGGCAGGCGACGATCCAGCGGCCGCTGTCCACGGCGGCGGTGATGTCGTCACGGGTATCTGACTCGAGCGTTAGGCTATGCATGGGCGCATTCTACCTCCTGGCAGGAGCTACGTCACAACGGGCGCATCGGTGCGCCAAACGCTCCGGCGCAGCAGCGCCGCCATGGATCGGAGGCGCCCCGGCAGGTTAAAATACGGGATGCCTATCATCCTTGCCATCGAAACCTCGTCCGAACTCGCCTCGTGCGCGCTATTGCTTGGGACTACCGTCCCTGGGGCTACCGTCTCCTCCCGCGAGTCGGGCGGCGTGCGCACCCATTCCCAGTCGGTGCTGCCAATGGTGCAGGACTTGCTGCGCGAAGCCGGGATTACCCTGGCGCAGGTCGAGGCCATCGCCTTCGGCGCCGGCCCCGGATCGTTCACTGGCGTGCGCACCGCCTGCGGCGTGGCCCAGGGCCTGGCCTTCGGCGCCGGCCTGCCGGTGGTGCCGCTCGTCACGCTCGAGGCCATGGCCGAGGCCTGCCGCGCGCGCAGCGGCGCTTGCGAAGTGCTGGCCGTACTCGATGCGCGCATGGGCGAAGTGTATTGGGCGCAGTACCGGTATGCAGGCGGCGCCTGGCAGGCGGTGCTCGCGCCGGCCCTGTCGAGCCCCGAGGCCGTGCAGCCTGCCCCGGCTGACGGCCTGGCCGCCTGCGGCAACGGCTTTGTGGCATATCCCGAGGCCTTCGCCGGCAAGGCCTTTGCACAGGATGCCGACATGTCCATCGTGCCGCATGCGCGCGACATGGCGCAGCTTGGGGCGGCTGCGCTGGCGGCGGGGCAGGGCGTGCCGGCCGCCCAGGCCCAGCCGCTTTACCTGCGCAACAAGGTCGCGTTCACCAGCGCCGAGCGCCAGGTGATCAATGCGGAGAAGGCGGATGCGAAAGCCGCCCGGGCACAGAAATGATGAACGCGCCCGCCAGCGCCGGCCTGGTACTCGTGCCGATGCTGCCGGCCGACGTCGACGAAGTGTACGCGCTCGAATGCAGCGTCTTTCCGCACCCCTGGAGCCGCGCCAACTTTACCGATTCGCTGGCGGCCGGCTACGACGCCTGGCTGTTGCGCGACCCGCTCGGCAAGCTCGCCGGCTACTTCCTGCTGATGTACGCGCTCGACGAGGCCCACCTGCTCGACGTGGCCGTGGCCGGCGAGCGCCACGGCACGGGCCTGGGGCGCTACCTGCTCGAGACGCTGTGCGCGCGCGCGCGCGGGATGGGCGCCGGATCGGTGCTGCTCGAGGTGCGCCCGACCAACGAGCGGGCCCTGGCCGTGTACAAACGCTTTGGCTTTGCCGAGATCGGACGCCGCAAGGGGTATTATCCTGCCCATGAAGGCAAGCGCGAGGATGCCATCGTGATGAGGCACACATTATGAACAGCAGGGTGAACGTCAATGAGCGCGACGAGGTTTTCCTCGCCGAGATGGGCATTGCGCCCCTGTGGCGCCTGCGCCGCCCGGCGGCAGGCGAAGCGCCAGCCGGCGAGATGGCGCCGGAGGCCGACGCCAGCCCCGCCGCCGCGGTAGTGGAGCTGGTTCCTGCCGCCAGCCCGGCCGCAGCCGAGCCCGCCGCAGTCGACCCCGCCTTCGTGCCGCCGCCGCCGCGCGATCCGGCCTGGGGCGAGATCCCGCGCACCTCGGCGCCCGCCCCAAGCCCCTGGACGCCGCCGGCCTTGGCGCCGGTCGAGGAGCCGGAGCCTGCCGACAGCCTGGAGGCGATCGCCCGCATGGACTGGGACGAGCTGCACGCGGCCATTGCGCGCTGCGAGCGTTGCGGTTCGTGTTCGGGTCGAAAGCCCGTCTATGGCAGCGGCAGCCGCCAGGCACGCTGGTTCGTTGCCGCCGGCGCCGCCACGGCGGCCGACGAAAAGGCCGGCCAGCCGCTGGCCGGCGACCCCGGCAAGCTGTTCGACAACATGCTGGCCGCGGTCGGCCTGTCGCGCGAGCAGGATGTCTGGGTGACCCAGCTCGTCAAGTGCCGCCCGGCCAGCGCCAACGGCGGCGACCGCGCGCCGACGGGCGAGGAAGCCGCCGCCTGCCGTCCCTTCCTCGAGCGCGAGCTGGCCTTGACGGGCGCCACCACCGTGCTGACGCTCGGCCAGATCGCGGCCAACGGCCTGCTCGGCAAACCGCTCTCGGCGCCGCTGGCCGGCAGCCGCGGGGCAGTGCACGCTTATCGCGAGGCGTCCCTGGTGGCCACCCTGCACCCCGGCGAATTGCTGCGGCGCGGCCTCGACAAGGCGCTCGCATGGGCCGACCTGTGCCGGGCAAGGGGGCAAGCGCAGGCGCAAACGCAAGGTGGACATGAGCGCGATGCGCGACGGGACCGATAGCTACCAGCTTGCCTTCCACCGCCGCTGGGGCCACCTGCGGCGCGCCAGGGTGCGCGCACTGGCCTGGCTGCTCGACTCGCCCGACCTGCTGGACGGCGCCGCGCCGCACTGGCACGGCCGCATCGCCTCGGCCGGACCCGTCACGCCCGAGGTCGAGCGCTGGCTCGCCGACCTCGACCACGACCCGGCCCCGCTCGACGCCGCTTTAGGTCCACGCGTGTACACCCGCCTCGGCCTGTATGCCGAAAAGCTGATGGCCTTCTATTACCAGCAGCAGGGCAGGCTGGTCGCCCACGGGCTGCAGATCCGCGCCAGCCGCAACGACACCATCGGCGAGTTCGACTTCCTGCTCGACGCCGGTCCCGATTTCGTCGAGCACATCGAATTCGCCACCAAGTTCTACCTGCTGCAGGGCGAGGCCCGGCAGTTCGGGTCGTGCGATACTCCGCAGTTCGACACCCTCGTTGGCCCGAACCTGGCCGACAGCCTCGGTGCGAAGATGCGCAAGATCTTCGAGCGCCAGCTGGAACTGGGCGCGCACCCGGCCGCCCAGGCGCTGCTGCCGCGCCCGGTCAGCGCGGCGCGCGCGCTGGTCAAGGGCTGGCTGTTCTACCCGGCCGGCAGCTGGCCGGCGATGAGCGGCATCACGGCGGGGCACTGCCGCGGCTTCTGGTGCGCCCTGGGCGAACTCGACACGCTCGGCGCCGACGCCTTCCTGATCCTGCCGAAGCTGCAATGGCTGGCGCCGTTTCGCGCCGCCCAGGCCACCTGGCTGCTCAACCGCGCCCAGTTGCACGCCGAGCTGGAGGCGCAGTTCGAGACCTCGCCCTCGCCGGTGCTGGTGGCCGTGGTGCGCGAAACGCCGGGGCTGGTGGAAGAGGTGGAGCGGGGATTCATCGTGCCGAACGACTGGCGCGAGCGGGCCGAAGCCAAGCGCAGTGCCGATATGGGTCGGAATATCGTCTGGTAGTTATGCAAATATAACTTGCAAGGAGACCGCCCTAGAGCGCCTAACAAAACCTCCATAGCTGCGTTGCAGCTCCTCGCCGTACAGTCGTACTGTCTTCGTCGCCGCGCCTTGCTCTGAAGGTTTTGTTAGGCGCTCTTAATCGGCATAATCAATGCTTGTGCTCGCCAATCAAGGCCAGCGAATCATGCTGCTTCTGGTTGCGCTGGTGCAAGCGCAGGATGAGGAAGGTGATCCCCGCGATCGACAGGCCGAACAGCACGATGATGATGTTCAGGTCGAGGTTCAGCGTGATCATGATCGCGTACAGCGCCAGCATGGTCAGGATCGACAGGTTTTCGTTGAAGTTCTGGACCGCGATCGAGTGGCCTGCGCTCATGAGCACGTGGCCGCGGTGCTGCAGCAGCGCGTTCATCGGCACCACGAAGAAGCCCGACAGGAAGCCGATCAGGGCCAGCAGCGGATAGGCGATGACCACGTCGTGGACGAACACCATGCCCGTCACGACCAGGCCCATGAAGATGCCCATCGGAATCACGGTGAGCGACTTGCGCAGGGGGACCATGCGTGCGGCCAGCACCGCGCCGACGGCCACGCCGATGGCCACGACCCCGATCAGGCCGGTGGCTTTGTCGAGCGTCATGCCCAGCGAGCGCTCCGCCCACTTCAGCACGATCAGCTGCAAGGTGGCGCCGGCGCCCCAGAACAGGGTGGTGACAGCCAGCGAAATCTGGCCCAGCTTGTCTTTCCAGAGCGTCGCCGAGCAGTTGGCGAAGTCGGCGATCAGCTTCATCGGGTTGCGCTCCTGGTGCTCGTAGCGCGCGCCGGTATCGGGGATGCGCAGGTTGAACAGGGTCGCCAGCACGTAGATGAACGCCACCACGGCCATCGCCGCTTCGCTGGTGGTGTCGATGCCGGTATCGAACAGCGGGAAGTTCAAGCCCAGCAGCAGGTTCGAGCCCGCGTTGCTGACCAGTGCGCCGCCGAGCACGGTGCCGAAGATGATCGACATCACGGTCAGGCCTTCGATCCAGCCATTGGCGACGACGAGTTTTTCCGGCGGCAGCAGCTCGGTCAGGATGCCGTATTTCGCGGGCGAGTAGACGGCGGCGCCGAAACCGACCACGGCATAGGCGAGCAGCGGGTGCACGGTGAGGAACATCAGGGCGCAACCGAAGATCTTGACCAGGTTGGCGATGAACATGACGCGGCCCTTCGGCAGCGAATCGGCGAAGGCGCCGACGAAAGCGGCCAGCAGCACATAGAACACCACGAATGACAGCTTGAGCAGGGGAGTGAGCGAAGCAGGGGCGTTCATCCTCACCAACACGTCAATGGCTACAAAGAGCAGCGCATTGTCTGCCAGCGACGAGAAAAACTGCGCCGCCATGATGGTGTAAAAACCACGATTCATTCGAAGAGTCTGGAAACTAGTGTGGGTTGCTTTATACCATGAAAGGGGTGCGCGCCCAAAGAAACGGCCGTGCAGGAAGGGGGCTGTCCGGTAAAATACAGGCTTCCGCTTAACCGTATTCGACTATCCATGCCACGCCCGCTTTGCGCCACCATTCATCTCGATTCGATGCAGCATAACCTTGCACGGGCGCGCACCTGCGCTCTCGACGCCAAGGCCTGGGCCGTCGTCAAGGCCAACGCCTATGGCCATGGGCTGGAACGCGGCATGCGCGGCTTCGCCCAGGCCGACGGCCTGGCCCTGATCGAAACCGAAAACGCGCTGTCGCTGCGCGAACTCGGCTGGACCAAGCCGATCCTGCTGCTGGAGGGTATTTTCGATGCGAGCGACGTGCCGCTGCTGGCCGAGCACAATATCAACAGCACGGTCCACTCGATCGAGCAGATCAAGATGCTCGAGTACACCCAGCTCTACCGCCCGATCGACGTCCACCTGAAGATGAACACCGGCATGAACCGGCTCGGCTTCCGGCCCGACGACTACAAGGCCGCATACAAGCGCCTGCGCGCCATTCCCGGCGTGCGCAACATCACCCTGATGACCCACTTCGCCAACGCCGACGAACTGGAGCATCCGCGCCTCTCGATCGCCGAGCAGGTGCAGCGCTTCTGCGCCGGCTCCACAGGGCTCGAGGGCGAGCGCAGCCTGTCGAATTCCGCCGGCGTGCTGCACCAGGCGGTATTGCAGGCCGAGCTGCACAACGACTGGGTCCGTCCCGGCATCATGCTCTACGGCGGCACGCCGGGCGGCGGGCGCACCGCCCACGACTTCGGCCTGCGCCCGACGATGACGCTCGCCTCCGAAATCATCGCGATCCAGGACCTGGTGGCCGGCGATACGGTCGGCTACGGCAGCCGCTTCGAAGCCCCCGGCCCGATGCAGGTGGGGGTCGTCGCCTGCGGCTATGCCGACGGTTACCCGCGCCACGCGCCGCACGGCACCCCGGTGATCGTCGACGGCGTGCGCACCACGGTGGTGGGGCGCGTGTCGATGGACATGATGACGGTGGACCTGAGCCCGATCCGCAATGCGCGCGTGGGCAGCAAGGTCACGCTCTGGGGCGACGGTTTGCCGATCGACGAGGTGGCCAGCGCATCCGGCACCATCGGCTATGAATTGATGTGCGCGCTCGCACCCCGCGTGCGCGTCGAGGAAGGACGTTTGGGAACCCATGGCTAAGGCAAAGACACAATTCGTTTGCAGCGAGTGCGGCAGCGTCACCAGCCGCTGGACCGGCCAGTGCGCCGACTGCAAAGCCTGGAACACGATGGTCGAGCAGGCAGTCGAGACGGTTGGCGTAAACCGCATGTCGCAGACCGTCAACCACAAAGCGCTGGCGCAGACCGCGCCGGTGCTGTCGCTGGCCGACATCGAGGCGGTCGACGTGCCACGCTTCGGCACCGGCATCGAGGAATTCGACCGCGTGCTGGGCGGCGGCCTGGTGGCGGGCGGCGTGGTGCTGATCGGCGGCGACCCCGGTATCGGCAAATCGACCCTGCTGCTGCAGGCCCTGGCCAACCTGGCGGCGACGCGCAGCACCTTATATGTGAGCGGCGAGGAATCCGGCGCCCAGATCGCGCTGCGCGCGCGGCGCCTGATGGTCGAAGCCAAGGACCTCAAACTCCAGGCCGAGATCCAGCTCGAGAAAATCCTGGGCACGCTCGCCGACCTGAAGCCGGAAGTGGCGGTGATCGACTCGATCCAGACCCTTTACTCGGACGCGCTCACCGCGGCGCCCGGATCGGTATCGCAGGTGCGCGAATGCGCGGCCCAGCTCACGCGCGTGGCCAAGCAGACCGGCGTGACCATCATCCTGGTCGGCCACGTGACGAAAGAGGGCGCGCTGGCCGGTCCGCGCGTGCTGGAACACATCGTCGACACGGTCCTCTATTTTGAGGGCGACACCCAGTCGAGCTTCCGCCTGGTGCGGGCGATCAAGAACCGCTTCGGCGCGGTCAACGAGCTCGGTGTGTTCGCGATGACGGAGAAGGGCCTGAAGGGCGTGTCCAATCCCTCGGCCCTGTTCCTGTCGCAGCACGACAACCAGGTACCGGGTTCCTGCGTGATGGTGACCCAGGAGGGGACGCGGCCCTTGCTGGTCGAAATCCAGGCGCTGGTCGACACCAGCCACTTGCCGAACGCGCGCCGCCTGTCGGTGGGCCTGGAACAGAACCGCCTGGCGATGCTGCTGGCCGTGCTGCACCGCCACGCGGGCATCGCCGCCTTCGACCAGGACGTCTTCATCAACGCGGTGGGCGGGGTCAAGATTGCCGAGCCGGCGGCCGACCTGGCGGTATTGCTGGCGATTAACTCTTCGATGAAGAACAAGCCCTTGCCGCGCGGGCTGGTCGTGTTCGGCGAAGTCGGCCTGGCTGGCGAGATCCGGCCGGCGCCGCGCGGCCAGGAACGCCTGAAGGAAGCGGCCAAGCTCGGCTTCTCGATTGCCCTGGTCCCGAAAGGGAACGCGCCCAAGCAGAAGATCGAGGGGATGACCATCATCGCGGTCGAGCGAATCGACCAGGCGTTTACCAAGCTGCGCGAGCTGGATTAAGGCCAAGGCCGGCTCCGAAGCCAGGTTTGGAAACAGATCCGACCGGATTTATCCGTATTGAATATAATCGCGGCTTCTTTTTATTTGAAGCCCGATCGTGCACACAGAACAACGGCAGTCCCCGCGCAAGGTATTCAAGACCAGGGCCATGCTGGCCGCCGCGGGCGCGGCCCCGGTGCTCGGGCGCACCAGCGACATCAGCGCAAGCGGCGTCAGCCTGACGATGCCGCAGCCGGTGCCGGTCGGGCAGATGGTGCAGGTGCGCTTCGACATGCTCGTCGAAGGGGCGGTCGTTCCCGTGAACACGCGCGGCAAGACGCTGTACTGCATCCTCAGCAGCGGCGAGTTCAAGGTCGGCCTGCAGTTCCTGAGCCTGGAACTGGGCGTCATGACCGCGATAGCGCGCTTCATGCGCTAAGAATGCACCGTCACAAAAACAATGCGGCGAGCGCCTTGTGGGCCTCGCCGCTTTTTTTCAATGTGCCCGCCAAGCGGGCTGTTCGCTATTCGTGATAGCGGTCGTGCAGGTCGCCCGAGCTGCCCCCGACTTCCTGGTAAATTTCGTAGGCAATCAGGCCGACCATACCACTCAGGATGGCGAATACAAACATATTCCACATAATGTACAAACGCTCTTCAGCATCCCTCCATGTCATGAACATGCTTTGAGCATAGCAGCCGGTGGTGTATTTACAAGTGTAGCCTGCGCTTAATTTCGAGCCGGGCTCGTCCGGCGTCAGGTTCATTCGACCGGGCAAGAACTATGTCTGGTAGCAATCGTGTGCCGGTTTTCAAGGCATCACGGCACTATTGCGCCACCAGTCAATACACGGCGTCAAGACGGGACGTCAAGACGGGACGTCAAGACGGGACGTCAAGACGGGACGTCAAGACGGGACGTCAAGACGGGACGTCAAGACGGGACGTCAAGACGGGACGTCAAGACCCCAGCAGCAGGGGATTGTCCCAGCCGAGCCCTGCAGTCATACGGTCGACATACTGCTGAAACAATCATGTGACAGCGAAATTTGACCATGTCATCGATTTGATGACATGCCGTTTTGCGATGTCATGAACTTGTCATATTCGGCCGTTAGACTCGCGCTCATTCCGGGGAAACCCGTAGCGCACCCTGTTGCGACCACTTTAAAAGGATACTGATATGCGTATGAAGCACCTGCTCATTTCGATCGCCGTAGCCGCTACCACCTTCGCAGCGAGCGCCGCCCAGGCCGTCGACATCACCGGCGCCGGCGCAACCTTCCCTTATCCGATCTACGCCAAGTGGGCGGAAATGTACAAGGCCGCCAGCGGCAGCGGCATGAACTACCAGTCGGTCGGTTCCGGCGCCGGCATCAAGCAGATCAAGGCGAAAACCGTCGACTTCGGCGCCTCCGACATGCCGCTGCCGGCGAGCGAGCTGGCCCAGGCCGGCCTGTTCCAGTTCCCGGCCATCATGGGCGGCGTCGTGCCGGTGGTGAACCTGCCGGGCGTTGCCCCGGGCCAGATCAAGCTGACCGGCGCCGTGCTGGCCGACATCTTCATGGGCAAGATCACCAAGTGGAACGCGCAGCCGATCGCCGCGCTGAACCCGGGCGTGAAGCTCCCGGCCGACAACATCACCGTCGTGCGCCGCGCCGACAGCTCGGGCACCTCCTTCCTGTTCACCGACTACCTCTCGAAAGCCAGCCCGGACTGGAAGCTGAAGATCGGCGCCGGCACCTCGGTCAAGTGGGCTACCGGCGTGGGCGGCAAGGGCAATGAAGGCGTCGCGGCCAACGTGCAGCGCATCAAGGGCGCGATCGGCTATGTCGAGTGGGCCTACGCCAAGAAGAACCGCATGGCGCACACCCAGCTGCAAAACCGCGAAGGCGCCTTTCTCCAGCCTGACGACGCCGCCTTCAAGGCTGCCGCCGCCAGCGCCGACTGGGCCAAGGCCCCGGGCTTCGCCGTGGTGCTGACCGACCAGCCGGGCAAGGCCAGCTGGCCGATCACCGGCGCTTCCTACATCATTGTGCACAAGGGCCAGGCGAATGCGGCCAAGGGCAAGGAAGTGCTGAAGTTCTTCGACTGGGCCTACAAGAACGGCGATGCGGCCGCTGCCGACCTTGACTACGTGCCGATGCCTGACCCGGTCGTCAAGCTGGTGCAGGATGCCTGGCGCGTCAACGTCAAGGATGGCGCGGGCAAGGCCCTCTGGTAAGCAGTACGGTCATCCCGGCGCGCCGCTGGAACCTGGTTCCGGCGGCAGCCTTCGCAGTAGAGAACGCAGCAAATAGCGCAGCAGAAACGCAGCACCCACGATAAGAACACCACATGAGCGCACATCCTTCCGTTGTCATCAAGGAGTCGGCCAGCGCGGCCGTGCCGGATGACAGTCAAGCCGCCCTGCGCAAGACGATGCGCAACCAGCGCATCCAGGACTTCCTCTTCCACAAGATCACGCTGCTGTTCGCGGTCACCGTGCTGCTGGCGCTGGTCGGCATCATCGTCTCGCTCGCCATCGGCGCCGCGCCCGCCCTCAAGGAATTCGGCCCGGGCTTCCTCACCAGCGCCGAGTGGGACCCGGTCGAAGACCGCTACGGCGCCCTGATCGCCATCTGGGGCACGGTGGCCACCTCGGCGATCGCACTGCTGGTTGCCTTTCCGATCAGCTTCGGCATCGCACTGTTCCTTACTGAAATCTGCCCGGCCTGGCTGCGCCGCCCGATGGGCACCGCGGTCGAGCTGCTGGCCGGCGTGCCGTCGATCATCTACGGCATGTGGGGCCTGTTCGTGTTCGCGCCCCTGTTCGCCGACCACGTCCAGCCTTTCCTGCAGAGCACGCTGGGCGAACTGCCGGTGATCGGCCAGCTGTTCCAGGGCCCGATGATGGGCATGGGCATCCTGACCGCCGGCCTGATCCTCGCGATCATGATCATCCCTTTCATTTCCTCGGTGATGCGCGACGTGTTCGACATCGTGCCGGCGGTGCTCAAGGAATCGGCCTATGGCCTGGGCTGCACCAAATGGGAAGTCGTGCGCAAGGTCGTGCTGCCCTACACCCGCAACGGCGTGGTCGGCGGCGTGATGCTGGGCCTGGGCCGCGCGCTGGGCGAAACGATGGCGGTCACCTTTGTCATCGGTAATGCGCATGAGCTGTCGTCCTCGCTCTTTATGCCGGGCAACTCGATCTCCTCGACCCTGGCCAACGAATTCGCGGAAGCGACCCCGGGCCTGCATTCGTCCTCGCTGTTCGCGCTTGGCCTGATCCTGTTTGCGATCACCCTGGTCGTGCTGGCCGCTGCCAAATTGATGTTGCTGGGTATGTCCCGCAAGGAAGGTGTGAAATGAAGGGCGTCGTCAAGAACCCGGTCTACCGCAGGCGCCTGCTGGCGCACCGCATCGGCATCGTGCTGTCGGTCTGCGCAATGGCGATCGGCCTGGCCTTCCTGGCCTGGATCCTGTCCACCTTGCTCATCAATGGCTTTGGCGCCTTGTCCGGCTCGATGTTCACCCTCGACACCCCGGCCCCGGGCAGCGTCGGTGGCCTGCGCAACGCCATCGTCGGCAGCCTGTTGATGGTCGGCCTGTCGACCCTGATCAGCACCCCGGTCGGCATCCTGGCCGGCATCTACCTGGCCGAATACGGCGAAGGCAACAAGTTCGCCCAGGTCACACGCTTCGTCACCGACATCATGCTCTCGGCCCCGTCGATCGTGATCGGCCTGTTCGTGTATGCGATCTACGTGGCCAACGTGAACCACTTTTCCGGCTGGGCCGGGACGATTGCGCTGTCGCTGATCGCGGTGCCGGTGGTGGTGCGCTCGACCGACAACATGCTGCGCCTGGTGCCGAACAGCCTGCTGGAAGCGGCCTTCGCACTCGGTGCCCCGCGCTGGAAGGTGGCAATGCTGGTGCGCCTGCGCGCCGTGAAGGCCGGCGTGGTGACCGGCGTGCTGCTGGCGCTGGCCCGTATTTCCGGTGAAACCGCGCCACTGCTGTTCACCGCCCTGAACAACCAGTTCTACAGCAACGACATGAACGCGCCGATCGCCAACCTGCCGGTCGTGATCTATACCTATGCGATGAGCCCGTACGACGACTGGCGCTCGCTGGCCTGGGGCGGGGCGCTGCTGGTGACCTTTACCGTGTTGTTCCTGAACATCCTGTCGCGTACCGTCTTCTCGCAGAAGACCCCGCGTTAATTTATCCTGACGAATATGACACAGCCCATGCCAAGCATCAGCCCAGTGGTCCCCGCGAACAAGAACAAGACCATCGAGATCTCGGGCCTTGATTTCTACTACGGCAAAACGCAGAGCCTGAAGAACGTTTCGCTCGACATCCACGAAAAGCAGGTGACGGCCTTTATCGGCCCGTCGGGCTGCGGCAAGTCGACGCTGCTGCGCACCCTGAACCGGATGTACGATCTGTATCCGGGCCAGCGCGCCGAGGGGTCGATCGTCTACCGCGGCCGCAACATCCTCGAGCCTGGCGTCGACGTCAACATGCTGCGCGCGAAAATCGGCATGGTGTTCCAGAAGCCGACTCCGTTCCCGATGTCGATCTACGACAACATCGCCTTTGGCGTGCGCCTGTACGAAAACCTCTCAAAAGGCGAGATGGACGAGCGCGTCGAATGGGCCCTGAAGAAGGCGGCGCTGTGGGAAGAAGCGAAGGACAAGCTGAACAAGAGCGGCCTGTCGCTGTCCGGTGGCCAGCAGCAGCGCCTGTGCATCGCGCGCGGCGTGGCGGTCAAGCCCGACGTGCTGCTGCTGGATGAGCCGACCTCGGCGCTGGACCCGATCTCGACGGCGAAAATCGAAGAGCTGATCAGCGAACTGAAGCAGGATTACACGATCACCATCGTCACCCACAACATGCAGCAGGCTGCGCGCTGCTCCGATTACACTGCCTACATGTACTTGGGCGAACTGGTGGAATTCGGCGAGACCGACTCGCTGTTCATGAATCCGGCCAAGAAAGAGACCCAGGATTACATTACCGGCCGTTTCGGCTGACCATTAAAAGAATACTAGGGAGAGTTGTATGATTGGCGAACACTCATCAAAGCAGTACGACCAGGAACTGGAAGCGATCCGCTCGAAGGTGCTGCTGATGGGCGGCATGGTGGAAACCCAGTTCGAGGAGGCCCTGAACTGCTTCCGCGTGGGGGACTCAAGCAAGGCCGACAAGGTCATGGCCGACGACCACGCGGTCAACCAGCTCGAAGTGCAGCTCGATGACGCCTGCAGCCACCTGATCGTCAAGCGCCAGCCGACGGCGAACGACCTGCGCACCGTGATGGCTACGATCAAGGTCATCACCGACCTTGAACGCATCGGCGACGAAGCGAGCAAGATCGCGCGCACCGCCAAAAGCCTGCACGAGCGCGGCGTCACGAGCTTTGCCCACTACGACATGATCCGCTCGATCGGCAAGGGCACCACCGAGCTGCTGCACGATTCGCTCGACGCCTTTGCGCGGCTCGACGGCAAGCAGGCCCTGTCGATCATCGCCGGCGACGAGGTCATCGACCATGAGTTCCGCACCATCCTGCGCAACCTGATCACCTTCATGATGGAAGACCCGCGCACGATCTCCTCGGCGCTCGACACCCTGTGGGTGGCGAAAGCGATCGAGCGCATCGGCGACCATGCGAAGAACATCGCAGAATACGTGATCTACGTGGTCGAGGGGCGCGATATTCGACACAGCGGCGGTCACAGCAAACCCGCAGTGCAGGAAGGCTGAGCCCGATGCACACGACGCGCGTACTGGTGGTGGAGGACGAGCCGGCGATCGTCGAGCTGGTGACTTATTCGCTGCGCGAGGCCGGCTGGGGCATTACCTCGGTCGGCAGCACCGCTGCGGCCTGGGAGAGCATCAGCCACGGCAAGCCGGACCTGCTGCTGCTGGACTGGATGCTGCCCGACCAGAGCGGCCTGCGCCTGCTGTCGCGCCTGCGCGCGGACCGCGATTTCCAGGACATCCCGGTAATCATGCTGACCGCGAAAAGCATGGAAGAAGACAAGCTCGCCGGCCTGAACACGGGCGCCGACGACTACGTCACCAAGCCGTTTTCGCCGCGCGAGCTGCTGGCCCGTTCGCGCGCGCTGCTGCGCCGCAAGAGCCCGCACCTGGCCGAAGCGCCCCTGCGCGCCGGCGCCGTGGTGCTCGATCCGGCCAGCTGCACGGTGACGATCGGGGGCAGCGGCGTCGATATCGGCAACGCCGAGTACAAGCTCCTGAAATTCCTGCTGGCGCACCGCGAGCGCGTGTTCTCGCGCGCCCAGCTGCTCGACAAGGTGTGGGGCGACCACGCCGTCATCGAAGAGCGCACGGTCGACGTGCACGTGCTGCGGCTGAGGAAAGCGCTGAAGGGCGCCGAAGGGCTGATCCGCACGGTGCGCAGCGTCGGCTACATGCTCTCGGAAAAATAACTCAGTTATCACTCAGTGATCAATAAGCCGAAGGTCCGATGAATCCCAAGCTGCTGTTCTGGGTGCCGGCGCTGCTGCGCCTGGCCACCGTATTCGTGGTCGCCGCCATCGCCTGGTGGCTGGCAGGGCCGGTTGCCGGCCTGTCGCTGGCGCTGGCCGGCGCCATCATTGCCCTGTTCGTCCAGCTGTCCTACCTGCACCAGCTGGGCGAGTGGCTGAACGATCCGCAAAGCGGCAAGCTTCCCGACGGCTGGGGCGCCTGGACCGACGTCTTCGCGCGCCTGTACCGCATGCGGCGCGAGGACGAGCGCAACCAGAAGGAACTGGCCGAGTGGCTGGCGCGCTTTCGCCAGGCCATGAGCCTGCTGCCGGAAGGCGTGGCGATCATGGACGACGTGCTCTTCCTCGAGTGGTGCAACCCGGCCGTCGAGCGCCACCTCGGCCTGACGCTCGAGCGCGACAAGGGGTTGCGGGTGACCAACCTGGTGCGCCATCCGGATTTCATCGACTACATCATCCTCGGCCGCTACGAGCAGCCGCTGACGCTGTCGCTGCGGGGCCGCAAGATCGAGTGCCGCATCATCCCCTTCGAGAACCGGCGCCAGATCCTGGTCACGCACGACGCCACCGATACCGAACGGGTCGAGGCGATGCGGCGCGACTTCATCGCCAACGCCTCGCACGAACTGCGCACGCCGCTGACGGTAATCGTCGGTTTCCTGGAAATCGCGATGTCCGACCCGGGCATGGATGCGGCCACCCGCGCGGCGCACCTGAAACTGATGACCGAGCAGGCAGAGCGCATGCAGCGCCTGATCGGCGACATGCTGACGCTGTCGCGCCTCGAGTCCGACGACTTCCCGCTGCGGCGCGAGCGCGTCGACATTCCGGCGCTGGTCGAATCGGTGGCGGTCGAGGCGCGCGCGCTGTCCGGCGGGCGGCACCAGATCGACGTGCATGTCGACGGGCCGAACGTCATGGGCAGCATGGAAGAATTGCGCAGCGCCTTTGCCAACCTGGCCTCGAATGCGGTGCGCTACTCGCCCGATGGCGGAACGATCGTGCTGGCATGGCGGCGCTCTGACACCGACCTGCAGTTTTCCGTGACCGACTGCGGCATCGGCATCGACCCCCAGCACATCCCGCGCCTGACCGAGCGCTTCTACCGCATCGACAAGAGCCGCTCGCGCGAAACCCAGGGCACGGGGCTGGGGCTGGCCATCGTCAAGCACGTGCTGCTGCGCCACGGCGGGCGCCTGAAAATCAGCTCGACGCCGGGGCAGGGGAGTACGTTTACGGCGTCGCTGCCAAATACGTCCTTGCCCGGTTGATGGTTTTCGAGGCGCCAACAATAAGTTCCGCCTCATCCAAACGCCTGTCATGCACGGTACAATCGAGGATTGTCCCACTCGACCCCGCCATGCTCTCTCGACGCACCTCCCTTATTTCACTCGGCGCGCTCGCCGCGCTTGCCATCGCCGGCTGCGGCAGCACCCCGCCGCCCGCTCCGGCCGCGGTCCAGGCCGCAGTTCAGCCCACCCCGGCGCCACCGAAAAAAATCAAGATCGGCCTCGCCCTCGGCGGCGGCGCCGCGCGCGGCTTCGCCCACATCGGCGTGATCAAGGCGCTCGAGGCGCAGGGCATCTTCCCGGAGATCGTGGTCGGCACCAGCGCCGGCTCGGTGGTCGGCGCGCTGTACGCGTCGGGCTACAACGGCTTCACCTTGCAGCGTACCGCGATGGAGATGGACGAGGCGACGATTTCCGACTGGGCGCTGCCGCTGTTTTCGCGCTCGTCCGGGGTGCTCAAGGGCGAGGCGCTGCAGAACTACGTCAACAAGGCAGTCGGCAACGTACCGATGGAGCGCTTCAAGATACGCTTCGGCGCGGTGGCCACCGACATCAGGACCGGCGAGGCGGTCCTGTTCAACAAGGGAAATGCCGGTCTTGCCGTGCGTGCGTCATCGAGCGTGCCGAGCGTGTTCCAGCCCGTGAAGATCGGCGCCAAGACCTATGTCGACGGCGGCCTGGTGGCGCCGGTGCCGGTCAAGTTCGTGCGCGAGATGGGCGCGGACTTCATCATCGCGGTTAACATCTCGACCCAGGCCGACACCCAGGCGACGACCAGCTCGCTCGACGTCTTGATGCAGACCTTCAGTATCATGGGCCAGCGCATCAACCACTTCGAACTGAAGGAAGCCGACATCGTCATCACGCCGGCGCTGGGCAAGATGGGCAGCGCCGACTTCAACGGCCGCAACCTGGCGATCCTCGCCGGCGAACAAGCCGCAGCAAGCGTCATGCCCCAGATTAAAGCCAGGCTGCGCGCCAAGCAGCAACCCTAATGTAAACATCAATAACGCACGAGGACAAACATGAAAACCAAACCGATGCTGACGCTGGAAGATGTGAAGATCATCGCTGCGGGCAGTGAAGCCGAAGCGCTCAAGAACAACTGGGCAGTCGCCTTTGCGATTGTCGACGATGGCGGCCACCTGCTGTGGTTCCAGCGCCTGGACGGCGTGCCGCCGGTCTCGTCGCACCTGGCGCCGGCCAAGGCGCGTACCGCGGCACTGGGACGACGCGAGTCGAAACTGTACGAAGACACGATCAATGGCGGGCGGGTGTCGTTCCTGTCGGCGCCCGAGCTCGAAGGCATGCTCGAGGGTGGGGTGCCGGTCATCGTGGACGGGCATGTGGTCGGTGCGGTTGGCGTGTCGGGTGTGAAGTCGACCGAAGACGCGCAGATTGCCAAGGCCGGTATCGCGGCCCTGGTCGGTACGCCGTAATACGCTCCCGGGTGGACGGCGCATGCGGCGCGGGCCGCACCGCGGCGGGCACGGCCGGCCACCCGCGAAAAATATGGCCGGCCTCATCCGAAGTCATAAGCAGGCTTCCTGCTCTTATCTGTTCCGAAACGGCGAAAATCCCGGCTCATCTGTAAGTAAAAATCGCGATTTCCAGCCCCAGGTTTCCAGCCTCGCATTGCCGGGGCGCCCGATCCGCGCTATAATTTGGGGGTTTAGCCATTCACTTACTTGCCGTAGCGCCTACCCTTCATTCCTCATTCACACTCCTTCCAAAATCTCGGACACGTTTTGCTCGTCCGCAGGCTCTGGATGCCGGTCTGACGTGGCGCAGCTACGGTAACTTTATTGGGAGTTACCCTTGCCGCCATTTTTTTCTGGCCCAGCCGTCCCGGCCATTCTGGCCCTTGCGGACGGAACGATTTTTCGAGGTGTTTCCATCGGTGCCGCCGGCCATACGACCGGTGAAGTGGTGTTCAATACCGCCATTACCGGCTACCAGGAAATCCTGACCGACCCCAGCTATTCGCGTCAGATCGTCACCCTGACGTACCCGCACATCGGCAACTACGGCGTCAACGCCGCCGACGTCGAAGCAAGCAAAGTCCACGCTGCAGGCCTGATCATCCGCGACCTGCCGCTCATGGCTTCCAACTTCCGCTCCACCCAGTCCCTGTCCGACTACCTGAAGGCGGAAAATGTCGTGGCCATCTCCGGCATCGACACCCGCAAGCTCACCCGTTTGCTGCGCGAGAAGGGCGCCCAGGCCGGCGCCATTCTCACCGGCACGCAGGGCAACCAGCCTTCCGAAGCGCAGGCGCTCGAGCTGGCACGCTCGTTCCCGGGCCTGGCCGGCATGGACCTGGCCAAGGTCGTGTCCGTGAAAGAGTCGTATGTGTTCACCGAGACCGAATGGAAGCTCGGCGAAGGCTTCGGCAAGCAGGAGAACCCGCAATACCACGTCGTCGCTTTCGATTACGGCGTCAAGCGCAACATCCTGCGCATGCTGGCCGAGCGCGGCTGCAAGGTCACCGTGCTGCCGGCGCAGTCGACGGCAGCCGATGCGCTGGCACTGAACCCGGACGGCATCTTCCTCGCCAACGGCCCCGGCGACCCGGAACCGTGCGACTACGCCATCAAGGCCACCGCGGAACTGATCGAGCAGGGCATCCCGACCTTCGGCATCTGCCTCGGCCACCAGATCATGGCGCTCGCTTCCGGCGCGAAGACGATGAAGATGAAGTTCGGCCACCACGGCGCGAACCACCCGGTGCAGGACCTGGACTCGAGGAAGGTCTTGATCACCTCGCAGAACCACGGCTTCGCGGTCGACCCGGAAACGCTTCCGGCAAACTGCCGCGTCACCCACGTGTCGCTGTTCGACGGTTCGCTGCAGGGCTTTGCCCGTACCGATAAGCCGGCCTTCTGCTTCCAGGGCCACCCGGAAGCCTCGCCCGGCCCGACCGACGTCGCCTACCTGTTTGACCGCTTCATCAGCCTGATGCAAGCCCAGGGAAAAGAAATAAATGCAGGGGAAAAAGTAAATGCCTAAGCGTAGTGATATCAAGACCATCCTGATCATCGGCGCAGGCCCGATCATCATCGGCCAGGCCGCCGAGTTCGACTATTCCGGCGCGCAGGCCTGCAAGGCGTTGCGCGACGAAGGCTACAAGGTGGTCCTCGTCAACAGCAACCCGGCGACGATCATGACCGACCCGGAAATGGCCGACGTCACCTATATCGAGCCGATCACCTGGAAGGTCGTCGAAAGCATCATCGAGAAGGAGCGCCCCGACGCGATCCTTCCGACGATGGGCGGCCAGACCGCGCTCAACTGCGCGCTCGACCTGCACCACAACGGCGTGCTGGAAAAATACAATGTCGAACTGATCGGCGCCTCGCCGGAAGCAATCGACAAGGCCGAGGACCGCTCCAAGTTCAAGGATGCGATGACCAAGATCGGCCTCGGTTCGGCACGCTCGGGCGTGGCGCACAGCATGGAAGAAGCACGTACCGTGCAGCGCGAGCTGGGCTTCCCGACCATCATCCGTCCGTCGTTCACGATGGGCGGCAGCGGCGGCGGCATCGCCTACAACGAAGAGGAATTCGAGACCATCTGCAAGCGTGGCCTGGAAGCCTCGCCGACCTCGGAACTCCTGATCGAAGAGTCGCTGCTGGGCTGGAAAGAGTACGAGATGGAAGTCGTGCGCGACAAGGCCGACAACTGCATCATCATCTGCTCGATCGAAAACCTCGACCCGATGGGTGTGCACACGGGCGACTCGATCACCGTGGCCCCGGCGCAGACGCTGACCGACAAGGAATACCAGATCATGCGCAACGCGTCGATCGCGGTGCTGCGTGAAATCGGCGTCGACACCGGCGGCTCGAACGTGCAGTTCGCGATCAACCCGCAGGATGGCCGCATGATCGTCATCGAGATGAATCCGCGCGTGTCGCGTTCGTCGGCGCTGGCCTCGAAAGCGACCGGCTTCCCGATCGCCAAGGTGGCGGCCAAGCTCGCCGTTGGCTTCACGCTCGACGAGCTGCGCAACGAGATCACCGGCGGCGCGACCCCGGCCAGTTTCGAGCCGTCGATCGATTACGTCGTCGTCAAGATCCCGCGCTTCGCCTTCGAAAAATTCCCGACCGCCGACAAGCACCTGACCACCCAGATGAAATCGGTGGGCGAGGTGATGGCGATGGGCCGCACCTTCCAGGAATCGTTCCAGAAAGCCCTGCGCGGCCTGGAAGTGGGCGTCGATGGCCTGAACGAGAAGACGCGCGACCGCGAAGTCATCGAAGAAGAACTCGGCGAGCCGGGCCCGGAGCGCATCTGGTACGTGGGCGACGCCTTTGCCCAGGGCTTCACGCTGGAAGAAGTGCACCAGCTGACGAAAATCGATCCGTGGTTCCTCATCCAGATCAAGGAAATCGTCGACATCGAACTGTGGCTGGATCACCAGAAGCTCGAAAGCCTGGACAAGCCGACGCTGTACAAGTTGAAGCAGAAGGGCTTCTCGGACGCGCGCATGGCCTTCCTGATGCATACCACGCAGGCCGCGGTGCGCGAGTACCGCCGCGCCCTGGGCATCCGCCCGGTCTACAAGCGTGTCGACACTTGCGCCGCCGAGTTCGCGACGAATACCGCCTACATGTACTCGACCTACGACGAGGAATGCGAGGCGGCGCCGACCGACAAGAAGAAGATCATGGTGCTGGGCGGTGGCCCGAACCGCATCGGCCAGGGCATCGAGTTCGATTACTGCTGCGTCCACGCGGCCCTCGCAATGCGCGAGGACGGCTACGAGACCATCATGGTCAACTGCAACCCGGAGACCGTGTCGACCGACTACGACACCTCGGACCGCCTGTATTTCGAATCGCTGACCCTGGAAGACGTGCTTGAAATCGTCGACCTCGAAAAGCCGGTGGGCGTCATCGTGCAGTACGGCGGCCAGACCCCGCTGAAACTCGCATTGGATCTCGAGGCGAACGGCGTGCCGATCGTCGGCACCTCGCCGGACATGATCGACGCCGCCGAAGACCGCGAGCGCTTCCAGAAGCTGCTGCAGGACCTGGGCCTGCGCCAGCCGCCGAACCGCACTGCGCGCACCGAAACCGAAGCCCTGGCCCTGGCCCAGGAAATCGGCTACCCGCTGGTCGTGCGCCCGTCGTACGTTCTGGGCGGCCGCGCGATGGAAATCGTCCACGAGCAGCGCGACCTCGAGCGCTACATGCGCGAAGCGGTCAAGGTGTCGAACGATTCGCCGGTGCTGCTCGACCGCTTCCTGAACGACGCGATCGAAGTCGACGTCGACTGCATCTCCGATGGCGAGACCACCTTCATTGGCGGCGTGATGGAGCACATCGAGCAGGCAGGCGTGCACTCGGGCGACTCGGCCTGCTCGCTGCCGCCGTATTCGCTCTCCACGGAGACGATCGATGAACTCAAGCGCCAGACCGCGCTGATGGCGAAAGGCCTGAACGTGGTCGGCCTGATGAACGTGCAGTTCGCGATCCAGCAGAAGGAAGTCGACGGCAAGACGGTCGATACGGTCTTCGTGCTGGAAGTGAACCCGCGCGCCTCCAGGACCGTCCCCTTCGTGTCGAAGGCGACGGGAATTCAACTGGCAAAAGTCGCGGCGCGCTGCATGGTCGGCCAGACCCTGGCCAGCCAGGGCATCACGAAGGAAGTGACGCCGCCGTTCTACAGCGTCAAGGAAGCCGTGTTCCCGTTCGTGAAGTTCCCGGGCGTCGATACCATCCTCGGACCGGAAATGAAATCCACCGGCGAGGTGATGGGCGTGGGCGAGACCTTCGGCGAAGCCTTCGTGAAATCGCAGATCGGCGCCGGCATCAAGCTGCCGCAGTCGGGCCGCGTCTTCCTGTCGGTGAAGGGCTCCGACAAGCCGCGCGCCGTGCAGGTGGCGCGCGACCTGGTCGCACTCGGGTTCACGCTGGCCGCGACCAAGGGCACGGCTGCGGTGATCGCCGCAGCCGGCCTGCCGGTGCTGGCCGTGAACAAGGTGATCGAAGGCCGTCCGCACGTCGTGGACATGATCAAGAACCACGAGATCGAGATGGTGATCAACACCGTCGAGGAAAAGCGCAGTGCGATTGTCGACTCGCGTACCATCCGCACCTCGGCCCTGGCCGCGCGCGTGGTGACCTACACGACGATCGCCGGGGCCGAGGCGGCGATCCAGGGCATGCGCCATCTGGACGCGATTCGGGTCTATGATTTACAAGGCCTGCATAAAACCTTAAACTAAGCAGCAAGCGGTACCCGTCAAACCACAGAGCTCGCGCGGCTTGCGTCGTGCGCCTCTGTGGTTTTCGCTTGGTACGTCCACAAACATCGGAAAGCGTCTTTTCCCAATAGTAGAAGTAGACACATGAACAATACCGTACCACTGACCAAATACGGCGCCGAGCTCCTGAAGCAGGAACTGCATCAGCTCAAGACCAAAGAGCGCCGCAGCGTCATCGATGCGATCGCCGAAGCGCGCTCGCACGGCGACCTGTCGGAAAACGCGGAATACGACGCGGCCAAGGAACGCCAGGCCTTCGTCGAGGGCCGCATCGCGGAACTGGAAAGCAAACTCTCCACCGCGCAGATCATTGACCCGGCCACGCTCGACGCCGAAGGCCGCGTGGTCTTCGCATCGACCGTCGACCTCGAGGACCTCGACTCGGGCCAGAAGGTAAGCTACCAGATCGTCGGCCTGGACGAAGCGGACCTGAAGATGAACAAGGTGTCGGTGACGTCCCCCATCGCGCGCGCCCTGATCGGCAAGTACGCCGGCGACGTGGTCGAAGTGCAGGCGCCATCCGGCCCGCGCGAATACGAAATCCTGGAAGTGCGTTACATCTGATGATGCCCCTCCAGGGCCGCCTGCGGGGTTACCTGCCCTCGGCGCGGCTGCTCGTGGCGGTATTGTGGGCGGGCGCCCTCTGGGTGCTGGGCTACATTGCCGCGCCGGCGGTGTTCGGCATCGTCAGCGGCCCGCTGGCGGGCGACATCGTCGGCGCTTTCCTGGGCCGCCTGGCCTGGATCAGCTTCGCCTGCGCGGCGCTGATGCTGGTGCTGGTGCGCCTGTCGCCCGACCTGGCACCGGGGCGCCGGCGTTATCTGAGTTTGCTGGTGCTCGCGATGCTGGCCTGCGCGCTGGTGATATATGTCGGCCTGCAGCCGGCAATGGCCGCCCTGCGCGAAGCGGCGGGTGCGGGCGGGGTGCGTTCTTCGCCGCAGTGGACGCAGTTCGCCGTGATGCATGGCGTGTCGCAGCTGTTCCACCTGATTGAAAGCGTACTGGCTGCGGTGCTGGTGCTGAAGTCGCGCTGACCGACCTCGGAATACCCGGCGCACGGCGAAAAAAAACCGGAGACAGGCTCCGGTTTCGATCACTTGTTCAGTGCATTCTTCTTGGTGCTGGCCTGGCGCGGTTTCGCGCGCTTGATGTTGCCGCCGGCGGTGACCCGCTCGTTCCCCTTGATCATGACCTTGGTGACGCTCGGCTTCTTAGTGCCGCTGGCGCTGGCCTTGACGATGGTGACTTCGCGCATGCCCTTGCCGGCCTTGCTGCTGCGTTCCTTGACCACTTCCTTTTTCGGGCGGTACAGGACCAGCAGCTTGCCGATGTGCTGGATTGGCGCACAGTCGAGTTCTTCGCAGATCTGTTCGTACATGGCAACGCGCGCTTCGCGATCGTCACCGAAGACACGGACCTTGATCAGGCCGTGCGCGTCGATACTGGCCGCGATTTCCTTCATCACGGACTCAGTCAGGCCCGATTCGCCGATCATGACCACCGGCTTCAGACCATGGGCTTCCGCGCGCAGTGCGCTGCGCTCGACGGGTGTAAGTGTAAGCATAATAATTTTTTGATGTACCTATAAAAGCAGTATTCTACGCGAATGGCCAAGAACAAATTAAACAAAAACTGGTTACACGACCATATTAACGACCCGTACGTGAAGCAGGCGCAAAAAGACGGGTTCCGCGCCCGTGCCGCCTATAAGCTGAAAGAAATCGACGAAGCGGAAAAACTCATCAAGCCGGGCCAGGTCATCGTCGACCTGGGCTGCACCCCGGGCAGCTGGGCCCAGTACACCCGGCGCAAGCTGTCGGGCAAGGAGGGCGGCGGCATCAACGGCACCATCATCGGCCTCGACCTGTTGCCGATGGAGCCGGTGGCCGATGTGCATTTCATCCAGGGCGACTTCCGCGAAGATGTTGTACTAGACCAACTCGCTGCCATGCTGGAGGGGCGCAAGCTCGACCTCGTTCTCTCGGATATGGCGCCCAATCTGTCGGGTATTCCCACGGCCGACGCTGCGCGGATGGAACATTTGATCGACCTCGCGATTGAGTTTTCTCAAATGCACCTGAAGCCGCCAGGGGCATTGTTGGTTAAGTGCTTTAAGGATATGGGCTTCACGCAAGTCGTCGAGAAGTTCCGCACCGAGTTCAAGACCGTCAAGCAAATCAAGCCGAAAGCAAGCCGCGACAAATCGTCGGAAATTTTCCTGCTTGGGCGTGGTCTTAAGAATCCGGTGGAGTATAAATCCGGGTCTGGTTCAGATGCGGCCCTTGATATTTGAGATCGCAGCCGCACATGGACGACGTGATGCCCGGCTACATGTCTTGAATTGTGGCCAGCACGCCCCGGCAGGCACGCCCCACAGGCGTGTCCTGAAACGGTGTAACGAGTGGCAATATGGCATCATGTCGGTCTGTGCGTAGCACGGCCCGCTTATTGCGAGTAAAATCGGCAGTCTCAAATCGGTATTGGTGCGAATCGCATCGGAGGAGTTTTCGTGAATAATATGTTTTCCAAATCTGCCATCTGGGTGGTAGTCGCACTGCTGTTGTTCATGCTGTTCAAGCAGTTCGACAACCATAGCCCTGCCGGTGGCAGCAAGACCATCGCTTATTCCGAGCTGCTCGACGATGTGAAGGCGCGTCGCGTGAAGGATGTCGTCATCGAGGGCCAGAACATCACGGCCACCCGTTCGGACGACACCAAGGTGCGCGCCACCGCAACCATGCTCGACCGTGGCCTGATCGGCGACCTGCGCGAAAACGGCGTGCGTTTCGACGTGAAACCGCCGGAAGAGCCATCGTTCCTGCAGCAAGTTTTCATCTCCTGGTTCCCGATGCTGCTCCTGATCGGCGTCTGGGTGTTCTTCATGCGCCAGATGCAGGGCGGCGGCAAGGGCGGGGCGTTCTCGTTCGGCAAGTCCAAGGCGCGCATGCTCGATGAAACGAACAACAGCGTCACCTTCGCCGACGTCGCCGGTTGCGACGAAGCGAAAGAAGAAGTCAGCGAAATCGTCGACTTCCTGAAAGACCCGACCAAGTTCCAGAAACTCGGTGGCCGCATCCCGCGTGGCGTCCTGATGGTGGGCCCTCCGGGTACGGGTAAAACCCTGCTGGCCCGTGCGATTGCCGGCGAAGCCAAAGTGCCGTTCTTCTCGATTTCCGGTTCCGACTTCGTCGAGATGTTCGTCGGTGTCGGCGCGTCCCGCGTGCGTGACATGTTCGAGAACGCGAAGAAGCATTCGCCTTGCATCATCTTCATCGACGAGATCGACGCTGTCGGCCGTCACCGTGGCGCCGGCATGGGCGGCGGCAACGACGAACGCGAGCAGACGCTGAACCAGCTGCTGGTCGAGATGGACGGTTTCGAAGCCACCTCGGGCGTCATCGTAATTGCCGCGACCAACCGCGCCGACGTGCTGGACAAGGCGCTGCTGCGTCCGGGCCGTTTCGACCGCCAGGTGATGGTCGGCCTGCCGGACATCCGCGGCCGCGAACAGATCCTGAATGTGCACATGCGCAAGGTGCCGATCGGCGCCGACGTCAAGGCCGACATCATTGCCCGCGGCACGCCTGGCTTCTCGGGCGCCGACCTCGCCAACCTGGTCAACGAAGCTGCGTTGTTTGCAGCGCGCCGCAACAAGCGCCTGGTCGAGATGAACGACTTCGAGGACGCGAAAGACAAGATCTTTATGGGTCCGGAGCGCAAATCGATGGTCATGCGCGAGGAAGAGCGCCGCAACACGGCTTACCACGAGTCGGGCCACGCGGTCATCGCCAAGCTGTTGCCGAAGGCCGACCCCGTGCACAAGGTCACGATCATGCCGCGCGGCTATGCGCTCGGCCTGACCTGGCAGCTGCCTGAGCACGACGCGCTGTCCGGTTACAAGGACAAGATGCTGGAAGAAATCTCGATCCTGTTCGGTGGCCGTATCGCTGAAGAGATTTTCGTCGGCCAGATGTCGACCGGCGCCTCGAACGACTTCTCGCGTGCAACGAAGCTGGCGCGCTCGATGGTGACCCGCTTCGGCATGTCCGAGAGCATGGGCGTGATGGTCTACGAAGACAGCGAGAACGAAGGCTTCTTCGGCGGCGCTACCAAGACCATCTCGGAAGCGACGCAGCAGAAGGTCGATGCGGAAATCCGCGCGATCCTCGACACGCAGTACGCACTGGCTCGCCGCCTGCTGGAAGAAAACCGCGACAAGGTCGAAATGATGACGCGCGCGCTGCTCGACTGGGAAACCATTGATGCCGAGCAGATCAACGACATCATGGCTGGCAAAGAGCCGCGTCCGCCGAAAGCCGGCCTGCTGACCAAGCGTACGCCGCCTGGCGACAGCGGCTCGGGCGGTGTCGCCACGAACGCTCCGGCACCTGCTTGATGGCTTAGCAAACCCTAGGGCAAAAGGCATCCTTCGGATGCCTTTTGCTCGTTAACGGATCGCCTCAAGCTCGCACTACGTGCTCCGCCCGGCATCACTTTCAACCCGTTATCTATCTATGCGTCAACTCCTCCAATGCGGACGCTTCAGCTTCAGGCTGGAGCAGCGCCCACTCGTCATGGGCATCCTGAACGTCACGCCTGACTCCTTTTCGGATGGCGGGCGCTATGGGGCGCTGGAATTCGCCGTCTCACATGCTGAACAGATGGTGCGCGATGGCGTCGACCTGATCGACATCGGTGGCGAATCGACCCGCCCGGGTGCGCCTGCCGTGGGTCTGGAAGAGGAGCTGCGCCGGGTCATGCCGGCGCTGTATGCCCTGCAGGGGCTGGGCAGTGCGCTGTCCGTTGATACCTGCAAGCCGGCCGTCATGCGCGAGGCGATCATCGCCGGCGCCGACATGATCAACGACATCAACGGCTTCCGGGCGCCGGGCGCGATCGAAGCGGTGCAGGGCAGCGACTGCGGCTTGTGCGTGATGCACATGCAGGGAACCCCCCAGGACATGCAGGCACAACCGGCCTATACCGATGTCGTGGCCGAGGTCATCGCCTTCTTGCGTGAGCGGATCACGGCACTGACCCGGGCCGGCATCGAGCGCGAGCGCATCTGCGTCGATCCCGGGCTCGGTTTCGGAAAGACGGTCGAACAGAACTACGCCTTGTTGCGGGCTACCGGCCGACTGCGCGAGGAACTCGGCCTGCCGGTGCTGATCGGCATGTCGCGCAAATCCATGATCGGCGCGGTCACCGGGCGGCCCGTGGAAGAACGCTTGTCTGGTAGCATCGCAGGCGCGTTAGCTGCTTTCGCGCATGGCGCTAAAATTGTGCGAGTGCATGATGTTGCAGAGACGGTCGACGCGCTGAAGGTCTGGCGCGCGGCCACCATTGATCAAACCCCCCAATAAAAGAGAAGAAGCATGGCACGTAAATATTTCGGTACGGATGGCATTCGTGGTCAGGTTGGCATGTCGCCCATCACGCCTGATTTCGTGATGCGCCTCGGTTATGCGGCCGGCAGGGTGCTGGCCAAGGACAACGCCACGGGCATCCGTCCGACGGTCCTGATCGGCAAGGACACGCGCATTTCCGGCTATATGCTGGAAGCGGCGCTGGAAGCAGGCTTTTCGGCCGCCGGCGTCGACGTGATGCTGGCAGGTCCGATGCCGACCCCGGCGATCGCCTACCTGACGCGTGCGCTGCGCCTGCAGGCCGGTGTCGTGATTTCGGCATCGCACAATCCTTTCCAGGACAACGGCATCAAGTTCTTTTCCGAGCACGGCACCAAGCTGCCGGACAGCGTCGAACTGTCGATCGAAGAAGCGATCGACCAGCCGATGGACTGCGTCTCGTCGGACAAGCTCGGCCGTGCAACGCGCCTGCGCGACGCCCAGGGCCGCTACATCGAATTCTGCAAGAGCACCTTCCCGAACGAACTGGACCTGCGCGGCCTGAAGATCGTCGTCGACAGCGCGCACGGCGCCGCCTACAACATCGCACCGCACGTGTTCCACGAGCTTGGCGCTGAAGTGATCTCGATCGGCGCCACGCCGGACGGTTTCAACATCAACGCCGGCTTTGGCGCCACCGCGCCGAAAGCCTTGTCCGCCGCCGTGGTCGAGCACAAGGCCGACCTCGGCATCGCGCTTGACGGCGACGCCGACCGCCTGATCATGGTCGACGCCACCGGCCGCGTCTACAATGGCGACGAGCTGCTGTACGTGATGGTGCGCGACCGCATGTCGACCGGTCCGGTCGCCGGCGCCGTCGGCACCCTGATGACCAACATGGCGCTGGAAGTGGCGTTCAAGGAACTGGGCATCGGCTTCGCACGCGCCAAGGTCGGCGACCGCTACGTGCTGGAAGTGATGCAGGAGCGCGGCTGGCTGTTCGGCGGCGAAGGTTCCGGCCACCTGCTGGCCCTCGACAAGCACACCACGGGCGACGGCATTGTCTCGGCGCTGCAGGTACTGTCCGCGCTCAAGCGCAGCGGCAAGTCGCTGGAAGCGTGCTGCAGCGAGCTGACGCTGTACCCGCAAACCCTGATCAACAAGCGCGTCGCGCCCGGTTTTGACTGGACTCGCGACTCGGCGATGGTTGCGGAGAAAGAGGCGGTCGAGCGCGAACTCGGCGACGCCGGCCGCGTCCTGATCCGCGCCTCCGGCACCGAGCCGCTGATCCGGGTGATGGTCGAAGCCAAGAACGCGGAAATGGCCGAAAGCATGGCGCGCCGCATCGCCGACAAGCTGGCGGCCTGAGCAAGGCGCGTGCACATTGACGCGCGCGCGCCGGGGTAGTATCATCAGGGTATTCGGAGTGTAGCGCAGCCCGGTAGCGCACCTGGTTTGGGACCAGGGGGTCCAAGGTTCGAATCCTTGTACTCCGACCAGTTTTATAAACGGGCCGTCTTCGACGGCCCGTTTTCATTTCTGCCCGCGATTCCACGGGCATCGACTGCCCATAGCTCAGTTGGATAGAGCATCAGCCTTCTAAGCTGAGGGTCGTAGGTTCGATTCCTACTGGGCAGGCCAATCAGATCGATAAGTTTGCACGTCCAGCCTCTACGCGGCGCTGAAACGCTGCGCCAGGCCCTGGGCGCGAAACTGTTCCGTCACGAAGTCCACAAGGGCACGGGTCTTGGCCGGCAGTAGCTTCTGGCTGGTGAAATACAGCGAGATCGCACCAAGATCCTGATGCCAGTCCGGCAGTACCCTGACCAGCGCGCCGCTCTCCAGCCGGTCCACCACGTCGGGCATCGCCAGCAGGCCGATCCCCAAGTGCATCAGGACACCCCTCAGGACAGCCTCAGGATCGTTGACCGTCATACGTACCCGCGTCTCTGCGAGCTCGGACCGGCCGGAGGCATGGCGCAGCGTCCGCTCGATGACGCGGCCGCTGAATACCGAGCGCATCGCCACGCTATCAAATTCGCGCAGATCGGCAGGCGTAGCCGGAAGTGGCCGCCCGCGCAGGAATTGTCGCGTCGCCACCACGACGACATGCAAAGGTGCCAGCTCACGCGCGACCAAGCCCGGGCGCAGCTCGAAGCCGCCACCGACTGCTGCATCGAAGCCTCCCTTGATCAGGTCAACCTGGCGGTTATCGAAGTGCCAGTCCGGTTGCACCGCCGGGTAGCGTTCGATGAAGGCCGGCATCAGCGGGAGCAGGTACTCGCATCCGAAACGGTGCGGCGCATTGAGCTTCAGGCTGCCCGCGGGCTGGCCGGCACGGGTTGTGAGGTCCGCGATTGCGCCCTGGATCGTGTCGAGTCCCGCCCCGACTGTCGCCAGGAAGCGCTCGCCTGCTTCGGTCAGCTTCAGACCCCGCGTACTGCGCTGGAACAGGCGCACACCCAGGTTGCGCTCCAGCTGGGCCACATTGCGGCTGACGGCCGCCGGGGTCAGGGCGAGGCGCCGGGCAGCAGCCGAGAAGCTGGATGATTCTGCGCTACGTACAAACGATTCGAGATTCGATAGGGTTTCCATGGCGCTAAGCTTCAACATTTACTTGAAAGTGATTATAGATCCTTGTGAGTACCGCTTGATGCTGCGGCCACGCATACTGCTTCCATCAACCACACACCACGACAAGGAAGCATCATGCACACCAACAAAAAACTGCAGGACAAAATCGCGATCGTCACCGGCGCCAGCCGTTCAATCGGCGCCGCGATTGCCAAGCGCCTGGCCCGCGAAGGCGCCACCGTCGTTATCACCTACAACGCCTCGCCCGAGAAAGCAGGGCAGGTCGTCGCCGCCATCGAAGCGGCCGGCGGCAAGGCCCTCGCGCTGCAGGCCGACGCCGGCAACCCGGCCGCCGTGCGGGCGGCGGTGGCAGCCGTCGCCGAGCGCTTCGGCCGTATCGATATCCTGGTGAACAATGCCGGCATCAGCGTGCTGGGCGCGCCGACCGATATCGCCTTCGAGGATTTCGAGCGCATCCTGGCGGTCAACGTGACCGGTGTCTTCGTCGCCACCCAGGAAGCCCTGCGCCATATGGGCGCAGGCGGGCGCATCGTCCACATCGGCAGTTCGATGGTGCAGTACGCCGCCTTCCCGACGGCCTCGGCCTACACCCTGACCAAGGGCGCGGTGGCCGGCTTCACCCGCGGCCTGGTGCGCGACCTCGGCCCCAAGGGCATCACCGTCAATACCGTCCACCCGGGTCCCACAGATAGCGACATGAACCCCGCCGAGGGCGCGGTCGCCGACTTCGTCAAGCCCGGCATTGCGGTCGGCCGTTATGGCACGGGCAGCGATATCGCGGCAGCCGTTGCCTACCTGGTGTCCGAGGAAGCATCCTTCGTGAGCGGCGCCGAGCTGCTGGTCGACGGCGGATTTACCGCCTGATCCGCTTGATCCCATTTCGCTACGAGGAAAACATTATGAACATCGGCATTATTGGTGCGGGCGCCATCGGCACCGCTATCGCACGGGTGCTGTCCCGCGCCGGCATCGAGGTATCCATCGCAAACAGCCGCGGGCCGGCATCGCTGGCCGGACTGATGGCCGAGCTCGGTCCTCGCGTCAGGGCAGCGACGGTGGCGCAGGCCGCGCAGGCCGACCTGGTGTTCCTGGCCGTGAACTGGTCCAGGATCCCTGCCGCGCTCGACGGACTCGGGCCTTGGGAAGGGCGCATCCTGGTCGATACCAATAACCCGATCGAGGCGCCGGCCTTCCGTCCCTTCGATTTGGGAGGACTGTCCTCGAGCGAAGTGGTGGCCGGCTTGGCGCCGAGGGCGCGCGTGGTCAAGGGTTTCAACCACCTGCCGCCGGCACTGCTGACGGGCGACCCGCGCGCCGAGGGCGGGCAGCGGGTGCTGTTCCTGGCCGGCGATGACCTCCAGGCCAAGGGCGAGGTAGTCCAGCTGGCCGGCCGCCTCGGTTTCGCGGCAATCGACCTCGGCGGCCTGGCGGATGGCGGACGCCTGGCCCAGTTCCCGGGCGGGGCCTTGACGGCGCTGAATCTGGTGAAGTTCGGTTGAGGAGGATGACAATGGATGGGCTGTCCGTGTCAGCGCATCACTTGTCCGTGCGGCCGGCTCGCAGCGTTCTCCTGGCGAACGTGCGCGCCAGCACCGCATGCCGGTGCTCGAAGAACTTCCTGACGAAGAAGCGCACCATCGGCGCCCCGAAGCGGGGCGAGAACTCCAGGTTGTCGGTCACGACCGTGCCGGGTGCGCCCGCGATTGCACCTTCTGACGGCGTCACGATGCGCTCATGGCGCCAGGAGCGCATCGACAGGAGCGGGGACTGCTCGACGAAGCGGTGACCGGGATCGAACTCCACGAAGGTCAGTTTGGACATGTCGATCGGAACCAGCCCCAGCAGAAGGAACTGGCAGCGGCACAGCGGTTTGGCGAGGGTCGTGTCCTTGTCGATCCCCGTCATTCCCTTCGGGAAGGTGATCTTCAGGATAGGCCACATTTCCAGCTTGATGCCCCGAATGGAAGTCGACCAGGTCCAGACATCCTCGACGGATGCCGGTACCTCGGTCGTAAAGGAAAGTCGCACTATGGTCATCCGGGCCTCGCGTTGAAATTTTCTTGATTTTCAACGGCTGCGAGGATTTGTTCCGTTCGCCAAGTCGCAGATCGGCGAAATTGTGGTTGCGGACACCGGAAGGTGCCCGCAACCGGACTTCATGGTTCTGGTTACTTCATGCTGCGTTGCTGCCAGATTCCCAGGTATTTCGCCGCTTTTGGATTCTGCACGTTCCATTTCGGCGTGTTCGTGGCGTTGGCAATCTTCCAGATCGCCAGTGCCACGGTGCGGTCGACCAGCGCCATGTTGTCGTAGTCGATCTTGTCCCAGTGGTCGCCCGCGCCGTGGTAGTCGGGGAAGGCATAGGCCACGCTGACCGTGTGGGAGGGAATGCCTTGGTCGGCCAGCGCCTGGTTGTCGCTGTGCGCGAAATACTTGTCGCTGTTGACCGGGTGCTTCCAGACGCGGATGCCGGTGTCGTCTCCCGCCGCCTTCAGGATCGCGCCCACATCGGAGAAATCGAAACCGGTGACGCCGAACGCGCGCTGTTGCGGTCCTTCGTTGTCGTCGGTACGGCCGACCTGTTCGAGATTGATGCCGGCGATCGTCTTCTCGATCGGTACCAAGGGATGGGCGCCGTAATAGCGCGACCCCACCAGCCCGTGTTCCTCGCCAAAGACGGTCATGAACACGATGCTGCGCTTGGGCCGGACTTTATTGGACGCAAAGGCTTTGGCCAGTTCGATGACCGACACCGTACCGCTGCCGTCGTCGTTGGCGCCGTTGAAGATGCCGTCGCCATGGCCGGGCTTCAGGCCCACGTGATCGTAGTGCGCCGTGACCAGGATGTAGGTGTCCTTCAGCACCGGGTCCGAGCCGCGCAGGATGCCCACCACGTTGCGCACTTTTACCGCCGCCTGCGCGGGCGCGGCCGTTTTGCTGTCTTTCTTGTTGCGCTTCGGATCGATCAGGTTCCAGTCCGCCGTCTGGAAATAGCCATCGTCCCCGAGTGGCTCGAGCCCGGCGCCACGAAATTGCGATGCGATGAACTCGGCCGCGATGTCGAGGCCGCGCGAGGGCGTTCCGCGGCCTTCGAGCGCGTCCGAGGCCAGGAAAGACAGGTTGCCGCGCATCGAGGCGGCCGAGATGCGCTCGAGCACAGGCGCAGCCTCCGGCGGTACGGCGGCGGCGCTGCAAGCGAGGGGGAGGGCAAGGGACAGGCCGAGCAGGGTGTGGATGGCGTAGTGCAGGGGGCGTCGGATCGGGGGCATGGGCATTCGCATGAGCGTTCTGGAGTTGATCAAGTTGCAAACCGCGACAAGTATATCGCCGCCGCCCCGCCTGGCGCAGGCATTTTAGGGGGCAGGGGACAGGGCCGGCGCGGTGGCGCTTCATCTTGGTTGTCTGTTTGCAAACGTACGACCCTCGACCTGATGTGCATGATAATCTTCTGACATCAAAGAAGCCCCCGTGAGGCGGGTTCGACCATTACGGAGCGTGTATGCGTGTTCATCGTTGGCTGGGAGGCGCGGCACTGTTTGTCGCGCTCGGTATGTCGTCCGTGGGCACGGCCCTGGCGCAGGCGGTCCCGCAAGGCGACACCTTTACGCTCAAGCTGGCGGGGAATGAAACGGCCGCTACTGCCGATTCCGGCACGGTACAGTTCATCGGCACAGCCACGGTGCTGATCCGCTACGCGGGCCTGACCATCCTGACCGACCCGAATTTCCTGCACAAGGGCGACCACGTCCACCTCGGCTACGGCCTGACCTCGCAGCGCCAGACCAATCCCGCCATCGAATTCGACAAGCTGCCGCCGATTGATCTGGTGATCCTGTCGCACATGCACGACGACCATTTCGACAAGCTGGTGCAGGAACGGCTGAACCGCAACACGCCGATCGTGTCGACACGCGAGGCCGGCGAAGCGCTCAAGCGCCTCGGCTTCAAGCAGCGCTTTGTCCTGAGCGAATGGGACCGGCTGGAAGTGTCCAAGGGCAGCACCCGCCTGCGCGTGACCTCGGTGCCGGGGCGCCACGGGGCCGCCGGCGTGTCGGTCTTGCTGCCGAAAGTGATGGGCAGCGTGCTCGACTTCGGTGCGAATGCCGACACGCCGGATTACCGCATGTATATCAGTGGCGACACGCTCGTCTATGACGACATCCGCAGTATTCCGCAACGCTTCCCCGGCATCGACCTGGCCCTGCTGCACCTGGGCGGCACCCGCATCCTTGGCGTGTTCAAGGTGACGATGGACGGCAAGGATGGGGTCCAGATGATGCACATCATCAAGCCCAAGAAAGCCATCCCGATCCACTACAACGATTACGACGTGTTCAAGTCGCCGCTCGCTGATTTCGCCCGCGAGGTAAAAGCGGCCGGCCTCGACGACAGCGTGGTGTACCTGGCGCACGGCGACACCTATACGTTCACGCCGCGCAAGCGCTGAAGGCTACCCCTGGATTGCCCCACTGGCGGGTGACTCGGGATCGATCGACGTGATCTCGCCGCCGAATTCATGGGGCATCACGACCGGCACCTGCAGGCAGATGCTCTTGGTCGGCAGTACGGCTTCCCATGCCCTGACGAGTTCCCGGTAGGCGGCGCCCACCGGGCGGATCCTGCGATCGAGGTCGAACAGGCCGAGTGCGTTGACATTGCCGTTGTTGACGCGCAGGGCGCTGTCCCAGTCGACCTGGTCGGTCAGTGAATACCAGGTAAAGCCGATCAGCGGCACCCCGTTGTTACGCACCCGCAGCACGTTCGCCCACTCCTTCTTCAGCCAATACACCGCCTCGTCGCCGCGCGGGCCCTGGCACAGGTTGGTTTCCGTGTGCATCACCGGCAACCGGTAGCGGTTGTAATACTGGTGGGTAATGACTGCGTAGCCAAAGATTTCGCCGGCGGCGCGCGTCATCCCGTCTGCCGCGACGTAATGCTCATTGGTCTGGTAGTAGTCGTTGCCCATGATGCAGTGGTGCTTCAGGTTGTGCTGGAGGAAAAAGTGGTATTCCTCGCGCTTCATGCCATTGTCGAGCAGGTATTCATACATGTCGGAATCCACGCGGCGCCCGTAATTCAGGTCGAGCGCGAGGAAACGGCGCGCGTTGTTGAGCTCGGCGGGACCGATGGCATCGGGTGACTCGGCATGGAAGTATTCGGTCGATTCGCTCTGGATGAACAAGGCATCGGGACGCACCTTCAGGATCGCATGCATCGCCAAGATATTGGCCTTGACCAGGTGTTTGATGGCAGTCACGAAGGCGGCATCCGAGCGCAGCTGTTCATTCCACCACCCGTAGAGCGTTGAAAAAACGGCGCAAATCCACATTTCGTTGATGGGCGTGTACATCTGCACCCATGGATAACGCCGGGCAAACGCGGCCGCATAGGCTGCGAAGAGTTCGGGAAAATCCGGGTTCTGGAAATTGCCGATCCAGTCGGGCACGCCGAAATGGCACAGGTCCACGATCGGCGCGATATTGCGGCGCAGCAGGTCCTGGAATGCCAGGTCGGCAAACTCCCAATCGAAACGCCCCGGCCCGAGCAGGGTCTGGTAAAGGGGCGGGCCATAACGCAACACCCGCAGGCCAAGTTCCTGCACGAGCTCGAAATCGAGCTGCCAGTGGCGGTAATGGCCGCACTTCTCCAGCTCATCCATGCGAACGCGGCCGCCTTCGATCGTCGGATTGCTGTTCTCGATGCCGGTCGCGAAAATGAAACCTGGATGCATACACCCTCCAACGGACTCAGTAGCTGCAATGGCTCCATCAGTATTGTCCACGCACGCCCGGATTGCCAGCGTGCGCTTGCGGTTCTCGACTAAACGCCTTGCCAAGAACGCATCCGTACCAGGCGAGCCTGCACCGGTTTCGATGTGACCTGAGTGCCCGTATCCCGCTGTTTTCGGCGGCGCGTAAGCTGCTTGTGGACATGCGCCGGCCGCTTTTTTTACGTTAGGAAATTAATAACGCTGGCGACAGTTCCCTATGGGAGCACGCGCAATTTGCCTGAGCTTGGCGTTTGATATGCGGCAAAGTCGCCCTTGCCGGACACCGTACGCTGACTTGGTCAGCCGTATAACGGCAGCTCATTTCACAGGCAAGGTGATGAATTTTCCAACAGAAATTTTGCGACGCGGCATAGCCGCCACGGCATGTGCGCTGGCTCTTGCCGGCTGCACCACTGGTATGCAGTTTCGTTCCCAGGATAGCAGCGGCACCGCGGAGCCGCCGCCACCGACGGAAATGATCACGGAGCGCCTGATTGCGGCCGAGAAGCAGGCCGTGGCGCAGCAGGGCGAACAGGACCTGTCGAAGCTGTTCGTCTCCGATCCGCCGCCCTATGCCATCGGGCGCGGCGATGTCCTCTCGATCGTCGTATGGGACCACCCCGAACTCGCCGGCGGCGGCATGACGGCCGCCGCCGCCGCGGCCGACGCCGGCGGCGCCAACGCGGCGGCCGCAGCGAATGCCCCGCAGCCGGGCTTCGTCGTCGACCATCAGGGACGGATCCAGTTCCCGTTTGCCGGCCTGTTGCCGGTCGAGGGACTGACCGAGGAGGGCGCGCGCGCCTTGCTGGCGCAAAAGCTGGCGCGCTACATCCAGAACCCGAACATCACCCTGCGCGTGATGTCCTATCGCAGCAAACGCGTCTACATCGACGGCGAAGTGAAGCAGCCCGGCCTGCAGGCGATCAACGACATCCCCATGACGCTGGTCGAGGCGCTGAACCGCGCCGGTGGCATCCTGCCCACGGCCGACCAGAGCCGTATTGCGCTCGAGCGTGGCGACACGCGCTACAGCATCAACCTGCGCGACCTCGTCCAGAAGGGCATCAATCCCGGCAACATCATGCTCGCGCCCGGGGATGTGGTGCGCGTGCACTCGCGCGACGAGAGCAAGGTCTTCGTCTCCGGCGAAGTCGTCACGCCCAGGGCGCTCACCATGCACAACGGCCGCCTCACGCTGAACGAGGCGCTTGGCGAAACCGGGGGCATCAGTCCCCTGAGCGGCGACGCGCGCCAGATCTATGTCGTGCGCAAGACACCCGAGCGCACCCGCGTGTTCCAGCTCGATGCACGCTTGACCGGCTCGCTGGCGATGGCCGAGGCATTCGAACTGCGGCCGAAGGACGTCGTCTATGTCGCCGCCTCGCCGCTGGCGAACTGGAACCGTCACCTGAGCCTGCTGTTCCCCGGGGCGCTCACGTCCGCGGTCGGCGTCACCAATCGTCCATGAGCGCCCACGAGCATCCCTGAGCGTTCCTCAGTGCCCCTAAGCGCCCCTGAGCCACCGGAGCTGCCATGACCAAACCCGCCGACCACCATCAGCTGACCCATGTGGTGCACAGCCCGCCGATTCTCAGTGTCCCGTTCGATCCGCGTCCTTCGTACACCGCCGCCGACGAGCCGACGGTCGACCTGAAGGGGCATTTCAACACCCTGTACGACAGCCGCTGGCTGATCGGCGGCATCACGGCCCTGATCACGCTCATTGCGGTGCTGTATGCGCTCGTCGCCAAGCCCGTGTACGAGGCGAACCTGATGATCCACGTCGAGGAAGAAAGTCCGAATGCCTCGAAGAACATCCTGAGCGAAGCGTCGTCGCTGTTCGAAACCAAGAAGGCGGCCATCGCCGAGATGGAACTGCTGCGCTCGCGCATGGTGGTGTCGCAGGCGGTCGACAACCTGCAGCTCTACATCGAAGTGCAGCCCAAATATTTTCCGGTGGTGGGGTTCTGGTTCGCCAACCAGAACAACGGGGCGCTGTCGAACCCGGGCCTGTTCGGCTACGGCGGCTATGTATGGGGCGGCGAAAAGGCCGAGGTCACCGTGTTCGACGTGCCGGAAGGCTGGCTCAATCGTGACTTCACCCTTACGGCGCGCGGCGTGAACCGCTACCATTTTTCCGGCGGCGGGCAGCGCCTTGCCTTCGACGGCACCGTGGGCCAGCGGTATCGCGTGCCGACCCCGGAAGGCATGATGGAGATCAAGGTCGACCGGCTATACGCCAATCCCGGCGCGCGCTTTCGCCTCAAGCGCAAGTCGCGCCTTGGCACCATCCAGGCGATCCAGACGGCCATGGTGATCACCGAGCAGGGCAAGCAGTCCGGCGTGATCGAAGTCAAGCTGCAGGGCGAAAACGCGAAGCGCATCAACGCCTTGCTCAGCGAAATCGGGCGCGAATACATGCGCCAGAACCTGGCGCGCAAGACCGAGGAAGCGGAAAAATCGCTGGCCTTCCTGAACAAGCAGCTGCCGATCCTGAAGCGCCAGCTGGAACAGTCCGAAGACCGCTACAACCAGTTCCGCAACTCGCATGGCACGGTCGACCTGCGCGAGGAAGCGCGCGTGAGCCTGGCGCAGGCAACGGCGGCGCGCGCGCGCCGGATCGACCTGATGCAGAAGAAAACCGAGTTGCTGGCGCGTTTCACGGAAGACCACCCGATCGTTGCCGCCATCAACCGCCAGCGCCTGGAAGTCGACGCCGAAATCGAGGACATCGCCGCGCGCATCAAGACCTTGCCGGTGCTCGAGCAGGACGAAGCGCGGCTGACGCGCGATATCAAGGTCAACACCGACCTGTACACGGCGCTGTCGAACACCGCGCAGCAGCTTCGCCTGATTTCGGTGGGACGGGTTAGCAACGTGCGCCTGGTCGACGCGCCGATCGCGCCGGAAAAGCCGCTCAAGCCGAACCGCCCGCTGATTGTCGCGCTGGCCGTGATCACCGGGCTGTTCCTCGGCACGCTGCTGGCCTTCGCGCGCAAGGCCTTGAAAGGCGGCATCGACGACCCGCAAAAGATCGAGCGGCTGCTCAATGCCCGCGTCGTCTACGCGTCCATCCCTCACAGCAGCAACCAGGACAAGCTGCTGCGCAAGGCTCGCAGTGAGACGTCGACCCTGCCGTTGCTCGCGCAGATCATGCCCGAAGACCCGGCTGTCGAAAGCCTGCGCAGCTTCCGGGCAGCCTTGCAGTTCTCGATGCCGCACTTTAAGAACAACATCGTGATGTTCGCCGGGCCGACACGCTCGCTCGGGAAATCGTTTATCGCTGCGAACTTCGCGGCCGTCATGGCCTCGAGCGGCAAGCGGGTGCTGCTGATCGACGCCGACTTGCGCAACGGGCACCTGCATCGCTATTTTGGTGTCGGGCGCGAGCGTGGCCTGTCGCGCTCGATCATCGGATCGATGCCGGTGGAAGACATCATCCACCACGATGTGATGGAAAACCTCGACTTCATCCCGACCGGGGAACTGCCGCCGAACCGGTCCGAGTTCCTGCTGCACCTGAATTTCGGCGCGCTGCTCGAATCGGTCAGCAGCCAGTACGACCTGGTCCTGCTCGATCCGCCGCCGATCCTGGCAGTCGCCGACGCCCTCATCATCGGTTCCCACGTGGGCGCCGTGTTCATCGTTGCCCGCGCAGGGATGACCACGGAAGGGCAGATCAATGAATCGGTCAAGCGCCTCAACCACGCGGGTATCTCGCCGCAAGGCGTGCTGTTCAACGACATGGCCATACGGCTGGGCTCTTCTGCCTCGCAGTATGGCTCCACGGCGGCGCAGATCGGGTACGTGACCTGAGGCTGGCGGGCGCCCTCTGCGGCAACCGGGGTCAGGCCTCAGGTGACGCCGTTGCGAACGCATTGCATCATCCACGCCAGGCACATGGGCGAGGCCATCCCGCTGGCCGCGTTAGCCCCACGGTGCCAACCACTGCAACATAGCGACACCGCGACGACACCGCAGCGAGACCGCCACGACATCGCGACGAGACAACAGCGACACCGCCGCGACACCCTCAGCACTAGCCTCTCGGCGCCCTGGGTTCATTGGACACGATGACCAGGAGGTCACTGCTGCCGCAACCAGTTGTGCGACACAGGGCGGCTGAAGCCACACCCACAACGCAGCCCAACGGCAGCCCCAGACGGCGGCAACAGTTCCGCGTCGAGAAGCGGAACAGGGCTGTATGGCTACCTTGATGAACGGGTCCGCTGGACCCGGCCTGGGGACACCACTCACCGGAGCAGTGTCATGACGGTCCAGTTGTGCGGCATCCAATTTCGTGCGACCGGTAAAACCGGCGTCGGGGGAGGGTGGCTGTACCGAGGCAGCGGCGACGGCTTTCGTCAGCACATGGGGTGACGATGAAGGGGGGCGAAGGAACGCGAGGCGTGTCGTCCGGCGAGTGTGAATGTACAACGCGCCCGCGGCCGTAAGCCGGCGCGGGCGCGTGTGCCAGCTGGCTTCCCGGGTCCTATTTTGTCGACAGCACGACTGCCGCCGGCGTCTTCGCTGTAGTCGGCAACAGCAATTTCTTTACAAAGCGGCGGACGCGGTAGGTGTTGCGCTCGAAGGCAAGATACGACAGGTAGGCCAAGGCCACCAGGATCGCCAGCATGCCGAAGTAGATCGCAAAGTCGGCGGCATTGCCCGGGTCAAGCTTGTTGCGGCCAAACTGCGTTGCGCCAATATGCTGCATCAGGTCGATCATCGGTACGTGCAGCACGTAGAGTGTGAAGGAAAATTCGGACAACCATTTGCCGAACGCCCGCAGCCGCCGCAGGATAGCTGAGTGGCGGTTGATCGGCTGGTGCATGGCGGCCAGCAGGACGACGACCGGCAGGGTACAGAGCAGGTCCTGGCCGAACGATGCCGGCAGGATGTCGTCGTTGATGCCGTACATCCGGTAATACACCGACACCCCGATCGCGACAGCCAGCAGGAGCATGCGGCTGCCAAAGGTGCTTTCGACACGAATGCGCGAGAATGCCGCGCCCAGCAGCCAGATACCGAAATACAGGGTCATGACGAAGGGAAGGAAGGCGACGGTGAGCGCGAGGAGGACGGCGCAGGCAGCCTGCTGCAACAGGCCGCGACCCGTGAAGATCAGCACCAGCAGGGGAAACTGGATGTAATACCAGGTCTCGTTGGCCAGGCTCCAGAGCGGATAATTGCCGCCGAACTTGTCGACCAAAATGGTTTGCACACCGAGCAGGTTGCCGAGAAAAGCGCCGGCCGAGAAGTTGCCGGCGCCCGGGCCGAATCCGGCCGGCTCCGGGGTGACGGCGCCGATCACCAGTCCTATGCCGAGCATCATGAACAGGGTCGGCACCAGCACCGTCCACAGGCGGGTCACCCGGTCGATCGCGTAGGAGCGCAGCGCCCGCGGCTGGCCGAGCTTGTTGAGCAGGCTGCCGCCGACCAGCCAGCCGCTGATGAGGAAAAACACCATCACCGCCTGGTGCGCGAAGCCCGTGAAAAACGCCAGCATCATGTAACCGATCCCGGGTTCTTCCAGGCCGCGCAGGCCAGGGTAGATTTCGGCACGCAGGTGGGCAGCGGCGACCTGCAGGGAAGCGATGCCTCTTAGCAGGTTCATCAGCAACGACTGCATCGAATCCTCGCTCAGCTGGCTCTGTCGCTGCCAATGAAATGAAAGGGCACGCATGTTCGTTCTCCTGTTCAATAAGAAGTCTCAACACTGTTCGCGGCTACAGCTCAGTTAACCTTGACTGCAGCTCAGTTACAACAGCCCCACTGAAATGGACGCGTATTACCCGACAGGGCCAGGGCCAGCTTGATCATCCAGTAGCCGATATGTGCCCCCTGCATGACCCACGCCGTTGCCGCGAATGCCAGCAGGCCGGCCGCCAGGCCCGCCAGGGGCCGTGGCGGCTGCGCCTCCTTTGCCACCCGGACCGTGCCCGCGGCCGCAGCCGCGCCGACCATCCAGCCGGCGCCGGCTTCTGCCGCGGTGTGTTCTTCGGTCGCGACGAGCGCGGAGGCAAGGCCGGCCCCAAGTAGCAGCCCGGCGGCCGCCGCTCCCAGCGCCAATCCTGGCCGGCCCTGCAGCAACACATAGAACAGCACCGGAAACACTGCCGTTACACCTGCCGCATGGCCGCTCAGAGCCTGGAAATCCAGTGCCGGAATGGCAATGCCCCAGCCCAGATAGGCCACCTTGCTGATGCCCACCAGCGCCAGCGCGCCGGAGAAGAACAGCAGCCAGTACCCGGCAGCGCGCCAGTGGCGCGCGGCCAGCAGCCAGGCGGCAATGGCGCTGGCCAGCGGCAACGTCAATGTCAGGTTGCCGAGGTAGAGGAAAGTGGTCCAGGACATCCGCCGCCCGTTACGGTACAATCGCGCGCAGGGTACGAACGAGGATGCGCAGGTCGACCCAAAAACTGCGCTCGTGCACATAGCGCACGTAGTACGCCAGCTTGGTGGGCAGGATGGTGTCGATGTACGCCTGTTCCGGGTCCAGCGCCTGGCCGAGGATGGCGTTTTCGTCCTTGTACAGGATCGAGGCCCAGTCGGTGACACCGGGCTTCACCGACAGCACCAGTTCGCGTTCGCGCGGCGGGTAGCAGGCGACATAGCGCGGGACCTCGGGACGCGGTCCGACCAGGCTCATCGTGCCGGCCAGGACGTTGAAAAGCTGCGGCAATTCGTCTAGCTTGTACTTGCGCAGGAAGTGGCCGGCGCGGGTAATGCGCGGGTCCCGGCCAACCGTCAGCAGCCGCTGCGGATCGCTCTGCGCGGCCATGGTGCGAAACTTCAGGATGTCGAACGGGACCCCGTACCGGCCGACGCGGACCTGGCGAAACAGGACCGGGCCCTTCGAGTCGAGCCGGATCCAGAGCGCGATCGCCGCCAGCAGCGGCGACAGCAGCAGGACGCCGATGGCGGAGGCGCACAGGTCGAAGGCGCGCTTGGTCATGACAGCAGCGTCTGCAGGGCCTGGATGACACGTTCCTGGTCGGCATCCTGCATGCGCGTGTAGAGCGGCAGGGTCAGCATCGCGCCGAAGGCGGCCTCGGCTACGGGGAAACTGGCCGGGTTGGAAGCGCAGTTGTCACGCCAGTAGGGCTGGCGGTGCAGCGGAATAAAATGCACGCTGGTGCCGATGCCCAACTGCGACAGGCGCAGGATCAGCTCGTCCCGTTGTAACGGGGCTTCGGCGCTCAGGCGCACCACATACAGGTGCCAGGCGTGGGTGCTGTCGCCCTCGGGGCGCGGCGGCAGGACCAGCGGCAAGCCCGCCAGCGCCGTGTCGTAGCGCGCCGCCAGCGCGGCGCGGCGCTCGAGGAAACGGTCGATTTTGCGCAACTGTTCGATACCGATCGCCGCCGCGATGTCGGTCAGGTTGTATTTGAAGCCAGCGGCCACGACTTCGTAGAACCAGGCCGGGGTCTTGGATACATAACGGTCGAAGGCATCCTGGCTGATGCCGTGCAGGCGCATCAGCCGGATGCGCCGTGCCAGGTCAGGGTCGCGAACGACGACCATGCCGCCTTCGCCGGTGGTCATGGTCTTGTTGGCATAAAAGCTGAAGACGGTGATGTCGCTGTCGAGCGTGCCGACCAGGCGGCCGCGGTAGCGCGTCGGGAAGGCATGCGCGGCATCCTCGACCACGCGCAGGCCATGCCGGCGCGCCAGGGCGAGGATGGCGTCCATGTCGCAGGCCATGCCGGCATAATGCACCGGAACGATGGCGCGGGTACGCGGAGTGATGGCCGCCTCGACTGCTTGCGGGGACATGTTCAGCGTCGCGGCGTCGACATCGACCAGCACCGGCCTGGCCCCGAGGTAGCGCACGACCTCCGCGGTGGCGGTGAAGGTGAGGGTAGGGACGATGACTTCGTCGCCCGGCCCGATGCCCAGGCTCTCGAGCGCCAGATGCAGCCCGGCGGTGGCCGAGTTGACCGAGATCGCCTGCAGGTCGGCGCCCAGGTAGTCGCGAAAGGCCGCCTCGAAACGGCGCGTGGCGGGGCCGGTCGTCACCCAGCCCGAGCGCAGGCAGGCGACGACGGCGGCAATTTCTTCCTCGCCGATGTCGGGCAGGGCGAAGGGCAGGAAAGCCGGGGCGGCTGTTTCGGCAAGCTGGTGGTCATCCATGTGTCAATCTCCCGCGCATGCAGTCAAGAATCGTTGCCCGAGTACCGGGTAGGTCAGGTTGTCGAGGGCATAGCGCTGGCCGCGCAAGCCCATCGCCTCGCGTTCGGCCGCAGGTTTGCCGGCCATGCGCAGGATGGCCGCCGCCAGCGCATGTGGGTCTTCCGGCGCGAGCGTCATTCCGCAGCCCGCTTCGGCGACCGGATCGTTGCCGGCCTCGACCGCGTGAAGCACCGGCCGCGCGGCCATCATGTAATCGATCAGTTTGTTCGGGGCGATACCGAAGCGGTACAGCGGCTGGCGCTGCCACCCGATATAGGCCAGGTCGAAACGGCGCAGCAGGGCAGGCACCTGGTGTTTCGGCACTGGGTCGAGGAAGTGCACGCTGGACAGGCCCATTGCCTGGGCACGGGCCTGCAGCCGGCGCTTTTCGGGGCCGCCGCCGGCCAGCACAAAGGCGATGCGCTTGCCGCGCAACAGCGAGGCAGCGTCGAGCAGGTTGTCGAGGGCATTGGCGACACCATGGGTGCCGGCGTAGCCGACGATACAGTCGGCCTGCGCGCGCGCCGCCGCGAGCGCGCTGTCGACCTGGGCGGGGAGGCCTGGCGAATCAAGCAGCCACTCGGTCGGGTCGGCGCCGTTCGGGACGATGTGCAGCTTGTGCGGCGCCATGCCGTGCGCTTCGAGGTGCTCGCGCACCTTCGGCAGGATCGAGACGATGGCGTCGGCATGGCGGCAGGCGTGGTTCTCGGCGGCCTGCAGCAGCATGATGAAAGGGTGCCAGCGCGAATAGCCGCCCAGTTCCATCGGCGACAATGGCCACAGGTCATGCAGCTCGAACAGCAGGCGCGCGCCGGCCAGGCGCGCGATCCGGTGCGCGGGCCAGATGTCGAGCGGATAGGTACTCGAGGCGATCACGACATCCGGATGGTCGGTGCGTGCCAGCGCCCCGCTTTCACGGTACAGGCGCGACACGAAGCTGAGCATGTTCGCGACCCGCCCCATGCCATTGCCGCGGTAGGCTGGCGTGGCGAACCAGGTGTAGTCGACGCCGTCGATGGTCTGCTCGAACCGGCTGCGGCCCGCCATGTCCGGGGCCTGAGCGCGGATGTGCGAATTCGATGCCGCGACGATCCGCACCCGGTGCCCCAGCCTGACCCATTCCCGCGCCAGATAATAGGGACGAAATTCCATTCCGTGCCGCACCGAGCCGGCATAGTGGTTAATCAGGAGGATGTTCAGGCGCGCCATGCGATCTCCTCGGCCACCCGGCGCAAATTGCAGCGGGTCGTTTCGATCCAGTTGGTTTCCCACTGAATCGGATGGGTCAGGAAGCAGATGCGATCGAAGCGGCCGAGCGCGTCAAAAGGCGACATCGGGTAGTAGTAGTGCGGGTATTCGCGGTCCGAAATGTAGGCGTCGAAATGGCGCAGCAGTTCGGCGTCGTACGACTCGCATTCGATGCCGCAGCGCTGGCGCAGCTCATGGTCGAGCAGCAGTTCGTGGTTGATGACCTTCAGGCGGCGGTTGGCGAAATCGCCGTGGCTGGCGACCGTCACCATTTTCAGGCCGAGACGCTCGGTAATGCTGTTGAAATTGCGGATGAACTGCTCGCGGATTTCGGGAAAACGGCGCCGGATCTCGTGGGGACAGCGGATGCGGTGCCGTTTCGCGTAATCGGCCACTTCCTCGTAGTGGTAGCTGGCCTCGCTGCCGGCCGCTTCGATCTCGCGCATGAAGCCGAAGTCGAGCGTCGTGAGCCGGAAATAGTAGCTGGCCGTGATGCCATGCTTGCGTTCCAACGCAAACATCTTCTTCGCGGTCCGCAGGTCGCTGTCGATGTCGTGCCGGTGCACCAGCACTTTGCGCAGCCGTTCAGCGGACGCAGCGGGCGCGGCGAGTGCGCGATGGAAGCTGCGCACCGACATTTGCGCATAACCTGCATCGTGGGCCCGCTGCAGCAGGCTGTCGTACTCGCCCAGCCGCGACGGCATCAGGTAATCGGCGTACAACCGGCGGATCATTTTCATGATTGCAATTTGTACTTCGCGCGATACGGGCGGAAGCCTAGGATTTTCTTGAATGTCTGCATGCCGGGATGTGCACCAAAGAAGGTGTCGTACATCAGGTAGCGTACTTGGCGTTCGCCGATCAGTTCCGACGCAATATCGACCACCATCATGTGCATGATGCCGTCGTTATTCCGGATTCCGATCAGCTGCGAAAAGGCGGCGAAATTGCCGTAATGGCCCAGGTTTGCATAAGCGACGAGCTGGCCTTCAGCGTTAAAGACGCCGTAATAACGGAAATGCGGCAGCGTTTCAAAATGCCCCTGCTTTTCCCGGTATTTGGCGTCCATCGGGCGGCCCTGGCGCTCATCGAGCGACGTATTGATGGCGTAAATGGCGTCGACATGGTCGTTGCGGTCGATCTGGCGCAACTGGTAACCGCGGTTCCTGGCACGCTTCGCGTGATAGGCGCCCGCGTTTTTTCCCTTGATCAGTTCAAGGTATTGATCGTGGTCGCTGAATTCGCCCAGGTCGAGCAGGGCGGCGCCAACGGTTTTGTGGCCAATCAATTTGTAGCGGGGATGAGGTTTGGTGTAATACCGGTAGGTTGCCCGAATGTCCACCGGATCGATTGCCTCGAGAAAGTGAAGCTCCGCCACAGGCAAGCGCAGGATTTCCGACAGCAGCTGGTAGTGGTGAGAAATCGATTTCATTTTAAGCTCGGCAAGTTTGAACATACGATAGGGCGGATCGTCGCTTGGCTTCTTGAAGCGGGTTAAATCCTTTCAACGGATAAAATAGAGTTAGGCGAGTGCTCCAGGGCGGTCACACGCTGTCATAGAACGCAATGAGTTTTTTGGACTCGCGCGCCCAGTTGTATTGTTGTTCGACTGCGCGCCGACCGTTCTCGCCCATCCGCGCCGCAAGCGCAGGATGCAGGACCAGGTGATCGATGGCGGCGGCGATCGCGGCCGGGTCGCCGGGATCGACGCAGACACCGCAGCCGTGGCGCTCGACGATGTTGCGCCACAGCGGAAAGCGCGACGCAATCACGGGAATGCCGGCAGCCATGTACTCGAACATCTTGACCGGCAGCGCGTCGAGGTAGTTGGCGACCGGATGCAGCGTGACCAGCCCGGCAACGGCACGCCGCATCAGGCCGCTCACGCCATTGCGGTCGAGGTAGCCATGGCGCAGGACGCGTTCCCAGCCGGGGTAGCCGCGTACCTCGGTCTCGAGTGCCGGCTCGGCAAACTGGCCGGCAAGGGCAAGCCGGGCACTCGAGCGGAGCAGCGCACAGGCGTGCACCAGTTCGCGGATGCCGCGGATCGCCGAAATGCTGCCGACGTAGCAGACTTCGCCGCCCTTGTCGCTCCAGTTCGTCTCGCCGTCGAATTCGCTCATGACGGGGTAATTGTTGATGTCGATCGAGCGTGCGTTGATGTGCGCAAATTTGTTGCGGATCGTGGGCGTCGCTGCGATGACGCCATCGAAACGGCGGCAGGCATAGCGCTCGTAGGCGCCAAACGAACTCGACAGCAGGCGTGCCGACGCCCGGCCGAGATAGGGCTTCGCCAGCAGTTGCGTCGGCACGTCCTCGTGCGAATCGAAGAGCACCTTGCGCCCCATGCGTTTGAGGCTGAGGCCGACAGGGATCAATTCCGGATCGTGCAACTGGTACACCTCGGCGTCGAGGGCGACTGCCGCATCGAAGACGCGCCGGGTCGTGCGCAGCATGCGGTTCGCGCGGCCGGCCAGGCATCCCACGTCGACGATACGCACGCCATCGCGCTCGGTATTGCCGGCGCCATCGGCCACCACCAGCGTGACCTCATATCCGTGTGCTGCCAGGCTGCGGCATTGCTTGACGAAAATCCGGGTGTCGTGACGCGGATGGGCCGAGGTCAGGTGTGCGATTTTTCGCATATTTTCTCTCGTAAAAATAGCGGGAACTTGCCCCAAGGGTGGCGCCGATCAACATGTCGGTGAAGTAGTGCGAAGTGAGCAGCAGCAGCACGGTGATGCAGGCCATCGAAAAGCCAAGCAGGAAAATCCCGCAATGGCGCGGCGCGAAGTACTCGCGCATGAACATGGGAATGATCGGTACCACGGTGAGCAGGGACAGGTAAACCATCCCGAAAGCGCCGAGATCGACCCAGGCGGACAGGACATTGTGCGAGTAATAGCCCGGCTTGTAGCTCGCATAGTCGCCCAGCAGCGGGTTCGCCAGGATGGTCTGCACGGCGTGCACGGTCAGGTGCTGGCGCATGTTGGCCGAGGTCGATCGCGACAGGTCGAGCAGTTCGAGGATGCGGTTCGCCGGCAGGGCCGCCAGGATACGGTCGAAGTACAGGTGGATGACGAAAAACAGGATGAGCCCGCACAGCAGGAAATGCAGTTTGTGCCGCGAGTAGTAGAACTCGATGATCGGGATCGCGAACATCAGGGCCGCAAACTCGCTGCGCGCCGTGTTCAGGAACAGCGTGGTCGCACCCAGGGCATGCAGCACCAGGCGCAGCGGGAGCGAACGCGTGAAGGCGATCACCGGCACGAAGGTGATCAGGTAGGAACGGGCGAAGCCCTGGTAGGTGGCGAGCGCGTCGGTATCCTTGGCGATGCCCATCGAGCCCAGGTAGAACACCCCATCGACCGAGTACGACACCGCGATGGCCGACATTCCGGCAAGGCTGAGCAGACCCATGATCCGGAAGGGGCGGCCGTCGAAGTCGAGGAAGCTCGCGATCACGAACATGTTGAAGATGAACAGGATGCCGAGCAGATGGTTGCCGACGATCGTCCGGTTGGCGCCGGCGGCGGCGTTCACCAGGATCACGGCGACGAAGTAGAGCAGGAACAGGCCCAGGTGCAGGTCAACGGGGTGGAAGCGGCGCGGGTCGCGCTGCATCCGGCCGACATAGAGAAAAAATAGCGGCAGGACGAACAGCAGCGATACTGGCGCGAAGTAGCCCCCAAGGAAGGCACTGATCGCCCCCGTGCCCAGCAGCGTGTGATAGAAGAAAAAGCCCGGGAACAGCATGAAGAATGCGGCGAGCAGGATGGCCTGCTCGCGGCGGGAGGTGCGGCGGATAGGGGAAGGGTTCATGCTGCCGCCAGTCGGTTTTGTGAACACTGCCAGGACATGTGCAAGTAGACGAGGTACAGCGTCGAGTAGCCGAGCGCATACCAGAGCACGTTGTCGTGCAGCGAGCCCGGCATGACGAAGACGCCCAGTGTCATGACGAACAGGGTGATTTGCCACCACATGTCGACGTTCTGCCTGCCGGTCACGAAGAAGACGTAGCTGAGCGGGCTGGCGATGAAATTCAGGAAGTACAGGGGCGCAAGGATCTGCGCCAGTTCGCCGGCCTCGCGCCAGGCGGGGCCGAACACCCAAGCAAACAGCTGCGGCGAGAACAGCAGCAGGGTCAGCGATGGCAGCAGGCCGAGCAGCAGCAGCACCTTGAAGGTGTAGCGATACGCCTGCTTGCAGTGGCCGACTGCCTGGTACTCCTGCACCGACTGGCGCTTGAAAACTTCCAGCACGGAGGCGGCGAGCAGCGAGATCGGCGCTGCCAGCACGCGCTGGGTGAGGGCGAACAGGCCGGCCGCCAGGGCCCCATGGCGCATGCCGATCAGGATCAGCGGCAATTGCCCGACCAGGCTGTTGAGCAGGTTGGAGGGCAGGGTGTACTGCCAGAACTTGCGGTGACGGTGGAGGTAGGCACGCGCGTCCGGTCCGAGCGTGAGCGCCAGGGGCGCCCGTGGCGGATCGAGCAGGCGCCGCGCGACCAGCAGCCCGGTCGCCACGCCGATCAGCTGGCCAGCCAGTAGCCCGAGGGCATCGGCGCCGCAGGCCAGCAACAGCAATTGCGCGGCGGCGATGGTGCCGGCGCCCCAGATCTTCGCGCGCGCCGCCTTGCCGAATGCGTTGTGGGATGTGGCATAGGCGATGAGCGTCTGCATGTTGGCGGTCAGCCAGGTGCCCACGCCCACCGTCAACAGGGCCGGCCAGGACAGCTGGCGTACCGCCGGTACATCCAGGAGATGGGCCAGCACGGCGAGGCTGGTGACGAGGACCGCCGTGATCGTGGCCGTGTAGCGCACGACGCCGAAGCAGGTGCGCTGCTGCTCGGCTTCGTGGTCGAGGATCATTGCCGTCTCCATGCGCAGGGTGGCGCCGACGGCCGCCACCGCGACCACGGCCAGCCACAGGCTGAACGCGCCCATGTCGGCGGGCGTGCACATGCGCGTGATCAGCGGTGCGGCCAGCAGCGGCAGGGCCTGGGCGCCGAGCGCGCCGCCCAGTACCGTGATCACGTTTTTCCAGAAGGTCGGCAAGGATGGCGTCATACTGCTGTGGGAGCGAGCGCTTCGGGATCAACATCGACGGCCGGGACGGGGATGCGCAGGGCGCGCAGCAGGGCCTGCGCCACCTGGCGCGCCTCTTCCTCCGGCAGGTAGGGGCCCATCGGCAGGCTCAGCACGCGTGCGGCCATGCTGCTCGCCACCGGGCAGGCATCGGCGGTGGAGAGATGCGCATAGGCTGGCTGCAGGTGCATCGGCACCGGGTAGTGGACAGCCGTCGGGATGCCGGCCGCATGCAGCTCGGCCTGGACGCGTTCGCGTTCCTCGACGACGACCGTGTACTGGGCGAAGACGTTGGTGCGGTCGCGTGCCTGGCCAACGAGCTGGACACGCCCCGACAGCAGCGCTTCATAGCTGTCGGCGACGCGCTGACGCTGGGCGATTTCCCATTCGAAGCGCTCGAGCTTGGCCAGCACGATCGCGCACTGCAGCGTATCCATGCGCCCGCCCACGCCGACGCGCGTATGCACATAACGGCGCGACTGCCCGTGCACGCGGATTTCGCGCGCCGCCGCCGCGATCGCGTCGTCGTTCGTGAAGAGCGCGCCGCCGTCGCCGTAGCAGCCCAGCGGTTTGCTGGGGAAGAAGCTGGTGCAGCCGATGGTCGACAGGTTGCAGCTCCTGCGGCCGCGGTAGGTGGCGCCGAAGCTCTGGGCCGCGTCTTCGATCACCGCCAGCTTGTGGCGCGTGGCGATCGCGTTGATTTCTTCCATGTCGGCTGGCTGGCCGTAGAGCGAGACAGGCATGATGGCGCGCGTGCGCGGGGTGATGCGTTCTTCGATCAGGCCCGGGGCGATGTTGCAGGTGGCGGGGTCGATGTCGACGAACACGGGCACCGCGCCGAGCAGCACGATGACTTCCGCCGTCGCGATGAAGGAAAACGGCGTGGTGATGACTTCGTCGCCTGGACGCAGGCCAAGGGCCATCAGCGATATCAGGAGCGCTTCGGTGCCGGACGCTACCGTGATGCAGTGGCGCGCCCCGGTGAAGGCGGCGAGCCGGGCTTCGAGTTCGGCCACTTCAGGCCCGAGGATGTATTGGCCGTGCTCGAGCACCGCGTTGATCCGGGTGTTGATCAGCTCTCTCGAGGCGCGATACTGCGCTTTCAGGTCGATGAATTCCATGATGTCGGCTGGCCCAGGTTGCACTGCTAGGGTTGAACTGCTAGGGTTGAGCTGACGGGGCGAGCATGCAGACGCCGTCCTGCAGCAGGTAAAGGTCGCCGGTGTGCTGGCACAGGGCTTCGCCGTTGCCGGCCAGGTCCAGCGGCAGGCGCTCGCCGAAGCGGCTCATCCAGCCCAGCTGGCGCGCCGGCACGCCGGCCATCAGGGCAAAGGCCGGCACGTCGCGCGTGACGACCGCGCCGGCGCCGATGAAGGCGTATTCGCCGACCGTGACCCCGCAGACGAGCGTGGCGTTGGCGCCGATGGTTGCGCCGCGCCGCACCAGCGTGCGCCGGTACTCGTTCTTGCGTTCCACGGCCGCACGCGGATTGTGGACATTCGTGAACACCATGCTCGGGCCGCAGAAGACCTCGTCTTCGAGCGTCACCGCGTCATAGACCGAGACATTGTTCTGGATCTTGACGTGGTTGCCGATGAGCACATCGTTGCCCACAAAAACGTTCTGGCCGAGCGAGCAGGCCTCGCCTATGCGCGCGCCGGCGCAGACATGGGCGAAATGCCAGACGCGCGTTCCGGCCCCGAGGGTGGCGCCGAAGTCGACGATGGCGCTGGCGTGGACGATGGCGCTGGCGTGCACCGTTGGGGCGATGGCGGGGCGGTCCATGGTCAGTACTCCAGCGGCAGCGCGACGCGCTTGCCGTCGCGCGCGGACATGTAGGCGGCCACCAGCACCTCGAGCGACTTCAGGCCTTCGCGCCCGTCCGTTTCGGGTTCGGCTTCGCCGCGCAGGACCTTGATGACGTTGTCGTAGTACAGCGGGTGGCCGAAGCCGTACACCGACGTGGTCTGGTAGCTGGCGTCGCGCACCAGCTCGTCGTCGGGGTCGGGCTGGGCGAACTCCCATTGCTGCACTTCGTTGACGGCGACGCCGCCGATGCGCACCGTGCCGTGCTCGCCGAGGATCGTGATCGAGCCTTCCATGTTGCGGGGGTAGGTCAGCATCGTGACGTTCATCGAGCCGAGCGCGCCGTTGCGCCAGCGCAGGCTGATCACGCCGGTATCCTCGACTTCGATGTTGCGCGCCAGCGTGGCGGTATAGGCCTGCAGGCTTTCGACGGGGCCGACGATCCAGTCGATCAGGTCGACGTAGTGGCTGGCCTGGTTCATGAAGGCGCCGCCGTCGAATTCCCAAGTGCCGCGCCATGCGGCGCTGTTGTAATACTCCTCGGGGCGGGTCCAGAACACGTTCAGGTTGACCATGTAGATCCGGCCGAAACGCTTTTTCTCGACCGCGCGCTTGAGCAGCTGCAGGGTGGCGTTGCGCCGATTCTGCTTGACGACGAACAGGCGCACACCGGCCGCATCGGCTGCCGCGACCATGCGCTTGCCGTCTTCCCAGCGCGTGGCCATCGGCTTTTCGGTGATGATGTGGCGTCCGGCGCGGGCGATCTGGACCGCCTGCTCGGGGTGCAGGCCGGACGGCGTGGTGACGATGAATGCGTCGGCGTCGCAGCGCGCCAGCATATGGTCGAGGCTGGTGTAGGCCTCGGCCCCGGTCTTGTCGGCAGCCTGGGCCAAGCTGCGCGGGTCGATGTCACACACCCCAGCCAGTTCGCAGCGATCGCTGTGCTGGCGGATGGCACCGAAGTGGTTGTTGGCGATGCGGCCACAACCGACCAGGGCGAAACGGATCTTGCGGTCAAGAATGGCAGGAGGATAGTTGCGCATGGTCTTCTCCGGTGCACACGGTTCAAGCCTTGACGACGTGGGGCAGGCGTTCCAGGTACACGCCGCGGGTGTCGACGATCAGGTTGGCGTGGCGGCGGATCATGTCGTAGTCGAAAGCGCTGTGGCTGGTGGCCAGCAGCACCAGGTCGTAGGACGCGAGGGTCTCCGGCGTCAGCGCCACGCTCGACAGCTCGAAGCGGTGCTCGCGCATGCGCGGGAACACGGGCACGTGCGGGTCGGAATATTCGACGTGGGCGCCCTTGTCGCGCAGGATCTCCATCAGTTCGACCGAAGGCGACTCGCGCATGTCTTCGACATCCTTCTTGTAGGCGATGCCCAGCACCAGCACCCGGCTCCCCATCACCGAGCGGCCGCGCTGGTTGAGTGCGTCGGTCACCTTGCCGATCACCCAGTGCGGCATGTCGCTGTTGATTTCGCCGGCCAGCTCGATGAAGCGGGTGTGCACGCCGTACTGGCGCGCCTTCCAGGTGAGGTAGAACGGGTCGATCGGGATGCAGTGCCCGCCCAGGCCCGGGCCCGGGTAATAGGGCGTGAAGCCGAACGGCTTGGTGGCGGCGGCGCGGATCACCTCGTGGATGTCGATTTCCATCTTGTCGGCGATGATCTTCATTTCGTTGACCAGGCCGATGTTCACCGCACGGTGGATGTTCTCGAGCAGCTTGGTCAGCTCGGCAGCCCGGGTCGAGCTGACCGGCACCACGCGGTCGATCGCCGCTCCATACAGGGCAACGCCGGCCTCGAGGCAGGCCGCGGTGCTGCCGCCGCAGACTTTCGGGATGGTGCGCGTTTCGAAGTTCGGATTACCCGGGTCTTCGCGCTCCGGCGAGAACACGAGGAACACGTCGCGTCCGACCACCAGGGCGCGCGACTCGAGGCGCGGGCGCAGTTCTTCCTCGGTGGTGCCGGGATAGGTGGTGCTTTCCAGCGAGACGAGCTGGCCCGGACGCACGAAGGGCAGCAGGGCGTCGGTCGTGTCGAGCACGAACGACAGGTCCGGCTCGCGGTAGGCGTTGAGCGGCGTCGGCACGCAGATGATCAGCGCATCGGGCTCGCCGGCGCGGGTGAAATCGGTGGTCGCTTCGAAACCGGCGGCACGCGCCGCGTCGATCTGGGCGCTCGGGATATGCTCGATATAGCTCTGGCCGCGGTTGAGCTTTTCGACCTTGGCTGCGTCGATGTCGATCCCGAGCACGCGAAAGCCCGCGTCCGCGTAGCGCAGCGTGAGCGGCAGCCCGACATAGCCGAGTCCGATGATGCCGATGACCGCGGTGCGGTCGCGCAGTTTGGCAACAAGCTGCTGCAGGTGGGCCGATTGGTGTTCGTCGCGCATGTGTATCCTCGCCAACAGTGGGGGTAAGGTGGAGTGGTGCTACGGATGGCCGCTTAGATTCGGAACGGCACGAATTTATTGATCAGGCTGAGCCGGGCAGGCTCGGGCACGGGCTCGGGCGCCTGGGCGGGGGCCGCACTCGGGATCTGGGGCGTGTATTCGCTGACGATGGCCTTGACCATCGACTCGATCATGGCCCGCTCGTGGGTTTCGCAGGCCATCATCAGGCAGGTGATGCAGGTTTCCAGCACGCTCGGGCGCAGTGCGTTTTCCTTCATGCGCATGATGCGGGGATGCTCGCTGGGGAATACCGTGCCGTCGGTGAGCAATTCCTCGTGCAGCTTTTCGCCCGGGAACAGGCCGACGAACTTGACTTCGATGTCGCCGGCGGGGGTCTGCGGCGTTTTCTCGGTCAGGCCCGACATGGCCAGCAGCGTGCGCGCCAACTCGACGATGCGTACCGGCTCGCCCATGTCGAGGACGAACACGTCGCCGCCCTTGGCCATCGCGCCGGCCTGGATCACCAGCTGTGCGGCCTCGGGAATGAGCATGAAATAGCGCGTCACTTCCGGATGGGTGATCGTCAGCGGCCCGCCGCGTGCGATCTGGCGCTGGAACAGCGGGATCACCGAGCCCGACGAGCCCAGCACATTGCCGAAGCGGACCATGCAGAAGGTGGTCTTGGTACCGTGCGTGGCCGCGGCGGCCTGGAAGATCAGCTCGGCGATGCGCTTGCTCGCACCCATGATGTTGGTCGGACGGACCGCCTTGTCGCTGGATATGAGCACGCAGGTTTCGACGCCGTGGGCGGCGCAGGCCGTTGCCACGACCTGGGCGCCGAGCACGTTGTTGCGCAGGCCCTCGACGATGTTCGACTCGACCAGCGGCACGTGCTTGTAGGCGGCGGCATGGTAAACGGTATCGACATGGCCCTCGCCGAGGATGCGCTCGAGCAGGTCGGCGTTGCAGACCGAGCCGAGATGGGCGTCGATACGCAGGTCGGGGAAGCGCGTGACGAGTTCCTGGCGGATGGTGTAGAGCGCGTATTCAGAGTGGTCGAGCAGGTGCAGCCGGGTCGGACCAAGGGTGACGATCTGGCGACACAGTTCGCTGCCGATCGAGCCGCCGGCGCCGGTCACGAACACGGTCTTGCCGCGTACGCAGCGGGCAAACAGGTCGAGCCGCGGCGGAACCGGGGGACGGCCGAGCAGGTCTTCGAACTTCAGCTCGCGAATCGAGTCGCGTGGCTGGGCCCGGTCGTCGGCGAGGTCGACCAGCCGGCTCAGGATCTTGGTCGTGACGCCGGCACCGGCCAGGCGCTGCATGATGTCGCGCAGGCGTTCGGCGGGCATGCCCGGGACGGCGATGACGACGGTGCGGATGCCGTGCGCGGCCACCAGGTCGGCCAGGCGGTCGGTATGGAATACGCGCAGTCCGGCGATCGTGCGGTCGTTCAGGGCGCGCTTGTCGTCGAAGAAGCACACGGGGCGGTACTCGTCGCTGTTGCGCATGGTTTGCGCCAGCCTGGCGCCGGCCTCGCCCGCGCCGTAAATGGCGACGGCGTCGGAGGTGGGACGGCGTGTGCTGTGGCTGCGCAGGAAGTTGCGCATGCCAATACGCGAGGTGACGACATACGAGAAAACGATAAACCAGTAAATCGCGAGGGCACTGCGCGGAAACTGCGCATCGTTAATGGCAAAGAGCACGGCATAAGCACACAATACGGCAATGCCGAGCGCAAAACCGGTAGCGCTTAACAAACGGCCGTCGATAAAGCGGATGACGGCGCGGTACAGATCGGACATCGACAGGGCGGCGACCGTGACCAGCGCCACGATAATATAAGAGGTCACGCCGTAATTGGAGGCATGTTTCATATCGCCGAAGCGTAATAACATGGCGATGAGAAAACATAATGGGAGTGCAACCAGGTCGATCGCGACCATCAGTGCGATTTTGGCGGTGCGATGCATCGATACCATTCCTGCACAAAACTGGCTTAATACTTGGGCGGATAAAGTAGGCATGGTGATCGCGTGACTCGTCAGGTAGGTTGCAGGAGAAGCAGAAAGACGATGCGCAAAAAAGAATGGAAATGAAATAAACGCGTATTAAATGCCAATGGATATATTTATTTGTTTAAGTAAGGAGCGGGCGACGATTAGACTTGCTGTTGCTGAGTAAGTTTATTATCGATGGGCTACTGAATGATGAGTTTGACCCTGCTCAACCGCCAATTCCGAATTAAAACAAAGTTGCCAATTTATTTATTAATGGAAATGAATTGAGGAAATAAATCGCAAGCTCAGGTGTAACTAATTTCCAGATGGAACATAAAAGATTTACATTGGGAATTAGAATCAGATTTGCGTTGTAAGTCGCGCTGATATATAGGGGGACAGGCGAACGTATCCACGACGGGCGTACGGGTGCACCGCCTGAAGCGTCGGGGGCTGTGGGGGAAGGGCGGTCTGGCCAGCCTGGGCGGCCGATGCAGGAGGCGGGAAGAACGGCGCGCACCGGGCGGCGCGCGCCGGCGGAACGTTCACGTTCCCGGACGCGGCTGGGGCGCCATCGGCGGCACCATGATGTTCTCGTTCAGGCGCAGGAATTTGAATCCCGCCAGCCGCTGGCCGTTCCTGCCTGCTTTGGCGTTGCGCGCCTCGCGCTCGGCGGCGCGCGCGATAAAGGAGTCGAAGCTCTCTTCGCGCACCTGCGGCTCCTGCGAGTGCAGGAAGCGGCGCTCGCCGTTCGGGCCGAGCACCACCAGGCCGACGTGCGAGGCCCAGTGTTCGCCGTCGCGGGTCGAGATCACGTTGACGAAGTCGCCCTCTTGCAGGCGGGCGGCGATGGCGGCCACCCCTTCTTTCGGCACGAAGGACTGGCGGCTGGTCTCGACCGGGATCGTGCGCTCGGTGTTGTGGCGCGTTTTCAGGAAGCGCGCGCGGTCGACCCGCATGTTGTAGCCGGGGCCATTCGGTCCGGCCAGTTCGGCGCTGATGTCGGTGACGAGCCAGCGGTTGGCAACGTTCCAGTCCATCTCCGTGTAGTGGTTGCGGGTGGCCACGCCGATCACGCCGTCGCGGTAGCGAATGCGCTGCAGCATCCAGAAGAACTCTTCCCACGAGCGCGACAAGGCCATTGCATAGGTATGTTCCGCGAAAACGACACAGTCGCTCTGTTCCAGGCTGAACATCGGCAGGTTGTCGTGCACCTCGAACGGGAATTCTCCCAGCAGGTTCAACAGGTAAGGCTGGCCCAGGTTCTTGCGGCCGATGGCGGCGATGCGCTTGCACAGGTCGGGTTCGGCCCCGTGCACCCAGGCCACGTAGCGGCCAGCCTCGACCGGCGTCATCTGGTAGATGGGCTTTTGCAGAACGGTCTCGATGGCCGGCGCGGCCGCCGTGACGGTCGCCACAGGAATCGACACGGGTGTGGCGGCGGGCAAGGCAGGGGCGGGGGGCTGGGTAGCGCAGCCGCCGAGGGTGGCCAGCAGCAGGGCCAGGGGAACGCGACGCATGGGTGGGGTCTCCTTTGTTAGTTGCTAGACGCTAACGCGGGCTTGCCCGTTTTGACAATGAATATTTGTCGCGCAGCCATAACCGCTGTGTTGTGTCTGTAAAACATTCCTTCAAGTTATGGGTGGGGGATCACAAGTAATTTTCCAGATATTTGCTTTTCGCTAATACTATGAGAATGGCAGGGACCGCCTGCCGACCGCATCACCCCATACCTATATCCAGGAGAGATAATGTTCAAACAGAAGCCGCTGGCCGCTGCCGTTTCGATGGCGCTGTGGAGCCTGGCCTCGTTGCCGGCCATGGCACAGACCGCGGAAGCCGAAGCGCCGATGCAGACCGTCGAGGTGACCGGTATCCGCGCCTCGATGGCCAAGTCGCTCAACGTCAAGAGGAACGCCGCCGCCAACGTCGAGGTCATCACGGCCGAAGACGTGGGCAAGATGCCGGACAAGAACCTGGCGGACTCGCTGCAGCGCCTCCCTGGTGTGGCCGTGCGTACGGACTATGACGAAGCGGAAAAAGTGTCGATGCGCGGCACCAACCCGGACATGACGATGATCATGTTCAACGGCCACGCCGTCTCGGTGGGCGACTGGTACGTGGCCGACCAGGCCTCGAGCTCGCGTTCGACCAGCCTGTCGCTGGTGCCCTCGCACATCCTGAACCAGGCCGTCGTCTACAAGACCAGCTATGCCAGCGTCGTCGATGGCGGCCTGGCCGGCACCATCAACGTCAGCACCCGCAAGCCGCTGCAGGCCAGGGAGCGTGTCTCGGGCGTGATCAGCGGCGGCATGAGCTATGCCGAACTGCCGGGCAAGGCCGCGCCGGACTTCAATGCCACGTTCAACTGGAAAAACGAAGCCAACACCTTCGGCGTGATGGTGACGGGCTTTGCCGAGAAGCGCTATGTGCGCCGCGATTCGGTGTCGCGTTTCGCCTACGGTACCAGCAGCGGCTGGGATGTCGTCAATACCTCGACCATGCTCGGCATCACCGACGCATCGCTGGCCGGCACCGGCTACAAGGCCGCCGACCTGAACGGAGTGCGCCTGCCGGGCTCGATGAGCTCGGAATTCGTCGAGTCCGTGCGCGACCGCAAGGGCGGCCTGGTCTCCCTGCAGTTCAAGCCGAATGCCGACCTCGACGTCACCATGACCGCATTCCACTCGGCGATGGACGCAAACAACCACGGCCGCCTGACCTCGAGCGCCATGTATTCGATGTTGCTGGGTAAAAACCAGCCGCTGGGCGCCACCGCCGCCACCTCGGCCAACACGAACTCGAACGGCCAGCGCGTGTATGCGCAGATCCGCAACCCGGTGATCGTCAACGAAACCACGATGTACGGCCACCAGCTCAAGGTGTTGAAGGGTGCCGACATCGTCTTCCCGGACGGCACCACGCCTCAGTACGTCGGCAACTCGGAAGGCTTCTTCCGTGATGGCGCGCAGGGCAGCGGTGGCTTCCTCGACCTGGACGCGAAGTACCGCGTCAGCCAGGACCTGACCCTCAAGACCCTGCTCTCGACCACGCGCGGCGTCGGCAAGACCGACCGTGACCAGGGCCTGACCCTGGCGCGCTACGGCACCGGCATCTCGTACGCCCTGGGCGACCTGGACGACGCGCCTTACGTCAAGTACCACAACGCCGGCAGCAACCAGCCTGGCCTGAACGCGGACGGCAGCGGCTACACCATCGTCGACCGCGCCGCTTCGGGCGTGAAGACCGTCGACAAGGAATCGAGCGCACAGCTCGACGCCGAATACAAGCTGAACATGGGCTGGGTGACGCAGCTGGATACAGGCGTGCGCTTCGCCGACCACAAGCGCACCAGCGGCCGCTGGGGCCCTGCGTTCCGCCAGCCGATCACGCTCAATACCGTGACCGGCCGCGTCACCACGCCGACCCCGACCCCGACCAGCGGCTGGATCCCTTATCCGGGCGACTTCGGTTCGAACCTGGACGGCGGCTACTGGGACAACACCGGTTTCAGCTATACGCCGGAAGCGACCCGTGCCTACATTTCCGAGAACGTCAAGGAGACGTCCGCCGCATGGGAACGCCGCGTCGGCTCCGAGATCGACATGCGCGAGCGCCAGGCCTCGGCCTACCTGATGGCCAACCTGGAATCGGGCCCCTGGTCGGGTAACGTCGGCGTGCGCTATGTGCGCACCACGGTCGACGCCAACATCCCGGTGCCGATCCCGGCCGATCCGGTCACCGGCACCCGTCCGTGCGACCGCTTCCCGCCGGGCACCACGCCGACGCCTTGCGCGGCCTATCCGGGCGCGATCAACACCGCAGGCGACGCCTCGGCCCTGTTCGACGCCAGCTCGGGCATCCCGTTCAATCCGAAGAGCGGCACGATGTACTACAAGACCTCGAGCCACCGCGTGTTCAACAACGTGCTGCCGAGCCTGAACCTGCGTTATGAGTTCACGAAGGACATGATCGCGCGTTTCGGCGCCAGCCGCACCATCGGCCGCCAGAACTACAACGCCTACGGCACCGGTTTCGGCACGCCGGGCTGCGACGCCAGCGGCTGCAAGGTCACCGGCCCGAACCCGGACCTGAAGCCACTGACCTCGGACAACTTCGACCTGGCCTGGTCGTGGTACTTCGCGCCGCGTTCGGCCGTGTCGGTCAGTGTCTTCCACTCGAAGATCGACGGCTACGTCAAGACCGGCACCGTCGGCACCTCGACCATCGACCTGACCGACCCGCGCGACAACACGGTGAAGAGCTTCTTCATCAACACCTCGTCGCAGCAGGGCGCGAAGATCAATGGCCTCGAACTGGCGTATGAGCAGCCGTTCGGCAGCAGCCCATGGGGCTTCACCTCGAACGTCAGCCGCGCCAAGACCAAGGTCGACGATGGCCGCCCGATGGTGGGCGCGTCGGAGTGGGCGGGCAACCTGGGCTTCTACTTCGAGAACGACAAGCTCTCGGCACGCTTGGTGACCAACTACCGCGGCGAGTACGTCAACAGCAGCACCGCGCCGGCGCCAACCGCGAACAGCCAGGGCCTGTCGACCATCAACGGCGTGGCGATGCCGACCGCGCCGACGATGGCCGCTCCGGTGACGACGCTGGCCTTCAACGCCAGCTACAACATCTCGAAGAACCTGATCGTCTCGTTCGACGCGACCAACCTGACGAACGTGAAGCGCGCCTACTATCGCTACAGCGAAGAAGAGCAGCAGAAGCTGGATGCGGCGGGCCGCGCCTACTACCTGAACCTGAAGTACAAGTTCTGACCGGGTAGTATTCCGGGATGAAGGAAAGGGGAGCTTCGGCTCCCCTTTTTCATGTCGATGCACGCTCGTGTATGCCCAGTCCTACACTACGGCGCGCCGCTTCGGCAGCTCATCTGTGCCCTCAGTGTGCGCCAGCTAACGGTAGGGGTCTTATGCATTCGATATGATGAAGCCGTGTGAGTGAGGCGCCAGCGAATTCGTTCTGCAGGCCCGCCAAATATCTCAACAGGTTAGCCGGTCGCCTCGAGGATCGGCACCACATTCCCGGCCGTCGCCCAGGCGGCGGCCGATAAAAAACCCCGGAAGCGGAGGCCCCATGTCTGCCACGACCACGAATCCACCGAAGCACCTGGTTCGCGAATACCTCGCGCGGCGCTCGCGCGATCCGCAACCGCCGCCGTCCCCCGAGGAAATCCGCCGCCAGCTGGGCTGGCGGATATCGCCGCCAGCGGAGCTGAAGCTGGCGAGCGAACCCTCGTAACAGGCGTAACATGGCCCTGCATCCGGATAAACCGTTTCAACAGAGGAGAAGTACATGACCAAGCGTATCGGTAACAAACACGAAGCCCAGCACCGCGGCAAGGACGAACGTCTCGACATCCGCCGCACCAACATCGCACGCGAAGCGGTCAAGCAGGCCACGGCCCGCGCCAAGTACCGCAACCAGGTCAGGAACCAGCCGCCAATGAGCCTTTCCGCGGCTGCCTGATCCCGCACCGCACGAAAAAGCCCGCCCGCTCATGAGCGGGCTTTTTTTCGTCCAGCAATGCCGTTCGCCGAATCCTTCGCCATTCACCGGGCGCTTGCCGCTGTTCGCCGAAAGGCGCTTTCCAGCCCGCCCGCTGCCCGCTATCGTGTTTACATCACAACACGGAGGGCGCAATGAATACCGAAAACAGTTACGCCGCGCGCAAACAGGTCATGTGGGGCCTGGTCCTGATCGCGGTCGGCGTCATCTTCCTGCTCGACCGCATGGACCTCGTCGACGTGCGCGGCCTGTGGCATTATTGGCCGCTGCTGATCGTGGCGGCCGGCATCAACCAGACCATCGGCTACCCCAGCGCGAAAGAATTCCGCAACGGGCTCTGGACCGTCTTCATCGGCCTGTGGCTGTTCGCGGTGTTCGAGAACTTCCTGGGCCTGACCTTCCGCAACAGCTGGCCCCTGTTCCTGCTGATGTGGGGGTTGCAGATGGTACTCGCCCCCGTGATCGACCGCCGCTTCCCGCAAACGAAGGAGAATGACCGTGCATAAGGACACTATCGACGAAGGGCGCGATTCCAGCCGCGATGCGCGCCGCGCCGCCCGCCAGGCGCGCCGGGCGGACCGCGGCGTCACCAGCCAGGTGCTGATGGGCGTGCTGGTGATCGCCATCGGCCTGCTGTTCTTGCTCGATAACCTCGACATCATCGACGTGCACGACGCGCTGGCGTTCTGGCCCCTGGTCTTCATCTTCGCCGGCATCGCCAAGCTGCTCGACACCTCCTCGCCGAACGGCTACCTGATCGGCCTGGCCGGCATCGGCATCGGCAGCGCCATGATCCTGAACCGCCTCGGCCTCATCTATTTTTCGTGGCGCCAGGCCTGGCCGCTGGTCCTGATCGCGGTCGGCGCGATGGTGGTGTACCGCGCCATGCGCGGCGAACGGGCGCCGGTGCACGGCGTGGCCGACGACAGGCCGGGCGAAACGACGCAGACCGTCGACGTGACGGCGGTGCTGGGCGGCTTCGAGCGGCGCGTGCATACCCAGGATTTCCGCGGCGGCGAAGTCACGGCGGTGATGGGCGGCTGCACCCTCGACATGCGCGGCGCCTCCATCCAGGGCGAGGCAGTCATCAACGTGTTCGCCTTCTGGGGCGGCGTGACGATCAAGTGTCCGCCCGACTGGACGATCGTCCTGCAGGGCACGCCGATCATGGGCGGCTTCGACGAAAAGACCGTCGCCCCGCCCGACAACAGCAAGCGCCTCATCATTCGCGGCTACGCGATCATGGGCGGCGTGGAGGTGCGTAACTAATGCAGGCCGTGATGCAGGGCGCGCTCGGCACCCGGCGCAGCACGGCCCTGTACCTGGCGGCCTGGCTGCTGTTGGGAAGCATGCTTGCCGGCCTGATGCATACCGCGGCCGACGCGCCCTGGGGCGCCAGCCTGCTGTTCGCAATGCCGCTGACGCTCCTGTATGGCTGCGCCAGCGGCTTTTCGTCGTATTACCTGTGCCGCGCCTATCCGCTCGCCAGCAGGCCCCTGTTCGCGGTGCTCGGCGTGTTCGCATCGAGCGCCGTGTGCGCGAGCGCGCTGTGGACCGTGGCCGGCAACGGCTGGAGCGAACTGCTGCGCGGTGCCGCGCCCGGCATGCCGGCATCAAGCGTTCCATTTATGACCCGGCCCTTTGCGGCAACGATGTTCGGCCTCGGCGTGATCCTGTACGGCTTGACGGCGGTCGCACACTACCTGGCGCTGGAATTCGAACGGGCGCGCCTGTTCGAGCGGCGCGAGCTGGAGATGAAGCTGGCCGCGCAGGACGCCGAGCTGCGCATGCTGCGCACGCAGATCGATCCGCACTTCCTGTTCAACAGCCTGAACTCGATCAGCGCACTGACCTCGATCGACCCGGCGGCCGCGCGCGGCATGACCCTGCAGCTGTCGGACTTCTTCCGGCGCAGCCTCGGCATGGACGCACAGAGAATGGTGCCGCTGACCGAGGAACTGGCCCTGGCGCGCGCCTTCCTCGCCATCGAACAGGTGCGCTTCGGCGCGCGCCTGCGTTTCGAGGAGGCGGTGGCGCCCGAGGCGGAAAGCTGCCTGCTGCCGCCGATGCTGCTGCAGCCGCTGGTGGAGAATGCGGTGAAGCACGGCATCGGCAACCGGGTAGGCGGCGGCATGGTGCGCATCGCGGCCGAACGCACGGGCTCGCTGCTGCGCATCCGGGTCGAGAACGACGCCGACGAGGAGGGCGCCCAGGTGCGCACCTCTGGCTGCGGCATCGGCCTGGCAAACGTGCGCCAGCGCCTGGCGGCCACCTATGCGCACGAGGCGAGCGTGCACTGGGCGCACCTTGGGGAGACCTTCCGCGTGGAGCTGGCGCTGCCATTCGAAACCGTTCCCGTCATGGAGACTTAGATCATGCGTGTCATTATCGTCGACGACGAATTCCTCGCGCGCGCGTTGCTGCGCGAATACCTGGGCGGGCATCCCGGCATCGAGATCGTCGCCGAATGCGCGAACGGCTTCGAGGCGGTGAAGGCGATCGGCGACCTGCAGCCCGACTTGGTGTTCCTCGACATCCAGATGCCGAAGCTCGACGGCTTCGAGGTGGTGGAGCTGGCCGGCGCGCGCACGCGCTATGTGTTCGTCACGGCCTATGACCAGTATGCGCTCAGGGCCTTCGAGGTGCGCGCGCTCGACTACCTCTTGAAACCCTTCAGCCGCGAGCGGCTGGCGCAGGCGCTGGCGAACGTGGCGGCGCGGGTGACGGCAGGCCTCGCGCCGGCGCAGGAGGTGCAGGCGCTCGCGGTCGAAGCGGCGCGCAGGCATGGCCCGCTCGAGCGCATCCTGGTGCGGGACGGCGCCCGCGTGCACGTGGTGGCGGCAAGCAGCATCGACTGGATCGAAGCGCAGGACGATTATGTGCAGATCAGCGCGGGCGGGCGTACCCACCTGAAGAACGGGCGCATGGCCGAACTCGAGGAGGGGCTCCACCCGGGCGTCTTCCTGCGCGTGCACCGCTCCTACATCGTGAACGTCGGCGCCATCGAACGCATCGAGGCAGCAACCCGCGACAGCTGGTGCGCGGTCCTGAAGGGCGGCAAGCGCGTTCCCGTCAGCCGCAGCGGCTACGCCAAACTCAGGGAAGCGATGCGTTGATGGCGGGTATCACATCCACCTGCCACCAGCGCGGCAGCAGGGCGCGCACCTTGGGATCGTCGAAGCGGTCGTCGATCAGGTAGACCACGCCTTCGTCCTGCTCGGTGCGGATCACGCGGCCGGCCGCCTGCACCACCTTCTGCAGGCCCGGGTACAGGTAGGTGTAGTCGTAGCCGGCGCCGAACATCGCCTGCATGCGCGCGCGCAGTGTTTCGTTCACGGGATTGAGCTGGGGCAGGCCGAGGGTCGCGACGAAGGCGCCGATCAGGCGCGCGCCCGGCAGGTCGATGCCTTCGCCGAACGAGCCGCCCAGCACGGCAAAGCCGATGCCGCGGCCATCGGGATGAAATCGCTCGAGGAAGCCCCCCCGTTCGCTCTCGCTCATTCGCCGCTCCTGGCGCCAGACCGGCACGTCCGGATAGCGTTCGGCGAACAGGGTGGCTACCTGGTCCAGGTAGTCGAAGCTGCTGAAAAAGGCGAGGTAGTTGCCGGGCGTTTGCGCGTACTGGCTGGCCATCAGGCGCGCGATGGGACCGAGCGAGGCGGCGCGGTGCGCGTAGCGGGTGGAGATGTCGCGCGCCACGTGCACCGTCAGCTGGCCGCCCGTGAAGGGCGACTCGACATCGATCCAGCCCGCGTCCTCGGGCAGGCCGAGCAGGTCGGCGAAATAATGCCAGGGACTGAGGGTGGCGGAAAACAGGGTCACCGAGTGCGCCCCGGTAAAGCGGGGTTTGAGGAAGGGCGCGGGCACGACGTTGCGGATCGAGAGCGTGGTGTCCTTGCCGGCCCGGGTGACATCGCAGACCGAGTGGTCGCCGAACGACTCGGCCAGGCGGGTGAACTGCAGGGCGTCGAAGTGGAAGCGCTGCAGGTCCGGGTCGAGCGGCCCGGCTTGCCCGGCTTCGGCGAGGAAATCGTTGATGGCGCCCGTGGCGCTCGTCAAGGCCGTAAGCAGTTTTTCGGGCGGCGCCGGCAGCTGCTGCCAGAGCGCGGGTGCGCCGGCGTCGATCTCGCCCCAGGTGCGCGCGACTTTGGTGAGCGCCTTCTTGACGGGTTCCGGCGCACCGGCACGCGCCAGGCGCAGGGCGGCGCGGTCCAGCTGCGCCGAATACATGGCTCGCGTACGCGAGACCATGTTGTGCGCCTCGTCGACCAGCACGCTGGCGCGCCAGCCGTTGGCCTGCGCCAGCGCGTACAGCATGGCGCTGCCGTCGAAATAATAGTTGTAGTCGCCGACCACGACATCGCTCCAGCGCGCCATTTCGCCGCCCAGGTAATAGGGGCAGACATCGTGCGCCAGGCCGATCTCGCGCAGCGCGGCGCGGTCCAGCACCGGGACGTTGGCTGCCGCCTGGCGCGCGGCGGGCAGGCGGTCGTAGAAACCCTTCGCCAGCGGGCAGGATTCGCCCTGGCAGGCTTTGTCGGGATGCTCGCAGGCCTTGTCGCGCGCGGTCAGTTCCAGCACGCGCAGCGGCAGGGCCGGGCTGGCGGCGCGGATGGCTTTGAGCGCATCGAGCGCGAGCTGGCGTCCCGGTGTTTTGGCGGCGAGGAAAAACACCTTGTCGATGCGCTGCGCGGGCGCCGCTTTCAGGACCGGGAACAGGCTGCCGACGGTCTTGCCGATGCCGGTCGGCGCCTGGGCCAGCAGGCAGCGCCCGGCGGCGTTGGCCTTGAAGACGTTTTCCGCGAGCTGGCGCTGCCCCGGGCGGAAGCTTGGGTGGGGGAAGCGCAGCGCGGCGAGGGCCGCGTCGCGCGCCTCGCGGTGGCGCAGCTCGGCTTCGGCCCAGGCGGTGAAGCGCCGGCACTGGTCTTCGAACATGGCGCGCAGTTCGCCGGCGCTGCGGGTCTCGCGCAGCGTGGTTTCATGACCGCTGCCGATCTCGTAATACACGAGGGCCAGGTTGACTTCCTCGAGCCCGAGCTGGGCGCACAGCAGGTGGCCGTAGACGCGCACCTGCGCCCAGTGCAGGTGGCGGTGGTTATCCGGCATCGAGGACAGCAGCCCGCGGTAGGTCTTGATCTCCTCGAGCAGGTTGTGGGCCGCGTCATAGCCGTCGGCGCGGCCGCGCACGTGCAGCGGGCCGTAGTCGCCGGAGAGCGAGACCTCGGCCTGGTAACGGTCGCCACGCCTGCCTTGTACCACGGCGTGGCCGGCGATACCTTCCTGGGCGGTCGGGGAGGGCGTGAAGCGCAGGTCGAGGTCGCCCTGCTTGGCCGTGAACTCGCACAGGGTGCGCACCGCGACGACATAGCCCGTCGTGCTCAAGGCGTCGCTCAAGGAACTGCTTCCCATTGCAGGTAGCACACCGACACCGGCATGTCGTGCTGCGCGCAGTACTCGATCCAGCGCAGCTGGTTGTCTTGCAGGCGGTCGCCCGGGCCTTTTACTTCGATCATGTTGTAGCGGCGCTCGGCCGGCCAGAACTGGATCAGGTCGGGGAAGCCGGTGCGGTTTTCTTTCACGTCGGCCAGGATGCGCTCGCACCAGCGCTTCAGGTGCGCGGCGGGGATGCAATCGAGGGCCAGTTCGAGCAGGTCACGCTCGAGGTATTCCCAGGACACGAAGGGCGCGGAGATGCCCGCTTTTTCCTGGAAGTGGGCGAGGATGGTGGCGCGGTAGCGGCCGTCCTCGAGCTGGGCCAGGCAGTCGTCGAATTCGCGGGCGCGGCGGCGATGAAAATCCAGGCTGTAGAGGTCGGCCGGCGCGCGATGGAAGGGATGGAAAAAGGCGCCTGGAATGGCGGCGAAGATCGCGCGCCAGCACAACAGCCCAAACAGGGCATTCGCGAGCGTGTTCTCGACGTAGAACACGGGCGCGTCTTGCACCGCCAAGTGGTCGCGCACGGCCCCTTCGACCCACGGATCGGCGCCGGGGTGGGGCAGGCTTACCGCGAACTGGGCAATGGCTGCGACGCTGCCTTTCGCGGTCTTCGGGTGCCCGAGTTTGCGCGCCAGGCGCGGGCCGATGCGCGAGCAGTGCTGGCGCTCGGCGTCGTTTTCCGGCGCGCGCTGCGCTTCTTCCAGCAAGCGCCAGGCGTCCGCAAAGCGCTCGGCCTTTTCCAGCACCCGGATCGCGCGTCCGCGCGCACCCGGGAAGCGGCAGCGTGCATACACTTCGTGCGCACGGGGCCAGTCCTTCTGCTTCTCGAAATGCTGGCCGACCTGGAACAGGAATTTCTCGCGCCGGCTCTCGAGCCAATCGTTCTCGAAAGCGTGGGTCGGCAGGTCGCGCAGCACCTCGTCGGCAGCTTCCAGGCCGGCGGCAAAGCGCTCGCGGCAGCGATGCAGGGCGAGGTAATGGTCGATGTCGGAGCGCTGGCGAAAGCCCCGCGAAGCCGGTGAGAACTCCACCTGCTCGTAGCGGAACAGGCCGAGGTCGGCCAGCACGAATTCGGTCCAGTCCTGGTGCAGGTTGCCGAAAAAGATCAGGCGCAGGCGGTCGCACAGGGGCTTGACCAGGATGCGCAGCGCGACGTCGCCGCAGTCGCGGTACCAACTTGAAAAGGCGCGGCTGTCGGCGTAGTCGGCACAATTGGCACGCAGGGCTTCGAGCTGCTCGGCCTTGCGCGCGCTCTTTTGCTGCAATGTGGAGGCGAAAGCGCTGGCGATCTCGGGCTTGGACAGCAAGTCGAACAGCTCGTCGATGGAGAGGACAGGATCAAGCTCGATCCAGCCGGTGGGCAGCAGCTGCTGCGCTGCCTCGACCGGGCAGCCGATTTCGGCGTAACTCAGTTTGCTGGCGCGAAAGAGGTCGCCCTTGCGCATGACCATGCGCACGAACAGCGCGCGCGCGGGCTGCGGCAGCGCGGAAAACGCCCTAATGAATGCCTGTTCGTCGTCGGTCAGCAAATCGTGGTAGCGCTGCCCGATCCAGTCCAGGACGGCCTGGAAGTTGTCCAGGTAATAAAACTCGTTTTCCAGAACCCTGTTCATCTCGTGACGCGCTACTGTGCTTATGTACAGTATAGCGCCACGAACAATGAACTCCCAGCAGTTTCAGCGGCCAGGGCTGGCCGCCGTGGTTTTTTCCCACATCAGGGCTGTGCCGGCTTCGGCGGGCATTTCGCGCCCTTGCAGTCCGCGGGAGCCTCGCGCTCGCCGCGGTGGCGTTCGGATTGAGAAATGATGGCCGAGATCAGCGCGACATCGTTGTCGACCTGCGCCGGAGCCGGGCTGGCCTTGCGCTGGCGCGGCGTGTCGGCGGCCGGCTTGTTGGTGCTGCGCTGCGGCGCGGGTTTTGCCGCGCGTGCGGCCACCCGTTTCGCTTTGTCTGCGCTCTTGTTCGCCTTTTTGTCGACTTTCCTGTCGCTTCCGCGGGCGGCGGTTTGCGTGGCGCGTGCTTTGGGCGGGGTCTTGCCCGCGGTTTGCCCAGTGTTTTTTGCCGTTACTTTTTCCGTTTCTCGTGGCGTTTCTTTCACAGGGCGGGGCGCCGGTTGCGCGGGGCGCGCCGGGGCGGCGTCCTCTGGCGGCAGCATCACCAGCGGCGGCACGCCGCTGCCGGCAGTGCCCGCTGGCGGCGCGGACTCGTCGACAATCACGGCGGCACGCGGCGGTTCGGCCACGGCTGGGGCTACGGGCGCAGGCGCGGGCGCCGTCAGCATCGGTGGGGTAGCCTGCGGCAGCGCCTCGGCGCTGGCCACCACCGGCGGCACGGCGACCAGCGCATCGTGCCCGGCTTGCAACTGCTCGGCGGTCTTGTAGTTGTCGTAGGCCAGCCACGCCACACCGCCCACCAGGATGCCGGCAAAGGCCGCGGCAGCGCCGTAGCAGGCCAGCCGCAGGTTCGATGCGCGCGTGCCGGTGCGCCGTGCGGAATCTCGCTCGAGCATGGCGAGGATGTTGTCTTCTCCCACAGCGCGGCGCGACGACATGAGGTTTGGTCTTGTCGAGCCTGCTTGATTTTCGTCTGTAGGGCGCACGGCATACCTCCTAAGATGGACGTTTCTGCTTCGATTAGAAACAATCTGGGAAAAGCCATGCTGATCTTTGTCGCACTTCTGTATTTTTGCGTCGCTTGCAGCCTGATCTGGCTGGTTTGTTTCCCTACGGGAAGGGCGCGCATCAATGGTTTGATGTTCGGCCTGCGCAGCCGGTACCGAAGCATGACGGCGCCACGGCCCGGGGTGGCCAGGCAGCCGTGGCAGCCTGGGCGCACCCTGCGCGAATTCGCCGGCGCCGCGCGCAAGACACTGCGCCGCCACTGGATCGTGCTCGCCATCGGCGTGCCCCTGATTGCGATTCCCTCGCTGCTGGCGCTGGTCATGCGCACACCCGACATGCTGCCGGGTTACGAGCCGACCGAGGCCCTGCCGGACGCCCAGATCGCGGCGCTCCTGCGGGGCGAGCAACTGGTGCCGCCGAGCGAACCGCCGCCGCTCGCGTTCAGTACCCAGGAAGTGGTGCAGGTGCGGCCAATGCTGGTCCATGCGAGCCGCAACTGGGGCCTGATGCATCCCGAATTCAGCCAGCGCCTGCTGCTCGCGTTCAAGATCATGAAAGAAAAGCACGGCTATGACATGGCCCTGCTCGAGGGTTACCGCAGCCCCGCGCGCCAGGACCTGCTGGCGCAGATGGGCGGCGCCGTGACCAATGCGCGCGCTTTCCAGAGCTGGCACCAGTACGGCCTGGCCGCCGACTGCGCCTTCTGGCGCGACGGCAAGCTGGTCATTTCGGAAAAAGACCCGTGGGCCATGCGTGGCTACAAGCTGTACGGCGAAGTGGCCGAGCAGCTGGGCCTGACCTGGGGCGGACGCTGGAAAATGATGGACCTGGGCCACACGGAACTGCGCCTGCGCGGGGTGATGCGACGTGAATGAGACGCCCGTCGGAGATTGAGGGATGTCAAATTTTCCACAGGCAATTGATGCGAGCATTGCCTGTCGGACTTTCCCACAACCTCACACACGCTCCCGCCATGGCCCGTCTCTGGAAGTTTCTCACCGACAGCCGCGTGCTTGTCGTGATCGGCATCACCGCCTGCCTCGGCATTATTTTCCTCAGCGTCGATACCTTCGAGCTTGGCGCCATCTGGGCCGTGATCGCGGCGCTGGGGATGCTGGCCCTGTGGGGCCTGTACTGGGGCGCGCGCCGCCTGCTGCGCAACCGCGCCGCCGACCGCCTGACCAACAGCCTGGCAAGCGATGCGGGAGGGCAGGGCGACCACGGACGCAGCGAAGTGGCAGTGCTGCGCAAGAACATGCTCGAGGCGATCACGACGATCAAGACCTCGAAACTGGGCATCACGCGCGGCGCGGCGGCGCTCTACGAGCTGCCCTGGTACATGATCATCGGCAACCCTGCGGCGGGCAAGAGCAGCGCCATCGCGCATTCGGGGCTCACCTTCCCGATCCCCGGCAGCAAGGCCGTGCAGGGCGTGGGCGGCACCCGCAACTGCGACTGGTTCTTTACCACCGACGGCATCCTGCTCGACACCGCCGGGCGCTACTCGGTGCAGGAAGGCGACCGCGCCGAGTGGTTCAGCTTCCTCGACCTGCTGAAAAAACACCGGCGCCGCGCCCCGATCAACGGCATCCTGATCGCGGTGAGCGTGGCCGAACTGACCGCCGGCCCGGCCAGCGCCTCGATGGAACTGGCGAAAAGCCTGCGCACCCGCGTCCAGGAACTCACCGAACGCCTTGGCGTGTATGCCCCGGTCTACGTGATCTTCACCAAGGCCGACCTGATCGCCGGCTTTTCCGACTTCTTCCACGACAGCGAGCGCCAGGAGCGCGACCGCGTCTGGGGCGCGACGCTGCGCTACAACCGGCGCAGCACGCCCCAGGACGTGCTCGCCTTTTTTGACGCGCATTTCGACGAGCTGCACGACGGCCTCAAGGAAATGAGCCTGGCCAACATGGCCGGCAACCGCAGCGCCCAGATGCGCCCCGGGGTGTTTACTTTCCCGCTCGAGTTTTCCGCCATCCGCAGCCCGCTGCGCGCTTTCCTGTCGACCCTGTTCGAAGAAAACACCTACCAGTTCAAACCCGTGTTCCGCGGCTTCTACTTCACCAGCGCGCTGCAGGAAGGGCTGGTGCAGGACCTGTCGTCGAAACGCGTCGCCAGCCGCTTCGATCTCGAGCTGCGCGAGGCAAAGAACGACGCCAGCGAGGGCGCCGACGGCGAGGGCTACTTCCTGCTCGACCTGTTCCGCAAGGTGATCTTCGCCGACAAGGACCTGGTCAAGCGCTACACGAACCCGAACGCTGCGCGCGTGAAGTACGCCGCCTTCTTTGCGGCCACCATCGCCCTCGGCGCGGCGCTCGGCGGCTGGAGCTGGGCCTACATGGGCAATGTGCAGCTGGTGGCCAACGTCCAGGCCGACCTCGACAAGGTGGTGCGGCTGCAGGAAAAGCGCATCGACCTGCAGTCGCGCCTGGAAGCGCTCGGCATCCTGCAGGACCGCATCGAGCAGCTCGACAAATTCCGCGAAGACCAGCCCTGGGCGCTCTCGTTCGGGCTGTACCAGGGCGACAAGCTCGAGCGCAAGCTGCGCGACGAATACTTTGCCGGCGTGCGCGCGGTGATGGTCGAACCGGTCGCGAGCGCCCTCGAGACCATGCTGGCCGAGGTGAACGCCCATGCCGGCGCACTCGACCCGAATGCCCCGGCGACCCAGGCGGCGCAGGAGGCCCAGGCGGCGCCCACTGTGCGCCCGGGCCAGCCTTACCAGGACGTGTCGCCGACCAACGTCGCCGACGCCTACAACGCCCTCAAGACCTACCTGATGTTGGGCGACAAGAGCCACGCCGAGCCCGGCCACCTGAACGACCAGCTCACGCGCTACTGGCGCACCTGGCTGGAAGCGAACCGCGGCGCGATGCCGCGCGAGCAGATGATCCGCAGCGCCGAGCGCCTGTTGACCTTCCACCTGTCGCAGATCGGGGACCAGGCCTGGCCGCAGGTCACGCTGAAACTGGGCCTGCTCGATTCCGCCCGCGAGAACCTGCGTCAGGTGGTGCGCGGCACCCCGGCGCGCGAGCGCGTCTACGCCGACATCAAGACCCGCGCCGCAACGCGCTTCCCGGCGGTGACGGTCGCGCGCATCGTCGGCGACGCGGACGCCGGCCTGGTGGCGGGCAGCCATGCAGTCAGCGGCGCATTTACCCGCGCCGCCTGGGAAAAATACGTGGTTGACGCAATCCGCGAGGCATCCAACCGCGAACTGCAAAGCACCGACTGGGTCCTGAAAACCGTCGCCAAGGACGACCTGACGCTCGAGGGCAGCCCCGAGCAGATCCAGAAGACCCTGGTCGACATGTACAAGACCGAGTATGTAAAAGAGTGGGGCAGGTTCGTGCAGGGCGTGACGGTGGCCGACCTGAAGGGCTTCGAGGGCAGCGTGCAGGCGATGAACCGCCTGGGCGATCCGCAGGCCTCCCCGATCGCGCGCCTGCTCAGGACCATCTACGACGAGACCTCCTGGGACAATCCGGCGGCAAGCCGCGCCAACCTGTCGAAGGCCGAGCGCGGGTTCGTCGCCTGGTTCAAGGAAGTCGTGATGCGGCGCGCGCCGTCCGACGCGCGCACGCTGGTCGACGCTGTCGGCCCGCTGGCTCCTGGCCCAGCCGGGACGATGGGCCCGATCAGCCGCGAGTTCGCCGGTGTCGCGCGCCTGGTCGGCGCAAAAGAGCGCGAAGCGTCGCTGATGAGCGGCTACCTCGATGCCCTGTCGCGCCTGCGCAGCCGCCTGAACACGCTGAAGAACCAGGGCGACCCGGGGCCCGGCGCCAAGCAGCTGATGCAGCAGACCCTGGAAGGGACTGGCTCGGAACTGGCGGACGCCCTCAAGTATGTCGACGAGCAGATGCTGACCGGGATGAGCGATGGCCAGCGTTCAGCGCTGCGCCCGCTGCTGGTGCGCCCGCTGGTGCAGACCTTCGCGATGATCGTGCTGCCGTCCGAGTCCGAAATCAACAAGACCTGGCAGGCCCAGGTGGTCGAGCCGTTCCAGAAGACGCTGGCCGACAAATACCCGTTCTCCCCCGGCAGCAAGATCGAGGCCACGGGCGCCGAGATCGGCCAGGTGTTCGGTCCCGAAGGCGTGGTCGCGAAATTCATGACGACTTCGATGGGGCCGCTCGTCATCAACCGCGGCAACCTGCTTACGGCCCGTACCTGGGCCGACATCGGCATCACGCTTGCGCCCCAGGCCGTGTCGGGCTTCCCGGGCTGGGTGGCGCCCTTGTCCAGCAATGGGGTGGCGACGCCTGCGGCAAGCGGGCCCCAAAAGGTGTTCCAGCTGCAGGCGCAGCCGGCGCCCGGCACGACGGAATACACGATCGAGATCGACGGCCAGCAGCTGCGCTACCGGAACACGCCGCCCGTCTGGACTAACATGGTGCATCCGGGACCGGGCACCTCGGGCGCGCGCATCAGCGCCGTCACCTTTGACGGGCGCACCGTCGAACTGTTTAACGAGCCGGGCCAGTTCGGCATGCGCCGCATGATCGAGGCGGCGACCCAGAAACGCAAGAGCGCCGACGTTGTCGAACTGCGCTGGAACGGGCCGAATCTTTCGGTGGCCGTCGACCTGCGCCTGGTCAGCAACGCCGAAGCCACCTCGAACACCAGCCGCGGCTTCAACGGGCTGCGCTTGCCCGGCACGATCGTCGGGCGGCCGGCTGCATTGGCCAACCCCTCGGCCACGGCGCCGGCGATGGCCAGCCTGTCGGCGGGAGGCCAGTGATGCGCGCGCCCGCACCTGACCGGATCGGCTACTTCGGCAAGATCCCGGCGCGTAGCGACTTCGTCAAGGTCGCGCACGACGCCTCGGCAATCGGCATGCTCGACGACTGGCTGGCCGCCGTCATGCACCGGCTGCCTTCGAGCGCGCGCTGGAAGATCGATTACGACGCCATGGCCCCGGTCAGCTTCGCCTTTGTCGGGCCGACGCGCCGCCATGCAATCGCCGGCCACCTCGTCGCCAGCCACGATCAGCCCGGCCGGCGCTTCCCCTTCCTGATGATGCGCACCCTCGACGTGGCCGACCCGGCGGCGTTCGTGTCGCGCTGCCCGCTTGCGTTTGCGCCGCTGTGGTCCTTCCTGGCCGGCGCCGCGCCCCAGGTGCATGCGGCCGCCGACCCGACCCCGCACCTGCAGGGCATCAGCGACGCCGTCATCACCCTCGGCGAATCCGAGGGTTCGCTCGCCGCCTTTCTCGCCGGCGGCACCATCGCCGAGCTCTCGAACCTGCTCGACGGCGCGGACGCGAGCCGCATCGTGCTCGCGCTAGGCCTGCTGCTGCAGCCGGTCATGCACAGCAAACCGGCGCAGCTGGACAAGAGCCTGGTGCTGCCGCTGCCCGATGCCGTGGAACTGCGCGCGCCGGTCGCCGCGTTCTGGCTCGAACTGGTGGGGCCCTTCGTGCGTCGCACCGGCTTCGACCTCGCGCTGTTCCTGACCATACTGGACGAGCGCCCGGTGCTGGTCATCGGGTTCTGCGGCGCCGCCGCCCAGACGCTGCGCGGCATCATCGATCCGCTGGTTGGGCGCGAGCAGCAGGTGCGCCTGGTCGATACCGGCTGGGTCGACGAGCAGCTCGGGCTCGACGTGGACGTGCGCGCCCTGGCCAGCTACCTCGACCAGCCGCAACTGCCCCTCAAAATGGCGCGCGAGCTGTTCCTGAAGACCTTCATCGGAGACGCAACGTGACCAAGACCTTTTTCATGGCGACACTCCTGCTGGCCGGGCATGCCGTCCACGCCCAGGGGGCGGTGGCTCCGGCCTCGGCCCCGATCGTGGTTGCCGGCACCGTCGCCGACGAGTCCAGCAAGGCCGCGCTGCTGGCGCGCCTGCGCGCGGTCTATGGCCTTGACCGCGTCGTCGACCAGCTCGTGGTCGGCAATGTTGCCACGCCCGCCAACTGGAACGACTACGTGGGACGGCTGATCGGACCGAACCTCAAGATGATCAGCAGGGGCCAGCTGAAAGTGGACGGCAACACCGTCAGCCTGCGCGGCGACGTCGCCAGCGAGGCGCAGCGCCAGCAGATCGCGGGCGATATCGCCGGCAGCCTGAATCCGACTTATACGGTGAACAACGGCCTGCGCGTTTCGGCATCCGAGCAGGGCGTGCTCGACGCGGCGCTGGCAAACCGGATCATCGAGTTCGAATCGGGCAAGGCGGCGCTGACGCCGTCGGGCATGGCGATCCTCGACCAGATGAGCGAGGCCTTGAAAAAACTCGGCGGGATCAAGGTCGAGGTGATCGGGCACACCGACAACGCCGGTTCGCGCGCCGGCAACCTGTCGCTCAGCCAGGCCCGCGCGGAGGCGGTCAAGACCTATGTGGCGGCACGCGGCATCCATCCCGATTCGATCGCGGTGTCGGGCGAGGGACCGGACCGGCCGGTGGCCGACAACCGTACCCCGGACGGGCGCGCCCGCAACCGGCGCATCGAGTTCAAGGTCGCGCAATAATCGGAATTAAGGGAACAAATAAATTGCCGCCAGCATTGCTGGCGGCAATTTTTTTTAAGGCAGGGTAATGGTCACATTCGCCGCGCGCGGCGGCAGCTTCACCAGGTCGTTGTAGCTGGCCAGGGCGGTGTCGGTGTCGATCCCCAGCTTGGCACGGAAACCCACGTAGGCGCCGAGCGCGGCGAGCGTGAACACCGAGGTCAGGACCCACAGCGACAGGTCCGAGCGCAAGGTGTTGGTGACGTGGTCCGGGCGTTCGGCATGCGGTGCGAAGCCGCGGTTCTTGCCGCGCATGCGCGCGATCTCGTCGCCCAGTCGCGCGACCAGGTAGTTCAGCTTGTCGTGGCCGTCGAGCGCATAGCGGCCTTCGAAGCCGAGCAGCAGGCACATGTGGAACACCTCGAGCGCCTGCAGGTGCACGCTGCCTTTCGCGCGCAGGTCCTCCAACCGGTGGAAGAAGTGTTCGCCGGCGAGCTGGTCGCCGAACACGCGCAGCTGCAGGGGGCGCGTCTCCCAGGCTTCGCGCACCTCGAAGTTCGAGCGCAGGATGATTTCGTCGACGGCCGAGCAGAAGGCGTACTTGGCCGCGGTGACGTCTTCGGCCGCCACCCCGACCGCCTTGGCGTTGCGGTCGACGTCGCCCAGGAAGGCGGTCATGTGGTCGGCAAAGGCCGTCTTGTCGTGCGGTCCGCAGCCGTTCTTCAGCAGGAACAGGGCGTAGAAACCTTCGTACATCAGGTCGACCAGGGTTTGCGGAGCGCCGCCGGTGGCGCTGCGCGCGGCCTGGGGCGCGCGTCTCTCCATGTGGGCGCTCATGCCGCCACGCCGATCAGGTCGAGCTGCAGGTCGCGGATCCCGTTCGGCACGTAGATCGAGATGGCCTGGGCCTTGAGCATGTTCTCGTACAGGGTCCCCTTGTTCTCGAGGACGAAGTAATAGGTGTCGGGCCGGATCGGCAGCGCGGCCGGCACCTGCGGCGCGTGCATCAGCTTCACGCCGGGCATGGCCGAGAGGACGAACTTGTCCACGTCCTGCGGCGCGCCGAGCTTGAAGCGCAGGGGCACGACGTCGACCAGCTGCAGCGCCGGCATGTCGGCCGATACCGCCAGGTAGAGCGTGGTCTGGGCCGTGATCTTGCCCGAGTCGAGCGCGCCGAGGTGGTAGGACGGGCGGTCGTTCGACAGCGCAATCGAAAAATAGCGGCTGGAGACGACAGTGTCGAGCAGGTCGCGCAGGATGTCGTCCAGGCGCGCGAATGCGGGACCGGGATCGAGGTGCGAATAGGCCGGCAAGTCCTCCAGCTTGTAGCTGCGCGAATACGCCATCAGGCCGCCGGCGAGCGCCAGCATGTCGGCGAACAGGCGTTCCGGATGCAGTTCGGGGTGGTTCAGGTAGTGCGACAGCGCGGCATAGCCGGTGCTGGCCGTGTGCAGCAGCCAGAACGAGGACATGTCGCCGCCCCGGATCTCGACCACCTTGCGGCTCGGCTCGCGCATGTGGCCGTACAGCGCATTGACTTTCGCCAGCAGCTTTTCCATCAGCCGCGCGACCGCGTTATGCAGGCCGGGCCCGCCTTCGATCGAGACGCTCGGCGGAATGAAGGAGGGGTCGACCTCGAAGCCGCCGGTCGCCACGCGCCGCAGCCGCAGCAGCGGAAAGCTGTCGTAGGCATCGAGCGCATTCGTGTCCGCATCCGCCACCAGCCGTACCGTCTTGCCCAGGTAGGTGACGGAGGCGTCGGCCGCGTGGGTGAACAGGTCCTGGGTGTCGCGCTCGATCTGGATGAAACGTGCATCGTCGCGCTCGACATCGGGCTCGCCGCAGTTTTCCCCATACGATTTGAGCGCAGGCAGCGCGGCATGGAAGGTGATCGACTGGGTGGCAGGGGGCAGGGCGCCCAGCTTGACCTGGCGCGGCAAGGGATCGCCCTCGGGCGCCCGGTAGAGCTCTCCGTCGGGAAACACCAGCGACAGCGCGTCAATGCGCAGCACGTCGTTCCTCAAGGCTTCGTGGTCGAGTTCCAGGCGCCGCACGCCCCAGGCGTACGGATGCAGGGCGCGCGCCGTCTGGTTCAGGCGCGCCTCGTGGTAGCGGTCCTGTTGCTGGAAATGTTGGGGACGTAAAAACAGCCCTTCGCCCCACAGCAATTTCGATGGCATGTTCATGGCACCTCGAGAAGAAATGGTTTGCGGAAAATATTGAGCTTGATCGAACGCGGCGGCGCCCTTATTGACAGCGCGCAGGGCCAGGCATCTTCGGCGTGCCGGTCGGCTGGGCGCCGGCGCCGGCCGACAGGGTGCAGGCCAGCAGGCCCAGCGTCAGCCCGGCCTTTTCGGCCTCGACGCTGGAAAACGCCAGCCGCCAGCGCTGCGGCGCGGGCGAATGGAACAGCGCCACGACGCCGACATAGGCTGCTTCCTGTGGCACATGTTCGATCGCTTCGTAGCGCTGGCCCGGCAGCAGGATCTGCTCCCTGACCCCGACCAGGTCGGCCCCGAAGGCCTCGCGGTCCGCGCCATCGGCCAGGAAGGCGGCGTAGGGCGCCGCTTCGAAGGCCGCGCGCTGGCGCAGGGCATAGATGCGGGTCACGAGCGGCAGCGGCCGGCCCTCGGCATCGGTGTTGAGCCTGGCTGACGCGTGCAGGCGCAGCGTGACTTGGCGCGGTGATTTTTCCAGTGGCGCAGGCTTGCCCAAGCCGATTGCTTCCAGTGCGCGCTGGGCCAGGCCGTCGCCGGCACTGGCGGGAAGACAGGCAAGCAGGAGCAGGCAAATCGGGATTCTCTTCATCGGACTCTTGCCTCTCGTAAATTCGCCAGCGCTCATTTAACAGGAACGCCGTGCCAGGCGCCTGAGGCGGCGCAAGCGAAGCACGGGTTATGCGCTGTGGCAGGGACCTGTCGAGTTGTTGACTGTGCGCAATTTATTGCTTGGCGCTTACAGAATAATGGCCACTGGTTCAACGTACTGGAGACCGAGATGATGTTCAAACGACTGATGCCGGCGATGGCGTGTATCGCATTCTTAAGCGCCTGCGGAAGCACCGGCCAGGGGTCGGGCAGCGTGGCGGCAGGGGCAACGGTGGAAGCGTCCATCGCAGCCGCCGACGCGGCGGTCGCCGCCGGGCAGCCCGACAAGGCATACGCGCTGCTCAAGGGTGCAAGCCAGGCATTCCCGACTGACAAGACCCCGTGGATACGCATGGCGCAGATGCGCTTTAACAGCAGCAACTACGGCGAGGCGATCGTGCACGCCCATGAAGCGCTCGAACGCGATCCGGAGGACGCGCTGGCCATCAGCATCGCCGCCGTGAGCGGCCTGCGCGTGTCGAGCAAGGCACTTGGCGACCTGGCGCGCAAGAACAACCTCAACGGCAACGTCAAGTCGGAGGCGCAGGACCTGGCCAAGCTGCTGCGCACCAGCCTGGGCGAAGAGGTGCTGGTGCCGACGAAACCCAAGCCAGCGCCGAAGCCACGTTCAACGACCACGGCGTCGCAGACCCCGGCGAAGCCCGCCGCCGCGGCCGCAAGCGACCCGTTCGGCGCGCTCAAGTAACTGATCCAGTAAGCGATCACAGGCCGGCGCCCGCCGGTCCTTTTTTCCCCAGGAGCTGACATGGCCAAAAGTGAGAGCGTGCAAAAGCGCTTGCAGAAAGTGCGCGCGCCGCGTGTGCAGATGACCTATGACGTCGAGATCGGCGACGCCATCGAAAACAAGGAGCTGCCCTTCGTGGTCGGCGTGATCGGCGACTTCGGCAACGACCCGAACGCGGAAAAGAAGCGACTGAAGGACCGCAAGTTCGTCAACGTCGATGCGTCGAATTTCGACGAGGTGCTGGGGGGCGTCGCGCCGAGCGTGCAGTTTCGTGTCGAGAACCACCTGTCGGAAGAGGGCGGCCAGTTCGGCGTGCAGCTGCAGTTTCGCGAAATGGCCGACTTCCGCCCGGAAGCGGTCGTACAACAAGTTGCGCCCCTGAAGGGGCTGCTTGATGCGCGCACCAAGCTGGCCGACCTGCGCAACAAGCTGGCCGGGAACGACAAGCTCGACGACATCCTGAGCGAGGTCCTCGGCAATACCGAAAAACTCGAGGGCCTGCGCAAGAACACGGAGGGCAAATAATGGCGGCCATTCTTCAAGAGGCGCAGAATCCCTCGCTTGCGGCTGCTGCTCCGGCGCCAGCGCTGGAGCTGGACAATGGACTGCTCGACCAGATCGTCGAGCAAAGCCGCGTCGCCGCTTCCCCCAGCGAGCACGAACGGGCGCGCGACCTGATTTCGGAACTGGTCACCCAGGTGATGTCGGGCACGATGGTGGTGTCGAACAACCTGTCGGCGATGATCGACGCGCGCCTGGCCGAGCTGGACCAGATGATTTCGACCCAGCTGTCGGCCGTGATGCACGCGCCCGAGTTCCAGAAGATGGAACGCAGCTGGACCGGCCTGCAATACCTGGTGAAGAATTCGTCGACGAGTTCGGGCCTGCAGATCCGCATGCTCAACGCCAGCAAGCGCGAACTGGTGAAGGACTTCCAGGCCGCCCTCGAGTTCGACCAGAGTTCGCTCTTCAAGAAGGTCTATGAAGAGGAGTTCGGCACCTTCGGCGGCGCTCCCTACGGCGCCCTGGTCGGCGACTTCGAGATGAGCCGCCAGCCCGAGGACATGTACTTCCTCGAGCAGATGTCGCACGTGGCCGCCGCCAGCCACGCGCCCTTCATTACCTCGGCCGCGCCGGAACTGTTCGGCGTCGACTCGTTTGGCGACCTCGGAAAGCCTCGCGACCTGGCGAAAGTCTTCGACACGGTCGAATACGCCAAATGGAAGGCGTTCCGCGAGTCCGAGGATTCGCGCTACGTCGGCCTGACGCTGCCGCGCTTCCTCGGCCGCCTGCCGTACAACCCGATCGACGGCATGACCACGGAAGGCTTCAATTACGTGGAGGACGTGGACGGCACCGACCACAGCAAATACCTGTGGTGTAACGCTTCCTACGCGTTCGCGTCCAAGCTGACGCGCGCGTTCGAGGACTACGGCTGGTGCGCCGCGATCCGCGGCGTCGAGGGCGGCGGCCTGGTCGAAAACCTGCCGACCCACACCTTCAAGACGGACGAAGGCGAAGTGGCCCTGAAATGCCCGACCGAGGTGGCGATCACCGACCGCCGCGAAAAGGAGCTCTCGGACCTGGGCTTCATCTCGCTGGTGCACTGCAAGAACACTTCATACGCGGCCTTTTTCGGGGCGCAGTCCGCGCAGAAGGCGAAGAAGTACGCCAACGAAGCGGCCAACGCAAACGCCATGCTGTCCTCGCAGCTGCAATACATCTTCGCGGTCTCGCGCATCGCCCACTACATGAAGGCCATGATGCGCGACAAGATCGGCAGCTTTGCCGCCGCTTCCAATGTCGAAGACTACCTGAACCGCTGGCTGACGCAGTACGTGCTGTTGGACGACAACGCCAGCCAGGAGCAGAAGGCCCAGTTTCCGCTGCGCGAAGCGAGCGTCCAGGTGTCGGAAGTGCCGGGCCGTCCCGGCTGCTACCGCGCCGTCTCCTTCCTGCGCCCCCACTTTCAGCTCGACGAATTGTCCGTTTCCCTCCGACTGGTCGCGGAGTTGCCGCAGTCGACCAAAAGCTGATCCACACATAACCCGAACCAGGAGCAAGCAAACATGGCAATTGACGTATATCTGCAGATCGATGGCATCAAAGGTGAATCGACGGACGACAAGCACAAGGACTGGATCGAGTGCACTGCGGTGAAATGGGGCGTGAGCCAGCCGCGTTCGGCCACCGCATCGACCGGCGGCGGCCACACCGCTGAACGCTGCGTGCACGACGAAGTCACCTTTACCAAGCTGGCCGACCTGGCCTCGCCGATCCTGCTGCAGACCTGCTCGGCCGGCAAGACGATCCCCAAGGCCAAGCTGGAATTCATGCGCGCCGATGGCCAGGGCGAGCGCATCAAGTACTTCGAGATCGAACTCGAAAACGTGCTGATCGGCGCGGTCAAGCCGGACGTCAAGGAAGGCTCGATCATCGAGGAAGAGGTCAAGCTGAAGTTCTCGAAGATCAAGTGGAAGTACACCCAGCAAAAGGTCACCGGCGGCGCCGGCGGCAACACCTCGGGCGGCTGGGACCTGGCGACCAACAAGATCGCCTGATCTAAACAGCATGTGCCGGTGCGCGCCGCCGCGGAAGCGCGCACCGGCAGCCTTGATGTTCTTCCATCGCTTTTCCTCATTCCAGGGCACCCATGAAAGGCTTCACCCCCGGCCTGCTCGACCGCCTGATGGACGAGCGCGGCGAGCCGGGCGGCGCCGCGCAGCGCCTGACCATCGAGCAGATCAAGGACCACCTGGCGCGCGACCTGGAGGCGCTGCTCAATACCCGGGCCGCGCTGCCCCCTGGCGCCTTCGACGAATTCCCCCTGGCGCGCGCATCGATCCTGAATTACGGCCTGCTCGACTTTGCCGGCTTCTGCATGACCAGCGACGAGGACCGCGCCGCCATCTGCGCGGCCTTGACCCGCGCGATCGAAACCCACGAGCCGCGCCTGAAGGATGTCAGCGCCAGCATCGAGCTCGCAAGCGGCAGCGTCAACCGGCTCGACTTCGTCATCCACGGGCGGCTCGAACTGGGCGAAGGGGGCGAGGGCGACAGCGTCAATTTTAGCGCCGTCCTGCAGCCATCGTCGCTGCACTACGCGATCAGGAAAACGGCGCGCCCGCGCACGCCCGGCGGCCAGCGCTAGACACTCAGTGACCAATACCGACACAAAGGATGCGACACGCATGGACATCAACCTCAAGACCCTGATCGGCAAACTCAATGGCGCGTCACGCCTGGCTGCGACGCGCGCGGCGAATATCTGCGTCGGGCTGGGACAGTACGAAGTCGACATCGAGCACCTGTTCCTGGCGCTGCTCGAACAGCCCGACTGCGATTTCGTGGTCGCCGCGCGCGCCTGCGACATCAGCCTGTCGCGGCTGGAAAACGACCTGCGCCATGAAGTGGCGCGTCTTGCCGCCGGCAGCACGCGCACCCCGGTGTTCTCGAAGCACCTGCCGACGCTGTTCGAGCATGCCTGGCTGATCGCTTCGCTGGGAACGGACGGCCCGAACCAGATCCGCAGCGGCCACCTCCTGCTGGCGCTGCTCACGGAACCGAGCCTGGCGCAACTGGCGCAGCGCGGCTCGAAGCTGTTCAGTGAATTTCCGCTCGAGCGCCTGAAACACGAGTTCGACAAGCTCACACGGGGTTCAAGTGAGGGTTCAAGCAAGGCGGTCAGCCCTGCTTCCTGCATGACGCAGGGGCAGGGCGGTGACCCCGTCGGGGAACTGGAAGCGCAGGCGCCCGGCAAGACGCCGGCGCTCGACCAGTTCACCACCTGCCTGACTGGCCGCGCGCGAGAGGGCAAGGTGGACCCCGTGATCGGGCGCGATCCGGAAATCCGCCAGGCGATCGACATCCTGATGCGGCGCCGCCAGAACAACCCGATCCTGACCGGCGAAGCCGGCGTCGGTAAGACCGCCGTGGTCGAAGGGCTGGCGCTGCGCATCGTCGAAGGCGACGTGCCGGAGGTGCTGCGCGGCGTCGAGATCCACACGCTCGACATGGGCCTGCTGCAGGCCGGCGCCAGCGTCAAGGGCGAGTTCGAGAACCGCCTGAAGAACGTGATCGACGAAGTCAAGCGAAGCCCGCACGCGATCATCCTCTTCATCGACGAAGCCCACACGATGATCGGCGCCGGCGGCGCGGCCGGCCAGAACGACGCGGCCAATTTGCTGAAACCGGCGCTCGCGCGCGGCGAATTGCGGACGATTGCCGCCACTACCTGGAGCGAGTACAAGAAGTATTTCGAAAAAGACGCGGCCCTGGCGCGGCGCTTCCAGGTGATCAAGGTCGAGGAACCCGACGAGGAAACGGCCTGCGCCATGCTGCGCGCGATGGCGCCGCTGATGGAACAGCACTTCGGCGTGCGCGTCTACGACGAAGCGATCCAGGAAGCCGTGCGCCTGTCGCACCGCTACATCAGCGGGCGCCAGCTGCCGGACAAGGCCATCAGCGTGCTCGACACCGCCTGCGCCAAGGTCGCGCTGGGCCAGAGCGCGACCCCGGCGCTGCTGGAAACCTGCATGCGCCGCATCGAGCGCATCGACGCCCAGATCGCGGCGCTCGAGCGTGAACAGAGCGCCGGCGGCGAACACTCGGCGCGCCTGATGAAGCTGCGCGGCGAACGCCTGGCGGCGCTGACCGAGCAGGAGCGCCTCTCCGCGCGCTGGGAGCAGGAACGGGCACTCACCGCCGACATCGCCCGCATGCGCGGCGAGCTCGAAGGCGGGCGTGGAGATCCAGGCGGCTTACGCGCCCTGGTCGACGAGCTGCGCGCGCTGCAGGGCGAGGCGCCGCTGGTGCCGGTGCAGGTCGACGGCAATACGGTGGCGGGAATCGTCGCCGCCTGGACCGGCATCCCGCTCGGGCGCATGGTGAAGGACGAGATCAGGACCGTCCTGCTGCTGCAGTCGCTGCTGGACGAGCGCATCCTCGGCCAGTCGCACGCTACCGCTGCGGTGGCCCAGCGCGTGCGCACGGCGCGCGCCAACCTGGACGACCCGAACAAGCCGAAGGGCGTGTTCCTGTTCGTTGGCACCTCGGGCGTCGGCAAGACCGAGACCGCCCTGGCGCTGGCCGACCTGCTCTACGGCGGCGAGCGTAAACTCGTGACGATCAACATGAGCGAATACCAGGAAGCGCACAGCGTCTCCGGCCTGAAAGGTTCGCCGCCGGGCTATGTCGGTTATGGCGAGGGCGGGGTGCTGACCGAGGCGGTGCGGCGCAATCCCTACAGCGTGGTGCTGCTCGACGAAGTCGAAAAGGCGCACCCGGACGTGCTCGAACTGTTCTTCCAGGTGTTCGACAAGGGCGTGCTGGACGACGCCGAAGGACGTCAGATTGACTTTCGCAACACCATCATCATCCTGACCTCGAACACCGCGTCGAGCACGATGATGGGGGCCTGCCTGAACAAGAGCGCGAGCGAGCTGCCCAAGCCCGATGCGCTGCTCGACATGATCCGCCCGCAGCTGATGAAGCAGTTCAAGCCGGCCTTCCTCGGGCGCCTGACGACGGTGCCGTTCTACCCCATCGGCGACGAGGTGCTGGCCAATATCATCCGCCTGAAACTGAACCGCATCGGCCAGCGCGTACTAAGCAACCACAGCGCCACCTTCGAGTACGACGACGCGCTGGTCAATGCCGTGCTGGCGCGCTGTACCGAAGTCGATTCGGGCGCGCGCAATGTCGACACGATCCTGAACGGCACGCTGCTGCCCGAGATCGCCGACACGGTGCTGGCGCGGATGGCCGAGGGCGGGGCGATCGCGCGCATTAAGGTCGGCGCCACCAAGGCGGGCAAGTTCAAGTACACGATCGACCCTGTGGCTTAGTTCGCACCCTAATTGACACAATCGAGGAGAGGCGCCATGTTCAACGTCGAGCAGTTACTGAGACCGGTCAGCGAGGCCGCGCCCTGCGGCGAGGATCTTGCGTTCTCCCCCGAGCTGGACGCGATCGCCCAGGCGCGCAAGGCGGATGACCCGTCCATCGAGCAGGGCGCCTGGGTCACCACGCTCAAGGAAGCGGACTGGAAGTTCGTCACCAAGCGTTGCGCGCTGCTGTTGGAGACGCGCAGCAAGGACCTGCAACTGGCCGTGTGGCTGGCCGAAGCGAGCGCGAAGACGGCCGGCCTGCGCGGCCTGGGGGACGCGCTGCTGGTGACAGCAAGCCTGTGCGAGCGCTACTGGGATGGCCTGTATCCTCTGCCCGACGAAGGCGGCTTCGAGCAGCGCATCGGCAACCTGGCCTGGATCGCGGCGCGCGCGCCGCAACTGGTGATGGAATGTCCGGTCACCGAAGGCACGGCTTTTTCGATGCGCGACATCGAAGCGGCGCGCGCCAGCGGCGCCGGCAAGATCGCCGAGGTGGAGGCGGCGCGCGGCCGCACCTCGAAAGCCTGGCAGCAGGCCTTGCTGGACGACTGCACGGCCTGCCTTGCGGCGCTCGATGGACTGGAAGGGGCGGTCGACGCCCGGCTCGGCGTGGATGGCCCGAGTTTCTCGAGCGCGCGCACGGCGCTGCAGAACCTGGCGCACTTCGTCACGCCGGCCGCGGCAGCGGCTGGCCCGGCGCCTGTAGCGGGAGCGGCGGTTGCGGCGCCAGGTCAGCCGCAGCCGCTGCCGGCGGCAGCAAGCCAGGGCCAGCAGGTCTTCGCCGGCCCGATCCAGACGCGCGCCCAGGCGCTCGGCCAGCTGCGCGCGGTGGCCGATTTTTTCCGCCACACCGAGCCGCACAGCCCGGTCGCCTACCTGGCCGACAAGGCGGCAAGCTGGGGCGAGCAGCCGCTGCACCTCTGGCTCAGGGCGGTCGTCAAGGATGCCGGTGCGCTGGCACATGTGGAGGAACTGCTGGGGATCGAGAAGGAGGAGCCTGCAGGGTGAAAGAGCAAGGGCGGCCGAAGCCGCCCTTGTGTTTTACTGAGTGGACTTTACTGCGAGCCCTTATTCGGCCGGCTTGTCGTCGCCCGGAGGCTTGGCCGCGCCGGGAGTGACGAGCGAGGAAGCCTTGGCGATCTGCTCCTCGACGTTCTGCACGGCCTGGCGGGTGGCCTGGGTCACCTGTTCATAGCCCTTGAACGCGTTGTCGATCGCCGCCTTGATGATCTCGACCGCGTTTTCCGAACCCGGCTTGACGTTCTGCGTCACGTCGTAGATCAGCGCCGACAGCGTGCTCTTGGCCTCGGCCACATGGACGTCCGCGGCGCGGCGGAACTCGTTTTGCATCTCTTCGATAATGACCTTCATCTGGTCGCGGTACTCGACGCTGCCGGACATGTCCGGCTTCATGCGCGCCGAGAGCGCGTCGAAAGCGGCGCGGGCGTCCTGCGCCTGGGTCACGTCGCGGCTGGCCGCGAGTGTCTTGTCCATCGTGCTGCGGGCGGTGGCCATGTTGAGCGCCATCACCTGTTCGAGACCCTTGACCGTCTTGTTGGCGAGCATGTCAAAGGTCTGCATTTGCAGGTCGAACAGGGTTTTGGTAGCGGATGCGAATTGTTCCGGACTCGTGAACATCAATGTCTCCTCGGTTTTCTGACCAGATTTCTGCTCAGTTGTGTCAATAACTGCGATGGACGACTTGCGGGCTAACCGTCCTATTATTTAGCAACGATGAGCTTTTCGCAACGACTGTCTTGGAGAGGAGATCGAGGAGGGCGCCGAGGCCGGACGCACCAACGCAAAACGCCGCAATCCTTTTGCAAAGATTGCGGCGTTTTGCGCCAGCTAACTACTGGAAAGCTTTTGGTGCCCACGGAGGGACTCGAACCCCCACACCTTGCGGCACACGGACCTGAACCGTGCGCGTCTACCAATTCCGCCACGTGGGCACTGCGACTACGAATTACAAACATCGGTACAACGAACTGCTGCGGATAACCATCCGGTAGTGGTGCCCACGGAGGGACTCGAACCCCCACACCTTGCGGCACACGGACCTGAACCGTGCGCGTCTACCAATTCCGCCACGTGGGCATTTGGTGCTGCTTGCTGCTATTACGATACTGCTGCTTCAGCGGATGTAAAGCCAGTAGATGGTGCCCACGGAGGGACTCGAACCCCCACACCTTGCGGCACACGGACCTGAACCGTGCGCGTCTACCAATTCCGCCACGTGGGCACTGTTACTGCTAACGACTGAAGCTGATACAATATCAGGCTTTGCTGTTTTTCGCTAGATCAACTTTCGCTGCGCCGGCTTCAAACTTCCTGAATCGTTACCGCTTTTTCTTTCGCTCCAACATGCTGTCGTTGCGAAAGAGCCGAGATTATAGCGGAACGATTACAAAAGTCAAAGACCCTCCCTCAGCAGGCAGCGGCGCTCCGTTTGGCACGCTCCGTTAGGCGAATATCCCTGTCCTCCGTTACACTACGCCTGTCAAGGTGTCAATCTAACCACGGTGCCGGTCGGTCCGGCGCCCCTCGAGAAGAATCAAGAAAACGATTTGAAGCAACCTACTCATACCATTCCTAGCCGCGAGGAAATCCTCGGTGTTTTCCGTGATGCCGGCACGCCGCTCGATGCAGCCACGCTCGCACGTGCCCTCCGGGTCAAACCAGCCGCCCAGGAAGTCCTGGGCCGCCGCCTGAATGCAATGGAACGCGACGGCCAGTTGCGCGCCAATGGCGACGGGGTGTATGCGCTCGCCAATGGCTCCGATTTCGTGGCCGGCAAGGTCGCCGCGCACCGCGACGGTTTCGGCTTCGTCATACCAGACGAGCCGGGCGCCGACCTGTTCCTGAACGACAAAGAAATGCAGAAGGTCCTGCACGGCGACCGCGTCCTGGCACGCGTCACCGGCACCGACCGCCGCGGCCGTCCGGAAGGCACGATCGTCGAAGTGGTCGAGCGCGCCAACACGCACATCATCGGGCGCCTGCTCAATGAAGGCGGTGTCTGGATCGTCTCGCCCGAAGACCAGCGCATGAACCAGGACATCCTGGTTGCAGGTTCCCCTGGCAAGGCCAAGTCGGGCCAGGTGGTCAGTGTCGAACTGATCGAGCAGCCGGCGCGCTTCCAGCAGCCGACCGGGCGCATCGTCGAAGTACTCGGCGAACTCGACGACCCAGGCATGGAAATCGAAATCGCCGTACGCAAGTTCGGCGTGCCGCACGTGTTCTCGCCGAACGCGCTCAAGCAGGCCAACAAGCTGCCGAACGAAGTGGTGGCAAGCGACCTGGCCGACCGTGTCGACCTGCGCGACGTGCCCCTGGTGACCATCGATGGCGAAGACGCGCGCGACTTCGACGATGCCGTGTATTGCGAACCGCTGAAGCTTGGAGCTGACACCGGCTTCCGCCTGCTCGTCGCCATTGCCGACGTCAGCCATTACGTCAAGCCGGGCGACGGGCTCGATGTCGACGCCATCGAGCGCAGCACCTCGGTGTATTTCCCGCGCCGCGTGATCCCGATGCTGCCCGAGAAGCTGTCGAATGGCCTGTGTTCGCTGAACCCGGCCGTGGACCGCCTCAGCCTCGTGTGCGACATGGTTGTCTCGAGCGACGGCGAAGTCCAGGCCTACCAGTTCTATCCGGCCGTGATCCACTCGGCCGCGCGCCTGACCTATAACCAGGTCGCGGACATCCTGGCTGACCCGCAGGGCGAGGAAGCAGGGCGCCGCCCGGCCATCGTGCCGCACCTGCAAAACCTGAACGGCGTGTTCCAGGCGCTGCTCGGCGCGCGCCAGGTGCGTGGTGCGATCGACTTCGAAACCACCGAAACCTATATCGTCTGCAATGCGATGGGCAAGATCGAAAAGATCATCCCGCGCACCCGCAACGATGCGCACCGCCTGATCGAGGAATGCATGCTGGCCGCGAACGTCTGCGCCGCCGACCTCCTGATCCGCCACAAGCACCCGGGCACCTTCCGCATCCACGCCACGCCGACCGAGGAAAAGCTGAACCAGCTGCGTACCTTCCTCAAGATGACGGGCCTGAACCTCGGCGGCGGCCTGAAGCCGACCGCCGGCGACTATGCCGCCCTGATGCGCGAAATCAAGGAGCGTCCGGATGCGTCCCTGCTGCAGACCATGCTGCTGCGCTCGATGCAGCAGGCCGTCTACAGCCCGGACAACGTCGGCCACTTCGGCCTGGCCTACGAGGCCTATGCCCACTTCACCAGCCCGATCCGCCGCTACCCCGACCTGCTCACGCACCGTGCGATCAAGGCTGTCCTGCAGGGCAGGAAGTACGAGCCGAAAGGCATCGACCTCTCCAAGCTGAACACCACCGTCTCGAACGCCGCCCGCAAGCAGGCCGCGAAAGACAAGGCGGAAGGCACGGCCAAGAACGAGAAGGACCTGACGATCTGGGATGCCCTGGGCGTGCACTGCTCGGCCAACGAGCGCCGCGCCGACGAAGCCTCGCGCGACGTCGAGAACTGGCTCAAGTGCTTCTTCATGCAGGATAAACTCGGCGAATCGTTCACCGGCACCGTCGCCGGCGTGACGACCTTCGGCATCTTCGTGCAGCTCGACGAGCTGTACGTCGAAGGCCTGGTCCACGTCACCGGCCTGGGCCAGGACTATTTCCAGTACGACGAAGCGCGCCACCAGCTGCGCGGCGAGCGTACCGGCAAGACCTTCGGCCTGACCGACCGCGTGGTCGTGCAGGTAGCCAAGGTCGACCTCGAAGCACGCAAGATCGACCTCGTGCTGGCTGAGGAGAGCAGTCTTGAGCCGGCGCAGCCGGGCGAAGAGCAGCCGCAGGCCCGCCAGGGTGGCCGCGGCGGCGAGAACGGCAAACCGGGCCGCTCGCGCGATGCGAAAGGTGGCCCCCAAACCGGCGCGCCTGCGCAACGCCAGGTAGCGGCTGCGCCTGCCGAGGAAGAGAAGGGCGGCCGTTCGAAACGTTCGCGCCGTTCCCGCAAGGACCGCGCAGCGGCAGCGCAGGCACGCGAGCAGGGCAACACTGTGCAGGTCGCGGCGCCGCAATTCGACGCCAGCATCGAACCGGACAGCTCGGAAAATGCACGCCGTGCGCGTCAGTCCGCGAACGCCAAGGCGGCCAATCAGGCGCGCCAGCAGGCCGCTGCGGCGGCTGAGGCAGCGGAGGCAGCCGTCGAGGTGCCGGCGGCGGTCCCGCAGGCAGTCGCAGCGGACACGGCCGCGCCGGCCGCGAAACGCCGCAAGAAGGACAAGGCGGTTCCGGAAGCGCCGGTTCAGCAGCCTGCCCGTGCCGTAAGCGCCGCGCCGGCGCCGGTTGAGCAGCCTTCCGTCGTGGCTGCGCCAGCGAGCGACGCCGAGGCGCCGAAGACGAAGCGTCCGGCCCGCGCGAAGAAAGCCGCAGCGGCAGAGCCTTCGGTTCAACCGGAGGCGGTTGCCGAAGCGCCGGTGGCTGAAGCGCCGGTCGCCGCAAAACGCGCACGCCGCCCGAAAGCGGCCGAGCCGGCAGCGGTTGAGGCGCCGGCAGTCGAGGTCGAGGCCCCGGCCAAGCCGCGCCGCAGCCGCGCCGTCAAGGCCGACGCTGTGCCCGTCGAGAGCACTGCCACGCCCACACCGGCTGCAAAGAAGAGCGTCGCCAAGAAGCCGGTAGGCGCGAAGCCAGCAGCCGTGGAGCCAGCAGCCACGCAGCCGGCAGCTAAAAAGCCGGCAGCGAAGAAGCCAGCAGCCGAGAAGCCTGCCACCAAGGCGGCCAGCACCACCTCCAAAACCAGCAGCAAAAAAGCAAAGTAAGAGAAAAGTAACGCATGAAGAATAAAATGATTTTCGGTTTCCACGCGGTGACTTCGCGTCTGCGCCATGAGGCGCAGTCGGTCGAGGAAATCTTCGTCGATGCCGAGCGTAACGACGGCCGCATGAAGGACCTGGTCGCCAATGCAAAGGCGGCCGGCGTGCGCGTCATGCCGGTCGAGGCCGCGCGTCTCGACAAGATCGTCGGCACCCGCCGCCACCAGGGCGTGATCGCCTTTGCCAGCCAGCTGGCGCTGGCGCGCAACCTCGACGAGCTGCTCGACGCCATCGAGGGCCCGCCGCTGCTGCTGATCCTCGACGGCATCACCGACCCGCACAACCTGGGCGCCTGCCTGCGCGTGGCCGACGGCGTCGGCGCGCACGCGGTCATCGTGCCGAAAGACCGTGCGGTCGGCCTGAACGCCACGGCGGCGAAAGTCGCCAGCGGCGCCGCCGAAACCGTGCCTTACATCACCGTCACCAACCTGGCGCGCACCATGCGCGAACTGAAAGACCGGGGCATCTGGCTGATCGGTACCTCCGACGACGCCGAAAAGGGCCTCTACGAAGCCGACTTCACCGGCCCGACGGCGCTGGTGATGGGTTCCGAGGGTGAAGGCATGCGCCGCCTGACCCGCGAAACCTGCGACCTTCTGGTGAACATTCCGATGTTCGGCTCGGTCGAGAGCCTGAACGTGTCGGTTGCCTCGGGCGTGTGCCTGTACGAAGCGCGCCGCCAGCGCGGGATCCAGGCGTAAGCAGCCTGAACCGACAGCTTGAATGGGCCGTCCGGTGATTCCGGGCGGCCCATTTTTCATTGGGCTTTCAGCACCGTGCGCCATGAAGACAGGGGCGGTAACATGGGAGTATCGATCAACCGACTGAAAATTGCCCTCTCCCAAGCAGCCGCCCCTTGGATAAGCTACCATTGCCGCTGTTTTCCTTCTGTACTTATTATGTTTTCCTCGTTGCGCGAAGATATCAACAGCATCATCGAACGCGACCCGGCCGCTCGTAACGGCTGGGAAGTGCTCACCTGCTATCCCGGCCTACACGCGATCGTCATGCACCGCTGGGCGCATGCGTGCTGGCGCCTGAACCTGAAGTGGCTCGGCCGCTTCCTCTCCTACCTTGCGCGCGTGATCACCGGCATCGAAATCCACCCCGGCGCGACCATCGGCCGCCGCGTCTTCATCGACCACGGCTTCGGCGTCGTGATCGGCGAAACGGCGGTCGTCGGCGACGACTGCACGATCTACCAGGGCGTGACCCTGGGCGGCACCACGCTGGTGGCCGGCACCAAGCGCCACCCGACGCTCGAGCGCGGCGTGATCGTCGGCGCCGGCGCCCAGGTGCTGGGCGCGTTCACGGTCGGCGAATTCGCCAAGGTCGGCTCGAACGCCGTCGTGGTGAAACCGGTGCCGGCCGGCGCCACCGCGGTCGGCAACCCCGCCCACATCATCCTCAAGGAAGACCAGTCGCGCAGTGCCCGCCTGTTTGCCGCCTATGGCGTGGTGCCGAACGGCGACGACCCGCTCTCGAAAGCCCTGCGCGGCCTGATCGACCACGTGGCGCGCCAGGACGAGCAACTGGAACGCCTGACCGCCACCATCAAGGCCGCCGGCATCGCCTGCCCGAACGTGCTCGAGGGTGATAAACTCGATTCGGCCGAACTGAACCGGCTGGTTGACTGAGGAATCCAATGACTGATGAAGTAACTGGCGGCGCAACTGCTGCCGCGACGTCCACCGTAACTGTGCTCGATCCCTTCGAGATCCGCGTGCTGGCCGTGCTGGCCGAAAAGGAAGCGCTCACGCCTGACAACTACCCGATGTCGCTGAACGCGATCGTCAACGGCTGCAACCAGCTCTCCAGCCGCGATCCGGTGATGCAATTATCGGAAGAAACGGTGCAGGACACCCTGCAGCGCCTGATCGAGCGCCGCCTGGTCAGTGGCGTCAGCGCCGCCGGCGCGCGCGTGACGAAATACGAGCACCGGATGCGCATCAAGTGGACGCTGGAGCAGGACAAGGTAGCCGTGCTCACCGTGCTGATGCTGCGCGGCCTGCAGACGGCCGGCGAAATCCGCACCCGCAGCGGCCGCCTGCACGAATTCAGGTCGGTGGCGGATGTCGAGGCGGCGTTGCAGTTCCTGGTCGACAAATACCCGCCGCTGGTGGCGCGCCTGGAACGGGCCCCTGGCACCAAGGAACCACGTTACGGCCAGCTGCTGGGAGGCGAGATTTCGGTCGCGCGCGACGACTCGGCCTTTGGCGCCTCCGTACCTTCCAGTTCCGCCCCCGGCAGCCGCGTTGGCCAGCTGGAAGCGGAAGTCGCCGCCCTGCGCGGCGAGCTGAACGACCTCAAGGCGCAGTTCGAGGCGTTCCGCCAGCAGTTCCAGTAGGCGCGGCGAAGGTCAGTTCGACCAGCGCATCGTCGCTCCAGCTCGGTTCGTTCAGTGCGATGCTGAAGGACTGCTTCCCCGTCTTGAGCGCCGCGCTGCGATTGCCTTCGCTCAGGATTGCGGACACGACCGGCAGCTCGGTCCTGAAGTCGATGGTGTACGCATATTCGTTGAAGAAGCCGCACCAGTCGCGCGTCCTCAGGAGGCCATTCAGGGTGGCGACCAGGAGCAGGGGCGCCTCTTCCTTGGCAATGGTAATCATCACCTTGCATTCGAGCCGCAGGTCGCCCAGGCGCCGCACGTTGTCCGGCAGGCCGGGGGTGCGCACGTCCGGCATGACCTGGTAGAAATGGCGCCTCTGGTTCAGCACCAGTTCCCCCTCGGCCGCCAGTGCCGCCTCGCTGCGCGGCACCGTGAAGCGGTTGCGGGCATCGATCGCGAGCGGCAGCATGAAACCGCGCTCGCCCTCGATGCTTGCCTTCGGCTGCTCCGGCAGGCCGACGCCCTCGCGCGGCGCGACCCGGAAGCGCAGCTCGGGTACGCCGGGCGCCAGCGCGCGGTGCTTGTCGAAAGTGTCGAGCCCAGCCAGGATCGCCTTGTACTTGTGTATCTCCGGATTCCGGATCGCGCTGACGTGGACCGTGTCCGGCTCGTCTTTTCCCGGCACCGCTGCCGCCGGGTTGGACAAGAGCAGGGCGCCCAGGCTCAGTGCAAGCCTCACGCGCCCCATCATCAACCCTCGTCGCGCCAGCGGCGCAGGCGGATGGCGCCGGCGATCATCGCCACCCCGGCCACCACCCCGGCCCACAGCTCGGGCTTGGCCAGTGTCGACCACGAATACGTGAGCATCGGCAGCAGGGGGACGCCATTGGCGCCCGGCTGCGGCAGGGCGGAGCCGGCCTCCATGAACCAGGTGCCTGGCACCAGGCCGAGCAGGATCGCCTCGAGCACGTTGTTGATGATCCAGTCGGCGTTGATCGTCACGCCGCCGGTCATGCCCAGCAGGTAGTCGAGCCACTTCAGGAGCACGGCGGCCATCAGCGGCACGCCGACCGCCCACAGGAACACCTTCGACTTCGCCCAGCTCGACACCAGCAGCAGCCAGCCGGCCGTCGGCAGCGCCCACAGGATGTAGACCGGCAGCATGGCCACCAGGTAGAGCGGCGCCAGGTAGAAGTTCACATTGGTGAGCACAGGGCCAAACAGGCTGATCCCGAGCTGGCTTGCGCCCAGGGCCCCGAGGAACCATATCGCCAGCGCCGCGGCGGTGGCCATGCCGATCGTGATCAGGGGCGCCACCACCAGCACCGTCACCAGCTTCGACAGCACGGTGTCGGTGTCGGAGATCGGCAGCGATTTCCAGAACAGGATGCTGCGGTCGCGCCGGTCGTCGTAGAGCGCGGCCAGGCAGTAGAAGAAGGCCACCACCGGCAGCACGACGAAGATCGGCGCGCCCACAGCGATATAGTTGTTGGCGGCGACATTCGCCACCTCGGCACGCTTCTCGGCCGTCAGGGCTTTGGCCAAGGACGTGTTGTGCACTTCCTCGCCGTCTACCTGGATGCTGATGCTGTCGCCGCCCATCTTGCCGCTGGCGACCCCATACCCGAGCACGCCGCCGACGAGCACGACCATGATCAGGGCTGCGATCAGCGGCGCCCAGACAAACCCGCCCTTGTGCTCCCAGAATTCCCGGCGGAGCAGCCATTTCATCGTATTCATGCGTAGGTTCCTTTCATGGTTGCCACGAACAGGTCGGCAACGCTTGGATTGCGGGTTTCGCCGAGTGCCGAGAGCTGGGCGCGCGAGACGCCGCCGGCGCGTGCCGAGTCGAACAGCATCACCGACTTGCCGAACACGGTGCGCTGGTCGAGCGGCTGCAGGGCGTTGGCGGCGGTGACCTTGTCGGCCGCGACCATGACTTCCACATAGCGCTCGCCCACTTCGTCCATCGAGGCGGCCAGCACGATGCGCCCGTCGCGGATGAACAGCAGGTCGGTCAGGATGTGCTCGACTTCCTCGACCTGGTGCGTCGTGATGATGATGGTCTTGTTTTCGTCAAAATAGTCTTCCAGCAGGTTCTGGTAGAACTGCTTGCGGTAAATGATGTCGAGCCCCAGCGTCGGCTCATCGAGCACGAGCAGCTTGGCGTCGATGGCCATCACCAGCGCCAGGTGTAGCTGGACGATCATGCCTTTCGACATTTCCTTGACCTTCATGGTCGGCGTCAGGCGGGTGTTGGCGATGTAGCGCTCGGCGCGCTGGCGGTCGAAGCGCGGGTGCACGCCGGCCACGAAATCGATCGCATCCATCACGCGCAGCCAACGCGGCAGGATGGCGACGTCGGCAATGAAGCACACGTCCTGCATCAGCGCGTCGCGCTGGGTGCGCGGGTCCAGGCCCATGACCGACAGTTCGCCGTCGAACGGGATCAGGCCCAGGGCCGCTTTCAGCGTCGTGGTCTTGCCCGAGCCATTCGGCCCGATCAGGCCGACGATGCGCCCGGCCGGGATCTCGAAGTCGATGCCGTCGACCGCGACCCGTTTGCCATAGCGCTTGGTCAGGCCGCGGGCGGAGATGGCGGCGCTCATGCTGCACCTCCGGCCTGCGGGCTGCGCAGCAATTGTTCGACATTCAGGCCCAGCAGGCGGATACGCTCCACCATGGCCGGCCATTCCTCGCGCAAAAAACGTTCGCGCTCGCTTGCCAGCAGTTTCTCGCTTGCTCCTTCAGTGACATACATGCCAATCCCCCTTCGTTTTTCTACTAGGTTTTCGTCGACCAGTTCCTGGTATGCCTTGGACACGGTGATCGGGTTGAGCTGGTATTCGGCGGCGATCTGCCGGACCGAGGGCAGGGCGTCGCCGGCTTTCAGGATCCCGTCGAGCATCATGTCGATGACGCGGTCCTTGAGCTGGCGGTAAATCGGTGCGTTGTCGTTCCAGCCGATGTTCATGGATAGCCCTCCTGTCGTAGCGGTGCTGCAGCATGCTCAATCATGTGTGGCTCCTGGGTGAAGTATTGCTGTGGTGTTGTAGTGAACTATAACAGCGCTACTTTTCCGGGCAGCGGGAAGGCGATGAATTGCATAAAAACGGACATGAACGGCAAAAACGCGATGCCGGAATGAAACCGCGCAGCCAAACCGAGGACCATGCGCAGGCCGACCTTACGGGCAAACACCCATTTCGTTACCGAAATAACGGGGACATGATAGGGGATTTTCCGGGCGGAAAACTAACCAACTGTTGCAGGCCGGGCACCAGAAGCGGGCTCAGCGGCAGGAGTGCGCGCCTATTTTCTTGCTTCATGTATAGTTGTCGAGAATATATTGTGCTTTTTATATTTTTAACACCTTATTTGCAGGCACAGCGCAGGTCGCGCCGTCCAGAACCCGGAGAAATAATGAATACGAAGCGAATAATCAAACCGATGGAAATCGCACTTGCTGTGGCGGTGCTCGGTCTTATGGGCGGTTGCGGTGGCGGCGGTGGCGGCGGGGACGGCGGTTCATCCGGGACGACGCCACCAACGGGCGTCACCCCACCGACCGCGATCCAGTTCGGACTGGGCGGCACCGTCACCGGACTTGCGCCGGGCACGGCCGTAACGCTTGCCAACGGCACCGAGACGGTTCAGGTCGCTAACAATGGCACCTTCACCTTCGGCACCAAACTGAATGCCGGCACGGCTTTCAACATCAAGGCCACGCCAACGGGCGGCTACACCTGCAGGGTCACGGAAGGCACGGGCACGATCGCCGCCGCCGACAGCACCAAGACGGCAGTCGCCTGCGCACCTGTGCTGCTGGCTGGCACGATCACCGCCCTGCAGGAGCCGCAAGGCGTCGCTGCCGACACCGCCGGCAACCTGTATGTCCTCGATGGCGGCCCGCATGCCATCCTGAAGATCGCCCCATCGGGCGCGGTCACCACGCTGGCCGGCGGCTCCGGCAAGCCGGGACTGGTGGACGGACAGGGCGCCGCTGCGCGCTTCCGCTTCGGTTTCGCGAGCGATGTCCTGGTCGATCCGCAGGGTAACCTGTTCGTCTCGGATGATTGCAACGGCGCGATTCGCAAGGTGACGCCGGGCGGCCTGGTAACGACGCTCGCCGGCAATGGCTCGGCGGTCTGCAACAACGTCGCTCCAGCTACGCCGTCGATCAGTGCCGACGGCACCGGTAATGCCGCCAGGTTCGAGCGTCCGCAGCGGATGGTATTCGACGGCCAGGGCGGCGTCTTCGTACTCGACGCAGCCGCGCGCGCCTCGGTGCGCCGCGTCACCGCGGCCGGTGTCGTCACCACCACGACCTATGCGACGCCGAGTGGCCTCACCGCGCCTCCTTCGTTCTACGGGATTGCCCGCGGCAACGATGGCACCCTGTATTTCTCCGACTTCGAAAGCCGCATCTGGAAAGACGTGGGCGGCACGCTGGTGCTGCACGCCGGCGGCGCGTCGGGCGTTCCGCTCGACGGCACCGGCGCCCAGGCGCGCTTCGGCGCCCTGACCGATATGGTCGTTGGAACCGACGGCAACCTGTATGTGGGCGATGCCTCCATGGTTCGCCGGGTAACGCCGGCTGGCGTCGTCACCACGCTCGCGGGCAGCATGACGCGCGGCTTCGCCGATGGCGTGGGCACTGCAGCGCGGTTCAGCTCGGTGCGTTCGATCGGCTTCGACGGCACCAATGTGATCGTCCTCGATAACGACCAGGGAGCACTGCGCCGGGTAAGCATGGACGGCACCGTTAGCACGCTCTCGGCAACGCCTGCCCTGCGCGGCCACGTCGACGGCGTTGGCGCGGCGGCACGCTTCAACTGGAGCAGCTCGCTTTCCGCCGATGCGGACGGCTCGCTGTACGTCGCTGACAGCATTGCCCACGTCGTGCGCAAGACGACGCCGGATGGCAACGTGACCACCATTGCCGGCAGGGCAGGCATCGCCGGTGTGACGGACAGTGCCGCAGGCGTGCCACTGTTTAACGAGCCGCTCTCGGTGGCGGCAGGCCGCGACGGCTCGATCTGGGTGGCTCAGACCGTTGGCCTGCGCCGTATCCTGAACGGTACGGTGACCACCGTCGATCGAGATTTGAGAGCAAACAACCTGTTCGTGGAAGCCGATGGCAATGCCGTGGTCACCAGCAACGGCCAGGTGCCGGGCAACGGCCTGGTGCAGCGCGTTACCCCGGCGGGCGCCAAAACCGAGCTGGTGAACAAGGCGAAGATCGAAGCCCTGCTCAAGACCACCGTTGCCCGCTTCGCACCGCAGTCGGTGGTGGCCGATGCCGCAGGTAACCTGTATATCTCCGATACCGGTACCGTAGCCGTCTACAAACTGACGAAAGCAGGCGAACTGAGCGTCTTTGCAGGCACGCCGCTGAAGGAAGCCGGCGATGTCGAAGGCGCAGCAGGCACGGCAACGTTGGGCTTCTATGAAGTCGAGTACATGACGATCGACGAAGCCGGCAACCTCTACCTCAGCGGCCAGGGCGGCGTGCGCAAGATCAGCCCGACCGGTGTTGTGTCGTCGCCAGCTTTCGATTGGGGCAACGCATCGATTGGTGCTGTCACGTATGCCAAGGGCAGGCTGTACGGTATGACCCGCTACGCGATCCTGCAGTCCGACACGAAGTAAGCGTCAGGCAGTAGTCGAGCAGTAACCCCGTCGGAGCATGGCGCGCAAAAGCGCCATGCTCCGACGGGGTTTTTTTATTTCAGCTGCTTGTGGCAGGGGAATGCCCTGCTGCGGAGGTGCTGCCGGAGTCCTGCCGCCGTCAGGCTGGGGCAGTGGTGCCGTCGAGGGCGTGGCGGGTGAGCTCGCCGTGCTCGTCGACGGCGATCCAGCCGCCGCGTGGCGGTTCGGCGTCCAGTTCCCAGTCGGGCAGGACATAACGATGCTTGCGCCTGTTATCGAGCAGGTGCAGGTGCAGGGCAGGGCGGTGCGTGTGGCCGTGGATCAGCACATCGACACCGGTGGCGGCAAACACGGCCTCGATCGCGCCAGGCGTGACGTCCATGATGTCGTAGGTCTTGGTGGTGTGCGCTTCGCGGCTGCCTTCGCGCAGGCCGGCGATGATCTGCTTGCGCTGCGCCAGCGGCAGCGCCAGGAATTGCGCCTGCCAGGCGCTTTGGCGCACCATTGCGCGAAATTCCATGTACTTGGTGTCGAGCGTACACTCGGCGTCGCCGTGCACGAGGGCGATGCGCCGGCCGCCAATCACTGCCACATGCGGTTCAGGCAGCAGGGTGAGCCCGGCGGCACGCGCAAAACCGTCGCCGACCAGGAAGTCGCGGTTGCCCGCCATCCAGAAAACGGCCACGCCGCAATCGGAGAGATGGCGCAGTGCCTGGATGACACGCGCGTGGAAGGGCGAATCGATGTCGTCGTCGCCGGCCCAGTATTCGAAGATGTCGCCGAGGAGGTACAGTTGTTCGGCATGCGCCGCGTGCGTCTCCAGGAAGCGGAAGAACGCGTCGGCCGTGCGCGGATGGGACTCCTGCAGGTGCAGGTCGGAAATGAAAAGCGCGAGCGTGCGCGCGGGAGTGGACATCGTGAAGGTGTTGCTGGTCGTGATGTGCTGTCGTAATGCCCCGCGCGCTGTTGGCTTATTGAATGACTTCGGCTTTTTCGATGATGATCGGCTCGACCGGCACATCCGAGTGCATGCCCGCACGCGAGGTCGCCACCTTGTTGAGTTCGTCGACGAGCTCGGTGCCTTGCGTGACCTTGCCGAACACGGCATAGCCCCAGCCGTCCTGGCCCGGGTAGTTCAGGAAGTCATTGTTCTTGGTGTTGATGAAGAACTGGGCCGATGCCGAGTGCGGCGCCGAGGTACGGGCCATGGCGACCGTGTACTTGTCGTTCTTCAGGCCGTTCTTGCCTTCGTTCTCGACGGTCGCGTCGGTGGCTTTCTGCTTCATGCCCGGCTCGAAACCGCCGCCCTGGATCATGAAGTCCTTGATCACGCGGTGGAAGATCGTGTTGGTGAAATGACCCTTGTTCACGTAATCCAGGAAGTTGGCAACGGTCTTCGGCGCCTTGTCGGCGTCGAGTTCGAGAGTGATGTTGCCCTTGTTGGTGGTCAGCAGTACGGAGGTCATGGGGTGTCCTTTTGTTTGTTGATAAATCTAGCCAGATCGTTATTTTACAAGCTTCTCGCCCTTGAGAAGGGTCGTGGACTGAATCACGATCGGCGTGACCGGCACATTCTGCATGCCGCGGATGTCGTCGACCACCACGGCGCGGATCTTGTCGACCGTTTCCTGGCCCTTCACGACGCGCCCGAACACGGTGTAGCCGTGGCCGTCCTGGCCCGGATAGTCGAGGCCGGCATTGTCGCCGACGTTGATGAAGAACTGCGAAGTGGCCGAGTTCGGGTTGTCGGTGCGCGCCATAGCGACCGTATACGGCTTGTTCGACAGGCCGTTCTTCGATTCGCTCGCGATTGCCTTGCGCACGCCAGGCTTGTCGACCAGTTTTTCCGTGTAGCCGCCGGCCTGGATCATGAAACCGTCGATCACGCGGTGGAACACGGTGCCCTTGTAGAAGCCCGACTTCACATACTGCAGGAAGTTTGCCGTGCTCTTTGGTGCGTTTTCCTGGTCGAGTTCGAGCACGATCTCGCCCATCGTCGTCTTCAGGGCGACCTGCGGATTTTCAAAAGCGAGGGCCGTGTTCGACAGGCTGAGCGCGAGCGCGGCAGCGCCGAGGGCGGCGAAGATGGAGCGGCGGGATTGTTTTTGTGGGTGCATGGAGCGTCTCCTCGGTGGACGTGGCGCAAAGCCGTGTCAAGTCTTTTGCAGAAAAATAAACCTGAGCCATATGCGGCCAGCCCGGATTTTATCAATGCTATACTTTGCGCAGAACGTCCCATTCTATCAAAGAAGAACAATACAGAGCGGCAGGCGGTCCCGACGTAAAGATTGATTCCAGGCGCGCGCCCTGCGGCGACCGTGCCAGGAATTCGTATTGCTCCGGAGCTCCGATCCTCCCTCTCGATTCATCACCACCAATGAGCCAATTAAAGATCTTTAACACGCTGGCGCGCGAAAAGCAGGTATTCGTCCCGATGGAGGCCGGCAAGGTCGGCATGTATGTCTGCGGCATGACCGTCTACGACTACTGCCACGTCGGGCACGCACGTATGATGATGGCCTTCGACGTCATCTACCGTTGGCTCATGGAATCGGGTTACGACGTCAAGTACGTGCGCAACATCACGGACATCGACGACAAGATCATCAAGCGCGCGGTCGAGAACGGCGAAACGCTGTCCTCGCTCGTCACGCGCTTTACCAAGTACATGGACGAAGACACGGCGGCGCTCGGCATCCTGCCGGCCAGTTTCGTGCCGCGCGCAACCGAACACGTGCCGGGCATGCTGTCGATCATCGAGGCGCTCGAAGCAAAAGGGCTGGCCTACAAGAGCGAGGACGGCGACGTCAATTTCGCCGTGCGCGGCTTCGAAGGCTACGGCAAGCTCTCAGGCAAGTCGCTCGACGACCTGCGCGCCGGCGAGCGCGTGGACGTGAACACCGGCAAGCGCGACCCGCTCGACTTCGTGCTGTGGAAAGCGGCCAAGGAGTCCGAGCCGGCCGAGGCGAAATGGGATTCGAAATGGGGCCGCGGCCGCCCGGGCTGGCACATCGAGTGCTCGGCCATGTCGTGCGCGCTGCTGGGCGAACACTTCGACATCCACGGCGGCGGCCAGGACCTGCAATTCCCGCACCACGAAAACGAGATCGCCCAGAGCGAAGGCGCGTTCGGCGGTCCGATGGTCAATTACTGGATCCACAATGGATTCGTGCGCGTCGATAACGAGAAGATGTCCAAGTCCCTGGGCAACTTCTTCACGATCCGCGACGTGCTCAAGAAATACGATGCCGAAGTGGTGCGCTTCTTCATCCTGCGCGCCCACTACCGCAGCCCGCTGAATTACTCCGACGTCCACATCGACGACGCCAAGGCTGCGCTGACGCGCCTGTACACGGCGCTGGCCGAACTCGACCTGGGCATCGAGGCACCGGCCGTTGACTGGGACGAAGCGCATGCCGTCCGTTTCCGCGAAGCGATGGACGACGACTTCAACACCTCGCTGGCCGTGGCCGAGCTATTCGACCTGGCAGGCGAAGTGAACCGTACGAAGTCGATCGGCACCGCGCGCCAGCTCAAGGCCCTGGCCGGCGTGCTCGGCCTGTTGCAGCGTGCGCCGCAGGATTTCCTGCAGGCAGGTCCAGCTGCGGGCGCGAGCGAGGGCGGACTGGACGAGGCCGGCATCAACGGCCTGATCGCCGAGCGCGCCGCCGCCAAGAAAGCCCGTAACTTTGCCGAGGCCGACCGCATTCGTGGCGAACTCGTTGCCGCCGGGATCATTCTGGAAGATAAACCGGACGGAACGACGAACTGGCGCCGCGCATAATGGCCGCAGAACAGGACAGCATGGGCGCAGCAGCGCCGGATATCGAGGTGCCCGCGTACTGGGCCGAAGCCAAGGAAGAGCTGATGCGGCGCGACCGCATCATGAAGCGCCTCATCCCGCAATTCGGCGACCTCTACCTGAAGGGCCACCCCGATCCGTTCACGACGCTGGCGCGCTCGATCGTCGGCCAGCAGGTCACTGCAAAGGCCGCCGACGCCGCCTGGACCAAACTCTGCCAGGCCTGTCCGAAAATGACGCCGAGTCAGGTCATCAAGCTGGGTGCCGAGCAACTCGGCGGCTGCGGCCTGTCCAAGCGCAAGACCGAATACATCCTCGACCTGGCCGACCATTTCAAGGCCAAGCGCGTGCATGCGAACCTGTGGTCCGAAATGGACGACGAGGCCGTTATTGCCGAGCTGGTCCAGATCCGCGGCATCAGCCGCTGGACCGCAGAGATGTTCCTGATCTTTAACCTGCTCAGGCCGAATGTCCTGCCGCTCGACGACCCTGGCCTGATCCAGGGTATCAGCCAGAATTATTTCTCCGGTGAACCGGTTTCGCGCAGCGATGCGCGTGAAGTGGCGGCCAACTGGGAGCCCTGGCGCACAGTTGCCACATGGTATTTATGGCGTAGTCTCGACCCAGTTGCGTCGCCGGGTACGGTAGAATAACGCCGAATTGGACACATCGCGCCACGTGGCCGCCTTGCGCCCTGGCAACAGAACAACCCGGAGGTACAATGACTAAAACAACTTTCCTCAGTTTCGAGCAGCCAATTGCCGAGCTCGATTCGAAAATCGAAGAGCTCCGCTTCGTCCAGGACGATTCGGCCGTCGATATTTCTGAAGAAATCGACCGCCTGGACAAGAAGAGCCAGCAGCTGACCAAGGACATCTACGCCAAGCTCACGCCGTGGCAGGTGTCGCAGATCGCCCGCCATCCGCAGCGCCCGTACACCATGGACTACGTGAACAATATTTTCACGGACTTCCATGAGCTGCACGGCGACCGTACCTTCGCCGACGACCAGTCGATCATTGGCGGCCTCGCGCGCTTCAACGGCCAGGCCTGCATGGTCATCGGCCACCAGAAGGGCCGCGACACGAAAGAGCGCGCGATGCGCAATTTCGGCATGCCCAAGCCCGAAGGCTACCGCAAGGCCATGCGCCTGATGAAGGTCGCCGAAAAATTCAACCTGCCGATCTTCACCTTCGTCGACACCCCGGGCGCGTTCCCCGGCATCGACGCCGAAGAGCGCGGCCAGTCGGAAGCGATCGGCCACAACCTGTACGTCATGGCCGAACTGAAAGTGCCGCTGATCGCCACCATCATTGGTGAAGGCGGCTCGGGCGGCGCGCTCGCGATTGCCGTCGGCGACGCGGTCCTGATGCTGCAATACGCCACCTATTCGGTGATTTCGCCGGAAGGCTGCGCCTCGATCCTGTGGAAGACCTCGGAGCGCGCGGCCGACGCCGCCGATGCGCTGGGCCTGACCGCGCATCGCCTGAAGGCAATGGGCGTGATCGACAAGATCATCACCGAGCCGCTCGGCGGCGCCCACCGCGACCCGAAGGGCATGGCGCAGATGCTCAAGCGCGCGCTGGCCGATACCCTGCGCCAGTTCCAGGGCATGAAAACCAAGGATTTGCTCGAAGCCCGTCACCAGAAGCTAATGTCTTACGGCAAGTTCAAGGAAATGACGCCAAGCGAAGAGTAAGTACCTCGCAGCAGGTCCCCGTCGCTGGGGCCTGCTGCCGCTGTTTCCCGCCGTCCCCGTCGCGGCCTGCTTTATGCACCTGACGCACGTCCCTAAGCCAGTCCTACCGAGTGAGTCCCATCCCGTGAGCCGCACCGAAACCGGACCAGTCCCGGCAACTTTCGCGCGCGCGCTCGATGCGCTGCGCGCCCAGTATTCTCCCTTTACGATGGCCATTGCCTGCAGCGGTGGCCTCGATTCGATGGTCCTGCTCGACCTCGCCGCAGCCTGGTGCCGCACGCATGGCATCGCCTTGCACGTCTTCCACGTCCATCACGGGCTCAGCCCGAATGCCGACGCCTGGCTGGCCCATGTCGGGCAGGCGGCAAGCGCCCTCGGCGCCGGTTTCGAGGCGCGCCGGGTCGCGGTTGCCTCATCCGGTTCCGGCGTCGAGGCGAGTGCCCGCAAGCTGCGTTACCGGGCACTGGGCGACATGTGCCGCGCGCATGGCGCGACCGTCCTCCTGACCGCCCATCACCTCGACGACCAGGCCGAAACCGTCCTGCTGCAACTGCTGCGCGGCTCGGGCCCGGCCGGTTTGTCGGGCATGGATGCGGCCAATGCCGCTCCCGAATTGCTGGGCAATCCCGCGCTCGTGATGGCGCGCCCGCTCCTGACCGTGGGCCGCGCCAAGCTGGAAGCCCATGCGCGCGGCGCGAATCTCTCCTGGGTCGAGGACGAATCGAACCTCGATGTGCGCTATGCCCGCAATGCCCTGCGCCACACGGTGATGCCGGCGCTCGCGCAGGCCTTTCCCGGTTTCCAGGAGCGTTTTGCGCGCAGCGCGGGGCATGCGCAGTCGGCGCAGCGGCTGTTGGTCGAGCTCGCGCAGGACGACCTGGCCGCCAGCCTGATGGATGGCGCCATCGATTGCGCGCGCCTGCGCGCAATGAGCCTGGATCGGGCCTACAACATGCTGCGCCACTGGTTTGCGGTCCAGGGCCTGGCGATGCCCTCGACAGCCTGGCTGACCGAAATGGTGGGGCAATTGATCGAGGCGCGGCACGACGCGCAGCTGCTGGTGACCCATCCAGCCTGCCACATCCGGCGCTACCGCGACCGGCTCCACATCACCCCGAAGCTGCCCGATCTGGCCGGCATGCGCGACCCGGACGACGAAGGCGTGATCGACAAGCCCGGTGAAAGCTTCGTCTGGCGCGGCGAGGCGCAGCTGGCGTTCCCGGCTTACGGCGGGGTATTGCGCTTCGATCCTGCCGACACCGGATTCGATGCCGCCTGGCTGCAGGGCCGGCCGCTCGTGATCGATTTCCGCAAGGGCGGCGAACGCCTCAAGCTGGCGCCGAACCGGCCCACGCGTGGCCTGAAGGCGCATTACCAGGCGGCGGACGTACCGGCCTGGGAGCGCGGGCGGCTGCCGACCATCAGCACCGGCCGCGATCTGCTCTTTGCCGCCGGCCTCGGCATGGACTGCCGCCATTTTGGCGCCGCTCCGGCCGAGCTCGTTGCGTTGCGCTGGGAATCACAGCCGGGGTAAAGTCAAATAGTTTCTATGCGAAAAACGTATTACTTTATTTTCATTTCGTATAGCTTTTCGGATTGCCTCCCTTGTGATTTTGCACTGCAACATGCTAGAGTAGGTGCTCCCTTTTGATCCTCTACAAGCTGGAAACCTTCCTGTTATGGCTTTAATTGTCCACAAATACGGTGGTACGTCGATGGGCTCGACGGACCGTATCAAGAATGTCGCGACCCGCGTCGCCAAGTGGCACGATGCGGGGCACAAGATCGTCGTGGTGCCGTCGGCCATGTCGGGCGAAACGAACCGCCTGATCGGCCTGGCGAAAGAAATCATGGCGCAGCCCGATCCGCGCGAACTGGACATGATCGCCTCGACCGGCGAGCAGGTCTCGGTTGGCCTGCTGGCGATGGCGCTGCTGGCCATCGGCAAGGACGCCGTGTCCTACACCGGCTGGCAGGTCGGCATCCGCACCGATTCCGCGTTCACCAAGGCGCGCATCCAGTCGATTGACGACACCCGTGTGCGTGCCGACCTCGACGCGGGCAAGATCGTCATCATCACCGGTTTCCAGGGCGTGGACGAGCAGGGTAACATTTCGACCCTGGGCCGCGGCGGCTCGGACACCTCGGCCGTGGCAATCGCCGCCGCGCTGAAGGCCGATGAATGCCTGATCTTCACCGACGTCGACGGCGTCTACACGACGGACCCGCGCGTCGTCGACGAAGCGCGCCGCCTGGAAAAAATCACTTTTGAAGAAATGCTGGAGCTCGCATCGCTCGGTTCGAAGGTGCTGCAAACCCGCTCGGTCGAGTTTGCCGGCAACTACCAGATGCCGACACGCGTGCTGTCGTCGCTGACCGATCCGCACATGCCATTGGAAGAAGAAGCCAACTCCGGCACCCTGATTTCGTTTGAGGAAGAAACCAACATGGAACAAGCCGTCATCTCCGGTATCGCATTCACCCGTGATGAAGCCAAGATTACCGTCATCGGCGTGCCGGACAAGCCGGGCGTGGCTTACCACATCCTGGGTCCAGTGTCGGACGCCAACATCGAAGTGGACATGATCATCCAGAACCAGTCGGTCGACGGCAAGACCGACTTCACGTTCACCGTGTCGCGCAACGATTACCAGCGCGCGATGGCCGTGCTGGAAGCGCAGCGCGAAGAGCTGGGCTATATCCGCATCGTCGGCGACGCCAAGGTCTCGAAGGTGTCGGCCGTGGGCGTCGGCATGCGCAGCCACGTCGGCGTCGCCTCGCAGATGTTCCGCACGCTGGCCGAAGAGGGCATCAACATCATGATGATCTCGACCTCCGAGATCAAGATTTCGGTCCTCATCGACGAGAAGTACATGGAGCTGGCCGTCCGCGCCCTGCACAAAGCGTTTGACTTGGAGAAAGCTTAACTTTTTCCATATTTTTGGCCGCGCCGCCTTGACCAATCGGGCACCGGCCATTAAGATGCTTGCACTCAGCGCTAGCGAAACTTGCTGGAGTTGATTGGAGACGTGGCCGAGTGGCCGAAGGCACATCCCTGCTAAGGATGCATACGGCTTATACCTGTATCGTGGGTTCGAATCCCACCGTCTCCGCCAGAACACTTCCGTTCCAGTCGACGGATATCAAGAGACCCGCAGTCCTCATAGGACAGCGGGTTTTTTTTCGTCCAATACTGGCCTCCGCTGTCCCAGCAGAGCCAGAAAGCATAGGGGCAGAATTATGGGCATCGACGCCCTCAGCCAGACTACATGCCCCCAAAATGCCTAAGCGCGTTCCGCCATTGACGCAGTTGCAGATCAAGGCCGCAAAGCCGAAGGAGAAGCCGTACAAGCTCGCGGATGGAGGGGGGCTGTATGTCGAGGTGATGCCAGCCGGAGGCAAACTGTGGCGGATGAAGTACCGGCAGCCGGATGGCAAGGAAAATCGGCTGAGCTTCGGCAGCTATCCGGACGTCTCCCTGGTCGACGCACGGGCCAGACGCGACGCGACTCGCCAGCTGCTCGCGGAGGGCAAGGACCCGGGGCGTGTCCGAACTGAACGCGTGAGTCACCAGCAGGCGATCGCGGCCAACACGTTCGAGAAGCTCGCACGCGAGTGGCACCGAACCATGCTCGGGCAATGGCAACCGCAAACGGCGCACGATATTCTTCATCGCTTCGAGCTTGATATTTTCCCGAAATTTAGAGACCTTCTGGGTCACCGAGATCAGGCCGCAGGATGTCCTTGAGGCGATACGTGCGGTCGAGCAGCGTGGCGCACGCGAGATCGCCAGGCGGCTTTGCGGGGTTCGATTCCGCCGTCTGCCACGAATACGGCGCAGGCCCAGAGTCCCAGGCGCTCCCTCAGCAGCACGCTGCGTGCCTTGGCGCGGCTGGTGTAGCATGTGGTATCGACGCCGTTCGATACCACCGCGGTGTCGCTCCCATGATCTTGTTTCAGCGTTCCCTGCCGGAGACCGCAAACGCACAGGTCACGAGCCGCTTTCCGAAACCGCGCTGTCTTCCAGGCCTGGAGCCGGGCATCGTCGGAGTGGTCGAGATGGTGGACGGTGCGAACAAAACCGGGAATGACGCTCGCTCCTGCAAGATGGCCAGCGCATTGACGCTGATGGAATCCTGGACCTGGTAGATGTCGAAGCAGGGCGCCCGCCGGAGTGCTCGAATGCAGAGTTGAACCACCAAGGAACTGGCGTGCCCGCCAAGGCTCGTTAAGCGCCAGGCCGTATGTCAGGCGCAAGTACCGTGGAAATACCCTGCGCTAGCGCGGCACGTTCCTGGGAAGCCAGAGCGCGCTGGAAGCCGTCACGCATGCGAAGGCGCTTCCAATAGTCCGCCACCACGGGCGTAAACCGTGTGTCCAGGCTCAGGTGCTCGGCCGGCAACAGCGCATAGCCGACCGACACGTCAGCAGCAGTGAAGCGGTCCTGGGCGAGATACGCATGCTTTCGCAGACGTGGTTCCAGTGTCCGCAGCCGCGCCAGGAACCAGCGCGTGTAATCGTAGGCCACTTGCGGCACCCGCCGCTCCAGCGTTTCAAAGTGCCCATATCTCAGCACCAGCGTCTGCGGGAAGGTCAGGGTCGCTTCGCCGAAATGCAGGAAGTTCAGGTAGGCGCCGTAATCGCTTTCGCCGGTCTCGACGTGCATGCTCGAGACGGCCCGGGAGGCGAGGTACTGGCAGATCGCCGCCGACTCGGTCATCCGGACCTCGCCATCCAGCAAGGCGGGTACGGTGCCACGCTCTAGTTCCCGTCACTTTTTATATCGTAGAGTGTCGACTAGCAATGCAAAAGCGGGCGATTGCCGACGGCTCGGGTAGTAAAGGTGGTAGCCGGTCAAGGTTGGACACCAGTCCGCGAGTACCGATCGAAGCCCCCCCTGATCGATATGCTCCTGAACGCCATCTTTCAAAAGATAAGCCAGGCCCAGGCCTTTCAGCGCCGCTTCTATTTGCTGCGGCGGGCTATTCACACTCACCTGGCCCTCAACACGCACGTTGAGTTTTCGTTTGCCTTTTGAAAATTCCCAGACATGCAGTTGCCCATATGTCGGCATGCGGAAATTAATGCAGGTATGGTTGACCAGATCCCCGGGCGCCCTGGGCGGCGCGTGCCTCTCGAAATACGCTGGCGACCCGACTACGGCGACAGGAAGATCCGGCCCGATGCGTAGCGCAATCATGTCCTTTGCAATCTGGTCGCCGATACGCACCCCGGCGTCGAACCGCTGCTCGACGATGTCAACCATCGTGTAATCCGTCGTGATGTCGACTTTGAGGTCGGGGTAGTCAGGCAGCACCCTGGCGAGCTTTGGCAAAAGAATGGAGTCAGCTGCATGACCGGGGGTGGTAATGCGAATTGTCCCTGCCGGCTTGTCCTGCGACGCGCGCAGTGCGCTCAGCTCCGCCTCGATCTCCTCGAGTCTCGGCGCGACTGTGATCAGCAGTCGTTCCCCGGACTCCGTGGCCGCAACGCTGCGCGTGGTCCTTGAAATCAGCTGCACGCCCAGCCTCGCTTCCAGTTCACGGATCGTCTGGCTCAATGCCGATTGGGATACCCCGAGTTGGGCAGCCGCACGGGTGAAGCTCTTTGCACGCGCCACCGCAACGAAAGCAGTCAGATCGTTCAGGTTTTCTTTTGCCATTTATAAGGATTCCTAATAAGCCCTTGCGGATTATGCCCCCTTATCAAAGACAGCCCGTTCCATTACAGTAGGAAGCCTGCACTCCATGCCCGAGAGCGCACGAAGGCGCCGCCTCCACTGCAGTTCATCTTCAAGTTTGTCACTCCCGCTCTCACCCTACCAATGGAAACGCGCAAAATGCCCGAATCGAAACTGTTCCATGATGTCGTCCGCAACCGCCATTCTGTCCGTAACTTCCTGCCCGCCCCAGCGCCCGATGCGGTGATCCGCGCCGTGCTGGAAGATGCGCAGCTTGCGCCCTCGAACTGCAACACGCAGCCTTGGCAGATCCACATCGTGTCGGGTGCAAAGCGGGACGAGCTCAGCAAGGCTATCCTCGCCGCTGACGACGCTGGGCGAATCACGCCGGATTTCAGCTTCGATCTGCGCGACTTCCATGGCGTCTATAGCCAGCGCGCCAAGGACCAGGGCGCGGCCTATTACCAGGCGATCGGGGTCGCGCGTGAAGCGACGGAGGACCGCAGGACCGCTGCGAGACTGAACCTCGACTTCTTCGGCGCGCCGCATGTCGCCCTGCTGTTCATGCCCGCCTTTGGCGATAACGTGCGCGCCGCCGGTGACATGGGCATGTATGGCCAGACGTTCCTGCTTTCGCTGACCGCGCATGGCCTCGGTGGAATCCCGCAAACCATGCTCGGCTTTTACGCGGAAACGATTCGCGAGGTACTCGGCATCGACCCGTCCATGAAGATGCTGTTTGGAATCTCATTCGGCTATCCCGACACGGCGTCTGCGGCAAATGCATACCGGATCGAAAAGGCGCCGGTGGAGGAAAGCGTGATCTTCCATCGCTGAACATGACGGTCTGCGCCTGATCCGGGTGGTGGCCCATGCCGACGCAAGACGGCGGGTTCTTGCCCAGCGTGGGGCCCCGCGCGCGTCGGGCTAGTCGCTCACAACCCCGTGGAATCCGAAACAGTATACAAAGATGACAAACAGCGAACAGATGCACCTGACAGTCCAGTTGTCGAGCGGTTACGGCGTCGAACCGGGCGGCTGGCGCTGGCCTGGTGAAAACCCGTCGGCCTTTGTCGACATCGAGACCTTCGTCAAAGCAGCGCAGGTCGCTGAGCGTGGCATGGTCGACGCATTCTTCATGGTCGATATCCCTGGAACCGCCAACGACATCGCGCGCTCCCAGCCCCAGACCAGCCTTGATCCCATCGTCGTACTGACTTCGATGGCCATGGCAACCGAGCGGCTGGGACTTGTCGCGACCATGTCCACGACGTTTAACGAGCCCTATAACATCGCGCGCCAGTTCCGGTCGCTTGATCTGGTCAGCAAAGGGCGCGTCGGCTGGAACGTCGTCACAACGGGTGCGTCGGCCGCGCTTCTTAACTACTTGCCGGGGCTGCCATCGTCGGAGCATAAACACGCGCGCTCGCGCGAAGTTCATGAAGCGGTCGTGAAGCTGTGGGGAAGCTGGCCACAGGATGCGCTTCTATTGGACGTCGAGGGTGGCCGATTCGCCGATACAGGCAAGATCAAGTCGATCGACTATCGCGGCGAGTTCGTTACTACAAAGGGTCCTTTGAACCTGCCGCCTTCTCCACAAGGTATGCCGGTGGTCTTTACCGCCGGCGGCGCCCAGGACGGGTTCCAGTTGGCCGCCGCAAGCGCGGACGCGACCTATAACAATCCCTACGACATCCAGAGTGCCCAACGCTATTGGAGTACGCTGAAGAACGCCATGGCGCGCCATGGCCGCAAGCCTGAGGATATCACTGTTTTTTCGGGGATCATTACGTCTGTCGCTTCGACTGAGCGCGAAGCGCTCGATCGCCGCGCGGCGCTCGACGATCTGGCCGATCCGGACTCGCGAGTTGCTTATCTGGGCTACATGCTCGGAATTCACCTGGACGGCCTGGATCGTGGCAAGGCCATTCCGCAGGACCTAATGGCCCGGGCGCGGCCGACGCCCGCAGATCCACGATCGCGCAGGGCATACGAGCTGGCGAAGCGAGGGCTGACCATTCGCGATATCCTCGCGCACGGGCCGATCAACTATCATCCTGTGGCGCTCGGTACGCCGGAGCAGGTCGCAGATCTCCTCGAGGCCTGGTTCAGGGCCGATATCGGCCGCGGTTTTAACATCACGCCCGACTCGGGCCTGACTGCGCTCACCGACTTTGTCGACCAAGTCATCCCCATCCTGCAGCGCCGGGGCTTGTTCCGCAAGGCTTATGACGAACCGACCCTGCGCGGCCGTTTGGGACTGCCGTACCGGAACGGGTAGGACCGAAACGGATTGCCAGGAGCAACTTTACGTGACCACCTCAGCGCTCCGGCACAATATTGGCTGGACGATCGCGTCGCCGTACGACCTCCTGCCGCGACCGTGCGACGGCCGAACCCTTGTACACCTCTTTGTTTGCGACGAAAAGCTCACCGTCAGGAAATACCATGATTCCACTTTCCATTCTCGAACTCGGGCGTGTGCGCCAGGGATCGGACCGTCGCACCGCCCTGGATGACGCCAGAACGCTTGCACAGCATGCCGAGCGGCTGGGCTACCGCCGTATATGGGTGGCCGAGCACCATAATTCGCCTGCCGTCACCACGGCCGCCACTTCGATCGTGATCGCCCACATTGCGGCAGGAACCAGCAGCATTCGCGTGGGTGCCGGCGGCATCATGCTGCCGAATCACGCGCCCTACGTTATTGCCGAACAGTTCGGCACCCTGGAAACACTGTTCCCTGGACGTATCGATCTCGGGCTGGGCCGCGCGCCCGGGACAGACCAGAACACCTTGCGCGCCTTGCGCAGGAGCCCGGCCAACGCCGAGAACTTCCCGCAGGACGTGCGCGAACTGCAGGCCTTCCTCGCACCCGATGGCGCCGTGCAGGGCATCGAGGCGGTACCTGGCTCGGACACCGCCGTACCGCTCTGGATACTGGGTTCAAGCCTGTTCGGCGCGCAGCTGGCGGCGGCCATGGGACTACCCTTTGGTTTTGCGTCCCATTTTGCGCCGCAGGCGCTACACCAGGCGCTTGCGCTCTACCGTTCGGGCTTCAAGCCATCGGCGCAGCTGGACAAACCGTACGCGTTGGTCGGTGTGAATGTGATTGCGGCCGATACGCACGAGGAAGCCCGCCATCTGGCGACGTCGCAGCAGATGTCGTTTGCCGACATGTTCCGCGGGGTCCGCGGGCTGTTGCAGCCGCCGATCGAGGATATCGAGGCGTATTGGACCCCGCACGAGAAGTACCAGGCAGGGCAGATGCTTGCTTGCAGTGTCATCGGCAGCCGCGAAACGGTGCGCAGCGGTTTGACAGGGCTCGTCAAGAAGACCAGGGCGGACGAATTGATGATCGTCTCCGACGTATTCGATTCAGCAAAACGGCTGCGATCATTGGAACTCATAGCGCAGGCGATGGCTTGATTCCCCGCGATGGACGCGTACGCCAGAAAGAGCGTTGCCTCGACAGTTCTGCATGCGCCTGGCCGTCCCGCCTGAACCTGCCTCGAACGTTTGTGTGGAGGCTACGACGGGAGTTTGGCGCATTCAACATCAGCACCACGATCATTCTGCGGAAGGACCCTGCAAACTGGAGGCCACCGGCGAGCCGCTGCACCATGCAGGGGAGGCCCGGCTGCGGCCTCGACGCTACAGGCGGCGCCGACTCATTCGCACGCACGCATTTGCGATCAGCCTGCCCATGGACTTGACGGCGAACGAAATCCTGTTTGGCGCAGGCGCCAGGGTGCTTCAGAGCGCATCACGACCCCTCAGCAGTTCGCCGATCTGATTACTCCTTGGATGATGCCAGTCGCGCGACCAGCCGACGCAGCGCGGGCACGTCGGCACTTTCTGCCTCCCCGAGGGCCAGCGCCTCACCAAGAATTTGATGGTCCTGGCCGTTGACTTTGCCACCGTGGTGGTACCGGTAGAAGGCAGCCAGGTCGAGGGGCAGGGTTCCCGTCTCCTGTTCGCGGAAGAACTCCAGGAGCGTGTCCGCATTGATCTTTTCGCTGGCGGCGAGACCGGTCTGTCCGAAGATCGGCAAACGTTGGAATTCGCGCATCGCTTCGGTGCCGAGCTTCCAGGTCTCATCTGTAGGATCGATATCAGCAGTGACAGGCCATCCGAGCAGTTCCCATGCTGCCAACGCCGCAAAGTACGTAATCCACACCTTGAATTCGTTGACGGGGATGACACCGCATTCAGAGACGCCGCATCGATTGTAGAGTGTGGCGAACTCATGCGCCACCTGCGGCACGCTGAGATCCACGTGGAAGCCGGCCGGAGTGAAATGGCGATACCCGAAGTCGGCCCTGGCCAGCAGGTCCGGATCGACACCAGGATGCAGAGGAATCGTCGCCGGGCCGATTTCGTAGATGAGGTTCCCAAGAACGCCTTTGATTACCTGCGTCTCTGCAAGTCCGGATCTTTCCAGGAACCACGACCGAAGATCGATGCCAACGCTGCCGAGGATGACCTTGGTGTTGGTGCCCCGGAATGCGCGGCCTATTTCTTCCACCAGCCTTTGGCCAGCTTCCGCGCGCAGTGCCGCTCCATCGAGCGTGATGACCAGAAAATCGAACGAGGTTCCGGCCAGTTCGGTCGGATCGGTGAGCAGTTCGTAGCCGGTGAAGGTCTTCAGGCTGTTGTCGTCGTACGAGTAGAGGATCTGCGGCCTCGACAAGCGTTCCCGATGGTGCGGCCGCACCAAGAAGGTGACCGTGGCGCCCGCGAGGCTCAGGTGGTATGCGGTGATGACACCCATCGAGCCGGCGCCAACGACACAAACGGATGGGGTATTTGATCCGGTCATGGGTAACTCCTATATTGAAGAATGAAAAGCCAAAAGACAGTCGCTGGACGGTCAAAAGCCCACAACTGTACACGACCAATTTGCCTTTGATAAGAGGCATAATCCGCATGGGTCTATTAGGAAATCTTATAAATTGCGAGAGAAGCGTCGTGTGACTTGTCTACGTTCGTCGCCATCGCGCGCACAGGAAGTTTTACACGCGCGGCTGCGCAGACGGGCGTGTCGCGATCGGCTCTGAGCCAGGGCATGCGCGGCCTCCTCGGCGATGTCGAGGAAATAGAACGGGCACCCTGCAGTGCGAAGGCGCGTAGAAGCCGCATGATGGCCAACAGGTCGAACCGGCGCTGACAGAACCTGCAGACATCTGAGACTTATAAGCCCGTCGAAGCGATAGGGCGTCGGCGCGCGAATAGCCCGGTCATGATCAGGCTGGGTTCATAATCGGCGCCAGCCGCCAGCTATGCCGTGCGCGCGGCCGGCGCGCCTTCGACCGCGTCGATTACCTGTAGCAGCTGGCGCATCCGCTCCGGCTCGCGGCAGGCGGCGCCGGTTTCCCAGAGCCGGTCGAACTCGGCCACGGCGGCCTGGTAGTCGAGTGGCTCCGGGTAATGTGGCGCCGGATGTGCCGGCTCGGTACGGCCTTGGTGCTGTCCTGGTCTCACGCGCCGACTCCTTGAGGATTTACTTCAGGCCGCGCCACCAAGGCTGTCCGGCATGCGGTTGTTTGAGGTTGACGGCTTCGCCCATCTGCGGCGTCGCTACCGATACGCCCTGCTGCTGCGCCAGGGCGGCGATGCACTCGAACGGCGCCTGCCATCGGTGCAGGCCGAGATCGAAGGTCCCGTTGTGGACCGGCAACAGCCAGGCGCCCTTGACGTCCGCAAACGCCTGCAGGGTTTCCTCGGGCTGCATGTGGACGTCCGGCCACTGCTTATCGTAGGCGCCGTTTTCGATGATGGCCACGTCGAACGGCCCATACTTGGCGCCAATCTCCTTGAAGCCGCCAAAGTATCCGCTGTCGCCGCTGTAGAACAGGCGCAGGTCGCCATGCATGAAGACCCACGAAGCCCACAGGGTGGCGTCGCCGTCAGTGAGGCTGCGTCCCGAGAAGTGTTTGGCGGGCGTGGCCACGAAGCGCAGGCCGTCGATTTCGCCGCCCTCCCACCAGTCGAACTGCTGCACCTTGGCCGCATCCACGCCCCAGTCGACCAGGCGCTCGCCGACGCCGAGCGGCGTGAGGAAGAACTGCGTCTTTTTCGCCAGCGCCGTGACGGTGGCGTGGTCGAGGTGATCGTAATGGTCGTGCGAGATGAAGACCGCCTTGATCGGTGGCAATTCCTCGATGCTGATCGGCGCCGCATGGAAGCGCGCCGGGCCGGCCCACTGCACCGGCGAGGCGCGCTTCGAAAAGACCGGGTCGAGCAGATAAAACTCGCCCCCGAGCTTGAGCAGGGTGCTCGAGTGCCCGAGGCGGTACAGCGTGTTGTCGGGTGCAGCCAGGAGCGCGCTTCTGGTCATGGCCCGAACCGGTATCGCCCCCGCGGGCGATGCGCCCTCGGGTACATTAAACATGAAGTCCCACATCAGCCGCGCCATTTCAGTGGCGCTTTGCTTCAGCATCGGGTCGGCGTTGTGGAACTGGCCGTCGCGAAACTGCGGCGACGCGTGCCTGCTGCCGGACGCCGAGGTCGCCGCGAACATGGACACGCCCAGCAGCAGGCCGACCAGGACGGCGACGATCAGGGGGCGCATGGTGAGGCGCTTTCGCGTTCCGCTGGACATGTCGGTGGACTTTGCTCGACGAGCGCGCGGATCTCGCTCGACTCGAGCACGCGCACCGACGCGCCGCGGCGCAGCAGGCCGAGCATCGCTTCGCCCAGCAGCTGCGTGCTCAGCACCGAACCGGGCGCGATCCAGCGCAGCAACGGCAGCACCGGAGCGAGGATGCGGTACAGCACGCGGTAAGAACGGGTTTTCGAGCGCGCGCCGTGCAGCGGCTGAATCAGGGCAGGGCGCAGGATGAAGCTGTTGGCGAACGGCAGGCGCAGGATGGCGTTTTCGGTCTGTCCGCGCACCCGTGCCCACATCCGCCCGTTGCGCTCCGAACTGTCAGCGCCGGCACCGGACACGTAAACAAAGACCATGCGCTCATTTATGGCAAGAAGCTTGTTGGCCACTGCCAGCGTCAAGCCGTGCGTGAACTTCTTGTAGGCATCGGCGGACATGCCAGAGGAGCTGACACCGATGCAAAAGAAACAGCCGCTCACGTCTTTCAATTGGGTGCGGTGCAGGTTCAGGTCGAGTACGTCGTCGACGACGATCTGGCGCAGCTTCGGGTGGCTCAGCGCAAGCGTCTGCCGCACGACCACGATCACCTCGCTGACATCGGGCGCCAGGAGGCTTTCGCGCACGGCGCCCTGTCCCACCATCCCGCTCGCTCCAAATACCAGAATCTTCATGCCGCTCTCCAAATCAAACGTGTGTCGCTTTCCAACTAACTAGTTGGTTGATATACTGTAGGCGGCAATCCAGACGTTGTCAACCAACTAGTTGGTTTATTTTGAGTCAAACTGGAGCGAAGATGAGAAACCCCGAAGAGACCAGGCGCCGCCTGCTCGAGGCCGCGACGGCGGAATTCGCCGCCTACGGCATTGCCGGAGCACGCGTCGACCGTATCGCCGAGGGGGCAGGCTGCAACAAGCAGTCGATCTACGGCTATTTCGGCAGCAAGGATGGCTTGTTCGAAGCGGTGCTCGACACGATCGTGGCGCGCGCGGTGTCGGAAGTGCCGGTCGACTCCCATGACCTGGCAGGCTACGCGGGGCGCGTATTCGACTGGTACGGCGATAATCCCGAGGTGCTGCGCCTGTGGAACTGGATGCAGCTCGAACAGGGCGACCCCAAGCAGATGAGCGAGGCCATGCTCGCTGCCCGTACCGACAAGCGCGAGAAAGTGCGCGCCGCGCAGCAGGCCGGGGTCATCACCAACGCCATCCCGGCTGAACAGCTGCTCGGTTTCGTCAACCGCCTGGCGTCGACCCAGATCGACTATTGCAGCCTCGACTCCTGCGAACGCAGCGCACTGCGCGCGTCCCTGGTGGAAGCGGTGCGGCGCCTGGTCGCACCTTGACTGAACGGCCCGTACGGCAACCGGTCAAGGCAAGGGGGCAGCTTTGGTGTCTTGTACGATGTGCTCCTGGCCGTTGAAGCTGGCCGCTCCTGCGTGCGCGCATACCAGGCGTGCATCGCTACATAAACCCGAAACACGTTTTTACGAGCTCCATGCCGTTGTCGTAAACCTTACGGACGGCGCCACGATCAATGCATTACATCCGTCTTTCTTTCTTTTTAATGAGTGAGTGCTCAGTCTTTCAAACTACCGGATTATATGATGTCCCTGAAAAGCAATAACCACCGGGCGCTCCTTCTGACGGCTGCCGCCCACACGGTGTCGAAATACGGAGTCGACGTGTCTGTTTCCCGGATTGCCAAGGCGGCCGGCGTCGACGAAACAACTTTATTCAAGCATTTTGTGAGCAAAGAGGCGCTGCTGAATACCCTGTATGTCGATATTCACTGCGACCTGTGCAGCAAATTGCGCGAATGCGTGGTCCTAGGAGAGCCCTTGCTGGAACGCGCACGGGCGATCTGGAATTCCTACATCGACTGGGGTCTTGCCAATCCCGAGAGGCGGGGCGCCCGCCATCGGCTGATGGTTAGCGACATCCTGACTGATCACACCCGGAAAACAGAAGCCCTGCTGTTTCCGGATGTTGGCCTAGCCGAAGCCGGTAGCGAGAGTGATGTCTTCGGTGACCATCCGCCGGAATTCGGCGAAACCATCTTCATTGCACTTGCAGACGCAACGATCGACTTTGCAGGCCGCGATCCACAACGCGCCGATTTGTACAAGCAGAGCGGCTTCGACGCGCATTGGCGCGTTTTTTTCGCGTAGCGGTCGTCGGCCACCAAATGTGCAATTTGCACGCTTGTCGGTGCCGCTTGCCGGGACAGATACTGTCGGAAATAGGCGTTGCGGCAGCGATGGTGGACCCGTGGCGACCTCGTACAGCCGCCCGTCAAATCGGTCTGTCGAGTCGCGCACGGGTAGGGCGCCCGTACTTCTCCATCCACATCCTCGTCAAAATCAATAGGCGAGGGTTACCGTCCGTGTGAGTCGTCGGCGTCGGGTTGCCTGCGCGTTACCAGCGCCAGCGGATGATGCGACCTTCAGCTGCTCTGCCGCTTGTTCCAGGCCTGGACAAGCTCCCGAAACGATTTCAGCGCCTCCTACGTAGTTCTACCGCTTGCACATACAAGCGTGTTGGTATATCCTTTAAAGACTGAGTACTCACTCATCTATATTTACAGCAGTTATATCCGTCTTCCCTGGAGCATCAATGTCAACAAAAAATTCAAGGGCTACGGGCCGAGGCATCCTCGCCCTGGCGCTCGCTTCTCTCTTCCTGGCCGGTTGCGGCAAGACCGAAGCTCCCGCACCGTCCCAGGCCGCACCGGCGGTCACAGTCGTCACACTGCAAGCGCAAGAGCTCACGCTGACGCGCGAGCTGTCGGGACGCGTGACGCCCTCCCTGATCGCCGAGGTCCGGCCGCAAGTTGGTGGAATCGTGACGAAGCGCCTGTTTGTCGAGGGTGAAATGGTCAAGGCGGGGCAGCCTCTGTACCAGCTGTCGGACCCGCTCTACGAGGCTGATGTCGCCAGCGCAAGCGCGGCGTTGGGCCGCGCCCGGGCCACCTTGAGGCAGGCCGAACTGAATGCGCGCCGCTCCGCGGAACTGGTCGAGATCGATGCGGTCAGCCGCCAGGACAACGAGAATGCGCAGGCTGCACTGGCGCAGGCCAAGGCGGACGTGGGCGTGGCGCAGGCTGCCTTGCAGCGCAGCCGTGTCACGCTCAGCTATGCGCGCATCGACGCGCCGATCGGTGGCCACGTCGGGAAATCGACCGTGACCGCAGGCGCACTCGTCACTGCCAGCCAGCCAGCGCCGCTGACGGTCGTCCAGCGCCTTGATCCGCTATATGTCGACGTCACGCAGTCCAGCAGCGAGCTGCTGCAGCTACGTCAGGAAATGTCCGCCGGCAAGGTCACGACGGCTGACAATCTTCCCATCCAGATCCTGCTCGAGGATGGCACGCCTTACGCCCACAAGGGCAAGCTGGCTTTCGCCGATGTCACGGTCGACCAGACCACAGGCAGCTACACGGTACGGGCGGTTGTCCCGAACCCCGAGGGTCTTCTGCTGCCGGGAATGTTCGTGCGAGCCAAGCTCGGCGACGGCGTGCGTCCTGATGCGATCCTGGTGCCCCAGCAAGGCGTTGCGCGCGATCCGCGCGGCAATGCGACCGTGATGGTGGTCAACAAGGCGGGCAAGGTCGAAGCGCGCCAGGTCGTCGTCAACCGCGCGGTCGGGAACCAGTGGCTGGTCGACCAGGGCCTGATGGCCGGGGACCGCGTGGTCATCGAAGGCGCGCAAAAAATCAAGCCAGGCATCTCGGTCACCGCGACCGAGGCCAAGCCGGCAGCGCAGGCCGCGTCCACCGCGGCGGCACAGCTGCCTGCGAAATCCTGATCGGAGAAACAGATGGCACGCTTCTTTATCGATCGCCCGATCTTTGCCTGGGTGATCGCAATCATCATCATGCTCGCGGGTGCGCTGGCGGTAGTCAAGCTGCCTGTGTCGATGTACCCGACCATCGCGCCGCCCACCGTGGAACTCCGGGCAACCTATCCAGGTGCATCGGCCAAGGTGGTGGAGGATTCCGTCACCCAGGTCATCGAGCAGAACATGAAGGGCCTGGACGGCCTGCTGTACATGTCCTCCAACAGCTCGTCCAATGGCATGGCCCAATTGACGCTGACCTTTGCGAATGGAACCGATCCGGATACCGCCCAGGTGCAGGTCCAGAACAAGCTGCAACTGGCCATGCCACTGCTGCCGCAGGACGTGCAGCGCCAGGGCGTGAACGTCAGCAAGTCTGCGTCCGGCTTCCTGCAGGTGCTGGCCTTCGTGTCCGAAGATGGCCGCATGGACAAGGATGACATCGCCGACTACGTCACTTCGAGCCTGGTGGACCCGCTCAGCCGGGTTCCGGGGGTGGGCAACCTGCAGGTCTGGGGTTCGAAATACGCGATGCGGATCTGGCTCGACCCGAAAAAGCTCGAAACCTTCCATCTTGCCGCGACCGATGTGATCACTGCGATCCAGGCGGAGAACGCCCAGGTGGCTGTCGGCCAGCTCGGCGGCGCACCGGCGGTGGCGAGCCAGCAGCTGAACGCGACCATCTCGGCCCAGGACCGGCTGCGCACGCCTGAACAGTTCCGCCAGGTCGTGGTGCGCAGCAACCCGGACGGCTCGGTGCTGACAGTGGGCGATGTCGCACGCGTGGAGCTCGGCGCGGAAAGCTACGAATTCAAGACCTTCCACAATGGCAAGCCGGCAGTCGGCGTGGCGATCTCACTCGCCACCGGCGCCAACGCGCTCGACACTGCGACCGCCGTAAAGGCCCAGCTCGACAAGCTCTCACCCTATTTCCCCGCAGGGATGAAGGCAGTCGTGCCGTTCGATACGACGCCGTTCGTGAAGGTGTCGATCGAGGGTGTCGTCCATACGCTGATCGAAGCCATCGTCCTGGTGTTCTTCGTGATGTATCTATTCCTGCAGAATTTTCGCGCCACCCTGATTCCAACCATCGCAGTGCCGGTCGTGCTGCTCGGTACCTTCGGTCTGCTCTCGGTCATGGGTTTCTCGATCAACATGCTGACCATGTTCGCCATGGTGCTGGCGATTGGCCTGCTGGTCGACGATGCGATCGTGGTGGTCGAGAACGTCGAGCGCATCATGGCCGAAGAAGGACTGTCGCCACTGGAAGCGGCGCGCAAGTCGATGGAGCAGATTACCGGCGCCCTGGTCGGTATCGGGGTCGTGCTGTCGGCAGTGTTCGTGCCGATGGCCTTCATGAGCGGCTCGACCGGCATCATTTATCGTCAGTTCTCGGCGACAATCGTGGCGGCGATGGCGCTGTCCGTATTGGTCGCGATCGTGCTGACGCCGGCGCTGTGCGCGACCATGCTCAAGCCGGTCACCAAGGACCACCACGCGCCGCGCCGCGGCTTCTTCGGCTGGTTCAACCGCAAATTCGATCGCGGCAACATCAGCTACCAGCGCGGCGTGCAGGGGATCCTGCAACGCGGCAAGCGATTCATGTTGATCTTCGCCGGCCTGTTCGTGGTGATGGGTGTGCTGTTCCTGCGCATGCCGAGCTCCTTCCTGCCTGCCGAAGACCAGGGCGTGCTGTTTGCCATGATCCAGGGACCAGTTGGCGCTACCCAGGAGCGCACTGTCGACACGATCAAGCAAGTCGAGCGCCACTTCCTGGAAAACGAGAAGGGCGCCGTCGAATCGGTGTTCTCGGTGCAGGGCTTCAGCTTCGCCGGCATGGGCCAGAACAACGGTATCTCGTTCGTCAAGCTGCGCGACTGGAAAGAGCGTACTACCAAGGAACTGAGCGTCGACGCGGTTGCCGGGCGGGCCATGGGTGCGTTCGGGCAGATCAAGGATTCGCTCGCGTTCGCATTCGCGCCGCCGGCGATCATCGAACTCGGTACGGCGAACGGTTTCAGCTTCTTCCTGCAGGATAACGCCAACCTCGGCCACGATGCACTGCTGCAGGCCCGCAACCAGCTGCTGGCGGCCGCCGCCGAAAGCAAGCTGCTCACCAACGTGCGCCCCAACGGCCAGGAGGATACGCCACAGCTGCGCGTCGAGGTCGACAAGAAGCGTGCAGCGGCGCTCGGTGTGCGGGTCTCCGATATCAACGCCACGCTGTCGACCGCATGGGGCGGCCAGTACATCGATGATTTCCTCGACCGCGGCAGGGTGAAACGCGTCTACGTGCAGGCCGATGCCACCTACCGCATGACGCCGGAAGACTTCAAGCTGTGGTCGGTGCGCGCCGCTAATGGCGAGATGGTGCCGTTCTCTTCCTTCGCCAGTGTGCGCTGGGAGTACGGTTCGCAGCGCCTCGAACGCTACAACGGCGTGTCCGCCATGGAAATCCAGGGCGAAGGCCGGCCGGGCGTGAGCTCGGGCGAGGCAATGGCCGAAATCGAGCGCCTCGCAGCAACGCTGCCGGCAGGCTTTAACGTGGAATGGACTGCGCTGTCCTACCAGGAACGCCAGGCCGGATCGCAGACCACCATGCTGTACACCGTGTCGCTGCTGATCGTGTTCCTGTGCCTGGCGGCGCTGTACGAAAGCTGGACCGTGCCGACCGCCGTGCTGATGGTGGCACCGCTCGGCATCCTCGGTACCGTGCTGGCCAATACGATGGCAGGCATGAGCCGCGACGTGTACTTCCAGGTGGCGATGCTGACCACGGTTGGCCTGACCAGCAAGAACGCCATCCTGATCGTCGAATTCGCCAAAGCGAACCTCGACAGCGGGATGGAGCTGGTCGCGGCCACCATGCAGGCAGTGCGCGACCGCCTGCGTCCGATCATCATGACGTCGCTGGCCTTCGGCCTGGGCGTGCTGCCGCTGGCGCTGGCCTCCGGCGCAGGTTCTGGCGCGCAGCGCGCGATCGGTACCGGGGTGGTGGGCGGCATGGTCGTCGGTACGCTTCTCGGACTGTTCTTCATTCCGCTGTTCTACGTGGTCGTGCAGCGCCTGCTTGGCCAGAAAAAGCCTGCGGCGCGTCCGGCTACCCATCAACCAGTGGCAGAGGGTATTGCAAGTGAATAAATTAACACTCAAAACGGCGGCGCTCGCGCTGTCCATGACCCTGGCGGGCTGCAGCTTCCTGCAGCCGGCGCTTCCCGGGGCGCAGGCCGAGATTCCCGCCCAGTTCGGCCAGGCGGGCTCGGCGGGCGAGGGCGCAGCGGAACAGGCCGGCGCATCCGCCGTAGCCGACGTCGGCTGGCGCAACTTCTTTACCGACCCTAAGCTGGAAGCAATCATTGCGGATGCGCTTGCACGCAACCGCGACCTCCGGGTTGCGGCGCTGAACGTCGAGCGTACCCGGGCCGCCTACCAGGTGCAGCGCGCCGACAGGCTGCCGTCGGTAGGCGTGAACCTCAGCGGCGACCGGAGCGGCGGCAGCGCAGCGGCTACCTCCAACGTCTACTCGGCTTCGCTCGGTATCGCCGCCTTCGAACTCGATCTGTTCGGCCGGGTGCGCAACCTGACCGACGCCGCCCTGCAGCAGTATCTCGCCCAGGGCGAAGCGCGCCGCAGTGTACAGCTGAGCCTGATCGCCGAGATCGCGAACATCTACCTGACGCTCGCGGCCGACCTCGAGTCGCAACGCGTCGCGCAGGCCACCCTCGACACCCAGCAGGCGCTGTTCGACCTGATCGGCAAGCGCCACACCGCCGGCGCCGTATCGGGCCTGGACATCGAGCAGGCACGCACGACGGTCGAAAGCGCGCGCGCCGATGTCGCCTACTACGCCGGGCGGGTCGCCACCGGGAAGAACTACCTGAACCTGCTGGCTGGCCGGCCGGTACCGGCGGACCGCTTGCCGGAGCGCTTCGACCTGGCCGTATCCGGCTTGCAGGCGCTGCCTGCGGGCCTGCCGTCGGAAGTCCTGCTGCGGCGTCCGGACGTGCGCCAGGCCGAACATCTGCTGCGCTCGGCGAACGCAAATATCGGCGCGGCACGGGCGGCTTTCTTCCCGTCGATCTCGCTGACCGGCAGCATCGGCTCCGCAAGCAACCAGCTGTCGGGATTGTTCGAATCGGGCACGCGGGTCTGGGGCTTCATGCCCAGCGTGAGCCTGCCGATCTTCGAGGGCGGCCGCCTCAGGGCGCAGCTGGGGGTTGCCACGGCAGACCGTGACATCGCGCTGGCGCGCTACGAACAGTCGATCCAGGCAGGGTTCCGCGACGTGGCAGACGCCCTGGCACTGACCCGGACGCTGGCCGCGCGCCGCGACGCGCAGCAGGCACTGCTTCAGGCGGCCGAACGGACGCACCGCCTGTCGAAGGAGCGCTATGACCGCGGCCGCGACAGCTACCTGGTGCTGCTTGATGCCCAGCGGACCCTGTACGCGGCCCAGCAGGGGCTGGTCGCCGCCCAGTTGGCCGAGCAAAGCAATCGCATCGTCCTGTATCGGGTTCTCGGGGGGGGCTGGAACGAAGGGCGCGACGGGGCGTAAGCTGCGCGCCGGAATTCCAGGGCATGCAGCGCTGCTGCATGCTGCATGCTGCATAAACAGATAGGCGGTTAATCATGCGGAGAACAAAAGAGGAAGCGCTGGAGACGCGCCGGCGGATTCTGGACGCGGCCATCGCGATCTTCGAAGGGCATCACTGGAAAGAAGTAAGCCTGGAACAGGTCGCGGCTGCTGCCGGTATCACGCGCGGCGCGGTGTACTGGCACTTCGGCGGCAAGGACGCGCTTTTCAGGGAGGTATGCCAATCCAGGTCGTCGCCATCCGGGCCCTTCAACAGTGTTTCCACCTCGGCTCGCGCCGGCGATCCATTGGTCCGTCTGCGCGAGACCTGCAAGTGCGCGGTCGTCGATGCGATCGGTTCGCTGGGCCTGGGTGAAGGGAGTGAAGCTCCCGCTACCCACACGCCCGCCGGCCCCGTCGGGCGCCCGCTGCTGTGCCAGCTGACACCGATCGTCCGATACAAGCTGCCGCTACAGCGTCTGCTGGAAGCGGCTGTCGAGCAGAAGCATTTGCCTGCCAGCCTGGACCTCGAGTTCGCATCACGTTTCCTGAACGGGATCGTCACCGGCCTTTTCGGTGACTGGCTGCTGTCGCCCCATAGCTTCAATGTACTGTCGCACGTCGACCGGGCATTGCAGGCAGCGTTCGTCGCACTACAGTCCGAGCCGTCGGTGCGCCAGGCCGGCTAACCTGGGGGAGACCGGAAACGTCTGGGCCCGGCCGGCGATGCTGGCAATGCCCCGGTCAGTCCTTGCTGTACAGCCTCCAGATCATCGCAAAACCACTTGCCTTGTAAGCCTCGATCCGGTCGCGTTCGCACGATGCGAAATCCATGGTGATCTTCGCCAGGGCCATGAAGACGGCATCTGCAAAATAGGGGGACTGTCCCTTGAAGAGGTCGGCTTCCGACAAGCCTGGCACGAGGCCGGCGAACATGGCCTCGACCTCAGCCCGCGTCGAAGGGGTCAATACGGAGGAGGCAATGCTGAGACGTGCAAATCATCACTGCGTCATTCATAGAAAAGTAATTCTTGAATACATCAGCTCGCGTCTGCGCACCGTTTTTTAACCGACGACTGCCTGTCGCATTCAATTTTTTTTAGGAGGACTCATCGCATGAGTCAAGAAACCAGCAAGAATCCAGCAGCGCCCGCCAGCCGCAAGCGCTTCTCCCGTCGCAAGTTTATCGGAACCGCTGTCGGCGCCGCAGCCGTGGTCGGCGGCTACTCGGTTGCATTCGGGGGCCAGTTCCGTGCCGCCAAGGCAGATCGCACGGTTGACGTGCTGCTGATCGGCGGTGGCATCATGAGCGCGACGCTTGGCGTCTATCTGGCCGAACTGGAGCCAAAATGGACCTTCGAGGTGTTCGAACGTTTGGACAAAGTTGCCGAAGAAAGTTCCAATGGCTGGAACAACGCGGGCACAGGTCACTCTGCGCTCTGCGAACTCAACTACACCCCGATGGACGATAAAGGACAAGTGCATATTACCAAGGCGATCGAGATCAACGAGAGCTTCCAGATCTCTCGCCAATTCTGGTCGCATCAGGTGCGCAAGGGCGTGCTGGGCAATCCGCGCGAATTCATCAATTCGACGCCTCACATGAATCTGGTTTTTGGCAAGGAGAACCGGGACTTCATGCACAAGCGCGTTGCGGCGTTAAAGGCATCGCCGCTGTTCGCCGGCATGGAATTGACTACCGATCCGGCCAAGATTACCCAATGGATTCCGCTCATGATGGAAGGCCGCAAACCGGATGAGATGGTCACCGCCACCCGTTCGCCGCTCGGCACCGACGTCAACCTGGGCGCGATTACCCGCCAGTTCTACAAGCATCTCAGCCAGACTGTGGGCAGCAAGATCTCGACCGGATATGAGGTCCGATCGATTACGCGCAACAAGGATGGATCCTGGCGCGTGTCAGCGTTCGACGTCAACGACAGTTCCAAAGTCCAGACGGTTGATGCGCGCCACATCTTCATCGGTGCAGGTGGCGCCGCATTGCCGTTGCTACAGTTGTCGGGCATTCCAGAAGCGAAACAGTATGCTGGCTTCCCGGTCGGCGGCGAGTTTCTGGTCACCGAAAATCCGGCAATCGCCTCGCGCCATCTGGCCAAAGTGTACGGCCTGGCGGACACGGGTTCGCCACCAATGTCGGTGCCGCATCTGGATACCCGCGTGCTGGATGGTAAAACGGTACTGCTGTTCGGGCCATTCGCCACCTGGTCCACCAGATTCCTCAAGAATGGGGCTTATTCCGATATCGTGAAGGCAACCACCCCCTCCAATATCATTCCGCAACTTCAAGTAGGCGCCAATGAGTTTGCACTTGTCAAATATCTCGCGCAGCAATTGAAGCTGTCCAAGGAAGAAAAAATGGCAGCGCTGCGCCGCTACATGCCCGAGGCAAAGGACGATGATTGGCGTTTGTGGCAAGCTGGCCAGCGTGTGCAGATCATCAAGAACGTGCCCGACAAGGGCGGCGTACTGAAGCTTGGTACGGAAGTGGTGGTTTCCGAAGATCGCTCGCTGTCTGCGTTGTTGGGGGCGTCACCAGGTGGCTCTACCTCGCCAGCAATCATGCTGTCGCTGCTGGAGAGAGTTTTCCCGGATCAAATGAAGACAGACGCCTGGCAGGAAAAAATTCGCGAAATCGTTCCGTCCTATGGCGAAAAGCTGAATGAAAATGTGCAGCTGCTGGCGGCCACTTGGGCAAGCACCGCTGAAACACTGCAGCTGACGATCGCGTCGCCAAGCCTGAAGAACTTCGTCCCGGGCGCAGCTGCCATCGTTCAACCTGGGCAAGTGAAAAAAACGCCTGACATCGCGCTGTAGTCCTGTCAAGTTGCAAGGTCAGCGTGTCCGCTTGGAACTCTCCGGTTCCCGGAACAATCCCGGGGTTTCCTTAACGCAGGCGCTGACGGGCGTCAGACCGATACTCAGCTGACGCCTATGTCACATGTCGGCGCGGGCGAGGGAACCTTGTTTTTGAAAATCCTTGTGTCGAGTGTTCGATACCGCCCGGCCATCAACAATTCGGCAGCAAAGTAGAACGCTGCTTTTGGGTTAATGCCAGTCACTTAAGGCATTGACCTGTGACCGGCTTGAGCTAAAACGGATTCACGTGCAACGTGAATCCGTTTTTTATTATGGCTCTCCAACTTGATCTGGGCTATGCGGCTGCCCCCCGGTGTCAGGATAGATGTCGCGTCATTTCATTTACATTAATCGTGTTTGCAGGCGGAGCGAGACATGCAGTAAAACGTTATTTAGCATAACGCAAGCAAGCCGTCCTGAGGCGGATCATGCCACCAGAGAACAGCTTGGTATCCGTGCTGGCGCGGGAGAACGGCATCTCGGAACAGACACGTGAGCTTCACGGTTGTCTGCCGGGAGAATTGCGGCCTCGCCCGAAACGGTGACGTGTGGGCGAACAGGAGCACGTTGCCGGCAACGCGATTCTGCTCCCTCAGCTTCTCGGCTGCCCGGCTGCCCGGCTGGTAAAGTCGCTGACTCCCTGCACCAATGGCGGCAAGGCCGAGATCGGTTGACCAAAGCTGTGCGTGCACGCGATCTGCTGCTTTTGCGGCGGTGCATCTTCCAGTTCGATGCATGTCTCGCCCTGCAACTCGCGAATGGTGCACGGAGCCATCGGCTGTCCACCAGGAGCCGGCCGTCATTGCGCCGCTTTGAATTGTGCGCGGAGGCCGGCGTGGCGTGGCAAGCGGCATCGCCTCGTTCGGCTAAGAATTTATCCGTAAATTATGTTGTCGATCAGCGGCACCTTGCTGAAGGCGATCGTCATACTTGTGCGCATTGGACTCCCAATATCGTCGGAACGCTCGAAGCCGGTCAGGTCAAAAGCCTATGGGTAACGGGGTCGTCGGCTGCACTGTGCAATGGATCGCCTCACGCTTGTTTAGTTCGTCAGCCTCGTGCTGGGCACCGTGGCCGTAATCAGCGTCCTGTTACCGCATCAACATTGGAGATATATTTGAAACTCTTCTACACGCCCGGCTCCTGCTCGCTGTCTCCCCACATCGTTCTACGTGAACTCGCGCTGCCGTTTGCGCTTGAGGCCGTCGATCAGGGTACGAAGCTGACCGCGTCCGGCGCGGACTTCACGGCCATCAATCCCGAGGGTTACGTGCCGGCGCTTGAATTGGACGATGGCGAGGTGCTGACTGAGGGTGCGGCCATTGTCCAGTATTTGGTCGACAAGTATGCCCCCGGCACGTTGGCGCCACTTTCCGGCACGGTCGAGCGCGCCCGCGTCAATGGTCACCTGAACTTCATCGCGACCGAACTGCACAATGGCTGCGTTCCGCTCTTCAACCCTGCGATGGCGCCCGAAGCGCGAGAAACGGTCACAAAAGGTCTCGAACGCAAGCTCGAGGTGATGGAACAGATCCTCGCCGATGGACGATCTTATCTGACCGACCCGGACTTTACGGTGGCGGACGCCTACCTGTTCACAATGCTGAGCTGGTCGCCCCGGATTCAGATCGACCTCGAACGCTGGTCCTACCTCGCCGCGTTCAGCAAGCGCGTGCTGGCGCGCAAGGCCGTGCAAGCTGCTCTGGAGGCGGAAGGGCTACGATAAGCTGTTTGAAGCCTGCCATGGGTGGACGACTGGCCGTAAGGCCTTCGCCCGTCACGCCGTTTCAAGAAGGCCGCCTTGGAAGGGGCAGGTTAGTGCAGAGCAGTTCTAGCATCGGCTCCGCAAGCAACCAGCTGTCCGGATTGTCCGAATCAGGCACGCGGGTCGGACGTCGAGTTCGCATCACTTTCCTGAACGGGATCGTCACCGGCCTTTTCGGTGACTGGCTGCTGTCGCCCATAGCTTCAATGTACTGTCGCACGTCGACCGGGCATTGCAGGCGGCGTTCGTCGCACTACAGTCCGAGCCGTCGGTGCGCCAGGCCGGCTAACCTGGGGGAGACCGGAAACGTCTGGGCCCGGCCGGCGATGCTGGCAATGCCCCGGTCAGTCCTTGCTGTACAGCCTCCAGATCATCGCAAAACCACTTGCCTTGTAAGCCTCGACCCGATCGCGTTCGCACGATGCGAAATCCATGGTGATCTTCGCCAGGGCCATGAAGACGGCATCTGCAAAATAGGGGGACTGTCCCTTGAAGAGGTCGGCTTCCGACAAGCCTGGCACGAGGCCGGCGAACATGGCCTCGACCTCAGCCCGCGTCGAAGAGGTCAATACAGATGACGCGGCAAGTTGGGTCATGGCCTCGTTTGCCGCACGGTTGGCCAGTCCCCAATCGATATAGCTGTTCCACACCGAACGTACGCGTATCTCGAGCGGCGCTCCTGCGGGGAAATCCTTGGAGATGGCCTCGTAGGCGCACCCGTTCAGGTGCCTGTACACCTCATTCAACAGCTCATCTTTTGTCGGGAAGTAGCGGAACAGGGTCCCCTCGGCTACTTCCGCCTTCTTTGCCATCAGCGCAGTAGGCGCACCGAGGCCATGAGCGGCCACCGTCTCGGCTGCAGCGTTCAGGAGGGCAAGGCGCTTTTCTTCGCTTCTGGGACGTGACATGGAATGGGCTCGATTGACAGCGACACAGCTAAGGAATGCCAGAGTGGCGGCTCATTATAGAAGGCAATGCTGAGACCGTGCAAATTCATGGCGTGCGCTTGCGCGCCCATCCATGCTCCTGACTCCAGGTCGCGCGTTGCCGGCGCCGTTAATGCCGACAACTCGTAGGCCATCGATTCGCCTGTTTCCAATGATTCAATCTTCGTTATGCCGGCTGGCCTTTTTTCGTCCTTTCATAGCGCGAAAACGCTTGAGCGGTGTCCGGGCGGATTGCGCGGGCCGGATCAACAGAAATGTTGACCGAGGCCGGCCATTGCCTTAGAGTGGATCTGACGTGGTGCATCGAACTTTTGCGCTCGTTGGCGCAGCGGCAGCATCGTTTCCACCTCGCGCATCGCGACATTGCAGGCGGGCGACGGCCGTGTCCTACGATCCCGCCAAGTCGGCGGTGAGCCAGTCAGCCCGGTCGGCGACCTCTATGCTGGCAAATATTAGATCGGGTCAAACGTGGTCGCGCCAGGGCTGATCCTGGCGCCCATTATTGCAACCGCGTGCAGCATCGCACCCGCCGATCGCGCAGCGTTCACGGAATCACTGCAAGTCTCGTTTGGCAAGATCGTTCCACTCGCGCGCGCAGGGCGTCCGAGCGACATTGCCGCATCGGTCCTGTTCTTCGCCTTTGACGGCGTCCGCCCGGTCACGGCCCGGACGCTAGTAGTGGATAGCGGACTCATCGTGATCACCGGCGTCGATATCGGCGCGGTAATTGCAGAAGGCTTGAATAATTCCAAGAAGCGCGCCGGCGACACCGAGACGGTTGCAGTCGGCTGGCGCTGCCGAATAAAAACTCCTGAACCCGTCACCATCGCATAGTTCCAACTAGGCACGTCAACGATAGCGTAGACGGTCAACATTATTGTTGACACGGGGTGTGGGGTCGCCGCATACTCTTCGCACGGCTACATCAATTACGTGAGGAAACGACAGTGAAATTCAATCTTATGCAGACCGGCGTGATCGGACGCCGCTACGAGCTGGAACAAGGCATGGCCGGGCAGCGGCCGGAGCTGTACCAGCGTTTTCTGGCGGAAGTGAAGGATTACGTTCGTTTGGCAGATGAGCTCGGGTACGCGGGCTACTGTCAGCCGGAACACCATCTGCAGATAGAAGGGTTTGAAGTAAACAATCACCCAGGCATGTTCAGCTTGTTTGTTGGCCTGCATTCCAAGCGCATGAAGGCCGGCATCATGGGTTACACCCTGCCGACCCACAATCCGGTCCGCGTGGCCGAAGAAATCGCGACGCTCGACCACATGTTGCAAGGCCGCCTGTTCGTCGGCTTCACACGCGGCTACCAGGAGCGCTGGGTTGACCCGTATGCCGCAGTGCGCGGTGTCGGCGCCACGACGGTCGACAACGCCAAGGCGCGCGATGAGCGCGATTCGATGAACCGTGAAGTGTTCGAAGAGTCCTTGCAGATCATTAAGAAGGCCTGGGCCAACGATGTGTTCAGCCACCAGGGCAAGCATTGGGAGTTTCCGCCTAACGGCGGTTCGGCCGGGCATCCGGCCTATGCCGAATTCGGCAAGGGTATGGACGCCGACGGCATCGTGCGCCAGATCGGTATTGCGCCGCGTTGCCTGCAAAGCCCTCATCCGCAGATCTATGGCGGCTTCGCCGGTAGCATGCGTACGGTCGATTTCTGGGCGCGCGAAGGCGGCAAGCCCATCGTGCTGTCGGGCGACCTCGATTTCTGCGAGACGCTCTGGAACCGCTATGCGGAAACGGCCAAGAAGGCCGAGCGCGAGGTCGCCAGGGAAGATGTCGCGGCCTGGGGCGGATTTCTGATGCTGGTCAACGACAAGCAGAAAGCCGAAGCGCTGATGGCGGAACACCAATGGTTCTGGGATAAATGGTTTATCCCGCACGGCCAGCGGATGCCAAACGTGCTGATCGGTACGGCCGACGAAATCGCCGACCAGATCGGTGCCGCCCACGACCGGCTTGGCTTTAACGAGCTGTTCCTGATGTTTGGACAGGGTCACCTCGACCCCGAGCAGAACAATGAGGAGCTTGAAAAATTCGCGCGCCTGGTGGCGCCACGTTTCAGCAATAAAGACGGGGACGGCACCCTGGTCTAAACCCGCCGAACAGGCACTGATCATGCAGGCAACTATTGGCCAATAGGCCGGGGAGACAAACATGAAATGCGGATTTTTTCATACGCCTTATAACTTGCCGCATCGTACGGCACGGCAAGTATTCGACTGGTCAATGAAACTGGCCCAGGTCACCGACCAGGCCGGTTTCGCCGATTTCATGATCGGCGAACATCACACGCTGGCGTGGGAAAACATTCCCTGTCCGGAGATCATCATCGGCGCGGCGGCGGCGCTGACGAAAAATATCCGGTTTGCCCCCATGGCCCATCTGCTGCCATACCATAACCCGGCCACGCTGGCGATCCAGATCGGCTGGCTATCGCAAGTACTGGAAGGACGGTATTTCCTCGGCGTAGCGCCGGGGGGGCATCACACCGATGCGATCCTGCACGGCTTCGACGGAATCGCACCGCTGCAGGCCCAGATGTTCGAGGGACTCGACCTGATCGAAAAAGTGTGGGCACGCCAGCCTTTCAAGGAAAAGACGGCGCACTTCCAGGCCGGCTTCCCCGGCCCGGACGATATGCCCGGCTACGAAGTCCAGCTGGCCAACAACGCGCCGTGGGGTGGCCGCGACAACCTGGAGATTGCCGTCACCGGCCTGACCAAGAACTCGTCCTCGCTGAAATGGGCGGGGGAGCGCAATTACAGCCCGATTTCGTTCTTCGGCGGCACCGAAGTGATGAAATCGCACTGGGATACCTGGGCCGCTGCGGCTGAATCCCGAGGCTTTGTGCCCGACCGACAACGCTTTCGCATTACCCGCGACATCTTCATCGCCGACACCGATGCGGAAGCCAAGCGCCGCGCGATCGCCAGCGGCCTGGGGGATTCATGGCGCGAGTACTTGTTTCCAATTTATAATAAATTCAACCTGTTTTCCGGGATCATCGCCGACTCTGGAACGGGCGTCGATCCGAGCCAGGTCGACATGGATTTCCTGGCCGAGCATGTGTGGTTGTGCGGTTCGCCGGAAACCGTCATCCGCAAGTTGCACGAGCTTGCAGAAAAGACCGGCGGGTGGGGCGAGATCGTGGTCAATTCCCACGACAACATGGATGACCCCGCACCATATTTCGAGTCCTTGCAGCGCCTCGCAAAAGAAGTAGTGCCCAACTGTAACGTGCTATAGGCGCGGCGTCATCGGGACGGTCATGCAGTTTCGTGGAAGAGGACTCAGGGTGAAAGACGACAGTAATATTGCCCGTAGACGCAAGGCGGCCATGGCCGAGGGCGGCGTGGAATACACGGCCAAGCGCGATGAACTTGTCCGGGTGGCCGTCACGCTGTTCAAGGAAAAGGGCTACAAGTCCACCAGCTTGAACGATATTGCGAAAGCCGCCGGCCTGGACCGCGCCACGCTGTACTACTACGTGGCCAGCAAGGAGGAACTGTTCGAAGAAGCGGTGCATGGGGTCCTCGACGCCAATCTGCGTGAAGCGGAACGGCTGCTCAAGACGGCCACCCTGGGTCCGCGCGAAAAGCTGCAACTGCTGTTCGAGCGTCTGATGGCATCGTATGAGGAAAACTATCCCCACACTTACGTCTACATCCAGGAACAGATGCAGCATGTCGACGCGGAAGCGACGCCGTGGGAGCGCAATATGGTGCAGCAGACAAAGCGTTTCAAACGCATTGTTACCTTGCTGCTCAAGGAGGGCATCGCAAGCGGGGCATTCCGCGCCGATGTCCCGGCCGAGCTTGCCGCAAACATGTTGTTTGGCATGTTTAACTGGACACACCGTTGGCACCGTCCCGGCGGGCAGCTGAACGCGCGGGCGATTGCCGCCGCCTTCTGCAGGATTTTCTTCGACGGCATGCAGGACGCCGGCGATGAGCAACGCGACACCCCCACCTTCATTCAATAAAAGGAATCATCATGTCGGAATTGGAACGCCGTATCCGCAGGCTGGAAGACCGGACCGAGCTGCACGACCTCATCGTCCGTTATTTTCTTGCCGTCGATGACGATGCCTACGACGTGCTCGCTGATACCTTTGCCGTCGACGCCACCTTCTCGGCCGGGGCCTTCGTCGGCGGCCGGGGCCGCGACAACGTGGTGGACTTCCTCAGGAATGACCGCCTTAACATGGGCCCCACCATCCACACCCCGCACTACTCGCTGTTTGCGTTCCAGGACGACGACCATGCGACGGGGACCACCGGCGCCCACCTGGAGTTGGCGCGCGCGGGCAAGACCTTGTACGGCGCGGTGCGCTATATCGATACCTTTGTGCGCGAGCAGGGCGCCTGGCGCATTCTTGCGCGCGAGATGCGCACCGTGCATGTCGGGCCCTGGGAGGATGTTGGCACCTCGCTGACGTCCGAGCTGTGCGTGCGCTGGCCAGGCGCCGCACCGGCGGCGTCCGACTACCCGAAACGCTAAACAGCCCGGCCTACACCGGGGTGGGCCGGCACGGCGGCGGCGATGGCAAGCGCTTCCAGGATCGCCGCGCCGCCCACCCCGAGCGCGATGGCATTTTTGAGGTGCAGGCGCAGGCCCGGCAGGTAGCGGTGGTTCGGCGTGGCGTCGACCGCGATCGAAATCAGTTCCTTGCTTGCCCTGCTCAATGCCGCGCTTTTCCACGGTACCGCGCAGTACTGGAAAAACGCCTGGAACGCTTCCGGCGACTGGCGCAGCAAAGCCTCCAGGAAGCCCGGCGCTTCGTTTTCCATGGCGTCCCAGTAGCCTGACGAACCCACGTACTGCTCCCACAATGCGCTGCGCCGGCTGTCAAGTGGGGCCCCGAACGCCGGGTCGGCGCGTGCGGCAAGCAGGCGCGCGACCCGGCGTGAGCCCTCCATCAGCGTGTGTACACCCAGCCCTGACACCAGTACCAGTACGTCGTGCACTTGCGCGCCGCTGGCGCCGGCATCGAGCGCCAGCGCGCTGAAGCGCTCGATGGCGTCGGTGTCCAGGTTGGCGACCGATGCGTGGACTGCCAGTCCGATCAGGGCCGCGTTCAGGGCATCGAGCCCCTCGCCGTGCGCCACACCAGCCAGGTGGGCGTGGGCCTCCTTGCTAAGGTCGTCCAGTGTCACCATCGTTGGTCGCTCCCTCGTGCTGGTCAAATTTATTGGGCGGTCATGCCGGCATCGATCACGTGTTCAGCCCCGGTGATATACGAGGCCTCGTCCGAGGCGAGAAACAGCACCAGGTTGGTGACTTCGGACGGGTCGGCAATCCGGCCGAGCGGGATTTGTGCCATGGCGTCGCCGCCTTCTTCGTTGGTCGCTTCGATCATCATCGGCGTCATGATGAAGCCCGGATGCACCGAGTTGACGCGGATGTTGTTCGGACCGTATTCGATGGCGGCGGCCTTGGTCATGCCGCGTACGGCGAATTTGCTGGCCACGTAGGCAACGCTGGGAAAGCCGTAGTTGGCCACCAGGCCTGCAATCGACGAAATATTCACGATCGACCCGATGCCCACCTTCAGCATCGACGGAATGACCGCATGCATGCCGAGGAAGACCGAGTGCTGGTTGACGGCGCAGACGGCCAGGTAGTCGGCTTCCGACAGATCGGCGGTTTTCTGCATCGGCCCCAGAATGCCGGCATTGTTGACCAGGACGCTGACCGGCCCGAAAGCCTGCTCGGCCGCCTTAACGACGCGCGCCCATCCATCCGCGCTGGTGACGTCGTGACTGACGAACAGCGCGCTGGCGCCGAGCTCTTCGGCCAGGGCTCGGCCCGCGCTCTCGTTCATGTCGGTCAGCACCACCTTGGCGCCCTCGGCCACGAACCTGCGCGCGTGCGATGCCCCCATGCCCCGCGCCGCGCCGGTGACGATGGCCACTTTTCCGTTCAGTCGATTCATTGTGGGGCCTCTTGCGGTTTTAGGAATGTGTCGAACGCGTGTTGCGTATCCATGTACTCCTTGACGCGCAGGATCTTTCCCTCCGCGATTTCAAACAGGAAGTGGTAAAAATTGTTGTACACCCTGCCGTTGTTAAGTTCGGCATATGACTCCGCCTCGACCGCGACGTGACTACCTTCCCCGATCAGGGATGTGGGGGTGATCTTCAAGGCGCCGTGTTTGTAGAGCGTCGTCACACCCTGCAGAAGGACACCCAGCTGCGCGCGTGTGTAGGTGTCGGACAGTCCCGCCATCCTGCCGGACACCCACCAGGTCGCATCGGGGTGCAGCCGCGCCACGATGGCGGCCGCATCGCCGCTGGAAAACACTTCTAGAAAATCGCGGACTATCTGCTTGTTCTCGGCGCTAGGGCTGCTCATGCTGGTCTCCGTTTTTCGGTGTGGGCGGTGTCTTGTGCTGCGCTGCAGTATGGCTGCCCGATGCCAGGCCGGGCCGCTTGCATTGTTCGAGCCTATCATGCAACTCCGCTCGTGGTCAACGATCATGTTGACCTCGCGGCGCTGGTCGAACCCGCCGGCGCGGAGGCTCCATCTAAATCAACAAGACCGTTGACTGATCGCGATTTGTCAGATATCGTCCATGTCATCGAAGTCGCCACCAAAGAGCGTTGTCGACGGCGGAAATGATCTTTACCCAGCAAACAAACAGAGGAGACATATCGTGGCAATGGAGACCGGTCTAATTTTTCACCCGTACATGCGCCCGGGGCGTACGGCGCGGCAAACCTTCGATTGGGGCGTGCAGAGCTCCATTGCGGCCGACAAGGCAGGCTTCAGCTCGATGATGATTTCCGAACACGCCTCCCAGATATGGGAGAACATCCCCAATCCAGAACTGATGATCGCCGCCGCCGCGCTGCAGACCAAGACCATCAAGTTCGCGCCGATGGCGCACCTGCTGCCGCACCAGCATCCGGCCAAGCTCGCCATCATGATCGGCTGGCTGTCGCAGATCCTCGAGGGGCGCTACTTCCTGGGCATCGGCGCCGGCGCGTATCCGCAGGCTTCCTATATACACGGCATCAAGAATGGCCAGGACACCCAGTTCCTCAACCAGATGGTGCGTGAATCGCTCGAGATCATGGAAAAAATCTGGAAGCGCGAACCGTTCTTCTACGAAGGCAAATTCTGGAACGCGGGCTATCCGGAAGAAGTCGAGTCGGGCCACGAGGACGACGAGCAGCACAAGCTGGCCAACTTCGCGCCATGGGGCGGGGTCGCGCCGGAAATCGCGGTCACGGGTTTTAGCATGAACTCACCGTCAATGCGCCTGGCGGGCGAGCGCAACTTCAAGCCGGTCTCGATCTTCTCCGGCCTGGAAGCGCTCAAGAGCCATTGGGACATCTACTCGGAAGCGCAGCACAAGGCCGGCTTCACTCCCGACCGCTCCCGCCATGCGGTGTCGCAGACCGTGTTCTGCGCCGAAACCGACAAGGAAGCCAAGCGCCTGGTCATGGAAGGCCCGATCGGCTACTGCTTCCAGAAGTACCTGATTCCGATCTGGCGCCGCTTTGGCATGATGGACGGTTTCGCCAAGGATGCCGGGATCGATCCGGCCGACGCCGATCTGGAATTCCTGGTCGACAAGGTGTTCGTGGTCGGTTCTCCGGCCACCGTGGCCGACAAGATCAACACCCTGTTCGAAGCCACCGGCGGCTGGGGCACGCTGCAGGTCGAGTCGCACGACTATTACGACGATCCGGCGCCGTGGTTCCAGTCGCTTGAACTGATCGCCAAGGAAGTCGCGCCGAAAATCAAGCTGCCGACCTGAAACGCGCGCGGAGCGGGCCGCCGTGCATGGACACGGCAGGCTGTCGCGTCGCGCCATTTTTTTAACCCACAAGTCAACACACATGTTGACAAAGACCTGGAGAGCCTGAAATGAATACCGCAACGCGCGAGCAGAACGCCGAGCAGATGTTTTCCGAATCGCAAATCAGTCGCCTGATCTATGACTATGCCTATCACCTCGACATGAACCATACGGCCGAACTGGCCGACCTGTTCGTCGAGGACTGTGTGGTCGTGTACGGCCCCAATTTCGGCGCCGAGGGCCGCGCCGCCTATGCCAAGACGCTTGAAGGCGTCGGCTCCTACTTCGTGGCCACCAGCCACCACGTGTCGAACATCGTGATCGACTTCGTCAGCGAAGACGAGGCCAAGGTGCGCACCATCCTGTACGCCTGGCACCGCTACACACGCGAACGCCCGGATTCGCATGTGTGGGGCCAGTACCATGACGAAGTCGTACGCGTCGACGGCGTGTGGCGCTTCAAGCGGCGCGAGCTGCGCACTACCGGCGCCAAGGATTTCCACGTCAAGGAAACCATGCCAATCGGCCGGCGCGCCTGATGGAAGGAGCGGCTGTGCTCAACTCCGAATTTAACTACCGCACCATCAGGATCGAACATCGCGGCCCGTTGACCTGGGTGATCCTGAATCGCCCTGACAAGGCCAATGCGCTGTCGAACGAACTGCTGGACGAATTTTCCGACGCGTTGCGCCGTCTGGCCACCGAAGGCGGGCCGGTGCTGGCGATCCGGGGTGAAGGCAAGGGATTTTCATCGGGCTACGATCTGGAGCAGGTGGGGAAACTGAGCACCATCGCCGACCCTGTAGCCGACCGCGAGCGCCTGCAGCGCAACCTGAACCGCTACCTGGCGATGTGGGACCACCCCAAGCCGATCATCGCCGCCGTGCACGGATATTGCATGGCGGGCGCCACCCAGATGTGCGTGTATGCCGACCTGACGGTGGTGGCCGACAACGCACGCATCGGCGAGCCGAGCGTGCCGATCGGCGGCGGCTATATCGCCCCGCTGTGGGCCCCGCTGGTCGGCGCCAAGCGCGCCAAGGAGATGGCCTTTGTTCCCGGTAATAGTATCGACGGCGCCACCGCGGTCGAATGGGGCTGGGCCAATCACTGCGTGCCGGCCGACCAGCTCGTCGCCATCGTCGAAGACCTGGCCGCGCGCATCGCCATGACTCCGCCCACTGTCCTGCGCATCAAGAAGCTGTCGATCAACCGCGCCGCCGAGGCGATGGGATTTCGCAGTGCGGGCGCCGCTGTGGCCGAGATGGACGCGTTGCTGCACCTGACGCCGGCCGTGCTGGAAGTGAAGGAATTTATCGCCAGGGTCGGCCTGAAGGAAGCCATGGCCGCCTATCGGGTCGCCTCGACCACGCCGCTGACCGTATCGGCGCCAACCATCAAGAAGGAGTTACCACCCCATGTCTGACATCGAATTCACCATCCGCGGCCACGTCGCACAGGTCAAGCTGAATCGCCCCAAGTCGCTCAACGCCATCGATCCCGGCATGGACCGCGACCTGCGCGCGGCGTGGGACGAAATCAACCGCAACCCGGAGATCTGGGTGGCCATTCTGACGGCCGAAGGCGAGCGTGCGTTTTGCGTCGGCGCCGACGTCAGTAAAGGAACCGACCGGGCAGGCCGCATGGCGCTGGGGGGCGGGCTGACCGGCATCGGCGGGCCGCTGGTGACCCTCACCAAACCGCTGATCGCGGCGGTGCAGGGCTATGCGCTGGGCGGCGGCTTTGAGCTGGCCATGTGCGCCGACATCATCGTGGCCGCCAGCACCACCCAGTTCGGCCTGCCGGAAACCAAGGCCGGCATCATGGGCGAGTGCGGCGTCATGCACCGCGCTATCCGCCAGCTGCCGCACCACATCGCGATGGGCATGATCCTGACCGGCGAGCGGATGAAGGCGGCCGACGCCTTCAATTATGGACTGGTGAACGAGGTGGTCGAACCGGCCGAACTCGAGGAGGCAGCGCAGCGCTGGGCCGAGCGCATCGCCGCCGCCTCGCCACTGGCGGTCCAGGCGGCCAAGGCCGCGGTGCTGCAGCGCCTCGACTGGCCGCTGGAAGTGGCGCTGGCCACGCGCTTCGAACCGATCGAAGCGTATGCGTTCACCGAAGACCGCCACGAAGGGGAGCGCGCCTTCGCCGAAAAACGCAAGCCGGAATGGCGCGGCCGCTAATCAGTGCAATCCGCAGTGCAATCCGGCCGGTTCCATTCAAACCAGTGAGGCAGACATGACAACGAATAGCGATGAAGCGCGCGAGGCGCACAACCCGAAGTGGTTCAGGCAGGTACTCGGCCAGTTTCCGACCGGCGTCTGCGTGGTGACCGCGGCGCCGCCCGGCGCGCAGCTGGCCGGCATGGTAGTCGGTTCATTTACCTCGGTCTCGCTGGAACCGCCGCTGGTGGCCTTCCTGCCGGACCGCAGTTCGAGCAGCTGGCCAAAAATCGAGGCGGCCGGAAAATTCTGTGTCAATATCCTTGGCGCGGACCAGGAAGCACTGTGCCGCCGTTTCGCGTCCAAGGCCAGCGACAAGTTCGAGGGTATCGCCTGGCGGCCGGCGCAATCCGGCTCCCCCGTTCTCGACGATTGCGTGGCCTGGATCGATTGCGACATCGCGTCGGTCACCGAAGCTGGCGACCACTTCATCGTCCTTGGCAAGGTCAACGAACTTCAGATCAACACGGGCGGCCTGCCCATGCTGTTCTTCCAGGGTGGCTACGGCAAGTTCTCGCCGCTGTCGCTGGTGGCGCCCGACCCGCTGGGCACGATTGCCGAGCAGCTGCGCCTGGTCGACATGGTGCGCTCGGAGATGGAAGAGCTGGCCGACGACCTGGCGGCGCGCTGCATCGCCACGGCCAGGGTCGATAACGAAATCGTCATCATTGCCGGCGCCGGCAGCTCGCGCCGCAACACCGTGCCGACCCTGGTCGGCCAGCGCCTGCCCGACATGCCGCCCACAGCATCGGTGTTCGGCGCCTGGAGCGGCGAGGCCGCCATCGGCCAATGGCTGCAACGCTCGACCCCGGCATCCGTCCATGCGCAGTGCAAGGCCTCGCTGCAGGCGGTGCGCGCGCGCGGTTTTTCGGTCGGCCTGGTAAGTGACGCCCATCGCGCCTTCGTCAGCACGCTGGCGCGGCGGGCCGATGGCGGCGGCGCCGCGCCGGATGTCGACCTGCGCGAACTGATCCGGCATCTGTCGTTCGATCCCGAACACCTGCTGCCTGAGGTGCAGAACGATATCCGTCTCATTTCAGTGCCGGTATTCGGCCCGGACGGCGCCGTGGCGCTCGCGCTGACACTGCACGATTTTCCCAAGCCGGCCGAAGGCGTCGGAATCCAGTCCTATATCGACCGGATGCTGGCCGCCGCGGCGCGTGCCACGCGCAGGATCGGAGGCACCGTCCCCACCAGCGCATAGGCGCCATTCCAGCTTGCTGGCAACCCATCCGAGTACCTTCCATGACCGATCTTGATTATTACAATGAAGTGTCGACCATCGGCGACCTGCTGGTGCGGGCCACGCGCCTGCACCCGCAACGCGACGCCATCATCTTTCCCGACAGCCGCAAGTCGTACGAGCAGCTGCTCAAGGACGCCGTCGAAGTCGGCCGCGGGCTGCTGGCGCTCGGCGTGCGGCCGGGCGAGAATATCGGCGTGCTCGCGGCAAATTGCCCCGAGTTCGCCGCCGCCCTGTTCGGCATTAGCCTGCTGGGCTGCGTGGCGGTGCCGCTCAACGCGCGCCACAAGAACAGCGAACTGGCGTTCATTATCGAAAACGCCCAACTGACTACGCTGCTTACCACCGCCGACGAAGGCCAGTATGTCGACTTTTGCGCAGTACTGCGCAGCGCGCTGCCTTCGCTCGCCGATGCCGCCGACGCCACCTGCCTGGCGCTGCCCGAAGCGCCGCTGCTGCGCCGCGTGGTACTGCTGCGCGGCGCCGGTGGCACCAGTGGCGCCGGCTGCGTGGGAATGGCCCGGTTCGCCGACCTGGCCGCGCAGGTCGACGCCAGCCTGGTCGAACAGGCGCGCCAGGCGGTGCGCTTGCGCGACCCGGCCCTGATCATCTACACCTCGGGCACCACGGCCAACCCGAAAGGCTGCGTACTGTCGCATGAAGCGGTCACCCGCGGGCCGGCCGAGCGCAGCCGCAAGCGGCTGTGCGCCGACGGCCACCCGGTGACCTGGGGCGCCGGTCCGCTGTTCCACATCGGTTCGATGGCGCCCTTTATCGGCACCATTGCCGCCGCCGGCAGCTACCTGACCGACACGTATTTCGACCCGGGCAGGGCGCTGGCGCTGATGGCGCGCGAAGGGGTGACCAACGCCTGGCCATGGTTCCCGGCAGTGGTGCAGGGCTTGCTCGACCATCCGAGCTTCGATGCGGCGGCGCTGCCGGCGCTGCGGCATCTGATCGTGATCGGGCCGCCGGCGCTGATCGAACGGATCTTCCGTCAACTGCCGGGTGTCGAGGTGGTGCAGGGCTGCGGCATGACCGAAACGGCCGGCATTTTCGCGCTCAGCGCACCCGATACGCCGGACGCGCTGCGCGTCACCAGCCAGGGCAAAGTCGTGCCGGGCATGCAGATCCGCATCATCGATCCCGACTCCGGTGCGCCGGTGGCGCCCGGGCAGGTGGGCGAGATCCAGGTTCGCGGTTACTGCGTGATGGAAGGCTACTACCGCGACCCGGCCAAGACCGCCGCCACGCTGGACGCCGATGGCTGGCTGCATACGGGTGACCTGTACCGCCAGGCGGCCGACGGCAACCTGATGTTTCAGGGGCGTCTCAAGGATATGCTCAAGGTCGGCGGGGAAAACGTCGCCGCGGTCGAGGTCGAGGCGTTCCTGTGCGAGCATCCCGCCGTCAGGCTGGCCGAGGTGGTCGGCAAGCCCGATGCGCGCCTGGACGAAGTGCCGGTCGCGTTCGTTGAATTGCGCCCCGGGCACAGCGTCGATGCGGCCGCGCTGATCGACTTTTGCAAGGGCCGCATTGCCAGCTACAAGGTGCCGCGCGAAATCCATTTCATGCAGCAGCAGGAGTGGCCGATGTCGGCCACCAAGGTCGACAAGCGCGCCTTGCGCGCGCGCCTGGCGCCAGCGTAGGCAGCCGCTCAGCGGCCCGCGAACTGCGCGCCGCGCTTGCCGAGGAAGGCGCCGACGGCTTCCTTGAAGTCGGCCGTGGCGGAGCACGCGACAAAGGCGGCGCGCTCGGCCTCCAGCTGGTGCCCGAAGCTGCGGCCGAGCGAGCCGCGCATCAGACGCTTCAGGCTGCCATACGCCAGCGTGGGGCCGGCGGCCAGCTTGGCCGCCAGTTCCTCGGTGGCGTCGGCCAGCTGCGCCAGCGGAACCACCCGATTCACCAGGCCCATCCCGAGCGCACCGGCGGCATCGATGGCGCCTGGCAGCAGGGCGATTTCCAGCGACCGCTTGAGACCCACCAGGCGCGGCAAGCTCCATGAGGCGCCACAGTCGCAGCTGGCGCCCAGGCTGGTATAGGCGAAGTTGAATTTCGCCGAGTCCGCAGCGATGGACAGATCGCACGCCAGCGCTATGCTGAGCCCGGCGCCGGCTACTGCGCCATGCAGGCTAGCGATCACCGGCGCATTCACCTTACCCAGCAAGGCAAGCCCCTCGTGCATCGGATCGATCAGCTGCGCGGCAATGCTGTCGGGCGCGTCGCGGAACTGGGCGATATCGCCGCCGGCCATGAAGGCCCGGCCTTCGCCACTGATAAGCACCACCCGCACCGACGGGTCGGCGGCGATCTGCCGGCAAGCGTCGAGGAAGGCCCGCGCCATCGCGCTGTCGATCGCGTTGAGCGCCTGGGGGTGGTCGAACACGATACGCGCGATGGCGTCCTGGCAGGTGTAGCGAAGATGTGCTGCTGGGTGATTCATGAAGAACTCCAGTTGGCTAGGGATGAAGCCCGAGCTTATGTCACTTCGCGCGGCCCAGTCAACACATTCGATGACTGTCAACATAAGTGTTGACTGAGTGCCGGAAGGACGGCACAATGGAAGTTCGATAATCCGCCACCGACCTGAGGAAACCATGAAATTCAATCTAATGCAAACCGGCGTCATCGGCCGTCGTTATGAGCTCGAACAAGGCATGGCCGGGCAGCGTCCCGAGCTGTACCAGCGCTTCCTGAGCGAAGTGAAGGGTTACGTCGGACTGGCTGATGAGCTTGGCTATGCCGGCTATTGCCAGCCCGAACACCATCTACAGATCGAAGGTTTCGAGATCAACAACCACCCCGGGATGTTCAGCCTGTTCGTTGGCCTGCATTCGAAGCGCATGCGCGCCGGGATCATGGGCTACACGCTGCCAACCCATAATCCCCTGCGCATCGCCGAAGAAATCGCCACCCTCGACCATATGCTGGGCGGGCGCCTGTTCGTCGGCTTCACGCGCGGGTATCATCCGCGCTGGGTTGATTCGTTCGCCGCCGTGCGTGGCGTGCAGGCGACCGGCGCCAAGTCGGGCGACCAGGATCAACTGAACCGCGAAGTGTTCGAGGAATCGTTCGAGGTAATCAAGAAGGCCTGGGCCAATGATGTTTTCAGCCACCAGGGCAAGCACTGGCAGTTCCCGCCCAATGGCGGCTCGGCCGGCCATCCGGCGTATGCCGAATTCGGCAAGGGAATGGATGCGGAAGGCATCGTGCGCGAGATCGGCATCGCCCCGCGCTGCCTGCAAAACCCGCATCCAAAAGTGTATGGCGGGTTCGCCGCCAGCATGAAGACCGTTGATTTCTGGGCGCGCGAAGGCGGCAAGCTCATCGTGCTGGCCGAGGATCTCGATTTTTGCGAAGCCCTATGGAAGCGCTATGCCGACAGCGCCGAGCAGGCCGGCCGCGAAATACCGCGCGAAGACCTGGCGGCATGGGGCGGCTTCCTGATGCTGACCAGCGACAAGGCGCAGGCTGAGCAGTTGATGGCCGAGCACAAATGGTTCTGGGACAAATGGTTCATTCCCTTCGGCCAGAAGATGCCCAATGTGCTGATCGGTACCGCCGAAGATATTGCCGACAAAATCGGCCGCGCACACGACAGGCTCGGCTTCAATGAACTGTTCCTGATGTTCGGCCAGGGGCACCTCGACCCGGAGCAGAACAACGACGAGCTTGAAAAGTTCGCCCGCCTGGTGGCGCCGCGTTTCGGCAACAAGGACAAGGACGGCACCTTCGTCTGAGCGGCCGCGCGCGCAGAGGCTCAGGCAGTGCGCAGGGTGATGCCGTCGAGGAAGATCTTGCAGAACTGCTCTGCGACATCCTCGGCGCTCAGCTTGCCGCTCGGCTTGAACCAGCGGTGGGTCCAGTTGAACATGCCGAACAGGCCGTTGGTGGCGACATGCACCGAGACGTCGGGGCGGAATACGCCCTCGTCAATGCCTTGCGCGATCAGGGTCATCGTCATCTTTTCGAAACGCCGGGTCTGCTTGAGCATCTGCTTGGCCCAGGGCGAACTGTCATGCGGTACCTCGTGCATCAGCTCCTGGATGTAGACGTACATATGTGGATAGTTCTGTTCGTACGACACCATCAGCATCTTGAACAGCAGCGTGAGCTTGCCGCGCTGATCGAGCTCGTCCCTGCGCATGATCCGGTCGGCTTCCTCCAGATTATTCTTGAGCATGTCCTGCACTGCTTCCTGCAGCAGCTCTTCCTTGCTAGCGACGTAGTAGTACAAGGTGGCCCGGTCGATGTTGGCTGCCTTCGAGATGTCATTGAGCGTGGTGGCCTTGAATCCCTTGTCCTTGAACACGCGCACCGCCAGCTCGACCAGCTCGCGGCGCTTGGCCGTGTACTCGACGCCGCCTTCAGTCAACGCCGCCTGGCGCCGGCGCGCGATATTGCTTGGCTTGGCCGGCTGCGGCGCCGCCACGGCGCTGTCCGAGAGCGCCGCGCTGCTAGCCTGCTTGACCGCAGGCCTGGCCTTGCGAACGGGTTTGGGGGTGTGATCCATATTTCCTTTGAGTCGAGAGGCGCGCACGCCCTCAAGGCAGCGTTGTAGACCCGCTATTTTACACCAGTCCCAGGCGCTCAAGCTGCGCCGGGCGGCGCCGCAGCAGGCCTCGATGGCTGCCCGGTGCGCCCGACGCCACGGGTATATGCCCCGCCTGTCAACACCTACGTAGATTATCAACATGGCTGTTGACAAGAGAAAAAGTATGGCGCATCCTTCAAACGAGCGAATCAGTTTGCTCTCTCGGGAAATCTGGCAACAGCAGCCGGGCGGCGCGGGGGATGGCAGCCGGCGCGCCTCGACGATGGCTTTTTCGACCAGAACAAACATCCAGACAAAGGAGCACATGCAATGGGGATCAAGAACAGCAGGCGACAAGCGGGCAACGCCGTTGGCGCTGTGGTAAGCAGTGGCGGCACGGTCGCTTGCACGGCCGTGGTCAGGCTGGTGGCCCTGGCTGCCGCCATGGTGGCCGGCTCGGCGCACGCCGCCACGATCCAGGCCGGGTCCGACTGGAAAATCAACATCGACAATTCAGTGATGTACACCGCCGGCTGGCGCGTCCAGGATATCAGTCCCTATACGGCCAACCATCCGTTCTTCCACCAGGGGGAAACCCGTTTTAAGCAAGGCGACATGGTCACGAACCGGGTCCAGGATTTGCTCGAAATCCAGGCGATCTACAAGGACAAGTTCGGTGTGCGCGTGACCGGCTCGGCCTGGAAAGACTGGGCCTACAAGGACCGGGTTCCGGGCAACCCTGCCTTGCTTGCGCTGGGCTTGAATAACTACCCGCGCGGCGTCACCGACTACACCAAGCGCTATCACTATGCGGGCGGCGAACTGCTTGACGCCTTCGTGTTCGGCAGCGCCAAGCTGGGCGACGTCACCGTGCACGGCAAGGTCGGACGCCTGACCCAGTTCTGGGGCAACGCCTTCTATTTTGGATTCTCCAATATCGCCTATGGCCAGGCCGGGGTGGATAACATCAAGGGCTTTTCACAGCCAGGCTCGGAACTCAAGGAACTGTTCTTGCCTCGCAAGCAGATCCTGCTGTCCGCCGATATCTCGCCGGAGCTGTCGGTGGCGGTGCAGTACTTCGCCGAATTCGGCCCGAACCGCTATCCCGAAGCAGGGACGTATTTCAGCGCCGGTGACTTCACCTACAAAGGCCCGGTCGAAGTCCCGGCGCTGGCCGGCTTCGCGGGCGGACGGGTCACCGCGGGCACGGAGAATGCACCGAAGGACCGCAATGACAACTATGGCATCAAGGTCGCATGGTCACCGGCCTGGGCCCAGGGCGATATCGGCGTCTACTACCGGGTGCTGGACGACCCGCATCCGTGGGCGCTGTTCGACATCAACGCGGCAGCCAACGGCGGCAGCGTGCACCTCGATTACGCCCCCAAGGTCAAGCTGTACGGCGCCAGTTACGAACGCACCTTCGGCTCCGTCAGCACGGGCTTTGAAGTCTCGTATCGCAAGGGGACCGGCCTGAACAGCGTATTAGGCACGTTCCAGCCCGGGGTGGCCTCGCACGGCGCCACCGGCGACTTGGTCAATGTCATCGCGAACGCCTTCATCCAGCTCGGCTCAACGGCGTTTTACGACACCGGCCTGTTCATTGCTGAATTGTCCCACACCCATCTGGTCAAGGTGACTGGCAATCAAGGCATGTACAACGGCGTCGGCCACCCCGGCTGCGCGGGCGGCACCAAGTGGAGCGGATGTTCGACCAAGAACGCCACCGCGCTGTGGGTATCGTTCGAACCCCAGTGGCTGCAGGTGTTTCCCGGCGTCGACCTGAGCATGCCGTCCTCGTACGCGATCGGTGCCAAGGGCTTGCCGGCGTATGGCGGGGGGGCGTTCTATGCGCAGGGGACGGGTATTTACAACCTCGGCATCAAGGCAGTACTCGACGGCAAACATTCGCTGACCTTGTCGTATAACGGCTTGAACTGGCGTCCGGGCCAGGTGGTCGAGGGCCCGGTTGGCCCGATGTATGGCACTGGCACCGGCGCGCACGCCCTGAATAACCGCAATTGGGTGTCGCTGACACTCAAGACCTCTTTCTAAGAACATTTACGGAGACAACCATTATGCAAAAGAACCATCAACTGCTGAGCGCCGTGGTCGGCACCGCGATCGCCCTGCTTGCCCAGCCGGCGCTGGCGCAGGCCAGCGCCGACGAGGCGCGCCAGCTGGGCGCCAAACTGACCGAATTCGGCGCCGAAAAGGGGGCCAATGCCGACGGCTCGATTCCCGCTTACACTGGTGGCCTGAGCAAGCCGCCGGCCGGCTGGGCCAAGGGTGCCGACCGCTATGTCGATCCGTATGCCAGCGACAAGCCGCTGTATTCCGTCACCGCCAAAAATATGGGGCAATACGCGGCCGTTCTTACCGAAGGCAACAAGGCGATGCTGACCCGCTACGCCGATAGTTACCGCCTGGATGTCTACCCGACCCGCCGCAGCGTGGCCTATCCGGCCTGGGTGTTGAAAAATACGCTCAAGAACGCGACCACCGCCAAGGTGACCGGCAAGGTCGAAGGCGATGCCGTGACCGGTGCCGACGCCGACAATGCGCCATTTCCAGGGATTCCCTTCCCGATTCCGAAAAGCGGTGTCGAAGTGATGTGGAACTACAACTTCCACCTCGCCCCGGCCGTAACCCATACCACGGCGTCTGCGTGGCTGATCGACACCGGTGGGCGCGCGTCGAGTCTGCCGACCCCGAACGAGTATTTCTTGCACCCATGGTATGAACAGTCCGGCAAGCTGCGCAAGGAGACCTACAACGCGGTCCATGGCCTCACGTCACTGTTGCAGGATCCGCCTTCTTCGGCCGGCATCGTGTTCCTGAATTACTACATGCACAACGCCGCCGACAGCGGTCAGAAAGTGTGGTTCTACACGCCTGGCCAGCGGCGCGTGCGCGCTGCGCCCGAGTTCGCGTACGACATTCCCATCGCCAGCTATGGCGGCGTGGTGATGTGGGACGAAATCCACGGCTTCACGGGGCGCATGGACCGTTTCGACTTCAAGCTGGTCGGGAAGAAAGAAATGCTGGTGCCGTATAACGTCTACGGCATCACCAACCAGGTCGCGTCCAAGGATTTCATCGGGCCAAAACACGTCGATCCTGACGCCGTGCGTTTCGAAAAACGCCGCGTCTGGGTGGTCGACGCCACCCGCAAGCAGAACGCGCGTCACGTCTACAGCCGCCGCACCTTCTATGTGGAGGAGGACTGCTGGTGCATCGTGGCCTCCGAGTCGTATGACAACGGCGGCAAGCTGTGGAAAAACCTGAGCCTGTACACCTTTCCTACCTATGACGTCGGCGGCGTCAACAACGATAGCTGGGGCTTCAATGACCTGATCAAGGGCAATTACACCCTGATCAACGTCGGACGCAAGGATCCGGGCAGGTTCGTGCGCAGCTACGACAGCCACGAGGGACTGTCCATGAGCCTGTCGCCGCAATCGGTGGTCGGCAGCAGCGTGCGCTAACCGGGCTGACACCAGCCGGGGAGGGCGTCCGCTGGCCGGATCGCCCTCCATCCCTACCGAATTGACAGACCGGAGAACCCCATGACTGTATCCGCTTTTCTGGGCGCCTGCGCGTGCTTTGCAGCACTTGCCGGCACCAGCGCCGCGCTGGCGGCGCCATTCTTCCAGGATCCGCTCGATCATCCGGCGCTGCCGGTACCGGCAGCCGATAAACGGCCGATGATGGCGGTAGCCCAGGCTGGCGCCCGTCTCGTCGCAGTCGGTTCGCGCGGGCTGGTCGTCACATCGGACGACCAGGGCGCCAGCTGGGCCCAAGCGAGCGTGCCGGTTCAAAGTGATTTGCTGGCCGTGCATTTTCCGACCCCTTCGCATGGCTGGGCGGTGGGCCACGACGGCGTCATCCTCAACAGCACCGATGGCGGCCGCACCTGGCGCAAGCAGCTGGACGGCCGCCGCGCAGGCCAACTGTTCAAGGATTTCTACCGCCTCTCGGGCGACCCGGCGGCACCGCCGGTGAAGCACGCACTGGCGCAACTGGACCTGAACTTCAAGGCCGGCCCTGCGCTGCCCTACCTCGACGTGTGGTTCGCCGATACGCGCCGGGGTTTCGCCGTGGGCGCCTTTGGCATGATCGCTGCTACCGAGGACGGCGGCGCCACCTGGCAGCCCTGGCTCGATCGCATCGACAATCCCGACGGCCTGAACTTGAACGCGATTCGCGGCATTGGCGCGAAGGTGTATATCGTCGGCGAGCGCGGTACAGTGTTCACGCTCGATGCGCAGGGAACGCGCTTTAGCCGGGGAACTACCGGTTATGCCGGCAGTTTCTTTGGCATCGCCGGCAATGACACCACCTTGCTGGCGTTCGGGTTGCGCGGCAATGCCTACCGCAGCGCCGACCAGGGTGCAAGCTGGGAAGCGGTCAGGATGCCGTCCGACGCGACCCTGATGGGCGGCGCCGCCTATCCGGGACAGGGCGGCTTTGTACTAGTCAACAGTGCCGGCCATGTGCTGGTCGGCGACGCCGCTGCGCGCCGATTCTCCAGCGTGCAGCCTCCGCGCTTCATGCGCTACACCGGCGTGGCCGCCGTTGGCAATGTGGCGCTGGTGCTCACTGGACTTACCGGGGTACAGGTCGAAGCACGCCCCACCGCGGTCCGTTAATTTACCGTTCCTACAAAAGCTCATCATGCATGCACCTACCAACGAACTTGACGCGATGCCCGTGGTGGCCTCGCCCGCGCTGTTCGACAGAACATCGGGACACCTGCTCGAGCGGCTGATCTTCAACAACCGAGTGGTGCTGCTGGTGATCTGCCTGCTCACGACACTGTTCCTGGGCTACCGCGGACTCGCACTCGAAATCAATGCCAGCTTCGAGAGCATGATGCCGTCCTCGCACCCCTTCGTGCAGAATTACCGCGCGCACGCCAGTTCGCTCGGCGGCCTTGGCAATTCAGTGCGGATCGTGGTGGAAAACCCCAGCGGCGATATCTACGATGCCGCCTACCTGGCGAAACTGCGCAAGATCAGCGACCAGGTCTACCTGATTCCCGGCGTCGACCGTTCCTTCATGAAGTCGCTGTGGATGTCGGTGGTGCGCTGGACCGAGATCACCGAAGCCGGCTACAAGGGCGGCTCGGTGATGCCAGACACCTACGACGGCTCGGCCGAGAGCATCGCGCAGCTGCGCTTTAACGTCAACCGCGCCGGGATCATCGGTTCGCTGGTCGCCAACGACCAGAAGTCGAGCACGATTTTCGTGCCGCTGGTGGAAATCGACGCCGCTACCGGCAAAAAGCTCGACTACCGGGCGTTCCGCGACGAACTCGACAAAATCCGCACCGAGCACGGCGACGGCGTGCGCATCCATGTCATCGGCTTTGCCCAGCTGGTCGGCGACCTGATCAATGGCATGCTGGAGGTGTTCGTCTATTTCGTGGCGGCGGCGGCCATCGCCACGGCGATCATTTATATGTACACCCGCTGCGCGCGCAGCACGCTGCTGGTGGTGGTGTGTTCGTTCGTGGCCGTGCTGTGGCAGCTCGGGCTGATGCAACTGCTCGGCTTCGTGCTCGACCCGTATTCGGTACTGGTGCCGTTTCTCATCTTCGCTATCGGCGTCTCGCACGGCGCTCAGAAGATGAACGGCATCATGCAGGATGTGGGCCGCGGCACTCACCGCTACGTGGCCGCGCGCTATACCTTCCGGCGCCTGTTCCTGGCCGGCCTGACCGCGCTGCTGGCCGATGCGGTCGGTTTTATCGTGCTGTCGGTGATCGACATTCCGGTCATCCATAGCCTGGCGATCTCGGCCAGCATCGGGGTCGCGGTCCTGATCTTTACCAACCTGATCCTGTTGCCGATCCTGCTGTCGTACACCGGCGTCAGTGCGGCTTCAGCGGCGCGCAGCCTGAAAAGCGCCGAAAGCGACCACCCTGTGATGCGCTTCCTGGGCCGCTTTACCGAGCGCCGCCGGGCCATTGGCGTAATCGCCGCCACCACGCTGCTGACCGTTGCCGGCTTTGTGGTCTCTACCAACCTGAAGATTGGCGACCTTGATCCGGGCGCGCCGGAACTGCGCGCCGATTCGCGCTACAACCGCGACAACGCTTACATCACCTCCCACTATCAACTGTCGAGCGACCAGTTTGCGGTGATCGTCGCCACGCCGGAGGGGGGGCTGATCAGTTTTGAAACGATGCTGGAAATGGACCGACTGGAGGAAACCCTGCGCGGCTTGCCGGGTGTGCAAACCACCGTGGGGGCCGCCAGCCTGGCGCGTGCCTATACCTCGGCCGGTTTCGAGGGGTCGGACAAGTGGATCACGCTCAACCGCGATCCGGCCGTGATCGCCGACGCGCTCAACTACGTGTTCGATTCGAATCCGGAAATGCTCAACGAGGCCAGGTCGGTGTCCCCGGTAATTGCCTATTTGAAGGACCACAAGGCCGAGACGCTGGAGCGGGTGGTGGGCGCGGTCGAACGATTCGCGGCCGAACACAACACCGCCGAGCGCAAGTTCCTGCTGGCGGCCGGCAATGCCGGCATCGAGGCGGCCACCAATATCGCCGTCAGCCGTGCCAACCGCACCATGTTGCTGTATGTGTACCTGGCCGTGATCGTGCTGTGCTACATCACCTTCCGCAGCTGGCGCGCCGTGGTGGTCGCCGTCCTCCCGCTGGTGGTCACCTCCGTGTTGTGCGAGGCGCTGATGGTCATGCTCGGCATGGGCGTCAAGGTGGCCACCTTGCCCGTCACGGCGCTCGGGGTCGGCATCGGGGTCGACTATTCGCTGTACCTGCTGACCGTGCAACTGGGCCAGCAGCGCCTGGGCCTGTCGGTGGCGGAAGCATATGCCAAAGCGCTCGTCTTCACCGGCAAGGTGGTGGCACTGATCGGCATCACGCTGGCGGCGGCGGTGATCACCTGGTTCTGGTCGCCGATCAAGTTCCAGGCCGACATGGGAATTTTGCTGGCCTTCATGTTTGTCTGGAACATGCTGGGCGCCCTGATCCTGATGCCTGCGCTGGCCACCTTTCTGCTGCCCGGCGCCACCGTCAAGGCGGCGGTGCGCCCCGCCGAACCGGCGCGCCGCGCCGCCTGAGCACAGCGCCATGGCAAGCAAACCACTGGCATCCGGCAGACAGCCGCGCGAGGTAGTTGCCGCGCTGCTGACCCACGGCGGGGCGGTCGGCCTGTTCCGGCGCAGCGCCTGCGTCAGCGGCGACGCCGGCTGCTGGCACTGCATCACCGGTTTCCTGCCACCCGGCGGCGACGCCCTGGTCCAGGCGCTGGCGGAAATCGACGAGGAAGCCGGCATCGCGTCCACACAGCTGCAGCTCAGGCAGCGCAGGGTGCTGGCGCTGGCGGGGAAAGATGGCAGCACCTGGCTGGTACACGCTTTTCATTTTGAAAGCGCGACCGACACGGTGATGCTGAACTGGGAGCATGACGCTTGCTGCTGGCTTGCGCCTGGCGAATTTGCCGGACTGGTCACGGTGAGCTGGTTGGCGCAGGTGTGCGCAGCCGTGCTGCCTGCGGCGCATGCGCGCCACGTAGTGAACGAAATGACAACGACAACCACGGAGACAACATGAAATACGGTAGAGCAGCGGTAATGGTCGAGACGAACCGGGTCGAAACATGGGACGTGCCGGTAGTGGCGCCTGAGCCGGGCGGGGCGCTGGTGCGCGTGGTGCTGGGCGGCGTGTGCGGCAGCGACGTGCACATCGTTTCCGGTGAAGCGGGAAGCATGCCGTTCCCGATCATCCTGGGTCACGAGGGCATCGGGCGGATCGAGCAACTGGGCGCCGGCGTCAGCGCCGACTACGCCGGCACGCCGGTCAAAGCGGGCGACCTGGTGTACTGGGCGCCGATCGCGCTGTGCCATCGCTGCCATTCGTGCACCGTGCTCGACCAGACGCCCTGCGACAACTCCACCTTCTTCCAGCACGCAGAAAAACCGAACTGGGGCAGCTATGCCGATTACGCGTGGCTGCCCAACGGCATGGCGTTCTACCGACTTCCCGATCATGCCGATCCCGATGCGATCGCCGCGCTCGGCTGCGCGCTGCCGACGGTGTTGCGCGGCTTCGAACAGGGCGGTCCGGTCGGACTGGGCGACACCGTCGTGGTGCAGGGCGCCGGCCCGGTGGGCCTGGCGGCGGTGCTGGTGGCGGCCGTGTCGGGGGCGCAAAAGATCATCGTGCTCGATCATTCGGACAAGCGACTGGAAGTGGCCATGTCGCTGGGCGCAACGGCGGCCATCTCCCTCAAGGGCAGCAGCGCCGACGAGCGCAAGCGCCAGGTGGCCGATCTGCTGGGCCCGCGCGGCGCCAGCGTGGTGGTGGAAGCAGCCGGCGCCTTGCCCGCTTTCCCGGAGGGCGTGGACCTGACCGGCACCCATGGCCGCTATATCGTGCTGGGCCTGTGGGGCGCGATCGGCACCCAGCCCATCGCCCCGCGCGACCTGACCATCAAGAACATGAAGGTTACCGGCGCCACCTTCGCCAAGCCCAAGCACTATTACGAGGCGCTGCATCTGGCAACGCGCCTGCAGGAGCGCTATCCGCTGGCTGGCCTGGTCAGCCACCGGGTCGGCATTGCCGACGCGAACAAGGCGCTGGCGCTGGTCAAGTCCGGCGAAGCCATCAAGCCAGTCATCGATCCCACCCTGTAACCCTAGGAGAGCTAACCATGACGACGACAGAGATCACTCCGGCTTCCAGCCTGGCCCCATTGCCGCCCCACGTTCCCCAGGAACTGGTGTTTGATTTTGATATGTACAACCCGGAAGGCGTTGCCGACGGCGTGCACGAAGCCTACGCGCGGCTGCAGGCGCCCGGCGTGCCGGACGTGGTGTGGACGCGCCATAACGGCGGCCACTGGATCGCCACCCGCGGCCAGCTGATCCGCGGCGCGCTGGAGGACACCAAGCATTTTTCCAGCGAGTGCCCGTTCATTCCGCGCGAGGTGGGCGAAGCCTACGATTTCATTCCTACCTCAATGGACCCGCCCGATCAGCGCAAATTCCGGGCGCTGGTCAGCGTGACGGTAGGCATGCCCGTGGTCGACAAGATGGAGCCGCGCATCCAGGCTCTGGCGGTCGAGCTGATCGAGCGCCTGCGCCCGCTCGGCCAGTGCAGCTTCACAAAAGACTTTGCCGAGCCGTTTCCGATCGGGATTTTCTTCATGTTGGCCGACTTGCCCGACAAGGACATTCCGTACCTGAAAAACCTGGCCGACCAGATGACCCGTCCGGACGGTTCGATGACGTTCGCTGAGGCGCGCGATGCCTTGTATGAATACCTGGGACCGATCGTCGACGCGCGCATGCTGGCCCCGGGCGACGACGCCATCAGCAAGATCGCCAGCGGTAAGGTCGACGGGCGCCCGGTCAGCAAGTACGAGGCGCTGCGCATGACTGGCCTGCTGCTGGTGGGCGGCGTGGACACCGTGATCAATTTCCTGGCCTTTTGCATGCAGTTTCTCGCGCAAAGCCCGGAACACCGGCAGGAACTGATCGATCACCCGGAGCGCATTCCCGCCGCCACCGAGGAATTGCTGCGCCGCTTCGGCCTGGTGGCCGACGGACGCATCCTGACCTCGGACTTCGAGTTCCAGGGCGTGCAGATGAAAAAGGGCGACCAGATCCTGTTGCCGCAGCTGCTGACCGGCCTGGACGAGCGCGAAAACGCCTGCCCGATGCACGTCGACTTTTCGCGCAAGAAGGTATCGCACACTATTTTCGGCCACGGTGTGCATCTGTGCCTGGGGCAGCACCTGGCGCGGCGCGAAATCATCGCCACCCTGACCGAATGGCTGGCGCGCATTCCGCAGTTTTCAATCGCACCGGGCGCCACCATCGGGCATCAGGGCGGCATCGTCAGTTCGGTGCGCAACCTGCCGCTGGTATGGGATGTGGCGACCACCAAGAGCATTGCCGCGAGCGGTCTTTAACAGCAGAGTAACAGCAGAGGAGGCAATGTGAAACAAGCAGAAGTTGTTGTAGTCGGGATGGCGCGCACCGCCATCGGCAGTTTTGGAGGCGCGCTCAAGGATGTACCGCTGTGCGACCTGGCCACCACGGTGGTGAAGGCGGCGCTGGAGCGCTCAGGCGCCGAGGCCGCCGCGATCGGCCACGTGGTGATGGGCAACGTGGTGCCCACCCTGCCGCGCGACGCTTACCTGAGCCGGGTGGCGGCCATGGAGGCCGGGATTCCCAAGGAAACCCCGGCTTTCAATGTCAACCGCCTGTGCGGCTCGGGCCTGCAGGCGATCGTCTCGGCGGCCCAGACCATCATGCTGGGCGACGCCCTCCTGGCCATCGGCGGCGGCGCCGAGTCGATGAGCCGGGGCCCCTACGTGCTGCCGTCCGCGCGCTGGGGCGCACGCATGGGGGACACCCAGGCGCTGGACTATGTGACCGGCATCCTGCATGACCCCTTCGAGGCCATGCACATGGGGATCACGGCGGAAAATGTGGCGGAGCGCTACGGGATCACGCGCCAGATGCAGGATGAGCTGGCGCTGGAAAGCCAGCGCCGCGCCGCGCACGCCATTGCGGCAGGCTATTTCAAGGACCAGATCGTTCCCGTGGCGCTGAACTCGCGCAAGGGCGTGGTCCTGTTCGACACCGACGAGCATGTGCGGGCGGACGTCAGCGCCGAGTCGCTGGCGGCGATGAAATCGGTCTTCAAGAAAGATGGCATGGTCACTGTCGGTAATGCCTCGGGCCTCAATGACGGCGCCGCCGCCATCGTCATGGCCGATGGCACCCATGCCGCTTCGCTCGGCTTGAGGCCGCTGGCACGCCTGGTTGGCTACGCCCATGCCGGGGTGGAGCCTGCCTACATGGGTATCGGGCCAGTGCCGGCGTCGCGCCTGGTGCTCGAGCGCACCGGCCTGCGCACCGACGACATGGACGTGATCGAGTCGAATGAAGCGTTTGCCGCGCAAGCCTGCGCGGTCACGCGCGAGCTCGGCCTCGATCCGGCGCGGGTCAATCCGAACGGCTCGGGCATTTCACTGGGCCATCCGGTCGGCGCCACCGGCGCCATCATCACCATCAAGGCGATCAGCGAACTGCATCGCACGGGCGGCCGGTATGCGCTGGTCACCATGTGTATCGGTGGTGGCCAGGGCATCGCCGCCATTTTCGAACGCATGTAAGCGGTCATGCGAACGGGCCCGGTGCGCGCACCTGCCAATCCCTTACTTTGCAAGGAAAATCATGGAAATTAAGACTGTCGGTATTGTCGGCGCCGGCCTGATGGGCGCGGGTATTGCCCAGGTGTGCGCCAGCGCCGGCTTGACAGTGCGGCTGTACGACATCAGCGAGAGTGCGGTGCAGGCCGGAATCACCCGGATTGACACCAGCTTGGAGCGCCTGGCCGCCAAACAGAAAATCAGCGCGCAGGAGCGTGCCGCCGTGCTGGAGCGTATCCAGCGGGCTGCCGCCCTGGACGACTTGGGCGAGTGCGACTTCCTGATCGAGGCCGCGACGGAAAACCTGGCCATCAAGCAAGGCATCCTGCAATCGCTGGACGCTGTCGCCAGGCCGGACAGCCTGATCGCCACCAATACCTCGTCGGTGTCGATCACCAAACTGGCCGCCTCGCTGGCCCAACCCGCGCGACTGGTGGGTATGCACTTTTTCAACCCGGTACCGGTCATGGGCCTGGTGGAAGTCATTCGCGGCATTCAAACCAGTGATGCGGCGTTTGCGGCAACGCTGGCGCTGGCGCAGCGCATCGGCAAAACAGCGGTCGGGGTCAGGAATGCGCCCGGTTTCGTGGTCAACCGCATCCTGGTGCCGATGATCAATGAAGCCATCTTCGTGCTGCAGGAGGGCCTGGCCAGCGCCGAGGACATCGATGCAGGCATGAAGCTGGGTGCCAACCATCCGATTGGGCCGCTCGCGCTGGCCGACCTGATCGGCCTCGATACCCTGCTGGCTGTGATGGACGTGTTTTATCACGACTTCAACGATTCAAAATACCGGCCGGCGCTGCTGCTGCGCGAAATGGTCGATGCGGGCAGGCTGGGACGCAAATCGGGGCAGGGCTTTTACGCCTACTAGGTCCTGTTTCGAGTCAACATAAGCGTTGACAAAGGCCGGGGGCGGTCACATAATCGTTTCATGCGCTGCACACGGCGGCGCCGGGAAGCTCCCCGGCGCAGTGGCGATGCAGGTTTGACCGCAGGGTCGCCCCAGGGCAGGAATCCATATGCAATTACATTCGACAGAAGAGATCATCCAGGATATCCGCAACGGCAAGATGGTTGTGCTGATGGATGACGAAGACCGCGAAAACGAGGGCGACATCGTCATGGCCGCCGAATGCGTAACGGCCGAACACATCAATTTCATGGCGCGCCACGCGCGCGGCCTCATCTGCATGCCGATGAGCCAGGCTCGCAGCGAACGGCTGGGGCTGCGCGCGATGGTTGATGGCAACGGTTCTGGCTTCGGGACCAATTTCACCATTTCAATCGAAGCCGCCACCGGGGTGACAACCGGCATCTCGGCGGCAGACCGCGCGCGCACAGTCCAGGTGGCGGCAGGGCGCGGCGCCACTGTCAGCGACCTGGTCCAGCCGGGCCATGTCTTTCCGCTGGTAGCGCGGCCAGGCGGTGTGATGGTGCGCGCCGGCCATACCGAAGCGGCCTGCGACCTGGCCAGGCTGGCGGGATTCGACGAAACCGGCGTCATTTGCGAAATCATGAACGAGGACGGCACCATGGCGCGCCGGCCGGACCTCGAAGTGTTCGCGCAGCAGCACGGTCTGAAGATCGGCACTATCGCCGACCTGATCCACTATCGGGTAGTCTACGAAAGCACGATCGAAAAAGTCAGTGAGGCGCCTGTGGTGACCGACGAAGGCGCGTTCATGCTGCACACTTACCGCGACAGCATTAACGGCAATGTGCACCTGGCCATGGTGCGCGGGCAGATCGATTCCGAGCAGCCGGTGCTGGCGCGGGTGCAGCTGGCCGTCACGGTGCGGGACATGTTCGCCATCCACGCGCCCGGCAGCAGCGGCTGGGATATCCGGCGCTGCCTGGCGCGCATCGCCGCCGAAGGCGTCGGTGCGGTGGTCCTGCTGGCGGAACACGAGTCGGCCGATGACCTGCTCGATAGCATCGACACCGTGCGGCGCGACATCGGCTTCGAGCCGCGCCCGCGGCGCGGGCGCCAGACCTACCTGAATGTCGGCGTGGGTTCGCAGATCCTGCGCGCGCTGGGCTTGCGCAAGCTGCGCCTGATGAGCGCCCCCGTCAAATACCACGCCATATCCGGCTTTGACCTGAAAGTGGTCGAATACGTTAAACCCGACTAGCGGAGTGCAGCGTGTCCATCCAGCATATCGCCTCGTGCCGCTTGCCGACGGTCTCGGCGCAGTTTGAACTGCATGGCTTCCAGGACGCCGACACCGGCGCCGAGCACCTGGCCCTGACGCTGGGCGCCATCAATGACGGCGCGCCGGTTCTCTGCCGCGTACATTCCGAATGCATGACCGGCGATGCGCTCTTTAGCCAGCGCTGCGATTGCGGCGCCCAGCTCGCCGCCGCCATGGAACGCATCGCAGCCGAAGGCCGTGGCGTGCTGCTGTATCTGCGGCAGGAGGGCCGCGGCATTGGCTTGCTCAACAAGATCCGCGCCTATCAGCTGCAGGACGGGGGCGTCGATACGGTCGATGCCAATGTGCGCCTGGGTTTCCCGGCCGACGCGCGGGGCTACGCCATGTGCGCCGGCATGCTCGGGCACCTCGGCGTCGCATCGCTGCGGCTGCTGACGAATAACCCGCGCAAGGTAGCCGCGCTGGCCGAAGCCGGCGTACCGATTGTGGAACGCATCGCGCTGGTCAGCGGGCACAATCACCATAATCAAGGCTACCTTGCCGTCAAGGCGGCCCGCATGGGGCATTTGTTCGATACGAGCTGCGTCCTGGCCGATGACGAGGTGCTGCCATGAAGGTGTTATTCGGGGTCAGGGCTGGTGCCGCGCTGCCGCCGTGCGTACTGGCGGTTGCCGACTTTGACGGAATGCATGGGGAGCACCGGCGCATCCTGGCCGATGCCGGCGCGCAGGCGCGCGCCCGGGGGATTGCCCTCGCCGCCCTGGTGCTGGCGCCGGCCAGGCAGACTTCAAGGGCTCACGGCAGCTTGCGCGATACGCTGGCGGGCTTGCGTGTCGCCGGGGTGGACCATGTGCTCATCAGTCGCAGCACACACGACGCTGCGACCGCGTTGGTCGCCTTGCCGAATGTGCGCCAGGTTGTCACGGCGACCGAGGGTCAGGCATGGCTGGACGCGTCGGCGCAACTGACCGGTGCCGTGGCGCGCGCAGATTTCCCTGCTTTGCGCGCGCTGCGTGGACACCCCTTCAGCGTGTCCGGGCATGTGGTTCACGGCCGCAAGCTGGGTCGCATGATGGGATTTCCGACACTGAACCTGAAGATGAAGCATGGACCCGCCGGCCTGAGCGGCATCTACGTGGTACAGGTTCACGGGCTGGCGCCGCATCCCTTGCCGGCGGTGGCGAGCGTGGGGGTGCGTCCGACGGTTGAACGCGACGGCGAGCCGCTGCTCGAAGTTCATGTAATGGAGACGGTGGCGTCGTGCTACGGAAAAATCGTCAGCGTCGAGTTCCTCAAAAAGCTGCGCGCCGAGCTGCGTTTCGACGGCATCGATGCGCTGAAGGCGGCGATCGAAGTCGACGTGACCGCTGCGCGCCGCTATTTCATGGCGAGTGCTGCTTGATCCTGCCTGTTCCGACCGCGAAAAGCTGGCCTGTGACCGATAATTCCAGTGCTAACAATGATGTCGACTTAAGCCGCCGGCTACCCGCATCGACTGACTTCGAATTGGCGGCCAGACCTTATTTTTCAGCCAGCGCCGCAGCCAGGCGTGTGCGCAGAACGCGCTTGTCCACCTTGGTCGCCGACATCGGCCACTGCTCGGCGCTGATGAACAACACCGCGCGCGGAATCTTGAAGCTGGCAATGCGGCCCTTGCAGAAGGCGATCAGCTGTTCTGCGGTCAGTGTCGCCCCCTGCTTAACTTCAATAAACGCTGCCGCCACTTCGTCGAGGCGTTCGTCAGGCATGCCCACCACTTCCGCGGCCTTGACCGCGGGATGGGCGCACAGCAGCGACTCCACTTCGATCGCCGCCACATTCTCGCCGCCCACCTTGAGCATGTCCTTCAGGCGGCCGTGAAATACCAGGTTGCCGTCGGAATCCTGCAGATACAGGTCGCCCGTATGCAGCCAGCGCGCGCCATCTATGGCTTGCGTGGTCTTGACCGGATCGCGGTAATAGCCTTCTGTGACGCAGTAGCCGCGTACCAGGATTTCACCGACGGTTCCTGGCGCCGCCGGCGCGCCCGTGTCGAGGTCGCGGATGCTTACCTCGATGCCAGGCGCCGGCTTGCCGTTGCTGTGGGTGCGCTCGCGCGCCGTGTCGCTGGCCCCGGTGATCGCATAGATGCCCGCGGTTTCGGTCATGCCGCACGCCTGGATTAATTCCGCCTGCGGCAACAGGCACTGGATGCGTTCGATCAGCGCCGCCGGCCCGATCGTGACGAACGAGCGCAGTGCGGGCAGGCGTGCGGGATTGAAGTCGGGATGGTCGAGCAGGGCGCGCACGATGGCCGGGAACCAGGGGAAAACAGTGTCGGCCCGTTCGCGCTGAATCAGTGCGAGCGCGCGGCCGGCATCGAAAATGGTATCGGTCACATAGGTGCCGCCGCTGCCGATGGCGCCCAGCATTGGGGCGAGCGAACCAATGTGAAACAGCGGACCGGCCCCCCAGGTAACTCCATGGCCGGCGTGCCGGAACCGGCGCCGGGCGCGTTGCACGGCGCCGCGCACCAGCGCTTCGTGCGACAGCAGGCAACCCTTGGGATGGTTGGTGGTACCCGATGTGTACAGGATGGCGCCGGTGTCGCGTATCCGTACCTGCTGCCTGGCGGCGTGTACCCGGGCCGCATCGGTCGCGCTGGCGTGGCGTTGGAGATCCAGGTGGCCGATGCAGCCGGGCGCGGCGTCGCCTCGCAGTAGCAGAATATTGCGCAGGCGCGGCGCTTCCGGTAGCGCCAGGCGGGCAGGGTCGGCTGCCATCGCCAGCGACGGCAGCGCGGCGCGGAACAGGGCCATGAACTCAACATGGTCGCTTGCCTCGGCGGTGGTCAGCACGGCTACTAAGTCGGCGTTTTCGATGATGTACGCCAGCTCGCCGGCCTTGTGTCGCGCATGCAGCGGGACCGCCACGCAGCCAAGCATGGCGATGCCGAAGAACGCTTCCACGAAAGCCAGGCCGTTCGCCGCCATCAGGCCCACGTGTTCGCCCGGTTTGACGTCCAGCGCCAGCAATGCACGTGCCACCGCGACCGCGCCGTCCAGCAGCGCGCCATAAGTGCTACGCGTGTCGGGAAATACAATGGCGTCGCGTTCGGGGTGAAATACCGCGCCCTTTACCAGTAGGTCACCAATGGGCGACACTTCGCACCAGTCATGTCTGTCCATGGGGGTGTCTCCTGCGGTTGTTTATATTTTATAAATCCCGTAGGCAATTATATCAAGGGTGGCCGAAGTTGTTCAGCTGAGGTCCAAAGCCGGTTTACCACTGGGTCTCCGCTATATGCAAGCGGATGCCGTCCAGACGGTCTTCCATAACGATCTGGCAGCTGAGGCGGCTGTTCGGCCTACGCTCGGATGAAACGCTGGCCAGCATCTGCAGCTCGCGTTCGCCCGGCGGCGGCAGTTTGTCCTCGACGCCGGGGGCGAGGTAGACGTGGCATGTGGCGCAACTGGCGCTGCCACCGCAATCGCCGACGATTTCGTAGATGCCGTTCGAGACCGCCGCATGCATCAGGTTGATGCCGGGTTCAACATCGAGTTCCGTCGTGACGCCTTGCGCGGTAATGAATGTGACGTTTGCCATGTAAATCTCCGGTTGGTGTGAATGGATAGGGCGCTTATTGCGGCGGCATCATCTGCTCAAGGCCGATTGAATCGTCCGCCAGCAGCGCTGCATCGACCACTGCGCGCTGGTTGACCAGGCGCTTGGCCTGGATGAATTCGTGTGGGCGATTGACGCTGTCGGCGGCCAGCACGCGCCCTTCCAGCAAGTAGAAGGCACTGAAGCTGTGCTGGTCGATTGCGCCGCGCAGCACCAGCTGATCGTAGCCGTGCGACAGTCCCACCATCTTGAGCGCCAGATCATATTGATCGGACCAGAACCAGGGTGCGCTGTCGGGACGCGGCTGGCGACCGCACAACAGCGCCGCAAGCTTGCGCGCCTGCTCCAGAGCATTTGGTACCGATTCGATGCGCACCGACCGCCCGTACAGCGCACTGCGGGCCCTGGCGCAGTCGCCGATCGCGAAGATCGTGCTGTCGCTGGTGCACAGCTGGTCGTCGACGATGATGCCGTCGTCGACGGCCAGGCCAGCGGCGCTGGCCAGTTCGGTGTTCGGCAGCAGGCCGATGCCGGCGATGACGAGATCGGCGGCAAGGCGTGTGCCATCGGCGCACAGCACTGCGGTGATGCGGCTGCTATCGTCGGACAGCTCGAAGCGTTCGACTTGGGCGTCGAGACGCACGTCGACTCCGGCGGCACGGTGCACGTCGAGGTAGAACTGGGACAGGCTTGGCGCCGTCACCCTGGCCAGCAGGCGCGGCGCCGCCTCCAGCAGGGTCACCGCCATGCCGGCTTTGCGCGCCGCCGCGGCCACCTCCAGGCCGACGTAGCCGCCGCCTACGATCACCAGCGCCCGGCCCGGTACAAAGCCGGTGCGTATCGCCTCGGCATCGGCACGGGTGCGCAGATAGTGAAAATTGGCAGCGCCCGCTGCGCTGACAGCAGCTGGAAGAGGGCGCGCACGCCCGCCAGTAGCGAGCACCAGCCGATCGTAGGGCAGCGTGCGGCCGTCGGCCAGCGTGACGTGGCGCTCGCGTCGCGCGATGGTCGTCGCCGCCGTCCCGGTAACCAGCCCGATATTGAATTTTTCGTACAACTGCGGGGTCTTGATGTCGAGCGAGGCCGCGCTGGCCTCACCGCTCAGGTAGGCCTTCGACAGTGGAGGCCGGTGGTACGGCATCGCAGCCTCGTCGCCGACCAGCGTAATCGGGCCGTTCCATCCTGCAGCGCGGGCGGCAAATGCCACTTCGGTGCCGCCACAGCCGTTTCCGAGGATTAGTAAAGCGTCATTCATGATCTCGTGAACTCCAGCGAAGAGGTGGACGTTGCATATTGTCAGACCAGTCTTGCACAGAAAATTTATGTAGTCAACTTCATTGTTGACTGGCAGTAGGAGTCCACAAACGTGTTGACATGCCTCTGGCACTGATGCATTTGCGGTCTGCATGGGTGAGCCACACCGTAGTGCGCTGTGGCCGCAGTTTTCATCAGCGCGTTTGATTTTAAGTTTTTAGTCAACATGGTTGTTGACAAGCAGATGGAGATGGCGCACCATCATCAGGACTGGAGGAGACACCTTTTGAAGCCCGCGAACATGATCACCGCCCGGGAGCTTCGAAGTTGTAGTCAACATTATCGTTGATAAATGAGGCGGCCATGACGCTGCGTCCGCCGTACCGGTTGCAGAGCGCATTGCCGCACCCCCTCAGGTGCTTCTGATATGGAGAAAATCATGGATGACTTCGATCGCCCCAGCAAGGAGCAGATCAGGAGCTGGATGCGCAAACGCTGGGAGGAGTGGGCTCCGTTGCCGGACGCTGCCACATTGCGCCAGCAGGTGTTGCAGGAGCGGCGCGATCCCAGGTGGGACACCGATCGCTCCACGCCGCCGTCCAGGCGGCCAGGATTGACCTGATTATTCGCAGTGAATTGATGTAATTCGAGCATGGGCAGTCAATGCCCAACTTCCATCGTGCCTGGCACCGACAATTTCAAGGATTTGTACCGATGACTACCACCAGTAAAGAACTCCACCGTGTAAAACTGCTGATCAATGGCGAATTCGTCGAGTCGTCCAGCACGCAATGGCAGGATGTGATCAATCCGGCGACGCAGGAAGTGCTGGGACGAGTTCCGCTGGCCACCGCTGCCGAGATCGATGCAGCGGTCGGTGCGGCCAAGCAGGCCTTCAAGACCTGGCGCAGGACCCCGATCGGGACCCGCGCCCGCATTTTTCTCAAGTATCAGCAGCTGATCCGCGAGAACATGAAAGAGCTGGCGGCGCTGCTGACGGCCGAGCAGGGCAAGACCCTGGCCGACGCGGAAGGCGACATTTTCCGCGGCCTCGAAGTCGTGGAACACGCCGCCAATATCGGCACGCTGCAGATGGGCGAAATCGCCAACAATGTTGCCAATGGCGTTGACACCTACACGCTGCAACAGCCGATCGGCGTGTGCGCCGGAATCACGCCCTTCAACTTCCCCGCGATGATCCCGCTGTGGATGTTCCCGATGGCTATCGCTTGCGGCAATACGTTCGTGCTCAAGCCGTCCGAGCAGGATCCAATGGTCACCATGCGCCTGGTCGAACTGGCGCTCGAGGCAGGCGTTCCGCCGGGCGTGCTCAATGTGGTGCACGGCGGCGAGGCAGTGGTCAACGCCATTTGCGACCACCCGGACATCAAGGCGGTCTCCTTTGTCGGCTCGACCAAGGTCGGCACCCACGTCTACCACCGCGCCTCGCAGGCGGGCAAGCGGGTGCAGTGCATGATGGGCGCCAAGAACCACGCTATCGTGCTGCCGGACGCGAACAAGCAGCAGACCTTGAACAACCTGTTGGGCGCGGCTTTCGGCGCGGCGGGGCAGCGCTGCATGGCGCTGCCGGTGACGATCCTGGTCGGCGAGGCCAACGAGTGGATCGCCGACCTGGTGGAAAAGGCGCGCACCCTCAAGATCAGTGGCGGCAGCGAGCCCGGCACCGATGTCGGACCGCTGATTTCTTGCGCCGCCAAGGATCGGGTGGAGGGATTTATCGCCAAGGGCATCGCCAGCGGCGCCACCCTGGAACTGGACGGACGCCGGCCCAACGTACCGGGCTATGACAACGGAAACTTCGTCGGGCCGACGATTTTTTCCGGCGTCAAGCCAGGCATGGCGATCTACGACCAGGAAATCTTCGGGCCGGTGCTGTGCCTGGTGCAGGCGGGCACGCTGGACGAAGCGATTGCCTTCATCAACGCCAACCCGAACGGAAACGGCACCGCCATCTTCACCCAGTCCGGTGCCGCCGCGCGCAAGTTCCAGGAGGAGGTAGAGGCGGGCCAGATCGGCATCAACGTGCCGATCCCGGTGCCGGTCCCGCTGTTCTCGTTCACCGGCTCGGGCGCCTCCAAGCTGGGCGACCTGGGCCCGTATGGCAAGCAGGTGATCCTGTTCTACACCCAGACCAAGACCATCACCGCGCGCTGGTTCGACGACAGCAGCGTGGCCGGTCCGGTCAACACCACCATCTCGTTGAAGTAAGGCGGAGGCCCCCATGGACTTCGAACTTTCGGAAGAGCAGCGCGCCTTCCAGCAGGCGGCGCGGGAATTTGCCGCCGGCGAGATGGCGCCGCTTGCGGCGCATTGGGATGCGGAGTGCATCTTCCCGGTCGACGTCATCCGCAAGGCCGGCGAGCTGGGTTTCTGCGGCATGTATACGCCTGAGGACGTGGGCGGCCTGGGCCTGGCCCGGCTCGATGCAGCGATTGTCTTCGAGGAACTGGCTTCCGCCTGCCCATCGACCACGGCGTATATCACGATCCATAACATGGTCAGCTGGATGCTGGCCACCTGGGCCGGTCCGGCGGTGCGCGAACGCTGGGCGCCGTTGCTGGCCAGCGGCGAAAAGCTCGGCTCCTACTGCCTGACCGAACCTGGCGCCGGCTCGGACGCGGGCTCGCTGAGCATGCGCGCAGTGCTCAAGGACGGCTACTACCACCTCGATGGCGCCAAGGCCTTCATTTCGGGCGCCGGGGCGACCGATCTGCTGATCGTGATGGCGCGTACCGGCGCCGCCGGGCCAAAAGGCATCAGCGCTTTTGCGGTGCCGGCCGACACGGACGGCATCACGTACGGCCGCAAGGAAGTCAAGATGGGCTGGAACAGCCAGCCTACCCGGGTGGTGAGTTTCGACAATGTGCGCGTGCCCGCCGATCATCTGCTCGGGAGCGAGGGCGGCGGCTTTCGCATCGCCATGAAGGGACTCGATGGCGGACGCATCAATATTGCAAGCTGCTCGGTCGGCGCGGCCCAGGCCGCCCTGGATGCTGCATGCCGCTACATGGGCGAGCGGCGCCAGTTCGGCAGCCACCTGTCGGCGTTCCAGCACCTGCAGTTCGAACTGGCCGACATGCAGACCGAGCTGGTGGCGGCGCGCCAGATGGTGCGCCTGGCCGCCTCCAGGCTCGACGCGGGCGCCGCCAATGCCACGGTGTATTGCGCAATGGCCAAGCGGATCGCCACCGACATCGGCTTCAAGGTCTGCGACCAGGCCTTGCAGATCCATGGCGGCAACGGCTACATCCGCGAGTACCCGCTGGAGCGCTACCTGCGCGACGCCCGGGTGCACCAGATCCTGGAAGGCACCAATGAAATCATGCGCGTGATCGTTGCGCGCCACCTGCTTGAACAATCGAATACAGAGGAAATCAGATGAGCGGATTTACCAACCTGGAACTTGAAATCGTCGGCCATACCGCGGTCGTCACACTGGCCAATCCACCTGCCAACACCTGGACCTGCGCCAGCCTGGCGGCACTGACCCGCCTGATCGAGGAGTTGAACGCCAACCGTGACGTGTACAGCCTGGTGATCACCGGACAGGGCGAAAAATTCTTCTCGGCCGGCGCCGACCTGAACGTCTTCGCCGACGGCGACAAGGTACTGGCGCGGGAAATGGCGCGCCGTTTTGGCGAAGCGATGGAAGCCTTGTCGCGGTTTCGCGGCGTGTCGATCGCCGCGCTCAATGGCTATGCCATGGGCGGCGGCCTGGAGTGCGCGCTGGCGTGCGACATTCGGATCGCCGAGGAGCAGGCGCAACTGGCCCTGCCTGAAGCGGCGGTCGGCTTGCTGCCGTGCGCGGGCGGAACCCAGAACCTGCCTTGGCTGGTTGGTGAAGGCTGGGCCAAGCGCATGATCCTGTGCGGCGAGAGAGTCGACGCGGCCACCGCGCTGCGCATCGGTCTGGTCGAGGAAGTGGTGGCCAAAGGCGCAGCGAAAGCCGCCGCCCTGGCTCTGGCGGCGAAGGTGGACCGCCAGAGTCCGTCCAGCGTGGCCGCCTGCAAGCGGCTGATCCAGGGCGCACGCCTGCAGCCGCCGGCCAACTGGCTGCCGGTCGAGCGGGAATTGTTCATCGACCTGTTCGACACCGAGGATCAGCGGGAAGGCGTCAACGCCTTCCTTTCCAAGCGCGCGGCGCAATGGAAAAACCAATGAGCGCTGTGGCCCTGAGCCAGCCGGTGCTGGTCGACACGCTGCAGGCCGAAAACGGCCGCCTGATCGGCGTGCTCACGCTGAACGCCGAAAAGACCCTGAATGCGCTATCGCTGGACATGATCGATCTGTTGTCGGCCCAGCTATCGGCCTGGGCCGAGGACGAACGGGTCGCCATGGTGCTGCTGCAAGGCGCCGGCGAGAAGGCCTTCTGTGCCGGCGGCGACTTGCAGAATCTCTACAGCAGCATGCTCAGCCAACGCCTTGCCGGGCAGCGGGACGATGTGCTCGCCAACTGGTATGCGAAAGAGTTTTTCGCCCGCGAGTACCGCCTGGACTACCAGATCCATACCTATTCCAAGCCGATCCTGTGCTGGGGACACGGTATTGTCATGGGTGGCGGGATCGGACTGATGGCGGGCGCGCGCCACCGGGTCGCCACCGAAAAGATCCGGCTGGCCATGCCGGAAATCGGCATCGGGCTGTTTCCGGATGTGGGCGGCTCCTGGTTCCTGAGCCGCATGCCCGGGCGCCTGGGCCTGTTTCTGGCACTGACCGGCGCCTCCATCAACGCGGCCGATGCGCGCTACATCGGGCTGGCGGACCGGGTGCTGGAGGAGGCCGACAAATGCGGGGTAATGGAGGCCTTGCTCTGCCAGCCTTGGGACGCCGACCATGCTGGCAACCACCGTCTGCTGGGCGCGGTTCTGCGCTGCGCCGAGGAGATGCATGGGGTACCGGCGCCCGGCCCCTTACGCCAGCACCAGGACCTGATCGACCACCTTTGTACGCGCGAAAGCCTGGAGCAGGTGCTGCAGGCCATGGCCGAATGCCACAGCGCCGATGCGTGGCTACAAAAGGCGGTGGGAGCGGCCGCGCGCGGCGCGCCGGGTTCGCTGGCGCTGGCCTGGCGCCTGCTGCAGGCTGCGCCGCATCTGTCGCTGGCCGACGTGTTTCGCCTGGAATACGGGGTGGCGTTGCACTGCGCCGCCCAGGGCGATTTTGCTGAAGGCATCCGCGCGCTATTGATCGACAAGGACCAGCAGCCGGCCTGGCAGGACGCCAGCACCACCGACCATTTCTTGAACAGCCCCTGGGTAGCGCAACAACATCCGCTGGCCGACCTGGGGCATCCACACGGGAACACACGATGAGCCATATTGCATTTATCGGGCTGGGCAACATGGGCGGGCCGATGGCCCTGAACCTGCTCAAGGCCGGCCACACGCTAAGCGTCTTCGATTTGTCGCCGGCCGCGCTGAAGACGCTGGCCGACGCCGGGGCCGCGGTCGCCGCCTCGGCCAACGCGGCGGTGACCGACGCCGATGTGATTGTTTCGATGCTGCCTGCCAGCCGCCATGTGGAGGGCCTGTATCTGGGCGCGGACGGCGTCATCGGGCGGATTCGGCGCGGCGCCCTGATTCTCGAATGCAGCACCATCGCCACCCAGTCCGCCGTAGCGGTGGCCAGGGCGGCCGATGCGGCCGGCGTGGCGATGCTTGACGCCCCGGTGTCCGGCGGTACCAGCGGCGCGGCCGCCGGTACCCTGACCTTCATGGTGGGTGGCCCGGCGGATGTGCTGGAACGGGCCTGGCCGGTGTTGCTGGCGATGGGGAAGAACATCTTCCACGCCGGCGCGCATGGCGCCGGACAGAGTGCCAAGATCTGCAACAACATGCTGCTGGGCATACTGATGGCCGGCACGGCCGAAGCGCTGGCGCTGGGCATGGCCAACGGCCTCGATCCGCGCGTGCTGTCGGACATCATGGCCAAGAGTTCAGGCCGCAACTGGGCGCTGGACGGATACAACCCGGTTCCCGGCGTGATGGATAACGTACCGTCGTCGCGTGGTTACAGCGGCGGCTTCGGGGTCGACCTGATGCTCAAGGACCTGGGGCTGGCGGCCGAAGCGGCGATGGGCGTCAAAGCCCCAATTCCCCTGGGTGAACTGGCGCGCAACCTGTATGCGCTGCACAGCGCGGGAGGCGCCGGGGCACTGGATTTCTCCAGCATCGTGCAGCTGCTGCAGGCAAAACCCTAGCGTCTAGCCGGGAAACTGGTGCTTCCTCATTGCGGCGCCAGCCATGCATCAAGACAAAAACGGAGACCGAACATGAAGCTCGCAGGGAAAAAAATCATCATTACAGGTGGGGCGCAGGGGATTGGCGCCGCGCTCGTGCGCGCCTGCGTCGCGCAAGGCGCGAGCGTGACTTCCATGGACGTCAACGATGCGTTGGGCGAGGCGGTAGCGGCCGATGCCAACAGCGGCGGCGCTGGCCACGCCGGCTATCGCCATTGCGATGTCAGCAGCCGGGCAGAGGTGGAGTCGGCCTTTGCCCATGCCAGCGAGGCCATGGGCGGGCTCGATGTGCTGATCAATGTCGCGGGGGTGCATCGCCACTGTCCGCCGGACCAGATCGACGATGCGCTGTATGACCTGCTGTTTGACATTAATGTGCGCGGCACCATGCATACCAACGGCGTGGCGCGCGCTCTGATGCTGAAAAACGGTGCCGGAAACATCATCAACTTTGGCTCGGAATCAGGATTGACCGGTGAACTGAACAACGCGCTGTATGCCGCCACCAAGGCTGCGGTGCACACCTGGACGCGCACGGTGGCACGCCAGTGGGGGCCGGATGGCATCCGCGTCAACGCGGTGCTGCCTTATGTGGTCACCCCCATGTACGAAAACTTCCGCAATGCCCTTTCTGCGCAAGACCTGGCGGCGCATGACGCCGATACCAAGGTGGCCATTCCGCTGGGCGGCCGGTTCGGCGACTGCGCGCAGGACCTGGCGCCGGTCCTGGTGTTTCTTGCCAGTGACGACTCCCGCTTCATCACGGGGCAGATGTTCCCGGTCGACGGGGGGCTGGTCTCGGTTCGTTAATTCAAGTTAGCTCAAGTTACCAAAAGGCAAAACGTATGAAGGTTCTGGTACCCGTGAAACGCGTGGTGGACTATAACGTCAAGGTGCGCGTCAAATCCGACGGCACTGGCGTGGATATCGCCAACGTCAAGATGTCGATGAATCCTTTCGATGAGATCGCCCTGGAAGAGGCGACCCGTCTGAAAGAAGCGGGCAAGGCCGACGAAGTGGTGGCCGTTTCCGTGGGCGTGGCCCAGTGCCAGGAAACCCTGCGCAGCGCCATGGCCATCGGCGCCGACCGGGGCATTCTGGTGGAAACCAGCGCCCGACCCGAGCCGCTGGCGGTGGCCAAGCTGCTCAAAGCGCTGGCCGACCGGGAGCATCCGCAGCTCATTATCGTGGGCAAGCAGGCAATCGACGACGATGCCAACCAGACCGGGCAGATGCTCGCTGCGCTGCTGGGCTGGCCGCAAGCCACGTTCGCTTCGAAGGTTATTATCGCCGATGGCCGTGCCATGGTGACGCGCGAAGTCGACGGCGGCCTGGAGACACTCTCGGTGTCGCTGCCAGCCGTAATCACGACCGACCTGCGGCTCAACGAGCCGCGTTATGTCACCTTGCCGAACATTATGAAGGCAAAGAAAAAGCCGCTCGCGACGATCACGCCGGACCAGTTGGGGGTGGACGTGAGCCCGCGCCTGAAGACGCTTAATGTGGCCGAGCCCGCCAAGCGTGGCGCCGGCATCACAGTGCCGGACGTAGCCACCCTGGTCACGAGGTTGCGCACCGAAGCCGAGGTTATTTGATGAGGACAATGATGATTGCACTGGTTATTGCAGAACACGACAACGCAAGCCTGAAGGCGAGTACCCACCACACCGTGACTGCAGCCTCGCAGTGCGCCGGCGAGATTCACGTGCTGGTTGCCGGGAGCAATGCGGCATCCGCGGTCGCAGCAGCGGCCCAGATTGCCGGCGTCTCGACAGTACTGGTGGCCGACGGCGCACAGTTCACCGATGGCCTGGCGGAAAACGTGGCCGAGCAGGTGCTGGCGATCGCAGCTGGCTACTCGCACATCCTGGCGCCAGCCACCGCCTACGGCAAGAACATATTGCCGCGCGTGGCCGCCAGACTAGACGTCGCGCAGATCTCCGAGATCACCCAGGTGGACACCCCCGACACCTTTCGGCGTCCGATCTACGCCGGCAATGCGATCGCAACCGTGCAATCGACCGATCGGGTCAAGGTCATCACCGTGCGCAGCACGGGGTTTGATGCCGCCGCGGGCGGCGGTTCGGCTGCCATCGAACATATCGCTGCAGTCGGGGACAGCGGCAAGTCTGCATTCGTGCGCCGCGAACTGGCCCGGTCCGACCGGCCGGAACTCACCGCGGCGAAAATCATCGTTGCCGGTGGCCGCGGCCTAGGTTCCGCCGACGCCTTCAAGATCCTGGAACCGCTGGCGGACCAGCTGGGTGCCGCCATGGGGGCATCGCGCGCCGCGGTCGACGCGGGTTTCGTGCCCAATGACTGGCAGGTTGGTCAGACCGGCAAGATTGTGGCGCCGTCCCTGTACATCGCGATCGGGATTTCCGGGGCAATCCAGCATCTGGCCGGCATGAAGGATTCAAAAACCATTGTTGCCATCAACAAGGATCCGGAGGCGCCGATTTTCTCGGTGGCGGACTATGCCATCGTGGGCGACTTGTTCGAGATCGTGCCGGCCCTCGATGCGGCACTAAGCTGAGCGCATGACTTTGCTGGAAGCATAGGGCCGGCGCGAAGACATGGAATATCACGTGGCTGTCCTCAGCGCCCGTGGCTTGCATCGTGATGAGATGCTGCTGCGCCCCCTGATGAGATAAGCCAGCCTTTTTTGGGGCATCTTTGGGGGCAGAATCGGATTGCGGGCTTGTATTTCCATAGAATGATATGAATCCCCACCGTCTCCGCCAAAGATTCAAAGAAAAAGCCACCGCAAGGTGGCTTTTTCTTTCCTGCGGCAGAAAATCAAGAAGCCCGCTGTCCCTTGGCGCCAAAGTAGGCCCGCAGGCGCTCAAGTTCCTCTGCAGTGATGTGCATGATGGTGCCGTGCTTGGGACCCGAGAAATTAGTGGCCTTCATTGGCGAGCCCTGCTCGTTGAAGCGGCCCAGGTTCCGGTAATTCTTGAAGTCGGTTGTTTCGGAAAAGCCCATGTTATTCGGCTTGGCACCAAACACGTCATACATCAGCACATATTTGTCAGTGCCGATGCGGCGCCAAACCATGGGCGCTTCGCAGGCCACGGTTTCCGGGTCCACCTTGGCCGGATCAAAGACGAAGCCCTCGTTGATTTTGTCCGATACAGCGTGGCGCAGGCCGCCAGGTTTATCGTGCGCAACGTAGTGCAGGTGATACTTGTCGCCTACCTGGATGATGTCGCCATCGATGGTGCTCTTGTCGGCCTTGGGGTAGGTGAACAGGCGCTGCGGCTCCGTTTCAAGCTTGTTATAGGCACTGTCGACATAGGAGTAGACCATGTAGTCGGGGGTCGTCCTATGGCGGGTGGTGAAATACACCATCAGCTTGTTTTTGTCCTTGTCGAAAATGGTCTGCGGCGCCCAGGCCGCACCGATGTCCCCGTACTTGGCAGGGAAGGCGCCCCCGACGTGCACCAACGCATGGGTCCAGTTAATCAGGTCAAACGATTTCATCAGGATCAGGGCGCGATTGTTGCCCCAGCCGTATTCGCCGCCCGGGCGTTCCCATTCGGTACCGCGTAAGCCTTCGCGCTGGGCAAAGATGTGAAGGTCCGTCATGGACATGTAGAAGGCGCCGTCGGGTCCGCGCATGATGTGCGGGTCGCGCACGCCTTTCTGTTCCAAGACATCCTTGCCAAGCAGGATTGGATCGGCGCCATTGATGTCAGTGAAGGTGTAGCCGTCGGTCGAGGTGGCGAAGTGGATCGAGTGCGTTTCGTCCTTGAAGTAGACGAACAAATAGGCGGCCATGTCCTTTTCGGCGGGTGCCTTGGCGCCGGGCTGTGGCGAGACATGTTTGACGATCCTGATTTGCTTATTGGAGTCTGCATTGGCGTTCATGGTGGCGGCCGCCATGAACGCGGCGAGCGTGATGGATTTGAATTGCATGCTGTCTCCGCTTTGATTTTTCTGAACGGGGGACGATAGCATGCAGGATTTGCGTGCATGTGCAGCAAAGCGATATTTCATCGATGGCCACAAAAAGGTTATCGCAGCCTGGGGAATCGCTCGGAATTAACGAAAAAGCCACGGCAAGCTGGATTTTTCTTTCCTGTGGCGGTACGGCAGCAAGACCTGCGCTCGCCCCCTTTTCTTAGCCTCCGTCAATGCCGCGCGCAAATAGCATGGGAGCATGCATCTTGGTCTTCAGCAATGTTTCGGAGAACGTATGGATGAGATGCTGCGCTATTTCGAGGAGGAGCTGGCCCTGTTCGGGCAATACGCGCGCGAGTTTCGCCACCGCTTCCCCAAGCCGGCAAGCGACCTGCACATTGCCGGCGACAGCTACGAGGACCCGAGCGTCGCGCGCCTGATCCAGTCGGTCGCCTTGCTCAGCGCGCGCATCCACAAGCGGCTCGACGACGATTATCCGAAGTTCACGGAGTCGCTCCTCGAGAGCCTGTATCCCCATTACCTGCGGCCAATGCCGTCCTATTCCATCGCCCAGGTGGCCGATACGGGGCAGGGTGCCGCTGCCGCAGGTGCCGGGGCGAGTGCGACTAATTACGCGATCATCCCGCGCGGCACGCCGCTGCGCAGCGCGCCGGTGGAGGGCACCGTTTGCCAGTTCCGTACCGTGTACCCGGTCCTGGTCGGGCCGCTGCGCATCACGCAGGCGGGCTTCACGTCCGGTAGCGCCATGCCGCGCGCGGTGCACAGCGTGCGCGGTGTCACGGCCGGGATTGCGATCGGCTTCGAAGCCAGGGGCTCGGTCGCCGCGCTGTGCCGGCGCGGCGCCGGGCGCGTGCGCGTGTTCGTGGACGGCGACCCGTCGCTGCGCGCCGCACTCATCGACACGCTGTTCATGCGCCCCCCGGCGGCCTGCGTCCAGGCGGAAAGCGCCGGGCCCTGGCTGGCGCTTGGGGCCTCGCCCCTCGCGCTGGCCGGCTTGGGCGAGGACGAAGCGGTCTTGCCTCTGCCCGCCCGTTCGCACCCCGCGTTTCGCCTGCTGACCGAATATTTCACCTATCCCGAAAAGTTCGGCTTCATCGACATCGACCTGGAAGCCGCAGCGCGGGTCTTGCCGCCGGGATGCGAGCGCTTCACGCTGCACCTGGGACTGGTCCGGGTGGCGGCGGACTCGGACGTGGCGCGGTCGCTGGCGCCTCTGTCGCACCGGAACCTGCTGCTCGGATGTACGCCCGTGGTGAACCTGTTTCGCAAGGGAGGCGACCCGATCCCGCTGTCGCATACCCGTGCCGAGTATCCGCTGGCTGCCGATTCGGCGCATGCGGCGGCGTTCGAGATCCACAGCATCGACCGGGTATGCGTCGTGCGCGAAGCGCGCGGCGCGCGTACCGTGACCGAGTTCGAGCCGCTGTATGCGGTCGGCCATGCGGCAGTGGACCAGTCGGGTGGAAGCGCCGCCGGGACTGGCCATTACTGGGCGGCGCGGCGCGACGAGATACTGGCCCAGGCCAGTCCCGGGCACGAAGTGCGCCTGGCCCTGCTGGACCCCGATTTCAACCCGCTCGATGCCGCCGGCGCCACCATCTCGACCGAGCTCACCTGCACCAACCGCGACCTGCCGTCCCGGCTGCGCTACGGCCATCCCGAGGGCGACCTGGTGGCCGAATCCCGGGCCGGGACCGCACCGTTTCGCCTGCTGCGCCGGCCGAGCGCCGCTTTCCGGTTCGAGGGTGGGCGCGGCGCGCACTGGCGCCTGGTGTCGCACCTGGCCCTCAACTACGCCGGCTTGACGACGGCGGGGCTGGCAGACCTGCAGAAGATGCTCGCCCTGTACGACCTGCCATGCTCGCCGGTCTCGCGGCGCCAGATCGCCGGCATCGTGGGGCTGGAGCACGGCACGGTGCGTGCCTGGCTCAAGACACGGCCGGTGTCGTCACTGATGCCTGGCGTCGGCATCCGCATGACCGTCGACGAAGAAGCGTTTGCGGGCAGCGGCCTGTACGCGTTCGCGCAGGTGATGGACCATTACTTCGCCCTGAACAGCCAGCTCAACTGCTTTACCCGGCTCGAGATCGTATCAAGCCAGACCGGAGAGGAGATCCTCGCATGCGCTCCACGCACCGCCGAGCTACTACGCGCCTCATCGACCGGCTGCTAGCGGCGCCCCAGGAATTCGAATTCATCCAGGCCGTGCGCATCCTGCTGGCGTGGCTGGCCGGGCAGGGCGTGGCGCCCGCCCAGGCACTGCAGACCCGCCTGCGCTTCGACAACAGCCTGCGCCTGGGCTTTCCCGCCGCCGAAATCGAAGCCTTGTCGCGCACGCCCATAGCCGTGGGTGATTCGGACGTTGCCGGGTTCACGATCACGCCGAGCTTCATGGGCCTGCTTGGCGGCCATGGCGCGCTGCCCCTGCATGTCACGGAGCGGATCGCCGCCTGGCAGCTCGAGCGCGACGACCACGCTCCGCGCGCCTTCCTCGACCTGCTGTCCGGGCGCATGCTGGCGCTGTACTACCGCGCCTGGCACAAGCACCGAATCGAGCACTGCAGCGAACAGGCCGGGACCGGCCAGGCCGACGCTTTGCTGCCGCGGCTGGCGGCCCTGGCGCGCGTGCCCCGCGCGCGTCGCGGCGACGGCGCGGCGCTGCCCGATGCCTTGTTTGCCCACTTCGCCGGCATGCTGCAGCAACGGCCGGTGTCGGCCGCCGTGCTCGAGCGCCTGCTGGCAAGCTTTTTTCGCGAAACCGTGCGGCTCGAGGAAGCGGTGGGCCACTGGGACGTGCTCGCTGCCGGCGAACAGCCGGCGCTGGGCGTGAACGCCCATCTCGGCGAAAACACCTTGCTGGGCGAACGCAGCTGGCGGCCCGACCTGCGCGCCCGGCTGCGCATCGGCCCGCTCGGGGGCGAGGCCTTCGCGCGTTTCCTGCCGGGCGGGTCCGCCGCGGCCGCATTGCACGCCATCTTGCAGGCCGTGGCCGAGCCGACCGTCGGCTTCGAGGTGCAGCTGGTCCTGCGCGGACTCGACGTGTCGCCGAGCCGGCTGGCCGGCGCGCAGCCTGCCGCGGCCCGGCTCGGGCGCGACAGCTTCCTGGTCGGCACCGATGCGGGAGGCGAATGCGCCGACCGCACCGACATGCGTTACCTGGTCATGCCGATGGCGCCGCTGCGGCCGCTACCTGCGCTGCCGGCGAAAAAGCGCCAGACGCGCGGCCCTTGACCTTCCCACGGTGGGAAGGGTTATGCTGGCGGGTCGAAGCGTCACCACAGCCACAAGGAGAACACCCGATGTATGAACTGACTGTTGAAGGCATGAGCTGCGGCCACTGCGTGGGCCGCGTCACGAAGACCGTGCAGGAACTGGACGAGGGCGCGAAGGTCGAGATCGATCTGGGGACCAAGAAGGTGCGGATCGAGAGCCGCGCCGGCCTCGAACAGATCGCCGCGGCGATCGACGAGGCCGGGTATCCGGTGACGGCGCGGTCGGTGGCGTAATGCCACCGAACCCTGCCATCAATGCTTGTGCGTAGTTGGTTTACGCACAGTAAGGCCCTTGCCTCCCGTGCCGCCGGTGCCGCCGGTGCTTGCCGCGCCCGGCGCCTGGGGCGCCGCCGGCAGTTCGCCGGTCCACTCGCGCGCCACGGTGCCGGCCGGATGCCGGTACCAGCCCGGGTCGCGGTAGTCGCCGCGCCCCAGCCCCTCGCGGATCTTGATTGTGGTGAACATCCCGCCCATCTCGAGGTTGCCGAAGGGGCCGCGCCCGGTCATCATCGGCAGCGTGTTTTCCGGTAGCGGCATCTGCATGTCGCCCATCGAGCCGCCCTTGTCGCCCATCACCATGTAGCCCGGAATCAGGTCGTTGATCTTTTTCGCGACGCCCCGGTGGTCGACGCCGATCAGGTTTGGCACCTCGTGCCCCATCGCGTTCATGGTGTGGTGCGACTTGTGGCAGTGGAAGGCCCAGTCGCCGGGATTGTCGGCCACGAATTCGATCGCCCGCATCTGCCCGACTGCCACGTCGACGCTGACCTCCGGCCAGCGCGCCTCGGGGCGCACCCAGCCGCCATCGGTGCCGGCCACTTCGAAGCGGTGCCCGTGCAGGTGGATCGGGTGGTTCGTCATCGTCAGGTTGCCGACCCGGATGCGCACCCGGTCCCCTAACCGGGCGACCATCGGGTCGATGCCGGGGAAGACGCGGCTGTTGAAGGTCCACAGGTTAAAGTCGAGCATCGTGTTCGTCTTCGGCGTGTAGCTGCCCGGTTCGATGTCGTAGGCGCCGAGCAGCATCACGTAATCGCGGTCGACCCGGTGCTGGCGCGGATCTTTCGGGTGAGTCACCCAGAAGCCCATCATGCCCATAGCCATTTGCTGCATCTCGTCGGCGTGCGGGTGGTACATGAAGGTGCCGGCGTGGCGCGCGACGAATTCGTAGACGAAGGTTTTGCCGGGCGCAATGCCGGGCTGGGTCAGGCCCGTCACGCCGTCCATCCCGCAGGGCAGGATCTGGCCGTGCCAGTGGATGCTGGTGTGCTCGGGCAGCTTGTTGGTCACGAAAATGCGCACCCGGTCGCCCTCGACCACTTCGATGGTCGGGCCCGGGCTCTGCCCGTTGTAGCCCCACAGGTTGGCCTGCATGCCGGGCGCAAGCTCGCGCACCACCGGTTCGGCCACCAGGTGGAATTCCTTGATCCCGTCCTTCATGCGCCAGGGCAGGGTCCAGCCGTTGAGGGTGACGACCGGGTTGTAGGGACGGCCGTTGGGCGGCACCAGGGGCGCCGCGGTGGCGCTGGACGACTGGACCGGGGCTTCGGGCAGCGAAGCCGCGCCGGCCTTGCTGACGAGCGAGGCGCCGACCAGGGCGCCGCCGGCGCCGCTCAAGAATGTGCGACGGGATGTCATTGTGCGTGTTCCTTGTTTGTTGCGGGCGTGGCGTGGGCGACCGGGCCGCCGAGGGCTTCCTCGAGGGCGGCGTGGGCGCTCCAGAATTCCTTCTGCGCTTCGATGGTGGCGTTGACGGCGGCGGCCTGTTCGCGCGCGTCCGTCAGCAGTTCGAAGGTACTGGCCAGCATGCCGTTGTAGCGCAGCAGGACCTCGCTCGAGATCTGCTTGCGCAGCGGGAGGACGTTGTCGCGGTAGTGGCGCGCCAGGTCCCAGGCGGCGCGGTAGGCGAGATAGCGTTCGCGCGCCTCGCTGCGCGCATTGACGGCGGTCTCGGCAACCCGGCGCAGCGACTGCATGTAGCTTGCTTCGGCACGGGCGACGCGCGCCGTGCCCCAGTCGAACAGCGGCAGCTCGAGCGAGATCTCGTAGCCGCGCGCGCGCGGCGCGTCCGTTTCGCTCTTGCGCTCGAATCCCAGTTCAAGCACGTTCACGAAACGCGTGGTGCGGCTCAGGCCCAGGTTCTGCGCAAGCGCGGCCGCATCTTGGCGCGCCGCCTGGACGTCGAAGCGGCGTTCGATGGCGAGGCGTTCCAGGTCCGGGATGTCGGCCGCCGCTGCCGGCAGCTCGGGCAGGCGCTCGGGCAGGGTGTAGCCGGCGTCCGCACCCCACAGCCCGAGCAGGCGCGTCAGGCGCTCGCGGCTGCCCGTCGCCTGGGTGTCGGCGCGGGCGACGCCGGCATTGGCTTCGGCGTAAAAGGCCTGCTCGCGCGCGAGGTCGAGCTTGCTGGCGTTGCCGGAACGGGACATGCGTCCCATCAGGTCGGCGCTGGCGTCCGCAGCGGCGTTCACGCGCCGGGCGTATTCCAGGGCCTGGCGCGCGGCCACGGCCTCGACCCAGGCGCGCCGGGTTTCCAGCGCATGGCGCTCGATCTCGCGCCCGACCGCCAGCCTGGCGCTCTCGTAGCGCGCGCTCTCGACGCGTTTCGCGAGCGGCAGCGTCAGCGCATTGACCAGGCTGAAGGTCAGCGAGCGCTCGATCTCGACCGCGCCGCCGCCGGCGATGCGCTTGAACCCGAACGACGGATTCTGCAGGCGCGCCGCTTGCGCCAGGTCGGCCTGGGCAATGCCGACGTTCCAGTAGCTCGCCTGCAAACCGGGATGGTTGATCAGGGCGATGCGCACGGCCTCGTCCATCCCGAGCGGCCTGGCCAGCAGCTCGCGGACGGTAGCGCGCACCGCCTGCTCGTCGGCTTCGTTACGCACGAGCTTCGGCACGGGCTGGCCGCGCGCCTGCGCGCTGCGGGCGACGGCGTCGAAGCCGCCGTCAGGCGTGACGCTCGCGCAGCCGGCCATCAGCAAGGCCGTGAAGCCGGCCGCGCCCATGGCCGCTGCGCGCGACAGGTGTGGGAAGGCCATCAGTGCTGCCCTCCATGCGGGTGCGGGGCAGGGGAGCCGGCCATCTTGCCGGCGTCCTTGCAGCATCCATTCTTGCAGCAGCTATCCTTGCAGCAGGCCATGCCCTTCTCGCGGTGGGCCATGCCGTGCCCGCCCTGTGGCGCCATAGGTGCCATCGTCATGCCGGCATGCGCGTCCTGGCCTGCTGCGGCACCGGCCGCCATGCAGGATCCGGCGCCGGACGCGTCGTCCTTGCCATTGCAGCAGCCTCCGGCCTTGGCAGCTGCGCCATGCGTCATGCCTGCGTGGGCGCCATGCGCGCCGTGCGCGGTAGCAGCGCCAGCGGCAGGCGCCATGCAGCTTGCGGCGCCGGTCGCGCCGTCCTTGCCCTTGCAGCAGGCGCAGCCGGCCTTCGATTCGGTGGCGTTCGAGGCGGCGACGAAGCGGGCAACAGGGCTCGCGGCCGCCGCCGCAGTCGTGTGCATGGCGTGCCCGGCGTGCGGATCGGCGGCGCCATGTTGTGCATGCGTCCCGGCGGCGGGCGCAGGCTGGCGGTGTGCTGCATGTGCGTCGGCGCCGGCGCCCGCATGAGCGCCGTGCGCGGCATGCGTGGCGTGTCCGGGCATGGTCAGCGCCATCGAGTCATACGCGGCGACGATGCGGTTCTGTTCGCGCCAGGCCTGGTCGGGCGTCGCCGCCGGCGGGGCGGGCACAGGATAGGCGGTGGGCTGGTAGCGGGTGGCCGGGACCGGGGCGGTGGCCTCGGCAGCGGGGACAGGGGTGGCCGGAGCAGCCGGGGCTGCGTGCGCGGCGCCGGCCAGCAGGCATAGCGCGGCCGCGCGGCAAAAAGCGATGGCGAATGTCATGGAATTCCTCGAATGAATGCGTAGAGACGACCAGGCGGTCGAAAGGCCGCGCGTGGCGCGGCATCGGGCAGATCAGGCGCAGAAGGGGCGCGGAGGTCGTTCGGGCAGGGCAAGGTCGACCGACGGCACATGCCCGTCGGCGAAAGGAATGGACAGGAGCGGCGCGGCGTGGACGGGCAGGGCCGGCGGTACGGCGGGCGCGATCGCCGCGCCGATGCTGCAGGCCGAGCAGGCGCTGCATGCGTGCGCGCTGTCGTGCTCCGGCGCGTCGTCCTGGACGGCTTGCGCCATTGCCGCATGGTCGTGGCCGGACATGTCGTGCGACATGCCGTGCGCTGCGCCGTGGGCCGCCCCGTCATGCATCTGGCCGGCATCCGGGACGGGGACCGTTGCCGGCGCGGCATGACCCGGCCCGCAAGCGAGCATGGCTGCCGAGGCAAAGCCCTGGAAGGGCACTGCCAGCAGGACGATCCAGACGATCAGCGAGCGCAGGATGGTGTTCACGAAAATATTCTAGCACGCCCGCCCCGCGCTGCGACAGTGCGGGGCGCGTGGCCGTCGCTGCCTGTTCAGTGCGCGCCGGGATGCGTTCCGGCGGTATCCTTCGACAACGCCTGTTGCATGGGGCCCGTACGGGCTGTCCGGCGTTTCCTTGTTCGCAGGTACCAGACGTGGAGGTTCGGTTGAAACCAGGTCCAGTGGTATCGAGGTCTCGTACGGCGCCGCCGTCCCGGAGGCGGGCGTGAGCATCCGCAACCTCGAACGCCTGTTCGCGCCGCGCTCGGTAGCACTGATCGGCGCGTCCGAGCGTCCCGGCAGCCTCGGGGCAACGCTGCTGCGCAACCTCACGGCGGGCGGCTTTCGCGGCACCGTCCACCCCGTCAACCCGAAGTACACCGAGCTAGGTGGTTTGCCGGCCGTCGCCAGCGTGGCCGACCTGGCGGCGGCGCCCGACCTGGCCGTGATCTGCACCCCGCCCGAAACGGTGCCGTCGATCATCCGCCAGCTCGGCGAGAAGGGCACGCGCGCCGCCGTCGTGCTGAGTAGCGGCCTGGGCCAGGCGCGCGACGAGCGTGGCCGGTCGCTGAAGCAGGCGATGCTCGACGCCGCCCATCCCTACCTGCTGCGCATCCTCGGGCCCAACAGCGCCGGGCTGCTGTCGCCCGCTATCGGACTCAACGCCAGCGTGGCGCACAGCGGCGCGCTGGGCGGGCGCATCGCTTTCGTATCGCAATCGGGCGCGCTCATGACAGGCGTGCTCGACCGGGCGCGCTCGCGCGGCATCGGCTTCTCGCATTTCATTGCGCTGGGCGACTCGGCCGACGTCGACCTCGGCGACGTGCTCGACTACCTGGCCAGCGACGGCGCCACCGGCTCGATCCTCCTGTATGTCGAGAATCTGCGCTACGCCCGCAAGTTCATGTCGGCCGCGCGGGCTGCGGCGCGCAGCAAGCCGACCCTGGTGCTGAAGGCGGGCCGGGCCGACAGCGGGGTGCGCGCCGCCGCCAGCGAAAGTGGGGCGCTGGCGAGCATGGACGAAGTATTCGACGCCGCCATCCGGCGCGCCGGCATGCTGCGCGTGACCACCACCGAGCAGCTGTTCGCGGCGGTCGAGACGCTGGCGCACGCCAGGGCGCTGCACGGCAAGCGCCTGGCGATCGTCGCCAACGGCGCCGGCCCCGGCGTGCTGGCGCATGATGCGCTGGTCTGCGGCGGCGGCGTCCTGGCGACCCTGGCGCCGCAGACGATGGAGCGCCTGGCAAGCCTCCTCCCCGCAGGCAGCCCGCCGGCCAACCCGCTCAACCTGTTCGGCGGCGCCGCGCCCGAGCGTTACCGGCAGGCGCTCGAGATCCTGCTGCAGGACCCGGAGACGGACGCCATCCTCGTCGTCCATTCGCCAACGGCCACCGTGGCGAGCGCCGACATCGCCGAGGCCATTGCGCCCCTCGCGCGCGGCGCCTCGCGCAACGTGCTCTCGTGCTGGCTGGGCGGGGACTCGGTGGCGGCGGCGCGCGACATTGCCTCGCAGGCCGGCATGCCGACCTTCGATACGCCCGAGGACGCGGTCGCGGGCTTCCTGCAGATCGTCCAGTATCGCGAAAACCAGCACCTCCTGATGCAGGTGCCGCCGTCGGTGTCGAGCATCGGGGCGAGCGAGCGCGGCACGGCGCGCGCGCTGGTGCGCGAAGCCCTGGCCAACGGGCGCTACCTGCTCACCGACCCGGAGACGAAGGCGATCCTGCGCGCCTACGGCATGGCAATCGTCGAAACCCGGGGCGCCGCCACCGTCGAGGAAGCGGTGCACGCCGCCCGCCATATCGGATTCCCGGTGGCAGTAAAAATCGTCTCGCCCGACGTGATGCACAAGTCGGACGTCGGCGGCGTGGCGCTCGACCTCGACTCGGAGCAGGCGGTGCGCTCGGCCGCCCAGCGGGTGCACAAGCGCTTCGGCGAACTGCGCCCGGACGCCCGCTTCGAGGGCTTTTCGGTGCAGGCGATGGCGCGCCGCCCCGAAGGCCACGAACTGATCCTGGGCGCCGCCACCGACCCGGTGTTCGGGCCGGTCATCCTGTTCGGCCAGGGCGGCATCGCGGCGCAGGTCGCGAACGACCACGCGGTGGCGCTGCCGCCATTGAACGTGGTGCTGGCGCGCGACATGGTGAGCCGCACCCGCGTCGCGCGCCTGCTGGCGGGTTACCGCAACCGTCCGCCGGCGGACATGGATGCGATCCTGGCGACCCTGGTGCAGGTGTCGCGGCTGGTGTGCGACATTCCGGAAATCGTCGAGCTCGACATCAACCCGCTGCTGGCCGACGCGAGTGGCGCCGTGGTGCTGGACGCGCGCATGCGCCTGGCCCTGGCCGACCGCTCGGGCAGCACGCTCGACCGGCTGGCGATCCGGCCCTACCCGCGCGAGCTGGAAGACACCATCGACTGGAACGGCGGGCGGCTGCTGCTGCGCCCGGTGCGGCCGGAAGACGGGCCGGCGCACCTGAGGTTCTTCGACGCGCTCACGCCCGACGACGTGCGCTACCGCATGTTCGTGCGCATTCGCGAACTGCAGCCCTCGCAGCTGGCGCGCTTCACGCAGATCGACTACGACCGCGAGATGGCCTTCATCGCCACCCGCCCCGGGGCCGACGGCTTGCCCGAGACGCTCGGAGTAGGGCGGGTGGTGGCCGATCCCGACAACGTCAGCGCCGAGTTCGCGGTGACCGTGCGCTCCGACCTCAAGGGCCTCGGGCTGGGCCGGATCCTGATGGAGAAGCTGATCGCCTACTGCCGCATGCGCGGCACGCGCGAGATCGTCGGCGAAGCGCTGCCGCAGAACAACCGCATCATCGGCCTGGTGCGCAAGCTGGGTTTCGAGGTGACGCCGACGGGGGAAGAGGGCGTGCGCAAGTTCCGGCTGACCTTGCAATGAAACAATATTTCACTGTCGAGCGTTGTATGAAATATTCGTTCACCGCCTGAAGCGCACATCCTCCGTCACTACCTTCGCCTCGCCCTTCGGTTTCTTCGGCTTCTTCGGCTTCTTGACGATCTGCCCGCCCGCACCCGTTTCCGGCACCCGGTGATCCGGCTCGAACCCGGCTTCGTCGACGCGCTTGAGCACCTGCCCCGTGAGCAGTTCGATGGCCGCCAGTTGCTGCACTTCGTCCGCGCAGACCAGCGACACCGCCTCCCCGGAAGCGCCCGCGCGGCCGGTGCGGCCGGTGCGGTGCACGTAATCCTCGGCCACGATCGGCAGGTCGACGTTCACCACCACCGGCAGGTCGTCGATGTCGAGGCCGCGCGCGGCGACGTCGGTTGCCACCAGTACCTTCACTTCGCCCGCCTTGAAACGGTCGAGCGCGCGCAGGCGGGCCGGCTGCGGCTTGTCGCCGTGGATCGAATCGGCGTTGATGCGCTTGGCCAGCAGCAGTTCGACCAGCTCGTCGACGCCGCGGCGTGTTTTCACGAAGGCCAGCACCTGGCCCCAGTCGTGCTTTTTCAGCAGGTGCAGGAAGAGTTCGGGTTTGCGCTTCTTGTCGACCGGGACCGCCCACTGGCGGATTGCCTTGACCGTCGTGTTGCGCGGCGCCGTCTCGATGCTGACCGGGTCGACCAGCAGCTTGCCGGCCAGCGCTCGGATCGGCTCGGAAAACGTGGCCGAGAACAGCAGCGTCTGGCGCAGCTTCGGCAGTGCCGCGAAGACCTGGTCGAGTTCGCGCGAAAAGCCCAGGTCGAGCATGCGGTCGGCCTCGTCCAGCACCAGCATCTGCACGCCGTTCAGTTTCAGGGCGTTCTGGCGCTGCAGGTCGAGCAGGCGTCCCGGCGTGGCCACCAGCAGGTCGACGCCCTTGCGCAGGCGCATCATCTGCGGGTTGATGCTGACGCCGCCGTAAGCGACCATCGTGCGCAGCGGCAGGCCGGCGCCGTAGGCCTGGAAACTCGTGTGCACCTGCTCGGCCAGCTCGCGCGTGGGCACCAGCACCAGGGCGCGCGCCGAGTTCGGCACCAGGCCCCCACCTTCCATCGTCAGCCGTTGCAGCAGGGGCAGGGCGAAGCCGGCGGTCTTGCCGGTGCCGGTCTGGGCCGCAGCCATGACGTCGCGCCCGGCCAGCACGGCGGGAATCGCCTGCGACTGGACCGCCGTCGGATTCTTGTAGGCGAGGGTCTCGAGGGTGCGCGTGAGCTGGTCGATGAGACCGAGCGAGTGGAACGACATGGCATACCTTGGGGCAAATGGGAAAAGCCGACAGTTTAACGTGCGGGGCGTGTTACAGGAAAAAAGACAGGGGGAAAGACCGGAGGGAGGCACCGGCGCGACGGCAGCGCAGGCACAGGGAACGCGCAAGCCTGGCAGGCGCGCGCTGCGTGCCGCGTTCCGTCCTCAATAATCGATGAAAATCACGAATGTCGCGGATGGCGGTGTGGCAATCGGCTTCACTGGTTCATTGCGCTTGCAGCCGCTTGCTAACAGGCAGGCAAGGGCGACGGCGCTCCAGCGCAGGGTACGCATCATGGCAATACCTCCTTGGCGTTCATGATAGCGAAGCTGGCACGCCAGGTGCGCACCGTTCGCAGCGACTTGCCAGGCTGATTCGTGGAGGCGCTCGCCAAGGCGGTAGGCTAAGTTGTAATTGTGTGTTGCAGCGAACAAAGTTTTCACTCAGTCACTGATAGAGTTCGTACAACATCACAATGAGAGGACCCTCCATGAAATCCCTGATCGGATCCGTCGCGGTATCGGCCGCCTTGCTGGCGGCAAGCCTTCCCGCCATGGCGCAGACGAACGTGAGCATCAGCGTCGGCCAGCCCGGCTTCTACGGCCGCATCAATATCGGCGACTTCGGCCCGCCGCCGGTGGTCTACGCCCAGCCGATCGTGGTGCGCGAAGTGCGCTACCGCGCCGAGCCGGTCTACCTGCGCGTGCCGTCGGGCCACCGCAAGAACTGGAAGCGCTACTGCGGCCGTTACGACGCCTGCGCCCGCCCGGTCATGTTCGTGCGCGACGACTGGTACACGAATACCTATGCGCCGCGTTACCGCGAGCGTCACCACGGCTACCGCGCCGAGCGTCAGCAGGTCGTGTACCGGGACTATGACCGCCGCGACCGTTACGACCGCGATGACCGCGATGACCGCCACGACAAGCACAAAAAACACGACAAGCACGACAAGCATGACAAGCACGACAAGCATGGCCGCGGCCACGGCAACGGTCATGGAAACGGCCACGGCCGCGGTCACTGACCGGCCGGCGGCGAACGCGTAATTTCCTCCGGGTGTATACTTGACCTGTCGCCAGTAAACCTGGCGTAACGGACGGAGGATGGCTTGCAGAGCGAAATCGTGATCGTCGGTGGCGGTGCAGGGGGGCTGGAACTGGCCTGCAAACTCGGGCGCAAGCTCGGTCCCTCGAAGGTGATGCTGGTGGACTCCCGGCTTTACCATATCTGGAAACCCTCGCTGCACGAAGTGGCGGCCGGCACGCTCGACATCCACCAGGAGGGCCTGTCCTACCAGATGCTGGCCCACGATAACGGCTTCACCTTCGTCTACGGACCCATGACGGCGCTCGACGCGGCGCAGCACCGGCTGACGGTGGGCGCGGTGCGCGCATCCGACGGCGAAGACGTGCTGCATGAGCGAAAGATCAGCTATTCCTCGCTCGTCATCGCGGTCGGCAGCACCGCCAACTACTTCGGCGTGCCCGGCGCCCGCGAACACACCATTTCCCTGAACGTCACCGAAGACGCCGAGCGCTTCCGCCTGCGCCTCTTGCGCCTGATGGCAATCGCCGAGCAGGCGCGCGAGGAACGCCGCAGTGATGCCACTGACGTCACCGCCCCGCTCGACGTGGTCATCATCGGCGGCGGCGCCACCGGCGTCGAACTCGCGGCCGAGCTGCGCGAAGCTTCCGGCGTGTACGCCACCTATGGCTTTTCGCGCCTGCAGGTTGAGCGCGACGTGCGCATCACCCTGCTCGAAGGCGCCCCCCGGGTGCTCGCTCCCTTGCCCGAACGGGTTTCCAGCGCCGCGCTCAAGCTCCTCAACGAGCGCGGCATCGCTGTCGTCACCGATTGCCGCGTCACCAAAATCGAGCCGCATGCGGTCACCGACAACGAGGGCAACGTGTACCCGGCCAACCTGTGCGTGTGGGCAGCCGGCATCCGCGCGCCCGAATTCCTCGGCACGCTGGGGCTGCCGACCAACAAGGGCGGCCAGATCGAAGTCGATGCGCGCCTAGCAGTGCCGGGCGTGCCCGACGTGTATGCGCTGGGCGACTGCGCGGCCTGCATCGACGGCTCCGGCAAACCGGTGCCGCCGCGCGCGCAGGCGGCGCACCAGCAGGCGGACTACCTGCTCAAGGGCTTCGTGCGCCGTGCCGCCGGCAAGGCGGCGTTCGAGAAGCCGTATGCCTACAAGGACTACGGTTCGCTCGTTTCGCTGGGCAAGACGACCAGCGTCGGCAACCTGATGGGTTCGCTACGCGGGTCGAGCTGGTTCGTCGAGGGAATGATGGCGCGCCTGATGTACACCAGCCTGCACCTGATGCACCACCAGGCCGTGCTCGGCTCGGTGCGTACCGGCCTGCTGGCATTGGCGCGCTTCCTGATCCGGCGCACGACGCCGCTCGTCAAACTACATTGAAAGGGAGCGCCTGAGAACACCCACAGGGCAAGGCGCATCGTCGAAGATAGTACGCGAGTACGGCGAGACGATGCAACGCCGCCATGGGGGTGTTATCAGGCGCTCTTCGGATGGCGCGGCAGCGTCATCGTGAGGGCAGTACCGCCCTCGGCGCCCGCCGCCAGGCGCACCGAGCCGCCCAGGGCGCGGGCGCGCTCGCGCAGCAGGCGCAGGCCGTGGCAATGCAGCGCTTCGGATGCGGGCGGACGCGGCAGGCCGACGCCGTTGTCGCGCACGGTCAGCATCAACTGCTCGCCGTCGTCGTCGAGGATCACTTCAACCCGGCTGGCCCGCGCATGGTCGCGTGCGTTGCGCAGGCCTTCCTCGGCGCAGCGCAGCAGGGCCACGTTCTGGGCGCGCGAATAGGCGTCGTCGTCGTCCGGCAGGCTGGCGCTGGCCTCCAGGCCGTGCTCCTGGCCGAATTCGGCCACCAGTTCCGCCAGCGCGGCCTTGATGCCCAGGAATTCGAGCTTGTCGTTCCACAGCGTCAACTGCACCTTGCGGTTGGTCTCGATGATGCCGTTCAGCAGGCTCTTCATCTGGGCCGCACGGTCGAGCGCCTTGCCGTCGCTGAGCCCCTTCGACAGCAGGCCCAGGTGCATCGTGAGCGCCGTCATCGACGAGCCCAGGCTGTCGTGGAGCTTGCGTGCGAGCAGGCGCCGGTCGTCGTCCCAGCAGCGCATCAGGTGGGTAACGAGCTCGGTCAGCTCGGCGGTGCGTTCGGCAACCAGCCGTTCCAGTTCCGGGTCAGGGTGATGCGGTTCCGGTGCGGTCATTGTGGGCTCGGTTGAATGTTTCCCAAATCATACAACAGCTTCGCGGCGGAAGTGCGCACGGCGGTGCGGACATCGGCGCCGGCGCGTGCGGTATGCGTGCGCTGCCGAACGGTAGCGGGGCGCGTTTCGGACGATGCTGGAGTCCTGTCTTATTAAAACTGTAAACCTTTTAGGGGATTCCCATGCCAAACAATGCCAGCGCAAAAGTCGACGCCGTTGAACTGTTGGAGAAGCAACACCGCGAAGTCGAAGCGATGTTCGAGCGCTTCGAGAAAATGACCGACCGTGCCACCGTCAGCAAGAAAAAGCTGGCCGACGAGATCTGCAACGCGCTGATCATGCACGCCACGATCGAGGAAGAGATTTTCTACCCGGCCACCCGCGAAGCAAGCGAGGAAACCGGCGACATGGTCGACGAAGCCGTCGTCGAGCACGCCTCGGCCAAGGACCTGATCGCGCAGATCATGGAAATGGATCCGGGCGACGACCTGTACGACGCCAAGGTGAAAGTGCTGTCGGAACTGGTCGAGCACCACGTCGAGGAAGAAGAAGAGGAAATGTTCCCGAAAGCGCGCGAACTGAAACTCGACCTGGCTGCGCTGGGCGAGGAAATGCAGATGCGCCAGAAAGAAATCGAAGCCTCGCAGTAATCACGCATTCGGCTGCAAACAGAAAGGCCGCACCGTGCAATTGGCCGGTGCGGCCTTTTTATTCGGCGCTGCCGTTCAGCCTGCGGCGGTTGGCAGGGCCGCCGGCTCGCCCAGCGCGCCCAATAATTGGGTAATGTCCACCGGCTTCACCAGGTGCATGTCGAAGCCGGCTTCCAGCACGCGGCGCTGGTCTTCGGCCAGGCCGTAACCGGTCAGCGCGATGAGGCGCATCGCGCTGGTGGCGGCATTCGCCCGCAGGCGGCGCGCCACTTCATAGCCGTCGATGCCGGGCAGGCCGATGTCGACCAGCGCCACGTTCGGCAGGTGGGCCGTGGCCAGCGCGACGCCGTCCAGGCCGTCGCCCGACTGCAGCACCGGGTAGCCGTAGACCTCGAGCATGGTTGCCATCATTTCGCGTCCATCCTCGTTGTCCTCGATCAGCAGCACGGCTGGCCTTGCATTCGATTCTTCCGGCGCCTGGAGGCCCGGCGCCGCCACTTGGGGCGCTTGTGCGCGCGGCAGGCGGATGGTGAAGGCGCTGCCGTCGCTGGCGCCGCCGCTGGTGGCCTTGACGCTGCCGCCATGCAGTTCCACCAGACGGCGCACCAGCGACAGGCCGATGCCCAGTCCGCCCTGCGCGCGGTCGAGGCTGATCGTGCCCTGCACGAATACGTCGAACACATGCGGCAACAGGTCGGGGGCAATGCCCACGCCGGTGTCGCGCACGCTGAGCAGCACGTCGTCGCCCTCGGCCGCGATCGTGATGTCGATCGTGCCACCTGCCGGTGTGTATTTCAGCGCATTGTCGATCAGGTTGGTCGCGACCTGTTCCAGGCGCGTCGGGTCGCCATCGACCCAGTTCTGCTCGAGGTCCACATTGATACGGTAGCCGCCGGTGCGGCCGGTGGCGCGGAAGGTGTCGAGGCAGGCGCCGACCAGGCTGGCCAGGTCGACCGGTTTACGCCCCAGCAGAATCTTGCCCGACATCGCGCGCGACAGGTCGAGCAAGTCGTCGACGATGCGCGACAGGTGCTGGCTTTGGCGCTGGATGATCTGGCGGGCCCTGGAGCCCATCTCGGCAGGCGCACCCGGCATGTCGATCAGCGCGGCGGCGCTGGAAATGGCCGACAGCGGATTGCGCAGCTCGTGGCCCAGCATCGCCAGGAATTCGTCCTTCGCGTGGCTCTTGCGCTCGGCGGCCAGGCGCTCCTCGATCTCGCTCATCAGGCGCTCGTTGGTCGCCGTCAGTTCCAGCGTGCGCTGCGACAGCTTGTCGGCCTGGCGGCGCAGTTGCTCGTTCTTGTTGGCCAGGGCCACGAACACGGACACCTTGGCGTGCAGGATCTGCGGGATGACCGGGGTGAACAGGAAGTCGGCGGCGCCGCGCTGGTAAGCCTTCAGGCGGTCGATCTCGTCGGCCAGGAAGGCCGTGACGAAGATGATCGGGATGTCGGCGGAGCGGGCGCGCTGGTGGATTGCCTCGGCCGTCTCGAAGCCGTCCATGCCGGGCATGTTGACGTCAAGGATGATGACTGCGAAATCGTGCAGCAGGACCTGGCGCAGCGCTTCCTGGCCCGAGCGCGCGGCCAGCACTTCGTAGCCGGTCTCTGCCGCCCATTGGTCGAGCAGGCTGGAGAGGGCCAGTAGGCTGGCGGCATCGTCATTGACGACCAGAATCTTAGGTTTGTCGGTAGTGGACACGTCGTTCCTGCGTTCGTCGGGATGGGCTGCAATTCTGCCGGATCAAAAGGATAGCAGAGAGGCCCTTGTTTTCCAAAGTAAAGACGTACTTTGGCGCCACAAATGATACCACGGCAATTTGCGATGCCTCCGGGCAAACGTACGGGGTGTTGTTTACGTGTTCGACAGCGCACATACGTGCAAAACGTCCTATGCGATAGTGGAACTGTGTCCGGTTCCATCGTGTCAGTAATGGAGGACAGGCCGCTCACTTAAGAGGATAAAAAATGAATATCAATGAAATTGTGAATGAACAGTTCCACGGGAAGTCGCTGCGCGAGCTGGTGGACAGTCCGCTGACCGCCCTGAAAGGCATCGGCGAGAAAGAGGCGAAGGCGTTGCAGGAAGGGTTTGGCGTGACCACCATTCGCCAGCTTTCCCAGCTCAAGTTCATCACCCATGCGGTGGCGATCGAGATGATGGCCAGCGTCGAGCATTCGCCAAGCACGGGCCCGAAGGAGACGCTGCTCGATGAAGCGGTGGAGATGACCTTCCCGGCAAGCGACCCGATTTCGGTCGATTCCGGCATCACCCGCATCGAAGTGGCGCCGGACAAGGTCGACGCCAGCCGCGACCACCAGAGTGCGGGCGCCATTGCGGCCCACAACCAGGAAGCCTGCGGCCAGACGAATGTCGGCACCAGGGAAACCGAGCCGAAGGATATCGGGACGGCGTGAGTCTGATGGCAGGGCGGCCTCGGCCGCTTTGCGGGTAAAACAGAACGGCCCCATGGCTCGCATCGAATGCGAGCCATGGGGCCGTTGTCTTTGCTGACTTGACTAGCGGTGCGGCGCCAGCTCCGCCGCCTGCTTCGGTACCGGCTTGACCGCCACGGCGAGCGAGCCCGCGGTCGAGCAGAAGCGGTTCTTGCCCGCGCGCTTGGCTTCGTAGAGCGCGTAGTCGGCAATGCTGATCAGGGCGTCGACCGATTCGGCGTCGTCCGGATAAATGCTGATGCCGATCGAGGTCGACAGGCGCAGGGTCAGGTCGTTGATGAAGAAGGGCTCGGACAGCGCTTCGACCAGTTTTGCGGCCGGCCCCTGGGCGTCGGCCAGGCTGTGGATGTCGCCCAGCACGACCATGAATTCGTCGCCGCCCAGGCGCGCCACCGTATCTTCTTTCCTCGACGAGGCCAGCAGGCGCTGCGACACCATCTTCAGGATCTCGTCGCCGTAGGCGTGGCCATAGGTGTCGTTGATCGCCTTGAAACCGTCGAGGTCGAGATACATGATCGCCGCCTTGGCGTGGCTGCGGTTGGCGTGCTGCAGGGCCGTTTCGATGCGGTCTTCCAGCAGGCGCCGGTTCGGCAGGCCGGTGAGGGCGTCGTGCAGGGCCAGTTCCTGCTGTGCGCGGCTGTACTGCGCGAGTTCTTTATAGAGCAGGCGCACTTCCAGCATGTTATGGATGCGCTTGTGGACCTCCAATAAGTCGAACGGCTTGCTGATGAAGTCGCGCGCACCGGCTTCGAGCGCCGCGATCTTGAAACTGGGCTGGGCGGTCAGCGCCAGCACGGGCAGGTAACCGCCTTTTTCGATTTCCTTCAGGCTCTTCATGACCTGGAAGCCATTCAAGCCCGGCATTTGCAGATCGAGCAGGATCAGGTCGTAGTTGTGCTCGCGATGCAGCGGGCAGACCTGCTCCGGCTCCATGGTCGAGCTGACGTTGGCGTAGCCTTCTTCGCGCAATATCTCTTCCATCAATTCGATATTGTCTGGCGAATCGTCCACAACCAGGATTTTTGCGTTCAAAATTTCTTGTCTGCTCGGCATGCTTCTTCTCGTCGAAATAGGTACTGGATGGAAACAAATTACATTCAAGCAATCCAACTTTCCCACTTCACGTAGTCTAGCAAAGGCCCAAAAATTTCTTGTAGGACAGCGCCGCGTCCGATAGTAGGAAGATCACAATCGCTTGCGACCAGTTGAGCCGCCAGCAGGGGAAAGGACCAGCGAGCCTACCGCAGCGATCAGTTCGCTCGGCTCGACCGGCTTGGAAATGTGGGAGCTGAAGCCCGCCTCAAGGGCACGCAGCCGGTCCTCGGAACGGGCAAAGGCGGTCAGGGCCACGGCGGGCAGCAGGCCGCCGCGGTCGCGAGGCAGGGCGCGCACCCAGGACAGCAATTCGAAGCCGTCCACCTCGGGCATGCCGAGGTCGCTGATCAGGAGGTCCGGCAAGTCGGCCTGCAGGGCCGCGAAGGCTTCGCGCGCGCTGGCGGCGATGCGCACCCGCGCGTGGCAGTCGGTGAGGATGCGCAGGATCAGTTCGCGCGCATCGCGGTCGTCGTCGACCACCAGCACCGACACGCCGGTCAGGTCGCGCAGCGTGAGTTCGGGCGCCGCCGGTGGCGGCGAGCTCAGGATCATGCGGCTGCGCGCCGTGGACTTCGGCATTTCCTTGGCCAGCGGCAGCTCGATCGTGAAGCTCGAACCCAGCCCTTCGCCGGGGCTGTCGGCGCGCACCGTGCCGCCATGCTGCTCGACCAGGTGCTTGACGATCGCCAGCCCCAGGCCCAGGCCGCCGTGGCGGCGCGTCATCGAGGCGTCGGCCTGGCGGAAGCGCTCGAACACGTGCGTGATGAATTCCGGGCCGATGCCGGCGCCCGTGTCGCGTACGGTGACGGCGACCGAGCCCTGGCCCGCGCCCACTTCCACCGTGACCTGGCCGCCGCGCGGGGTGAACTTGATCGCGTTCGAGAGCAGGTTCCACACCACCTGCTGCAGGCGCGCCGGGTCGCCGGCGATCATGCCGGGGGCCGGGTCGTAGCGTTTCTCGATGCGGATGTTCTTGGCGTCGGCCGCCGGGCGCACCGTATCGATGGCGGCGTCGACGAAGCCCTGCGGGCTCAGGGTCTGCATGTCGAGCAAGACCTTGCCCGAGGTGATGCGGCTCATGTCGAGCAGGTCTTCGATCAGCTGGGCCTGGGCGCGCGCATTGCGCTCGATCGTCTGCAGGCCGCGCTGCAGGTCGGCCTCATCCTTGCCGCCGCGGCGCAGCACCTGGGCCCAGCCGAGGATGGCGGAGAGCGGCGTGCGCAGTTCGTGCGACAGGGTGGCCAGGAATTCGTCCTTCATCTGGCTCGAGCGCTCTGCCTCGGCGCGCGCCTCGCGCTCGCTCTCGAGCAGCACCTTGCGCTCTTCGGCCGCCTGCTGGGCCGCTTCGTACAGGCGCGTGTTGTCGAGCGCCACCGCAGCCTGGGCGGCGATGCCGCGCACGATGCGCTCGGTCCGTTCGGTGAACACGCCCGGCTCCGGGTGGCCGAAGAACATGGTGCCCAGTACTTCGCCGGTACCGGCCGTGACCGGCACCGACAGGTAGCTGCGCACCGTCGGCTGGCCCGACAGCATACTGAACCGCGTCGGCGACTGCCCATAGCGCGGATCGTCCAGCAGGTCGTGTGACCGCACCAGGCCGGCGCCTCGGAAACTGGCCCCGAACAGGGCGGTGGCTTGCGGTTCGCCGAAGCTCTGGAATTCGTTGGCGGTGCCGCCCGAGAGGGTATACAGCGAGAACTTCGGCCCGTCGCTTTCCTTGCCGTGGTAGAAGAAGGCGCCGAAGCGCGCGCCGGCGATGCCGCTGGCCGCGTCGGTGGCAACCTGCAGCAGCGAGCGCAGGTCGCGCGTGGAGGCGAGCGCGCTGCCGGTGCTGTTGAGCAGTTCTAGTACCTTCGATTCTTCGCGCAGCGCCTGTTCGGCGCGCTTGACCTGGTCGACGTCGGTATTCGTGCCGAACCAGCGCACCACGACGCCGTGGCGGTCGCGCACGGCGTTGACGCGGGTCAGGAACCAGCGGTACTGGCCGTCCACGCCGCGGATCGGGTATTCCATCTCGAACGGTTCGCCCGTGCGGATCGAGTTGCCCCAATGCTCGAGCATGGCGGGCAGCGCGTCGGGCTCGACCGTGCTTTGCCAGCCCCAGCCGGCGGCGGAGTCAGGCGTGGTGCCGGTGTAGTCGTACCAGCGCTCGTTGAACCAGACGATGGCGCCGTCGGCCCTGGCCATCCAGGCCAGCTGCGGGATGGTGTTGGCCAGCGCGCGCAGGGTTTCCTCGCTCTGGCGCAGGCTGTCCTCGACATTCTTGCGGTTCGAAACGTCCTGGACGACGCCTGTCATGCCGACGACGCTGTCGCGCTCGGCCGGGTTGGCGTAATCGGGGCGCCCCACGAGGGCGATCCAGCGCGCCTGGCCGCCGTCGGGCAGCAGCCGGCATTCGATGGCCAGGTCGGTCTGGGTGGCAAAGGCGTGCAGCACCGCGCGGCGCACAGCTTCCCGGTCCGATTCTTCCAGGCGGGCGCGCAGCACGGCCCAGGCATGCGGCGTTTCCGCTTCCAGTCCGAGGATGGCGGCGGCGCGCTCACCCAGGTTGACGCGGTCACTGGCTGCATCCCAGGACCAGTCGCCGAGGCGCCCGGCGGCCAGTGCCACCTGCAGCCGGTTGTTACCGTCGATCAGCGCCTGCTGGTCGATGCGGCGCTGCGTGATGTCGTGGATATACAGGGTCAGTCCGTCGGGAGACGGATACATGCGCGCCTCGATCCAGCTGGCCAGGCGCGGATAGAAGAATTCGCGGCTGCCGGTCTGGCGCGAGGCCATCGCGCGGCGCAGTTCGACGGCCAGGTTGCTGCCGTCGAGTTCCTCGAACTCTTCCCACAGGTTCTGGCCGAGCAGTCCTTCGCGCGTCTTGCCCAGCGGCGCGAGCAGCTCGAGCGCGCGGCTGTTGACATAGGTGATGCGCCACTCGAAGTCGACCGCGCAGAAGGCCTCGGTCAGGCTCTCGAGCATGTTTTCCATGCGCTCATGGGCCCGGCGCAGCGCCTCCTTGGCCGCTTCCAGCTCGGCCTCGGCGCGCTGGCGGGCCGCCATCACGTTGCTGGCATTGCGCAGCGCGGCCGAACGCATCAGCTCGAGGTCGTCTTGCTCGTGGCTCACGGCACCCCCCTCGATGAAGGCGCAGCGCAGGAAGGCGCGGCGCACGAAAGCGAACTAAACAGGTTGCACATGGTTCTGGTAACCATCATGGTCGGAGGGGCGGCACGTGGGGCCGGGCCGGGAAGTCTGGAGCCATGATAGCCCAGCCCATCCGCCTGGTCGCACACACGCACGCGCAGGGACACGGGCCGCACTCAGGCCTGCACCCGCAACTGGTCCGCGGCCTGGCCCAGTGCGTGTTGCAGCTGGTCGAGTTCATACGGCTTTTGCAGCGACTGGTAAGGGAAGTCGAGGTGGCGCAGCAGCGTGTCGCCGTAACCCGACGCGAAGATCACCTTCAGGTGCGGGTAGGTCGAGATCGCCTGGCGCGCCAGGTCGACCCCCGACATGCCCGGCAGGCTGACATCGGTGAACAGGATGTGGTAACGGTTGGCCGCCAGGTGTGCCAGCGCATCTTCCGGGTGGGCCACGCCGTCGGCCTCGTAACCGAAGGCCTTGAGCATTTCGCAGACCAGGTACTGGGAGTCGAGATTGTCTTCGACGACGAGGATGCTGAGCGTGCCCGGCTCAAAAGTGTCCTGGGGGGCGCTGGCGCTGGCCGGCGCCAGTGCGTACAGCACGCCGCCGACCGCGCCTTCGAACGGGATCGGGGTCAGGTGCAGGTCGTAACGCTCCTGGCTGCCGCCGCCGAAGTGCACGGCGGCCGCGGGAACGCAGGCCGCCTCGCCGCGCCACGCCCGTGCGACCGCTTCCCCGGCCGCCGCGATGGGCGGCGGCAGCACCGCCGGAGCGCTGCCGCCGGGCACGCGGGCAAAGCCGGGGCCGGCCAGCTGGCCATAGGCCTCATTGCAGAGTACGACGGCCTGCGCGCCGCGCTGCTCCCCCGGCTGCACGCCCGGCTGTCCGCCTGGCCGGGCCGGGCCCCACTGCAACAGCATCGGCAGGGGCATGTTGAACATCAGGTCGGCCGCCAGGCGCAGCGGCTGCGGCCAGCCAGCGGGATCGCCCAGTGCACTGGTGCTCCAGTCGTAGGTGGAAGTGGTCAGTGCGGACTTGCTGGAAGGGAGCATGAAAACGGCCTGTTGTATATTCAAAAATATGGCCGAATCGTACACTAAATGGCGGACCGCTGGCGGCGCGCTGGAGCGCGGCCATTGCGGCGTCAGGAGCGCCCAAGGGCGAACGCGATGGCGGCAGAGAGCCGGTCGTTACCCCAAAACAGTTCGTCGCCGACAAAAAAGCTGGGCGCACCGAAGAGTCCGCGCGCCTGCGCTTCCTCGGTATTGGCGCGCAGGCGCAGTTTGTTGGCAGGGTTCAGCGCGGCGGCAATGACCTGGCCGGCATCCGGCACCAGGCCGTCGAGCGCGTCCCGTACCGCCCCGTCGTTATCGATCTCGCGGTCCTCCACCCAGTTCTGGCGCATGACGCGGCGGCAGAATTCCCCGATCCACGGCTCGGCGGCCCCGAGAGTGGCAACCCGCATCGGCAGCAAGGCGATCCGGGGGAAGGCCGAGGGGCGCTGGAATGCCAGGCCGAGCCGGGCCGCCTCGCGTTCCATGTCGCGCCACATATACCGTCCCTTTGCCCCCTGCAGCACAAAAGGAGAACTGTCCCAGCCGAAGCTGCGGAAGATGGGGCCGAGCAGGAAAGGGCGCCAGACCACTGTAACGCCGGCGGCGCGCGCACAGTCTTCGATGCGCATCGCCGTCAGGTAGCTGTAAGTGCTGCCGAACTCGAACCAGAATTCGATGGTGGGCCGGTCCGCGGTGCCGGGTGGGTGCATGCAGTCTCCAGTCGAGCGCCGGAAGGCGCGGTTGGCAGCATGGTAACAAGGGCGGCGCTGCGCGTGGCGAATTGCAAAAAAAAAGCCCGCTCACGAAGAGCGGGCTGAATCTATATTCCGAGGAGGACAATAGAGGAGACAGGAAGAATTATGCTCCATGGAAATAAAAGGTGCCAATTTTTATTAGGAATGACAGTCATGCGTTTGGCGAATAGCTGTTGCAAGGGCGCACGCAGAGGCGCACTTGCTTGGTGAGCGCACGAAAATGTTTTACTATGGCAAACATATCATGTCATGCCCCGGCGCTTACTTCGTTGTGAGAACATGCTTGCCCTGCCAATGGTTTTCTTTTGCGCATGCAAAGCTGTCACAATCGACCCTGCCGGGCTATCATGCTCCAGCGCTCGCCTGCGCCCGCGCGGCCGATGCCGGAACGGGCCGGCTGCCGAATTGAAACCATGAGCGCCAGGCGACGAATATCTCGAGTCGGGCGAACCGGGTGTGCGCCTGGCGTTCGAGCGCGCACTGACGGTGCGACATCCCAATTTAACCCCGGCCAATGATTCGACACTGCTTTTCCCGATTGCTGACCCGGTTTGCCCGCCGGCCCTTCCAGGGTCGCCTTGCCGGCTGGGCGCTGGCAAGCGCTGCAGCGCCCCTCGCGCTGCTCGCGTCCAGCGCGGTGCTGCCGGTTCCCGCGCTCGCCCAGGCCGGCAGCACCCAGGCGCTGGAGCGCCGGGTCAAGGCCGCTTTCCTCTATAAATTCCTCGCGTATGCCGAGTTTCCGGCCAGCGCCTTCGGCGACAGCGCCGCCCCGGTAACGATCGGCGTGGTCGGTTCCGACGAGATGGCGGCGGAGCTGGCGCGGGTCGTGGCCGGCCGCCAGGCGCTCGGGCGCCCGATCCAGGTGCGCAGCCTGCGCGAAGGCGAGCCCGGCGCACCCGTGCACCTGCTGTTCGTGGCCGGCACCGACAATGCCCGCGCCGCACGCATCCTGCGCGGCGCGCCGACGGCCCTGATGACGGTGACCGAGTGCGAGCTCGGCCTGCATTACGGCAGCGTCATCAATTTCAGGATCATCGAGGACCGCGTGCGTTTCGACGTCTCGCTCGACTCGGCGGAAAAGAACAACGTAAAACTCAGTTCGCGGCTGCTGACGGTCGCCAACCGGGTAGTAAAAGGAACAAGCTGATGAGTGCCCGCGACGCCGGCTCCGTCCGTAGCAAACTGATCAAGATGGCGGTGTTCACCACGCTGGCGGCGCTGCTGTCGGCCTCGATCGCCATGCTGCTGCTCGACCTGCGCACCTTCCAGCGCTACTGGGTCGACGACCTTACTACCCAGGCCGACATCATGGCCAGCGTCACCGCGCCGGCCCTGTCGTTCAACGACGTCGATACTGCCCAGCAGCAGCTGGCAGTGTTGCGCGCGCGCCCGCAGATCCTGGCCGGCGCCGTGTACAGCAGCGCCGGCGTGCCTTTCGCCACCTATGCCAGGAGCGGGACCGAAGGACGGCTGCCCCCGGGGCCGCAGGCGCCGGGGTACCGCATCGCGCGCGGCGAGCTCGAGGTCTGGCACAAGATCGTCGAGAACGGCGAGCACATCGGTACCGTGTACCTGCGCTCGCGCTACGGCCTGCTCGACCGGCTGCTCAACTATGGCCTGATCCTGGGCGGCGTGATGCTGGGCGCGCTCGTCATTGCGGCGCTGGTCGCATCGCGCCTGCAGGCGGCGATCACGCGTCCGCTGGAAGCAGTCACGAACGTGGCGCGCCAGGTGATGCAGCGGCGCGACTTCACGCTGCGCGTGCCGGGCAATAACAGTGGCGAAATTGGCGTGCTGGTCGAAGCCTTCAATGACATGCTGGCCGAGATCGGGCGCCGGGCCGAGGCGCTGCAGGCGGCCAACCGCACGCTCGAGCACGAGATGGACGTGCGCCAGAAGGCGGAGGATGCGCTGATCGTGGCCGACCGCCGCAAGGATGAGTTCCTCGCCACCCTGGCCCACGAACTGCGTAATCCGCTGGCGCCGATCCGCACCGGCCTCGACATCCTGCGCATCCGTAGCGGCGACGCCCAGGCCACCCAGCGCGCCACCGACATCATGGAACGCCAGCTGCGCCAGATGGTGCGCCTGGTCGACGATTTACTGGATGTCTCGCGCATCAACACCGGCAAGTTCGCCATCAAGATGGGCCGGGTGGAACTGAAGGCGGTCGTCAACGATGCGCTCGAGGTGGTGCGTTCGTATATCGAGCTGCATGGCCACGAGCTGGCGCTCGACCTGCCGGACCGTCCCGTGTTCCTGCACGGCGACGCGACGCGCCTGGCGCAGATCCTGTCGAACCTGCTCAACAACGCCGCCAAGTACACCAACCGCGGCGGGCGCGTGACCCTGTCTGGCCGCGTGGAAGACAAGACCCTGGTGCTGGAAGTGGCCGACACCGGCATCGGCCTGGCGCCCGAGATGCTGGACTCGGTATTCGACATGTTCGTCCAGGTCGATTCGACACTGGAGCGCACGAATGCCGGACTGGGCGTGGGCCTGTCGCTGGCGCGCAAACTCGTCGAGCTGCACGGCGGCACGATCGCCGCTCACAGCGAAGGCCTGGGGCGCGGCAGCCGCTTCACGGTGCGCCTGCCGATCGTGGTCGAGCCGGAAATGCCGGCCAAGCCGACGCCGGCCGCGTTCATCAGCACCGAAACCTACCGCATCCTGCTGGCCGACGACAACGTCGACTTCGTCAACAGCATCGGCGCCTTGCTGACCGCCATGGGGCACAGCGTGGTCATCACCCACAACGGCAAGGACGCGCTGGCCGCCGCCGCGCGCTTCTGCCCGGACTACGCCTTCCTCGACATCGGCCTGCCGCAAATGTCCGGCTACGACCTGGCGCGCGGCATCCGCAGACTCTCGTGCGGAGCGATGACGACCCTGATCGCCGTGACCGGCTGGGGCCAGGAAAAGGACCGCCAGCTCGCCTTCGAGGCCGGTTTCGACCACCACATGGTCAAGCCCGTGCGCTTCGAGCAGATCGAGGAAATCCTGGGCAACCGCAGCATCATCAAGAAACTGCGCACGTAAGCTGCATGAATGGACGACGGAGGCGCCTGGGCGTCCCCGTCGTCCGCCTTCAAGCGCTTGCGCGCTTGCGTTGCACCTTCTCCTTTCAGTCGCGCTTGGCCTTGCGGCGGCGCGCCAGGAAGCCCAGTATGCCCAAGCCGCCCAGCATCATGCCGTAGGCTTCCGGTTCCGGCACCGGCATGAGCATCACCGCACCCCCGAACGAGGCGCCATCGTCGGAAACGATGTTGCCGTTCACCCGCAGGTAATAGGAACCCGCATCGAGCGCGTTGCCCCGGATGCTCCATACATCGGTGGCGCCGGTGCGAATCGACGTGCCCGAGGCGACCAGGGCATTGGCATCGTCGAACAGCGAGATGCCGGTGATGTCGAGCCCGACGTCTGCACTGCGGCTGACCGAGGCCACGATCGCATCCAGGTTCAGCGGCACGGTGCCGCCGACCGTAAACGTGAAGCGGTCGGCGAAGGTGTTGCCACTGTTGTCGTCAGTAAAGCTGTCTCCGAAGAATGCCGTATTGTCGACGAGGTTGAGTGCCTGTGGCGGGCTGCTGACGTCGGTTTGCGCCAGCGCCGAGGATCCGAAGCTCGCACTTGCCAACACCATTGCAGCGATTAACGATTTTTTCATAGCTACCTCTCGCAAGAAATCAGCCGCGTCCTGCGGCCGGGTTATGGCAATCGGGGACTTCATGCTAGCAAAGGGGAGGGCGAGCGTGCGTGTTATGCAAGAGGTGTGATCGCAAGGCCACACTCGATTCCTACCTGCAAAAATACAGAAAGGGTGGCCAAACCGCCGACGCTTCATAGGAGAGCGTAGGAAAAGCAATTGTTGAGTGGCAAACTGCTGGGTATTGCCTTGCTAATGTCGGCGCCTTCCTACGTGAAGAGAAGTAGGAGTCCTCTGCCGAGCCAGCCGCGGGCTAAGCCCCATTTAAGACTGGCCTGTGTTGGAGCATGCGCAGGGAAGGAGGGGGGCAAGCCTTGCAGGCTTGGAAGAATGGATCGGCAAAAAAGAAAAATGGCCCAGAATCGCTTCTGAGCCATTTTTTTGAAACTGATGGTGCGGCTGGCAGGAATCGAACCCACGACCCCTTGGTTCGTAGCCAAGTACTCTATCCAGCTGAGCTACAGCCGCCCGAAGCACGCATTATAGCGAGCCGGCCGCGAATTGGGAAGCCTTCAATTGCCATCCTGGCAGGATCGGTGCCAGCAGGGAAGAGAGAAGCGCGAGCGAAAAAAGAAAATGGCCCAGAATCGCTTCTGAGCCATTTCTTTGAAACTGATGGTGCGGCTGGCAGGAATCGAACCCACGACCCCTTGGTTCGTAGCCAAGTACTCTATCCAGCTGAGCTACAGCCGCCCGAGGCACGCATTATAGCCGAGCATGGGCAGATTGCCAAGTGACCTACGCTACCACTCCGGAAGGGGGCCGGAGCAGGGCCGATAAAAGAAAAATGGCCCAGAATCGCTTCTGAGCCATTTTCTTTGAAACTGATGGTGCGGCTGGCAGGAATCGAACCCACGACCCCTTGGTTCGTAGCCAAGTACTCTATCCAGCTGAGCTACAGCCGCCCGAGGCACGCATTATAGCGGCACAACGGCGAATTGGGAAGCTGGGTCTGCTGTTCCCAGTCCCGCCAGGGCAGGCTACAAATGAAAAGGGCCAGATCTTGCGATCTGGCCCTTTGTATTGGTTGGTGCGGCTGGCAGGAATCGAACCCACGACCCCTTGGTTCGTAGCCAAGTACTCTATCCAGCTGAGCTACAGCCGCCCCGTGAGGCGAATTATAGCAGTGCCATGTTATTTGCGGAAGGCTTAATTCGTTTCAACACTCTCGGGCCTATCCGACCACGTTGATCGGCAGTCCCGCTTCCCAGGCCTCGATATTCTCGACCAGCATGTCCGCCAGCGTCTGCATCGCGCCGGCGCTGGCCCAGGCCACGTGTGGCGTGAGGATGAAATTCGGCAGGCGCAGGCCCAGCAACGGATTGTCCTGCGAGGGCGGTTCCTTGCTCAATACGTCGAAGCCGGCGCCGCCGATCGTGCGCCGCATCAGCGCTTCAGCCAGCGCCGCTTCGTCGACCAGCCCGCCGCGTGCGGTGTTGATGAGCAGACCGGTAGGTTTCATCAGGCCCAGTTCGCGCGCTCCGATCATGTGGCGGGTCTGCTCGTTCAGGGGCAGGTGCAGGCTGATCACGTCGCTGGTGGCCAGCAGTTCGTCGAGTTCCAGCTGGGTCACGCCCGGCTCCGTGACCGGTGAGCGCGAGGTCGTGCACACTTCCATCCCGAAGGCGCGGCCGATCTGGGCCACGCGCCGCCCGAGCGCGCCGAGGCCGACGATGCCGAGCCGGCTGCCGGCCAGGTCGCCGATCGGGTGGTCGAGCAGGCAGAAGCGGGTCGAATGCTCCCAGCGGCCCGCTTCGACGTCGGTGACGTAGGCACGCAGGTTGCGCCGCAGCGCCAGGATCAGGGTGAAGCAGTGCTCGGGCACGGATACGTGCGAGTAGTTGCGGATGTTGCTGACTACGATGCCGCGTTCGCGGCAGGCCGCCAGGTCGACGTTGTCCGTGCCGGTCGCCGCCACGGCCACCATGCGCAGCTCCGGCAGCTGGGCCAGCGCCTGCGCCCGCAGCGGCACCTTGTTGGTAATCGCAATCGTGGCGCCGCGCAGGCGCTCGACCACCTGGTCGGGCGCGGTGGCAGGATGGTCGATCCACTCGTGGGCAAACGCTGGACGGCGCACCGTGGCGATCAGGCTGTCGCGGTCGAGGAAGACGATTCTTTGCATGGCGCGCTCCGGAAAGTGGAGGGCACATTGTAGAGCATGTGCCTTGGGGCGAAAAAAAGACAGGGCGGACCCTGTCTTTCAGGATATGGCGGGGCTTGAGCGTCGTGGTGTTATGCGATGCTTTATAGGTTTGTGCTGCACGGGGATAACGCGACCCCGTTTCCCGTCGTTGACGGTATTTACATCCCGTTACAATCGCAGGGATCGACGCAGGCGACAGCACCGTTAGCTGCCGTACAGTCGCGCTGGCTTGCGCGGCCTAGACTGGTCCCATCGGAAATACGCAGGAGCCCGCCATGCCCGACGCACTCGAAGTTTATAAATCCAAGCGCGATTTTTCGATTACCTCCGAGCCCGCGGAAGGCGGCCAGCCCGCCGAAGACGCGCTCACCTTCGTGATCCAGAAGCACTGGGCGAGCCGCCTGCATTACGACTTCCGGCTCGAACTCGACGGCACCATGAAAAGCTGGGCCGTCCCGAAAGGCCCCAGCTACGACACCCACGACAAGCGCATGGCCGTGCATGTCGAGGACCACCCAATCTCGTACTCCGATTTCGAAGGTACCATCCCCGAGAAGCAGTATGGCGCCGGCAAGGTCATCATCTGGGACAAGGGAACCTGGGAGCCCGTGGGTGATCCGGAAGAGGGCTACCGCAAGGGCAACCTGAAATTCCGCCTGCATGGGCACAAGATGCACGGCAATTGGGTGCTGGTACGGATGAAGGGGCGCGGCGACGAGAAGCAGGAGCCGTGGCTGCTCATCAAGGAAAAGGACGACTACGCCCGTCCGGCCGAGGAATTTTCCGTAGTCGACGAGCTGCCCGACAGCGTGAAGGCCTTGCCGATGCCGGGTACGAGCGAGAAGGTGCCGGCCAAGGTCAAGGCCGAGGCGCATTCGAAGCCCCCGGCGAAGGCCAAAACCCGCATCACCAGGGCCAAGGCGGATGCCGCCGCCGTGGAGGGAGCGAAGAAGGCGCGCGCGGCCGAGACAACCGGCGGCCTGCCCGAAGGCGCGGTCGAGGCGTCGCCGCCCGAGGAATTCGCCCCCGAGCTGGCGACCCTCGTCGACGGCCCGCCGCCGAATCCCGAGGAATGGGTGTTCGAGGTCAAGTTCGACGGCTACCGCATGCTCACCCGCATCGAGAACGGTGCCGTGCGCCTGATCACCCGCAACAACAACGACTGGACCGACAAGCTGCGCCCGCTCCAGCAGGAGCTCGAGCGCATGGGGCTGCCGGACGGCTGGTATGACGGCGAAATCGTCGTCCACGATGCCAACGGCCGGCCGAATTTCGGCATGCTGCAGCTCGCTTTCGACGGTACAGGGGGCGCGAGCATCATGTACTTCATCTTCGACGCCCCTTACCTGGGCGGCTACGACCTGCGCAACGTGGCGCTGGTCGAGCGGCGCGCGCTGCTCGAAGCGGCCTTGAACGGGGCGCAGCCCTCGGAAAAGGTGCGCTTCTCGAGCGAGTTCGGCACCGATCCGGAAGGGCTGGTCGCGGCCGCCTGCAAGATCGGGCTGGAAGGCGTGATCGGCAAGCGGCGCGACTCGCGTTACGTGTCGCGCCGCTCGCCCGAATGGATCAAGCTGAAATGCGGCCAGCGCCAGGAATTCGTCATCGCCGGCTACACCGACCCCAAGGGTTCGCGCAAGGGCGTCGGCTCGCTGCTGCTGGGCACCTATGACAAGGAGGGCGTGCTGCGTTACGCCGGCAATGTGGGCAGCGGCTTCAATGCCGAGAGCCTGCGCGACATCACGGCCAAGTTGAAGGCGCTCGATACCGACACCAGCCCGTTCCCGCCGCGCTCGGTCCCCGGGCGCAAGCACCACTGGGTGAAGCCCGAGCTGATCGCCGAGGTGAGTTTTTCGGAATGGACGAGTGCCGGGGCGGTGCGCCATCCGGTATTCCAGGGCCTGCGCAGCGACAAGCCGGCGCAAGGCATCACGCGCGAAATAGCGCAACCCGTGGAGGACATCGACATGCAAGCAGACGCACAAAGCGCGCCGAAGGCCGGGAAGAAGGCCGCTCCCAAAAAATCGACAGCCAAGGCAGGGACCGCGGGGCAGGCGCCAGCGGGGCAGCCGGCCGCGCCCGCGGCCGAGCTGCCTGAACTGCCGGCAACGCTCAAGATCACGAACGGCGACCGGGTCGTCGACCCGTCGAGCGGCGCCACGAAAATGGACCTGGTGCGCTTTTATGCGCAGGTCGGCGACCTGATGATGGAGCACCTGAAGGGGCGCCCGGTGTCGCTGGTACGCGCCCCGGCCGGGCTGAAAGGCGACCTGGTGTTCCAGAAGCACGCCGACATCAAGAAGCTGCCCGGCATGAAGCAGATGGATACAAAGCTCGACCCGGACCATCCGCCGATGCTCGAAGTCGGCAACATCGCCGGCATCCTGTCCTCGGCACAGTGGAACGTGATCGAGCTCCATACCCAGAACGCGGTCGCGAAGTCCTACGACAAGCCGGACCGCATGGTGTTCGACCTCGACCCGGGCGAGGGCGTGGAATGGCCGGCGATGCAGGAAGCGGCCCAGGTCATGCGCGCCTTCCTGACCGAACTCGGCCTGCCGGCCTTCCTCAAGACGAGCGGCGGCAAGGGCCTGCACGTGGTGGTGCCGATCAAGGGCGGCAAGGATTGGGACACGGTGAAGGGCTTCTCGCAGGCCATCGTGAAGCACCTGGCCACCACGCTGCCGGACCGCATCGCCTTCAAGAGCGGCGCGAAGAACCGCGTCGGCAAGATTTTTGTGGACTACCTGCGCAACGGCCAGGGCGCGACCACCGTCTGCGCTTGGTCGGTGCGGGCGCGGCCGGGCCTGGGCGTCTCGGTGCCGATCACTTGGGACGAACTGCCCGGCATGACCTCGAGCGACCAGTGGAACGTCCAGAACATCGCTACCCGGCTGGACGTCGGCAACGATCCGTGGGCGGGGTATGCCAAGGCGGCCAAGACCCTGACGGCGGCGATGAAGCAGCTAGGCTACAAGGGGTAAGGCGACGGAGCGCCAGCCCTGCAGGGAGGACCTATCCGTGATTTTGCGGCTTCGGCCGATAGGAGGTTGTGAAGTGACCACCTCCCAGGTTGGCGCCGCGTATTGTTGCAGCGAGCGTCGCGGCCACTTCTGCAATGGCGGCAGCTTCACTGACGGTACTCCAATCCGAGCTGTATCCGTGTCCTCCTGTCATGCGCCGGAGCTGTCCGCTGGTTTTTTCCAGGATTAACCCGCCTTCGGAATCATTTCGTCGATGATCGTTCACAAAAAGTGCAATCCCTTTGTCGAGCAATCCGATTAGCGACTCCGACACGTGCTGTAGATCGGCGTTATTGACGATGAAGTCATATCGGACGCCCGGCCAGGAATCGCGACTTGAGAGGATGCGGATCCCTTCCGGTGGCTGAAACATGACTATCCTTTCTTCCGGAATCTAGAAGCTAGTCTGCGTAGCATGGCTCGCCTTGGCTTACGCGGCAAGAACTGCCGCCGTCTGCCATTGGACCAGACACCGATCGATAAGGGTGCCCGGACCCGTAGGGTGTGCGGCTACACCCGGGAGGACGAGTGACTGCGGCCCGACTGCCGCCCACGCGTTCAACCAGCTTGTGAAGCCTCGCGACCGATCAACGGATGGTTGAACGCGTGGGCGGCACTTAAGCAGCGTGCATGCCGACTGCCGGGTGGAGCCGCCCGGTGAACCCGTCATTGAGGCCATTGGCCTCAATGACCCCTACGGGTTTGTGCGTGCCAATGGAAATGGGCGGGAGGTGCCGCAGCACGTCGCGCCCGAACACGCATCACATCCTCACATCAAAAACGGCGCGTCGTCTTCTGCACGTGGCCGCTGGTGAACATACGGGCCTGGATTTTTTTCCAGATAAAGCCGGCAATTGCCATCATGATCATCTTACGCATACCTACCTCCGTTGGTGAGCAGCCAAACGCTGCTGTTTCAAATGACCCTGCGCCGCGCCTACCGTCCTGGCGGGCGCGACGCAGGCTCTCGCTTCTCAAGATTCGTTCTTGAAGATACCACGCACGTTCATTGCCATCAGCGCCACCTGCAGCGAAATCAGGGCCCAGGCTTCGTCGTGCAGGCCCCAGATAATCCACAGCACATTGCTGAGGATGAAGGTCCAGAAGCCAAGGATGCGCTTGCCGGATTTTTTCGAGCCGATCAGGAAGGCGGCGTACAGGCTGACGGCCATCGCAGGCCACTGCAAAAAATCGAGGAATTCGTCCATCCCTTATGCCGCCTTCTTGCGGCGCACGGGCGCTGCCTTGGCGGCCGGCGCGGCTTTGGCCGATTTCGCCGCGGCTTTTGCTGCCGGCTTGGCCGCCGCGCGCTTCGGCTTGCTGGCGCTGGCAGCCACTTCCTCGCGCTCCTCGACATCACGCTCGGCCACCTTGCGGGCGCGCGGCGCCGGCGTGTCGTCGTCGGCGTCTTTCGCGGCCGGCTTCGGCGCGCGTTTCGGCGGCGGCGGTTCGTCGTCGTCTTCGTCCTCGTCGTCGTCGAGTGCGGCGCCCGGCTTCTTGCCGAGGCTGGCCTGCAGCAGCGCCACCAGGTCGATCACGTTCGTGGCCTTGGCCGGTTTCTCGTCCGGGTCCGGCATGGTGATGGTCTTGGTTTCCTTGGCCTTGATCTTCTTTTCGATCAGGGCCATCACGTCTTCGCGGTAGCTGTCGTGGTACTGTTCCGGGGCCCAGTCCTCGCTCATGCCCTGCACCAGGGCCATCGCCATCTTGAGCTCCTTGTCCGTGATCGCCGCGTTCTTCGCGTCCTTGGCGGGGATCTTCAGTTCGCCGGGATCGCGGATCTCGTCGGCATAGCGCAAGGTGTTCATCACGATCGTGTCGCCGACGCAGACCAGGGCCGCCAGGTGCTGCTTGACGCGGATGACCACGTGGGCGATGCCGATCTTGCCAACCCGCTTGAGCACGTCGCGCAGCAGCGCGTACACCTTGTCGCCGCCCTTGCCGGGGGCGAGGTAGTAGGGCTGGTCGTAGTAAATGAGCGGCACGTCTTCGGCGTCCACGAAAGCGAGGATGTCGATCGTCTGCGTCGCCTCCGGGTTGGCGCGGCGCAGGTCTTCGTCCGACAGCACGACGTATTCGCCGTCGGTGTATTCGTAGCCCTTGATGATGTCGTCCCAGGAGACTTCCTTCTGGGTGTTCTTGTTGTAGCGTTTGAAGCCGATCGGGGAGAAGTCGCGGCGGTCGAGCATATGCAGGTCGAGCCCATTGTTGCTCACCGCCGGGTACATCTCGACCGGGATGTGCACCAGCCCGAAGCTGATCGCTCCCTTCCACATGCTGCGTGCCATGGCCGATCCTCCTTGTTTTATTTTTTACTCGCCGACGCTGCCGGTCACCGGCAGGACGATGCCCGTGATGTAGCTCGAACAGGCGTTCGAGGCCAGGAACACATAGGCCGGCGACAGTTCTTCCGGCTGCGCCGCGCGGCCGTAGGTCGTGCTCTCGCCGAAGTGGACGATCTTTTCCGGCGACTGGTCGGCCGGGTTGAGCGGGGTCCAGACCGGGCCCGGGGCCACGCAGTTGACGCGGATGCCCTGGTCCAGCAGGTTCGCCGCCAGCGACATGGTAAAGGCGTGGATCGCGCCCTTGGTCGACGAATAGTCGAGCAGCATTTTCGAGCCCTTGATGCCGGTGACGGAGCCGGTGTTGATGATGGCCGCGCCGCGCTTCAGGTAAGGCAGGGCGGCCTTGGCCATGTGGAAGTAGCCGTGGATATTCGTGCGGAAGGTTTCGTCCAGGCGCTCTTCGGTGATCTCGAGCAGCGAGTTGGCGTGCATCTGGAAGGCGGCGTTATTCACCAGCACGTCCAGGCGCCCCCATTGCGCCACGACCGTATCGACCGCCTGCTGGCAGAAGTCCATGTCCTTGACGTCGCCGGCAATGGTCACGCAGCGGCGGCCTTCGGCTTCGATGCAGCGCTGGGTCTCGGCGGCGTCTTCGTGTTCGTTCAGGTAGAGGACGGCGACATCGGCGCCCTCGCGCGCGAACAGCACCGCGACGGCGCGGCCGATGCCGGAGTCGCCCCCGGTGACGATCGCGGCCAGGCCTTCGAGCTTGCCGCTGCCCTTGTAGCTTTCCGCCATGAAGCGCGGTTTGACGTCCATCTGCGCTTCCAGGCCGGGCTTGGCGAGGTGCTGGGCCGGCATGGGCGGCACCGGCTGCTCGGCGCCGATCTGGACCGGCTCGTCGCTTTCCTGCGCGCCCGCGCTGGCGTCGAGCTGGTCCTGGCGGTTCTGGATTGCCTGCTGGTGCTTCGCTACATCGTCCTGGTTGGCCATCACGCTTCCTTTACGTTGCATAGTTCGGGTCCGGCCCAGTATCGGCCGCGGCTCGCCTGGCGACGGTGCGGTTCCACACACAGCGCGGCACTTCGTCGCGGCCTTGTCGCGGCGTAATGCCATTTCGCCTGTTCGGACAGGGGTAATTGTGTCAAAATTGGCATCGTTTTTTAACCAATTGCATCTCAAGGAGAGCACCATGCCCCAGCAGGCCCATCAGCGAGACGCCCCGACCGGGCTGTTCGTCAACCCGGCAGCCGGGCGCCGCGCCGAATTCGAGGCCCTGTGCGGCGCGCAGTTCGGGCGCCTGCGCCTGGCCGATGGCGCCGACGCCGCGCTCGAGGTGCTGGCCACGGAGCAGACCGACCTCCTTGTCATCGACCTCGACCGCTTCGACCCCGGGCTCGACCATGACGGCCTGGCCGCGCTGGTCGCCGCGCGGGGAGGGGCGCCGACCCTGGTGTTGTGCCCGTTCGAGAACGCCCGCTGGCTGGCGGCGCTGATGGCCTGCGGCCCGGTCGAGTACGCGATCGCGCCCCTGCCCGATGAGGTCTTGCAGGAAACGGTCGCGGCGCGCCTGCGCGCGGGCTGCACCCCGGTCCCCGAGCTCACTCCGCGTGAACGCGAGCAGCAGGGCCTGCAGGACCTGCGCCGGCAGGTGCGCGAGGCGATCGGCGACGGCGAGGAGCTCGGCGCCATGTCCGAGCGCCTGTGCCGCGCGCTGTGCGGCTGGCCGGGCGTGGCGCATGCTGCGCTGTTCCACCTGCAGCCGGGCGGCGACCTGCGCCTGCAGGCGCAGTACGGCGAGCGCGGCCTGAACCTGGCGCGCCTGCTCGGCCGCGGCGACCGCTTGCTGCAGTCGCCCCTGCGCCATGCCTTCCCGGGCCTGCTGGCGGCCAGCGCGAACACGGTCGCGCTCCTGGATGCGCCGGAAAAATCGGGCGAACCCCTGCTTGCCGAAGCGCTGCGCGAGCACGGCATCGGGATGGTACTGGGCTTGCCGATTCCGTCGGATGGTCCGGGCACGCCGCGCGGTTCGCTGTGCCTGTCGTTCCGCGCCGCGCGCACCTTCTCGCGCATCGAACTCGACGCACTGGCCGAGGTGGCCGACCTGGCGGCCGGCGGCCTGCGCCTGGCCGACCTGAACCGCGAAAGCGAGGAAATGCTGGCGCAGGTGACGCGCCTGGCCACCAGCGACGCGCTGACTTCGGTCGCCAACCGCCGCCACGGCGAGGCGCTGCTGGAAACGGAAATCAAGCGCGCGCGCCGCTACCGGCTGCCGCTGGCGCTGATCGCCTTCGATATCGACCGCTTCAAGACGGTCAACGACCGCTACGGCCATCCGGTCGGCGACATGGTGCTGCGCACGGTTGCCGAGGTCGCACAGAAACTGGTGCGCGCCAGCGACGTGCTGGTGCGCTCGGGCGGCGAGGAATTCCAGGTGATCGCATCGCACACGAGCGCGATCGACGGCCTCAAGATGGCCGAGAAGCTGCGTGCCGCCATCGAGCAGACCGAGATGCCGGGCGTCGACCAGGTCACCATCAGCCTGGGCGTGGCCCAGCTCGGCGACCAGGAAAGCGCTGACTCCCTGACCGTGCGCGCAAACGCGGCGCTGGCCCGCGCCAAGCGGGCAGGGCGCAACTGCGTCGAATTGGCGATGCTGTAACGAGTGCCGTCCGTCCGGCCCGCTGGGTATCGGCTCGCCCGCCCGTGCTACCCTTGCGCTTTTGAAACGGACGAGCAATGCTGCACTGGTTGAGGCACTACCGGCGCGCCATGCTGCCTGGCGACATCAGCGCCGGGGTGGTGGTGGCGATGATGATGATCCCGCAGGGCATGGCCTACGCCATCGTGGCCGGCTTGCCGCCGGTGGTCGGCCTGTACGCCAGCATCCTGCCGCCCGTGCTCTACGCCCTGTTCGGCACAAGCAGCACGCAATCGGTGGGGCCGATGGCGATCATCTCCCTGATGACGGCGTCGAGCCTGGCGCCGCTCGCAAGCCAGGGGAGCACGCTCTACACGGTGCTGGCCGCGCAGCTGGCGCTGCTGTCGGGCCTGGTGCTGCTGGCCTGCGGCCTGCTGCGCATCGGCTTCATCGCCAACTTCTTCTCGCGCCCGGTAATGAGCGGCTTCACCATCGGTTCGGCAGTCGTCATCGCGCTCGGCCAGGTGCCGACCCTGCTGGGCGCGCCTTGGTTCACGCTCCACGTGCCGAGTGCCGTCCTCGGGCTGGCGTCGCTTGCCTTGCTGCTGCTGGCGCGCCGCGCCCTGGCGCCGGTGCTGCGCACTGCCGGCCTGTCGCCCGACGCCGCCGACATCGGATCGAAGCTGGCGCCGATGGTCGTGGTGCTGGGCGCGACCGCCCTGGTGCCGGTGCTCGGGCTCGACGCGCTGGGCGTGAGGACGGTCGGGACGGTGCCGGCCGGGCTGCCGGGGCTGAACCTGGCCGCTTCACACGGTCACTGGCAGGCGCTGGTGCAGCCGGCCTTGCTGATCGGCTTCATGGTATTTTTGATCAGCATGTCCGGCGCACAGGCGCTCGCCCTCAAGCGTGCCGAAAAGCTGCAGAGCAATTACGAACTGATCGGCCTGGGCGCCGCCAACATCGGCAGCGCGCTGACCGGCGGCTTTCCCGTTACCGGCAGCATGTCGCGCTCGGCCGTGAACTTCGCGGCGGGCGCGAATTCCCAGCTCGCCAGCCTGCTCGCGGCCGCGCTGCTGGCGCTGGCGCTGCTCCTGCCCACCGGCTGGCTGGCCTTGCTGCCGCTGCCGGCGCTGGCGGCCACTATCATCGTCGCCGTCATCGGCATGTTAGATACCAGCACCCTGAAGACCAGCTGGCGTTACGACCGCGCCGACGCGGCGGCGCTGGCGGCCACTGCGTGCGGGGTGCTGGCGCTCGGTGTCGAGGCCGGGGTCGTGATCGGCGTCGCGCTGTCGATGGGCGCCCTGATCTGGCGCGCCAGTCGGCCCCATATCGCGGTGCTCGGGCGCATTCCCGGCACCGAGCATTTCCGCAATGTCGAACGCTATTCGGCCGACACTGCGCCGGGCCTCTTGCTGCTGCGTGTCGATGCCGGGCTGTTCTTCGGCAATGTGGAGGCGGTCAACGAGCGCATCGAGGACGAGCTGGCGGCACGCCCCGACACGCGCCACCTGGTGCTGGTGCTGTCGGCGGTGAACGCGATCGATACCTCGGCGCTGTTTGCCCTGGGCGAGCTGAACGCAATGCTGGCGGCGCGCGGGATCAAGCTGCACCTGGCCGAGGTCAAGGGACCGGTCATGGACCGGCTGAAGCACAGCGACCTGCTCGGTGCGCTGGGCGGCAAGTTGTACCTGAGTACGGCAATGGCCTGGGATGACCTGGCCGGCACGTGAGGGCGCGGTGCATTGGCGCTCACTTCTGGTGCACGGGCGCTCGCTTCCACCAAAACCTGCACCAGGCTGGTGCGTCTTTCGCCAGCTGCTGGCTTGGAAAGCGGGCACGATTCCTGCAAACTCTCCAGCCAGGACAATCCGGGAGAACAGGACATGCAGGTTCGAATGCTCGACGCCCCTGGCGTGGCTGCGCACGGGGCGCAGTTGCGCGGGCTGTTGCTGGACGCCGTCGCGCACGGCGCGTCGGTCGGTTTCGTGATGCCGCTCGGCGAGGATGCGGCCGATGCCTACTGGCGCGACGTACAGGATGCCGTGGCGGCCGGCACGCGCATCCTGCTGGTGGGCTGGCGCGACCATGTCATGGTGGGCACGGTGCAGCTCGACCTGTGCACCAAGCCGAACGGCCTCAACCGGGCTGAGGTGCAGAAGCTGCTGGTGCATAGCGGCGCGCGTCGGCTCGGGGTCGCCACGGCCCTGATGGCAGCGGCGGAAATGCAGGCGCTGGCGCTGCGGCGCGGCCTGCTGTTCCTCGACACCGAAGCCGGGTCAAACGCCGAAGCCCTGTACGCGCGGCTCGGCTATACGAAGGTAGGCGAACTGCCGGAATACTGCGCGACGCCGGGCGGCGCCTGGCGCGCCACGGCGATTTATTACAAAACACTGTTCGTACGCGAGCGCCAGGGAGCGCTGCGCGCGTGATTGCACCTGAGAACGCTCGGAGCGCCTGACAAGGCCCTCAGGGCAAGGCGCTGACGGGAGGCGACATCGCGAAGCCAGTAGGACAGTACGGCGAGACGAAAGCAACGCAGCCATAAGGGCCTTGTCAGGCGCTCAGGCGCGCTTGCGGCGCTCGGGGCCGGAATGCGGAGGCGCAAGCCGGATCGGGGCAGCGTGCTCCGGGTAGAGTGCCTGTTTGCCCCGGTAGACGGCGGCGATCGCCGCCATGTCGGCGTCCTGGTCGCCGCTCAGGTGGACGACGTCGACCAGGCTCAGCTCCTTGGCGGCATAGTCGAGGGAGATCAGCAGCAGTGGCACCTTGGCGACCGTTGCGAGGTGGTAGAAGCCGCTTTTCCAGTGCGGGCGATAGCCGCGCGTGCCTTCCGGCGTGATCGCCACCCAGAACCACTTTTCGCCCAGCATGCGGTCGGCCAGCATGCGCGTGGCGCCCATCGGCGCGCGCCGGTCGACGGCCACGCCGCCCCAGTAGCGCATGACCGCGCCCATCGGGCCGCGGAACAGGGAATCCTTGGCCAGCCAGCGGAACGGCAGGCCGAGCGCCCACTTGGCGAGCAGGCCGATGGGGAAGTCCCAGTTCGAGGTATGCGGATAGACGACGGCAATGCCGTGCGGGCCCGGTAGCGGCTTGTAACGCAGGTTCCAGCCGAACAGGTTGAGCAGGCGCAGGGCAGTGCGTTGGCCGCGGGTGGGCAAAGCCGCAGCGCGCAGCAGGTGGTCACTCATGTTTTCTCCGTCTCGCCTGCCGCGGGCCGCGGTGGGTCTCGTTCGCCGTTTGTCTTTCGCACAAGAAAATAAACTTGGCGGACACAAAACAAAGCCGAGGATTTTATAGCGGCACGGCAACAGCGACAAGGAAAAAGCGCTGATCTGTTGTAAGGCGGAAGCGCTGGCGCGGGGTGGGTTGGCGCGTTGTGGACAGCCCTCGCCCGGGCCGGGAACCCGGGCGAGGGCCTCAGTGCTCTCAGTGCTGGAAGGCGCCGATGTCGTAGCCGGTAGCCTTGGTGCGCGGCTTGCCCTGGAAGTCCTGCTCGGGATCGAGCGCGGCGCCCTTGCCGATGGCGGGGGATTTGGCCGTCAGGCGAAAGTCCGGGGTGCCGGTACGGCTGTACTCGACAAAGGCCGGCGCCTCCGTGATGGTGCCGACGTGCTGGCGCCCGGGCGACAGGCGCCAGTCGTTGATGGCGTTCTGGAACACGAGGTTGTGTTCGTAGCGGTTGTTGTCGCCCGTCGCACCTTGCTCGAGGATGCCGTGCTTGTTGTCGAACACGATGTTGTTCGCCACCACGGTATGGTCGTTCGGCCCTTTCGAATAGTAGAAGTCGCCGCCGCCCACGACGATGCCCAGGCCGGAGGTCGACACCGTGTTGCCGGTGATGTCGACCCGGTGCGCATCGTGCCAGAGGTGGATGCCCGCGCCCGATACCCGGTAGACGACATTGTTGCGCACCCGGGCCTGGGTGCTGACGTAGATGCCGTGATGGTAGCGGCAGTCGGCCGGGCCGATGTCGTGCACGTTGTTGCCGATGACCTCGGCGTGCTTGCCCTTGTAGTAGCTGTCCACGCCGATGCCGGAGCCGCCATTGCTCTCGCAGGGCACGTCGAGCCCGACGTGGTGCACGTGGTTCTGGCGGATGCTGTTGTGCGACCCGCCGTTATAGATGCCGCTGAGCCATTTGTTGCCGCTCTGGTAGTGGGTGCCGTCGACCTCGAATCCGACGATGTCCACGAAGCTGCCGCGGTTGTCCCAGGCGCTGGTGGTGCTCGAATCGAGCGGCGGGACGATTTTGGCGCCCCAGCGCTCCATCGACTGGAAAATGATGCGCGCTTCCAGGGTGCCGCTGACGGTGGTGCGAAAGCCCCCGGTGTACTGGCCGGGGGCGACATAGACCGTGGTGCCGGGGGTGACGACCTGCGCCGCGCGTTTGATGGTGCGGAAGGGTTCGGCCTGGGTGCCCGGGTTGGCGTCGGAACCGCCCGGCGCGACGTACAGGTTGGTGCGCACGACCTCGGGAATCACCAGTTGCTCGGACGAGCCGTCGCGCATGCGGCAGCCGCCCGGCGCGAGCAGGAAGGCACAGAACAGCACTGCGAAAATGGGGTTTGCAGGGCGAACGGCTGGGCGGGACATGGCGTTCCTTGTGGACGGCGGACACCATTCAAGTGTCTCCCGGCGCGAATGTCGCCCGGCCCGGTTCACTCAAGTTTGCCTTTGAGGGGACGCAAGGTGCATCGCACGAGCCCATGCATGCCTCAGCCCGGCACGACTTGCCGCACGAGTTGGGACATATAAGCGGCGACGAATTCCGGCGGCATGCGGCGCGGGCGGCCGCCGCTGATGTCGATGCAGACCAGTTCCCAGCGGCCGCGCAGCACGGTCGCGCCATCGCCCGCGCGCACCAGCTGGAAGCGGCGCTCCATCGACAACTTGCCGTCGCCGCCCACCAGCCAGGTCGCCAGCAGCAGCGGTTCGCCCAGCGACGTGGGCAGGATGTAGTCGTATTCGCCGCGCCGGATCGCCATCGCGCGGTCGAGGCGGCGGTAGTCGTCGATGCCCAGGCCGAGCGCCTCGGAATGGGCCCAGCCGACCTGCTCGCACCAGCGCACGTAGACGGCATTGTTCGTGTGGTTCAGTCCGTCGATGTCGTCCGGGCCGGGCGCCAGCGGCAGCGTAAACGGTTGCGGATAATCCCAGGTCAAATCGGTTCCTTCCAAACAGGCGGCGCACGCCGAAAGCGCCATTCTAGCCGCTTGAGGCTGCTCGCCGGTGCCCGCCCGGCCGTATGCCTAGCCGAGTTCGAGCAGCAATGGCTGGTGGTCGGACCCGGCCGCGGCGCCGTCGACCTGCAAACGCAGCACCCGGCCAGCGAGGTCGGTGCTGACGAAGGCGAAATCGAAAGCGAAGGGCGGACCGGCGTCGGGCGCGGCATCATGCAGCCCGACGGTCGGTGCATGCGGCCGCCCCGGATGGGCCAGGTGCCAGGCGTCGCGCAGGGCCGGCGTGCCGTCCGTAAAGGGCGCCAGCAGGCGGGCGTACTCGAGCGAATCGGGCAGCATGTTGAAGTCCCCCATCAGGACGGCAGGCGCCGCGCGTGGAACAGCCGCGAACGCGCTGCGGTCCGCCGGTCCCGGCCGCGGGGTGTGCGCGTGCATGACGGCTTCGCGGTGCAGTTCGCGCAGGCGGTCGACCTGGGCGCTGCGCTGGAGCGCCGAAAAATATTCGAGGTGGACCGAAACCACGCGCAGCAGCCCGCTTGGGGTGCCGAGCGTGAGTTCGAGGGCACCGCGCGGCATGCTCATCACCCCGGGGTCCGCCGGCCACGGCAGCGAGTGGCGCAGCACCTGCAGCACGGGATAGCGCGAGAACACGACCGTTCCCAGGCGGCAGCGGGCGCCATCAAGCGCGAGCGTATCGAGCGGGGTAGCCCAGCTGGCGCTGTAGCCCGGGAGGCGCGCGGCCAGGCCGGCGAACTGGTCTTCGATACGCGTACCGTCGCGCGCCTGGAAGCCGCAGGCCACCTCCTGCAAACAGAGCACGTCGAACTCGGAAAAGCGGTCGAGCGTGCCGACGACATGGCCGAGGTCGGCGCTCCCATCGGGGCTGCGGGCGGACTGGATGTTCCAGGTAATCAGCTTGGGCATGGCTGTCCTTTCATGGTTGGCCCAGCCTAAGCGCCACAACGGCGCCGGGCCTGATCCACCTCAGGCGTGCGCGCCGAACCGGGAGGCGTGCGGCCGCGTCAAACAGGCATGTTCACGATCGTGTTGCTGCTGTACCTGCAACTGCACCTCGAGGTCACGCTCGAGGGCAGCAGCCTGCGCGGCGTCTACCGTACGCGGGCCGAGTGCGAGGAGGCCGCCGTACAGTTGCGTGGACCCTTGCCGACTCCGCGCGGCTACGCCGCGGCATGGCATGACGCCGTGTGCCTGCCGATCGGCCGCGATGTGCGCGTGAACGACGTGGCGCCGCTCGGGCTTGGCGCACTGTTCCGGCAGTCGCCGCCCGAAGGTTGCGCTGCGGAGGGAGCGTGGCGGAGGGTGGCGGAGCTGTGCGTGCCCGCTGCCGGGCGTACGGTAGGGCAGGGGCGGGAACGAAAGCCGTAACCGGCGTCCCCGTCCCTCAGAGCCGCGTCCAGCTCGCCCCGGTCGGGCAGCGGATATTCCCGGCCGAATGGCCGTCCGCCGGCCCCAGCCCGCCGGCGCTGCCGCTGCGGTAGCAGGCCGCCCGGTCGCCGACGGTCTTGCGGTAGATCGTGACCCCATCCCCCGCGGTATAGCTTTCAAGGATCGTGTCCCGGTAGACACTGGTGCGCGCGGCCGCGAAGGCGGTCGCGAAGCGTTCCCATTTGCGGTCCGGCTCGGCCGTGATGGGGCTGCTGCCATTGCGCAGTGCGCGGTCAACGCCTCCGGCCATGCGCCTGGACGAGGCGAGCAAGTCACCCGGCAGCGCCGGCGACGGGGCAGGCGGCGCATCGGGCAGCGGTGCCGCGTCGACCGCTTCGGACGCCGCAGGAGCAACGGGCGCGGATGCCTGCACCGGCACCGGAACAGGCACAGGCAGGCGTGCGCGCGGCCGCGGGACAGCGGCGCTCGTTGACGGCTTCGGCCTGGAGGCAGGAAGTGGCTGCACCAGCACGAAGGTCGAAACCCGTTCGGCCAGCTCGCGCTGCAGGCCGGGCGACGCGCCATTCATCCAGGCCAGCACCAGCAGCAGGTGCAGGCCCAGGGTGAGCGCGAGCGGCGCCAGAGGGCGCCTGGGGAAGGAATGCGCGGCGCTGCCCCTCATGCGCAGCTTATTTCGCTGCCGTCATCGCCTGCTTGATGCTCACGCAGCGCTGGTCTTCCTGCTGCGCGTCGAGCAGGGCGCGGCGGGTGCCGGCCGAGAGCTCCTTCATCCGGGCGACGGCCGCGTCCAGGCGCTTGACGCTGGCCGGCGTGCAGCTGGCCGGGATCAGGGAATTGGCATACGCGCGCATGTAGACCGGGCCGGCCGCTTTGTCCAGGCTTGGCAACTGCGCCAGGCGCTTGGCCGCGGTCTCTTCGCCCAGCCCGTTCTGCCCGGCCGGGTACAGGTTGCCCATCGCCGTACGCACCTTCGAGAACGGCAGCTCCGTCTTCAGGTCTTCCACCGTGCCGAGCCACTGGGCCTTGACTGTCGGATCCGGACGGCTGACGGTAGCGGCGAGCGCCGCGGCCTGGCCGGCGTCCGAGTTGTCGCGCTTCAGTTCCGCGTCGATACGCGCCGCGCTGCCCGCATGGTCGTAGCGGTTCAGCTGGCGGATGATCGCCCAGCGCAGGTCCTGGTTGATCGCCAGGCCCTCGACCGTGGCATTGCCGTCGAGGATGCCGGCCAGCCGGTCGAGCGCGGCCGGGGTACTGGCCAGGCTCACGACACTGCTGAACCAGCGGCGCTGGAAGTTGTCGTTGCCCTTGTACGCGAGTACGCCCTTCCACGCCATGTCTTCGAGCGCAGCACGGGTTTGCCTGGCCCAGGCCGACTTCAGTCCCATCAGGTCGAGATATTCGCGGGCGAGGGCGACCTTGCCGAGCACGTCGCCCAGCAGGGTGTAGTCCTTTTCCAGTGGTGCGTTGACGAGCGCGGTCTTGATGAATTCGTTCAGCGGCAACTTGCCGTCGCGTACGCCGTCCCACAGGCTCTGCCACAGCATCGTGCGCAGGAGGGCGTCGTCGACCTTCGCCAGGTTGTCGCGCGCGGTGCCGAAAGAGCGCTTGTCGAGCTGCACCTTCACGAAGCCCCAGTCCTGGTAGTTCGGATACACGAGGTCCGGGCAGGGTGTGCCGACCAGGGCAGGGACGCGGGTCGTGGCGCCCTTGTAGGTCACCGGCACCGTTTGCAGCGAGGTCAAGCCACCGTCGAGCTTGAAGGTCGCCACCTGCACGCGCTGTTCGCGCAGCGTCGGCAGCGCACGGCTCGGCGCGCTCTGCTGCAGCGTGAAGGCGCTGATCTTGCCGTTGGTGCAGGTGAAATTCGCGGCGATGGTGTTCACGCCCGCCTCGTACAGCCACTCGCGCGTCCAGCCCGACAGGTCGCGTCCCGCCGCCTCGCCCAGGCTGCCGATGAAGTCTTCCAGTTTCGCGTTCTTGTACGAATACTTGGTCAGGTAGTTATGGACACCCTTGCGGAAGGTGTCGGGGCCCAGCAGGTGGCGCAGCTGGACCAGGGTCGATGCGCCTTTCGAATAGGTGATGGCGTCGATGTTGTCGAAAGCGTTCAGGGTCGACGGCACGGGCACCTCGATCGGGTGCGTGGTGACCTTCTGGTCCTGTACGTAGGCGGCCTGCTTGCCGGTCGAGTAGAAGTTCTGCCAGGCGCCCTTGAATTCGGTCGATTCAGCGGTCGCGAGCGTGCCCATGAAGGAGGCGAAGCTTTCGTTCAGCCACAGTCCGTTCCACCACTGCATGGTGACCAGGTCGCCGAACCACTGGTGCGCCATCTCGTGCATGATGACGGACGCCAGCGAGTGGCGCTGGGCGTCGGTCATCTTCGCCTTGTGCAGGAATCGCGCCTCGGCGAAGGTGATCGCGCCGGCGTTTTCCATGGCCCCGTAGAGGAAGTCCGGCACCAGCAGCTGGTCGTATTTCTCGAACGGGTAAGGGATGCCGAAGTAGTTGTCGAAGAAGGCCAGGCCCTGCTTCGTGTAGCGGAACCAGTCTTCGGGCGTGACCTGCGCCGCCACCGACTGGCGCGCGAACAGGCGCATCGGGTACTTGCCTGTCTTGTCTTCCCATACCTTGTAGGGGCCGGCGTGCAGCGAGAAGTTGTACGGGCTGAGTTTTTTCGACTTCGGGAACACCCAGCGGCGCATCGCAGTGGTTCCGACCGCGGCGTTTTCGACGGCCGTTTCGCGCGTGGTCGAGACCACATGCCAGTCGGCGGGGGCGGTCGCGGTAACCTGGTAGGTGGCCTTCAGGTCGGGCTGGTCGAAGACGGCGAACATCTGGTGCGCAGCGGCCGGCTCGAAGTGCGAGTAGGTGTAGACGCGGCCGTCGGCCGGGTCGACCATGCGGTGCAGGCCTTCGCCGTTGGTGCTGTGCAGGCGCTCGTAGGCGATGACGACGGTGTTGCGGCCCTTGGCCAGGTCGGCGGCGGCAATCGTGATGAACCAGTTGTTGTACTTCGCGTCCACCTTTTTGCCGTTGACGGTCACCGATTTCACGGTTGCCTTGTCGAGGTCGATCGTCAGCGGCGAGGCGTTGTCCGCCAGGTCGAAGGTTGCGGTGGTGACGCCGCTGAAGCTTGGCTTGCCGGTCAGCGTGAATTCGAGCGCGTAATCGACGTTCGAGACACGCGCCGAACGGCTTGCTGCGTCCTGTTGCGACAGGTAGGCGTTCTCGGCCCGGACAGGAGTAGCGGCCTGGGCGGTGGCGCCGAAGGCAAGGGCGGAAGCAATGGCCAGGGCCATGACGCGAGGTGCGAATGTATTCAAGGTAGTTCCTCAGAGGGGCGCCGCCGGCAGAGGGCAGGATGCGAATCGCGCAAGAATAGCATGAGTGCAACGCTTGCTCCAGCAGGAAAACGCAGGCCAAAAATGGATTGACGCCCCGTGGGTGCGCCAGGACGCAGCGCTTGCATACCCGTGATATATGGTGCGCGGGACACGGCTGAATGCGCAGTGCTATACTCGCCGCCATTTTTCAAAGCGAGCAATCCGCGAAAGGTCGAGATGAGCTGGATTTACCTGGTGGTGGCGGGGCTGCTGGAAGTGGCGTGGGCGGTCGGTCTGAAATATACGGAGGGCTTCACGCGGCCGATCCCGACGGCATTTACGCTGCTGGCGATGCTGCTCAGCGTCGGCATGCTGGGCCTGGCCTTGCGCCACCTGCCGCTGGGCACGGCCTATGCGGTCTGGACCGGCATCGGCACCATCGGCACGGCCGCGTTCGGGATGGTGATGTTGGGGGAGCCCGCCGGCGCCATGCGGATCGGCTCGATCGGCCTGATTGCGCTCGGGATCGCGGGACTGAAGCTGCTGACGCCGGCATAAAGCGGGCTGTACACGCAAAAACGGCGCCTCACAGCGCCGTCTGCATTTTTCGAAAAAACCGGTTCGCGTGGCCGCGCCGCCGAATGCTTATCGGTAGAAGGCCTCGACCTTGCCCTTGAGCTTGATCAGCATCGGCTTGCCCTTGCGGTCGAGCGTCTTGCCGGCGGCGACCTTGATCCAGCCTTCGCTGAGGCAGTACTCTTCGACGTCGTGGCGGTCCTTGTCGTTGAAGCGGATGCCGACGTCGTGCTGGAACACGTCACGGTTGTGGAAAGGGCTGCTCGGGTCGATCGAGAGCCGGTCTGGGAGCGGGGGGAGGGTTGCGGTATCGTTCATGGAGCGAATTATCCACCAGAACCGCCACTCGTACAACGCCCGCGCTGTTGCGCCGCCTCGGCGTTCCCCTCAGCCCGCCGCCTGGTTCCCCACCCTGATTCCCGCCAGCAGCCGGTCCAGGCTCTGGAAACCCACTGGCTTGGTCATATGATGGTCGAAGCCGGCCTCGCGCGCGAGCGCGCGGTCGTGCTGCGCACCCCAGCCCGTGACCGCCGCCAGTACCGTGTGGCGCAGGGCGGGCAGGCGGCGCATCGCGATTGCCACTTCATAGCCGGTCATGCCCGGCATGCCGATGTCGAGCAGGGCCAGGTCGGGCGCCTGCAGCTGCGCGGCCCGCAGCGCGGCGTCGCCGTCGTGGACGACCCGTACCTCGTGGCCCTGCGACTGCAGCAGCTGGGCCAGCAGCTCGGCGGCATCCTGGTTGTCGTCCGCCACCAGGATGCGCAAGGCGCGCCGGCCGCCTGCGGGCACGCCCGCCGACGCTGCGGTTGCCGGGCCGGTTTCCTGACCCTCCGCCAGCGGCAGGCGCAGCGTAAAGGTGCTGCCCCGGTCCAGGCCCGCGCTGCTGGCGCCGACGCTGCCGCCGTGCGCCTCGGTCAGGCGCCGCACCAGGTGCAGGCCGATGCCCAGCCCTCCCTGCGCATAGTCCATCCCGTGGCGGTCCTGGTTGAACATCTCGAACAGGGAAGGCAATGCCTCCGGCGGCAGGCCGATGCCGTTGTCGGCCACCTCGACCAGCACCGTATCGCCCTCCTGCCACCCTGACAGCGTGATGGTGCCGCGCGGCGGCGTGTATTTCGCCGCATTCGTCAACAGGTTGCCGATGACCTGCGCCAGCCGGTTGGCGTCGGCGTCGAGGACAAGTGGGTGCTCGGGAAGCCGCACCTGCAGCGTGTGCTGCTTGCCCTCCACCAGCGGCAGCGCCGTCTCGACCGCGTTGCCGACGATTTCCTGCAGGGCCACGCGCGCCTTCTTGAGCTCGACCTTGCCGCTTTGCACGCGGGCCAGGTCCAGCAAATCATTCACCAGGTGGATCAGGTGGTTGATCTGGCGTTCCATCATGTCGCGCACCTTGGCCACGGCGGCGGCATTTCCGGGGCTGATGCGCATCAGGTCCAGGCCGGTCTTGATCGGCGCCAGCGGATTGCGCAGTTCATGCGCGAGGGTGGCCAGGAATTCGTTCTGGCGCGCGTTGGCCTGGGCCAGGTCGGCCGCCAGCGCGCGCAAGTCCTCGTCGGCGCGCCGCTGCTCGGTGATGTCGCGGAATACGACGGCGACCCGGTTGCCGGGCGCGGCGTCGGCCCTTGCAATGAACACATCGAGCCAGCGCCCGATCGCCTCTTCATACTGGACCATGCGCACCGGTTCGCCACTGCCGGCAACGCGCGCATAGACCTCGTGCCAGTTCGGCTCGATACCGGGCATCAGTTCGCGCGCGGTCTTGCCGACGACGTCGACCAGGCCAGTATGCCGCTCGAAAGCGGGATTGGCCTCCAGGACGCGGTGGTCGACCGCCACGCCATGGCTGTCGAAGAGCAGTTCGACGACGCAGAACGCCTCGTCGATCGATGTGAGCAGTGTGCGGTAGCGCTCCTCGCGCAGCGTCAGCCGGTCCTGCACGAGTCGGCGCTCGGTGACGTCGGCCGTGGTGCCGACCATGCGCAGCGGGCGGCCGTCCTCGTCGCGGTGCAGGGCGCCGGTAAACTCGAACCAGCGCAGCGCCCGGTCCGAGGCGCGATGGAAGCGGCCTTCGAAATGGAAGGGTTCGCCCGTCTCGAGCGTGCACGCCATCGCCGCCTGGTAAGGGGCGATGTCGTCCGGATGGATCAATTCGGCGAGCAGGCGCACGGCATCGACCGGCGCGTCCGTCCGCGGCACGCCCACCATCTCGTACAGGCGGTCGTTTTCCCAGCGCGGATATTCGTCGGCCACGTCCCAGCTCCAGATGCCGAGGCTGGCGGCATCGAGCGCCAGGTGCAGGCGCTCGGCATTCGCCCGCAGCAGCATCTCCGCTTCCTTGCGGCGGGTGATGTCGACCACATTGGCCATGATGCTGGTCGGTGCATTCGCGCCCGGTTCGACGATCGGCGTCACCACCTTGGCCACCCAGACCGCGCTGCCGTCGGGCCGGACGTAGCGGTTTTCGATCTCGAACGGCTCGCCGGTCGCGAGCATGCGCCGGAACAGTTCCAGGTTTTCCGCCAGGTCGTCCGCGTGGATCAGGGTCTCGAGCGTCTGGCCGATGGTCTCGTCGGCGCTGCGGCCGACGACCTGGCAGAAGGTCCGGTTCGCGCGCAGGATGCGCCCATGCAGGTCGGTTTCGGCGATGCCGGCCGCGGTCTGCTCGAACAGCGACTGCAGGTGCGACTGGCTGCGCCCCAGGTCGGCGGTCGCCGTGGCAATGCGCTCTTCCAGGGTGCGATTCAGCTGGTGCACGCGCTGTTCGGCAAGCACGCGGCTGGTGGTCTCGACCACGGTGCTGCACATGCCGGCCAGCTCGCCGGTATCGTCGCGCAGCGGGGAATAGAAGAAGGTGAACCAGGCCGGTTCCAGCTTGCCGCTGCGCTCGATGGGCAGCGGCAGGTCTTCGAGATGGAAGGCTTCGCCCGCACGCGCGCGGTCGACCAGCGGGCCGATCTGGTCCCAGACCTCGGGCCAGACCTCGTCCAGCGGACGGCCCAGCGCCCCGGGGTGCTTTTCGCCGAGGAACCGGGTGTAGGCCTCGTTGTAGAGCAGAAGGCGGCGCGGGCCCCAGACGATCGACATCGGCACCCCAGCGCCGAGCATCAGGTCGGTATTGGCGCGCAGCGACAGCGGCCAGAGCGCCACCGGCCCCAGTGGCGAGGTGGTCCAGTCGATGCCGTTCAACAGCGCATGGAAGGGCGATACGTCAGGAAAACTGTGATGCACGTGCGGACCCCTATTGTTTGTATTCGCCTTGCAGCAGCTTCTCGGGCGCAGTGGCGTTCTCGGTCAGTCGCGTCCGAATCCTGGATTCGGACGCGTCAGGTAATACCACTCCGAGTTGGCGCCGGCTTTCGCGTCCGGGAACAGGATCCGGCCTGAAAATTCGGCCACGACCGGCGTGCCGTCGGCGCGGGTGCCGATCTGTTCGCCTTCAGCCACCGCGTCGAAACTGGCCCAGGGCTTGATAAAGGCATCGAGCGCGTCCTGCTTGTCGTGCACCACGACCATCTGCAGCGCTTCCATCTCCTCGAACGGCACCGGTTCCGGCTGCGGCGCGTCGATCAGCCCGAGGTGGGCCAGCGTGTTCATGATGGCGCGGTAGGCCACTTCCGGCGCTTTCGGGTCCGTATGCTGGCCGCACTCCAGGGTGAGGGCGTAGCCGCCGGTCGTGCGCATGAATTCGGTGGTGCCGACGCCGTAGCGCAGCACGGTTTCGAGTTCCGCGGCGTTGCCGCCGGTGTTGCGTGTGCGGCGCTGCACGCCCCCGCCGTAGGCCGCCATCCAGCCGGTCACGAAACGGCGCACACCGAGGCGGCGCGCCAGGGCGCGTTCCTTGTCCGCATGCCGGAATGGTTCCAGCGGGCCATCGTTGTTGGCCGGGCCGACCATCACGAAGGGCTCGCCATGCGCGGCGTTGAACGAGTGCAGGTCGAGCAGCACGTCGTGCTGGGCCAGCAGCGGACACAGCCAGTTGGCGATGCGGTCCTCGAAGTCTTGCGGATCATCCTTCGGGAACAGGTTGCGGTTCAGGTTGCGGTCGCCATTGCGCTCGTTCTTGGCATAGGCGAGGGGATTGACGATCGGTACGAAGGTGACGCTGCCGGCATCGATGCGCAGCGTGCCGCTGTCGAGTTCGGCCATGATGCGCCGGATGGCTTCCGTGCCGCAGATTTCGTTGCCATGGGTGGCGCCCATGATGATCACGCTCGGACCTTCCTTCATCCCGGTATAGTTGACGAATTTGAATTGCAGGTTGGGTGCGGAGCTCATGCGTCGTGATCCAAGGAAATTTCGGTGCCGCCATTTTATCGGGAAACCTTGGCCGATGTGGGCGCTGCATGGCATCATCCGCCACGTTCTTTGCCTGTGTATTCCATGACCACATCGCCCAGCCGTCGCCTGCACGGCCTCGACACCTTGCGTGCGCTCGCCGTCACGCTCGTGGTGCTGCACCATTACACGCTGTTCGTCTCGAACGACGATCACACCTTCGGCTGGGTCAGCCGGATCGGCTGGGTCGGGGTGGACCTGTTCTTTGCCCTGTCGGGCTACCTGATCGGCAACCAGATTTTCGCGGCGATGAAGCTTGAGCCCGGCCTGTCCTTGAAAAACTTCTACGCAAGGCGCCTGCTGCGCACCTTGCCTAACTACTTCGTCATCCTCGCCATCTATTTCCTGTGGCCGGCGTGGCGCGAAGGGGCCCCGCTGGCGCCGCTGTGGCGCTACCTGACTTTCACCCAGAACCTCGGGCTGGCGCCGGGCACGGCCTTCTCGCACAGCTGGTCGCTGGCGATCGAGGAGCAGTTTTATTTGCTGTTGCCGGCACTGGCCCTGTTCGGGGTTACGCTGCGGCTGCGGGTATCGGCCGCCTGGATCGTGATTGCGCTCGTGCTCACGGGTGGCATGCTGCTGCGCGCGCATCTCTGGTTCGAACACGTCGATGGAAAACAGTATGGGACCTGGTTCTATTACAAGCTCATCTATTACTCGAGCCTGTGCCGGCTCGACGAGCTGGTGGCCGGCGTGGCGCTGGCGCTGCTGAAGAACCACCATGCCGCCCTGTGGTCCCGATTGACGGAGCACGGCAACCGCTGGCTGGTGGCCGGTATCGCGGTGACTGTCCCGGCCTTCTGGCTGCTGCTGGGCGACCGCTACAGCTTTGCGTCGACCGTGTTCGGCTACCCGCTGCTGGCGCTCGGCTTCGGCCTGCTGATCCTCGCGGCCCTGTCGAACGGCTCGCTGCTGCGCGACCTGCGCGTGCCGGGGGCAGGGCCCCTCGCGCTCTGGTCGTATGCGATCTACCTGGCGCACCGGGGCGTGTGCGCTATCGGCGCGGGGCTGCTCTGGGAACTGGGTTATGGACCGCAGAGCCTGACGGCGATCCTGGCCTTGCTGGCGGCGAGCGTGCTGTCCGGCTGGCTGCTGTACCGGCTGGTCGAGACGCCCTTCATGCTGCTGCGCGAGCGCCGCTTTCCGAGCAACCTGGCGCGTCGCCCGGAATTCAGCCCTCGGCTTAGTTGACGTCGATGACGTCGAAAGCGGCCGGCATCGCGCCGAGGAAAGCGAGGGTCGCATGCACGCGCTCGCGCATGTCCTGCCCTTTCGTCGCTTCGATGGCCGCGCGCAGGCCGGGCCGCGCCTCGATCGTGTGCGGGCTGCGGTAAGCCTCGATCAACAGCGCCACCAGGTCCGATGGCGCCCCGCAAGTGCGGCGCAGGCGCGTGTCGATCACGCCCAGGAGGGTGCGCTGCATGCTCGGAGTCGGGTTGAGGATGTGGACGAACACCGAAGGCGTGTTGGCGATCGATTCGCACAGGCTGCGTTCGATGGCATCGGGCTTCAGGTCGGAGGCGATGTCGAAATACGCCCGGTCCCAGCGCGTGCGCGCATACGGGTGGCCGGCCGGGAAACGGTCGATGGTCTCGAAGCCGAGCGCATGGCTGGCACGCGACAGCCAATCGAGCAGGATCGGAGTCAAAGGCATGGAAGAGGGGGGCAGGAGGGGCGCATTCCCGGAAGTGTAACGCAAGCGCGCGCGCAAGCGCGGAGAGGGCGATCCATCGAGCGCCCAGCCGCGGGGAAACAGCGCTTACTCGCCGAAGCGCCCGGCGCGGAAGTCTTCGACTGCCTGCTGCAGCTCGGCCTGGCTGTTCATCACGAAGGGGCCGTACTGCGCGATCGGCTCGCGCAAAGGACGGCCGGCGAGCAGCAGCAGCCGCGTCGGCGCCGCCGCCTTGATGACGACGCCGTCGGCGCCCGGCGCGTTGTCGAAGATCGCCATGCGCGACTGCGCCACGCCGCGCCCGGCCACGACGGCCTCGCCGCGGAACACGTAGATGAAGGCGTTGTGCCCTTCCGGCAGCGGCTGCTCGAAGCTGGCGCCCGCCGGCAGCTCGATGTCGAGGTAGAGCGGCTCGGTGCCGTCGCGCTGCACGGCGCCCGTTACCCCATGGCTGGCGCCGGCGATCACCTGCACGACGACCCCATTGTCCAGTGTGAAGCGCGGCACTTCGGCGTTCGGGATGTCGCGGTACCAGGGCGCGCTCATCTTGTCCCGGGCTGGCAGGTTGAGCCACAGCTGGAAGCCTTCCATCAGTCCCTCGGTCTGCTCGGGCATCTCGGAGTGGATCACGCCACGCCCGGCCGTCATCCACTGGACGCCGCCATCGGTCACCAGCCCCTCGTTGCCGGCGCTGTCGCGGTGGCGCATGCTCCCGGCCAGCATGTAGGTGACCGTCTCGAATCCGCGGTGCGGGTGCTCGGGAAAGCCGGCGATGTAGTCGCCCGCCTTGTCGCTGCCGAAGGCATCGAGCATCAGGAAGGGGTCGAGGCGGCGCTGCAGCGCCTGCGTGAGGACGCGGTTGATTTTCACGCCCGCGCCGTCCATGACGGCCTGGCCGGCGATCAGCCGCTCGACCCCGCGCGCTTTTGTCACGCTTGCATGAGTGATTGCTTCAGTCATCGTCTTCTCCTTGTCGCTGGGCGCCGCCGCGTTTGTTATGCCAGGGCGGCGACGGTAGCGTCAGCCTCGGCACGGCCGTTGGCGGATGCTTCAGGACCCATGGCCTGGGCAGCCGAATACACGAAAGTGTGGTCCGTCATGCCCAAGAAGTTGAGCAGCATGCGCACGAAGGGCACTTGCGGGTCGGCTTCGACCGGGTAGATGCCGCCGCGGGCGGTCGCCACGAACACCTTCTTGTTCTTCAGCAGGCCTTCCGGACCGGTCTCGGTGTAGCGGAAGGTCACGCCGGCGCGGGCAATCGCGTCGAACCAGCTTTTGAGCTGCACCGGAATGCCGAAGTTGTACATCGGCGCGCCGATCACGACCACGTCGGCCGCCTGCACCTGGGCGATCAGGGCGTCGTCGAGCGCCACGCGTGCGGCCTGCTCGGGAGTACGGCTGTCCGCCGGGGTGAACAGGGCGCCGAGCGCCGCTTCGTCCAGCACCGGGTGCGGGTCGCGCGCCAGGTCGCGGGTGCTCACAAGCGCGCCCGGGTTGGCGGCGACCAGTTTGGCGACGATGCTGGCCGCGACACGGGTCGACTCGGATTCGGCGCCGCGCAGGCTGGAGGTGATTTGCAGGATGTTCATGTGGGTTCCTTTGGTGAATGGTTGTGTATGCAATGAAGCCAGTTTATCCATTCCAAAAACAATGCGGAAGACGTTAGAATGGATAACATTATTCAGCCAGTGGAACAATTGCAGGAGCTATCCGATGGAAGTGGAACCAAATGACCTGCTGCTGTTCGCCCGTATCGTCGAGGCGGGCAGTTTCAGCCGCGCTGCCGAGCGGGTCAACCAGCCGAAATCGACCGTCTCGCGGCGCATCTCGCTGCTCGAAAGCCGGCTGGGCGAACGGCTGCTGCAACGCACGACCCGCAAACTCGTCGTCACCGAATTCGGCGCCAGCCTGCTGGAACATGCGCGCCGGGTGCTGGAGGAATCGGAAGCGGCCGGTGCGCTGGCCCAGCACCGCCAGGGCGCGCCCAGCGGGCGCCTGCGCATTTCGCTGCCCGCCGATTTCGCCAACCTCGGCATGAGCACGATGATCGGGCGCTTCCTGGAACGCTATCCGGCGGTGACGGTGGAACTCGACCTGTCGCCGCGCCGGGTCGACCTGGTGGCGGAAAGCTTCGACATCGCGATCCGAATGGGCGACCTGCCGGACGACAGTTCCCTGAATGCGCGTCCCGTTACCCTGCAGCGTTTCGGCCTGTACGCCTCGCCCTGTTATACGGCCGTGCGCGGACTGCCCGAGCATCCCGACGATTTACTGGCCCACGACGTGCTGTGCCTCCTGAACCGCAACGGCGGCGCGGTACCCTGGGTGCTCACGCGCGGCAAGCTGCGCTGGGAGCGCGCGCTGCCGGCGCGCCTGACCGCCAATTCGCCTGATCTGTTGGCGCGCATCGCCTGCAGCGGCGCGGGGATCGCGGCCAGCTCGGAACTGTTCGCGCTGCCGCTGGTGAAGAAGGGGGAGCTGGTGCGGGTGCTGCCGGAGTGGGACCTGCCGGCGGCCACCGGGTGGGCCGTGTTCCCCGGGCGGCGCCTGATGCCGGCCAAGACACGGGCCTTCCTTGACATGATGGACGAGATGTTCTGCGCCGAGGCGGCACCATGAACGACATCATCCGTGCCTACGACAGGATCGCAGCCTGGTTCGACCGCACCCGCACCAGCGCCCTGATCGAACGGCCCTGGCTGGAATACCTGGCGCAGGCCTTGCCGCCGGGCGCCGCCATCCTCGACCTTGGCTGCGGCACGGGCGAGCCGATCCTGCGCTTCCTGGCCGAGCGGCGGTTCGCGATGACCGGCGTCGATGCCAGCGCCGCGATGATCGAGATCGCCCGGACGCGCTTTCCGCAGACCCGCCTGCTGGTCGGCGACATGCGCAGCCTGGCCGTGAACGAAACCTTCGGCGCCGTGATTGCCTGGCACAGCCTCTTTCATCTACCGCACGACGATCAGCGCGCCATGTTCGCGCGCTTCGCCCGGCTGCTCGACCCCGGCGGCCTGTTGATGTTCACCTCGGGCAGCGACCACGGCGAAGTATGGAGCGATAACGGCGGCGAGCTGCTGTACCACGCATCGCTCGGCCTGGAAGAGTATCGCCGCCTGCTGGCGGCACACCGTTTCGAGGTCCTGCGCCATGCCGCGGAGGATGCGGCTTGCGGCGGAGCGACCGTGTGGATCGCGCGCTATCGCGCGGTGTAAGGATCGGACCGCGTCAGCGCGCGCTGACCGGGCGATTGCCCATCATTTCGCCCAGCCGTACCTTGCCCTCCGGCGCCCAGGCGGGATTGAACTCGATCGTTTTTTCCTTGAACAGCATCACGACGGTCGAGCCCAGCAGGAAGCGGCCCATCTCCTCGCCTTTTTTCAGCACCACCGGGGTCGACTCATAGGTCCATTCCGAAATGCGTCCGTTGCGCTGGGGATTGACGACGCCGTGCCATGGCGTGGCCATGCTGCCGACGATGGTCGCACCGACGAGCACCATGACGAAGGTGCCGAACTCCTCGGACTCGAACACGCAGACCACGCGTTCGTTGCGCGCGAACAGGCCCGGCACGCCGCGCGCCGTGGTCGGGTTCACCGAGAACAGCGCGCCCGGCACGTAGATCATGCGCGTCAGGCGGCCGTCGCAGGGCATGTGCAGGCGGTGGTAGTCCTTCGGGCTGAGGTAGAGGTTGGCGAAGCTGCCGTGCCGGAAGTGGGCGGCCAGGCTCGCATCGCCGCCGACCAGTTGGGTCGTGGTGAACTTGTGCCCCTTGGCCTGCAGGATGTGGTGGTCGTCGATGGCGCCGAACTGGCTGATCGCGCCGTCCACCGGGCAGACAAAGTCCGCTTGGGCAAGCGGACGGACGCCATCCCTCAGCGCTCGCGTGAAAAATTCGTTAAAGCTCGGGTAGCTGGCGATGTCCGGATTGGCCGCCTCGTCCATGTTGACCCCGTACTTGGCGACGAACCAGCGGATCAGCCGGGTCGTCATCCGGCCGCCCCGGTGGCCGGCAACGCGGCCGGCAAACGAAGTCAGCGCCTGCTTGGGCAGGACATATTGCGGCAGTACTTTGAAGCGGTCGGACACGATGGCAGCCCTTATTACTTGTGATGATGGCGGATTATAAATAATCAGTGTTCCCGTGCATATCTTTGTTTGCACATCGTGCACAGGGTCACTTGCGCAGTGTAGCGCATCGCCAGATGAGAATAGGGCAGGTTCATACCACACTCCGGCATGCATATCGAAAAAATATGCCACTTGGCAACCCAAATGGAGAAATCTCACGGACAATACGATCTCATAAAATTGCCTGTCTGATATGTATATCTCATCTCCGATCCGTCTGACCTTGCTGGCCGCCCTGCTGGCCAGCGCCTTCCCCCTGCATGCCCAGGAGGCCCCGAAAAAACCCGCCGGCGCCGTGGCACAGGACAAGTCCCAGCCTGAACCAGCGATGCAGAAGGTCGAAGTGCGCGGCACCGCCGAGGGCTATGACCCGCGCCGCGACGACACCGCCACCAAGATCGTCGTCGGCCAGGAAGAAATCGCCAAATACGGCGACACCAGCGTCGCCGACGTGCTCAAGCGCGTACCCGGCATCACGGTCAGCAGTCCCAACGGGCGCGGCGGCGAAATCCGCATGCGCGGCCTGGGCGCCGGCTACACGCAGATCCTGCTCAATGGCGAACGCGCGCCGGCCGGCTTTTCGATCGACTCGCTCTCGCCCGACGTCATCGAGCGCATCGAAGTGCTACGCGCCGCGAGCGCCGAATACTCGACCCAGTCGGTGGCCGGCACCATCAACATCGTGCTGAAAAAGGCGATCCGCACCGGCCAGCGCGAATTCAAGATCGGCGCGCGCACCGGTGGCGGTTTCGACGGCCCGACCGCGAACTTCCAGCTCTCGGACAAGCTGGGCAAGATGTCGTATGCGATCGCCGGCAGCGCCATGTACGAGGATTTCGCGCGCGTCATCCCCAGCGACGAGCAGGCGTTCGACGCGGCCGGCACGCAGGTGCTCGCGCGCGCCACACGGGGCGACGAAAAAGGGCGCCTGAACCTGTTCAACCTGGCGCCGCGCCTGAACTGGGCGCTGGCGAACGGCGACACCCTGACCTGGCAGACCTTCGTGAACGTCGCGCGCTTCCGCAACCAGAACCACGAAACCACGGACACCACGCTGGGCGCGCAGGCGCGCTACCCGGTCGCCGATTCGGCTACCCGCTCGGACAACGATGTCCTGCGCACGGAACTGAACTGGGTGCACAAGATGGCCGACGGCGCCAAGCTCGACGTCAAGGCCGGCGTGGTGGGCGGCCAGAACACCACCACGCAGCGGCGCTGGACACCGGCCGGCGCGCCGCGCCGGCTCGACACCGCCATCCTGAACGAAGCGGAAGAGCTGGGCGCCACCACCACCGGCAAGTTCAGCAAGACCCTGTTCGACGGCCACGCGCTGGCCATGGGCTGGGACGGCGGCTGGGGCGTGCGCGAGGACATCCGCACCGAGACCGAGGCCGGGCGCCTGGTGTTCCCGGCGCTGCTGAACGGGGGCGAACAGTTCAAGGCCGAAGTCTCGCGCTTTGCCGCCTACGCGCAGGACGAATGGAACCTCACCCCGCGCTGGTCGGTGTACCTCGGCGCGCGCTGGGAAGGCATCCGTACCCGCGCGACCGGCAATACCTTCGCCGCCTCCCGTTCGAGCTCGAACGTCTGGAGCCCGGTGATCCAAACCCTGTGGAAGATCCCGGAAACCAAGGGCGACCAGGTGCGCTTCGCCGTCACCCGCACCTACAAGGCGCCGGGCCTGCCGCAGCTGATGCCGCGCCGCCAGACCTCGATCGACAACCGCTCGACCGATCCCGATTTCTCCGGCAACCCGGACCTGAAGCCCGAGCTGGCACTGGGCCTGGACGCCTCGTACGAGCATTACTGGGCCGAAGGCGCGCTGGTATCGATCAGCGGCTCGATGCGCCGCATCGATGGCTACACGCGCAGCCAGGTCACCTTCGACGGCGCGCGCTGGGTGGCGATGCCGATGAACGCAGGGCAGGCAATCACGCGCGGGCTGGAGCTGGAAACCAAGTTCCCGCTCAAAGCGCTGATGAAGGATGCGCCGGCGATCGACCTGCGTGCCAGCGTCAGCGCCAACTGGTCGGAGGTGGACGGCGTGCCGGGCCCGGACAACCGCCTCGACAACCAGACTCCGCTCTCGGGCAACTTCGGCATCGACTACAAGAAGGGCGACCTGACCACCGGCGCCAGCCTGGCGTGGCGCCAGGACGCGACCATCCAGGTGTCCGAACGCCAGGTCGCCTTCCTGAAGGGCCGGCGCGATCTGGAAGCCTATGCGCTCTACAAGTTCACGCCAAAACAGCAGTTGCGCGTGGCGCTGTCGAACATCCTGGGCGAGGACTTCGTCAACCGCCAGATCTTCCTCGAGCAGGACCGCCTGGTGGTGCGCAACCTGCGCTTCCCGGCAGGCCCGTCGGTGCGCGCGACGCTGGAGCTGAAGTTCTGAGGTCCTGAAGATTTAAAAATACAAGCAAAAAGGCCCGGACCGGAATCACTTCCGGCCCGGGCCTTTTTTCTTTGGCCCTAAGGCTTACGCTGCCTGTACGCGGCGGCGCAGGGCGCCGATGCCGGCCAGGGCGATGCCGAACAGCGCGACCGAACCCGGCTCAGGCACTTCGGCCAGCTTGAACTGGCCGTTGCCGCTGATGAAGAAGTGCTGGCGATCGACGTTCTTGTAGGTCTTGCCGTTGCAGCCGCGGCCGGTGAAGCCGCCGAATTCGCAGGCAACTTCCTTGACCAGGGTGCTGCGTGGGCTGCCCAGGGTATTGGCATTGGTGAAGGCGAACGCGAACATCGGCTGGGTCGACAGGTCGACCCCGTGCCCGTTGAAGAAGTAGCCGGCCTTGAGCGAGCCGGCGGCCGCCTGTGCGTGGACGGATACCTGACCATTGTTCAGCGGGCTGCCGTTCGCGTTGACCTTGCCGCCGCCACCGAGCAGGATATTGAATTCCGCAATCTGGATCCCCAGGTTGGCACCGAAATAGCCGGCCCTCGAACCATACTGCCCATTGGTCGGATTGTGGTACATGCGCAGCGTGCCGCTCTCGAACCGGAAGGCGCCCCCGAAGTCGCCTTTCCCCACCGCCTCAAGCGTTGCCGTGATGTTGCCGCCCGGGAATGCCATCGGGAACAGGGTGCCGTTGCTGTCAGCCTGGACCAGGTTGAACACGGCGTGCTCCTTGAACGTGAACGAGGTCGCGCCGGCTGGGGCCAGCTCGATGAAGGCGTTACCGTTCACGTCCAGGTATTCGTTAACCGCCTGGCCGCCGGCAAAGCCGCCGCCGGTCGGGTTGAACACCCAGTCGCTCATCAGGATCGAAGCCTGGGCCTGCGTGGACAAGGCGAGCACCGCGGCGCAACCGATCTGTTTCAGATATTTCATGTTGGACTTTTCAGGACATTGTTAGTATGCGTACTTACAAGCAAGTAACATGCCAACAGGAAAGTATCTTTAGTAATCAACAAGTTGGCGAATGTCAACTTCAGTAGCTGGTGTGGGCTGTAAAGATTTCCGACAGCCGGCGCGGCGCGGGCGCAGGCCGGGGCCGGGAAGCTCACCGGAATGCAAGGGCATCCGCATCGATCGCCAGCAGCTCGCCGGCGCGCTGGGACAAGCGGTCCGCTTCCAGGTTGCGGTGGCGCGGCACCCAGCGCAGGGTAACCCCCTGCAGCCGGCCGAGCAGGGCATGCACGCGCGCGCGGTAGGGCCGCAGCACCGGAGCGCTGTCCTCGAGTGGCCCGTTGACGTCGTCGATGACGACCTGGCTGTCGCCGTAGACGGCCAACTCGCCTGCGCCATGGGCCAGAGCGGCTTCCAGCACCGCGATCAGCGCCAGGTATTCGGCCTCGCTGCTGTTGCCGTAGCCGGCCGCGCGCGACAGTTCGACCAGTTCGCCCGCAGGTCCGCGCAGCAGGCCGCCGATGCCGCAGCGTCCCGGGTTGGGCCGCGCCGATCCGTCGAACCAGGCGCGCCAGGCGCAGGGCGCGCCCAGGTGCCTGGCGCCACGCAGGGCGTGCGCCGCCTCGCGCGCTGCCTTGCGCTGCGCCAGGCGCGCGGCTTCGGCGCCGCGCAGGGCCGCGCGTTGCGCCAGCAGCGCGGCAAGGCCGGCCTCGCCCGCGCTCTCCGCAAGCACCAGGCGCAGCGCGCTTTCGAACGGCAAGCCCTCGCGCAATGCGCGCTTGCGGCTGGCGGCGAGTTCGGTACGGTTGGCGGCGCTTTGCAGGCGGTCGAGATCGGTCATCTCGCCAGCATAAAGCATTTCGATGGGTTCGCGCCGCTTGTGAGTCCGCAACAAACGTCTTGCCCGTCGTCGCCGCATCCCGGCAGGCGAAAAAAAAGCGCCTCTTTCGAAGCGCTTTCTTCATCCTGCCTGGTTATTCCGCGTCATGCGAATTAACGGCGGTATGGATTGTCCGGGCTGCTGTCGCGGCTGTTGCGGCGACCGTCGCCATCGCGGTCATGGTCGTACCGGTTCTCGACGCCGTCGTTGTCGCGGTCGCGGTCGCGGGCATTCGGGATGCCGTCGCGGTCGGTGTCGCCGCCGTGGCGTTCGATACGGTCCGGGATGCCGTCACGGTCGCGGTCGCGGCCACGGTATTCCTGCGGGCGCCCATTACGGTCGTAGTACACCTCGCGCTGGTAGCCGCCGCGGTTCCCATACTGGCGGTCGCCATCGCGGTACGCATAGTGGCGGTCGCCGCGGTGCGGAGCCCAGCCTCCTTGCTGCATGTACCAGCGGCCACCGCGTTGCTGCCAGGCCGGCGGCGCATACACATAGCCTGGACGCTCGACGATATAGGTCCCGGGCATCCAGTGATGGCGGCGGCCGTTCCAGGCCCAGTAGCCAGGCACCCACACGTGGCCGCGACGCGCGCTCGGCATGCGTTCGTACAGCGGTGCCGGGGGAGCGGTGCCGATATACAGTTGGACATCGGTTTGCGCCATCGATGGCAGCGGTGCGTACGCCGCGGCGCCGAGGGCGATCAGGGTAACGAGAGGGAGGCTGCGTTTCATTTTGTTCTCCATGATCCGAATTGGATGATTCATAGTATCAATCGCTCGGACGCAATGGGGCATTTGACGCATGTGCTTACATCTGAAACAGATTGCAGCGACTGTGTTGCAAGGCGGGGGAGGCGGGGCGGGAGGGGACGGGGAAGGGGTGAAAAACGATCAGGCCGCAGCCAGCACGGACGCGGCCCGGGACGCGCGGGCGATCAAATACGGCTCCCGCCGGCGCGGCGCTCGGCCAGCACTGTCGGCCCCCCTTCGGCGGGACTCAGGCGCTTGGCCTTGACCACCACGACGGCCATCCTGGTTTCGGTGGCGATGCTCGAATCCTGGATGACGGCCGGGCTGGCGTGGGCGTGGGGCACGGCGTCGGTAAAGTAGCTGGCCGACCCGGCTGCTGCCAGGGCAACGACGAAAACGGCTTCCATGTGCTTGGCGATGTTCACGGTGCTTCTCCTTGCGGCGGTGGTTGGGATGTGTGCACTGTAGTCCCGGGCGGTCACGCCGGCCATCGGATTGCGACAAGCCGCATGAAAAGCGGGATGGCCTGCACAAAACGCGGGCCGGCGTGCTGCTTCCAACTCCGGTCAACCCGGCCGTATCTGCATGCTTGTACCTTGCATGCTTTTCCCGTCCCCCCGCTAGGACGGCTCGGACGGCCGGGGCCGGCAGGAGGAAGGGATGGGGGAATGATCGCCACGTTATTCGAAGGCTGGGGCGCGCACCGCAGGGCATGGCGGCGTGCGCGCAACCTGCGTGCCGCGGCGCGCGCAGGGAATGGCGCACAGCGGGGCGCGCAGGCGAGCCCGCTGCGGCGCAGCGCCCGGCTCCATGCCGGCCCCGGCGTCTGGCTGGGCGCCGCTGCCTGTGTGCTCGTCGCTGCCGGCGCCATCGTCATCGCCAGCCACGCGCGCGGGCTCGGCGCTGCCGTGGCAAGCGGCGGGCAGGCGGGCGGCAACGGGCGTCCGCTCGCCAGCTTCCAGCCGGCCCTGCCGGGCCTGGCCTTCAGCGTGCCGGCCCAGCCCGGCGTCGTGCTCGGCGCCCAGCCCGGCGGGGCGCTGCTGATCCTGGCCGGCATGCGCGCCGGGCAGCCGACCGTCATCGACCTGTGCAGCCAGACCCTGGAGGGGACGGGCGGGCGCCTCGCGCCGGTACGGATCGGCTACCGCTTCGCCGACGTGGCGCGCTGGGTGGCGCGCAACGAGGGCGCGGCCAGCCCCGTCACGATCAGGAACGTTGTGCTGTCGGGCTCGAGCATGCCAAGGGTCGATATCACCGGGGTTGCCGGAGCGGCGCTGCAGTTGGCCTGGCATGGAGAATCGGCGCGCTGGGTGGGCGACGCGACGCATGGGGGAATCGTGAGCGGTGGGCGCGGCCAGGCGGCCCTCGGGCGCGACGGCTGGCTGGTCTGGGGGGAAGAAGGGGCGCTGAGGCTCACGCGCCGCGCCAGCGCCGCCTGCCCCCAGGCCGGCGAGCTGGTGCTGACGCCTTACCGCGCCGCGCCTGGGCTGGCGGCGACTGCGCTGGTGGCCGCGTTTCCGGAAACCGGGGCCGTACGCAGCGCGACGCTGGCGCCCGGAGCATACCGGGTGCCGGCTGCCGCGCCGGCGCGTCTCGAGGACGGCGCGCTGTTCGACAGCCTGCTGGCGCACGGGCTGGTGCGTCTCGGGCAAGGGGGCATGATCGAGGCGGCGCCGCGCGACCTCGCCGGCTGGCGCGCCGCGGCACCGGCCCAGCGCACGGCCGACCTGGGCGCCTGGGACGGCGTGCTGCTGGACGAGGCCGGGCGCCGGCTGCTCGAGCGCCTGTATGGCCGCGCCGATGGCGCCTATGTGCGCGAGCAGATCAGGATCTTCAATGCCGAGCGGCGCCTGCTGGCCTGGCGCGTGCGCCCCGGTGCGCCGGGAGCATGGCAGGCGGCGGCCGGCGGCGTGGCTGTCTCGCTGGACGCGCCACTGCCGCTGGCGGCCTCGCGCCTGTTCGAGCGCCTGCCCGAAGGATGGGCGCCGTGGCAGCGGGTGGCGGACTGGCCCGCCGGCGCCACCGGTGCACGGCTCGCCCTGACGCTGGCGCAGCCGGCGAGCGGCGCCGAACGCGTCAACGTGCTGCTGGCCGGCCGCGTGCGCGGCGTCGAGGGTGCGCGGCTGGAGACTGCGCGCCCGGCCTGCGGCGGACGGGCGTGCGTGCGTTCCGACGATGTCAGCGAGCTGGTGCTGGCGCCGGTGGCGGGGAGCCGCCGCATCGTCATCGACGCCGCGCCGCTCGACCTGGCCGGCATGGCGGGCCAGGGCGACGCGGCATGGCGCCACCTGCGGGTCGAGAACGGTCGCCTGGCCTGGAAACCGCTGGTGCAGCCGCCGCGCGCCACGCCTGCCATCGCGACGACCCCGGTCCTGCTGGCCGACCGCAAGGGCAGGCCGCTCTGGCAGTCCGGCAGCGCGACGCAGCCCGCGCAGGCGGCGGGCCTCGCATCGCTGCTTGGCCTGCACGAAGAGCATGCGAGCAGCATTGCCGGCATGCTGGCGCGGCTGCCCGCGCCGGAGGGCCGTGCGCACGCCGCGACCCTGAGCCTCGACCTCGATCTGCAGCGCGCCAGCCAGGACGCGCTGGCCTGCGTCGGCCTGCGTCGCGGCAGCTGGGACGGCGCGCACTGCCGTGGCGGCGCTGCACCCCCGAGTGGACGCCAGGCCGGCCTGGTGCTGCTCGATGCCGGCAATGGCGACATCCTTGCGGCCGCCAGCGCGGGCGGGGGCGTGGCGCCGTCCACTCCCTGGGCCGAGCTGCGCGACTTCGATCGCGTCGATCCGGCGCGCAGCCCCCTGCGCCAGGCGGCGCTGCAGCACGACGGCGGCGCCGAGCGCAGCCCCGGCTCGACCTTCAAGATCGTCAGCGCACTCGGCCTGGAGCTCGCCGCGCAGCGCGACCCGCGCCTGGACGCGCTGTTGCAGGGCATGCCGCTGGCGGCGATCGACACCCTGGCGCGGGAGCGCGGCTTTGCCTTCCGCAGCGGCGCCGCGACCTATCCAGCCAGCGGCGGGCTAACCCACATCACCAACTTCCGCAACGGCACCCTCGAGCGGCGCGCGCAGGACGGCAAGCTGGGACTGGCGCAAGCGCTGACCTGGAGCCTGAACACCTGGTTCGCCTGGACCGCCGAATTGGGCGACGCCAGCCTGTTCGGCAAGAGCAGCGGCGGCGCGCCGAGCCTGCGCGCGCTCCATCTGGATAATGAACCCGATGCGATGCTAGGGGTGCGCCCGATCGCCGACATGGCGCAGCGCCTCGGCTTCGGCCGGGCCCTGGCGCTCGACGGCGGCCTGCTACCGGCCGGCCATGACTGGCGGCGCTGGGACGCGCTGCAGGCCAGCGCCGCCGGAATCGACCCGATCGGTTCGCGCCACGAATTGCGGCAAATGGCGATCGGCCTGCGCATGCAGGCAACGCCGCTGCACATGGCGATGGTGGCGGGCGCCGTCGGCGAAGGCCGCGCGATTGCGCCGCGCCTGCTCATCAATCTCGACGGGCGCGCTGCCCAGGCCCGGCCGGGCGCGCCGCTCGGCGTGCGCCTCGACCGCGTGCGCGCCGGCCTGCACGGCGTCGTGGCGCAGGGCACGGCGGCGGGCGCCTTCCGCGCGCCCGAATTCGACGGCTTGCGCACGGGGTTGTACGGGAAGACCGGTACCGCACCCAGCGGGCCGAACGGCGAGGCGACGGTCTGGTTCACCGGCTGGCTGGAGCCTGGCAGTATTCCCGGCCAGACCCGGCGCCTGGCGTTTGCGGCCTTCGTCAGCCGGTCGGAAGCGACCGGCGGCGAGCATGCGGCGCCGGTCGTCGCCGCGCTGCTGCGTTCCATGCTCGTCCGAAAGGGGGAATTGAAGGAAAACTGAGCGTCTCCTGCGCGCCTTGCTCCTGTGTTTGTGTGGCATGATTTACAAAGTCAGTTATCACGACACAATAGTTATTGAAGAGGAAGGTATGCGCTTGCCGGGAACCCGGTATCAGGAGCCTGGATGGGAAGGAGTGCGTAAACTCCTGGGCGCCGCTTCGCTCGCGGCCTTCGCGCGCTGCGACCCGCTCGATCTGCTCGACCCGGTGCCGGGCGACATGTCGCTGGCGCTGTATGTCGATGTGCTGACCGAGGCGCTGCACGCGATGCGCTCGAGCCCACGCGCCCAGGCGGCGGGCAACAGCTATGGCGACTCCAACGCCGAGCTGGCCTGGCTGCTGGCCTGCGAGCTGGCGGCACGGCCGGCCGACTGGGAAGCCTTCCGCAATGCGATCGCGAGCGAACACGCGCGTGCCCCTGCTTTCTGGCGCCAGCCGGGCGGCGAAGCGCTGCTGCGCAAGAAGGTCAACGACATGTTCGCCGTCCTGCGCGACAAGGTCGATGCCGACAACTACCAGGCCGCCTGCGGGCGCCCCTGCAGCCCGAACCGCATCTATGCCTACCGCATGCTCGACACTGCGTATGGCGAGATCGCCCGCCTGTTTTCCGGCTGGCGCGAGCACGGCGCGCAGGTCGGGGCGATCCTCGGGCGCCCCGTCGAGGCCAGCGTGCCGATCGAGGTCCGGCAGCTGCAATCGATCGCCGCCTGTCGCCCCGAGTGGATCATGCGCTGGAGCGAAACCCTGGAGCGCTTCACCGGTTCGGCCGGCCCGCTGCACACGCGCTCGAAGCGCTTCGACAGCCTGAAGAACAACCCGGTGAAAATCGGTGAGATGCTGGCCGAGATCGGCGAGTACGAAGCCTTGTCGGGCAACCGCGACGGCGACTGGCTGCACGACCAGGAAAGCGCCGGCGCCTGGCTGGAAGACTACTGGCGTGTGTTGGGCGAGTCGGAGCAGGGCAGCGCGCCGGGGCCGGACTTGATCCTGGAGGCTGGAGAGGAGGAACTCGATGCTTTTTCACCAGCCCAGCCCGACGAAGCGCCGAGTGAGGATGAACCGCTGGACGCAGCGCGGGCGCATTCGGTTTCACTTCCCCCCGGCTTTGTTCGGATGGCACGCGCGGCCGAGGATGCGGGCAGCTGGAGCGCGCGTCTGTTGGCAGGTGAATCGCTGCCGGTGCGCCTGGCGGTCTACCTGAAGCTGATGGGGAGCATGGACGACAGCTATCCGGACGCATGGCGCGACCCGGCCACGGGCGCGCTGCCGACGATGGCGCAGCTGGCCGCCCTGGACGACGTCTCGCTGCCGACCTTGCGCAAGCGGCGCGACGCGGCGATTGCCAGCTTGTACGCCGCACACGAACGGGAGGATGAATGAATACAGGAAGCACACGGGGCGACATCGACCGCAAACTGCGCGAGCGCCTGCTGCTGGCGCCACGGGTGGAGGGCGACCGCCTGCGGCTCGCCGATGAGGTGTTGCTGGCGGCACTGGACGGCAGTCGTCCGCTGACGGCGGGCGAGCGCGCGGCGCTGCAGACCTCGCCCCTGACGACGCGCCGCCTGCGCACGCTGGCGCTCGAGCGGCGTGCCGCCATGACCGGGGCCGCCAATGAGGATGCATGGTCCGGCAGCCACGGCATGCTGCGCGCGGCCGACACCGGCGCCGCGCTCGAGCTGCTGGCCACCGACGACGGCTACTGGCACCTGCATTTCGTGGGCGCTGCCGGCGCCAGGCGCGTGATCCTGCAACTGGTGCCGGAAGCTCCGTTTGCCGCGCGCCTGCTGCGCGAGTCGGCCCCCGTACGGGTGCTCGATGGCAGCGGCGCCGAAGTGCTGGCCGGACGGCTGGACCTGGACGGCGAATGCGAAGCCGCCTGGCCCTTCGCCGATGCGCCGTTCGAGCACTTCCAGCGGCGCGGGGCGCGCTTCAGTGTGCATCCCCGCGTGCAGCCGGCGCCATGATGTTCCAGTTGCTGCGCCGCTTTGCAGGCAGCCCGGCTTTCGAAACCGCCGGGCTCGGCACGCAGGTGATCGCGCGCCCGATCGCCTCCGGCTGCCAGCTGCCGCCGGGCGGCATCGGCGTCGTGTTCGATGCCGCCGGCCACACGCGCCGCGTTAGCGCGGGCGGGCGGGTCAATCTCGCCGCTGGCGACCGCGCGTGGTGCTTCCATCCGGGCCCCTATGGCTGCGACCTGGTGCCCTTTGCCGCCGCGCCCGAGATCGGCCTGCGTATGAGCTTTGCGGTGGACAGCCCCGACCCGCGCGTCACCCAGCAGCGGTTTGACCTCTACCTGGCAAGCGAGGCCGCGGACATGGGCGAACCGCTCACCGTCGCCGGCTTCGCCGCGCAGGCCGAGGCTGTGCTGCAGCGCGAACTGGCGCAGGGCAACCTGGAACTGCCGCCATGCACGACGCTCGACGAGTGGAACGCCTTCCGCGGCGGCTTCAACCAGCTGATGTACACGCGCTTCGGCGTCAGCATCGACGACTGCGTCCCGGTCGACCTGGCCGGCAGCCGTGACTACGCGCGCGAGTTGCAGGCGCGGGTAGACCCGGCCACGGCGCCGGACCTGCCGGGCGGGGCGGCGCCCGCTGCCACGGCCTCACCGGCGGCCTTTGATCCGGCCGCAGCCGACGCCCGCGCGCTGCGCCGCCTCTTCCTCGAGCTGCCTTGCCTGATGTGCCGCGTGCGCATGGCGGCGCTGCCGCAGGGGCAGGGGCTGTTCCGCCAGCAGCAGGCCTTGCTGGGACGGCTCGACCTGGTCAGCCTTGCGGCCGGCACGATGCCGGCCCTGGCGCTGGCGGCGCCCGGCCAGCCCCTGGCAATGGATCAGCAACTGCGGCGCGCGCGCCACAGCCTGCGCGCGGCAGCGGCGCTCGACGAAGCCTGGGCGCTGCTCGCCCGCCTCGAGCGCGCGGACGACGACGCGCTGGCGGGTCTGCTCGACGAAGCGGACCGCATCGTCGCCAACCTCGAGCACGACATGGACGGGCGCAAGGCGCTGGCCCCCGAGGAGGACGCATGAGCACCCACACAGAACGCCCGGACAGCGCCCAGGTTGCCAGCGTCCTGGCCGACGGCACGCTGGCCACGGTGACGGCCACGCGCCGGCCGCGCGGCGGGCGCGCCGAAGTCAAGTGCAGCGCCCCTAGCGCGCCCGCACTGGCGGCACGCATGGGACAGGTCGCGCGCCTGGCGCGCCATACCGAAGCGCGCTACGACAGCCGCGACCAGGTCGTCATCAGCATCGACCGCGCGCCCGGCCCGCAGGAACGCGACTGGGAACTGGCCGTGGTGCTGGCCGACCGCATGGTGCGCGGCCTGGTGCCGGCGCGCGAAGGACTGGTTGCCAATGGCTGGTCCGGCGACTGGGAACGGGGGCGGGTGGAGGGACACGACCTGCGGGGACACGACCTGCGCGGCGCGCCGCGCGGAACCCTGCTCGGCGGCGAGGGCTCCCTGCACCATCTCGGCGCATTGTCGGGCCAGCCGGACGTGGCGGCCTCGGTGTCGAGCGCGCGCGCCTGGTTCCCGCTGCACAGCGGCGGCATCAACGACGCATTGTGCTGGGTCGAGGTGAGCGTTTATCCATTGGCTCCGCTCGCTGGCAGCGACGACGAGGACGCGGTTGCCGCGCCCGGCCTGGACGGCGCCCGCCAGGCTGCCGTGCGCCAGGTCCTTGCGGGAGCGCGCCACTTCGACGGCCAGGCCGCCGCCCGCTGGCGCACGACGGTGCGCTTCGGCGCCGACAGCTTCCACGGCAATTCGTACGAGCTGGCGCTGGTGCTGGCCGACCGGATCGCGCGCGGGCGCGAATTCATCCCCCGGGGCCGCATCATCGCCAGCGGGTGTTCGGGCGCCTGGCATGCCGGCCAGGTCGAGCCGGTCGAAGGACTGGCGCCGAAGTGCGCGCTGATCGAGCGGGAGGCGCAGGCGGGCGACCGCGTGCTGCTGCCGCGCGCCTGGGAAGCCGGGCTGCCGCCGGGCTTGCGCGAGGCCTTGCGGCGCAAGGGCGCGAGCCTGGCTTGCGTCGAGCGCATCGGTATCATTTAGAGCGCCTGATAAAATCGGCTGAGCAGCCGTAACCAGAGTTACCACAGGATGGAGTCGGATCATGTTCCAGATGTTCGGTTTTGGCGGCGCCCCGTGCCCGCGCTGTGAGCGCAAGAATGCCGATGGCGCGGGCTATTGCGCGGCCTGCGGCATCACCCTCGGCGCGCCACGCAATGCGCCGCTACTGGTCGATAACCGCTGGGTCGCCGGGCCGGACGAGCTGGCCGTGTTCTTCGGCGTGCGCGCGCTGTCGGGCCTGTTCGTCAAGACCTTGCGGGTGCCCGCCACCGCCCGCGCCTATATCCTGCAAGGCGGCCAGGCGACTGAAGTGCCGCAGGGCGAATACGAGATCGAAGGCTTCTTCACCCGCCTGAACCACCTGCTGCGCGACGGCCACGCCGAAATCCTGGTCACGCGAACCGGCGCGCTGCCGGTCGAATTCGCGTTCGACGACCTGGAAACCAGCGAGCACCTGGCCGTATCAAGCCGCTTCACCGTCAGCCTGCGGATCGAGAACGTGCCCGCCTTTGCGCGCCATTTCATGACCATGCCTGGCACCGTCACGAGCGCGCAGTTGCGCGAACTGCTGGCGCCTGCCGTGCGCCAGCTGGCGGCGGAATTTGCCGGCAGCAGGTCGCTGCGCGAGATGGCAGGCAACCGCGACCTGCGCTTTGAATTCGACGAACGCCTGCAGGGCGCGCTGCGCCTGCTGCTGGCCGGCTATGGCCTGGGCGTGGTGCAGGTCGATACGCTGGCCCTGCGCCACGACAAGTTCGATGCCAACCGTGCCCGCATCGGCACGCTGTGGCTGGCCGCCGACGAGCGCCGCGTGCAGATGGAGCACGCGCGCCAGTTGGGCGAGCTGTACGACGAAGACGAGTGGCGCCGCATCGAACGCGAAGAACAGGCTTCGCGCCTGCGCCTGCGCCGGCTGGAACTGCGCCAGGCCGAAACCATCGACCGCGCCGAGCTGACCCTGGCCAATGCCGGGCGCGCGCAGGCGCTGCGCGCGCGCGAGATCGATTTGTATGCGCGCGTGACGGAATCCAAATCGCGGCGCGAGGCGATCGGGCGCGGTGCGGGCGAGATACTGGCCCAGCTCGAACACGAGCTCGGAAAAAAACGCGCGCAGCGCGCTGGCGAGCAGGCCGAGTGGGCGCAACTGCAGGCCATGGCGCAGATCCGCATGCGCGGCGCGCTCGAAGTGGCCCAGCAGGAGGCATTGCAGGCGCGCCGGCTGGCGCAGCAGCGGTTCTCGCAGCAGTTGCTGGTCCAGCAGATCCGCAACAAGGTCGAGCAGGCCAGGGAGATCGAAGACGCGTCGCGCCAGCGCGAGGAGCTGGCACGCCTGCGCGCGGCCGAAACCGCCGCGGCGCGCCGTGCCCGGGAACTCGACGACGAAGAACACCAGGCGCAGTTTGCCCTCGTCGTGCTGGCCAATGCCGCACGGCGCCGCGCGACTGAGCGCGAGGCGGAATGGGACGAGCAGCAGGCGCAGGCACGGCTGCGCGCCGCGCTGCGGGGGGCTGACCTGGAGAGCGAAGGCGTCCAGCAGAAGATCGACGCGCTGCGCCGCGAGGGCGGGCAGCAGGACGCCATCGCCCAGCACGAAAAGCTGCTGCGCACCCTCGACGCCGAGCACCGGCAGGCACGCCAGGCGAAGGAGGTCGAGCTGATGGCCGAGGAAAGTCGCGCCGCCCAGCGTCGCGCCGAGCAGGAGGCGGCGTGGCAGCACCAGCTGGCCCTGGCCAAGATCGAGAGCGAGCGTGCCGCATCGATGGACACTTTTGATGACACCACAAAACTGGCGCTCGCTCCCGCGCCGAACGCGGCGATCCTGTCCGACTACCTGAAAACCCGGGTGCACGCGACGATGGACGCCGGCCAGCTGGGCGCGCTGGCCGGCGTGGTGGCGGCCGGCGGCGACATCATGGCGCTCGATGCAGCCCGCCTGGGCGCGAATGCTGCTCACGATGCGGCCGAGCGCGAACGCCTACGCCGCGATCTCGAGGTTGACAAGGACCGGCGCCACCAGCTCGACCTGCTGGCCTTGCAGAACGACGTGAACAAGGCGGCGCTCGCCGCGCAGGCACAGGCGGTGGGGGCGGTGGCCACGGCCCGCTCCTGCCTCCACGGCCACGCGGCAGGCGCCAGCGACCGCTTCTGCGGCGCCTGCGGCGCGGCGCTGCAGGCTTGAGCCGGCAGCGATGCAGACAGCCCTCGACAAGATCCGCGAGCTGCGCGCCCTGCACGACGACGGCCTGCTGAGCGGCCAGGAGTTCGAGCAGCGCAAGAACGCGATCCTGGACGCCGCGCACGCATCGCCGCCGGTGGCGAATGCTTCATCCTTGCCCGGCACCGAGCTCGGGCTGATGCAGGGCCAGCAGGTCGGCCCCGCCAACCGCCGCTACCGGCTCGAGCGCCTGATCGCTCCCGGCGGCATGGGCCAGGTCTGGCAGGCGACGGACCTGGCGACGTATGCGGAGCTGGGCCACAGCGCGCAGGTAGCGCTCAAGATCCTGTCGCCCGAGCTGACGCAAAGCAGCGGCCACGCCAGGCTGCTGGTGCAGGAAGCCACGCGCGCGCGCCGCCTGGCCCACGAAAACATCGTGCGGGTCTACGACTGGGCCCAGGACCCGGCGACCTCCAGCTTCTTCCTCATCATGGAATGCCTGGAGGGCGAAGACCTGGGCAGCCTGCTGGCGCGCGAGCGGGCCTTGCCGCTGGCGCGCGTGCTGGCGCTGCTGGTGCCCATCGGCGAGGCGCTCGACTATGCCTGGGACAAGCACCGCCTGGTCCACCGCGACATCAAGCCGGCCAATGTGTTTGTGACCAAGCGCGGCGAGGTCAAGCTGCTCGATTTCGGCATCGCGGCAAGGGCGCGGGCGCAAGGGGGCACATGGTCATCTCTCGAGGCGCCGCCGCGCTCCGGCACGCCGGGTTACCGGGCGCCGGAAGCGGGCGCACCCGACAGCGTGCCGGCGCCAGGCCTTGACGTGTATTCGGTCGCGGCGATGATCCACCAGATGCTGTCCGGCCGGGCGCCTGCCGCGGGGGGCGCATTCGACAGGCCGGATGGACTGGACGAGGGCAAGTGGGCGGTGCTGCGCGGCGGCCTCGCACACGATCCTGCGGAGAGGCCGCACAGCGTGCTGGAGCTGTTGTCCCGGCTGGCGGCTGGGCCGGTTCCGCTCGACGTGGCGGCGCCCGCGGCCGGTCCGGCGCCGGCCGAGGATCTGCCCATCGCAAACGCGGAGCGCCCGCCTGCGGACGAATCGGACGAACAAGCACGCGTCCAGGCGGCGGCAGAAGCGCGGGCCGCCGCCGTGCGCCTGCGCCGCGAGCAGGAAAAGCGCGAGCGCGTGCACACCGATGCCGCCCGGCGCGTGCGCCGCGAAGCCTTGCGCGAGCAGCTTGCTGCGCGGCGCGCCGAGGAAGTCGCGAAAGCGCGCCAGGCCCAGGAGGAAGCGCAGCGCAAAGCGTTGCAGGCTAGGGCGGCGGCGGCCTATCTCGCCGAGCAGGAGCGGGCACGCGCGCATCCCCCTGCGCCCGCCGAGCCCGCTGCTCTGGATGCCACGGCGGCGCCAGGACTGATCCTGCTGCGCGACCGCTTCCAGGACGGCAGCGGCGCAGGCCCCGAACTGGTCGTGATCAAGGCCGGCCGTTTCCAGATGGGCTCACCCGAGCACGAACGCAGCATCGCGATGGCAGCCGGCGCCCAGAAAAACTGGCTGGCGCGCGAAACGCCCCAGCACTGGGTCGGCATCGAGCGGCCATTCGCGCTGGGCCGCTATCCGGTCACAGTGGGCGAATGGCGCGTTTTTGTGGAGGCGACGGGCTGGCAGCCGGACGGCGATGTCAACTGGGCCGCGCCCGGCTTCGCCCAGCTTGAGTCGCACCCTGTGGTCGGGGTGTCCTGGGGCGACGCCCAGCTGTACCTGGCCTGGCTGTCCGAGCGTACCGGCGCGCGCTACCGCCTGCCGAGCGAGGCCGAGTGGGAATATGCCTGCCGCGCCGGCACCAGGACGGCGTTCAGCTTCGGCGACGCCATCGACACCAGCCTGGCGAACTACGACGGCAACTTCAGCTGGAACGGCGGCGCGCACGGCGACTACCGGCGCGGCACGACGCCGGTCACGCAATTCGCCGCCAATCCCTGGGGCCTGCACGACATGCACGGCAACGTCTGGGAATGGGTGCAGGATGTGATGCACGACAATTACGAAGGCGCGCCGCTCGACGGCAGCGCCTGGGAAGCAGATGGCGAGCGCGGCGGCGACCGCGCGCGCCGCATCCTGCGCGGCGGCTGTTGGCTGTACAACCCGCGCTACCTGCGCTCAGCCCTGCGCAATGCCTTTTCGGCGGTCATGTCGAATGACATCGTCGGTTTCCGCGTCGCGCGGGACTTGGCCGACGGCGAGGGTAACGGGAATATTTCCTAGAGTCGATTCCTTAAAGGCTAGCCCGAATAGTCCCCATTTCCTTGATGTCGCCACCACTGCATTCAGGTCCGACGGTGAAGACGTATTGAAAGTCGTCCGCGTAGTCAAACGCTACATTTACCCGGCTGGCGGCCTGGCTACAGGGCAAGTCATCGACCTAAGCTAGCGAGGTCGACCAGTTCGGCAAGAAGCGCAGGACGCAATCAACCAGGCGCGCAACTATCGCATTTGCACGGTCATGGCTTTGAAAGCGAAGTTGCTTGAGGCATTTCCTGCACAAGCGAAATCTGATGTGAAAGAGAAGGGCGTAAGCATGGAGTGCAATGATAGTTTCAAGACAGTCTCAACAGGTAATGCCCCGCATACACCCGATGAGATGCGTGTCAATTTCCTCAACACCACAAAAAGAGTCATGCGCGAGCGCGCCGGATCACTGTGCAGTTATCGAAAGTGCTTGCGGGCTACGCTTCTACCTATTATGAAGAAAGATACAACGAGCGGGAGTGCAAGAATCGGCGACGCTGCTCATATCTACGGCGCCAGCGCAAACGGCCCTCGTCGAGAGCTTCCCCCCGGCTACGATGTCAGTAAACTCTCGGACGTGGAGAACGGGGTATGGATGTGCTGCCACCACGCCAGGCAAATCGACCGAGCGGAGATTGAGCATACTGCAGAAGAGCTGACAGACATGAAGCGGGTCCGCGAATTTGCGCAGCAGCGGATCGTAACCGATTCGTTTCTCCATAGCTTCGCGCCATACGTGCCAGCCATGGTTTTGGACGAGGTGGTGTGGGAGCACCTGCCGGCGCTCGATGTCGGTGTGGTTCGCCAGGCGATGATTAATGCCTGCTATCCGTACTTTCCGGGGTCCGACGCGCTCCTGGGTAGGACTATGCCCGACCCGCCGAGCCATTTCATATTGACCCCTGTCGCAAGGGTGGTCAAGAAGGTTGCCGAAGACGCTCCTCTGCCAGAGGCGGCCGAAGTCGCGCGTATTGATTTGTCGCTGCACGAACGCAATCGAGCGTTTCAGATAGTCGATGGCTGGGCTCAGCTAATGCCGCGCGCAACCCGAAATGACGATCTGCATCTCGTCAGCTCCTGCTATGTGAAACTGGCCGCACGCAACCCAGGCACAGGTGAAATAGACGACGCTTTTATCTGGACGAAGGCCACATACGCATCTGTCCGCAGGGTATCAGTCGCCAACAACAAACAGCTCACGATTCGCGTAAGTAGCTCAAGAAAACGCGTGAGCGATCTCGACTGGCAATTAAATATATCGATACTCAACGATGACTACCGAGCTGAAAGCGTTTTGAAAACCCATGGCGCGATTGCGCCCCAAGATATTCGCGACGATCACGAGTGGTCGCAGTTTTGCGCTTACGCCCGGGTGATCAGCCGGCTCGCAGAGGGGTGGGAGCCGATCGGTTTTGTCAGCCAACGCAGCAACGATTGTAACGACGTCAGATGGATACATCCTGAGCCATTTGAAATCGAGATGCGCATCAGTCCAGAGGAGCTAGCCGAACTCCAATATCGCTGCAATAAGGCTGTACTGGCACGAGAACTGAGCTTTCAATGGGGTTGCCGGTTCGTATTCACGCATGACTACTTTGATCGCGCACTGACGGAATTGATGATCCGGGCGGCGTCCGCGCAACTGTTGTATCAACAAGCGAGCCCCTCGTGGCCACCGGTGAATCGCATCGGTCCGCTTGTGCAGATACAGGCGCGGGAGGTCTATTTCTCAAACCGTAGTGGGGACATTATGTTCGACACCAGCCCAATCCCACGGCTCGATCGCGCGTGTCTGACCCTCTAGCCCTGCGTCGATCGAGAAAGTATGCACTCAGTCGTTGCGCCAACTGGGGTGCGCAAGCCCGATGCAACCGAAGCAGGGTAAACCCTGTCAAATGGTTGATGACCGGCTTGAAGGACACGCCATGAAAATCCCTGAAGACCTGCGCATTCCCGCAATCGTTTTCGGACTGCAAGCCGCGCTGCTTGCGGGATGCTCGCTGATTTTCTTCCTGATGCGGCACTAAGACCTGGCCGGGCGCCGCCAGGCGCAGTCAGGCCGGCTGCGCCAGCGCGCGCCGGGCTGGTGCGAAGGACGGCGCCGCCGTCCCGCCCTGCAATTCCGGATAGGCCCGGAGGGCGAATTGCGGTCCGCGCTGCCAGCCCGCGAGCCGTTCGGCGGCGCTCGCCGGCGCGAGCGGTGTCGCCTCGCCGCCGGCTGGGTCGCGCTGCCAGAAGCCGCCGTCGCGATGGAACAGCAGCGGCATGCCCGATGCATGCGCCCCCCTGGCCGTGCCGCGCAGGGTCTCGGGATCGCGTTCGGGATCGAGCAGGTAAAACGCCTCATGCGCCATGCCCGCGTCGAGCCGGCGCAGGATGACGCCGTTTGGTAGAACGGCGGCCACTTCGAGTACGGCCACGCCGGGAATGCTCGCCGTCAGTTCGATGCGCATGCCCGGGCGCAGGGGCACAGGCAGGTGCTTGCCGGGCCAGGCGCCGTCGAGCAGCAGCCCGTAGCGCGACACGTCTTCGATTTCATAGCCATCGCGCCCGCGCCGGATGAGGGCATGCCGCGCCGAGATGCGGCGCGTCAGGCCTTCGACGCATGGTCCGGCGGGCTCAGCCTGGCCGTGGTGCGCGAGCAGCAGGTCGGCCTCCGGCGCGCCGTGTTCGAAGCGGCCGAGCACGCATTCGTCGAGGGCGAACAGACGCAGGTGGCGCACGCGCTCCGGCGCCTCGAACACGAGGCAGGCCGTGCTGGCCGGGCAGGGGTGCCGCGCCGGCGCGGGATGGATCTGCGGCTGCCTGAGCGGCTGGTCGATCTCGATCAGGTCTTCATCCCAGGCGATGCTGGAGAAGCCGAGGTCGATCTTGCCGCCCGCCGCGTCGAGGTCGAGGTGGGCAATGCCCGCATTCCTTGCGCTCACATCAATGTCGACACTGCCGCCGCAGAAGCCCGCTTTGACCCGCGCGATCGAGGCGTCGTCGGCGCTGACGCGCACGTTCTTGTGCGTGGCGAGGAAGGTCTGGTGGATGTCGTGCAGGCTGGCGTCCAGCCGTGGCGCCAGGATCAGCAGCGTGGCGATCCAGACCCGCGCAGGGGCGAGGGCGTCTTCGGGACGGCTGTGCAGTTCGAGCTCGATGCGGTACTGGCCGTGCTCGAGCCCGCGCGAGGAAAATTCGAGGAAGACCGGCAGCCATTCGCCGCGCCCGGTGCGCGCAAAACCATGGCGCTCGCCGGAGTCCAGACGCAGGCGCGAACTGGCCAGCATCGACACCTGCGGCGCGCAGCCGGCTGGCATGCCGCGCAACTCCAGCTTGAGCACCTGGCGCCCGCCGGCGGCGCGCGGGTCGAAGCCGCTGACGTGCAAGTGCGGGCGCTGCAGGGGCGTGGCGCCGGCGACGATCGGGCCGGCAGCAGGGATGAGCAGGTTAACGTCAGGACCTTGTTCCTGCACCACGGGCTGGGCGTGGCCGTGCGCGCAGGCGGATTCCCCTGGCATCACCCAGACGGTGCAATGCGGATGCTCGGGATGGCTGCAACGCTTCATGGATGGGCTGGCTTCGTGGACGAGGACAGCTTAGCCGTATTCGCCCAGCCATGGCGCGCGCGAGTTGTTAATCCAGCACACAATTTCCTGTTGTAAATCAACCACCTTGCGGCAGTGCGGTCTCGTCCCGTCCAGGGCTGCGCACGCGCAGGGCGATCGCCGTCAGGTTGTCCGGTTGCAGGCCGGCGGGTGGGCGCGTTTCCATCTCGCTGAACAGGGCGGCGATGGCGCCGGCTGCGCCTTCCTGCGCCAGCAGGCGCGGCCAGCGGCCGACGAATTCGGCGGGGTCCGTGCACGACCAGAAGCCGTCGGTCGCCAGCAGGTAGAGCGCGTCGCTGTGGAGCTTGACCGCGCGGCGGTCGGGCAGGGCGCGCAGCCAGGGCGGGAGGATGCCGGGTGTGAGCGCGAACAGGGAATCGTCCAGCTGCGTCGGGTCGGTGAAGGTGTTCCCGAGAATGAAGGCTTGCGCGATCTGCGGGCCATGGCGCCCGTGCACCTGGCGCCACCAGGCGTCTTCCCCGATCAGCCCGGCCGTTGCCAGCACCGTGGCGGGCACGTGGTCCACCGTCAGCGGCGCGGCGCCGGTCGCCGTGACTTCGTACAGCCGGGAGTCGCCGACATGCCAGAGCAGGGCGTCGCCGTGTGCGGGAAGTTCCAGCAGAGTCAGCGTCGTGCCGGGCCGGGGCGCGTCCTCGCCGAGGGCGTCGAAGCGCCGCTGCAGTTCGCCGTGCAGGCGTTCCAGCTGGGCCGAGAGGGCATCGACGTCGACGCAGGCGGGGATGGCCAGCAGGCCGGCGGCCACCGCCTCCGCCGCTTCGCGCCCGTGGCCATGCCCGCCCATGCCGTCGAGGACGGCGAGACGCGCGTGGCCCGGCGGCCAGCCGGGGACGGCTGCCGTTTGCGCGACGCCGTCGAGCAGGAACGCGGCCTTGCCTGCCGCGTCGACCAGCACGCAGTTATCCTGGTTCTCGCCACGCATGACGGGGCCGACGCCGACCGCGCTGCGCGCCGCCACGTCCAGCCGCGCGCCGAAATTCAGGTGTTCGAACATGGCATCCAGGGGTCTTGATGGGAGCATCCATCATATGGTAGCTTGACGTTTTGGCAAAGCACCCCTGGCCCATGCTGATCCGCCCGTGTGAAGACCCTGACCTGGCCGCCATGGCGCGGCTGTTCCGTGCCAGCGCGCTCGAGTACATCGTGCACGAGTCGCCGCGCGAAAGCGCCTGCACTTTCCTGCGCGAGAACGACGAGGAAGGCTTGCGCGGGTTTGTCCGCAGCGGCCATGTGTATCACGTCGCGGTCGACGGCAAGGAACTCGCAGGCTTTATCGCCATCCGCAATAACGACCACCTGTACCACCTGTTCGTCGACCGCCGCTGGCACCGCCAGGGACTGGCGCGCCGTCTGTGGGACGTGGCGCGCAGCGAGGCGCTGGCCCGCGGCGGCAGCGGCAGCTTCACGGTCAACGCATCGACCTTCGCGGTGCCGGTGTACGAGGCATTCGGCTTCGAGCGTACCGGGCCCCTGCAATGCGTCAAGGGGCTCAACTGCAACCCGATGCGCTTTACGCCGAAGCTCGCACCGAACCCCACGTCGACCTCCACGCCGGACTGAGCTCACCTCCGTTCGTCCCGCTCTTCGTCCACCCTGCGCAGCCACAGGCTGCTGGCCCAGCCTTCGAACGGCAGGCCATCGACTGTCGTGCGCACCTGCCACCAGTCGCCGTCGACCACGCCGGTGGCCGTCACCACGGAACCGGCGGGCAGCACGGCCATGCGCCGGGCGCCGACCCCGTTCGCGGCGCGCAGGTTCAGCGCGTCGGCGACCCGGTAGCTGCGGCCCGGCAGCGGCGCGTCGGGATGTGCTGCCGGCGCTGCGCCCGCCGGTAGAGTGCCGGGCGGCCCGGCGATCCACCACAGCGCGCCGCCGATCAGGCAGGTCCCCAGCACCAGCACCGCGAGCGCGCGCGTGTTCGGGCGGCGCCACCACGCGCCGGGCGTGAAGCGCGCAGCCAGCGCCAGCGTCGCCAGCAGCGCGGCGCCGATGCAGGCGAAGGGCAGGAGCGTCGCCGGCATGGCCGTTACGCTTCCACGCGCAGCACGTAATGCCCGGCAACGACATGGTGCCCGTTCGGCACCAGGTAAGGCGCCTCCGGCGTCGCAGCCTCGATCGCCGCGACCAAGCCAAGCTGCTCGTCGAGGTGGTACAGGGCCTGGGTCGGCGCCAAGCGGGTGACGCGGTAGCCTTCGGGCGTCGCCTCCAGGCTCAAGGCATTCCTCGACAGCCCGAGGCGGTCCGCGCCACCCAGGTGGACCCCGTCGGCGCCGCGCAGGCAGGTGGCGGCATCGAGCACGCGCAGGCCGGCCAGCGCCGGAGCCCCGCGGCCAAAGGCGATGGGTGCGCCGGCGGGCACAGGCAGGCCGGGGGCGTCCGGCAGGCAGACGATCGCGCTGCAGCGATCCGCCATCGCCGGCGCCGGCGCCAGCACGCGCAGGTCGACGCCGTCGAGCGGGGCGAAGCGGTTCGGCACCGCGATGCGCTGGCGGCCATCCTTCGTGATGACGTGCACCTCGTCGGCCTCGTCGACCGCAAAGCCGATCAGGCAATCGTTTTCCAGGGCGCCGGCGGCGAGCTGGCGGTCGATGCCGAATTCGACGGCCGCGGCGCCTGTATCGCGGTAGCGCGAGAGGCGCGGCAGGGCGATCGCGGCGAGCGCCACGCGCTGGCGCGCCACCGGGGCGTAAGTGGCGTCCAAAGGCAGCGCGGCCTCGGCCTTGCCGCGGGCGCGGTGCACGGCCGGCACGGCGGTGAGCTCGGCGTCGTCGAGGGTGCGATCGCGCGACTTCCAGACCGCCGGCGCCCTTAGCGCCGGGGTGACGGCCGGCGCTAAGGGCGCCCGGGGGAGGGCGACGGCCGGATTCTGCGCGATTTTCAGGAGCAGCCGGGGCTGCGTGCCGGTCGCTTCGTCCTGTTTCGCGCGGATCGTGTAATACCCGGCGGCGGCATCGAAGCTGCACTCGAAGGCGTCCTTCGGGCGCACCTGCAGCTCGAGCGGCGCATCCGGCCCGTCGTTGATCAGGAGGATGGCGCCGTGTGCTTCAAAGGGCCAGCCCGGCACCGCATGGGTGGCGCTGGCCGCATCCCGCCCGAGCACCGTCAGGCGCTGGTTCGGGTAGACCGGGCAGACCGGCTGCCAGATGGCGCTGTCGCGCGAGACGCTCACCGTATAGTGCACCTGTTCGCCGGGCGCCGGCAGGTAGACGGCGTGGCCGAATTTGACTTCGACGTGGCCCGGTTCGAGGTGCTCGGCGCCGAGCACGTGGTAGCGCACCTCGTCGCTGCCGAGCAGGTCGCCGAAATCCTTCTGGTGCAGGGCCTGCAGTGTCTGCGCCAGGTCGCGCACGCGCGCGCCGCGGGTCAGGTGGCGGTCGTCGTCGACCTCGTCCTGGGGCAGGACTAGCGTCACGTGCGAAAAGCAGCGGGTGGCGGCGCGTCCGCGCTGCTCGCGGGGAGCCCTCTCTAACAGGTCGCGCAGCAGCGGGCGGCGGTTGAACAGCGCCAGGCCGGGGGCCTGCCAGATCGCTTCGGCATTGAAGACGTCGCTGACGCGGTTCAAGGTTTCGTGTTGGACGTAGACCGGCATGATTCAATTCTCCTCGATGATGGGGCGGGCGCCTCCGTCCACGGGGGCGCCCGCGGCAGCAAACGCTAGCAGGGGGAAGATGAAAAACAGGAGGTGCGAGCCGCCCGCGGACAGGAAGCTCATCGGCTGCCCCATGATCGGGAAGAACGCGAGGTTGGTTCCCCAGGACAGCAGGAAGTGGCCAAACAGGAAAGCGGCACCCCCGCACAGCACGAAGCAGCGAAAGCGCCCGGCCCAGGCATGGCGGAAGTCGCGCGCCAGCACGGCCCCCTGCCAGGCGCGCAGCGCGGCATGCAGCAGCGCGCACAGGAACGCGGCCTGCAGCGTCCACAGCGCCAGGCCGGCAATCAGGCCGTGCCGCTGCAGCAAAAACGAGGGCGCAAAATCGTCCTGCACCGCCGGAATCGCCAGTGCCTCGAATGCGCCTTGTCCCAGCGCCGTCAGGCCGAAAATGCCGTCGGCCCCAAACCAGCCGCCGCCCGTGATCGCCGCCGCGCCGAGCAGCAGTTGCTGGCCGGTGTGCGGGTGGGCCGCGGGGTCGAGCCAGACGCCGAAGCGCTCGCCGTAGAAGCTCCAGCCGCTGGCTCCGTCCACGGCGGCGCCGCGCAGTACCATCAACATGGCGAGGCAGGCCCAGGCCATCGCCGCCACCGCAAGCGCGGCGCCGGGGCGGCGCGCGGCGAACGACCAGGCCAGCAGCATGGCCGCGCCCCATACCAGCAACAGGATCAGGGGCGAATAATCGTCGACCTGCACCAGCGCCACGCCCAGCAGGACGACGAACAGCAGCGCCGGCGCGGCCAGGCGCAGCCAGCGCAGCAGGGCGCCGGCAGAGCCGGTACCTGTGCGGCCTCCCAGGCCGAGCGCGATGCAATGCGCGGCCAGCGCCGTCAGTGCCAGCTTGGCGAATTCCACCGGCTGCAGGTCAAACACGCCGGTCTCGTTGCCCCAGCCGACCTGCAGCAGCAGCGCCGCCAGGGCGCATGCGGCCAGCAGGAGCAGCAGCGACTCGGCCCGCGCCTGGATCATGGGAATGCCACCCGGGACGCGGCGCCGCGACGCAAAGGCGCCCGCGCTCCCCATGCCGAGCGCAATCACTGCCGCCGTCTTCTGGAAGTGGCGCAGCCAGGACGTATCCGGGGCGCCCAGCCCCAGTTCCAGCTGAAGCAGCAGGCCGGCCGCCAGCAGCAGCACGCCACAGGCGACCACCGCACCGGCGCCACGCCAGGCGAGCCCGTACCACAGCGCTCCCCAGCACAGCAGCAGCGACCAGGCGACGCCGGGCGCGGCGCCCGCGCGCTGGGCCAGCAGCATCGCCAGGCCGGCCACGGCGAGCGCGATGCCGGCGCCGAGCCGGGCAGCGTCCGGCAGCTTGCCGCGAACGCGCGTGCGCAATGCCATGGCGAAGGCCAGCGCGCCCGCTGCCACTGCGGCGATCGCAAATGGCGTGGCCCAGGCCGGCCAGGCCCACGGGTCGCGCCGCTCCCATTGCCAGCGCACGCCTTCGGGCAGCGCTGCCCGGGCTTCGCTGCGCACTGCCACGCGGCTGGTCGGATGGAGCTGCAGGGCGCCGTCGCGCAAATCCGTTGCCATGCGCGTGCGGCCGATGGTGATCGCGCTGACACCATCGAGCGCCTGTTCCGCCAGCGCGAGTTCGAAGGGCAGGCCGCCGCGCTCGACGAGGAGCGGCGTACGCCTGCTGCCTGTAGCCGCCGTGAGCAGCGGCGCGCCGTCGACGATGCGCAAGACGGCGCTGCCTGGTTCCGCATGCGCGTTGCCGACCTGGGTTCCACAGCTGAGGTTGCCGCCAAAGCCGAGCGGGCGCTCGATGGCGAGCACGGGAACCAGGCGCGGCAGCCAGCGGTTCCAGGCGCCCGCCAGGCGCGCGCCCGGCCCTGCACCCGGACAGGCGGCCAGCAGTTCGCCGTCGCGCCATACCGATGCGCCGTCGTACCGCCACGCCTGCCTGCCATCGCTGAAGCGCACGGCCTGGCCATCGACGGCATCGACCGTGTAATGCTGGGCGCCGAGATGGAAACGCGCGCCCGGCGCCAGGACCATGGAACTACTGCGCGTTTGGCGGCCGGCGCGCTCGAGGCGCAGGGCGCCGTCCGCGCTGGCGGCCCACCAGCGGCCGTGCTCGTCGCGGCGCAGGCGCAGCCCGGCGCCGGATCCGGGCACCGCCAGCGCGTCGCGTCCCAGTTCGGCAGCGGCGCCGGGCGCGAGCTGGATGTCGATCCGCGCCGGCATGTGCATCGGCGGGCTGCGCAGCAGGGCCAGGCCTTGCAAGGCGCACAGCACCAGCAGGATCGCGCCCGCGACAAGACGCGCGGCGCGCATCAGGCGGCCCTCCGCAGGTCATGGAAGCCCAGTCCACCCTGCGCGGCCGCGATCATGCGGCTGATCTCGAGCGCATGGCGCGGCCGGTGTTCGCGCTGGCCGGCCAGGAGTGCGCGCAGCAGCGCCAGGGCGGCGCCGGGGTTGCCATCGCCACTGCCGTCACCACTACCCGCGCACCGCAGGAAGTGCGCCGCTTCGTCCTCGCACAGGACCGGGGGCAGGGCGCCGCCGCAGGCCTCGCGCAGGCGCGCGGCGCCGTCCAGGCCGTGGGCGCGCCAGGCGTCGGCACAGGCACCCGAATAGCGCAGCGTGGCGCCGTTCGTCACCATGTAGAAGAACACCGCGCCCAGCGCGAAATAATCGGTGCGCGCGTCGGTCAGGTAAGCTTGGGGCGCGCTGGGGAAGAACTGCTCGGGCGCCTGCCAGCTGGCGGTGCCGGCATACGAATGCGCGGCGGCGTCGAGGAGGCTGCGGTTGGTACCGAAATCGGCCAGTTTCAAGGTGCGGCTGGCTTTGTCCAGCAGCAGGTTGGCGGGCTTGAGGTCGAGGTAGCGCCAGCCGTGCTGGTGGACTTTGGCGAGCGCCGCATTGACCTGGGCGAGCCAGGCCAGCGACTGGCCGAGCCCGATACGGCGCCCATCGCCCGCCTGCGCCGCCATGTGGGTGGAGAGGTCGCCGTCGAGCAGTTCGAGCGCCATGGCCGGCAGGCCGTCGTGGACGCCGTGGTCGAGCAGGCGCACGATGTGGCGCGCGTCCCACGGCGTGAGCTGCGAGAGGAAGGCGATTTCGCGCTCGGCGCAGGCGCGCCAGCGCTCGCGCAGGGATGGCTCGGCGCGCGCCATCTGCTCGCGGTTGACCAGCTTGAGGGCGACTTCGCCGACACCGAATCCAATACATTCGGCGCGCCAGACCACGCCGTAGCTGGACGCGGCCAGTTGCCCGCGCAGCCGGTAGTGGCCGGCCGCCAGTGTCACGATGTCGCCGCTTTGCACCATGCTTCCCCCGATCGACGCGGCAAGTCGCCGCTGCCGGGCCTTAGCGGAGGGCCGGGGAAAGGTTCAGGCGAAGGGGATGGACAGCGGGAATAAACAAAGCCGCGTCGGGGACGCGGCTTTCGGGGTAGCACAGGCTTGGATCAGCGGCGGTAGCCGTCGCGGTAGCCATCACGGTGGTGATCGCGGTAGCCGCGGTCATAGTCGCGGTAGCCACGGTCATAATCGCGGTAACCATGGCCATGACCACGACGGTGGCCGTGGTGACGCGGTGCGACATACACGACATCCGGCTGGCGGTAGTAACGCGGCGCTTCGTAGTACACCGGGCGTGGCTGGACATACACCGGACGCGGCTGGACGTACACCTGGGTCGAATATCCGTGACCGCGGTCGTAACCGCGGTCGTAACCACGGTTGTCGTAGTAACCACGGTCGTCGTGGTGACGGCCGCCGATCGAGTTGCCGACTGCCGCGCCGAGCACGCCGCCGACAACGGCGCCGCCGCTACCACCCGCGCTGTGGCCGATTGCTGCGCCGAGCACCGCGCCGACCGCCGTATTGACGCCGCGGTCGCCAGCGAATGCCGAGGGCGAGACGGCAACGGCGGCCAGGATCACCGCACCAAAGCATTTTTTGTTCAACATGGCTGTTCCTTTTTTGCCTCAACGAGGATCGGGATGATCACTGTCACGCCGCGGCATGAGTGAACTATATCGAAGGCCCGGGAGTCGTTCACCATCTAATACAGATTATTACAAGTGGTTCAGGCGCCGTAACATTCTCCCGCAACAATCGCCGGTACATCTCTGTTGCAAGCCTTGCAGACCGCCGTGGCCGCCCCATCTGGTTCCGGTCACCCTTCACATCCAGGCCTCCATGTCAGCGCGCCGTAATCTTGTCGTCGTCTTTTCCCTGCACTTCCTGCTGCACGTCTATATCGCCGTGCGCCTGATGCCCGATATCGGCACGGGACGGCCCGGCCTGCTGGTTCTGACTGCGCTCCTGCTGCTGGCGACGCTGCTGCTGGCGCCGGTCGGGCTGATGTCGTCGTCACTCCGCCGCCGCCGCTGGTCCGAGCAACTGGGCTGGTTGGGCCTCCTGGCAATGGGCCTGTTTTCCTCCTTTTTCGTGCTCACCTTCCTGCGCGACCTTGTCCTGCTAGCCGCTTGGCTCACCGGCCTCAGTATCGGCCTCGGCAGTGCCGGGCTCACCCACTGGTCCGCGATCGCGGTGCCGCTGCTGGCGCTGGCGGTGACCTTCATCGGTTTCGTCAACGCCCGCCGCGTGGCGCGTGTGGTGAAGGTGGACGTGCCGATCGCCGGCCTGCCCGAGGCCCTGCACGGCTATTCGATTGCCCAGGTGTCCGACATCCACGTCGGCCCGACCATCAAGCGCCCCTACCTGGAGGCCATCGTCAACCGCGTCAATGCCTTGGGGGCCGATGCGATTGCCGTGACCGGCGACCTGGTCGACGGCAGCGTGCAGCGTCTGGCCGCGCATACCGAGCCGCTGGGGCGCTTGCGTGCGCCGGACGGCGTCTTCTTCGTCACCGGCAACCACGAATACTATTCGGGCGCCGAGGAGTGGATCGCCGAAGTGCGCCGCCTCGGCCTCACCGTGCTGCTCAACGGGCACGTGCTGCGCTGGCGCGGCGGGGCGACCCTGATGATTGCCGGGGTGACGGATTACTCGGCCCACCATTTCAACCCCGCGCACCGCAGCGACCCGACAGCCGCGATCGCCGGCGCGCCGCCGGAGGTGGCGGTGAAAATCCTGCTGGCGCACCAGCCGCGCAGCGCGCCGGCCGCGGCTGGCGCCGGGTTCGACCTGCAACTGTCGGGGCATACGCACGGCGGGCAGTTCTTCCCGTGGAACCTGTTCGTGCCCCTGCAGCAGCCTTTCGTGGCCGGGCTGCACCGCACAGGGCGCTTGTGGGTGTACACCAGTCGCGGCACCGGCTACTGGGGGCCGCCGAAACGTTTTGGCGCGCCGTCCGAAATCACCTTGGTGCGGCTGGTACCAGGTTGAGGATGTAAAGACAGCCAAACCTTGCCAAATGCGCTATCGTGCTCTTTCTCGAAACCATCGAAAGACTGCACGCATGAATCGCCTCCGCTCATTCGCCCACGCGCACGCCCTCGGCCTCGCAATCTCCACGCTCTTCGTCGGCGCAGCAGGGGCGGCCAGCCCCGGCAACGATCCGGCCGCGCTCGCGAAGATCCGCGACACGGCCATGGCGAGCGACTATGCCTGGGAGCGCATGGCGGACATGACCGACCTGATCGGCCCGCGCCTGTCTGGTTCGCGAGGGGCGGCCGCGGCGGTGACCCAGGTGGCCGATGCGATGCGCAAACTCGGCGCGAAGGTGACGCTGCAACCGGTCAAGGTGCCGCACTGGGTGCGCGGCGTGGAAACCGGCGAGCTGGTCGAGTACCGCGGCCGCCCGGAGGGCATCAGCCAGCGCGTGGTACTGACCGCCCTGGGCGGCTCGGGCGCGACTCCGGCTGAGGGCCTGGTCGCGCAGGTGATCGTGGTCTCGAGCTTCGACGAACTCAAGGCGCGCGCGGGTGAAGTGAAAGGGCGCATCGTGCTGTTCGACGTACCGTTCGACCAGGGCATGGCCGATCGCGGCCTGGCGGGCCAGGCCTATGGCCAGGGCTCGAACTACCGCACCAACGGGCCGCGCATCGCTGCCGAAATGGGCGCGGCGGCGGCGCTGGTGCGCTCGGTCGGCGGCGCCAACTACCGCCTGCCGCACACCGGCAACACCGGCCTGCAGGACGGCGCGCGCATTCCGGCGGCGGCCGTCACGGTCGAAGACGCGATGCTGATGCGGCGCCTGGCCAAACGCGGCCCGATCACCATGCGCCTGGTGCTCACGCCGCAAAACCTGCCGGACACCGACAGCTACAACGTGATCGCCGACTGGCCCGGAACCGACAAGGCGGGCGAAGTCGTGATCGTCTCCGGCCACCTCGACTCCTGGGACTTGTCCACCGGCGCCCACGACGACGCCTCCGGCGTGGCCAGCGCCATGGCCGTGTTCGACACCCTGAAAAAACTCGACTACCGCCCACGCCGCACGATCCGTATGATCGCCTGGATGAACGAGGAGAACGGCACCCGCGGCGCGCGCACCTACCTGGCGGCGAACGAGGCCAACGCGGCCAGCCACATCGGCGCGATCGAAAGCGACAATGGCGCCGGGCGCCCGTTCGGCCTGCGCGCCAGCGTGCCGGCAACGTCCAGCCGCCTGTTCGCGCCCTTGCAGGCGGCGCTGCAGCCGATCGGCGCCGGCCTGTTCCGGCGCGAGGATGCCCTGTCGACCGGGGACCTGTCGGGCCTTGAACGCGCGGGCGTGCCGAGCTTCGCGCCGCTGCTCGATACGTCGACCTATTTCGACTACCACCATACCGCTGCCGACACGCTCGACAAGGTCGATCCGGACCACCTGCGCCGCCATGTTGCTGTGATGGCGGCCACGGCGTGGTTCCTGGCCAACGTCGAGGAGCCGATCGGCCGCGCCAGCGTGCCGCCACGGTAAATGCCGGATGGCCGCGCAGGGCGCCCGCCCTGCGGCCGCGCCCGCACTGACTGTTTCCGCCCGGTTTTCGTTGCCGCCATTGCGGTCGTTTCACCCGGTTACCGCCGTGAACCGTACGCGCCCTCGTGGACCGTTTCGGTAGACTCCCCACACACATCGCGAGTGGAGGACACCATGAATGGACGACGGAAACTGATGGGACAACGCATTGCCGTGCTGGTGGCGGACGGCTTCGAGAAAGTGGAGCTGACGGCGCCGGTCGCGGCCCTGCGCGGGGCCGGCGCCGCCGTGGACATCATCTCCCTGCACTCTGGCAAGATTCGCGCGATGAACCTGCACATGCCGGCCGAGCTGATCGCGGTCGACTTCAAGGTCGACGACGTCAGCGCGCGCGACTACGACGGCCTCCTGATTCCGGGCGGTTTCATGAACCCCGACACGCTGCGCCAGTCCTCGTCGGCGCGCGACCTCGTGCGCGCCTTCGACCTGGCCGGCAAGCCGATCGCGACCCTGTGCCACGGCCCGTGGGTGCTGGCATCCTGCGGACTGCTCTCCGGCCGTACGCTGACATCCTGGCCCGGCGTGCGCGACGACATGGTGCACGCCGGCGCCATCTGGCTCGACCAGGAAACCGTACGCGACGGTAACCTCGTGACGAGCCGCGGCCCGCAGGACATCATGCCCTTCGTGCGCGAGATGATCGCGCTGTTTGCGGGCGAAGCGGGCAGCCGCAGCGCGCACGGCCGCCGCCATTCGGACCCGCAACGCGAAAGCCCGACTGCTATTACGAGCGCCGCCATGCGCGGGATGCCGCGCTCATCGATCGGCACCGTGCTGGGCCTGGCGCTGCTGGGCGTGGGCGTGGCCGCCGCCAAGCGTACCAAGGACGGTGCGCGCATGACGGCTGCGGAAGCGCGCGCGGGGTCGGTGTAAGAGGGTATTGGCCCCGGTACAGCCCGGGGCCTCAAGCTGCACCTGCGCAAAGGTCAAGCGCAAAAGGGTGCGCAGAATCCGGGCAGGGCCGCGCAGGAACAGTGCAGGAACAGTCCCCGCGTGCCTTGCCCGATACGCCAATCCGCCAATCCGCCAATCCGCCTGGCGCAGCCTGGCCGGACCAAGCCGCGCCGCGCGCGCCGGTCAACGCACCTCAGATCATTCGATCGGTACCCGCCGGACCGCCCGCGCATGGCCGCGGAACGGCCGACCGTACACCGTCTGGATACCGCTGGCGAAATTCTCGCCCCACACCAGCTGGGCCCGGGTTTCGTGCGGCTCGGACGACCAGTACCATTCGCGCGCGAACTGCTCGCGCAGGTTCGCGAACAGCAGTGACAGCTCGCGCCGGTTCGGCAGCTCGCCGCCCTGGGTGATGGCCCAGTCGAGCGCGCCGGGCCAGCTGGCGTCGGCAGCGTCGCCTGGCAGCAGGATCAGGTGGTGGTCGGGCGCGCCGTCCTTGCCGAGGATGATGCCGGCGTAGTGCTCGCCTTCTTTCAGTGTTTCTCGTAGTTGCATATAAATGCCCATCGGGGTCTCCGCGCAGAGATTGCGTTATTTAGTCACACGGTAAGACACCGGCCTCGGCACCTTAGTTGCCACTTCAAACACGATATAGATCAGAACGCTGGCTGATTTTGGGAGGAATGGTCTTTCTTAATTCTTTATTACTCATAGAAAATTTTAATTGAAAAAGGTTGAACCAAGGATGTTTCCTGCTCTCAAAGGTACATATTCACTTTTTTGGCCAGGAAACTTTTACATGACGAATCAAGCTATTTTCGCCCTTCGCACCAACGCCATCGTCCGTCACTCCGCTACCGTTTTGCTCGCAGCCTGTGCTGTTCATGGAGCCATGGGCAGTGCCCATGCCGCAGGCACCCTCAGCGGCTATGACAGCCTTAGCAGCGCCGCTGGCGTACAAGCCAGTGCCACCCTGCCGGCCACCGCCTACAACTACTACGTATCGCCCACCGGCTCCGACAGCGCCGCCGGCACCCAGGCAGCGCCGTTCAAGACGCTGGCCCGCGCCGCGAAAGCCGCAACCCGTGCCGGTACGACCGTCTTTGTTGCGCCAGGCACCTATGCCGGCGGCTTCAAGACGACCGCCAACGGCACCGCCGCCAGCCGTATCTACTGGGTCTCGACCACCAAATGGGGCGCCAAAATCGTTCCGCCAACCAATTCGACCAACAAGACCGCCTGGGATAACCGCGGCAACTACGTCAGCATCATCGGTTTCGACGTCGACGGCAGCAAGCTCGCCGGCGGCACCAAGTGGACGCTCGGCATCTACACCGGCGGCTCGTATAACGTCATCGAAGGCAACCGCGTGCACCACACCGCCAACACCATTTCGTGCAGCAGCGCGGGCGGTTCGGCCATCGGCGTGGACAGCTATTTCAATGGCGTGATGACTGACGTCATCGGCAACGTCGTGCACGACATCGGCCCTGCCGGCTGCAGCTACGTGCAAGGCATCTATGTCAGCACCTCGGGCACGATCAAGAACAACGTCGTCTACCGCGTCGGTTCGGCAGCGATTCACCTGTGGCACGACGCCACGGATGTGAAGATCGTCAACAACACGGTGAGCGCCTCGAACTTCGGCATCATCGTCGGCGGCGGCGACTTCTACTTCACCAGCGCCGGCGCCAACAACGTGCACGTACACAACAACATCGTCTACGACAACAAGTACGGCATTTCGGAGCAGGGCAAGACCGGCAGCGCCAACACCTACCAGAACAATCTCGTGTTCAAGAACACGACCTACAACTGGCAGCTTCGTAACGGCCTGAGCCATACTGGCACGATCACCTCGGATCCACTGCTGGCCGGCTACTCGCGTACCGCGGCCTTCCCCAACTTCAAGCCAGGCACCAGCTCGCCTGTGATCGGCCGCGGCGTCGCGACCTATGCACCGGCGACCGATATCGATGGCCGCGCGCGCAGCGCGAGCGCCGGTGTCGACGTCGGCGCGTATCAACGTTAAGCAGGGCTGATCGCACCCTTCGGGTTCGGTTATGCCAACCCGCGCAGCCGCAAGGCGCGCGGGGTTTTTTACGTCTGTCGGGCGCAGTGCGGAGTCTTCATTCCGGCTGAGGTTGCGGCCATATGGAAATTATTTCTGCAGTAAACAACTGTTTCTATAAGAAAACAACATTGGTGACAATGCTATTCCACAGAAATAATGTCCCTCAAACATTGAACCTAAGCAGTTTCCTACGCTCAAAGTTATGCATTCACTTTTAACGTCAGGGAATTTCTGCATGAAAAAGCAATTGGTTTCAGCAAGCTCGAATCGTCTCAACGCAATGACGCGCGCCACCACGTCCGCGCTATTTATTCTCTGCGCCGTATCCACTGCGCAAGCCGCAGATCGTTACACGGTATCCGGGTACGACGCTGCTCGTACGGGCTCCACCTCTTACAGGGACGCCATCGCGACCCGCCAGGTGACCGCCTTGTACCGCACCCTGCTGAACCGTGAGCCGGACCGCGAGGGCCTGGCGTACTGGGTGTATAGGATGTCGCGAGGAACGACGATTGGGCAGATCGAAGCGGAGCTCAAACAGACCAGAGAATACCGCAACCGTACTGCACCAGCTCCTGCGCCGGCCCCAGCCCCAGCCCCAGCTCCTGCGCCGGCACCCGCTCCTGCGCCGGCACCGGCTCCTGAGCCCGCACCAGCACCAGCACCCGCGCCCGCACCAGCGCCTGCACCTGCACCTGCACCTGCACCTGCACCTGCGCCTGCACCTGTGCCGCCGGCCGCTACGCCAGCGACCCCGAACAACTTCTACGTATCGCCAAGTGGTTCGGATACGGCCGCCGGCACCAAGGCCGCCCCGTTCAAGACGCTGGCACGCGCCGCAAAAGCCGCCGTCAAGCCGGGCACGACTGTATTTGTTGCACCAGGCACCTACGACGGTGGCTTCAAGACGACCGCCAGCGGTACGGCGAACAGTCGCATCTATTGGGTCTCGACCACACAGTGGGGCGCCAAGATCGTCCCCCCTGCAAATTCGACCAACAAGACCGCCTGGGACAACCGCGGCCACTACGTGAGCATCATCGGCTTCGAAGTCGACGGCAGCAAGATTCGCAGCGGCACCAAGTGGACGCTAGGCATCTACACCGGCGGCTCGTATAACGTCATCGAAGGCAACCGCGTGCACCACACGGCCAACACCATCGCCTGCAGCAGCGCGGGCGGTTCGGCCATCGGCGTGGACAGCTATTACAAGGGCGTGATGGGCGACGTCATCGGCAACGTCGTGCACGACATCGGCCCTGCCGGCTGCAGCTATGTCCAGGGCATTTATCACAGCACCTCGGGCACGATCAAGAACAACGTCGTCTACCGCGTCGGTTCGGCCGCGATCCACCTGTGGCACGATGCGACCAACCTGAAGATCATCAACAACACGGTGAGCGCCTCGAACTTCGGCATCATCGTCGGTGGCGGCGACTATTACTTCACCTCGGCCGGCGCGAACAATGTCCACGTCCACAACAACATCGTGTACGACAACAAGTACGGCATCTCGGAGCAGGGCAAGACCGGCACCGCGAATACGTACAAGAACAACCTGGTGTTCAAGAATACGACCTACAACTGGCAGCTGCGCAACGGCCTGACGCACACCGGCACGATCACGTCGGACCCGCTGCTGGCCGGCTACTCGCGTACCGCCGCCTTCCCCAACTTCAAGCCGAGCACCAGCTCGCCAGTGATCGGCCGCGGCATCGCGACCTACGCACCGGCGACCGATATCGACGGTCGTGCACGCAACGCGACGGTCGGCTTCGACATCGGCGCTTATCAACACTAAGCAGCACTGAATAGCACTGATCAAACCGTTCAGGTCCGATCGAGCAAACCCGCGCAGCCGCAAGGCGCGCGGGTTTTTTTGTGTCCGCAGTGCAGGTGCGAGCCCCGGTGCCACGGCCTTTTGCGCCGCGCCCACCGGCCAAAAGAGGGCAGCGACAATTGTTTCACGTTCGAATAAAGTTTGTAAAAATTATACTTATAGGAAATTTGTTTTGGAAAAAGTTGAACTTAAGCAGTTTCCATCCCTCAAAGCTTACGTATTCACTTTTATCTCAGGAAATTTTCCACATGCAAAAGCAAGTCGCCTTCGCAGTTCGTACCAACGCCATCGTTCGCGCAGTTGTTCGCCCAGCCGCTACTGTTCTGCTCGCAGCCTGTGCTGTCTATAGCGGAACCGCCAGCGCCCAAACCTCGGTCACGCTGTCGGGCTATGACAACCTGAGCGCCACCCCAAGCGTGTCGAGCAGCGCCACCCTGCCTGCCACCGCTACCAATTACTACGTCTCGCCAACCGGCTCGGATACCGCCGCCGGCACCCGCGCTGCCCCGTTCAAGACCCTGGCCCGCGCCGCCCGCGCCGTCACCCGCGCCGGCACCACCGTCTTCGTTGCGCCAGGCACCTATGCCGGCGGCTTCAAGACAACCGCCAGCGGCACCGCCGCCAGCCGCATCTACTGGGTCTCGACAACGAAGTGGGGCGCCAAGATCGTTCCCCCTGCAAATTCGACCAACAAGACCGCCTGGGACAACCGCGGCCACTACGTGAGCATCATCGGCTTCGAAGTCGATGGCAGCAAGCTCGCCGGCGGCACCAAGTGGACCCTCGGCATCTACACCGGCGGTTCGTATAACGTCATCGAAGGCAACCGCGTGCACCACACGGCCAACACCATCGCCTGCAGCAGCGCGGGCGGTTCGGCCATTGGCGTGGACAGCTATTACAAGGGCGTGATGGGCGACGTCATCGGCAACGTCGTACACGACATCGGCCCTGCCGGCTGCAGCTATGTCCAGGGCATTTATCACAGCACCTCGGGCACGATCAAGAACAACGTCGTCTACCGCGTCGGTTCGGCCGCGATCCACCTGTGGCACGATGCAACGAACCTGAAGATCATCAACAACACGGTGAGCGCCTCGAACTTCGGCATCATCGTCGGTGGCGGCGACTACTACTTCACCTCGGCCGGCGCGAACAATGTCCACGTCCACAACAACATCGTGTACGACAACAAGTACGGCATCTCGGAGCAGGGCAAGACCGGCACCGCGAATACGTACAAGAACAACCTGGTGTTCAAGAATACGACCTACAACTGGCAGCTGCGCAACGGCCTGACGCACACCGGCACGATCACGTCGGACCCGCTGCTGGCCGGCTACTCGCGTACCGCCGCCTTCCCCAACTTCAAGCCGAGCACCAGCTCGCCTGTCATCGGCCGCGGCATCGCGACCTACGCACCGGCGACCGATATCGACGGTCGTGCACGCAACGCGACGGTCGGCTTCGACATGGGTGCTTACCAGCACTAAGCCGCAGCACTGAGCAGCCCTGATCGCACCGCCACTGGTGCGCTCGGGCCGACCCGCGCAGCGACAAGCTGCGCGGGTTTTTTTCGCTCGTTGACCCGCACAGTCGCTGGCAAGGTGTTGCAGGCCGATCCGGTTTAGCGGTGCAAATCATGTCGTGTTGAGGCGGCGCAAATGCAGCGCCCAAATGCGTGTTGATGTGTCAAGGGCTTCGTGTAGAATCAAATCTTTCAGGGTGTGAACCGGGGCGGGCGTCCCGGCCGCTGGTGCATGCCGGCCCCGCACCCGATCGAACACGGTAACTGGCATGTCACGCACTCAGCAACAGAAGTCGTTCAGTTTCACGTCTTTTCTCGGCGCGGCCCCGGTCCGCGCCGTTTTCTTTAGCGCGCGCACGGACAGTCCCGTTCGCCCGCAGCAGGACGGGACCGGCTTGCCGGCCCCATAGGCCTGGTCCTGTTGAGCCGCAACACGCGGCCGCACCCTCCCGAACGACCTGATGCCGCGCAGCGGCGCGCCAGCCATTTTCAATTTCGTCAGTGTTATAGAAAGCGTACGATGGACAGTGTAGAGACAACCCGGAAACAGACGGTCCAACCGCAAACCAACGACGGCGCACGTCAGCCGCGCCGCCGCATCGCCAAGGACGTCCTCGAGCGAGGGCGGCGCCTGCGCAACCGCGCGGGGGTGCTGATCGGTGTATCGATGGGCCTGGTGGCGCTGCTGGTCGCCATGGAGTAAAGCGAAGAGGCCTAGTCCGGTATTGGCAGCGCCATCTGCGGGCTGTTGGCACCGGCGCGGTTGACTTCGGGCGTGACCTTGAACCACTCGAAGGCGTCCGGCGGCAGGGCGGCGCGGCGCGCCAGTTCGAGCGCGCCCTCGGGCGGCAGGGCGGGGTCGAGCCAGAGCGCGGCGTCGGCGGCGTCGAGCACGACGGGGCGCCGGTCGTGGATGTCGAGCATGCCTTCGCCGGCGTCGTCGGTGACGATCACGAAGCCCGCTTCGGCGCGGTTTTCGGTGAAGCTGCCGAAGTTCGCCAGCGCCAGCATGAACAGCGTCGCGCGGTCCTTGCGGTGGATGTGCCAGGGCTGCTTCTTGCCTTTTTCGCCGGTCCACTCGTACCAGCCTTCGGCCGGGACGATCGCGCGCCCGTTTTTCAGCAGCCGGCTCCAGTAGCGGTTGGTCAGCTTGTCGAGGCGGGCGTTGATGGTGATCGGTACCTTGCCTTCCGCCCATTTCGCGCGGTAGCTCCAGAACACGTCGTCGATGCGCCGCTCGCCGTCCTGGATGTGCATGACGGGACGATACGTGCCTGGCGACACGTTAAAAGCAGGCACGGACTCGCTGTCGAACGTGGCATCGGCCCAGCCGAAGACGCTCGCGTAATACCGTGCCGTTTGGCTTTGATCAAATCGTCCACACATGGGAAGCATGGTACTGCAAAACCCCCGGCCGCACGATAGACTGGGCCGGGCAGGCCGGCGCGGGAGTCCGATGTTATCCTGCTAACTGGCAAAACTGGAGGATTCGACATGGCGGCAAGCTGGCTCAGGATGTTAAAGGCGGTTCCGTGGAGCGAGGTCATCGCGGCTGCGCCGCAGGTGGCGGGCAGCGCACGCAGGCTTTGGGAAACGGTTGGGCGCCGTGGCGCGCCCGAGCCCGGGATCGACCTGGGCGAAGCGATGGCGCACGCGCCCATCGACGAGGACGTGGCGATACTTGCCGCGCGGATCGAGCAGCAGGACGCAACCATCGCCCAGTTGCACGGACAGGTGCGCGAAGCAACGAAGGTGATCACCGAACTGGCCGACCAGAACGCGCAGCTGGTCGCGCGCATGCAGGCAGCGCGCGAGCGCCTCAGCACGGTCACCCTGGTAGCAGCCGGATCGGCCCTGCTATCGGTGATTTCGCTGGCGATCGTGCTGGCCCGTACCTGAGTCACCGAGGATAAACCGAGCATGAAATTTGTCCTGGTCCTGTTCAGCACCTTTATCTTCATCGCCATGCTGATGAATAACAGCCGCAAGCGCGGCATGCTCAACGAGGACGCCAACAAGGCGGTCACCGGCTTGGCGACGGCGATGCGCTATTTTTTGTATGGCTTGCTGGCAGTTGGCGCCGCGGTCTGCGCAGTGCTGATCTATCAAGGTAGCTGAGCACGGCGGCTGACCGCACGCACGGCGGCCGTTCCAGGGCTTTCACTACCGGGGGCGGCGCGCGGCCCCGATTTCGCACAGCGATCCCAGCCTGCGTCCGGCACGTCAGCGCGTATGTCTCTCCATCTCCCTTCTCTACTGCCCAAGCGTTCGCATGTTCCGGATGTCGCAGGGCATCCGGCGCGCCTTCTGTTGCGTAGATGCCGCAAGGAAATTAAATAGCGTTTTCATCCTGTCACCAAAAGCGTGTCCTGGGGAAGGTGGGCGGTTAAAATCGTTCAGACTTTTGCCTTGCGGAATCTTTTCGCATCTGACCGAGCGGCGCGTACACCTTGCCGCAGCCCAATTCATAATGAAAACCACTATTCTCCCGCGGCTGCTGTCGCTCGCCTGTCTTGTCCTGCTCGGCTCGTCGCGCGCTTATGCCGACGATGCGACCGGCCAGCCCGCCGCCCGCGGCCTGGCCTGGAGTTCGAACGCCAGCACCGTTTCGCAGTATGTTTCGCGCGGTTTCCGCCAGACCTGGGGCAAGCCTGCGCTGCAGGGCGGGTTCGATGTCGCACACCCGAGTGGCTGGTCTGCCGGCACCTGGATGTCGAGCGTCAGCGACCGCTATATCGAAAACGGCAAGCTTGAGTGGGACCTGTATGGCGGCTACACCGGAGCTGCAGGCCCGGTCGGCTACAGCCTCATGGCGCTCGTGTATCGGTACCCGGGCGCGGTGATGGAGGCAAGCGGAACGAAGTTCGACTACGCGGAGTTGTCGGGGGGCATTACCTACAAGTCCTTGTATGCCAGGTACAACCACACCGTCACGCGCGATTTCTTCGGCATCACGGGCGCGCGCGGTACTGGTTACGTCGACGCCGGCGCCAACCTGGCCATTGGCGACGGTTACGTGCTCAACCTGCACGCGGGGGAGGGCCGGGTAGCCGGTCCCGGGAACGATTACTGGGACTGGCGCGACATCAAGCTGGGCATGACCCGCGCACTGCCCGGGGGCTGGAGCGTTGCCGGTGCCTGGACGCGCGCCTTTGGCGCCACCGATGCCTACGACCGCTACACGACCGGCGTACCGAATGCCGCCGGCCACACCGCGTATTCGAATCCGGCCGAGGGGACATTCGTCCTCACGCTGACCCGCACCTTCTGACCTGAACGAGTCCATTGATGAACACCTCCCGACCTGCCCGCCGCGTACCGCGGTTTTCGCTGTCCCTGAACGCGCGCATCTGCACTACCGCAACCGCGCTGGTGCTGCTGAGCCTTGGCATCACGTCCGCCGTCATCGGCATCAAGGGCCGCGACGCCTCCGAGGACGCCGCCATGCGCCTGGCCCAGACCGCCGCGCGCGAAACGGCCGCTGTCCTGCAAGGGCGCATCGGTGCCAACATGAAGGCGATCGACGTGCTGTCGGGCGCCGTCGGGGCCACCGGCGCCGCCAGCGGCCCCCTGGCGCGACCGCAGCTGCGCGAAATCACGAAGTCGGTATTGTTCGGCGCCGAAGACCTCGTCGGTACCCTGGTCGCGATGGAGCCGGATGCGCTCGACGGCAAGGATGCGGAGTATGCGGGCCAGAAGCCGGAATTCGATGACACCGGCCGCTACATGCCGTACTGGACGCGCACGGCCGATGGTGGCGCACGGGTGGAACCGAGCGTCTTTGTCAGCACGCCGGGCGGCAACGACTGGTACGACGTCCCCAAATCGACCGGAAAACGCTATCTGTCGGAGCCGTACAGCTATCCGGTGAACGGCAAGGAGACGCTGATCGCGTCGCTGGTGGCGCCGATCGTTGTCGGCGGCCAGTTCAAGGGTGTGGCCACCGGCGACATCATGTTGCTCAAGCTGGCGGCGATCCTGGCTGGCATGAAGCCAATCGAAGGGGGCGTGCTGACGCTGGTGTCGAACGGCGGCCTGTATGCGAGCCATCCGGACGCGGCCCGCAACGGCAAGAAGGCGGACGACATCCCGGCGGCCGGCCTGGAGAGCATCCGCCAGGGCAAGGCCTACGAATTCACCGATGGCCAGGCAATGGTCAGGCTGCTGCAGCCGCTGCAGCCGCATCCGGACATGGCGCCGTGGGCCGTGCAGCTGAGCTTCCCGCAGGCCGTGGCCACTGCTCCCGCGCGCGAACTGATGGCCTATTCGCTCGTGGTGTCGGCGATCTGCGCGCTGCTGGCCACGCTGGTCATGGTGACGGTGCTGTACCGCCTGATGCGCCCGGTGCGCACGCTCGCCGCCGCGATGAGCGACCTGGCCGGCGGCAACGCGGACCTGAGCGCGCGGCTCGAAGTGCGCGGCAAGGACGAACTGGCAACCATTGCAACCGGTTTCAACACCTTCGTGGCCAAGATCCAGGACGTGCTGGCGCGCGTGCGTGACAGTTCTGACAGCGTCGCCGGCGCCAGTTCCGAGATCCGCCAGGGCAACGCCAACCTGTCGGCCCGCACTGAACAGCAGGCCAGCGCACTGGAAGAGACCGCAGCGTCGATGGAAGAATTGACCTCGACCGTGCGCCAGAATGCCGACAATGCGCGCCAGGCGAACCAGATGGCCGTGTCGGCGTCCGGCATCGCCTTGCGCGGCGGCGAAGTCGTGGCCCAGGTAGTCGGCACCATGTCCTCGATCGAGGCGTCTTCGCGCAAGGTGGTGGACATCATCGCTGTCATCGATGGCATCGCCTTCCAGACCAACATCCTGGCCCTGAACGCCGCGGTAGAGGCGGCACGGGCGGGCGAGCAGGGCCGCGGGTTCGCAGTGGTTGCGACCGAAGTACGCAATCTGGCGCAGCGCAGCGCGGCGGCGGCGAAGGAGATCAAAACGCTGATCAATGACTCGGTCGACAAGGTCGGGATGGGCTCGATGCTGGTCGCCGAAGCCGGGCAGACCATGCAGCAGGTGGTCGACAGCGTGCGCCGCGTGACCGACATCGTCAGCGAGATCAGCGCAGCAAGCGCCGAGCAGAGCACCGGCATCGGGCAGGTGAACCAGGCGATCGTCCAGATGGACGACGCGACCCAGCAGAACGCCGCCCTTGTTGAACAGGCGGCAGCGGCCACCGAAAGCCTGCAGGAACAGGCCGCGACGCTGGTCGCGCTGGTAGGCGAATTCAGGCTGGAAGCGCAAGGCAAGGCGACGCTGCCGTCGCGTTCACGCGTGCCGGCGCTGGCTGCGCCGCGCTGAGCGCCCCACCTGCGGAGCACCGCCGGCGCTTCAAGCCGCGCTGCGGCGGGTGTCCATCGACGCCACCCACTCGACTGCCAGCAGCACGCCGCCTGACAGGGCCAGCAGCGGCATGAGCAGGCAGAGCGCTGCCGTGCCAGCCAGCGCCAGCGGCGACGCCGCCCGCCACGCCCCCGGCAGCAGCGGCGGCAGCAGCGGCGCCCGTCCGGCACGGCTGCTGCCCCTGCGCTTGAAGAACATCACCCAGCCCGACGCCAGCGAAAACAACACCCCGGCGCCAAACAGGAACAACACGACCTGGTTCCAGATCCCGAACTCGCCGCGGTGGAAGGGGATACCGAGCGCCGTTGCCTTGCCGAATGCGGTTTGCTGTTCCCATCCCGAGCGGTACAGGGTCTGGCCCGTGTAGGCATCAAGCATCAGGTCGAAGCGCAGGGTCGGCCGGGTACGGTCGATGCCGGTCGCGCGCCATACGCCATGCGCACCCTGTGGCGGCGTGAGCTGCATGGCGATGGGCGGCGCCAACTCGCGCGCGCGCATCCAGGCCTGCTGCCAGCCGAGGAGCACGGCCCCCGCAGCCCCCGCTGGCGGCGCCGAGTGCAGATGGCGCGGCGCCTGGGGCGAGGCCTGGCCCGCGGCGTCGCGCAGTGCGCGCACCTGCTCGCCGGCATAGCGGCTCCAGGTAATGCCGGTGGCAACCATCACCAGGCTCAGGATGCCGAGGGCGACGCCGCCAAAGGCATGCCACTGGCGCCAGGCGGCACGCCCCTTCTTGCCGCGACGCGGCAGGATCGGCTGCCCTCGCCCCGGCCACCACAGGACCAGGCCGGTCAGCAGCATCACGAACAGCCAGCTGGCCGCCAGTTCGATCATCCAGCGCCATCCCTCGCCCTGCAGCAGGCGCGAATGCAGCGTGCGCGCCCATTCGCTGAAGCGCTCGCCCGGGGCCTGCGCGCCCAGCACCCGCGCGTCGTAGGGATTGACGAATACTGTGAGGGGTGTGGCTCCTTGCGGGGCGGGCGCGGCATGATGGTGCGCCCCGGCCGCGTGCGCGCGCGCCGGCTCGAAGCTGACCCTGACGGCGTCGCCTGGCCCGAAGGCAGGCGCCACCGAGCGCAATTCGAGGTTGCCTGGCGCCGCCATCCGCGCGGCCGCCACCGACCGGTCGAGCGGCAGCATGGCGCCTGCCGGCGTCACACGGTCGAGGTGCGCATACAGGCGCGCTTCGACCTGGGGCGTGAAGATGTAGACGAGGCCGGTCAGTGTCGCCACCAGGATGAAGGGCGACGCGATCAGGGCGGCCCAGAAGTGGACGCGCAGCAGCAGGCTGCGGCGCCGCGCCGGCAGGGCGGCCAGCAGGGACGGTTCGCTCATCCGTTCGTTCATGACATTCCCGCTCCATTCAAGCTAGCCAACCGCCGACCCGCCGGGCGCTACGTCACCGTATAGCTGTGCGCGCTTACGGAGCGCGATGGACGGCCAGGACGCGGCACCCACGTCTGCGCGGGTCAGGAGAGGCAGTATCGTCATCAGACAGGCGGGGAGGTTTGCGCACACGCAGCTCATGCGCATTGCCCTGCGCGGCGCCCCGTAAAAGCAGATTCCTTGCTTCGTCTCCAAAGTGGTTGTGCAGGCATTCCTCAACCGTGACTTTCGTCAATTCCTACGCTGCGGTAACGCATTCCAAGCTTGTCAAGAAGGTATTTACTGATTGTTAAGCTTGCCTGGTTGACCGTTCTCCCTGGCAGCGAGTTCCGACCGAACTGTCATCGCAAGGAGCTGGATCATGCCCAATCTGCGCGCCACACTTGAACACCACCTGGCCAGGACCGCCGCCACCGTCCTGCTTGTCGTTTCCACCCTCACCGGATGCGCAACCGTCAGTCTGCCATCCCAGGCGCCGGAGGACATGGCCAGCGAGGCGGCGCCTTCCCCGGAAAAGCGGATCGAGCGGCTCGACAAGAACGCCGTGCACGCCGCCGTCGCAGACGGCATCAGCACCAGCCTGGCCCTGTCGGCCGGCGCAATGGAAATGAATCCGCTGATCTCGACCTCGCCGATCGGACTCGTCGCGCTGACCGGCGCCAAGATCGGACTGGTCAAATTCGCCGGCCGCCTGCCCGAACCGCAGAAGCGGCTGGTCATCAAGGCCTCGAGCGCAGTATGGGGCGGCGCCGCTGTCAACAACCTGATGGTGCTGATGTCGGCGCCCTCGCCGGTAGCGGTTGCCGCGGGCGTGGTGGCCGGGGTGCTCTGGTGGCGCCACAGCAACCGGGTATACCAGCAGGCAGATCGTGAAATTGCGGCGCGCCAGCAAAAGCTGCCGCTGCCGCTCGATGCGGAACGGCCCGAGGTGGCGGCGGTGACGCAGGCGCCGCCGGCGCTCGCTGCGCAGGTGCAATAGCATCTTTGCTGCTCGGCCGGCGAACCGGCCGAGTGGGAGAGCTCAGGTACACGCATGGCAGACGACCGCGGGCCAGCAACGGTGCACATCGCGCCCCAGGGCGAATAAATTGTATGTTCACGTTAGCGCTACATTCAGGGACATGGCAGCATGCCCAATTCATAACCGAGCGATTCCACTGGTGTGATTGTCGTCGCCCTATGGAGTGGAACGCGCATATCAACGAAGGACAGAAGCATCTGTGAGGTCACCGGACGGCAGCTGTCGGTGTGCGCGGTGTCACAGACTTGTACCTGGACGAAACGAATGCAATTATTCGCATGTGGATCGCGCATGCATGTCTGCCGATTCTGTGCTGGGCATTTGGGTAATGCGCTTTCGTCCACCTTGGTCAGGGTCATCGCGCCGGTCGGGGTTTCTCGCGTCAGCGCCAGGTAGTCTATGCGGATGTTTTTGTCCGTGACCGGCGACGCCAGGACGAGTTCGCCTGGCGAATTCCGGAATACTGCATCCTGTTTCACTTGCTGGATCCTGGTCGTATTACCTGGATACACATTGGCAGCAGCTGCCGCGGCACGCCTCGTCACTTCCTGTAGCGTGTTATAGACATACATTAGCCGGGCAGTTTCAATGATGCCGAATACGAGCGTGAAAAAGATTGCCGCAAGCAGCGCGAACTCGACGGCCGCGGTGCCCTTTTGTCGTAAACAAGGGCAGCGACCGGTGCGCGGGAAGGAGTTATTTGCCGACATACGGTACTGTCGCCTTTACGTTAATAAGCCACCCATCTGGACCGAGATAGGTACCGAAAAAGGTGTCAGTGACGGGGAAGGCGACAAATACAGTAACCGTTTTTGGCACCGCTGCCTGTCCGCCCAGAAAGCCGCAGGTGTTCACGCCGCAGAACACGTCAGGGGAGCCGATGTCCTCCCCCGGGGCCAGCTCAGCGACCTCTCGTTTTGCAATTTCGACAGCGATATTCTTGGCGTGAACGGCCATTGTTTTTGACTTCATCTCGGCTATCGACACCGTGGACATATAACGCGCGGCATCTTGTGCCGCCTTTTGCGCGACTGTGTAATGCCACATGTAGCGCGCGCACAAGATGAGTGGCGCCAGGGTGAGGAGCAGGAGGGGCAGCAAAATCGCCAGTTCTATCGCTGCGACCCCGCCCTGGCGCTGGTGCCGGCGCGAGTCGGAGACGGGCCTGCGGATCGAGAAAGTCATGGATAAAGCTCCACTGTGCCGGTGAGGGACTTTTCAGGAGTTGTTCCGGCAAATTCGGCAATCAGCTTGTCCTCCGTCGCCGCAACAGTCATGAAGAACTTGCCGATTCCCCGCACCGTCGCCGTCGCGTTGCCACCGGACGGGACGCTGGTACAGGAAAGCAGGGGGATGTTGAGCACACGCCTGAGCGCGACGCTAAACTCTTTTCGCGACGTATCCGGCGACTTGATCGTCTTGGGGTTGCTGCTGCCAATGGGACTATAAGGCGTGCTTCCGGCTGCTGTCGGGTAAGTGCTGTTCGCGGATAAACCTGCCCGGTACAGCTGTTCCCAATTAGCAGTGGAAAAAGTTGCGTAGCCTGACTTCGGTTCGGACTTGCCGGAGGCCGTGTACGAGCTGAATTTCACCGCCTTCGCGAATGACCAGAGGGGACCATACGATCCGGCGCTCAAGCCGGGGAGTATGCTTCCAGGCGGTGGAATGTCGGCCACCGTTTCGAGGAAGCCGCGCTCCGTGGTCGTTTTGGCAGCCTGCTCCCCCATGGCGGGCGACATCCACGGCGCCCCGGCCGGTTTGTCGTATGGGTATGGCATGGTGTTGGCGTCAGGTGGAGCGCTCGCAGGGCTGCAAACGCCGGTATAGTCATCAAGACGGGAGTTCAGTTGCGCGTGGAGTAATTTAAGTGGTGACGTTGTCGGCAGCTCGGTAACGCGGATCGTTCCGCCTTGCACGCGCGGTGTCCACATCACCCCGGGGCATACGAAGTCACCGATCGTGCTGCTGTCGAACGACACGCTGGACATACCGGGCGCGATCGCCGGGTTGATCAGGAAACGTGCAGGAGTCGTGGCCTTCGGGTTGAGTTGCATGAGGTCATAGCTGACACCGCGACGAAAGCCATACTCCACCAGCTCGGTGTCGGCAAGGCCCGTGTTTGTCCTCTCAGTGCCTGGATCCTCCGACATCGCGCAGATTGCAATCGGCAGTGCGTTGATACTTGCCCGTCCCGCGATCGCAATGTCGTTAACTTTCATTTCCGTGAAATCGCTCGAAAACATGGGCATGATGAATGTGCGCACTGTCCCCACCGCCGACTCCAGGGCGGAAGTGTCGACTTTGGCAAAATAGAACTCCGATGCATCAGAGATCCCGGACCCAGACCGCCAATCGCCGGTGCGGGCAGGGGTAGTGCTGAACTGCAGCGCGGTTTCATCCCACACAATCGAAAGACCGTACTGATAAGTGTAGTTTGCTGCGGTTTTCCGGGCTTCGTCCCTGGCTTTAGTTATTCCCTCACTCGTCCCGTTTAATTCCTGGGCAGCGGCCAGGGCGACTGCTTTCGCAAGTCCGCTCAGTTCAGCTTTGCGGTTGTACATCTGGCTTGCATCGAGAGCCATTCCACAGACTGCGAATATCAGAAGCAGTAGAGGTACAAACATGATCGCAAAAGCGCCCCGTTCCCGGCCGCGTCCCGGCACTGTGCAATGAGATCGGCCAGTACGCGCATCCTGGGGAGCGTGTCGTTGCGTGCGTAACAGATTACGCTTCAGTGCCATAGATTTCCTCATCGTTCCGGCAGGTCATGATCAAGACGATTCTATCGAGACAAGCGCTCCCGAAATTGCGATTTGGCAAGCAAGGATGGAGTAGTTGCTCAACGCCGAAAATGACAGCGTGTTTGCGCATCTGGCCGGGATGAGCTGCATTGGCAGCAGCCGGCCAGCGCCTCATTTCGGCGTGGTCTCTGGAGCGTTGGCGACAGTCGCTTGTTTTCCTTGCCGCGTCTGGTTTGCCTGGAGAAGGACTGCCGCACATGCACAGGACCAGAGGACCCACGAAGAAAGCGGCAGGAATATCGGGACGATCGCATGGTTCCCGACTGCCAGGATTGCTGCGGCGCCGAGGCAAGGGATGACACAGGACGTGGCCATCCTACGCCTGTAGAAGGATACACGCGACCATGGAACGAACAGCATGCAGGCGGCGACCACACCGAGGAAAAAGGTCGACGCGGCGAGGATGAACATTCCTAAGATACCCCCTGCGCCGAAAAGCAACAGGGCCCACCCTGTATCACGCGTCGTGAAGCCAGGCGTTCCCTCGCCGGGTGCCAAGTGGTCTTGAAAGGCGTCTCGCCGAATATTCCGCTGCCACCGCCGGTAGTAATAGGCAGACAGTCCGCCCAGGGAAAGCCCCGGCAGTGCGAATACGACGTGCGTCCCGAAGCTCGCGCCTACGTTCCATAACCAGGACTCGAGAAGAGTCCAGCCCAGCAAAGTACACACGCAAGCAGTGAATCCGTAGTCGAAACCGGCATTTGTCGGGCTGGCTGGACCTGCTTTCATGGAGCTCCTCCTCGCGATAGCCTAGCGCTGCTGGATTTATCGAGAACACCGGGAATCTCGATGTGCAGAGTCTGTCAGCGGAGGTGAGTTGCTGCAATTAAAGATCGTTGCCGGTTTGATCGTCCTCATTGCTTGTGTGAATAATATTCGAAGCCGTGTCCTTGCCTGCCGGGCGCATCCTGCGGCATTCATTCCCGCCGCCAACGCGATCACGCTCGACGGCGCTGGCGGCCAAACGCCCGGCCAACTGCATGGCGATGTCCAGCGGATCGGGGGATGCAGGGGCGTCGGGGACTGGCCTTGATCAGTAAATAGCAAGCAGTGTGCATCGCCGATCGGCCAGCGTGAACGAAGGAATCCGGACATCGATATGCGCGAAACCTTAAAACGCCAGCCGCATATGGATGTGCAAAACGATTCGTGTCGTTTCGGAGCGGCATGCTCTAGGCTGTACTCATCTTTTATCGAACGGACAATATTATGAGCATCGTATTGCTTGGCGGAAGCCCCTCGCCGCACTCGTCGACTTCGCGCCTGCTGCAGCATGTGGGCGAGAAACTGGCGCGCCATGGCCGCCGCGTCACGCGCATCGAGGCGCGCGAACTCGATCCGCATGCCTTGCTTTCCGCCGACTGCGGCGAACCCGGCATCGCACGCGTGCTTGCACAGATCGCAGCGGCCGATGCCCTGGTGGTGGCGACGCCCGTCTACAAGGCCGCCTACAGCGGCCTTCTGAAAGCCGTGCTCGACCTGCTGCCGCAGGATGGCCTGGCCGGCAAGCTGGTGCTGCCGCTGGCCACCGGAGGCAGCCAGTCGCACATGCTGTCGCTCGACTACGCGCTGCGTCCGGTGCTCGCTTCAATGACGCCGCGCTCGATCCTGCCGAGCATCTACGCCACCTCCGGCCAGCTCGAGCGCCAGGCCGACGGCAGCCTGGCGCTGGCGCCGGCGATTGCCGCGCGCGTGGCCCAGGGCGTCGAGCAACTTGCCTTCGAGTTGCATGCCATCGAGCTGCGCGCCACCGCACCGCGGGCTGAAGCCGCAGCGCTGGCCGCCTGAACACAATCCAATTCTAAAAAGAGAGCCCCATGCAAGTTGACCATCACCCATCGCGCCCCGGCCGCCGCCGGACCCTCGGCCTGCTCGCCGCCGGAGTCGCTGCCGGCCTGCCCGGCATCGCACCCGCCCAGCCGCCAGCGGAGATCCGGATCGGCTACCAGAAATATGGCACCCTGACCCTGCTCAAGGGGCGTGGCACGCTGGAAAAGCGCCTGGCTGCGCAAAACATCGCCGTCAAGTGGACCGAGTTCCCGGCGGGACCCGTGCTGCTCGAAGGCCTGAACGTCGGCAGCATCGATTTCGGCACCGTCGGCGAGGCGCCGCCGATCTTCGCCCAGGCCGCCGGGGCGCGCCTGGTGTATGTCGGCCACGAGCCTGCCTCGCCGTCGAGCGAAGCGATCGTGGTGCCGAAAGGCTCGACCCTGCGATCCCTGGCGGACCTGCGCGGCAAGAAGATCGCGCTGAACAAGGGCTCGAACGTGCACTTCCTGCTGGTCCGGGCGCTGGAAAAGGCCGGTATTTCCTGGAGCCAGATCCAGCCGATCTACCTGCCGCCGGCGGACGCCAGGGCCGCGTTCGAGCGCGGCAGCGTCGACGCCTGGGTGATCTGGGATCCCTTCCTGGCCGCCGCCGAACAGCAGCTGGGCGCGCGCGTGCTGGCCGATGGGCGCGGCCTGGTATCGAACCACCAGTTCTATCTCGCCGCGCGCAGCTTCGCCGAAGGGCAGCCGGGCATGACCCGCATCCTGCTCGAGGAGATCGCCAGGGTCGACGACTGGGGCCGCGCCAACCTGACGGAAGTCATACAGATCCTCTCGGTGCAGACCGGCCTGCCGCGCAATGTCGTCGAGCTGGCGGCGCGCCGCTATACCTATGGCGTGAAGAAGATCTCGCCGGAAGTCGTGCGCGAGCAGCAGCGCATCGCCGATGCCTTCCACGGCCTGAAACTGATCCCGAAACCGATCGTCGTGGCCGAGGCCCTGCCGGCCGTATCCCTGGCCGCCTCGCTCTGATGGAAAACACCATGTCCACTCCCAAGGTCTTCTGGTTCCTCCCCACCCATGGCGACAGCCGCTATCTCGGCACCACGAAAGGTGCGCGCACGGTCGACGCCGACTACCTGCGCCAGGTCGCCGTCGCCGCCGACACGCTCGGTTACGAGGGCGTGCTGCTGCCCACCGGCCGCTCCTGCGAAGATCCCTGGATCGCCGCCGCCTCGCTGATTGGCGCCACGCGCAATCTGAAATTCCTGGTCGCGATTCGTCCCGGCCTGTCGACGCCGGGCCTGGCGGTGCGCCAGGCCGCCACCTTCGACCGCCTGTCGAACGGCCGCCTGCTGATCAATGTCGTGACCGGCGGCGACCAGGGCGAACTCGAAGCCGATGGCCTGTTTGCGGACCATGCGGCGCGCTACGAGATCTCGGATGAGTTCATCCGTGTCTGGCGTGCCAGCCTGGCTGGCGAGGGCGGGGCGGCAGGCTACGATTTCGACGGCAAGCACATCCAGGTGAAGGGGGCAAAGACCCTGTACCCACCGCTGCAGAAGCCCCATCCGCCGCTGTACTTCGGCGGCTCGTCCGAGCCGGCGCACGAACTGGCGGCCGAGCAGATGGATGTGTATCTCACCTGGGGCGAGCCGCCGGCCGCGGTGGCCGAGAAGCTGGCCGACATCCGCGCGCGCGCGGCCAAACACGGACGCACGCTGCGCTTCGGCATCCGCCTGCACGTCATCGTGCGCGAAACAAACGAGGAGGCCTGGCGCGCCGCCGATGAACTCATCAGCCACCTGGACGACGATGTCATCGCCAAGGCCCAGGCCGCATTTGCGAAGATGGATTCGGTCGGCCAGCAGCGCATGGCGGCCTTGCATGGGGGGCGGCGCGACAAGCTCGAGGTGTCGCCGAACCTGTGGGCCGGCGTCGGCCTGGTGCGCGGCGGCGCCGGCACGGCCCTGGTGGGCGATCCGGAAACGGTGGCCGCGCGCATGCGCGAATACAGCGACCTGGGTATCGACACCTTCATCCTGTCCGGCTATCCGCACCTGGAAGAGTCCTACCGCTTCGCCGAGCTCGTATTTCCCCTGCTTGGCAAGGGAAAAGAGAAGGGCGAGCAATCGCTGACCGGGCCGTTCGGTGAAATGATGGCCAGCGACATCGTGCCGAAGAAGGCGGCCTGAATGGCGGCCGGCGCACTCCTGGAGGGGCCTGCACGGCCCGCGCGGCGCCAGACCCGGACACTGCTGGCGCCCTGGGCCCTGCCGGCCCTGCTGGTGCTGGGGTGGCAGGTGGCGGCGCAAAGCGGCTGGCTGTCCAGCCGCATCCTGCCGGAGCCGGCGGCGGTCTTGAGCGCATTCTGGTCGCTGGCGGTATCGGGCGAACTCTGGTCGCACCTGTGCACCAGCCTGTGGCGTGCCGGGGCCGGCTTTGCGATCGGCGCGGGGGCAGGGCTGCTGCTCGGCTTGCTGAACGGCAGTTCGCGCCGCGCCGAGACCCTGCTGGACACGACCCTGCAGATGATCCGCAACATCCCGGCGCTGGCCCTGATCCCGCTGGTGATCCTGTGGTTCGGCATCGACGAGACCGCCAAGCTGTTCCTGCTGGCTGTCGGCGTGTTCTTCCCGGTCTACCTGAATACCTTCCACGGCATCCGCTCGGCCGACCAGGGCCTGATCGAAATGGCGCGCAGCTATGGGCTGTCCGGCTGGGCGCTGCACCGCGATGTCATCCTGCCGGCGGCCTTGCCCTCGATCCTGGTCGGGATCCGGTTTTCGCTCGGCCTGGTCTGGGTGCTGCTGATCGTGGCCGAAACCATTTCGGCGCAATCGGGCATCGGCTACATGACCATGAATGCGCGCGAATTCCTGCAGACCGACGTCGTACTGGTCGGCATCCTGCTGTACGCCCTGCTGGGCAAGGCGGCCGACCTGGCCGCGCGCCTGCTCGAGCGCCGTTTCCTGCGCTGGAACCCGGCCTACCGCTGACGAGGACACCATGCATATCAATACCGAAGAAACACGGCGCGTCGCAGCCGCAACCAGCGCGCAAGTCGCCGCCGTCGAGCTGCGCGCGCTGACCAAGGCCTACGGGCCACGCACGGTCCTGGCCGGCATCGACCTCTCCATCGCGCCGGGCGAATTCGTCGCCCTCGTCGGGCGCAGCGGCTGCGGCAAGAGTACCCTCCTGCGCCTGATCGCCGGGCTGGAACGGGCCGATGGCGGCAGCGTGGCGATCGACGGGGCAGGGCGCGCCGACGCGTTGCGGCTGATGTTCCAGGAAGCACGCCTGCTGCCCTGGAAGAGCGTGCTCGAGAATGTCGCACTCGGCGGGGTCGGGCGCGAGGCCGCGCTGGCGGCGCTCGGGCAGGTCGGCCTGGCCGAGCGCGCCGGGGAGTGGCCATCGGTCCTGTCCGGCGGCCAGCGCCAGCGGGTGGCCCTGGCGCGCGCCCTGGTCCATGCGCCCGGCCTGCTGCTGCTCGACGAACCCCTGGGCGCGCTGGACGCGCTGACCCGCATCGGCATGCAGCAACTGATCGAATCGCTGTGGCAGCGCCAGGGCTTCAGCGCCGTGCTGGTTACCCACGATGTCCAGGAGGCGCTGATCCTGGCGGACCGGGTTCTCGTGATCGAGGAAGGGCGGATCGCTTGCGACCTCAGTGTCAACCTCCCCCGCCCGCGCCAGCGCGGCAGTGCGGCCTTTGCCGCACTGGAGGGCAAGCTGCTGGCAAGCGTGCTCCATACGTCAAGCGACGGGGGGCAGGGCGACCTGTAGGCCGCGTCCGGCATCGCTCACTTCTTCGGCGCGTCGATCCGGTAATCCCAGGCCTTCAGGCTGCGCTTGGCAGTGCTGCCCGGCAGCGTGTACTGCTGGGGCGCCCCGGTCAGGTTGACGGCGACCGCCACCACATTGCCTTCCTTCTCGCGCCGGAAAGCGAATACCTTGTCGTTGCCGGTCTCGAGCACCGTCACCGGTCCGCCGTACTGGCCATTCCACAGTGCCCGGTTGTCGTGCTTGAGCTTGAGCAGGCCCGCATAGAAGGAAGCGTAAGGATAATTCTTCCACTCGATCGGGTCCTTCTTGAAGAATTCCAGCCGCTTGTCGAAACCGCCTTCCTGGCCGCCGTAGATCAGGGGCATGCCCGGCAGCGTGGCCGCCAGCACCGCCATGGCCTTGAATGCCGGCCCATAGTGCTCGGCGTCGCTGCCGTGCCAGGAGTTTTCGTCGTGGTTGCTGGTAAAGCGCATGCGGTAGGCGTGCGCCGGATAGGCCACCGGCGGCTGCTCGAGGAAAGCGCGCAGTGCGCGCGCATCGCTTTTGCCCTTGGCGATGTCCTTGAAGATGCCGAGGGTGTCCCAGCCATAGCTCATGTCGAAGGCGCTGTGCAGTTCCGGTTGCCAGGCCTCGGCCAGCATGAAGACCGGCTTGATCTTGTCGAGTGCCGCGCGGGTCTGTTCCCAGAACGCGGTCGGTACCTTGGCCGCCACGTCGGCGCGGAAGCCGTCGATGCCGGTCTCGCGCACCCAGAACGCCATCGCCTCGCTCATCCCCTTCCACAGGCCGGGCTGCTTCCAGTCCAGGCCGGTCACGTCGGTCCAGTACTCGGGCTCGGCGCCTTCGGTATACGTAACCGGATAGATCTCGCCCTTGTCGTTCTTCAGGTACCAGTCCTTGTGCTCGACTGTCCACGGGTTGTCGAAGGCGGTGTGGTTGGCGACCCAGTCGAGGATGACGTACATGCCCAGGCCATGCGCCTGTTTCACCAGGCGCTTGAAATCGTCCATCGTGCCGAACTCGGGATTGACCGCCGTGTAGTCGCGCACCGCGTAGTAGCTGCCGAGCGGGCCCTTGCGGTTCTTTTCCCCGATCGGCTGTACCGGCATCAGCCAGAGGATGTCCACTCCCATCTTGCGCAGGCGCGGCAGGTGGGCCGCGAAGGCATTGATCGTGCCTTCTTTCGTGTACTGCCGAATGTTGACTTCGTAGATGTTCGCATTGCGTGACCAGGCAACGTGTTCGGCCGCGGCAGCTTGCGCTTGTTGAGCGGAAGCGTGCAGCGGGGCCAAAGCAGCGCACAGGGCGAAGCCCAGAATCGACAGGGAGCGGGCGGCGTGTCTCATGGATATCCTTGTTGTCTGACTGATGTAAAGAGGGCCGGCCGTGAATGGGCCCGGCGATGCTTGTCGATCCAGCTTACTAAAGTTTTTGACGGGCTGACAAGATCTTTGTGTAGTTTAGGTACATCCATCCGGTGACACGGGTAATTTATCGGGATGATGTGCCTCAGTGGAGGTAGTACCGCTACCGCAGTCGCGCTCGGCGGCACCGGCAGGCGTCCTCGACAGCGACCACCGCGATCGCTCCTGATAAAGGTTTCGTACCAGGACCGATGGCCGAATGTGACTGAAGTTGCTCGCTTTTTGTCTATTTCCCGGTTGACCACGGCCTGAAAAGTGGATAGCATCATCCAAAATGACAACGATGGACAATTTGGTGCGCGGCTTGGGTCGTGACTGGATTGATCAGTGCGTGTGGCCGTATGGCCAGAGGAGACAAGGTGTCCACAATTCACGACGTCGCCGAAAAGGCAGGCGTATCGATCAAGACCGTTTCACGCGTGCTCAACGACGCCAACAGCGTGTCCGAGAAAACGCGCCTGCGCATCGAGCAGGCGATGCAGGTACTCGACTTCGCGCCGTCCGCTGCGGCCCAGATGCTGCGCGGACGCCCGACCGACCTGGTGGCAGTGATCGCGGAAAAGCTGACCACGACGCCGGATTCGTCGGAAATCATCAAGGGTATCCAGTCCGTCTGCGAATCGATGGGCAAGATGCTGATCATTGGCGAAACCGGCGGGCAGGCCAGCATTGCCAACCGGCTGGTCAGCGACATGCGCACCCGGCGGGTCGAGGCGATCATCTTCGCTACCCCGTTCCACCGCGAAGTGACCCTGAACGGGATGCTCGGGCAGACACCCGCCGTGCTGGCCAACTGTTTCGAGGCGTCGCCGCGTTTCACCCAGGTGGTGCCGGACGACGAGGGCGGAGGCTACGAGGCCGCGCAGGCAGTACTGCAGGCCGGGCACAGCAAAATCGCCTTTCTGCAACTGATCGAAGACATGGTCGCCACCGGGCAGCGCATGCGCGGGTTTCGGCGCGCCATGGCGGAACATGGTGTCCGGCCTGACGAAGCCTGGATGCTGTACGGGGCGACGCCAGCGGACGACGAATTCTCGCAACTGAAGGACACGATCGAGCGCCTGTTCGCGACTGCCGATTGTCCGACCGCCATCCTGTGCGGCAACGACAAAATGGCCATGCGCGTCATCTTCATCCTCCAGCGACGCGGACTGCGCGTGCCCGAGGACGTTTCCGTGGTCGGCTTCGACGATTTTCGCCTCATTTCGGAAGCGCTGGATCCGGGTCTCACGACCGTCGCCCTGCCATATCGCGAGATCGGCGAACTCGCGGCGCGCCAGGCATTCGGCGCCATCCAGGAGCCGGGCATCCTGCGGGTGCCATGCCGGGCTGTGATGCGCGGTACCGTGACCGCGCCGCGAACAGGGAAGGGCGCCAGGCGATGAAGCGCGCAACCCTCCCTGCGCTGGCCATGCTGGCCATGCTGGCCGGACCAGGCGTGGCCGCGCCGGTCGAGATCAAGGCCTGGCGCCACGATACGGGCGACGCCGAGATGGCGGCGAGCCGCAACATGGTGGAGCGTTTCAACCGCGCCCAGGACAAGTGGCGGATTGTGGTCGAGGCGATTCCGCAAGGTTCCTACACCGAATCGATCACGGCTGCCTCCCTGGTCGGCCAGCTCCCCTGCATCATGACGATCGACCAGCCGGCTGTGCCGAACTTCGCCTGGGCCGGGAACATCCGTCCGCTCGACGACCTGCTGCCGGCGTCGGTTGTGAAACCGCTGCTGCCCGGTGGGCGCGGCACCTATCGCGGACGGCTCTACAGCGTCGGCCAGTTCGATGTCGTGCTCGCCCTGTTCGCAAGGCGCTCGGCGCTGGCGGCCGCGGGCGTGCGCGCCGCCACCGTCGAACAGCCGTATTCGGCCCGGGAACTGCACGACATCCTCCTCACCGTGAAGCGCACGGGCCGCTATCGCTATCCGCTCGACCTGAACGGCAAGGCCAAGGGCGAATGGGTCAGCTATGCCTTCTCTCCCTGGCTGCAGAGTGCCGGGGCGGACCTGATTGACCGCGGCGACTACCTGCGCGTCGACGGCGTGCTCAATAGCGCCGAGGCGCTGGGCGTGGCGCGCTATTACGCGCGCCTGTTCAAGGACAGGCTGGCCGAGCGCAATCCGGCCGACGAGAAGGGCTTCGAGCAGGGCCGCTCGCTCATCCAGTACACCGGGTCGTGGAAGGCACGCGAATATGCCGAGCGCTTCGGCGACGATCTCGTGGTGATGCCGCCGCCCGACTTCGGCCATGGACCGCAGGCTGGGGCGGCTTCCTGGCAGTGGGCGGTCTCGCGCAGTTGCCGGCATCCAGCCGGCGCCGCCGCTTTCCTCTCGCACCTGCTGTCAGACAGGGAAATGGCGGAGATGTCGCGCCTGACCGGCCTGGTCCCGGTCAGCGCGGCGGCGGCGGCCCTGACCGACTACTACCGCCCGGGCGGCAAGGGACGCATCTACTTCGACTTCGCCGCCCGCTACGCGCAGCCGCGTCCGGCGACGCCGGCCTATCCGGCAATCTCGGCGGCGTTCGAGAAAGCGATGGGGGACCTGCGCGCAGGTAAAGAGCCGGCGGAGGCAATGGACGAGGCGGTCGAGGCGATCGAGTACGACATCGCGCGCAATAACGGCTATGGATTCACCAAACCAAAAGCGGTGGCAAGCAAATGAAAACCCTACTTGGCCGGGACAGCCCGTTTGCCGTCGGCGGTTTCGCCGGCCCGGCGCTCCTGCTGTTCGCGACCTTCATCGTGCTGCCGCTGTTGTTGGCGGCGGCAGCCACGCTGACCAATCACCGGCTGGTCTCGCCCGAACCGACCCGCTACGTCGGGCTGGACAACTACAAACGCCTGCTGACGCTCCAGGTGGTGACCGTCGAACCGCTGCGTGATGCGGCCGGTGCCGTCCTGCGCGACGAGGACGGCATGCGCTTTCCCACCTGGCGCCAGACACGCCTGGACAGGCCCGAACTGGCGGGCTTCCGGCCGGCCTGGCAATTCCAGTTTGGCGAGCGCCGGGTCGTACTGGCGGGGACCGATCCACTGTTCTACCGCTCGCTCATCAACACCTTCCTGTTCGCGCTGCTCGTGCTGCCGCTGCAATGCGGCGTGGCGCTTGGGCTGGCGCTGCTGGTCAACCAGCGCATGGCGGGACGCATCTTCTTCCGCACTGTCTACTTCGCGCCGGTCGTGACCTCGATGGTCGTGGCCTCGATTGTCTGGTCATTCATGCTCAACACCGACCGCGGCATGATCAACGAGCTGCTGCGCACCCTGACCGGCGACCCGAACACGGGGCCGGACTGGCTGGGCGAGAGCAGCTACGCGCTGCCGGCGATTGCGATCATGTCGGCCTGGCAGGGGGCGGGCTTCCAGATGCTGGTGTTCCTGGCCGGGCTGCAGTCGATCTCGTCCGAGCAATACGAGGCGGCGACATTGATGGGCGCGAATGCCTGGCAGCGTTTCGTGCACGTTACCCTGCCGGGCCTGCGCAACACCATCGTTTTCGTGATGGTGTCGACCATGCTGATGGCGTTCGGATTGTTCACCCAGGTCGACGTGATGACTGCAGGCGGTCCTCTCGACTCGACATCCACGGTGGTGTACCACGCGGTACGCAGCGGCTTCAAGCAGCAGGACATCGGTTATGGCTCGACCATCACGCTGGTCTTCTTCGGCATCGTGCTGCTGGTGTCGGCACTGCAGCGCTTCCTTGCATCGAAAGGCGCAGACAAATGAATCCGTTCTTCCGCAAGGCGCTCCTGCGCGCGCCGCTGTTCATCGTCATGTGCGTGCTCGGCCTGGTGTTCGCGACGCCGCTGCTCTTCATGTTCGCGTCGTCCTTCAAGCACGACGATGCGATCTTCGCCAACCTCACCAGCTTGTCGGCCTACGTCCCGGATGCGACGTGGTCGGTGGCGAACTACGCGTCCATTTTCGAGCGCAGCAACCTGCCGCTGTTCCTGCTTAACTCGACCATCATCGCGCTGCTGGTGGTGGTCGGCGGCGTGCTGGTCAACAGCATGCTCGCCTTTTCGTTGAGCCGCATGCGCTGGCGCGGCCGGGGAGCGGTGCTGTCGGTGGTGGTGGCGATGATGGTCATCCCGTTCGAAGTGATCGCCATCCCCCTGCTGACGCTGGTGGCGAGGCTGCCGTGGCCGGGCATCGAGCAGGGCGCAGGCACTTGGCACTTCGCTTGGCACATCGGCTGGTTCAACAGCCTGCACGTCCAGGTCATTCCGTTTCTTGCAAACGCCTTCTGCGTCTTCCTGTTCTACCAGTTCTTCCGCGATATCCCGCCGGAGCTGGACGAGGCGGCGAAGATGGACGGTGCAGGGCCCTGGGCGCTGTTCTTCCGCATCATCCTGCCCAACAGCCGTCCGGTGATCGCGACTGCCGCGATCGTGCTGTTCATCGCCGCGTGGAACCAGTACCTGTGGCCGATCATGGTGGTGCAGGGCGAGGCGGCGCGCCCGGTGCAGCCAGGCATCCAGCAATTCTTCGGCCGTTCCAATTCCTGGGGTCAGATCATGGCGTATGCCTCGGTGGTCACCCTTCCCGTGCTTGCGGTGTTCCTCGCTTTCCAGCGGCAATTCGTTGCCTCGGTCGCGGGTTCCGGCATCAAAGGCTAACTCTTGCGTTCTCAACCATGACACTTAAACTCGACGACAAATACATCTGGGACTTCTGGCATTACGCGGAAGGGGAAGAACAGCACCTGTTCGTGCTGCAGGCCGACCGGGCGATCGGCAACCCGGACCTGCGCCACTGGAACGTGTCGGTCGGCCATGCCGTCTCGCGCGACCTGCGCAACTGGGACTACCGCGGCACCGTGTTCCAGCCGGCACAGGAACCGGCGTGGGACGATTTCACGACCTGGACCGGTTCGGTGATCAAGGCCGAGGGCAGCTACCACCTGTTTTATACGGGCACCAGCCGCGTCGAGAACGGCATGCGCCAGCGCATCGGCCACGCGACCTCGAACAGCATCGACGGACCCTGGACCCGCGTCGGCGATGGCCTGGCGCTCGACCTCGACGAGCGTTTCTACGAGGAGCATGCCGAAGGACGCTGGCATGACCGCGCACTGCGCGACCCATGGGTGCTGCCGGAAAAGATCGACGGCGTGTACCACATGTTCTTCACCGCGCGCCGCAAGGATGGTCCAAAGTACGAGCGCGGCGTCATCGGCCACGCCACCTCGCCCGACCTGGTGCACTGGGAAGCGGCCGCGCCTGTCTATGAAGGCGGCCACTACGGCCAGCTCGAAGTACCGCAGGTGTTCGAACGCGACGGGCAGTGGTTCTGCACATTCTGCAATATCCGCGAGCACTGGTCGGAAGCGCAGCGCGCCAGCCATGAAGGCGGCGTTTCGGGCACGCATTACCTGGTGGCGGACCATCCGCTGGGTCCGTGGCAGCCGGCCGAAGGCTTCCTCGACGGTTCGGTGCCATGCCGCCGCTATGCCGGAAAAATCCTGCACGACCCGCAAACCGGCAAGGACTGTTTGATGGCTTTCCTCGATACCGGGAAGGACGGCCAGTTCGTCGGCCAGATCAGCGACCCGATCCCGCTGCACCTGGAGGACGGCCGCTACCGGTTGGACGCGTCGTCAGGCCAGTAATGACAACGTTAGACAACATCTAGCCGCCACATCGAGCGGGATAACGAGGAGACACCATGAATACCATCGAGCAGAGGAGCCGCCGGGCGCAGCATCAAGGCCGCGGAGCGGTCGCCGCGCTGTCGTCGACGGCGCTGGCCGTCGCGGCCTTGCTGGCGCCCCAATCGGCCGGCGCCGCGCCAGCTGGCGCGGATATCGCGGCCTGGGCGCTTGACGAGGGACGCGGCAGCCAGGCGCGCGAGGCCGTCTCGGGCCGGCGCGATCCCGTCAATTTCGTCTTCAATCGCGCACGCTACAAGCCGAACTCCGATCCACTGTGGCGTTCGGCGGCTCCGTGCATCAAGGGCGGCTGCCTGCTGTTCGACGGCTACTCGACCGACATCACGGCGCCGGGCCTGAACGCAGCGCAGGCCGCCTCCGGCTGGACTGTCACCGCCTGGGTAGCGCCGCATGCCTTCGAATGGGGTGACGGCGGCCAGTATTCCGGCTTCGTGAGCCAGTACGACGAAGCGAGCAAGGCCGGCTTCTCGTTCGGCATGTACCGATTCGGTACCTGGGGCATCAAGCTCGGCTTTGGCGGCGCGGAATTCGACCTGCGCGTCAAGGACCGCAAGCTGCCGAAGGACACCTGGTCGCACGTAGCCGCGAGCTATGAGCCGCGCAGCCGGCAGGTGCGGCTGTTCCTCAACGGCGTACAGGTCGCGCAGGGCGCCGGCCCTGCCACCGGCACGTTCGCGCTGCCGCAAGGTGCACTGACGATCGGCCGCCATTCGCAGCCGCGCCTGGTAGCGGGCGTGTTCAAGCTCAATACCTTCCTCGGCCTGATGGACGAGGTCCGCATCGGCGCCGGCGCCGCCGACGCAGCCGCTGTTGCGCGCCGCATGCGCGAAGACCTGGCCGCGCGCGGCGGCGCGCCGCCGCAACTGACCCGGGCCGACATCACCATCGATCCATCCGTGTTCGACGGCGACCGCCATCGCCCGCAATATCACGCGATGCCCGATTCCGGCTGGATGAACGAGCCGCATGCTCCTTACTTCCACAAGGGCCAGTACCACCTGTTCTTCCAGAAGAACCCGTTTGGTCCGTTCTGGCACCAGATCCACTGGGGTCACTGGGTCAGCCCGGACATGGTACGCTGGCGCGAAGTGCCGATGGCGCTGGCGCCGGAGGACGATAACCTGGCGCCGGACGGTATCTGGTCCGGCAGCGCGGCCTACAAGAAAGACGGTACCCCGGTCCTGTTCTTCACTGCCGGGAACGATTCCGCCACTATCCGTGAGCGTACCGGCCTCGCACTGCCGAAGGACCCCGGCGACCAAGATATGCTGAAATGGGAAAAGCACCCTGTTCCGGTGACCGTGCAGCAGCCCGGCGCCGGGAAGACTGGCGACTTCCGCGACCCGTTCGTGTTCCGCGACGAGAAGGGTGATCGCTGGTTCCAGCTGGTTGCCTCCCAGGTGCCGGGCCGCAGCGGAACGGCCCTGGTCTACGAGTCCGCCGACCTGCTCCACTGGCGCTACCGCGGCCCCTTGTTTACGATCGACGCCGCCAACTATCCGGGCTTCGATCGTACCTTCGAGCTGCCGGTGCTGCTGCCGATCGGGAAGGGCAGGGATGGCCGTCCGCGCCACGTGTTCCTCGTCGACGTCAAGGCGCAGGCCTGGTACTGGACCGGCGTGTTCGACCCTGCGAGCGCGCGCTTCGTTCCCGACAGCGAAGCGCCGCGCACCTTCGACCTGGGCGAAGGCCATTTCTCGGGGCCGAGCGGGTTCGTGGACCCGAAGACGGGACGCACGGTTGTCTTTTCCATCGCCCAGGGCGAACGCACCGCGCAGGGCGAATGGGACAGCGGATGGGCGCACAATGCCGGCCTGCCGATCGAGCTGAAACTGGGCGCCGACGGGGGCCTGCGCCTGGCGCCGATCGACGAGCTCAAGAGCCTGCGCCAGGAGTTGCTGCTTGACCTGAATAACGTCACCCCGGCGCTTGCGGCGCAGCGCCTGCGCGGCATCGGCGGCGACCTGCTGGAGGTCGAGCTCGAACTGGCGCCGGCGGGGGGCGACAAGCGCCGGCGCGGGCTGGTTGTGCGCAGGACGCCGGACAATGCCGAGCACACCGACCTGGTGATCGACCCGGCGCGCAAGCGCTTCGAGATCGACCGCGAACATACGACCCTGGACCCGGACCAGCGCTCGCGGGGCATACAGGGCGGGAACTTTGACCTCGGTAGCGAGAACCTGCGCCTGCGCCTGTTCCTGGACCGCTCGATGGTCGAGGCTTATCTCAACGAACGCAAGAGCCTGACCAGCCGGGTTTTCCCGACGCGGCTCGACGCGACCGGCCTGGCGCTCATTGCTGCGCCAGCCGATCGTGTGGTCAGGCTCAAGGTGTGGCGCATGGGGGCGTCGAACGGCAAGCCGGTAGTGCCGGCGCAGAGCGCCGGCGCACCCTCCGCTTCGACCAGCGCTGCTGCAAAAGGACTTTGATATGGCATCCATTACGCTGACCGGTGTCGGCAAAACCTACCCCGGCAAGAGCGCCACCCACATCCTGAAGGATATCGAGTTCTCGATCGGCGATGGCGAATTCGTCGTGCTGGTCGGGCCGTCGGGCTGCGGAAAGTCGACCGTGCTGCGCATGATCGCGGGACTGGAAGAGATCAGCTCCGGCGAGATCCGCATCGATGGCGAACGCGTCAACGAGACTCCACCCGCGAAGCGGGGACTGTCGATGGTGTTCCAGAACTATGCCCTGTATGCGCACATGAGCGTGTTCGAGAACATCGCCTTCAGCCTGCGCCTCGCGCGCGTGCCCAAGGCCGACATCCGTCCGGCCGTGCAGTCGGTCGCCAAAATGCTCCAGCTCGAGCATCTGCTGGAACGCCGCCCGCCGCAGCTCTCGGGCGGACAGCGCCAGCGTGTCGCCATCGGCCGCGCCATCGTTCGCAAACCCCGCGCTTTCCTGTTCGACGAGCCGCTGTCGAACCTGGACGCCGCCTTGCGCGCCGACATGCGGGTCGAGATCGCCCGCCTGCACAAGCAGCTTGGTGCGACGATGGTCTATGTGACCCATGACCAGGTCGAAGCCATGACGCTGGCCGACCGCATCGTGGTGCTCGGACCGTCCGGTGTGCAGCAAATCGGCGCGCCGATGGCGCTGTATGAGCGGCCGGCGAACGTGTTCGTGGCCGGTTTCATCGGCATGCCGAAAATGAACCTGGCCGACGGCAGCATTGACGGGCGCGGCGCCCTGTCGCTGGGAGGAGTCGCGCTCGACTGGAACAACGCGGCGGCGTGCGGCCAGGCGGTAACGGTCGGGATCCGCCCGGAGCACCTGGTTCCGGATCCGGACGGCGCGATCCACGGCACCGTTGCACTGGTCGAACGGCTCGGCGCCGAGTCGCACGTGCACCTCGAGGTGGAAGGCCTGTCCAGGCCGCTCGTGGTCTCGATCAAGGCCGAGCCGCCTGCGGACGGAAGTCTGTGGGCGGTCAATCCGGTCGAAGGAATGCTGCACGTATTCGGGCCGGACGGAGCCCGTATCGATCCCCAGCCGCCGGCCGCGACCGGCATTCAACGCAATGGCATCTCGGAGGTTGCATGATCGTCGTCTGTGGTGAAGCTTTATTCGATGTGTTCCCGGGTGCGGAGGCGGCAGCGGGAGTCGAGCTGTCGGCGCGCCAGGGCGGTTCGCCCTTCAACCTGGCGATCGGGCTGGCGCGCCTGGGTGGGAAAGTGCAGTTCTTCGGCGGACTGTCGCACGATGTGTTCGGCCGCAAACTGCATGCGGCGCTGCAGGCCGAAGGCGTCGACATGTCGGTGGCCCCGCGGCCAGAGGCACCCACAGCGCTGGTCCTGGTCAGCGTCGATGACCGCGGCGTGCCCCGGTACACCTTCTATGGCAGCGGCACCGCGGAACGCAGGGTGGACGAAGCCGACCTCCGGCAGGTGCCGGCCGACGTGCAGGCGGTTCATGTCGGCTCCTATTGCATGGTGGTCGAGCCAGTCGCATCCACCCTGCGCGCGCTCGTCGAACGCCAGCGCGGACGCAGCCTGGTCGTGTACGACCCGAACGTGCGGCTGACCATCGAGCCGCGCGTCGGGCTCTGGCGCGACACGCTGCAGTGGATGCTCGAACGCAGCGATGTGCTGAAGGTGAGCGAAGAGGACATCCACGCCCTCTATCCGTCGCTGTCCGTCGCCGCTTTCATCGAGCGGGCCCTGGGGGCGGGCGTGGCACTGGTGGTCGTGACGCGCGGCGAACAGGGCGTCGTTGCGGCCACCCGGGCCCTGCCGGCGCTGGAGCTGCCGGCCATAGCGGTTGCGGTGGTCGATACGGTCGGTGCCGGCGACACCTTCCAGGCCGGCTTGCTGGCCTGGCTGCAGCGCGGCGGCTACCTGACCCGCGGGGCGGTCGAGGGGATCGGGTGCGGCGCGCTGGAGGAAGCCTTGCGGTTCGCCGCGCGCGCCGCCGCCATTACCTGCTCGCGCACAGGCGCCGACCTGCCTTATCTGGACGAAGTGACGGCCGCGCTGCATCCGGCGCCGAATAGCACGAAATAAAGAACCTGGACCTTGCTGCAAAGCGGCCTCTGCCCTGGAATGACAACGATAGTCATCGGGGCAAGACCGGTAGTGAAATGAGTGAATCAACGATATCCACACTGGAGACTAATCTGATGCCATACGCAATCTCACGTTACATCGGCTGTTCGGCCGCCCTCGTCATCGGCCTGGTGCCGGCGCTCGCCTTCGCGCAGCAACAGGCTGCAGCCGCACCCCGGCTGGCGCAGGCCCCGGCCCCGGCCGTCACTGCGGACCAGACCGCCGAGGACGGCACGGCGGTCGTCATCGTTACCGGCGTCACCCAGACGACGAGCAAGAAGAACGCCACGTTCTCGATCAATACCCTGAGCTCGGAGGAGATTGCGCGCCTGGCGCCGATGAGCACCGCCGACCTGCTGGGGAACCTGCCGGGCATCTATGCCGAGGGCAGCACAGCGGGGGAAGCGGGCAACAACATCACGGTGCGCGGCCTGCCGGTGGCCGGCGGCTTCCGTTATTCGCCGCAGCTGATCGACGGCCTGCCGGCCTTCGAAGAGCCGGATACGCCGTTCATGAACAACGACGTGCTGGTACGCGACGACCTGATGACCGAGACCGTGGAAGCAGTCAAGGGCGGGCCAGGCGGGATCCTGTATTCGAACGGCCTGGGCGCCACCGTCAACCACATCACGCGCACCGGCGGCAAGGAACTCGCAGGCGGCTACAAGATCGAGTACGCGGATTATGGTTTCTGGCGCCACGACGCGTTCGTCTCCGGTCCGATCAATGCGAACCTGACCGGCGCCATTGGCGGTTTCTACCGCCGCAGCGACGGTATCCGCGACACCGGCTATACGGCCGACCGTGGCGGCCAGCTGCGCGGCAACCTGGTGTTCACCAGCGACGACCGGCGCACCACGGCCCGCATCGATGGACACTACCTCAACGACCGGACTGCGTTCTACCAGAACCTGCCGATTTCGGTGCCCCGGATCTCGGGCAGCGGCACGCCATCGAACCCGACGGTTTTGAACCAGGACACGATCGAGCCGCTCGGGATCGATTTCGCGCATGGTTCGGTCGCCTCGCCCTACAACCGCCGTTTCACCATGCTCGGCGAATACGGCAGCCGCGAGATCGACCAGGCCGACGGCCTGCACCCCAACTTCAGGATGCTGACGGCGAAGGTCAGCCATGAATTCAACTCCGGCCTGCGCCTGTCGGCCGGCCTGCGCCATACCGGGGGCACCAACGGATTCAATTCCGTCTTCACCGGGAACGATACGGCCACGGCAGCGAACTTCCTGAATGCGCGCTACCAGAACGACGTGATCTCGCCCGCGCATGGCGCAGCGCTGGGCTGCAACCTCGGCAACGCGAAGCTGATCGGCTATTTCAATGTTCCCGCCAGCGGCGCCTGCTCCGCCTTCGCCAACATCAGCCGTAAGGATTTCGTCAAAAATTATGCGAAGGCAACCGGGGTGGCCGGGCACTGGCGCAATGATGGCTCGGCCGTGGCCCCCGGCGCCTACATGAACTTCCTGATTCCTTTCATCGCCCGGATGGATGCCCGCAGCGACATCCTCGACCTGCAGGCGCAGAAAAGCTTCATGGCCGCCGGCAAGCACGACCTGACTTTCGGCGTCTACGGCAGCCGCTACCGCTTTGACCTCAACCTGCAGAATTCGCTGCTGGTCGGGGAAAGCGCGAACCGGGGGCGCCTCGCCGACCTGACCGCCGTCGATGCCGCGGGCAGGCAGGTAGGCCCCTCGCTGACCTATGACGGCGCCATCCTGCCGGGCTGGGGCGGCCATGACAGCCGCTTCAGGGGCGAAGGCAAGGCGGTCTACCTGCTTGACCACTGGGAAACGCTGCAAAAGCGCCTTCGGATCGATGCCGGCGTACGCTGGCAGCACCTCGATGCGAACGTCGTACGCCGCAACCGCGACACCGCGACGGACCTGACCCCGGCCAACGTGGTCGTGGGATCAAGCCAGGATACGACGGCGGATAACGAAATCTTTTTCCCCGCCCAGGCGCGCCCCTTGAACAAGAAATTTCATGCCCTTGGCTGGTCGATCGGCGCCAACTACGCCATCAGCAAGCCGCTGGCCGTGTACGCGCTGGCATCGAGTGCCTTCCGCATGCCGGGCGTGGGCGACCTGATCGACCTGGCCTCGGCCGGTACGCAAGTCGTGGGCGGCCAGCCGGTCGAGATCGATGCAGTCGAACGCATCCGCCAGTACGAAGGCGGGATGCGCTACCAGGCCCGAGGTGTCGGGGCATCGGTGGCGGTGTTCTACAACAAGTTCTCGCCCCGCAGCGCCGTGAATGTGTACAGGGACATCGAGTCGACGCAGTGTGGTGCGCTCGGCGGCGTCATCCAGATCAACTCGTGCCCGGAGGTGGCGCAGCTGTACAAGCGCGGCGTCGAGAACTTCGGCGCCGAAGTGGAACTGAGCTATCGGCCGGGTGCCATCGAGGGGCTGGAACTGAAGGGCAGCTTCCTGGCCCAGCAGCCAAAGGTCCACGGAGCGGACTACACCATCACGCAGGAAGACAAGACAGCGCAGGGTGTGATCACGGGCTACCATTACGTCCAGGTGAGCGAAGACGGACGCCGGCCGCGGCGCCTGGCCAAGTTCATGGCCAACTTCACGCCCTCGTATGACCTGCGCGCTGCCACCGGCGTGCCGCTGACGATCTATGGCCAATATCAGTACACCGGATCGCGCTTCTCCGAAGCGAGCGACACCAACGTGACGCTGCTGCCGTCCTATCACGTCATCAATCTCGGTGCGCAGTACGAAGTGTCCTCGCGCCTCACGGCACAGGTGCATGTAGCGAACGTGGGCAATGATCTGACGTTCACGGAAGGCGATCCGCTGTTCGCCGACCTGTTGTCGCCGGATGGGACGCGTAACCGCGGGGTGGCCCGGCCGCTGTTCGGCCGCACGATCCGCGCGAGCCTGACTTATCGGTTCTAGTCAGGCGTGGTTCGTTGCCGCGGGCCGCTCGCAATCGGCCCGCGCAGTGAGTCGTAGCGGGAGTTCCCGGCCGCCAGGCCGGCAGCCGCATGGGCGAAAGGAGCGCGCTCATGCAATGCTGGAGCGTGATCATCCGCCTTGCACCCCATCGAGTGCCGCGGCCAGCTGCGGCACGATCTCGAACAGGTCGCCGACGATGCCGTAGTCGGCCACCGCGAAGATCGGCGCCTCCGGGTCCTTGTTGATGGCGACGATGGTCTTCGAGTCCTTCATGCCGGCCAGGTGCTGGATCGCGCCGGAAATACCGACTGCGATATAGAGCGTCGGTGCGACCACCTTGCCGGTCTGCCCGACCTGCCAGTCGTTCGGCACGTAGCCGGCGTCCACCGCGGCGCGAGAAGCGCCCATGGCGGCGCCGAGCCTGTCGGCCAAGGGTTCCAGGAGCTTGAAATTCTCGGCCGATCCCAGGCCCCGGCCGCCCGACACGATGACCCTGGCGGCCGTCAGTTCCGGGCGGCTGGACGTGGCCAGCTCGCGCGTCACGAACGCCGAAGTGCCGGCGTCGGCTGCTGCGGGAATGCTGTCGATGGGAGCGAGGCTCTCGCCGACAGGCGCCGCGTCGAAGCCCGTGCTGCGCACGGTCAGGACCTTGATGCGGTCCGACGACTGCACCGTCGCGATCGCGTTGCCGGCGTAGATCGGGCGCTCGAACGTATCCGGGGAGATCACGCCGGTGATCTCCGAGACCTGCGCCACATCGAGCAGGGCGGCCACGCGCGGCAGGATGTTCTTGCCGTAGGCGGTCGCTGGCGCGAGGATGTGGCTGTAGTCCCATGCCAGCAGGCGCACCTGTTCGGCGACGTTTTCCGCCAGGCCGTCGGCCAGGTGCGGCGCCTCGGCGAGCAGCACGCGCGTCACGCCCGCGATCCCGGCCGCGGCTGTCGCAACAGCCGCGGCGCCGTGTCCCGCCACCAGCACGTGGACTTCGCCGCTGCAGCGCGCCGCCGCCGTGACCGTGTTGAGGGTGCTGCTCTTGAGCTGGGCATTGTCATGCTCCGCTATAACCAGTGCTACCAGTGCTGCCATGGTGTCCTCTTCCTTTTTCGGTATCGTTGGTGGGTCAGATGACTTTGGCTTCGTTGCGCAGCCGGTCGACCAGTTCGGCCACATCCTTGACCATCGTGCCGGCGGAGCGGCGTGGCGGTTCGGCGACGCGCAGCGTCACCAGCCGCGGTGCGACGTTCACCCCGAGATCATCCGGACGGAACGTCTCGAGCGGCTTCTTTTTGGCCTTCATGATGTTGGGCAGCGTGACGTAGCGCGGCTCGTTCAGGCGCAGGTCGGTCGTGACCACCGCAGGCAGCGCCACAGCCAGGGTCTCCAGGCCCCCGTCGACTTCGCGCGTGACGGTGGCCTTGCCATTGGCGAGCGTCACCCCGGACGCAAAGGTGGCCTGCCCCCAGCCCAGCAGGGCGGCAAGCATCTGGCCCGTCTGGTTGCAATCGTCGTCGATCGCCTGCTTGCCGAGGATGACCAGCTGCGGCTGCTCGCGCTCGGCCAGCGCCTCCAGCAGCTTGGCCACGGCCAGCGGCTCGAGCGCTTCGGCAGTTTCGACCAGGATGGCGCGGTCCGCCCCGATCGCCAGCGCGGTGCGCAAGGTCTCCTGGCACTGGGCGACGCCACACGAGACGGCCACGATCTCGCTGACCGCGCCGGCCTCCTTCAAGCGGACGGCTTCTTCCACCGCGATTTCATCGAAAGGGTTCATCGACATCTTCGCGTTGGCGATATCCATGCCCGTGCCGTCGGATTTGACGCGGACCTTGACGTTGTAGTCGACGACGCGTTTGACTGGAACCAGGACTTTCATTGTGTTGCCTTCCTCGTAATAAGTGATATCGGGGCTAGTCGGCCAACAAGGTGCCCAAGGCGGTACGGGCGACCTCGGCCGCCGCAGCGACCAGGGGATTGCTCGGCTGCTGCGTCGGCAGCACCATGCTGAGCGTCGTTTCCAGCACAGGGGCGCCAATTTTTTGCCACGACAGCGCCGGCAGGTGGGATTCCCGCTCCACCAGCCGCGGCATGATCGAGTAGCCCATGCCCTGTGCGACCAGTTCCATGGTCGGGTGCGCCGCATCGACCTGCAGCCTGACATTGACGCCCAGTCCCAGGCGCGCCGCGGCCGACTCGACGGCCACCCGGACCGAGTGGTTCCCGTGTGGCAGGATGAGCGGCAGGGCTGCGACCTCGGCCAGCGTGACGCAGGCTGCGTCGGCGCCGACCGGGTGCGGGCCGATCAGGTACAGGGGCTCCGAGACGATCGGCGTGATCTTGATGTTCGGCGATGCCGCCGGGTTGTACACGAGCGCGAAATCCAGCTGGCCCAGCAGGACCGCGTCATACAGCGCGCCCGACAGGCCTTCGACGACGCTGATCGACGCGCGCGGGAAGAGTTGCGTCAACTGCGGCAACAGTACCGGGATGCAGGCGCGCCCGATGCTGGGCGCCATGCCGATCACCAGTTGACCGGCATAGGCCGATTCCGAGTCGCGCACGGCGATCGCCGCCGCATCCATCAAGTGCAGCACCCCGCGGGCGTATTCGAGGAATTTCTTGCCGGCCTCGGTCAGCAGGACGCCGCGACCGTGGCGGTAGAACAGGCTGGCGCGCAGCTCCACTTCGAGCGCACGCACCTGGCGGCTCAACGTGGACTGGCCGATGTCGAGCAGGTCGGCGGCCTTGATATAACTGCCGGTTTCGGCGATGCGCACGAAGTGGCGTATCTGAGTAATTTCCATACTGAATCAGCAATCCTGGTCGGTGGCACGGCAAAACGCGATGGTGCAAGGGCTGCGCAATCAGGCGGCCTGGTCCAGGCCGGACGTCCCCGCCTTGCGGGCAATCGTCCGCTCGAGACCGGCGGCGGCCTGCTGCAGGCGCGCCAGCCATCGCTTGACCTCGGCGAGGACCGCCCCGCGTGGCAGGGCACTGAGCCTGAGGACGAGCACGACGTGTCCGGCCGCATCGCGCACCGGCACCGACAAATGCAGGACGTCGTAGGCCTGGTCCTCGTGCAGCGCGTCCGGCTCGTGCAGGCCGGCGCGCTCCTTGGCTGCCGCCAGCAGGCGGCGCTCCTGGCCGGGCGTGCGGTGCGGATTCGAATACAGCTCGACCACCTCGTCCAGGTCTTCTCCATCGTCGGGGCCCCGTAACGAGATCGACCAGCCGCGGCTGCGCACGCGTTCGAGCTGGGCGAGCGAGCGGTCGATGGTCTCCTGGTCAGGCCTGCCCAGGCGCTTGAGCCACTCGGCGTCGGCAGGTGCCCCCGGATTGCCCACGAAAAGGGGACCGAGCGGGGGCGCGCACGGGACGCGGAAGCCCAGCCGGCTGCGCAGGCGCCAATGGGGCGAGCGGTTCTCCACCGCGACGTAGACCACGTCGCCACCGACGGCGGCGATGATGCTGCACTCGGCGTTCAGTTCGGCCGCCACGGCCTCCATCTCGTCACGCCCGATCTCGGCCAGGCGCACCGCTTCGATGGTCTCGCGCTCGGCTGCGGCAACCAGCGAGCCCGGGGAGAAGCGCCCGTAGCCGCGCTGGAAGAACAGCAGGGGCGCGGTATCCCTTTCCAGCTGCATGTCGAGCACGCCGCCCAGCACGATGTAGTGGTCGCCCGCTTCGGTCACGCTCGCGTAATCGCAGTCGATCCAGGCCACGACGCCGTCGAGGACCGGGTTGCCGGCCGGGCTCGGGTGCCAGGCAAGGCCGGCGAACTTGTCTTCGGCCGGGGAAGCGAAATGCTGGCACACGGCCTCCTGGTCGGCCGCCAGGATATTCACGCAGAACGACGGCGCGCCGCGCATGCGGGCAAAGGTGCGCGAGGTCTTCATCGGCAGGTAGGCGATCAGCGGAGGGTCGAGCGAGACCGAGGTGAACGACCCGATGACCATGGCCGCAGGCCGGCCATCCTCGTCGATGCAGGTCACGATGGCGACGCCGGTCGGGTAGCTGCCGAGCACCTCGCGGAAGCGGGTGGCGTCGATTTGCCTTGCTGGGGTAAGGGCTTGCATGGGGGTGGCTTGCATAAGGGCTCACTGTCTCGTCATGGATGGTCTCTTCGCGCCGCAGCCGAGGCGGCGGGCCGGTTTCGTCTTAGATTAAACGCTCTAGAACGATAATTCAAGAGCTTTAGCGAGATTCCTGCCGGCTCTGTGCGGCAAGGCCGGCGCAAGGGCATTCATGCGGTTTTTGCATAGTAGCCTTGAAGGTATCCGGCTTGTTCCGGCACGGGCGAGCGCTAACAATGCTCTACGTTGACAGCGGGGAACTGCTGGCCGAAGAACCGGAGACCGAGTGACACCATGGACAGACTGAAGAACAAAGTAGCGATCGTATTCGGCGCGGGACCGAACATTGGCGGCACCATCGCCCATTTCCTGGCACGGGAGGGAGCCAGCGTCTGCGTCAGCGACCTGAACGAAGCGGCGGCCGGCCAGACCGTCGCCTTCATCCGCGAACGTGGCTGGGAAGCGATGGCCCAGGTGGGCGACGCGCGCAGCGACGCCGACGTCGGGCGCATCGTCGCCAGCACGGTCGAACGCTATGGCCGTCTCGACATCGTGGTGAACATGGCCGGCCGCGTGCACTGGGACGACGTGCTCGGCATGCAGCACGACGACTGGAACGACTCGGTCGCCAGCTTCGCCACCGCGGGCCTGCTGACGACCCAGCATGGCGCCCGCGCCATGCTCGCCTGCGGGGCGCGCGGCAGCATCATCCACCTGCTCTCGACCGCCGCCCATTTCGGCGAGGCCGACGGCGCCTCCTACTGCGCGGCCAAGGCGGGCCTGCTCAACTTTGCACGCTCGGCGGCGATGGACCTGGCCCACCACGGCATCCGCGTCAACACCGTCACGCCATGCTCGATGGAGCACCAGCTCTGGACCACGATGCGCGACGAGATGTTCGATCCCGATTGGGTGCAGCCGGAACGGCGCGGCTTCTACTCGCGCCAGGAATACCTCGACCAGCTGCCGCTGCGCCGCTTTCCGCGCGCCGCCGACATGGCCTGGGCCACGGTCTTCCTCGCTTCCGACGAATCGTCCTGCATGACCGGCGCCGACCTGCCGGTCGATGCCGGCCTGCGCCACAAATACCCGACCTGGACCCCTGGCAAGCACGACCCGCGCGCCATCAACGATTACGCGCGCGCCACCAGGGTCACCCGCTACGGCGAGGAGCAGGAGCTCCTCACCGACCTGCTCGGCGAGCCGATCGAACGTAACTGAACAACACGGAGACAAGCATGATCACTATCCAGGACCAGCGGCGCGAAGAGCGCGCCCAGCAGTTCAAACAGCTCACCGAGTGCAGCCGCTGCAAGCCGATGGGGCGCCTGCTGCGCCAATTCTGGCAGCCGGTCGCGCTGGCCGACAGCGTCAAGGCGGGTGGCGCGATCCCGCTCCTGATCATGGGCGAGGAGCTGACCCTGTACCGCGGCGACAGCGGCGCCCTGCACCTGGTTGGCGGACGCTGCGCCCACCGCCGCACGCTGCTGCATACCGGCTGGGTGGTCGGCGAAGAGATCCGCTGCATCTACCACGGCTGGCAGTTCGACGGCAAGGGCGCCTGCGTCAACCGTCCGGCCGAAGCGAACACCGGCATGCCGCGCACCCAGATTCCGGCCTATCCGGTGAAGGAGTACATGGGGCTGGTATTTGCCTGGATGGGCGAGGGCGAGGCGCCTGAATTCGACCTGCCGCGCAAGCTCCACCTGGAACGCGAGGGCACCCTGGTCGCCAACGGCCGCGAGCGCTGGGACAACAACTGGTTCCAGCAGGTGGAAAATTCGCTCGACGCCGTGCATGTGAGTTTTGTCCACATGGCGCTGACGGTCGGTCCCTTCGGCGCGGCCGTGACCGGCGCGATTCCCGAGCTGTCGTACGAGGAAACCTCGGCCGGCATCCGCCAGACAGCGAAGCGCTCGGAGAGCAACGTGCGCGTGAGCGACTGGACCTTCCCGAACAATAACCACGTCACCGTGCCCGGCCTGACTCCGGACGACCCGTGGATCGACGTGTTCGTGTGGATGATCCCGAACGACGAGCAGAACACGACCCGCTTCATGATCTACGGCCAGCAGCCGGGGGCCAGCGAGGAGGCACGCGCGCGCTTTACCGACTACTTCGCAAAGTACGGCAAGTACGATCCGGCCGAGCACCACGACGAACTGTTCGCCTCGCGCGAATGGGCCAATCCCGAAGACACGTTTGTCGGCCTGACCGCCGCCCAGGACTACCTGTCGATCCGCGGCCAGGCCCGCATCACGGCGCGCGAGGACGAGATCCTCGGCCGCTCGGACCTGGGCATCGTCACCCTGCGCAAATTGTTCTTCCGCGAACTGGAGCTACTCGAAGCCGGCCAGCCGACCAAGGCCTGGCGCTCGGTCGGCGACGCCGCGGCCCTGCCCAAGCAGCCGGGCCAGGAAGCCGCGGCCTGATCCGTCCAGCATGCGGGGAGGGCGCCGGCCGAGGCTGTGCGCCGCCCTGTTTCCCCCATTCGCCTACTTATTCCTATGCTCGATCTGATCCCCCATGATTCGCTCCCCGAGGAGCTGCTGCAGTTTCGCGACTCGATCCGCCGCTTCGTCGAACGCGAACTGATTCCACTCGAACACGCGCTCGGCCCGAACGGCATGCTGCCGCCCGAGACGGCGGCCACCCTGCGCGAGCGCGCCCAGAAGGCCGGCTTCTGGCTGATGGACGTGCCGGAAGAATTCGGCGGCCAGGGCCTGCCGCTGCTGGCACTGGCCGTCTTCTGGGAAGAAGTCGGGCGCAGCACCGTCGCTTCCTGGGTGCGCGACCACGGCCTGTTCGGTCCGATGGTCGGCCCGATCCTGCTCGGCCTGAACGAAGAGCAGCGCGCGCGCTATCTCCAGCCCGTGCTCGACGGGACCAAGCGCTCCTGCTTTGCCCAGACCGAGCCCGATGCCGGTTCCGATCCGTCGATGATGCGCATGCGCGCCGTGCGCACCGACAGCGGCTACCGCCTCACCGGCGTGAAGCGCTACATCACCCGCGCCGCGGTGGCCGACTTCGTCGTCGTGATGGCGATCACCGATCCGGACAAGGGCACCCGCGGCGGCGTGTCCTGCTTCCTCGTCGACATGGACGCGCCGGGTGTGCAGCTGGCCACCTCGGAAAAGACACTGATGGGCGACGCCCCCTGCGAAATCAGTTTCGAGGATGTCGAGGTGCCGCTGGCGAACCTGGTTGGCGAGGAAGGGCGCGGCTTCGCCCTGGCCCAGGGTTATATCAATTACGGCCGCGTACGCCAGGGCGCGCACGTGCTGGGCGCCGCCGGGCGCTGCCTGGACCTGACCGCCGAATACGCCCACCAGCGCAGCACCTTCGGCGACACCCTGTCCAACCGCCAGGGCGTGCAATGGATGATCGCCGATGCCTTCACCGAGCTGTACTGCACCCGGCTGCTGGTCTACGACGCGGCGCGCAAGAACGACGCCGGTGTCGATGCAAAGATGGAAACCTTCATGATCAAGACCTTCGGCGTCGAGGCCGGATTCCGGATCACCGACACCTGCATGCAGCTGCACGGCGGCATGGGCCTGACACAGGACACGCCGATCGAGCGCTTCTGGCGCGACCTGCGCAGCTACCGCATTACCGAAGGCCCGACCGAGGTGCTGCGCACCACGCTCGCGCGCCAGATCCTGAAACACTACAGCTGATGGAGCCAGGCATGAACCACGCCCTCGAAGGGATTCTCGTCATCGAACTCGGCACCGTGCTGACCGCGCCCCTGGCCGGCATGATGCTGGCCGACCTCGGCGCGCGCGTCATCAAGGTCGAACACCCAAGCGGGGGTGACCCGTTCCGCCGCCACGCCGGCAAGCTCTACAGCCCGCATTTCGCCTCCTTCAACCGCAACAAGGAAAGCATCCAGCTCGACCTGCAGGGAGAAGCCGGCAAGGCCGACCTGCTGGCCCTGCTGGCACGCGCCGACGTCCTGCTGGAAAACTACCGCCCGGGCGTGATGGCGCGCCTCGGGCTGACCGAAGAGGCGCTCAAGGAGATCAACCCGCGCCTGGTGTGGTGCTCGATCACCGGCTTCGGCGCTGAGGGACCCTACCGCGACCGCCCCTGCTACGACGCGGTCGCCCTGGGACTGTCGGGCCTGGCCAGCATCATGCTCGACCCAGCGCAGCCGGCGATGACCGGCCCCACGATTTCCGACAACGTGACCGGCATGTACGCCTGCTACGGCATCCTCGGCGCACTGATGGGGCGCGCGCGCACCGGCAATGGCGCCCGGGTCGAAGTCAACATGCTGGAAGCGTCGATCGCCTTTTCTCCCGAAGGCTTTGCCCAGTACACCCGGCTCGGCGCCGTGCCGGGACCGCAGACCCGGGTGGCGATTTCGCAATCGCACGCCTTCCCCTGCGCCGATGGGCGCCTGGTCGCGGTGCACCTGTCTTCGGTCGAGAAATTCTGGCAGGCCTTCGTGGCCGTGATCGAGCGCCCGGACCTGCTGGAGGACACGCGCTTCCTGAGCCCCGAGCTGCGAACCCGCAACTATGCGCTGCTGAACCGGGAGGCCGCGCATACATTCCTCAGCCGTACGCGCGACGAATGGTGCGAGCGGCTGGCGCAGAGCGATGTGCCGTTCTCTCCCGTCTACAGCGTGCCGGAGGTGATGGACGACCCCCAGGTGCGGCAGGCGCGGACTTTCTACGAGATCGACCATCCCGAACACGGAAAGATGGTGGGCATCCACCGGCCCGTCACCATCGACGGCGCACGCGGGCCGACGACGCGCCCCGCACCCCTGCTGGGCGAGCACGGCGCGGCCATCCGCACAGAGTTCGGCCTGGCCTGAGCCGGCGAGCCGATCCACTTTACCTTTTGAAGGGCACACCATGAACCAACAACAGATCAGCGACATTGCCGACGTGCTGTGGGCGGCGGAGGGGGGACGGGTCCCGTGCGCGCCGCTGCGCGAACGCATCCTGGCGGCGGCCGCAGGCGCCGACCCGGTGGCCGCGGCCTACGCGGTGCAGCAGCACAACGTGCGCCGCCGCATCGAGGCCGGCGCGCGCGTGGTCGGGCGCAAGATCGGCCTGACCTCGGCCGCGGTCCAGGCGCAGCTCGGCGTCGACTCTCCCGACTTCGGCGTGCTGTTTGCCGACATGGCCTTCGGCGACGGCGAACCGATCCCCGTGGAGCGCACCCTGCAGCCAAAAGTGGAGGCCGAGATCGCGCTGGTGCTCGAACGCGACCTGACCCACGAACGCCATACCTTTGCCGACCTCATTTCGGCCACCGCCTACGCACTGCCGGCGATCGAAGTGGTCGGCAGCCGCATCGGGAACTGGGATATCAAGCTGCTCGATACGGTGGCCGACAACGCCTCGTCCGGCGTGTTCGTGCTCGGCTCTCGGCCGGTAAAACTGGGCCGGCTCGACCTGGTCAACTGCGCGATGACGATGGAGCGGCGCGGCGAACAGGTATCGGGCGGCAGCGGCGCGGCCTGCCTGGCCAACCCGCTCAATGCCGCGGTGTGGCTGGCCGACATGATGGTCCTGGTCGGCACACCGCTGCGCGCCGGCGACGTGCTCCTGAGCGGGGCGCTGGGCCCAATGGCAGCGGTAGCGCCGGGCGACCAGTTCACCGCCCGCATCGAGGGACTGGGCGACGTGCGCGCAGTCTTCGGCAATTAACGAGAGGTCTCATATGAACCAACAGACGAAAAAACGGGTCGCCATTATCGGCTCCGGGAATATCGGTACCGACCTGATGATCAAGATCCTCAGGAACGGCCGCCACCTCGAGATGGGCGCCATGGTCGGCATCGACGCGGCATCCGACGGCCTGGCGCGCGCCTCGCGCATGGGCGTGCCCACCACCCACGAAGGGGTGGAGGGCCTGACGCGGATGCCTGGCTTCGACGCGATCGACATCGTGTTCGACGCCACCTCGGCTTCGGCGCATGTGAAGAACGACGCTTTCCTGCGCGGCCTGAAGCCGTCGCTGCGGATGATCGACCTGACCCCGGCGGCGATCGGGCCTTATTGCATCCCGGTCGTCAACGGCGACACGCACGCCGACGCACCGAATGTCAACATGGTCACCTGCGGCGGCCAGGCCACGATCCCGATGGTCGCCGCGGTGTCGCGCGTTGCCGAGGTCTACTACGCCGAAATCATCGCGTCGATCGCCAGCAAGTCGGCCGGCCCCGGCACCCGTGCCAACATCGACGAATTCACCGAAACCACCTCCAGGGCCATCGTCGAGGTCGGCGGTGCGCGGCATGGCAAGGCCATCATCGTGCTCAATCCGGCCGAGCCGCCGTTGATGATGCGCGACACCGTCTACTGCCTGGCCGCGCTCGATGCCGACCAGGACGCGATCCGCGCTTCGGTACGCGACATGGCCGCGCAGGTGTCGGCCTATGTTCCCGGTTACCGCCTGAAGCAGGACGTGCAGTTCGAGCGCTTCGATTCGCAGAACGCGCCGAACGTGCCCGGCATCGGGCGCCAGGCCGGCCTCAAGGTGTCGGTGTTCCTCGAAGTCGAAGGCGCCGCCCATTACCTGCCTGCGTATGCGGGCAATCTCGACATCATGACCAGCGCCGCGCTCGCGACGGCCGAACGCATCGCCGCCGGCATGACGAACATGCCCAATGCGCCGCTGGCCGCATAAGTACCTGACGGAGACCACCATGTTCAACAACGACAAGAAAATCTACGTCTCGGACGTCACCCTGCGCGACGGCATGCATGCGGTGCGCCACCAGTATTCGATCGAACAGGCAGTCGCCATCGCGCGCGAACTCGACGCGGCCGGGGTCGACTCGATCGAAGTGGCCCACGGCGACGGCCTGCGCGGTTCGAGCTTCAACTACGGCTTCGGCGCGCACACCGACCTCGAATGGATCGAAGCGGTGGCCGCCAGCATCACGCACGCCAGGGTGGCGACCCTGCTGCTGCCGGGCATCGGCACCATCCACGACCTGAAGAATGCCTACGACGCCGGAGCGCGCATCGTGCGCGTGGCGACCCACTGCACCGAAGCCGACATCTCGCGCCAGCACATCGAGTATGCGCGCGAGCTGGGTATGGACACGGTGGGCTTCCTGATGATGAGCCACATGAACACGCCGGAGGGGCTGGCCCAGCAGGCCAGGCTGATGGAGAGCTACGGCGCGCAGTGCGTGTATGTCGTCGATTCCGGCGGCGCCATGAACATGTACGACATCGCGGCGCGCTTCAAGGCATTCAAGGACGTCCTGAAACCCGAAACCCAGACCGGCATGCACGCCCACCACAACTTGAGCCTGGGCGTGGCCAATTCGATCGTGGCGCTCGAGCACGGTTGCGACCGGATCGATGCCAGCCTGACCGGCATGGGGGCGGGCGCGGGCAATGCGCCGCTGGAGGTGTTCATCGCCGCCGCCGACCGCATGGGCCTGAAGCATGGCTGCGACGTCAAGCGCCTGATCGATGCCGCCGAGGATATCGTGCGGCCGATGCAGGAGCGGCCGGTGCGGGTCGACCGCGAAACGCTGGCACTCGGCTATGCGGGCGTGTATTCGAGCTTCCTGCGCCACGCCGAGGCGGCATCGGCCCGGTATGGCATCCCCGCGTTCGACATCCTGGTCGAGCTGGGCAAGCGCCGCATGGTGGGCGGCCAGGAAGACATGATCGTCGACGTCGCGCTCGACATGCTGAAAGGGCGCGACACTGCGGGGGCCTGATTTCGTGGCGTGATCGCCGCAATGCAAAAAGCGTATAGCAGCAATGCCAGGTTTCGAGTTGCAGCAACGCGCGTTCATGTGGAGAATTCTAGAACATAACTTCCAGAGCACAAGTTTCAACAGTTGGTCGTGTTTTAAACCCACTCCAGATGGGGCGCGGCATTCGAGCAGTACCAGCGCAGGCTGGCAGGAGGGCGGTCCCGCCCTGCACATGACAAGAATGGAGACAGCATGAAGAAGTTTTTAGCCGGTATGGGCGCCCTATGCGCATCGGCCGCAACGATGGCCCAGGCTCCGGCGAAAGTGCCTGAAGCACCCGCGAGCAGCATCAAGATCTATGGCGTGGCCGACATCGCGATCGCCCGCTACCGCACCCCGGGTGAATCGAAGACCGCGATGCATGCCGGCGGCTCCGGCTCGCGCCTGGGCTTCCTGGCCAGCGAAAGCCTGGGCGGGGGCTGGAACGTCGGCGCCCGCCTCGAGGCCGGCATCAACCTCGACACCGGTACCTCGAGCTCGACCAACGGCAACCCGAGCCGCGTGTTCGGCCGCCAGGCCTATGTCGAGCTGGAGAACAAGGCCTTGGGCGCCCTGCGCCTGGGCCGCCAGCAAGGCCCGACCTACAACTTCTTCCCGACCTACGACCCGATGCTGCTGCCGGCGATGGATGCCTGGGGCGTCGTCACGACGCTGGCCTTCCCGGCGCCCGGCGTCGCTTCCGGCAACGGGACCTCGACCGGCTTCCTGATCAATCCGACCGGGCGCACCGAAAACACGCTCGCCTACATCTCGCCGCGCGTGGCCGGCGTCCAGGCCACGCTCTCCTACAGCCCCGATGAAGGTTCAGCGACCCAGCCGGCACTGCTCGAAGCGGGGGCCGACTACGTGGCCGGCCCGCTGCAGGTGGGCGTGCTGTTCGTGCGGGCGGGTGCCACGGACGGCGCCGGCGCAATCCGCGCCACCGACACCAATTCCGAGATCGCCTTTGGCGCCAAATACGAGGCCGGCCCGGTCCACCCGTATTTCACCTATATCCGGCGCAAGTCGACCGACCCGACGCACGCCCCTGGCGGCGGCATCCTCAACGGCAACGACGAAACCGCACGCCTGTTCGGCGTCGCGATTCCCGTCTCGCAGCGCGGCACGGTGCGCATGACCTACGGCCGCTATTCGAGCGGCACGGCCAACAGCGACGCCACCAACTACGGCGCCGCCTACACCTACGCGGTGAGCCCGCGCCTGATGCTGATGGCCGCCTTTACCCACCTGTCGCAGGACGGCGCGGCGCGCTACGGCGTGTTCCAGAGCCCGCGCCCGCGCGCCGGCGAGTCGGTCGACGCCATCACGACCGGCCTGACCTGGCGCTTCTGACGGCCACCGCTTTTGCAGTGTAATCGCGGGCGCCGCAGGGCGCCCGTCTCGAGTCGTCCAACAGAGGGGTAAAACATGTCCAAGAACTCAGCCTGGTATTACATCGTCCACTGGGTGCGCCTGTACTTCGGCGCGCACCTGCTCTTTTCCGGCATCCGCTATGCCGTCACCGGTTATGTGCCCGAAATTCCCGGGGTCGGCGGCGAATGGGTGCAGGCCAATGCCAACATCTACCTGTACCAGGCCATCAAGTACCTGGAAATCATCACCGGGGCCATGATCCTGACCAACCGCTTCACGCTGCTCGGGCTGATCCTGGAATTCCCCGCCACCGTGAACATCTTCTGGCTCAACACCTTTATCGTCGCCACCCCGCGCCAGCTGTTCACCGGGCCCCAGGAACTGTTCCTGAACGGCGTGCTGCTGCTGGCCTACAGCGGCTGGATGGTCGCGGTCCTGAAACCGAAGCTCGAGCCCCTGTGGCTGTGGGACGGCGAGCGCGCCTACAAGCCGATCGTCGGCGGCCGCATCGTCGAGCCCAAGGGCGCACGCAATGCCAACTACACAAGCGAGGTGAACTGATGAACAAGAGCAAATGGATTGCAGTCGTGGTGTGCCTGCTGCTGACGGCAGGCGCGTATATCGGTTCCACCGGCCTGTTCTATACGAACTTCCGCCCGATCCGCAACTACGACCTGGTCGCCTTCGCCACTTCCTGGGTGGGCCTCATCTTCATGCTGGTGCGCGACCGCCGGGGCTGAACGCCGCCGCTGCCGTGACACCCATCATAACCAGGAGACAAGCATGGAAACGAGTCGCAGGAAGTTCGTACAACTGTCGGCGCTGCTGGCATCAGGCCTGGGCGCCGCCCCGGCCTGGGCCTTCATGGAAGCTGGCGCTGCCAGGCCAGGCGCCGCGCCCGCTCAGGTGCCGGACGCCATCTACGCGCTGATCGATTTTTGCCTTGGCACCCGCTACGAGGACCTGCCGGCGGAGGTAGTCACCGCTACCAAGACCCAGATCCTCGACACGGTGGCGGTGGCGCTGCCGGCGCGCGGCGCCGATGGCATCCGCCAGCTGGAGGCCTGGAGCCGCGAGACCGGCGGCAAGGGAGAAAGCCTGGTCCTGGGCACCAGCCTGCGCCTGCCGGCGGAAAAGGCGGCGCGCCTGAACGCGGCCATGGCCGCAGCCCTCGAATACGACGATACCTACGAGCCCTCGCTGATCCATGCGTCCTGCGTCACGGTTCCCGTCGCGCTGGCGGTGGCGGACCTTGCCGGCCGGGTCAGCGGCAAGGAACTGATTGCCGCGGTGGCCACCGGCACCGACGCCGCCTGCCGCCTGTCGCGCGCCGGTTCGCCCGGCGTTTCGCCCTTCATCGTCGGCTGGGACCCGACCCCGATGTACGGCTTCCTGGCCGCGACCCTGGTGGCCGGACGCCTGATGCGCTTGGACCGGGCGCAGCTGGCGGCGGCAGTCGGCCTGGCCTACCACCAGCTCTCGGGCAATGCCCAGGCCAGCGTCGACGGCACCCACGCCAAGCGCCTCGGCGCCGGCTTCGCCGCCTACGGCGGCATCATGTCGGCGCGCCTGGCGAAGCATGGCGTGGTCGGTTCCGACCGCGTGCTGCAGGGCGTCAAGGGCTTGTTCAAGCAATACCATGGCGGCAAGTATTCGGAAGAAGCGCTGCTGGGCGCCCTCGGCACCCGTTTCGCCGGCCTCGACATCGCCCCGAAACCCTATCCGAGCTGCCGGGGAGGGCATGTCGCCATCGACGGCATCCTGGAACTGGTCAAGGCCAACGACATCAAGCCGGCGGACGTCGACTCGGTGACGGTCTGGAGCCCGCCCGCCGAAATGATGCTGCTGGGCGCGCCGCTGGACAAGAAGCAGAATCCGAAAACCATCGTCGAAGCCCAGTTCAGCAATCCCTGGATGGCGGCGGTGGCGATCCAGGACCGCGAGGTCGGCCTGCGCCATTTCTCCGACGCTGCGCTGCGGCGCGACGACCTGCGCGCGCTGGCGCGGCGCGTCCTCACCGTCGAGGACAAGAGCCTGGTGCGCCCCGACGGCGGCCCCGGTTTCGTGCGCCTCGAACTCAAGACCCGGAGTGGCAAGGTCTTGACCAAGCAGGTGCAGTTCGCCAAGGGCGATCCGAAGAACCCGATGACCCCGGGCGAGTACCGCAACAAGGTGCTCGAGTGTACCGATGCGGCCGGGATGAAGCGCGCCCAGGCGAACGCGCTGATGGCACGCATCCTCAACCTGGAAGCGGAGCGCGACGTGGCCGCCCTGAACCGGGCGCTGGCCATTGCCTGACCCGGGCCGTTCGATATGTCCGGTATGCGCCAGCCACATAACAGACATGGCGGAGGCGGCATTGGAAGAAAGCAGAGTGGGCAACTATGATAATCTTCAGACGCAATAGAAAGTTCGGAGCAATGCTGGAGACCCTCTACAACCGCGCGGCCAGCCTGGCGCGACGCATGTTTCCCCTGGTGGGGCTGGTGGCGGTGCAGGCCGCGCAGGTCGCGAATGCGGCGGCGCCGGTGCAGCAAACGGCCCCGCGCCAGCTCGACATCGCCGACTACCGCGCCTACCTGGCCGACGACCACCCGGTGCGCCAGGGCATGCGCAAGTTCGCCGACGAGGTCGCGGCCGCCAGCGGCGGCGCCCTGCAGGTACGGGTGCGGACCGATGCCTTGCCCGGTTCGCCGGCGCAGCAGCTTGCCGCGCTGCGGGCCGGCAGCAGCGCCGCACCGGCCTTCATGCTCGTTGCCGGCACCGGCCTGGCGCCGCTGGTCCCCGAGTTCACCCTGCTCGACCTGCCTTTCCTCGTGCAGGATGAAGCGCAAGCAGATGGCTTGCTGGACGGCGCTTTTGGTACCGCCTTGCTGGGGCGCCTGGCGCCGGCCGGCCTGGTCGGCCTGGCCTGGTGGGAAAACGGCTTCCGCCAGATCACTTCCTCCAGGGGCCCGGTGCGCGGCCAGCAAGACCTGGCGGGCCTGCACTTGCGCGTCATCGGCGAGCCGGTATTCCTCGACACCTTCCGGGCCTTCGGGGCCAGGCCGGTGCCGCTGCCTTTCGGCGAGCTGCACGCAGCGCTGCGCGCCGGACGCGTCGATGCCCAGGACAATTTCATCTCCCAGATCCTGGCCGGGCGACTGTACGAAGTGCAGTCCTCGCTCAGCCTCACCAATCACTCCTATAGTCCGCTGGTGGTGGTCGCCAATGCCGACGCCTGGCGCAGCCTCAGTGCGGCGCAGCAGCAGGTGGTACGCGCGGCCGCCCTGGAAGCGGGGCGCCTGCAGCGCGCCGCTGCCCGCGCCGAAGCGCAGGCAGCACGCAACGAACTGGCCCGGCGTGGCCTTGCCGTCAGTACGCCGCCAGCGGCGGAACTGGCGCGGCTGCGGGCCGTGAGCGCACCGCTGCGCGAGCGCTATTTCGACCAGTACGGGAAGGCGCTGCGGCCGCTCTACCAGGCGGCGACCGGCCAGGCCCGCTGAGCGGCCGGGGCGCGCAGCCGGAGCGCGCATGCCGCGCCGGCTGGCGACCGAAACAATGCACAGCGCATACAGGAGACATCCCGATGGGACCGATAACAACGACACAAGCAGGGCTGGCATACAGGAGACAAACCCAGTGATTACCGATAAAAAACTCAACGTCCTCTCGATTGCACTCGGTGTGCTTTTGACGGGCTACGTCGCGCAAGACCTCCATTTCAATCCGCGCTGGTATGGCGACAATGGCCCCGGCGTGGGAAAGATGCCGCGCGAGGTCGTCGCCGGCTACATGGGCATCGCCTACGGCCAGGGCGATCCGGCCCAGGCCGCGAAGCTGTATTACACGCCGAAGACGGCCGACCTGACCCCGGACGCGGTCTATCGCAAGGCGGGCGCGCCCCTGAACTCGACCGTACGCCAGGTCGTGGCCGAGGGCCTGAACGTGGCCGTGCACCACTGCGTCGAAGCCGGCAACGGGCAGGGCGCGCACGAGCTGGTCGACATGTTCCGCACCGGGAACGGACGCATCGTGTGGCGCAAGACCATCGCCCAGCCGCTGGACGCCGGCAGCTGCGCCGGCAGCGCGCTCGGCAAGAAGGTCGACCTGGGACTGGAGAAGGCGCCGTAAGCGGCGGCCTCCGGCACGCTTCATCAAAATAACATCGCATCATTGGAGACAAGAATCATGGCAATTTCTACCCCGGCGGCGCTGCGCACCACCACCACCAACAAGCTCGACATCTGGTTCATCGGCAAACTGGTATTGATCTTCTTCCGGATCATGCTCGGCGCCTGGATGATTGTCAGCGGCGCCAGCCACCTGCTGTCGCTGTTCGGCTTCCCGCCCATTTTCCCGCAGCCGCTGGGCACCCTGCACCCGTCGAACGTGATGCTGGTGTCGCTGCTCGAGGTCGGCATGTTCGACGTGGTCAAGACGCTCGAGCTGGTCGTCGGCCTGTGCCTCGTGTTCAACGTCTTCGTGCCGCTGGCGCTGGCCGCGGCGCTGCCGGTGTCCTACATGGTCTTCCATAACTCGATCGTGCTCAACCTGCGCTACGACCGGATCTTCAGCACCTTCATGTCGGTCTGGTGCCTGTACATGAACCTGATCCTGATCCTGGCCTATATTCGCTACTACCTGCCGATGCTCCGGATGCGTGCCCCGATGGGCAGGCTGGCGGACTTCAAGCAGTTGCCGACGATCCTGGACAAGCCGGAACAAGACGGCGGCCGGGCCTGAGCCTGCCGCACCCGCCCCCCCGAACCGAACCGACTGACTAACCGACGGAATTATCATGGCTGACCATCCAACCCTCGAGGCGCAAATCAAGAACCGGCGCCGGGCCGTCCTCGCCAGCTACCTTGGCACGACGCTCGAATACTACGATTTCCTGCTGTACGGCGTGGCCGCGGCGATCGTCTTCCCCCACATCTTCTTCGTCAACATGGACCCGACGGCGGCGACCCTGTCCGCCTTCGCCACCCTGGCGGCCGGCTATTTCGCCCGTCCCGTCGGCGCCGTGATCTTCGGCCACTTCGGCGACCGGCTCGGCCGCAAGAAGATCCTGATGATCACCCTGATGCTGATGGGCGGCGCCAGCGTGCTGATCGGCCTGCTGCCGACCTACCAGCAAATCGGCATCCTGGCACCGATCGCCCTGGTCGTGCTGCGCCTGGTGCAGGGCTTCGCCATCGGCGGCGAATGGGGCGGCGCTACCCTGATGTCGATGGAACACGCCAAGCCCGGTGGACGCGGCCTGGCGGTGTCGATCGTCGCTTCGGGCGGCCCCAGCGGCGCCGTGCTCGGTACCATGATCATGATGCTGTTCTCGAAACTCCCGAACGAGCAGTTCCTCGACTGGGGCTGGCGCGTTCCCTTCCTGCTCAGCGCCTTGCTGGTGGTGCTGGGCGTGGTCATCCGCATGAAGCTCGAAGAGACGCCGGAATTCGAGGAGGCGCGCAAAAAACGCCTGGCCTCGGGCAAGAAGGTCAGCGTGCTGCCCGTGGTGACGGTGTTCCGCCACAACCGCGCCGAGGTGCTCTCCGGCGTGATCGGCGGCCTGGCCCCGCTCGCTTTCGCGACCTTCGCCGCCGCCTTCCTGCTCAACTACGCAGTCACGGTCGGCCACACCCGCACCGATGCACTGCTGGCGATGACGGTGGCAAACCTGCTGCACATCTTCACGATGCCGTGCTTCGGCGCGCTGTCGGACCGCTATGGCCGCCGCCCGCTCCTGATCACCGGCGCGCTGCTCGGCGCCGCACTGACCTGGCCGATCTTCCTGTTGGTAAACGAGGGCAGCCTGGGCGGCCTGATCCTGGCCCTGATCCTGGCCCTGCCGCTGGTGCAGGCGATGATGGGCGGCCCGGTCAACACCTGGATGGGCGAGAAGTTCGCCGCCGACGTGCGCTACAGCGGTATCGCCGTCACCTTCCAGCTGGCCTCGACCATCGGCTCGGGCACCGCGCCCCTGATCGCCTCGGGCCTGCTGGCCATGCGCGGCGGCACCGACCCGGTGCTGGTGGCCGTGTTCTTCGGCAGCCTGTGCCTGGTGTCCGCCGTCGCCTACTGGTTCAGCGCCGAGCGCTTCGACCAGGAACTGCCGGTGCATACGGCGGGGACGGACGAGGCGATCGAGGCCGCCGCCGAGGCCGAAGCCCTGCGCGGGCTGCAGGCGGACAAGGCGCGCGCCGGCTGACCTGGCGGCGTTGCATGACGAATCGGACCCGCGAGGGTCCGTTTTTTTATGGCCGGACGATTACGTTCAGCCGTTCGTAGGGTGGGCTCGGCCCACGCGGTCGTACCCGTGCATGAAGCAAAGCGTCCTGGAATCCCTTGCGCCGGCCTTGCGGTGGCGCTGCGTCTGCGCAGCCGTTTTACCGCGTGGGCGGAGCCCACCCTACGAACTGCGCCATCCCGGCGGGCCTTATCGTTGCGAACAAAAAAAAACCGCGCGCCGGCGGGGACCGGTGCGCGGCAAAGGAGGATGAAGCAAGAGTTACAGGTCGAGCACCAGGCGCTCGCTTTTCGCGCGCGAACAGCAGACCATCATCGACTTGTTGGCGGCGCGCTGGGACGGCGTGAGCACTTCGTCGCGGTGGTCGATCTCGCCTTCGAGGACGGCGATCTCGCAGCAGCCGCAGATGCCGGCCTCGCAGGAGGAGTCGACGGCGACGCCGTTCTCGACCAGCACCTGGAGCAGGGTCGCGCCGGTCGGCACGCGCAGTTCGATGCCGCTGCGCGCCAGCTGCACCACGAAGCCGTCGCCGCCGGTGGCGACCGGGGCGCTGGCGCCGAAGCGCTCGAGGTGCACGGTGGCCGGGTCGCGCCCGGCGCAGGCAGCCTCGTAGGCGGCCAGCATCGGGCCCGGGCCGCAGCAATAGAAGTGGGCACCAAGCGGCGCCTGCAGCGCGATCGCCGCCATGTCGAGCACGGCCCTGGCTTCCTCGTCGACGTGCAGGTGCACGCGCTCGCCGAAGCGGACCAGTTGCGGCAGGAAGGCCAGGTCGGTGCGCGAGCGCACGGCGTACCACAGCTCCCAGGAGGCGCCCAGGAGCGTCAGGCGCTCGGCCATGCACAGGATCGGGGTGATGCCGATACCGCCGGCGAAGAGCACGCTGTGCGGCGCGCTTTCCACCAGCGGGAAGTGGTTGCGCGGCGTCGACAGCTCGAGCAGGGTGCCCACCCGCAGCTGCTCGTGCATGAACTGCGAGCCGCCGCGGCTGTTTGGGTCGCGCTTGACGCCGACCACGTAGCGCTTCGGCGCGTCGTCCGCGTGCAGTAGCGAATACGAACGGGTGATCCCGTTCGGCAGGTGGAGGTCGACGTGGGAACCGGCCGACACGGCCGGCAGCGCCGCGCCGTCGGGCCGCACGAAGGTGTACTCCCGGATGTCCGGGGTGGCGTAGGCGATCGACTCGAGGCGGACACTGAGTCTCATGACCCTGGCTCCCAGGCCGCGCGCACGGCCACGCGCATGCCGCCGATGCCGTCGATTGCGCAATCCATGACGTCGCCCGGCAGTACCTTGCCGACGCCGGCGCAGGTGCCGCTCATGATGATGTCGCCGGGATACAGCGTGTAGTAACGCGAGGCCCAGGCGATCTGCTCGGCGATCCCGATGATCATCGCCGAGGTGTTGGCGTGCTGGCGCGGTTCGCCGTTGACGCTCAGCCGGATGTCGATGGCCTGCGGGTCCGCGATCTCGTCGGCGGTCACCAGCCAGGGACCCAGCACCGCATAGCTGTCGACCGATTTGCGCAGCGAACGGTCCTCGGGACCACGCACCGTCATGTCGAGCGCGATCGCGTAGCCGGCCACGTAAGACAAGGCGTCCGCTTCCGATACATTGGCGGCGGTCTTGCCGATCACGACCCCCAGTTCCATCTCGTGGTGCGAGAGGCGCTCGGGAAAGCGCAGGGCCACGCCTTCGCCCTGGCCGACCAGGCTGCTGGCCGCCTTCAGGAACAGGCCCTGTTCGCGCACTTCGCCCTTGTAGCGATCGGTGAAGGTGGCCTGGTCGGCCTCGGCCTCGGCCACGTGATCCGCGTAATTCACCGGCACGCCGATGATCTTGCCCGGGTTGGCCACCGGGCTCAGGAAGCGCACTTCCTCCACCGGTTTCGACGGCGCGCCGGGCAGCAGGCGCCCGATCGCGGCGCGTAGCGCGTCCAGGTGCGCAACCAGGAGGTCGCCCGGTGCGGCAGGGTAGCGCGCGGCCGGCAGGGCGGCGAGCGCGCCGCTGACGGCAAAGACGCGGCCGTCAACGACGACGCCCAGCTGTTGTTGGTCGTACCAGCAGATTTTCATGATGTTGCGTCTTTCAAGTGGCGGTTTCGGTTTCTTCGGACAGCAGGCCGAGGCGGCGCAGCAGGTCCGCGTCGGACACGATGAACAGGCGCGCGGCGCCGTCGCTGGCGTGGTGCGAGACCCAGTTGTGCTGCGGAACGGTGAACGTGTCGCGTGGACCCCAGGTCAACACCTGGTCGCCGATGCGGGTTTCGCCATGGCCCTCTGCCACGGTACAGACCAGGTTGGCATTGGTGCGGGCCGGCAGCGTATGCACCCCGGCGTCAAGCTGCATCATCGTGGTGTCGAGCAGGGGCAGGGCGCCTGCGCCCGTGAGCGGGTTGACGTAGCGCACCCGGCGCGCGCCGTCGGGCGAGGCCGGCGCATGCGCCAGCGCGCGCAGCGCGTCCTGGTAGGGATAGCGGAACACCGGCGAATGGTCGCGCCGTCCCGTGATCATTTCCGGCACGATGTTCGGCACCGCGAATGCGGCGTCGGGCATCGTCACGGGGGCTTCCCCGATCGGGCCCGGCTGGAAGACAACGGTGCCGAAATGCTGGTGCAGCGGGACGTCGAGCACGTCGAGCCAGACCACGGGCTGGTCGCCGTCGTGGCGGTGTTCGTGCCAGCACATCGCCGGGGTGAGCACCAGGTCGCCGAACTCCATTGGGCAGGCCTTGCCGTCGACCAGGGTGACCGCGCCCGACCCTTCAAGCAGGAAGCGCAGCGCGTTCATGGTATGGCGGTGCGGGCGTGCCGTCTCGCCGGGCAGCAGGCATTGCAGCGCGGCGAGCACGCTGCCGCAGGTGTATTCGTCGGCCAGCGAGCTCGAATGCGGGCTGAGCATCTGCAGCACGCGGCGCTGCACGGCCGCCGGCGAGGTTTCCTGGAAAGCCAGGTCGACCAGCGGGCGCGTGTCGGCCCAGCGCCAGATGTGGGCGGCGGCGGGACCGGGCGGCGCCTTGTGCGCGTTCGGGCTGGCCCACAGCGGCGCCAGGTGGGCGTCGTGCCAGCGTGCGTAGGAGGGAGAACTGAATTCGCTCATGGCCGGTCCTTACAGTTTGAAGGATTCGAACGTGCCCGGATGGAACAGGTCCTCCGGCGTGACCAGGCGCGACGACAGCCCCTGCCGATGGTGGTGGTCGAAGAATTTGTCGAGCACGTGGCGGTTGCCGTCGACGCCGTAGGACCAGAAGTCCTCGCCCATCAGCTCGCGCGCCTCCTTCAGGCGCTCTTCGGCAAACGGCAGGGTGATCTTGGTGGCCGAGGTTTCGCCCAGGTGTGCCAGGGCCACGCTCTTCGACTCGTTGAAGGCCTTGTAGACGGCGCCAGGCAGCCATGGGTGCTGCTCCGCCAGTTCGCGCCGCACCCCGAGGATGTGCATGATCGGGAAAATGCAGGTGCGGCGGAAGTAGTCCTGGGCGGCAGCCACCGGGTCCGGGTAGAGCCAGCCGACGTTGGGCGTGCCGGGCGCGACGTCCGGCGCCCGTGGGGCGACATAGGCGTCGATCTCGCCCTTGGCCAGCAGGCTGGAAATGGTCTCGCCTTCGGGCGCGTCTTCCAGTTTCACGTTGGGCGGCAGGTCGAGCCTGATCTTCTCGGGACGGCCGGCGTGCGAGATCCCGCCCCGCACCCAGGTCACATCCGAGGGCTTGACGCCGTGGTCATCCTCCAGGAAGGAGCGCACCCAGACGTTCGCGGTGAGCTGGTATTCGGGCAGGCCGATGCGGCAGCCGCGCAGGTCTTCCGGCTTCCTGATGCGGTCGGTGCGCACGTAGATGGCGGTGTGGCGGAAGGCCCGCGACAGGAACACCGGCACGCCGACATAGGGCAGGGTGCCGGCTGCGGTCTTGACGGTGGAGCTGGAGAGCGACAGCTCGCAGATATCGAATTCCTCGCCGCGGAAGGCGCGAAAGAAGATCTCCTCCGGGGACAGGGTCATGAAAATCGGATTGACGCCGTCGATCTGGACGGCGCCATCGATCAGGGGGCGGCAACGGTCATAGTTACCGATGGCCACGGAGAGATTGAGTTTGTTCATGTGTTCCTTGAGGAATAACGCGTGAGCGGCATGCAGGCCTGCGCGGCACTGATGGATGGCGCTATTTTTTGTGATCGAAGGGAGTGATGCAATGCGAAAAGCTTCATTTCAGTTATGCTGCGCCGGCATGAATCGGCTGCGCGCCCCATGAAACCGCGATTTCCCGGCCCGGCCGGCGCGGCGCGGCAGGCGCCGGCCAGTGGTTGAATTGCCATCGCGCGTGTTACCATTTTTTTTCCCTTTCAGGAGAATGCTCGAGCCCATGTCCTTAACTACCAATCGCCCCCGCCGTTCCGGAGAACACCGCACCAGCGCCGCCTCGCGCGAGCGCATCCTCGATGCCGCCTTCGAGGTCATCCGCGATGACGGCTACAGTGGCGCCACGATGGCGAAGGTCGCAAAGAAGGCTGAACTGCCGGTCGGGAGCGTCTACTGGCATTTCGAAAACAAGGACCTGCTGCTGGCCGCGATGATCGAGACCAGTTTCGAGCGCTGGCACAACCAGATCGTGGCGACCCTGCAGCCGCTGCCGGACGAGCCTTTCGCGCAGCATATCGAGCGTATTTTCGGCAGTGCCGAGGCGGGCCGCCAGTACGACGCCGCCGATTTCTGGCGCCTCGGCGTGATCCTGAGCGTCGAGGAATCGGTGCGCGAGCAGGTCGCCCGCGAGAGCTTCCTGAAGATCCGGCAGCGCCAGCGCGCCGAACTGGCCGCATGGTGGCGCAACACCATCCCGCCGGCGCTGATCGCGCACGACCCCGAGCTGCCCGATCGTCTCAGCGGCTTTACGTTAGCCCTCCAGGACGGCAATGCGATTGCCGGCGCTTCGGGCGAGTCGATCCGCGCCTTCCGCCCGATGCTGGCGTCGAGCCTGATACACCTGGTGGCCGAGGCATCGGCCGGCCTTGCCGCCGCGCCCGCGGCCAAGGCGGCCACGGCTTCCCGTCCACCCCGGGCCGCAGCGCTCAAGTCCTGATTTCCCCGGGCCCCCGCCGTGCGGCGGGTGGCCGTCTCTACCTTCCTGACTGATCTTCGATCGTGCCGCTGCACGAAAGCGCAACAGCCGAACTTCGCCAAAAATAAAACATTGATTCTAGAACGAAGATTCAGTTAATATAAATCGACGGCTGCGGCACAGAGGGTGCCGGGGGCGAAAAAAGCATGGCGCAGGCGGCCCGGATATACGGGCAGGCGACTGAAATCTTGTTTAATGGAGGAAGACGTGGCGAACGTAACTGAAGAAAACACCAGCAAGCGCATCAAGACCAGGAACTGGGACATCCACTATCACGAAGCGGGCGCAGGCCACCCGCTGGTGCTGGTGCATGGCGGCGGACCGGGCGCATCGTCCTGGAGCAACTACAACCCGAACATCGCGGCCCTGGCGCGCAAGTACCGCGTGCTGGCGATCGACCTGCCCGGCTGGGGCAAGTCGCAGGCGGTCACCTACGACAAGCGCGACAACAGCGGCGTCCTGGCCGAGTTCCTGGAAGCGCTCGGGATCGAGCGCGCTGCTTTCGTGGGCAATTCGATGGGCGGCTCGTCCTGCATCCGCCTGGCCTACGAGCGTCCCGAACTGGTATCGCACCTGATCACGATGGGTTCCTCGGCGGGCGTGCCCGGCATCTTCGACCCGGCGGGCCTTTCCGAAGGCGTCAAGGCGCTCGAAGCGGCCTATTTCAACCCGTCGATCGAGACCATGCGCAAGTTCGTCGAGGGCATGGCCTTCGATACGCGCCATGTCACCGACGAGCTGCTGGCCGAGCGCGTCAAGGCCACCCTGGCGCGCCCCGACCACATCGAAGGCTGGAAGAGCGGCCACGGCAAGCCGATGGTCAAGCTCGACCCGCTGCGCGTGGCCTCGATCGCGGCGCCGACCCTGTTGATGCACGGCCGCGACGACCGTACCGTCCACTTCAATTCCGCCCTGACGCTGGGCCGCGCGATTGCCAACTCGCGCGTGTACATCGTGAACCGCTGCGGCCACTGGGTCCAGCTCGAGCATACCGACGAGTTCAACCGCGTCATCGATTCCTTCATCGAAGGCAATCCGGTTGCGGCCTCCGTCAAGCAGGCAGCCTGAACCGACATCATCCGACCCCCATTTTTTTTGGCGTCGGATGAATCTATATTCCAGAATTTGAAATCTACAACAACAGGAGACAGCGAATGATCAAGTCGCTAGCCTATCTCGGGGTGGAATCGCCCGAGCATACACAATGGGAACGCTTCGGCCCGGAAGTGCTGGGCCTCCAGCATGCCGGCCATGGCGCCGACGGCGCGGTCCGCTTCCGGATCGACGAAGCGGCCCACCGCATCACCATCCACCCGGGCGAGCGCAATGCGATCGCCTACATCGGCTGGAGCGTCAAGGACGAGGCCGACGCGAAAGCCATCGCCGGGCGCGTCAATGCCCATGGCCTCGAAGTGACCCGTTCGCGCAGCGATGAAAACGCCGAGCGCAAGGTCGAAGGCTTCTACTGGTTCAAGGATCCGTCGGGTTTCCGCCATGAGCTGGCCTGGGGCCAGTACCACACGGTCGCGCCTTTCCACCCGGGGCGCCCGCTTGGGGGCTTTCGCACCGCCGAGCAGGGCCTGGGCCACGTGGTGCTGGCCGTGGCCGACCTGGCCGAAGGCGACCGCTTCTACCGCGATGTGCTCGGCTTCCACCAGTCCGACACCGTCCGCGACGGCCCGCTCGAGGCCCACTTCTACCACATCAACGGGCGCCATCATTCGCTGGCCATCAGCAGCCTGCCGACGCGCGAAGTGGCCTTCCTGCACCTGATGATCGAAGTGAACTCGCTCGACGACGTCGGCACCGCGCACGACATCTGCGCGCAGCGCGGGATCCCGATCACCACCACGCTGGGCCGGCACAGCAACGACCACATGATCTCGTTCTACATGTACACGCCGTCGGGATTCCGCCTCGAATACGGCTGGGGCGGCCTGGATGTCGACCATGACCTGTGGGTGCCGCGCACCTACGACAAACCGAGCAGCTGGGGCCACCACCGGCAGCACAAGGAACTGACCGCCCTGATGATGGAACCGGCGCTGGAACCGGCACCAACGCGCTGAACAGGCAGTCACCGGCGCCGCCGGAACCCAACCACACAATCGCATAAAGAGGAGTGCATCATGCATCCGGTACGAGAAACCATCCTTGGCAATATCGACAGCTTCGTCAACGAAGAATTGCCCAGCAACGCGCTGGGCCGCGTGACCGACGAAGGCGCGCGCCTGATCCGCGACAGCGGCCTGGTGCGCATGCTGCAACCGAAGGAATACGGCGGCTTCGAGGCCGACCCGCGCGAGTTCTACCAGACGGTCATGGACCTCGGTTCGAAAGCCTCGTCGCTGGGCTGGGTCGGCTCGGTGGTGGGCGTGCATCCGTTCCAGTTCGGCCAGGGCGACCCGCGCATGCAGGAAGAAGTATGGGGCCAGGACCACGACACCTGGACCGCCTCGCCCTACGCCCCGATCGGCAAGGCGCGCCGCGTCGACGGCGGCTATATCCTGAGCGGCCAGTGGCCGTTCTCCTCGGGCACCGACCACTGCACCTGGGCCGTGCTGGGCGGCTTCGCGGAAGGCGACGATGGCGTCTGCAACGTCCTGACCCACTTCGTGCTGCCGCGCGCCGACTACGAGATCCTGCAGGACTCGTGGAACGTGATGGGCCTGCAGGGCACCGGCAGCAAGGACGTGCTGGTCAAGGAAGTCTTCGTGCCCGGGTACCGCACCTATAACGTGCAGGACCTGAACGACTGCGTGTATGCGACCCGCAACCGTCCGGGCACCGCGCTTTACCAGATTCCATTCGACCTGTTCTTCCCGGGCGCGATCTCCGCCGCCACGATGGCCATCGCGGCCGGTGTGGTCAACCATTTCGCCGAGTACACGGGCAGCCGCGTCACCCGCATGGGCGCCAGCCAGACCCAGAATCCCTACCACATGGCCACGCTCGGCGCGGCGCTGGCCGACATCGACGCCTCGCGCCAGCACGTGCTGGGCGAAATCGGCGAGATCTACAAGTTCGTCCAGGGCGGCGGCAAAGTGACGAAAGAGATGAAGTACAAGGCGCGCGTCAACCAGGTGCGCGCCGTGCGGCGCGCCGCGAACGCGGCGGCCGAAGTCTTCAAGCACGCCGGCGGCAACGCCAGCCGCGTCACCAACCCGATCCAGCGCACCTGGCGCGACCTGTCGGTGGCCATGGGTCATGCCTGCAACGTGGACGACCCGGTGTATGCGGCCTATGCCGGCTCGCTCTACGGCGTGCCGGTCCCGCGCGGCGTGGTCATCTGAGCGCGGCCGTGGACCCGCAGCTGGCGATCCAGGTCGGCGACGACGTGTGGCGCGCCCTGCGCGAAGATGTCGGCGGCAGCGGCGGCGACCTGACCGCCGCCCTGGTGCCGGCCGGGCAGACGGCGCGCGCCCGCATCGTCTGCCGCGAGGCGGCCGTGATCTGCGGCCAGCCGTGGGTGATGGAGACCCTGCGCCAGGTCGTGCCCGCAGCCGAGGCGCGCTGGATGGTGCTCGATGGCGAGCGCTGCGCGCCGGGCGCCACCATCGTCGAGATCAGCGGCAGCGCGCGCGGCCTGCTGACGGCCGAGCGTACCTGCCTGAACTTCCTACAGACGCTCAGCGGGGTGGCGACCAGGACGGCGCGCTACGTCGATGCCGTGGCCGGCACCGGTGCCGCCATCCTCGACACGCGCAAGACCATTCCCGGCCTGCGCGCCGCGCAAAAATATGCGGTGCGCTGTGGCGGCGGACGCAACCACCGGATGGGCCTGCACGACGCCATCCTGATCAAGGAAAACCATATTGCCGCGTGCGGCGGCCTGGCCGCGGCCTATGCGGCCGCCCTGCGCAGCGGCAGTGCCGCCACCTTCATCCAGGTCGAAGTCGAAACGCTCGGCCAGCTCGCGGAGGCGCTGGCGGCCGGGGTGCCGATGGTCCTGCTCGACAACATGACGATCGACCAGATCCGTGAGGCCGTACGCATGGCGGCGGGCCGCTGCAGCCTTGAAGTCTCCGGCGGCGTCACCTTCGAGCGGCTGCGCGAGCTGGCCGAGACCGGCGTCGACCGCATTTCGGCCGGGACCCTGGTCAAGGACGTGCAGGCGATCGACTTCTCGATGCGTTTCAACGCTGCGCCGGTCGAACACGCACCCGGCCCGGCAGTCGTTTCCTGAGGCCTGCGAATGAAGCTGCCCGTCCAGATCGCCCTGATGGTGCTGGCGCACACCGCGTTTACCGGGGGGCGGGTAGCGCTCACCCTGGCGGCGCTCCGGCTCGGCGCGACCCCGTTCGAAGTAGGGATCGTGGTCAGCATGCTGGCGGTGCTGCCAATGCTGCTGTCGGTGCACGCCGGCCGCTGGACCGACCGCAGCGGCCAGGGCAGGCCGCTCCTGCTGGCCCTGTTGCTGCTCGAGGCGGCCCTGCTGCTGGCGCTGGTGCCGACCCTGGCGGGCCTCGGCGCGGCGGCAGTGCTGCTCGGCTGCGGCTTCATGCTGGTGCACCTGGCGATCAACAATGCGGTCGGCAACGGCAGTGCCCCGGAGGAGCGGACCCATGGTTTCTCGATGCTCGCGCTCGGTATTTCGACGTCCACCATCGCCGGTCCCGTGCTGGCCGGCTTCCTGGTCGACCTGGCCGGCGCCGCCAACACTTTCCTGGTGCTGGCAGTGCTGCCGCTGCTGGCGCTGGCCTTGCTCCGGTGGCAGCGCCGCAGCGCCGCCCCGGCGCCGGCACAGCCTGCGCCGGCGGCCAGGGCGCGCATGGCCGACCTCCTGCGCCACGCGCCGCTGCGCGCCGTGTTCGTCGCCAGCACGCTGCTGGCCATGGGCTGGGACCTGTTCACCTTCATGATGCCGACGCATGGCGCCCGGATCGGGCTGTCGGCCTCGTCGATCGGCCTGGTCATGGGCGCATTCGGCGTGGGAACCTTTGTCGTGCGGATGTTCATGCCGGCGCTGGCACGCGCGTTCGCGCCCTGGCAAGTGCTGGCCGGCGCCCTGGCCCTCACCGCCCTGGTCTACGTGATGCTGCCCCTGTTCGACGCCGTCGCGCCACTGCTGGCCCTGGCCTTCCTGCTGGGGCTGGGACTCGGTTCGGCGCTGCCGATGATCATGACCGCCCTCCAGGAAGCCTCGCCGCCGGGACGCAGCGGGGAAGCGATCGGCGTGCGCACCATGCTGGTCAATGCCAGCCAGACCGTGCTGCCGGTGAGTTTCGGCGCGATCGGTTCGGCCGGGGGGACTGGTTTCGTGTTCTGGGCGCTGGCGGCGGTGCTCGGCTGCGGCGTGGTGTTCGCCGCCCGCCAGCACCGCTAGCGCCAGGTATTACTCGGCGTCCGGCTGCAGGTCCGGCTGCGCACCGTTAAAAGCCGGCAGTGCCAGGCAGCGCGCCTCAATGGCGGTGATCGTCGGGTAGGCGGCCAGGTCGCACTCGAAGCGGCGCGCGTTGTAGAGCTGCGGCACGAGGCAGCAGTCGGCCATGGTGGGCGTGTCGCCGTGGCAGAACAGGCCTGTCGCCGGGTTGCCGGCCAGCTGGCGCTCGAGCGCCGCCAGCCCGAGCGCGACCCAGTGGCGATACCACGCATTCTTCTGCTCCTGGGTGGCCCCGAGCTCCTGTCCCAGGTACTTCAGCACGCGCAGGTTGTCGATCGGGTGGATGTCGGCCGCGATCATCTGGCTCAGCGCGCGCACGCGTGCGCGGCCGGCAGGGTCTCCTGGTAGCAGCGGCAGCGCCGGCCGGGTTTCGTCGAGGTATTCGATGATGGCCAGCGACTGCGGCAGCACCAGATCATCGACCTCGAGCACCGGCAACAGGTGCTGCGGATTGAGGGCGTCGAAGGCGGCGCCGAACTGCTCGCCGCCGTTCTTCGACAGGTGGACGTAGGCTTCCTCCGCCACCAGGCCCTTCAGGTTCAGCGCGATGCGCACCCGGTACGAGGCCGAGCTGCGGTAATAGGTATGCAGCTTCATGCTCACACAACCTTGACGCTGATCGGCGTGAGGCCGGCGACGCTGCCCGTCATTGCCTGACCGCGCACCACGGCGCCGACGCCTTCGGGCGTGCCGGTCATGATCAGGTCGCCGGGCTGGAGTTCGAACAGGGTCGAGAGCTGGGCGATGGTTTCGCGCACGTTCCAGATCAGGTGGGTGACGTCGCTGCTCTGCACTGTCTTGCCGTCGACGTCCAGGGCGATGGCGCCGGCGTCGATGGCGCCGCATTCCGCCAGCGGCGTGATCGGGCCGATCGGCGCCGAGTAGTCGAAGGCCTTGCCGATTTCCCACGGGCGGCCCGCTTCGCGCATGCGCATCTGCAGGTCGCGCCGGGTCATGTCCAGGCCGACGGCGTAGCCGAAGATGTGCTGCGCGGCGTCTTCCACGGCGATGTCGCGCCCGGCCTTGCCGATCGCTACCACCAGTTCGATTTCATAGTGGTAGTTCTCGGTCAGCGAAGGGTAGGGCAGCTCGACGGTGACGCCGGCGGGCACCGGCACGATCGAGGCGGCATCGTTTGGTTTGCAGAAGAAGAAGGGCGGTTCGCGGTCGGGATCGAAACCCATTTCGCGCGCATGGGCGGCGTAGTTGCGGCCAACGCAGTAGACGCGGCGCACCGGGAAGGCGGCGTCGATGCCGTTGATCGGCAGGCCGACGGTGGCGCCTGGCGGGAAGATGAAAGCTTGGTTCATGGTGTTCTCTTTCTTAAAACGTTATTTGAGGAGGAATTCTTCGCGCAGCATGCCGAGCGCTTCGAGCACCGGGCGGTCGGAGAAGCTGAACAGCACCACGTCCTGCGGCGCTTCCAGCACCAGCGTGGCCCAGGACGGCACCACGAAGGTGTCGCGCGGCGCGAACGCGAATCGCTTGCCGCCGATGGTGGCGCTGCCGCTGCCTTCGACGACGCTGTAGACTGTGCCGTCGGTGCTGCGGTGCGGCAGGCCGGCAAACCCTGCAGGCAGCAGCTGCATGCACGCGCCGATGGTCGGCATCGGGGCGCCGCCGGTCAGCGGGTTGATGTAGCGCAGCTTGACGCCGACCCAGGCATCGACTTCTTCCTGGCGCCGCAGCGTCTCGAGCGCCTCGCGCGACCGGACATACGGGTAGTTGAAGATGGGCGAACTGGCGCGCGAATGCAGCTGGCGCACCGGCGCCATGTTGAAGCCGTAGGCGGCAAGGCTGCGTCCTTCCGGCCGGGCGACGCCTTGGCTGGCGGCTTCGCCGTTCTCGGCAAAGCCGCCGCTGAGGAAACGCGTCATCGGGATGTCCAGGCCGTCGAGCCAGACCACCGGTTCGGCCAGGCCGTCGACCCCGGGGTTGCCGTGGTCATGCCAGGCCCAGGACGGGGTGAGGATGAAGTCGCCCGGATGCATCGTGGTGCGTTCGCCGTCGACCGCCGTGTAGGCCCCCTTGCCCTGGACGATGAAGCGCAGCGCCGACTGGGTGTGGCGGTGGGCCGGCGCCACCTCGTCGGGCAGGATCAGCTGCAGCCCCGCGTACAGCGAATGGGTGATCGAGGAGCTGCCGGGCAGGGCAGGGTTTTCCAGCACCAGCACGCGGCGCACGGCTTCTTCGGCGGAGATCAGGGTTCCGGCGCGCGCCAGGAGCGGCGCGATGTCCTCGAAGCGCCATAGGGCGGCGTCGTAGCCGGGAGACGGGTGCTTTGGCACCAGCGAATGAAGCGACTCCCACAGGGGAGTCAGGTGCAGGTCCAGCATGTCGTCGTAGAGGGCGCGGCGTGCGCTTGCAATATCGTTTTGCATCATCGTTTCCTGGTAGGGGATCAATCGGTGGCCAGGCAGCCGGCGGCGGTCCAGCCGTACAGCCATTCCAGCGCGTTGTAGAAGCCGGCCTGGTCGCGGCCCTTCCACAGGTCGTTGCGCACCAGGCGCTCGACGCCGTGGGCGTGGTAGAGGCGGCCCATCTCGCGCGCCGACAGGACCACGCGCGCGGTGCGGGCAATGCGCGACTTCTGGTACAGCGCAAAAGCGGCCCGCATATCGAAGTCGCAATGGCGCACCGCTTCGCCGAGGGTGACCGCGTCTTCCAGCGCCATGCAGGCGCCCTGGGCCAGGTATTGCAGGGTGGGGTGGGCGGCGTCACCGAGCAGGGTGATGCGCCCCTTGGTCCAGTTCTCGACCGGGTTGCGGTCGGCGGTGCTCCAGCGGCGCCAGCTCGACGGGCAGTGCAGGAGCTTCCTCGGCAGGTCGGCGATGCCGGTGAAGTAGGACAGCACTTCGTCCTTGCTGCCGTCGCGCACGTCCCAGGTTTCCTGTTCGCGGCTGTGGAAGGTCACCACCAGGTTGTACTGGTCGCCGCTGCGCAGCGGGTAGTGCACCAGGTGGCAGTTCGGGCCGGCCCAGAGCACGGGCGCATTCCAGCGCAGCTCCTCGGGCATCTCGGCGGCCGGCACCACGGCGCGGTACACCACGTGGCCCGAAACGCGCACCGCGTCGCCCACCACCACCTCGCGCGCGATCGACTTGATGCCGTCGCAGCCGATCAGGTATTCGGCGCGGAAGCGCCGGCCGTCGCTGGCAAGCACCGTGACGCCCGTGCCATCCTGTTCGATGGCGCCGATATGGCACGAGGTGACGAGCTCGATGTGCGGCGTGCCCTGCACATGCTCGAGGATGGCGGTATGGATGTCGGCGCGGTGGATCACGGCATAGGGATTGCCGAAGCGCTCGCGGAACGGCGCGCCGACTTCGAAAGCGCCGACTTCGCTGCAGTCGACCGCATCCATCATGACGAGGCGCTCCGTGAATACGGCGCGGTCACGCACGGCGGCGCCGACGCCGAGCGCGTCGAGCGCGGCAAAGGCATTTGGCGCCAGCTGCAGCCCGGCGCCGATTTCGCCCAGCGTCGGCGCTTGTTCCAGCACCGTGACGGACATGCCGAGGCGGGCGAGCGCCAGCGCAGTGGCAATGCCGCCGATGCCGGCGCCGGCGATGATCACCGTGGGTTTGTGGGTGGTGGGCGATGTCATGATGGTCTCCATACGTCTCGTGAATGGACCCAGTGTGCCCACATCCGTTTATGTCGGAAACTGATCGCGCCTGATTGCTATAATCAGCTTTTTAAATAGTGGTGGGCACGATGAAACGCTTCGATGTCGAGCTGCTGCTCATCTTCGACGAGATTTACAAGACCCGGAACGTGACGCGCGCGGCAGAGAACCTCGCGCTGCCGCAGTCCACCGTCAGCCTGGGGCTGGGCAAGCTGCGCGAACATTTCAATGACCGCCTGTTCAGCCGCACGGCGAAGGGCATGGAGCCGACGCCGCGCGCCGAGAACGCGATTGCCGACGTGCGCCGCGCGCTGCAGGCCTTGCAGCACGCACTCCTCGATGAGCCGGTGTTCGACCCGGGCGGCAGTACGCGCGAGTTCCGCATCTGCATGACCGACATCAGCGAGATCGTCTTGCTGCCGCACCTGCTCAATTACCTGCGCCAGCACGGGCCGGGCATCCAGGTCGAGATATCGAAGATTTCTCCCGACAGTCCGCTTGAACTGGCCGACGGCAGGGTCGACCTGGCAGTCGGCTTCATGCCCCACCTCGAGGCAGGCTTCTATCAGCAGAAGCTGTTCGACCAGCATTTCGTCTGCCTGGTATCGAACAAGCACCCGCGCGTGCGTGAAGCGTTGAATCTGGAGGCGCTGCAGCGCGAGGAACACGTGCTGGTGCGCACTTCCGGCACCGGCCACGCCATCGTCGACAAGATCCTCGCGCGCGAAGGCATCAAGCGCCGCGTCGTCCTGCAGTTGCCCAGCTTCCTTGGCGTGGCCCGCATCGTGGCGCAGACCGAATTGCTGGCCATCGTTCCCTACCGCTATGGCGCCGCCGTGGCGGCAAGCGAAGACATCCGGCTGCTGCCGGTACCGGTCGAGCTGCCGAGTTTCCAGGTCAAGCAGCACTGGCACGAGCGCTACCACGCCGATGCGTCGAACCGATGGCTGAGGCAAGTGTTTGCAAACCTGTTTGGACAAGCTTGAGATTGTCGGGACGCCTGAAGGCCCAGCCTTGCATTTCTTGCAAAGAACGGCCGGCATGATCCGGTCGCCATCTGCATAGCAGAGTTGCCAAAATGGTCGTTGATCGCTTGATATGACCAATCTACATTGGATCTTTCACTCTGAATTATTACAAAGGAGACAAAGTGATCGACGCCGAAAAGGGACCCTGGAAGTATCTGATCATGTGGCTGCGATTTTATTATGCCATCCACTTTTTAAAATCCGGCCTAAACTACGCGGTGTTTGGCGTCATACCGGATTTCAGCAAGGCTGGGGCTGTCGGCCCTTATCTCGCAGAGATGAACAGTATTGGATTTTATCCGTTCATCAAATATCTGGAAATTATCCTGGGATCCATGCTGCTATTTAATATCCTGGTGCCCTTGGCCCTGGCTGTCATGGCCGGCATTGCCTTTCAAATCGCCTACCTGAATCTCTTCATTTCGCCCCACCCAAGGCAACTGTTTACGGGGACGCAGGAACTCCTGCTGTGTGGCCTGCTCATCTTGGCGTACGGGAAGAGCTACGCCGGACTCCTGCGCGTCAGGGCAAAGCCTCATTTTCTCTGGTCCAAATGAATGCCGGCGTTTACCAATAAAGGATGCAGTCCATGAATAATAAAGTAACTCGCGGGGATTTTGCCGTCGTCGTGTCGACAGCCGTTATCTGGACGCTTGTCGTCATTGCTTTTTCCACGACCATGGGTTCGCGCCCCCTCAGGATATACGATTGGGGGCCGCCTGTTTTCGCGTGCATCCTGACTTTACTCGTCATGATGAACGACAGGCGCTCTTCGTAGCGGCAACCTTCAAGTGGGCGACGCGTGAAGAACGCCGGCCTGTCGGCCGGGCGAGCGTCGCCTCCTTGAAGCCGCTTGACAGCCATCCCCGTTTCATTTACCTTGCACACTAGATTCTTGCATAGTAGGGAATCTGAAACCGAAAGGCAGTGTTGCCACGCAGCTGTTTTTCGCACTGTGTGTTCATGCCGTCGTTCGGCTCCCATCACGATCGCGTCGATAGCCGCGATTCCCATCCTCCCCGGAGTGGTCGTCACTCCAGACCGGGCGATGCGCTGCCACTTCGATGCGCTCCCCCGCCAACAAAGGAACATCTTCATGAAAATAGGCATACTCGGCACCGGCCATATCGGTACGACATTGGTCACGAAACTGAGCCTGGCCGGACACGACGTGAAGGTCGCCAATTCGCGCGGCCCGGAAACCGTCGACACGGCGATCCTGCGGAACGGTGCCCGTGCGGTCACATCCGCGGAGGCGGTCACCGATGTCGACGTGGTGATCATGTCCACGCCGCTCGGCGCCATCCCCAAAATCGCACCCCTAATCGCGGGCCTGCCGGCGCACGTGGTCGTGATCGACACCTCCAACTATTATCCGGCGCGCGACGGCAAGGTCGACGCCATCGAAGCCGGCATGGCCGAGAGCGTGTGGGTTGCGGGCCAGCTGGGCCGGCCGATCGCCAAGGCATGGAACGCGATCACCTCGGCTTCCTTTGCCGAGAAGGGCATGCCCGCAGGAACAGCTGGCCGGATCGCCATTCCCGTCGCTGCCGATGGCGACCGGGAGCGGGAAGTGGCGCTGGCGCTGGTCGAAGAGACCGGACTGGACGCCTTCTATTCGGGCACATTGGCAGATTCCTGGCGCCAGCAGCCGGGCGCGCCCTGCTACTGTACCGACCTGAGCCTCAACGAGATGCCGAAAGCGCTCGCCTCGGCCGAGCTCGATCGTTTGCCCAGGCGCCGCGAGCTGGCGATCCAGGCGATCATGGAGCGGGTGGGTGATGGCACGACCAACCCCGATTCCGACTATGCCGTGCGCCTGACCCGCGCGCTGTTCATGTGATGGCGGTCGTGGTCCGGAGTGTCACATGACCCGCCAAATGATCATCGGTATGCATCTGGGCAACGGTTACGGGGCGCTGGCCGGCGCCTGGCGGATGCCCGGCGTCGACCCCACCAGCTATACGAGCTTCGACGCCAAGGTCCGGCAGGCCCAGGCGGCCGAACGTGGCAAGCTACAGTTCCTGTTCCTGCCTGACGGCCCCAGTTCCGTCGCCGCCGACATCGAACATGAGGCGCCCGGCTTCAACCTCGACGTGATGATGACGCTCGCCGCGGTTGCCCGTGGCACCGAACGGATCGGGATGGTGGCAACAGGCTCCACGACCTTCAATGAGCCGTTCAATCTCGCGCGCCAGTTCAAGGCGCTCGACATCATGAGCCACGGCCGCGCGGGTTGGAACGCGATCACCTCGGCGGGTGACGATGTCGCCGCGAACTACGGCGTGCGCATCCCGTCCAGCGCCGACCGCTACGGGCGGGCGCACGAAGTGGTGCAGCTCGTCCAGGCGCTGTGGGGCAGCTGGGGCAAGGATGCCTGGGTGCATGACCAAGCCAGCGGGCAGTTCGCCAGGTCGGCCGAGGTGGCGCCGATCAACCTGGGCGGCAAGTACGTCGCTTCGCGCGGGCCGCTCTATATTCCGCCATCGGAGCAAGGTCAGCCGGTCATCTTCCACGCGGGCGGCGCCAGCGCCAATGCGCTGGACCTCGCCGGCCGCTATGCCAGCGCCGTCATCGGCGCGGCATTCAGCATCGAGGACGCCCGTGCGCAGCGCGCCGCCTTCCGCAACGCGGCCGAACGTGCCGGACGCGACCCGGACGAGATCAAGTTCATCGCCGGCCTGATGACGACGATCGCCGGCGACAAGCGCGCCGCGCTCGATCGTCGCATCATCCTGACCGAACGCGCCTTTCCCCAGCGCGCCGCCTATCTGCAGCAGATGCTGGGCGTGCGGATCGACCCGGCACGGCTCGACGAGCCGCTGTCGCCGCAGCAGCTCGCCGCGGCGCGTCCGTCCCCGGGCGATCCGCGCTCCGGCCATGCCTTGAAAATCGCCCGCGAGGGCTGGAGCCTGCGCGACGTGCTTGCCCATGGCGTCATCGATTACCAGCCCGTTGTCGCCGGGCCGCCGATCGAGGTCGCCGACCACATGCAGCGCTGGTTCGAGGCCGAAGCCGCCGACGGCTTCTGGGTGGCGCCGGACGTCTACCACGATGGCCTCGACGACTTCGTCGACCACGTCGTGCCGATCCTGCAGGGGCGCGGCCTGTTCCATCTCGATTACGCGGGCACAACGCTGCGCGACCATCTCGGCGCACCTGCTCAATACGGACTCGATCATCGCATCATGCGGTGAGCCGCTCCGCGCATCGTCCCATTCGACATCCACACAAACAACCGGAGAGCCACCATGGCGACCAACAACAGCCCACTCATCTTCCTCATGGGCGTCACCGGCCAGACCGGCCGTTACATTCTGGAGGAATTCGACAAGAACCCTGGCGACGTGCGCATTCGCATCGGGGTGCGCAAGCAGGAGGACCTGGAGCGCTTTCGCGCTGAAGGCCGCGACGCGGTGCTGTTCGACCTCGACGATCCGCGCACACTCGGGCCCGCGCTCTGCGGTGTCGATCGGCTCAATATCCTGACCGGCTATACGATCGCCATGACGCATCAGACAAAGTGGCTGGTCGATGCGGCCAGGAAGGCAGGGGTGAAGCACATCGTCAATCAGGGCGTCTTTGCCAACGACGACTGCACCGACTCGAAGTTTTCCTGGTTCGCGCTGGTCGAGTGCTATATCGAGGCCAGTGGCATCGCCTGGACGCATCTGCACCCCAACATGTTCATGGATGGCATGTTGAATGTGTCACCGCCGACGGGCGGATCGTTCCCGGTATTCTGGGGAGAGCAGCGGGTCGGCTACATCGCCGTGACCGATATCGCTGCGGTCACCGCGAAGGTCTTGCGCGACGGGCCCGAGCGCCACGCATCGAAGAACTATTATCTCAGCACCGAGACGATGACGGGGCCCGAGCTGGCAACCATGTTGAGCGAGGTCCTGGACCGCACAATCACTTGCGAGGTGCGCCATCCAGCGGACATGGAAGCCTTGTTCAAGGCGGGTGGATTGAAGGTCGAGGACTGGTACGCCAGAAGCGCGGTCGAATTCTGCACACAACTGGCCGACGGACGGCTGGGCTATTTCGGCACCGTGCGCGACGACGTGTCGTATCTGCTCGGGCGGCCCGCAACGGGCTTCAGGGAATGGGCGACGACGCACAAGGGCGAATTGCAGAAGCTGGCCGATCAGCCCGCGGGCTGACCTGCGGCTGCCTTGGGGACGGCGGTGCAGCGTTGGGAAATCATCATATTTACGATGATTGAAGTCGCATCAATCATTGCAAATGGCTGAGTCTAGGCAGATTGCAATCTGCTGATCAATGCGTTGACACGGTCTCGTAGTTCACTAATCTCTTTGGGCGAACACTGTATGGCACTTTGCAATTCCTTGGGAATACTCTCTGCCGACGCACGAAGCAAGCTACCTTTCTCCGTAAGCAAAATGAAAACCCGGCGCTCATCTTCATCGTCCCGTCTTCTCAGTACTAATCCAGATATTTCAAGTCGCTTGAGAAGGGGGGTTAGCGTTCCACTGTCCAGGTGCAATGCTTTTCCCAGATCGCTGACTGACTGCGGCGCAGCTTCCCATAAAAGCATCATCACAAGGTACTGCGGATAAGTGAGTCCAAGCTTTGCCAGCAGGGGCCGGTAAAGACGTGTGATGAGATTTGAAGCAGCGTACAGCGGAAAGCATAGTTGCTCTTCAAGCAAAAGTACATCGTTCGTTTTTCTCATCACACCTCCTGTTATTGTGCTGTCACTTTCAGCTGAACATCAATATTACCGTGAACAGCGTTCGAGTACGGGCACACTGCATGTGCTTCGGCAACGATCGCTTCGGCAGCTGCCTGATCCATGCCTGTGATCTCGACATCAAGCGCAACGGTCAGCACGAAGCCGCCTTTTCCGTTAGGCATCAAGCCAACATCAGCCACGACCTTGATATCCTCATCCTTTACCTTGTCCTTCCTGGCGCGCGTTACATGAATCACCGCGTTTTCGAAACAGGCTGCATACCCTGCGGCAAACAGCTGTTCCGGATTAGTCGCGCCGCCTTTACCACCAAGCGCCTTGGGCAGTGCAAGAGGCAGGTCAAGGAGGCCGTCGTCGCTGCGAACTGATCCACTACGGCCACCGATGGCAGTTACTTTCGTGCTGTATAAAGCGCTCATATGAGACTCTTTCAAAGTGAGGTAAATTGTGTTCAAGTGAGTTGTGCGCAACTCAATTGGGCACAATTTATACTTAAATTTTTGCCTCGTCAAGTTCTTTCCAGGACTCCCAGTAGTAGTACCGGATTGACCCGGAGGCGGTCTCCGTTTACTATGCGGAGACTATCTCCACATCGTCAACGTCCTACATCGAGGCAGCCTCCATTAACCTGCAGGAGTGTCGAAAGGGAACTACCTATGATCAAGAATCCGTCGGAAGAGAAGGGCGCACTGCGCGCGGATGCGCGGCGAAATCGCGACAGTATTCTCGGGATTGCGGCGCGGCACTTTGCTGCGTATGGCGTGAACACGTCGCTCGACGAGATTGCGCGGGAGGCGAAGGTTGGACCCGGCACGCTGTATCGGCATTTTCCGACGCGCGAACACCTGTTGTGCGAGGTGCTGCATGAACGGCAGGAGGTGCTCCTGTCCCGCCGTGATGAAGCCTCAGCGAAGCCGTGCGCGCAGACTGCGCTTCGCGCCTGGATGATAGCGCTCAAGGACTATCTCAGTGCCTTCAACGGTCTGCCCCAACCGTTCCTGGACGCCTTCGAAGCCCAGGCGTCGCCTTTGGCGGTCACCTGTAGCGCACTCGTCTCGATAACGGGCGAGTTTCTCTCACGCGCCCAGGCCGAAGGCGCAGCCAGGCAGTCGGTTTCCGCACCCGCGCTGTTTCTGAGCGCAGTGGGCTCGGCCCTCGTCCACGACAAGGCGGGAAAATATGGCACAACCCCGGAGCGGATCGAGGAGATCCTCGCCTTCGGTTATCTCACTGGCGGCCCGGCCCGGGAAGCGGCCGATCCGCCCAACTCAATCAGCAAAACTGGAGCACCTCATGACTGACAAGCCAATCCGCGTTGGATTCATCGGCCTTAATCCGGGCATTCACTGGGCCGCCACGGCGCATATTCCCGCGCTGAAGGCACTACCAGACGAGTTTGTGGTGGTCGGCGTCGCGAACACCAGCCTTGCGAGCGCCACGAAAGCCGCCGAAGCATTCGGCCTACCGCATGCATTTGAGAATGCGCAAGCGCTCGTCAATTCGCCCGAAGTCGACCTGGTCGTCGTCACCGTCAAGGTGCCACATCACCGCGAACTGGTGGCCGCGGCGTTGAACGCGGGCAAGCACGTTTATTGTGAATGGCCGCTCGGCAACGGCCTCGCCGAGGCGCGGGAGTTGGCCGATCTCGCCGAAGCGAAGGGCGTTGTCGCGGCAATCGGTACACAGATGCGCGTCGCCCCGGAGCTTGAGTATCTTCGCCAGCTCATCGCCGACGGTTATGTTGGCGAGGTGCTCTCGACGACGCTTGTGGCCAGCGGTGGCCCATGGGGTGGCGGCGAGACCGACGCAGCCCATGCCTATCTTTATGACAAGAGCAATGGGGCAACACTGCTCACCATCCCCGTGGGACACACGCTTGCCGGTATGCGCGACGTACTGGGTGGCTTCGGCGACCTGTCCGCACGCATGATCAACCGCCGCAATACCATGTACGTCACCGATACCGGAGAGACGATCCCCTCGACCGCTCATGACCAGATCCTCGTACATGGCGCGCTTGAGAGCGGGGCCGCATTCTCGATCCATTATCGCGGAGGCATCTCTCGCGGCACCAACCTGCTCTGGGAGATCAACGGCACGGAAGGCGACATCCAGGTAACCGGCGCTCACGGCCACGGACAGATCGTCCAGTTGTCCATCCGCGGAGCCAACGGCGATACGAGCGCGCTTGCTCCATTGACGCCGCCCGCCTCGGCCTATGAGGGCTGGCCAGACAACTCGGTCGCCCGCAATGTCGCCCGCGTCTATGCCTTGATCGGGCAGGATATCCGTTCGGGCACACGCTCGGCGCCCAGCTTCCGCGACGCCGTCGCGCTGCATGAGACGGTCGACGCGATCGAGCGTTCCGCTGCAGCGAAGGAGCCGAAATGACCGCGCTCTCGCTGCTGGAACTTGTCCGGGTCACGCAGGACGCGGACGCCAGGATGGCGCTCGACAACGCGCGGGACCTTGCATCTCATGCGGAGGGATGGGGCTACAAGCGCATCTGGGTGGCCGAGCACCATAACATGGCGGGGATTGCCAGCGCCGCCACCTCGATCGTCCTCGCCCACATCGCCGGCGGCACCAGGACGATCCGGGTCGGCGCCGGCGGCATCATGCTGCCGAACCATGCGCCCTACATCATCGCCGAACAGTTCGGCACGCTGGAGCGGCTCTACCCTGGACGCATCGATCTCGGGCTGGGCCGCGCGCCGGGCACCGATCAGATAGCAGTGCGCGCGATGCGGCGCTCTGCCAGCGCCTCCGAGCAATTTCCGCAGGATGTGCAGGAACTCCAGGCGTTTTTTGCGCCTGCCGCTCCGGATCAGCGCATTGTTGCCGTGCCGGCGGCCGGAACCAACGTGCCGCTGTGGATACTGGGTTCGAGCAATTTCGGGGCGACGCTGGCGGCCGAACTCGGCCTGCCTTACGCCTTCGCTTCGCATTTTGCGCCGGACATGCTGCTGCCTGCCCTCGACATCTACCGCAGCCGCTTCAAGCCCAGCGAGCAACTTGACGGGCCCTATGCAATGGCCGGCATCAACGTCATCGCCGCCGATACCGACCATGAGGCAAAGCGGCTCGCGACCACCCAGCAGATGTCGTTTGCCGACATGTTCCGGGCACGGCAGGGGCTCAGCAAGCCGCCCATCGACGATATCGACACCTACTGGTCGCCACAGGAAAAGGCGCAGGCCATGCGCATGCTGGCGCGTTCGGTTGTCGGTTCCGCAGATACCGTGCGCACAGGACTGCAAGCGTTCATTGCCGAAACGGGTGTCGACGAGTTGATGATCGTTTCCGATGTCTACGACCATCAGGCGCGACTGCGTTCCGTCGAACTGATTGCCGAGGCGCTGAAGTCATAGACGTCGGAATGCACGCAGCAGCCGAGATGGCAGTGCGTTGGCTTGACTTCAAGCAGGGCGCCGAGACATCCACTTGTCTGCCGTATGATTAATGGACCGCGGCCGGGAGCCCATTCGAAACAACCTTCTTGGGCAAGAACAGGGCACCGACAAAGGCAGCCAGTGCGAGACCGCAACCGATCAGGTAAGCCCGTTGCGCCCCGTGTGCCATCGCGGCGTTCACTGCCTCGCCACCCTCGATATAGCTCGCGCTGGCAGCGCCCATGATCGAGAACATGATCGCAATGCCGGCGGCGCCGGACAGCTGCAGTAGCGTGTTGAGGATGGCACTACCGTGTGGAACCAGATGTGGTTTCAACGCGCCGAGCGATGCTGCGAACAAGGGCGTCCACATCAATGCCTGCCCCACGATCAGAACGAGATACGGCACCAGCAGCAGCCAGACCGGCGTACCAGGTCCGAGCGTCGACAGGTACCAGTGCCCGGCGGCGTCGACCAGTGCACCGGTCATCACCAGCTGGCGTGGTCCGATGCGGTCGTACAGGCGCCCGACGATGGCTGACACGATGGCGATCGTGATGCCGCCCGGCGCCATGAACAGGCCGGCCTGCACGGCCGTCAAGCCATAGGAAGTCTGCAGCACGACCGGCATCAGGGTCATGGTGCCGTAGCCGGCGGTCACGAAGCACGCCATCGCCACTGCCGAAGCGCTGAACGTTTTCATCGAAAACGGGCGCATGTCGAGCTGGGCGCGGTCCGACTTCTGCAGTTGTAACTGGCGGGCGACGAAGGCGGCGACCACGATCACTCCGGTGATCAATGAGATCCATGGCGACACCACGGCATGTTCCGCGCCTTCACCAAAGGAGGCCAGCCCGTACACAAGGCTGGCGAATCCGACTGCGGAGAGCGCCACGGAGACCGCGTCCAGCGAGACCTTGCGCGGAATGCTCGGCACGCGGATCATCAGGTTACCGATGATCAGTGACCCGACTGCAAACGGCAGGATCGCAATGAAGATCCAGTGCCAGCCCATGCGTGACAGGATCAGGCCCGAGATGAGCGGGCCTACCGAAGGCGCAAGCGAGGTCGCCACGGTGACCAGCGCCATCACACTGCCGCGACGCGACACCGCGACCAGGGAGCTCACCGCCGTATAGGCAAGCGGTGTCACGATCGCGGTACCGACGGCCTGGATGATGCGCCCGACGAGCAACATGGAGAAACCTGGCGCCAGAATGGCAATGATCGTTCCCACGACAAACAGCGACATGGCCAGTGTAAATACCGTGCGCATTTGAAACCGCTCTGTCAGGAAGCCGGTTGCCGGGATCACGATTGCCATGGTCAGCATGTAGCCGGTGGTGAGCCATTGGGCCGTCGAAGCCGTGATGGCGAGATCGGCCATCACCCGCGGCAGGGCGACAGCCATCAGCATTTCGTTCAGGATGACGGTGAAAGTGGAAATGACCAGGACCGCGATGGTCACGGTGGCTTCGCGGCTCAGTTTGTCGCCACTTCCTTTTTCATGCGTTTCATTTACTTGCAGCGGTGTGGGATGGATGGCGTCGTCGGGCATTGCAGTCACTCTGATGGTTGAGGAGGATAAAGCTGGAAAAGATCGGGAATAATCCAGGTCGTGGCGAAGCGTGCGACGGGCGTAGCGCGTCACCAATGCAGCGGCCGGGCGCTGCGCGCCCACGCTGTCATCCATGTCGGGATTGGTCGTACTGTCGTCCACCCGGAGGTGGATCATTGATTAGTCGATTGCCGGATGCCCAAGCCCATCGAGGGTCACGCGCAGGTCCTCGAAGTCCGCCTCGGTGAGCTGGCAGAGCGTCTTGATCTTGTCCGGAATGCTACGGAGGTCCGATTCCAGTGTACGTCCGGCCGGCGTCAGGTCCACCACCACACGACGTTCGTCGCCCGGGTCCCGCGTCCTGGTCACGAAACCGGCTAGCTCGAGACGCTTGACCAGCGGCGTGATCGTGCCCGTGTCCATTCCGAGTCGGTTTCCCAGCACACCAACGGAAACCGGCGCGCCATCGAGCAACTCGAGAATCACGAGGTATTGTGGAAATGTCAGGCCCAGAGGTTCCAGAAACGGTTTGTGTAGGCGCACCATGCGATTAGCTGCGCTATACAGCGCAAAGGAAAGCTGGGCACCATGACGATGTTTTTTCGTATTCATATCGTCTATTCTACTAGAATCTAGCGCGCTAGATATATTTTTATGGTGTTCATATTTCCTGCGTTCTTCCAGCTGGTGCTGCATCCCGCCAGGGCCGGCGCGATCATCAACGAAATGTATGCCGCGTCTGCGTTCAACCGCCTGTACGCGGTGCAGGGGCGGGCTTCCGCCAACGATGCGGCCGAGCGCGTGCGCACATTGTTCCGTGACGATGCGGAATTGACTCGCCGGTACCACGAGGACCTGGCCGGCGGCAAATGGAACCACATGATGTCGCAGCCGCACCTGGGATACACCTTCTGGAACCAGCCGCCGCGCAACGTGATGCCGCCAGTGAGTCAAATCCAGACCACGAAAGAAGCGGAAATGGGTGTGGCTGCCGAAGGCGCCGAACATGCGTGGCCGCGCTGGGGGCAACCGGGTTTGACGCTGCCGGCCCTGAATCCGTTCGACCGACAGCCGCGCTTCGTCGAGGTGTTCAACCGCGGCGAAACGCCGTTCGACTACAAGGTCAGTGCCGACCAGCCGTGGGTGACGATCAGCCACCCGAGCGGCACGGTCAAGCGCGACCAGCGTGTCATGGTCAACGTGCGCTGGGCCGAGGTTCCGGCCGGCGCCGAGTCGGCGACCTTGACCGTGACGGGTCCGAAAGGCGCGAAAGCGCAGGTCAAGGTGCCGCTGGCGAAACTGCGCTCGGCGGAGAAGGGCGCCTTCGTGGAGACCGACGGGATGGTGTCGATCGAAGCGGCCAGCCATGCGCGCGCAGTGGCGCCGACAGGCCGCCGGTGGCTGCTGGTGCCGGATCACGGCCGCACCGGCTCGGGCATGACGACGCTGCCGGTCGACGCGCCGGCGCTGGCGCCGGGCCGGGACGGCATGCGCCTGGAGTACCGCATGCAGCTGGCTACCGCCGGCAAGGTGCAGGTGCAGACGATCCTCGCGCCGACGCTCAAGTTCCAGCCAGGGAAGGGCTTCCGCTTTGCCGTGTCGATCGACGACGAGACGCCGCAAATCGTCAACGTGCATGCCGACGAATCCGAGCAGCACTGGTCGAAGATCGTGAGCGATGGGGCGGCGGTGTTCACGACCACGCACACGATCGACAAGCCGGGTGCGAAAACGCTCAAGGTATGGGCGATCGATCCGGGCCTGGTGGTGCAGAAGATGGTGGTCAACCTGGGCGGCCTGAAACCGACCTATCTCGGACCGCCGGAAAGCCCGCGGGCGCCGTGATTCACGGCTTGCCCACTCTGGAAGCAACTGCGCGGCCTGGGTTAAACCAGGCGATGCATGGGCGTTTCCATTGCGCTTGAGCCCACCGATATCGATGACCGCCGCCGGCCGGCGCCGTTGCTCGCGACGGCGCCGGTTTCCTCACGTGCATGGCGTGGAAGAGCGAATGCCAGAACTCAGTCGCAACGATTACGGCCGGGTCCCGCACAGACGGATGCCGCGAAAAAGGTAACTAACCAACATTGCCAAGCCCCGAAAATCTTCGCTCCGGGTGATGCATGCACCGGTGCGCTGACGCGCAGCCAGCAAGACAGGGGTTGGTACCACCCCGCATAAACGGGCTGGCATGGGATCGTCCCGATTCCGGTGTGCTCGGGCGAGGGCCTCACCTGTTTCGGCGGCTCCTGTACTTCACGGCCGGGGCGGTGCGCGCCGCCCGCTTGCCGTCGCCGAACAGATCCTTCCGCATGCCGGCGCTCGGCGCCAACGGGGTGCTGCCGGGACCTGCCTTCGTATACAGGCTGCAAAGTAAGAGGGCTGGTGCACCCCTGCGCCATGCTTTCGGTAGTACCTGCCATGCAGGGATCGCATGGAGGGCCGCGCGCCACATTCAGTGGAAATGCGCGCCTTCTTCGAACTGCCGACGGTGTGCTGTTGCCGGCGCGGGGCGGGGAGATGAATGGGCTGCCGTTTTCATGGCCTCGGACAGGGGCGCCGGGTCGATCCAGTCGTTGACGCTGAAGTCGCGGCGAATGTAACCCCAGTCCAGCAGGAAGTCCTTCTGGGCGGCCAGGCCGGCGACCTGCGCGAAACCAAGCAGGGGCATCAGGCTGCGGCTCAGGGCCGGGCCGTGTGCGGCGGCAACCTCATCGGCGGAGTAGCCGGGATTCTCGAGCGCGATCAGGGCCGGGACCTCTTCCGGATTCGCACGTGCCCAGGACGCGGCGCGCACCAGCACACCGAGGTAACGGCGCACGATGTCCGGATGGCGGTCAAGAAAGGCGCGGTCGACCGTAACCGGCCTGAAAACGTTCACGGCATTCGTTTGCTCATCTCGATGACTAAACACGCTCAGCCGTTGTGCGCCGCAGGTACGAATACTAATATATCAGCGCCCCTTTGCTAACGGAGAACGCAGAGTTGCGGCACAAATACGGTTGCCCTCACCCGGGAATAAGGGCAGGCGATAGCGGCACTAAGGCACCCGGCGCGCTGAAATATTAGTAGATCACGGCACCGCGAGTACGCACCCAATCACTATTCAAGGAGACACAATGAGTTTGCCATCCACGCGCTGTCGTTCGGCCCGAACCGCCATCGCCCACGCAGCCGCCCTCCTGGCCGCCGGCGCGTTTGCCGCACCCGTTCTCGCGCAGTCCCAGGACCAGGCGGGGAACAACGCCGCGCAGCAGGCCGAAGGCCTGCAGGTAGTGACCGTTACCGCGCAAAAGCGCCCGCAGGCGATGCAGGACGTGCCGGTCGCGGTCAGCACGGTGGACGAGCGCGCCATCGAGAACCAGCAGATCGTCGGCTTCTCGGACCTGACTCGCGTTGCGCCGGCCCTGACCATCAATGAAAACCCAAACAACAACAATATCGCCCTGCGCGGCATCGGCACTTTCGCCTTCAGCATCGGCATTGAATCGGCTGTGTCGGTGATCATCGACGACGTGCCCGTGATCCAGCAATTGCAGGCGTTCTCTAACCTGAGCGACATCGCCCGTGTCGAAGTGCTGCGCGGCCCGCAAGGCACGCTGTTCGGCAAGAACTCGTCGGCCGGCGTGATTAACATCGTCACCAAGGAATCAAGCGAGGAGCAGGAGGGGCATGCCCAGGTCACCGTGACCAGCGACGGCGAACGCCGCCTCGAAACGGGCATCTCGGGGCCGATCGGCGACAAGCTGGGGTATCGCCTCAATGCCTACACAGGCAACCGCGAGGGCGAGATCACCAACCTGGACACGGGCGCTGACCTGAACGGCGAGCGGAGCAGGGGGGCGCGACTGCGCCTCGACTTCAAGCCGACGACAAGCCTCGATGGCCGCCTGATCGCTGATTACAACAAGCGCGCATCGAAGGCCCGGTGACCACCTTCCGCGATGTTCCGGCCGGCGCGCGCCTGCGCGGCGTGGCGCCGATCGGCCCGTCCCTGGTCGGCATCACCCCGGGCCTGGACAACCGCGCCGTGCGCATGGACGCTCCCGGCTTTGCCGAGCACGAGTCGCGCAGCCTCTCCGGCAGCGTGAACTGGAAACTCGAGAACCATACCCTGACCTCGGTCACCACCTGGCAAGACTGGCGGTTCGATTTTCTCGCCGACTTCGACGGCACCAACCTGGACCAGCTAGGCGCGCAGACGAATGGCGCGTTCCACGGCGGAGTCACCGCCGGCGGCCCGTATCGCTCGCGCATGTCAACGCAGGAGCTGCGCCTGACCTCCAATGGCGACGGCGCGCTCACCTATCTCGGCGGCTTGTACTATGCCGACTCGCGCACCGAGCGTAGCTTCGTGCGTGGGCCGATCTCGAACCTGGCCAACTGGGACGCGCGCTCGGGCAACCAGACAGCGGCCGCGTTCACCCAGGCAGAGTACCGGCTCACGCCGAGCACGCGCGTGAGCGCCGGGCTGCGTTTCAACCGCGAGACGATCGAAGTCGACTTTACCAACCGTCTGCCGGCGGTGCCGGCCAGTTTCGATGGGCGCAGCCGCGACGACGCCACCACTGGCAAACTCGCCCTGCAGCACGACTTGGCCAAGGATGTCATGGTGTACGGCTCGTTCGCCACCGGCTACAAGGGCGCCGGCTACGACGTGTCCACCGGTTTCAATGCCGCCCGCGTGCGCCTGCCCGTGGCACCCGAAACGTCCAAGGCGTGGGAGATCGGCATGAAGAGCCGCTTCCTGCGCAACCGCCTGCAGGTCAACGCCACTGCGTTCCACACCGACTACGAGGATTTCCAGGCCCAGTCGCGCCGGCTGGACCCGCTTACCCAGGCGTACGAGAACGTGGTAACCAACGTCGGCGAATTGCGCACTCGCGGCGTCGAGCTTGAAATCCAGGCCAAGCCAGTCAACAAGCTGTTGCTCGAAGCCTCGCTGGCCTTCGTCGATGCGGTCATCAAGAAGTTCCCGAACACGAACTGCTACCCGGGCCAGACGGTGGCCCAAGGGTGCCGGCTGATCAACAACGTGCCGCTCCAGGACTTGTCCGGCAAACGCCTGTCAAACGCACCCCGCACCAAGCTCAATCTGGGGGCGACCTACAACTTCCCGATCGGCGAAACGGGTTACAACGGCATCGCCAATGTGAACGGCCAGTACCAGTCGAGCGTGAACTACGATCTGGCCGCCAACCCGCTGGCGGACCAGGAAGGATATGGCATCGTCAACGGCAGCGTGGCCTTCCTGAATCCGGCGCAAAACCTGAAGGTGACCTTCTACGTCAATAACCTGTTCGACAAGAGCTATGCCAGCTTCGTGGGCGACAACTACAATGTCTTCGGCAATGTGCCGGTGCTGACCCAGACGCTGCCGCGCAACTCGGACCGCTATTTCGGCGTGCGGATCAAGTATCACTTCTGATGCCTGGCTCCAGGCAGCACAAACAACATCGATTTGGGATGGGCGGATCCCGAGGAAAAAGTGAGCGCCCGGATTGACGGGGTAACACAAGGTGCAACGGCTGGTGCAGACGGCAGGTGGCGCGTGAGCCTCGCGCCCATTGCGGCTCGTCTACACCAGTCGGGATGGTCGTCTCCGGGACTTGCCTTGGCATCGCGCGAAGCTGGCTCATCGACGAAATTGATAAACTTCCTCGAACGAAGTGCCTGATCGTTACAACGTCTGCTTCACGTGTGTAATCCCGAGTTCGTCATAAAGTTCGTAGATCACTTCCAGCATGTTCGTTAGCTCGGGAGAGCGGTCCATGTGGCGCGCGCTGAAGATGATCGGAGATACGGCCTGACGGTCATCCAGAGGCCGATAAACCACGTCCGTGCGGATCATCCCCTGGAGGCTTTGCGGGACGATGGCTACGCCTTGGCCGGCCCCTACGAGGCCGATGGCAATCTGCAGCTCGCGCACCTCCAGTACTTTTTGCGGGACCAAGTTGCGTTCCTTGAACGTTGCCAGCACCTGGTCGGCGAAACTCGGGCGGGGGCTTTTCGGGTACACCAGCAGCGCCTCCTGCGTCAATTCGGACAGCTTCAAGGGATTTTCCCCCGCAGCCAGGCGGTGTCCGGCCGGGAGCGCCACAATCAGCGCTTCCTCGCGCAGCATGATCCGCCGGATCGCCGGATCTTCGCTCTTCAAACGGCCAAACCCGACGTCGATCCGGCCCTCCTTGAGGGCCTGCAGCTGCTCCATCGTGGTCAGCTCGTGAAAGCTGATGTCCAGCGACTGGTAGCGATTGCGAAAGCGGCGCACGATTTCGGGCAGCAAGCCATAGAGGGTCGACGCGACGAATCCAATGGCGAACTTGCGGTCGATCTTGCCGACCCGCTGGGTCATCGCTTTCAGGTCGGCCGCTTTGTCCAGCAGCTCCTGGGCGTGCGCATGGAAGAACTTGCCCGCCTCGGTCAGGCGCAAGGGCCGCGGGCCTTTTTCGATCAGTACTACGCCCAGTTCTTCCTCGAGCTGCTGGATCTGCCGGGAGAGCGGCGGCTGCGCCATATGCAGCCGCTCAGCCGCGCGCGTGAAATTCTTCTCGTCTGCAACGGTGACGAAATAGCGCAGGTGGCGCAACTCCATATTCATACCTCCAAGGTATCGAAGCGATACTAAATCAGTGTTGGACGACCAATATTTTCGGGAATATCGTGTAGTCACCTTCACACATTATACGAACCGACTATGATCCGCGAAATAGAAACGACGCTTGTCGATGTCCCGACGATCCGGCCGCACAAGCTGTCCGTCGCGACCATGAACACGCAGACGCTGGTTTTGGTCCGGATCCTTTCTGAAGACGGGATCGAAGGCTGGGGCGAAGCCACCACCATCGGCGGCTTGAACTATGGCGAAGAAAGCCCGGAGAGCATCAAGGCGAACATCGATGCCCACATCGCACCGCTGGTCATCGGAATGGACGCAAGCCGCGTCGCACTCGTCATGGCAAAGCTGCGTAAGACCATCCAGGGCAACCGCTTCGCCAAGTGTGCGATCGAGACTGCGCTGCTGGATGCCCAGGGCCAGCGCCTTGGGGTCGCAGTAAGTGAACTGCTTGGCGGGCGGGTGCGCGACACCTTGCCGGTAGCCTGGACGCTCGCCAGCGGCGACACTGCCAAGGACATCGCGGAAGCAGAAACCATGCTGGAAAAGCGCCGCCACCGCATCTTCAAGCTCAAGATTGGTGCGCGCAGCGTGCAGGACGACGTCAAGCATGTGCTTGCGATCAAGCGCGCACTTGGCGACCGCGCAAGCGTTCGGGTCGACGTCAACCAGGCCTGGAGCGAGCTCGAGGCAGTTCGCGGCATGGCGGCACTGGAAGCCGGCGGCATCGACCTGATCGAGCAGCCGGTGCGCGCCGAGAACCGGGGCGCCATGCGGCGCCTGGCCATGCGCTTCGACGTTGCTTTGATGGCTGATGAAGCGCTGCATGGTCCAGTCGACGCGTTCGATATCGCGCGCAACGGCGGTGCCGACGTCTTCGCCGTCAAGATCGCGCAGTCGGGCGGCCTCATCCCCGCGCAGCAGGTCGCCACCGTCGCCCAGCTGGCCGGCATCGGCCTTTACGGCGGCACGATGTTGGAGGGCGGTATAGGCACAGCCGCTACCGCCCATCTTTGCGCCACCTTCGCCGACCTGTCCTGGGACACCGAACTGTTCGGCCCGCTGCTTCTGACCGAGGAAGTGCTCGAGGAGCCGCTCGTCTACCGGGATTTCGCACTGCAGGTACCGACGGAGCCGGGCCTGGGCGTGCGGATCGACACCGACAAACTGCGCCGCATGCGCCGCAAGTAATACCAAGGAGGAGACCACCATGCTGTTTCACGTAACGATGGAAGTCCAGCTGCCCCCAACCATGCCGAAGGACCAGGCCGACGCCCTGAAGGCGGAAGAAAAGGCGCTCGCGCAGCGCCTGCAGGAAGAGGGCAGCTGGCGCCACCTGTGGCGCGTCGCCGGGAAGTACGCCAACGTCAGTATCTTCGACGTGCCCGGCAACGAAGAGCTGCACGCGCTGCTGATGTCGCTGCCGCTGTTCCCGTACATGCGCATCGAGGTAACACCCCTGTGCCGACATCCGTCATCAAGCCGTGCCGGCGATCTTTGAACGAAAACTGAGACCAACTGGGAGACAAAAATGAACCACCAAGAAATCGACCAACTAGCCAAGGCATGGATCGTCGACGCGGCCGACCGCCCCGCCAATCCACGTGTGCAGGCCATCGTTTTGCGTCTGGTCGCCGACCTGTGCAAGGCCATGGAAGACCTGGATATCCAGCCGAGCGAATTCTGGAAGGGCGTCGAGTTCCTTACCAACGCCGGCAAGAACAATGAACTTGGGCTGCTCACGCCGGGCCTGGGCCTCGAGCGTTTCATGGACATTCGCGCCGACGAAGCCGAAGCACGCGCCGGGATCGAGGGCGGCACGCCGCGCACGATCGAAGGCCCGCTGTATGTAGCCGGCGCGCCGGAAAGCCAGGGCTTTGCGCGCCTCGACGATGGCAGCGAGAGCGACCAGGCCGAGGTGCTCTTCATGCAGGGCACTGTCTTCGATGCCGACGGCAAGCCGCTGCCGGGCGCCAAAGTCGAAGTCTGGCACGCGAACCTGCTCGGGAACTACTCGTTCTTCGACTCGTCCCAGTCTCATTTCAACCTGCGCCGCACCATCATCACCGATGCCCGGGGGGGATACGGCTTCCAGACCATCATGCCGAAGGGTTACGGCTGTCCGCCTGGCGGCAGCACCGCCACGTTGCTTGACCATCTCGGCCGCCACGGCCAGCGTCCTGCGCACATTCACTTCTTCGTCAGTGCCCCGGGCCAGCGCAAGCTGACCACCCAGATCAACATCGACGGCGACGAATACCTGTGGGACGACTTCGCCTTTGCCAGCCGCGAGGGCCTGGTGCCGCCGGTGACCCGTGTCGACGATCCTGCCGCGATCGCGGCACGCGGCCAGGACAAGCCATTCGCATCGATCGATTTCGACTTCCGCCTGCACCGCGAAGTCGCCGAAGCGCCACCCGCACAAGTCGAGCGCCAGCGCGCCGCCGCCTGAGCCAGGCTACAAGGAGACTTTCATGATTCCGATTCATCCTGTGTCCGCCAAACCGGCGGCAGTGGCGGAGCTCGACCTCGATTCTCTGCTGATCGAAAACCACGAGACCGGTGATTACCGCCTGCACCGCAGCGCCTTTACCGACGAGCGCTTGTTCGAACTCGAGATGAAGCACATCTTCGAGGGGAACTGGATCTACTTGGCACACGAAAGCCAGATCCCGAACAACAACGACTATTACACGACCACGATGGGTCGCCAGCCGGTGTTCATCGCGCGTAACCGCCAGGGTGAGCTGAACGCGTTCATCAACGCCTGCAGCCACCGCGGCGCCCAGCTCTGCCGCCTGAAACGGGGCAACAAGGCGACCTATACCTGTCCGTTCCACGGCTGGACCTTCAACAACAGCGGCAAGCTGCTGAAGGTGAAGGACCCGGAAGACGCGGGCTATCCGGAGTCCTTCAACAAGGAGGGCTCGCACGACCTGAAAAAGGTGGCGCGCTTCGCCAACTACAAGGGCTTCCTGTTCGGCAGCCTGAACCCGGACGTCCCCTCGATCGAGGAGTTCCTCGGCGGCGCAGCGACGATCATCGACATGATCGTCAACCAGTCACCAAGCGGCCTGGAAGTGCTCCGTGGCGCCTCGACCTATACTTTCGAGGGCAACTGGAAGCTGCAGGCCGAAAACGGCGCCGATGGCTACCACGTTTCGGCCGTGCACTGGAACTATGCCGCCACGACCAACCGCAGGAAGGAACAGCCGGCGGAGCGCGAGGACAAGATCCGCGCCATGGATGCCGGCAAGTGGGGACGCCAGGGCGGCGGCTTCTACGCGTTCGACCATGGCCACATGCTGCTCTGGACGAAGTGGGCCAATCCCGAAGACCGGCCCAACTACCCGCGTCACGCGGAGTATGCAGCACAGTACGGCAAGCCGACCGCCGACTGGATGGTCGAGCGTTCGCGCAACCTGTGCGTGTATCCGAACGTCTACCTGATGGACCAGTTCGGTTCACAGATCCGCCTGCTGCGCCCGATCTCGGTCGACAAGACCGAAGTGACGATCTACTGCATCGCCCCGAAAGGCGAGTCCGACGAAGCGCGCGCGCGCCGCATCCGCCAGTACGAAGACTTCTTCAATGTGAGCGGCATGGCCACGCCTGACGACCTGGAAGAATTCCGCGCCTGCCAGACGGGCTACGCCGGCAGCGCCATGCCGTGGAACGACATGTGCCGCGGTTCGACGCACTGGATCCAGGGGCCGGACGAGGCAGCGAAGGAAATCGGGCTCGCACCCGTGCTGAGCGGCGTGCGTACCGAGGACGAGGGCCTGTACACGGTGCAACACCGCTACTGGCTCGATGTCATGCAACGTGCGAAAGCGTCGCAGGCCGCACCGTCCACGCCATCCTTTGAACCGGCCGCATGCAGCCATGGAGAGCCATCATGAGCATCACCATCAACGACGTCGCCGCTTTCCTGTACCGCGAGTCGCGCCTGCTGGACGACGAAGCCTGGGACGAATGGCTCGATTGCTACGATCCGGACGCGCAGTTCTGGATGCCCTCCTGGGACGACGACGGCCAGCTCGTGAACGACCCGCAGCGCGAGATCTCGCTGATCTACTACCCGACCCGCCAGGGCCTGGAAGACCGCGTCTTCCGGATCAAGACGGAACGATCGAGCGCTACGGTACCCGACACGCGCACCAGCCACAATATCGCCAACATCGAGATCGAAAAGCAGGAAGGGACCGTCGTCACCGTGCGCTTCAACTGGCACACGCTGAGCCACCGCTACAAGACCGATTTTTCCTATTTCGGCATGTCGCGCTACACGATCGACTTCGGCGCAGGGTCAGACAATGAGGCGCCTCGCATCCTGGACAAGTACGTCGTACTCAAGAACGACTACATCCACCAGGTTATCGACGTGTACCACATCTAAAGCAACAAACGACGGCCCTCACCGGCCAAGGAGACAGACGATGAGCCATCACATCGCCCTGCAGTTCGAAGACGGGATCACCCGCTTCATCGCGTGCAACGACAACGAAACGCTGTCCGATGCCGCCTATCGCCAGCGTATCAACATCCCGCTCGACTGCCGCGACGGGGCCTGCGGCACCTGCCGCGCGCATTGCGAGTCCGGCAGCTACGACATGCCGGCGTCCAGCTACATCGACGACGCGCTTGAACCCGACGAGGCGGCCCAGGGTTTCGTGCTGGCTTGCCAGATGCGGCCGAAGTCGAACTGCGTCGTCAAGATACTGGCCACCTCGGAAGCATGCAAGTCGGGCGCCCACAGCTACAAGGGAAAGATCGCCGCAGTCGAGAAGTTCTCTCCATCGACGATCCGATTCGCCATCGACGTTGAAGAGGGGGCGGCTCCGGGCTTCCTCCCCGGCCAGTACGTCAACGTCGCGATTCCGGGCACCGAGCTGACCCGCTCGTATTCCTTCAGTTCGCCTCCTGGCGGGGGCCGTGTTGAATTCGTCGTGCGTAACGTCCCGAACGGACGCATGAGCGACTACCTGATGAACGGGGCCGGCGAGGGCGACGCCATTACCTTCCTCGGCCCGTTCGGCAGTTTCTATCTGCGCCCGGTGACGCGGCCGGTGCTGTTCCTGGCCGGCGGCACCGGCATCGCTCCCTTCCTGTCGATGTTGGGGAGCCTTTCGAGGAGTGGCTTCCCGCATCCGGTGCGGCTGGTGTACGCGGTCACGAACGACTACGACCTGGTGGGCCTCGATGAGCTCGAGCGCATTGCAGGAGCCAACCCGAACTTCACTTACGTCACCTGCGTGGCTGCGCCCGAGAGCGCGCACCCGCGCAAGGGATACGCCACCGCGCATGTCGAGCCGACGTGGATGAACGACGGCGAGGTCGACGTCTACCTTTGCGGCCCGCCACCGATGGTCGATGCGGTACGTGGCTGGCTGCTTGATACGGGCGTCACTCCCGCCAGCTTCCACTACGAGAAATTCTCGCCAAATGTTGGAACATCAGCAGGAGCATCAGCATGAGCACAACCGTGGCCGACCGTGGACGTTTTGCAGACAAAGTCGTCGTCGTGACCGGCGCCGCCCAGGGAATCGGGCGTGGCGTGGCACTGGCGGCGGCGCGCGAAGGGGCCAGGCTGGTGCTGGCCGACCGTGCCCGTATCCTCGAGGAGGTGGGTGCCGAGGCCCAGGGGCTGGGAGCGCTCGTCACCCTGGTGAACGTGGATCTGGAAACGTATGCCGGCGCCCGCACGCTGGTCGATACCGCGTTGGGCGAGTTCGGCCGCATCGACGTACTGGTGAATAACGTCGGCGGCACGATCTGGGCCAAGCCCTTCCAGGAATACGAGGAAGCGCAGATCGAAGCCGAGATCCGCCGCTCGCTGTTCCCGACACTGTGGTGCTGCCGCGCCGTGCTTCCAAGCATGATCGAACAGCGCAGCGGATCGATCGTCAACGTCTCGTCGGTCGCGACGCGTGGCATCCACCGCATTCCGTATTCGGCGGCCAAGGGCGGGGTGAATGCCCTGACGGCGAGCCTGGCCTTCGAACATGCGCAGGATGGCATTCGCGTCAATGCGGTCGCCACCGGCGGCACCGAAGCGCCGCCCCGCATCGTACCGCGCAATCCGAATCCGCTCAGCGACAAGGAACAGGTCTGGTACCAGGGCATCGTCGACCAGACGATCGCCTCGAGCCCCATGCATCGCTACGGCACGATCGACGAACAGGTCCGCGCCATCCTGTTCCTTGCCTCCGATGAAGCCTCCTACATCACCGGCACCGTGCTGCCGGTCGGTGGCGGCGACCAGGGGTGAACATGGCGACCATTCCTCTCAACGGCGCCGTACTGCACTATCGTTGCGATGGGGACCGTACGCGGCCTACCGTCGTGCTGTCGAATTCCCTGGGCACCGACCTGTCGATGTGGGACGCGCAGGCTGCGGTCCTGGCGACGCGCTTTCACGTGGTCCGCTACGACACGCGCGGGCACGGCGGCTCAGTTGGCAAGTCCGGCGCGCCCCCAGGCCCGTACACGATGGACCTGCTTGGTGCAGACGTGCTGGCGCTGCTGGACCAGCTTGACATCAAACGCGCGCATTTCGTCGGCCTGTCCATGGGCGGCGTCATTGGCCAGTGGCTGGGCGTGCATGCACCGGAACGCCTGGACAAGCTGGTGCTGGCCAATACCGCTTCACGTATCGGCACGGCGGACGCTTGGGTTGCGCGGGCTGCGGCCGTGCGCGCCCAGGGCATGAATGACATTGCCGCCGGCTCCCCGGGGCGCTGGTTCACGCCGGAGTTCGTCGCCCGCCAGCCAGTCATCGTCGGGACGATGCAGAAAACCCTGCGCAGCCTCGACCCGGGCGGCTATGCGGCCTGCTGCGAGGCCCTGGCCATTGCGGACCTGAGCACGGACATTGAGCGCATCGGCGCGCCGACGCTCGTGATTGCAGGAACCCATGATCCGGTGACGACTGTCGTTGATGCGGAGGGGCTTGCCCGCGTGATCAAGGGCGCCAGCCTGGCGGCGCTGCCCGCGTCGCACCTGTCGAACATCGAAGCGCCGGACCGGTTCACCGACGCGGTCATGACGTTCCTGGTGGCGTAAAGCAGATCATCAGCGGAGACACGCATGCAACAGTCTCGACATGACAGGCAAGGGGATGCGGCGTTAAAGGCGCAGCACCCCGACGCCACGATTGCGGCTCCCGCGGACGCGGGCTCCGCGCCCGGTCCCAGGTGGTCCGACTGGTCCGCCTCCAGCGTCACGGCGGGCTTCCTCGCAGTGCTGGTTTCCTTCACCGGGCCGCTGGCGATTTTCTATCAGGCGGCGCAAGCCGCGCAGGTCGACAGCGCCACCTTCGCCTCCTGGGTCTGGGGCATCTCGATTGGTGCTGCCGTCTCGGGCATTGCGCTGAGCTGGATACTGCGGGCACCAGTCATTACGGCCTGGTCAGCGCCCGGCACCGCCTTGCTGATTACGCTGTTTCCGGACCTGTCGTTGAGCGAAGCCGTCGGCGCCTACCTCACCGCCGCCGCGATCCTGCTCGTTATCGGCCTGTCCGGCCGCTTCGACCGCATCATGGCCCATGTGCCCAAGGGGGTCGCCAGCGGCATGATGGCCGGGATCCTGCTGCCGTTCGGCCTCAACGCCTTCCGCTCCACCGGTTCGCTGCCGCTGCTCGCTTTCGGCATGATTGCCGCCTACCTGGTGTTCCGGCGCTGGGTCCCGCGCTACAGCGTCATGCTGCTGCTGGTCGCCGGTGTACTGCTGGCGCTCGCGTCCGGTTCCACCCATTTCTCCGGTGTCAGCCTGCAGCTGGTCGCACCGCAATTCATCGTCCCGGCATGGTCCTGGTCGTCCACCTTCAGCCTGGCGCTGCCGCTGGTGCTGGTCACGTTGACCGGCCAGTACCTGCCGGGCATGGCGGTGCTCCACACATCCGGCTACGCGGCCAACGTGCGTCCCATCATGACCGTCAACAGCGTGGTGTCCCTGGCGGTGGCGTTCACCGGCGGCATCACGATTGCCATTGCCGCCATTACGGCCGCCATGTGTACCGGCCCCGATGCGCACGAGGACCCCCGCCGGCGCTACGTGGCCGGCATCGCCAACGGCGTCTTCTACCTGCTGGCGGGCCTGTGCGGGGGGTCGATCGTGATGCTGTTCGCCGCGCTGCCCAAGGAGCTGGTCGTAACGCTGGCCGGCCTGGCGCTGCTCGGGCCGATCCTGTCCAACCTGGCCGGGATCATCGTCGCGGAGGACCACCGCGAAGCGTCCGTCATCACCTTCCTCGCCACGGCATCGGGCATGAGCTTCTTCGGACTCGGTTCGGCCTTCTGGGGCATCGTGATCGGGATGGCCGCCTGGTGGATTCTGCACGCAAGCGCAGCGGGAGGGCAGGAAAAACAGAAGTAAATCATGCAGTAACGCAGGTAGTAAGCCCAAGGTTCGCACCATAACTTTAACGATAACGGAGACACGTATCATGCGACACATCGACATCCACAAAATCGCCGACGGGGCGACATTCAACCGCTTCCACGGTTCACTACTGCTGTGGTGCGCCATCATCATCATCTGCGATGGCTACGACCTCGCCGTGGCCGGTATCGCCGTCCCTTCGATCATGAAGGACATGGGCGTCACTGCCCAGAACGCGGGCTTCATGGTCAGCTCCGCGCTGTTTGGCATGATGTTCGGGGCGATCAGCCTTGGCACCCTGGCCGACCGCATCGGCCGGCGCTGGGCGATCGCCATCTGCATCGCGCTGTTCAGCGTGTTCACGGCTGCCGCCGGTCTCGCCGACGACCCATACACGTTCAGCGTGATGCGCTTCCTGGCGGGTCTGGGAATTGGCGGCGTCATGCCGAACGTCGTCGCGCAAATGACCGAATACTCGCCGCGCAAGATCCGCGCCACGATGGTGACGCTGATGTTCAGCGGCTACGCCGTCGGCGGCATGCTGGCCGCCATTCTCGGCAAGGGCCTGATCGAGCAGTACGGCTGGCAGTCCGTGTTCCTGGCGGCCGGCGTGCCGGTGCTCCTGATTCCGTTCGTCCTGAAGTCGATGCCTGAGTCGATGCCCTTCCTTGTCAAAAAAGGCCGTCTCGACGAGTTGAAGGCCACGCTGCAGCGTCTGGACCCGGCGTACCGTGCCCAGGCCGGGGACAGCTACGAGTTGCCGGCCGTCGACCGCGCATCCGGCGCACCGGTGGGCAAGCTGTTCCAGGAAGGCAGGGCGTTCAGCACGGTGATGTTCTGGGTCGCCTTCTTCATGTGCCTGTTCATGGTGTACGCCTTGAGTTCGTGGCTGACCAAGCTGATGGCCGGTGCCGGCTACAGTCTCGGCTCGGCACTGACCTTTGTGCTGGTGCTGAACTTCGGCGCCGTGATTGGCGCGGTCGGCGGCGGATGGCTGGCGGACCGCTTCCACATTAAATATGTGCTCGTGGGCATGTATGCGCTGGCCGCGGTATCCATCTCGCTCCTTGGTTACCCGGTGTCGACCCCGGTCCTGTTCCTCCTGGTTGGCCTGGCGGGCGCCTCGACCATCGGCACCCAGATCGTCACCTATGCCTATGCGGGTCAGTTCTATCCGAGCGCCGTACGTTCCACGGGCATCGGCTGGGCCTCGGGCGTCGGACGCAGCGGGGCGATCCTCGCGCCGATCGTGATCGGCACGCTGGTCGGCATGGCGCTGCCGCTGCAGCACAACTTCATTGCGATTGCCATCCCTGCAGTGATTGCCACCATCGCCGTGTCGCTCATCAGGCACGAGCGCTCGGCAACGGCAGCGAACGACATCGCGGTGCAGCGCGTGGCCGACGCGGCTTGATCGAACAGGAACAAACGGAACGCACTGCACTGATGACGCGTTTTGGCGTCACGATGATGTCAAGGATGCGCGGCCCGGCCGCGCAAGGAAAGGCGACAAGATGATAGACAAGACCTATGAAACGCTCGCACAGGCCGTCGCGGACGTGCACGACGGCGCGACGGTCATGATCGGCGGCTTCGGCAACGCCGGCATGCCCTCGAGCCTGATCGACGCCCTGATCGAACAGGGGGCGCGCGAGCTGACGATCGTCAACAACAACGCCGGCAATGGCGACACTGGCCTGGCCGCGCTCCTGAAAGCCAGGCGGGTGCGCAAGATCATCTGCTCGTTCCCGCGCCAGGCAGACTCGCACCATTTCGATGCCCTGTACCGGGCCGGCGAGATCGAACTAGAGCTGGCCCCGCAGGGCAACCTGGCCGAGCGCATCCGCGCGGCCGGCGCCGGCATCGGCGGTTTCTTCACGCCGACGGGCTACGGCACGCAGCTGGCCGAAGGCAAGGAGACGCGCCTGATCGACGGCCGCCACTACGTGCTCGAGTCGCCGATCCATGCCGACTTCGCATTGATCAAGGCCCTGCGCGGCGACCGCTGGGGCAACCTCGTGTACCGCAAGACCGCGCGCAACTTCGGCCCGATCATGGCGATGGCGGCGAAAACCACCATCGCCCAGGTGGCCGGCATCGTCCCGCTCGGGGAACTCGACCCGGAGGTCATCGTCACCCCGGGAATTTTCGTCCAGCGCGTCGTCAAGGAGGCAGCATGAATCGATATACGCGCGACCAGATCGCCCAGCGCGTCGCACAGGACATTTTCGAGGGCGCCTACGTGAATCTCGGGATCGGCCTGCCGACCATGGTCGCCAACTTTTTGCCAGCCGACCGCGAGGTCTTCCTGCACAGCGAGAACGGCCTGCTCGGCATGGGCCCGGCTCCGGCGCAAGGCGAGGAAGACGACGACCTGATCAACGCCGGCAAGCAGCCAGTCACCTTGTTGACTGGCGGCGCTTACTTCCACCATGCCGACTCGTTCGCGATGATGCGGGGCGGCCACCTCGACATCTGCGTGCTCGGCGCCTTCCAGGTCTCGGAAAAGGGAGACCTGGCCAACTGGCATACCGGAGCCCGGGATGCGATCCCTGCCGTGGGCGGTGCGATGGACCTGGCGCTCGGCGCAAAAAAAGTGTTCGTGATGACGGACCACCAGACCAGGGCTGGCGAGAGCAAGATCGTACGCGAATGCAGCTACCCGCTGACCGGCGTGGCCTGCGTGAACCGCATCTACACCGACCTGGCCGTGCTCGACGTGACCGCGGACGGACTGCTGGTGTGCGAGATGGCGCCGGGACTCACTTTCGACGAGCTCCAAGCCCTCACCGACGCGCCCTTATTGGCGCGCTGAACGGAGCAGATCACCATGAACGGGCGCCAGCGCCGAGAGCTACAAGGCGCAGGACGCGGATTGCCGCTGCCACCACGTGCGCCCAGGCACGGATGCGGCAAGACGTACAAAAAAAAGACCCGCCGTTGCGGGCGGGTCTGAAATCCAATTCTTTTTGAGAAGAGCTGGAGGAGACAGATCCAGTATGCTGCACTACAACATGAAGGTCTAATTCTATTTTCGCATTGCCGACATGTGCGCCGTGAATGTCTGCTGTGCTCCGTTTGATGAGGCCATCCAGGCCGTGTCCGACCTGAGCGCGCCGGCTGCCACGTCCGCAGTTGCCCCTTAATCGAGGTTTTCGTGGTGATCCGCGACGCCGCGTTTCCAGTAAGCGGAGACACGCATTGCCTCCTTCGTCAGGGATTTTTCAAGCACCAGCACCTCGCGCAGGCGCCGCATCGCGCCTGCCTCTCCGGCTGCCCAGGCGAACCCGTCGCCGGGCGGCAGCGGTAGGGCGCGCACGGCCTCCAGCAGTGCAGCCTCGTCGTCTACCCAATGCACCTCGACATTCGCCTCGGTAGTCGGAAGGAGCCGGTCGCCTGCGCCGACGGACGCCAGGACGAGCACGCGGGCGCCCGCCGGCAGCTCGGCAAGGCGGCGCCGGATCGCCGGCAAGGCCGAAGCGTCCCCTGCCAGCAGGTGCCAGTCGAGATCCAGCGGGACGATCATCGAGCCACGTGGGCCGCCGATGGTGGCTCGCTGGCCCGGCTGCGCCTCGCGTGCCCAGTTGGACGCGGCACCAGTGCCGTGCAGCGCGAATTCGATCGTCAGTTCCCCCGATTGCGCGTCGAAGCGCCGCGGCGTATAGTCGCGGCGCACCTGCTCACCGTCGGGACCGTCGAACATGAATTTCACGTGGTCGTCGAACGACATCGACAGGAACCCAGCCAGCGACTCGTCGCGGAAAGTGATTGCCACGAAGTGTTCGCCGAGCGGAGCAACTTCGGACACCACCACTTCGCGCAAGCGCAGCTCGTGGCGGACTCGTTGAATTGTTTTTTGGTTCGCGTACGCCATTATGAGTCTTGAATTAGTTGATAATGTCTCCTATTATGAAAAAACACGTTGATAAAGTCAACCAAAATGAGGCGAAGCTGGCGCACGATGTTTTCGACGCCATCCATTCGATCATGCACCTCCATCGTTCGCGCCAGTTCCGCGCACCGTGCGAAGGCGAGGCCGAGCTGACGCATATGGAGGGCAAGGTGCTCGGCTTTTTCGGGCGTCATCCGGATGCAACGCTGAGCGACCTCGTGGCCCACTCCGGACGCGACAAAGCGCAGCTGACACGCTTGATTCGCTCCCTGCGCGAGCGTGGACTGCTGGACACGCAGCCTGACGCGCTTGACCGGCGCAGCACGCGCCTGCGCTTGAGCGCAGCGGGCGAAGCGGTCCATGCACAGCTGCACAGTTACGGCGCGATTGCGGCCGAGCAGGCACTGGAAGGGCTGGGCGAGGCCGAACGGCGGCAGTTGCTGGCGTTGCTGGAGCGGGTGCATGCGAACCTGGCCAAGCCTTGAGTGCATGAGCTGCAAGACATGGCTTCCCGACCTGCTGGAAATGCACATCGCGGCGTATGGCGGGCTCGCCTGCATCACCGGTTGATGCGGTTGGCTGCGTTGGCCAACAGGCTTGACGGCGCAGGCGACGCCACGATCGAAGGTGGTGTGGCAGTCCTGACGATAGGTTCGGCCATCTTCCGATCGCAGGATTTGCTCCACGAGCCATCCGTCGACCCGCGCGTCAGGCGTTGCCTGGGGCTGCTCCTCAACAGGTTGGCGCGGGTCGGCAAGCGTCCGCAACGGGCCCTGCACACCATGCGGCGTGCGGAGGCGCTGCTGTCCGTCCAGGTCCCGGCAGAGGCGGCATTCTTCGGCACCGCGAACAGACTACTCGCAAATCACCTCGAGTTCTTTCGGACAGGCCGCAATCCCTGAAAAGGCAAGAAAGCCCGTCAGCCTTTGCTGACGGGCTTTCTTGCCTTGCGTTTCCAATCTGCCTGCCAGCGCTGCGCTGGCGTTTCGCCGGATCGCTACTGGCAGCTGAAGCTGGCCGCATCCTCGATGCTGCCGCTACCCTTGTAGCGCGCCACCTTCGGGAATGGGCACAGCGGCCGGGTACGCGTTGCGGACCAGTTTGCGGGCAGGTCGGCATTCACGCCCGCGGCATTGCCCGCACCCCGCGCACTGGCGATAACGCTGTCGGGGGCCTGGCCTTTTTCGACCCAGTTCACCAGCGGCGTCAACATGTCGAACTGGTCGGTCGCGGGTCCGCCGGAGCAGTGGTTCATGCCCGGCACCGGGAAGTAGCGCGCGAAGTTCGAGGCGTCGAAGTCATTCGCCGTACGCAGCGCGTGGTACCACGCCCGCGTGTCGTCGCTCGAGAAGATCGGGTCGCTCGTGCCGTGGTAGACCATCATCTTGGCGCCCCGGTTCTTCAGGGTGGCGAGATTCGTGGCGTTCGGCGGCAGCATGAACGAGATCGCGCTCTCCGGATAGGTCGAGCTGGTCGCGTTGATCCGCGCCAGTATCCCGTCCAGGTTAGCGTTAAGAACGAAGTCGCGGCCATTGAAGGTCGCTGGATCCGAAGGCGGCACGGACCAGATAAAGGCGACGGCGCCCGAATCGCGGTCGATCGGCGCGCTGAACTTCCAGCTTGCCCAGCCGTTCGTCGCCAGCCCGGCGTCGTACGGGAAGCTGGTATAGATCGTCGCGCCCGATTCGGTCTTCGCGCCGGCGAACAAGGCGGCAATGCCGGTCTTTTGCGCCGGGTTCAAGCAGGTGCCGTCGCGCGTGCTGGTGCAGGTCGGCACATCGCGGTTCAGGTCGAACACGGCCTGGCAGGCCCCGACATCCTGGACCATGCCGTCTGTCGCGCCGTCGAGCGCGTCGCACTTGCCGAGCACCGCGTTCGAGACCAGCAGGCGTTCGGCCTGCGTAAAGCCAGTGGCGAGGTCTCCCGGCGTGCTGGCCAGCGAAGCGTAGGTCTTGGCGCCGGCGATGTTGGCCACCGCGGCCAGGGGCAAGCGATAGCCAGGGTTACCGACCAGGAAGCCGTCGTACTGGTCGGCGTAGCGGGCAGCCGCGACCATGGCATGGCGTCCACCGTTCGAGCAACCGCCGATATAGGAGCGGTCGGGCCCCTTGCCGTAGGCGGTCCGGATCAGGCTTTTGGCCATGGGCGTGAGCTTGCCAATCGCTCCGTAACCATAGTCGAAGCGGGCCTGCGGGTCGATGCCGAAGAACGGCGTCGGCCCGCTGTGGCCGGCGTCAGAACTGATCACGGCAAAGCCCTGGTTCAGCGCATTGTCGAGCGGCGATGCGCCAGCCGGACCGGTCGCCGTGACAACGCTGCCGTCGATCCCGCCATTGGCCTGGTAGAAGAAGCGGCCGTTCCAGTTCAGGGGCAGGCGCATCTCGAAGCCGATCGCGTAGTTGCGGCCATCGACCGGGCTGACCCGGCGCAGCATCTGGCCGGTGACCTGGCAGTGGGCGGGGACCGGCTTGCCGGCAACGGTAAGGGTTCCTGCCGCAATCGGGTTGGCCGCCGTGATGGTGGTGTCGGGGTAGCTGATGCGGGTAACGAGGTCAGCGCAGGCACCGAGGGTGGCCCCAACGGCTGGCGTCAACTGCGGCAGTTGCGGCAGCGTCTGCGCGGGTGGGGCCGGTGGAACCGGTTGGGTAACGGGGTTGTCGTTGTCGCTGCAACCGGCCAGGCCGAGCGCCGAGACGGCCGAAAGGGCTGCGATGATGCCGATGTGTCGGGTGTTCATGCGTAAGCACTCCTCTGCTGGGAAACAGATCAATACATAAGGTTGGGGTGAACGGCATCCGCGCTGCCCTTGGTGAGGGCGCGCAGTTGCTGCGTACTGCCTGCTGGATGAGGCGAAAGGGCTTAGTCGGGCCGGACGTCCTTGAGGACGCCGATGGGATGGTTGACCAGCTTGCCGTTAACCTTCCGGACTTCGCGGATGTACATGTTCTGCACGATGTCGCGGGTCTTCGGATCGATGCTGATGGGTCCGCGCGGGCTGTTCCACTTCATGTTCGACAGCACTTTGACCGCCGCGTCGCCAGTCACCTTGCCGCCCAGCTGGCGGACGGTTTCGTAGATCATGCCGATCGTGTCGTAGGCGACGACGGTCACAAAAGTAGGCGCCGGGCGGCCCGGGTTCGCTGCGGCGTAGGCCTTCAGGAAGGTCCTGTTGGCGTCGTTGTCGAGTGCTGTCGAGTAGTTCAGCACCGTGACGGCGCCGAGTGCGCGGTCGCCCAGGGCTTCCAGGGTCGGCGAATCGCTCGTCATGTCGCCCACGCCGAGGAACCTGATGCCGGCCTTGTCCAGCCCTTTGTCGCTGAAGGCCTTGAGGAGGCCCGTGCCGTCTTCCACGCCCGGCGCAAAGAAGAACAGGGCTTCGGGCTTTTCATCCTTCACGCGCTGGACGAACGGCGAATAATCCGGGTTGGCCATCGGCGTACGCGAGGAACCGACGATCTTGCCACCGGCCTCGGTCAGGCCCTTGGCGAAGAGCTTTTCCGCGTCGTGCCCGGTGCTGTAGTCGGAGACCAGCGAATAGACCCTGTTGATCTTGTTCTGTGCGGTCCAGGTGCCGAATGGCTCGGTCATCTGCTGCATCGTCATCGACGTGCGCAGCATGTAGGGCGATTTGGCGGTGATGCCGGTCGTGACCGCGTTCATGACGATCATCGGCACCTTGGCTTGGGTTGCCACCGGCGCCACGGCGAGCGCGCTTGGCGTCAGCGAGAAGCCGACCAGGAAGTTGACCTTCTCGCGCGCGATCAGCTCCTGCGCCGCGCGCTTCGAGAGTTCGACGTTGCTGCCGCCGTCGTCGCGGTAGATGATCTGGATCTTCTTGCCGGCGACCTGGTCGCCGTGCAGCTTCATGTAGGTCTTGATGCCTTCCTCGAACGGCTTGCCGATGTGTACGAACGGTCCGGTCATTGCGGCAATGACGCCGATCTTGATCGTGTCCTGTGCAAAGACCGGGGTGCTGGCGAAGGGCAGGATGGCGAGGCCGAGGCAGGCGAGGGCTTTCAGTTTCATGTTGTCTCCGTGTCGTTGTAAGTTTTATGCTGCCGCAGTTACGCCGCGACGATCGTTGTTGAATCTGTTCCGTCATACATCGCATCGACCAGGGCGGCGCGGCGCTGCAGTACCGCGGCCTGGTTGATCGAACCCTTGTCGGTCTGCTCGCGGTGGTCGATCGACGGCGGCTCGCTGAGCAGGAGCATGCGGTCGACCCGCTTCGAGGAGCCGCTGGCGTCCACATTCAAGGCCTCCAGCAGGTGCTTGAAGAAAGCGCGCACCGGCTCGCTGGCCAGCACCTCGCTTGCGGCCGTACCCGGCGGCAGCTCCGAGAGCAGCAGGCAGTTGTCCATGCGCGGGAAGACGAGCAGGCCAATCGCGTGCCGGTTCAGGCCCGTGACCACCGCGTCCTGCACATAAGGCGCGCCCTGGCTGATGACGCGTGCGCGCAGCGGCCCGACACTGACAAAGGTGCCGGAGCTGAGCTTGAAGTCCTCGGCGATGCGTCCGTCGAACATGAAGCCCAGTTCGGGGTGCGCCTCGTCCACGAAGCGCAGGGCGTCGCCGGTGCAGTAGTAGCCGTCGGCATCAAACGCTTCCGCCGTGAGGTGCGGCGCCCGCCAGTAGCCAGGCGTCACGTGCGGCCCGTGGAAGCGCGCTTCCAGCTTGCCGTTGACCGGCACGAGCTTGACCTTGCAGCCGGGCGCCGGCACGCCGACGTAGCCTGCCTTGATGATCGGGCCGGTGCCGAAGGTGCAGGACGGCGAGGTCTCGGTCATGCCGAGGCCGGTCATGATCCGGATCGACTCGCCGCAGCGTCTCATCGCCACGTCGTCCAGGTGCTCCCAGGCGGCCTGCGACAGCCCGGCCCCGGCGCAGAAGAACAGCTTTACGCGCGAGAAGAAGGTCTCGGCAAGCTGGTAGTCCGTTTCCAGGGCCTCGGCCAGCATCTCCCATGCCACGGGAATGTTGAAGTACACCGTGGGCGCGATCTCGCGCAGGTTACGCAAGGTGGTGACGAATTCGCGCGGGGTCGGCCGGCCATCGTCGAGGTAGAGCGTGCCGCCGTTGTAGAGCACGATGCCGACGTTGTGGCTGCCCCCGAAGGTGTGGTTCCACGGCAGCCAGTCGAGCAGCACCGGCGGCTCCTTCTCGAAGAAGGGGAAGGTCTGCAGCAGCATCTGCTGGTTACTGCTGAGCATGCCGTGGGTGGTGATGACCGCCTTCGGCTTTTTGGTCGAGCCCGAAGTAAACAGGAATTTGGCGATCGTCGACGGGCCCACTTGTTCGTTGCGGGCGTCGATGCTCGTCGGCCTGGTCGCGAGCAGGCTGGCGAAGGTGGTGGCGGCGCGCCCCGGAACCTCGCCCTTTGCCAAAATCAGCTCGGTATCAGGCGGCAGCACGGCCTCGATGGCGCGCGCAAAGGCCGTGCCGTCGCAGGCAAACACCGCGCCTGGCGTGAGTTGCTCGATCAGGTCGAGCAGGTTGGCCGGGTCCGTGGCCACCAGCGAGTAGGCCGGGGAGAGTGGCGAATACGGGATACCCGCATACATGGCGCCGAGCGCGAGCTGGAAGTGCTCGAGGTCGTTCCCGGACAGGATGACGAGCGGGCGTTCTTCCGACAAACCGCGGTCCAGCAGCGCCTGGCCGATGTGGCGGACGTTCTCCAGTACGTCGGCGTAGGACAGGCGGATCCATTCGCCATCCGCGCCACGGCGGGCAACCAGCGTGCGCTCCGGGTGCGCACGTGCGCCCAGGACGAGACGGTCGGTAAAGCGCGCCGGAACGGGACCGAGCGGCGTGACGGCGTCGACATGCCAGGTACCGTCCACCTGGTAAGCGGCGATCTCGGGATTGCCGAGGTCGACATGACGCCGCCGCAAACCGGTGCCACAGTCCACAATCGAGGATTGGGTCATGAGCTGCTCCGTTCAGATCGGGAAGTGGCGTGGCGTGGTCTGGACCGTGATCCAGCGCAGGTCGGTGAACTCGGCAATCGCTGCCTTGCCGCCGAAGCGTCCATAGCCACTGCCCTTGACGCCGCCGAACGGCATCTGTGCCTCGTCGTGTACCGTCGGGCCGTTAATGTGGCAGATCCCCGACTCGATGCGCTGGGCGACCGCCATCGCACGGCCGATGTCGCGGCTGAACACCGCCGAGGACAGGCCGTACTCGCTATCGTTGGCCATGCCGATCGCTTCCTCGTCGGTATCGAAACGCAGTACCGAGACGATCGGGCCGAACGACTCTTCCTGGTAGACCAGCATTTCGGGCGTGACGTCATCGACGATCGCCGGCTGCATGATGTTGCCTTCGACACTCGTCCCCGACTGGGTCACGGTCGCGCCGCGTGCACGGGCGTCCTGCAGCATGGCGTCGACGCGGCTCGCTGCGCTCGGGTCGATCATGCCGGCCAGCGGCGCATCGGCGCGTGCCGCCTTGAGGGTTGCGGTCTTTGCTGCGAGCTTCTCGACAAAGGCCGTGGCAACTTTGCGGTCGACCAGGATGCGGTCGGCCGACATGCAGATCTGGCCCTGGTTGAAGAAGGCGGAAAACGCCGCCGCTTCCACCGCGGCATCGAGGTCGGCATCGTCGAGCACGACGACCGGGTTCTTGCCGCCCAGCTCCAGCAGCACGGGTTTCAGGTGCTTTGCAGCCTGCTGGGCGATGATGCGGCCGACCTTGGTCGAGCCGGTGAAGTTGATCCGGCGTACGGCAGGGGCCGCGATCAGGCGCTCGACCACCAGGGCAGCATCGTCCGGCGCGTTGGTGATGACGTTGACCACGCCCCCCGGGAAACCGGCATCGACGAACACCTGGCCGATCAGGCGGTGCAAGGCCGGGCACATCTCGGATGCTTTCAGGATCACCGTGTTGCCACAAGCGAGCGGCATGGCAACGGCACGCGTGCCGAGGATGATCGGCGCGTTCCATGGCGCGATGCCGACCACGACGCCGCAGGCCTGGCGCACGCCCATGGCGAGGGAGCCGGGCACGTCCGACGGGATGACTTCGCCGCTGATCTGGGTCGTCATGGCTGCGGCTTCGCGCAGCATGTTCGCGGCCAGGGTCACGTTGAACTGGTACCACATCGGCGCGCCGCCGGCTTCGTCGACAGCAGCCTCGACGAACTGGCTGCGCAGCGCTTCCATTTTGTCGGCTGCCTTCAACAACAAGGTGCGCCGGGCGCCCGGCGCCATGGTCGACCAGGCGGGGAAGGCATCGCGCGCCGCGGCGACCGCGGCATCGACATCGTCGAGCGTGGCGGCGGCGGCGCGGGTGGCGACTTCACCGGTAGCGGGATTGCGGCGCTCGAAGGTGGCGCCATTCGATGCTGGACGGGCGTGGCCGGCCAGCAGCAGGTCTGCTTGGAACATCAGAGGTCTCCTCTGTCAATGTCGATGGTAGGCGGCTACCCGAAAGCCGGGTGCCGCCGCCTTTATTATTCTTTATTGATGTGAACTGCGGTTCACTGCGGATGTGCTCCGCGCGCCGCTTATTTCTGGCGCTTGTAGGTCTGCAGGCCCGGCTTGATGGTCTTATCGTCCAGGAA
>NZ_JBHSMU010000003.1:0-548765 GCF_042655085.1 Massilia niabensis | reverse complement strand
ATTAAGCTAACCAGTACTAATTGCCCGTACGGCTTGTCCCTATAACCTTGGCAGGTTATGGAAACAAGAATACAGCGCTGTTCGCTGTTTGTTGAACCCCTACACCCAAAACATTACTTCTTCCAGATTCAGGCCAGCGTTCACGTGAACGCTGCCCGTACAAGTCAAGCCTGATGACCATAGCAAGTCGGTCCCACCCCTTCCCATCCCGAACAGGACCGTGAAACGACTTTGCGCCGATGATAGTGCTGCAACCAGTGTGAAAGTAGGTTATCGTCAGGCTAGTTATAAAGGAAAAACCCGCTCAGTGATCTGAGCGGGTTTTTTTTCGTCCATTCTCTTTGGGCTTCGTGACTCTGTCGATTTGTTCCGGACCGTTAGCCGATCACGGAACATGCATGTTCAGACACCCCAGAGAATATCGGTCTTGTGGTCACGCGCCGAACGCAGCATTTCGAGCATGGGATAGGCACGCGTCGAGAAGCTGACCACCTGGGCCTGTTCGTGCTCGGCATCGTCGTCATCGCCAGGGTGCGCCTTGATGTCCTGCTCGACCTCGTCGGTCGGAGGGTGCCTGCGGCTTTCCTCGATCTCCTGTTCCAGCAGCTCGGCGGCACGGGCGGCTTCGGCGGAGGTGATGACGCCCATCTCCGGCTCCTTATTGAGCAGATCAAGAATCCGTTTCGCGTGCTCCTGATACATCATCACGTCAGGATAAGATTTGCTTTTAAAAGTGATTAACATGGCGCGGTCCGTCCTATTGTGTTTTCGTCGTAACTAAACGATAACACGCCGGCTGCGCGCGGTCATCCCGCGCACGCCCTTCAGCGGGAGCGGTCACGCAGCAGCCAGGCCAGGAGCAGAACTGCAAAGACCACCGTCCCTGCCGCGCCGATGCCAAGGACAGCCAGGTCGCCTTGCACAAGCCCTGGTGCGCGCAGCAGCAGCCAGGCAAGTGCGGCCCATCCCAGCAAACTGCACACTTCGAGCAGGCTGGTTGCGATATTGCGCTTGCCGCGGCTCTTGAATTCGCTTCGCGTCGTCGGCCGGCCCGTCCACAGCGTGATGAGGGAGGAGCTTGCGGCCGCCCCGCAGACCGTCATTGCCGCGAATGCGCCGGCCGGCGGCGCCTGCAGCGTCAGCCAGGCGAGGGGTAGTGCCGCGAGCAGCAGCACGGGCGCCATCGCAGCAGCCAGTTTCGCCAGGCGCACGGTGGCCCCGCTTGCCGGCGACGACTGCAGCAGGTCCGGCGCGTCCTCGGCCAGCAGCACAATCCAGGCCAGTGCCGAGCTGAGCGAGCCGCACAACATGGTCAGGCCAGCGCCCGTGACGGCGATGTGGGGTGCGTTCTTGTTGAGGATGAGGAAACACAGCGGCAGCAAGTACAGTAACTGCAGCAAGACTTGCGAGATCAGGTGTGGGTCGCGCCGGATCAAGCGCCATTCCTTGACGACGATGGTCTCGAACAGGCTGCGCTCGAAGCGATAGCGGATGGCCCCAGGCCGTTTCGCTGTCCGGCTGCCATCGGCCGCTTGCTGCAATCCACGCACAAAGAAGCGGTGGGTCAGCCCGACGGTTGCCCAGGCAGCCAGGAGACCCGCGAGGGCGACCAGCGCGACCTCGACAGGTTCGCCAAAAGCGGCCCGTGCCGGCAGCCATAACAGGCTGTCCGCATCGATGGTGCCGCCCGCGCTCATCATCCGCATGAGGGCCGATGGCGCGGCCCTGCGCTCGTCATGCGCCATGAAATTGCCCGCCTGTGACAGCAGGAACAGCAGGGCGCCCGCGACCGCGCCGATGACCTGGGCCACGACGCGCGTGCGGCGTGCGCCGAGCCAGCGCACCAGCGCCAGTGTCAGCAGCATCGCAAACGAAGCGGCCAGCGCCGCCAGCGCGAGCAGCACCGGGTACACCGCCAGCCAGCGAAACTGTCCCAACAGCAGGCCAACGTGGGCGAACGGCGCCAGGAAGAACAGGTACAGGGCCGTGATGCCGACGACGATGCCCGCCAGCTTGACGCTGAAAATGCTGCGCGAGGACAGCGGCGACGACAGCAGCAGGTCCATGTCGCCGCGGTCGAACAGGGTCTCGACACTGGCCTTCAGCGCGCCCGACAGCATGAACAGGAAGGTCGCCAGCAGGATCGCGGCGGCAGCGATCACGAACTGCTGCGGCGGCGCGCCCAGGGCCAGCTTCGCGGCCCCGATCGCGCGCAAGAGGAGGTACACGCCGGCATGCAGGGCCAGCCAGACCGCGAGGCCGCCGCCAACCACGCGCCAACCGCGCCACCTTTTGCCGCCCTGTGCGCGGGATGAGAGCACCGTCCGCCAGAACAGCCGCAACTCATGGCCCAGCAGCCAGAATGCCGTGCCGGGCCGTGCGCTCGGCCGTGCGCTCATTTTCCGCCCGTCAGTTGCAGGAACATATCCTCGAGCGTGGCGCCCGGCGCCTGCTCGCGCAGTTCCTCCAGCGTGCCCTGCGCAATCAGGCGGCCGTGCTGGATGATCCCGATGCGCTGCGCAAGCCGCTCGGCCACTTCCAGGATATGGGTCGTCAGGATCACAGTCCCGCCGCCCGCGACATGCGAGAGCAGCAAATCCTTGACCTGGCGCGCGGCCCCGGCGTCGAGCCCCGTCAACGGCTCATCGAGGATCAGGAGCTCCGGTTCATGGATCAGCGCGCCGGCCAGCGCCAGCTTCTGCTTCATGCCGCGCGAGAAGCCTTCGGTCAGCTCATGCGCGTGCTGCGCCAGGTCGAGCCAGTCCAGCAGCTCACGCGCGCGCGGCTCGGCAGCCCGGGCGTCGACACCCCACAGGCCGGCGACGAACTCGAGGTATTCAACCGGTTTCAGCTTCCCGTACAGCATCGGGTCGTCCGGCAGGTAGGCCATCCGGCGCTTGGCCCCTGCCGCGTCCTGCGCCAGGTCGATGCCGAGTACCTCGATGCGGCCCGCATCCGGGGCCAGCAGGCCGGCCACCATGCGCAGGGTCGTCGTCTTGCCTGCGCCGTTCGGACCCAGCAATGCATACAGCTCGCCGCGCCGCACGGTGAGGTCCAGGCCGTCGACCGCCGGCCGGCCGAAATGCTTGCACAGGCTAGTGAGCGCCAGGGCAGGAGAGGGCGTCGTCACAGCGGCTTGAACGAGGAAATGAACTGGTCCACCTGCTCGGCCGTCACCGCCTTTTCCCGGCCCATGACGATCACCTGGTAGAAACGGTTGCCTTTCGCCACGAAATGGCCGCGCAGCAGCATGGGCTGCCCGTTGGCCGTGCCGACCGCGTCGACATCGATGCTGGCCTGCGCCGCCGCCGGCTGGCCCGTGCTGGCCGCGGCCGCGCTTTCGCGCCGCACCCTGGCGTCGAGATTGCGCAGCAGTGCCGTTTTCATGTCGCCGAGCGCGGCCTGGGCGCGTGCCGGGTCGGGCGCCGTGCCGGTCCCGACGGCGAAGGTCACGCCTTCGACTTCGGCCGCCGTCATCGTCATGTCCACTTTCATGCCATTCAGGTCGACGGGCCGCGTGTGGCTTGCCGGCTTGGCCGGGAACATCACGCGATACGCCGCATCAGGACTGCTGTAGTCACGCCAGTTGTAGGTCGGGTTGCAGGCGGCAAGGAGCGTGCTGCCGGCCATGATGAGTACGGAAAGGAATTGTTTTGGCATCCGCCGATGGTAGCAGGGCGGGTGCGCGAACGCTACCGGCGGCGGCCTCGGGTCAGCGCTCCTGCAGAGCGCGCCGGTACGCGATCGCCTCGGCCATGTGGGCGGCGTCGATGGTAGGCGCACCGGCCAGGTCGGCAATCGTGCGCGCGACCTTCAATACCCGGTGGTAAGCCCGTGCCGACCAGTTCATCATGGTCATTGCCGAGCGCAGGATCTTGTCGGCGGCAGCGTCGGGCACGCACAGGCGGTCGATCTCGTGCGTGTTCAGGCGCCCGTTCGGCTTGCCCTGGCGCGCCAGCTGCACGGCGTGTGCGACGACCACCCGGCGCGCGATGCTGTCGCTGCTTTCGCCGTCGGCCTGCGCGCCCATGGCCGCGGGCGACATGGCGCTGACCTCGACCTGCATGTCGATGCGGTCGAGCAGGGGACCGGAAATACGGTCGCGATAGCGCTGCGCGCTCTCGTTGGTGCAACGGCACTTGCCGGACGGATGGCCCTGCCAGCCGCAGGGGCAGGGATTCATCGCGGCGATCAGCTGGAAACGCGCCGGAAAGTCGGCCTGGTGCGCCGCCCGCGAGATGGTGACCACGCCCGATTCGAGCGGCTGGCGCAGCACCTCGAGCACCTTGCGGTCAAATTCGGGAAGTTCGTCCATGAAGAGCACGCCGCAATGGGCAAGCGACACCTCGCCCGGACGCGGTACGCTGCCGCCGCCCACCAGGGCCACGCCGGAACTGGTGTGATGCGGACTGCGAAACGGCCGCGAACGCCAGCGCTCGGGCGAGAAACTGCCGGTCAGCGACTGCACCGCCGCCGCTTCCAGCGCTTCCTCGTCCGTCATGGGCGGCAGCAAACCCGGAAAGCGCGAGGCCAGCATGCTTTTACCGGCGCCCGGTGGGCCGACCAGCAGGATCGAATGGTTGCCGGCAGCCGCAATCTCGAGCGCCCGCTTGGTATGGCGCTGGCCCTTGACGTCGGAAAAGTCGGGATAGCGCGGCGGCAGCAGCGGCAGTTCGTTGCGATAGCGCGGCAGGCGCGTCCCGTCGTTCAGCGCGGCGAAGTGGGCGCATACCTCCAGCAAGGTGTCCGCAGGATAGATGCTGGCGTCGGCCACCAGCGCCGCCTCGTCGGCATTGCTCTTCGGGAGGATGAAGGCGCGCCGCGGCTCATTGGTCTGCGCGCCGCTGCGGCCGATCGCAAACGTCATCGCCAGCGCCCCGCGTACCGGACGCAATTGGCCGGACAGCGACAGTTCGCCGGCGAACTCGTACCGGTCCAGCTCGCTCGAGGGAATCTGCCCGGAGGCCGCCAAAATGCCCAGGGCGATCGGCAGGTCGAACCGTCCCGATTCCTTCGGCAAATCCGCCGGGGCCAGGTTGATGGTGATGCGCCACGAGGGGATTTCGAAGCCGACGTTTTGCAGCGCCGCCCGCACCCGGTCTTTCGCCTCGCGTACCTCGGCGTCGGGAAGGCCTACGATTGTGAAGGAGGGGAGACCGTTGGCGAGGTGGACTTCGACGTTGACGGCCGGGGCTTCCATGCCGGCGAGGGCGCGACTTCTGAGGACGGCGAGGCTCATCGGTTTCATTTGGATACTAGAGTCGGGGACACCAAATCTTAGGGGGGATGAGCCGACGCCAATTGAGAGCGCACAGGCTCATCGCGAAAACGATGGGCTGTTCTGGTTAGTGCCAGCTACGGCGTTCGAACATTGCTTGGGTCAATGTTTAATTAATTGCTCGGTCGGTTTCTGTCTAGTACTATCAGTAATCCATTGTCGCCACCGAGAGCCCATCCATGAGCATGTCACCGACGCACCTCATCAATCTTGTTGCGCATTTCGGTGCTGGTGTTGCGGCCATGATCCTTGGTTTTCTTCTTCTGGCTTCCGCCAAAGGCACGCCATTCCATCGGAAGCGAGGCCGAGTGTTTGCCGCGCTAGCGCTCGTTGTATGCGCGACTGGGGTGGTTGGAAATGTGTTTTTTCGCTTCATTCCGCTGTTCGCCGTGCTTACAGTCCTGGTCGCGTACCAGCTGTTGAGCGGATGGCACGTCATTTACACCAAGGCTGCTGGGCCGAACAGGATTGACGCGCTGCTGGCTGTGTGTGCCGCGAGTTGGGCCCTGTACTTAATACCGCTCCTGCTATCAGCCAGCGGCAATGGAAACGCTGCACCGGCCGTCATCTTTTCTTCGTTCGGGGCACTCGTTTTCTTGCTCGTGTACGATTGCGCGCGCTGGTGCTTTCCGAGGCGCTGGCACGCTTTACTCTGGCGTTGCGAACACATCTACAAACTGATTGCGTCATTGTTCGCGATGTTATCGGCAGCGATGGGCAATCTGGTCAGCTTTGGACAGCCCTGGTCGCAACTTACCCCTTCCGTGCTCGGCATGGCAACCATTGTGTGGTTCATTTGGCGAGACTTGCAAGCTCGTAGGCGCTCTTCATCGCATAACAGGAACTGGACAGTTGCAGGCGAATAGAAGGCTGGGCCAACCAGGTGTATTGCAGCCGACGATGGTCATGCCGGGGAGTCCATTAGCAAGGTGGACTTCGACACTGACGGCGGGCGCTTCCATGCCGGCCAAGGCACGGCTTCTCAAGACGGCGAGACTCATTGGACTCCTTTGTGCAGACAATGCGAAGTCGCCACATCATAGGAGCAGTGGGCTGTGTTCCTTTGCGGAAGAGCAGAGGTGCGGCAACCTGCTTGTGTCCCAGGACACCGCGTTATCATGTGAGCATTGTTCACTGAGCCAAGGACGCTTTTATGCGGAATACCGACGAAATCGACGCATGCGCATATCTTTTCTTGGAAGAGATCGGAGAGCCGAGCGATAACGAGTTGCGGCTGAAGATTGTTGAGGCGACGTCAGGCGGCGCCCCTGGCCCGGTCGACGATGAGCCTAATGAAGCGCTCCGGGAGATGCTACGTACGGCGTCAAGAATCGAGCATGGCCTAGGGTGCAGGATATTCGAACTCTACTGGCCGAGCTATGTGGCGTACTCGGTCCGCAATGAAAGCTATTGCTCAGCCGATGCGTACGAGGAGTTCGATGGCAGGCTCTTCGTCAGGTATGCACGCTCGCGCTATCTAGATTTCCTGGTGAACGCGACCTTTGCCAATTCGAGCTATCCGGGGCCCTTCGTACATTATGGGATTTTTTGTCTTAACCACATCATTGACGTCGTATCCGTCGACTCGCCGACCATGACGATGAGCCTTCGCTCCTGAATGGTGTATTTGTGCCGACGATGGTTAACGAAGGCAATCCGTTTGCCAGATGGACTTCGACGCTGACGGCGGGCGCTTCCATGCCGGCCAGCGCGCGGCTGCGTAAGACGGCAAGGCTCATGGCACTCCTGACGATGTTGGACAAGGACCCGCAGATGGTAGGCGTCGCGGGTGCTTCCTTGTTGAGAGCGGCCAAAGGTGTGACCAGGCGGAGTGTGCCACTGGGGGACGTGTCAGGCTGCAATGCCGGAGCCTGTCCACGTGTCATCCTCGGCGCCCGGCGCGTGATAGATTGCCGCGTAATTCCTCACATTCGCGTTTCACGGAACGCGAGATATTTTCTAAAGAACCGCGGCGCACAAACTGAAAGGACAAAACCGGCATGGCATTAAGAATAAAAGGCGAATACCGATACGGAGATACCCAGGAAGATATCCGTGATGAGTTGCGCCGTTATAGCGTGCTGAACGGCTATGAGGCGACGCGGTTTGCCGACGCGGTTTGTGTGTGTGGCCACAAAGTCTTTCAGCTTGAAATGGATGAGGGCGCAGGCGTCGCGGTCAGATTATGTATGGCATGTAACAAGCGCCATCCGATGGGCGACAGTGAGGCTTATATGGAAGAGGCTGAATTGGAAGACTATGGGTGTCCATGCAGCGAAGACCAGTTCGAGCTTACCGTCGGGGTTGCGCTGTATGAGGCAAGCGAGGATGTGCGCTGGCTCTACGTGGGTTGCAGATGTCCGACCTGTGGGCTGACGGCCAACTACGGCGATTGGAAGAATGAATTCCATGGATTTCGCGCGCTGCTCGACCGCATTTAGGGGCGCCGGCGAGCATGGGCCCAATGCCGGCACTCGCCAGGCAGAATACATACGCATTCCGCATTTCCCCGCACTGCCATTCACCTGGCATTCGCCTGTCGTTTTTTTGTTTCCCCGTTTCGAGATTTCATTTCGGCATTGACTTGCGGCAAGCCGAGCTGCATTGTTCAAGATCAAATTAGGAATTGCAATAAAACAGCCCTGTCCGGCGCATGCCTGTTGAATGCGCCGTTTTCTTCGTACATATAAATATAATCGGATATAAAAACGTGAAAATTCTCGTTGCGTTGATGGTCGGTGCCGGCATCCTCTCGCCGGTGTTCGCTGCAGGGCCGGCGGCCACGGCCAAGCCGGTAGCGGCCCGCTCCGGCGCGCAAAAGGCGCCAGCCAAGGTGACGTCGGTGGAAGGCATTACCGAATACCGCCTGGCGAACGGCCTGCGGGTGCTGCTCTTTCCGGACGCTTCCAAGCCGACGCTGACGACGAATATGGTGTACATGGTCGGTTCGCGCCACGAGAACTATGGCGAGACGGGCATGGCGCACCTGCTGGAACATTTGCTGTTCAAACCGACGGGCAACTTCGGCGTCAAGAAGGGCACCCAGAGCCCGGTCGAAGTGCTCAACGGGCTGGGCGCCGACTTCAACGGCACCACCTGGTACGACCGCACCAATTACTACGCCACTTTCCCTGCGAACGACGACAACCTGCGCACCATGCTGGCGCTGGAAGCGGACCGCATGGTCAACGCCCCGATTTCGCAGGACGACCTGTGGAACACCAAGACCAACAAGGGCGAGATGACGGTCGTGCGCAACGAGTTCGAGATCGGCGAGAGCGATCCGATCGGCGTCACCACCGAACGCCTGCAGGCAGTGGCCTACGATTGGCATAACTATGGCAAGTCGACCATCGGCGCGCGGTCCGACATCGAGCAGGTGAACATCCCCCGCCTGCGCGCTTTCTACAAGCACTACTACCAGCCGGACAACGCCGTGCTGATCGTCGCCGGCCGCTTCGACGAAGCCAAGGTGCTGGCGCAGGTCAACAACCTGTTCGGCAAGATTCCGAAGCCCTCGCGCGTGATCCAGCCGACCTACACGCTTGAACCGGTACAGGACGGCGAACGCTCCGTGGTCGTGCGCCGCTCGGGCGGCACCCAGTTCGTCGGCGCCGGCTACCACGTCGCGCCGAGCGGGCATCCGGACGCCGCCGCGCTCCAGGTACTGGGCCGCGTGCTGACCGACGCGCCATCGGGCCGCCTGCACAAGGCCCTGGTGGAAACCAAGCTGGCGACCCGCCTCGATTACTCCGCGGTGAGCAACCTCGAACCCGGCTACCGCATCTTCGGCGCGGTGGTGCCGACGGGCCAGCCGCTGGCGCCGACCCAGGATGCACTGCTCAAGGTGCTGGAAGACCTGAAATCCCATCCCGTGACCGAGGAAGAAGTGGCGCGCGCGCGGCAGGCCATCGCCAAGAACGTCGAACTGGCGATGAACGACAGTGCCCGCCTGACAATCGCCCTGACCGAATCGATGGCGGCCGGCGACTGGCGCCTGTTCTTCGTGAACCGCGACCAGGTCGAAAAGACCGACGTCAAGGCCGTGCAGGCGGCCGCCGAGAAGTACCTCAAGGCCTCCAACCGCACGCTCGGCGTCTTCGTCCCGACCGATACCCCGGACCGTGCGATCGTGCCGGGCGCGGCCGACATCGCTGCCGTGGTCAAGGACTACCGGGGCCGGGCCGTGGTGGCGCAGGGAGAAGTGTTCGACCCGAGCCCTGCCAACATCGAGTCGCGTACCCAGCGCTTCAATCTGGCCAACGGCCTGAAGGGCGCACTGCTGCCGAAGAAGACCAAGGGCAACGTGGTCACGGCGTCGATCCGCCTGCGTTTCGGTACCGAGGAGGCGCTGCGCAACAAGGCGACGACCGGCAGCTTCACCGCGGGCCTGCTGAGCTATGGCACCCAGCAGAAGTCGCGCCAGCAGCTGAAGGACACGTTTGACAAGCTCAAGGCGCAGACCCGGATTTCCGGCGGCGCCGAATCCCTCACCGCGTCGGTGACGACCACGCGCGAGAACCTGCCGGCCGTGATGGACCTGGTGGCCGAGATGCTGCAAAAACCGGCGTTCGCAGCGACCGAGTTCGGCGAGTTCCAGCGTGCGAACATCAACGCCACCGAGCAGGCGATTCCGGAACCGAATCCCCAGGCCAGCGTGGCACTGAACCGCCTGCTCGACACCACCCCGGACGGCCACGTCAAGCATGTGATGACGCTCCAGGAGCAGCTGGCCGCGCAGAAGGCGACCACGCCGGAAGACGTGAAAGCATTCCACGCCGCCTTCTACGGCGCGGGCAACGCCACCTTCGCCGCGGTCGGCGACTTCGATCCGGCCGCGCTGAAGGCCCAGGTCGAGCGCCTGTACGGCACTTGGCGCGCGCAGCAGAACTATGTGCGCGTGCCGTCCGCCGTCAAGCCCGTCGCGGGCCAGAAGGTGGCGCTCGAAACCCCGGACAAGGCCAGCAGCCTGATGCTGGCGGTGCATCCGGTGCCCTTGAAGGACGATGCGAAAGCCTATCCGGCGCTGGTGATGGCGAACTACATGCTGGGCGGCGGCGCGCTGCGTTCGCGCCTGGCGGACCGCATTCGCCAGAAGGAGGGCCTGTCGTATGGCGTCGGTTCGCAGCTGAGCGTACCGACGCGTGATCCTGCGGGCGTGTGGATGGCGTATGCGATGAGCGCTCCCCAGAACACGGCGAAAGTGGAAGCGGTCCTGCGCGAGGAACTCCAGCGTGCGGTGAGCGAGGGCTTTACCGAGGCCGAACTGCTTGAGGCCAAGAAGGGCTGGCTGCAGGGCGAGGAAGTATCACGCACCTCCGACGAGGCGCTCGCCGGTGCACTGTCCGAATACCTCTCGCTGGACCGGACGATGGCCTTCGACGGCGCGGTCGAAGACCAGGTGCGTAAGCTGACGCTGGCCCAGGTGAACGAGGCGATGCGCGAGTTCATCAAGCCGGCTGGCATCTCGATCGTCGCGGCGGGTGACTTTGCCAAGGCAGCGAAGGAAGTGGGCGGCGGCGCCAAATAAGGCGGTTCATCCCTTCCATATCAACGCCCCGGGTTCAGTGCATGACCCGGGGCGTTTTTTCGTGCCCTGCCGGCTGAAGGGACTAGCCTGTTACTTCCGCCGGCGTCGCCGTACGATGCAACTGCACATTGAATCCCTCTGCCGCGCTCGGGGCGACGAAAAACGAGGTGATATGGTCGAACTCGTCCTCCGTCATGACTTTCGACCCCGGCGGCCTTTCCGTGTTGCGGCGCTGGAGCTGCGTCTTGCATACCTCGTCCGGCACCTCGACGTAATGCAGCACATGGCCGGCACCGGCTGCTTCGAAAAGCGTCCGGAACCACTGGCGCTGGGCCGGCACGTTGCCAGGAAAATCGAGCACGATCGAGTTTCCCTGTTTTAGCAGGGCGACCAGGTGCGGCGCCAGTACCTCCTTCAGCCTGGCCGCGTACTTCAGGTAGTCGCCGAAGGTCTGGATTTCCTCCGGATACAGTCGCGACAGCCACAGGTCTTCGCACACCAGGAGTGCCCCCATTTCGGTGGCGAGTTTTGCCGACAGCGTTGATTTACCCGCCGCCATCTTCCCGCAAAAGAAATGCAGGACTGGCGTGTGCTGGGTAGAGAAGGGCGTATCGGGAAGGGTCATGGCACTCTCGCTCGAAGTTTACTGGTCTATTATTGGTCTGATGTCTCTTCAGCAAACGCCGGCCCTGCCAGGTCCAGCAGATGCTCCCTGACCCCGATCGGCCAGGGCGCGACGAGCTCCTCGAAGCGCGCCGCATCGCCTGCGAACAAGGCGCGCGACGCTTCCTCAAAGCCCGGCGCATCGCCCGCCAGTTCGTGCATGAAGCGGTAGGCCGAGTCGCGCGCCTCGCGCCTGGTATCGGCGCCGCGTGCATCGCGCGAGGCGTGTTCCACCAGTTTGCGCAGCGCCACCGAAGCGCCGCCCGGCTGCGACGACAGCCAGTCCCAATGGCGCGGCAGCAAGGTCACTTCACGGGCCACCACGCCCAGCTTCGGCCGGCCGGCGCCGCGCAGCGGGGCGCGCGGCACCCGCTGCAGCACTTCTTCCTCGGTCCCGGTGAAATTGATGTCGACCGGACGGCTGCTTACCAGGTCGAGGATCGCGATAGATCGGTCGGTGCCCTTGTCGAGCGCAGCCTTGGCGGCCTTGACGACGTCGATCAGGGGACCCTTGGCCAGGAGCTCGGTTCCAGCGAAGGCGATGCAATGGGTTGGCAGCATGGTGCTTCCTCTCAGGTGTTGGTGTCGCCCCGGCAGTGGAGCGCATGGGAGGATATTACCCGGATAAAAACGAGATGACAATAACATCCGGGTAAAATCTCGCGCAAACGCTACTTTTCGAGCAAGGCCGCCACTTTGTCGGTCACGTCGATGGCTGGCCGGTGCCAGATCGTCCGCGTCAGCACCAGGTCCACGCCGAGCTGGCTGGGCAGGGCCAGGACAATGTTGTGGATCCGCCGGGCGAGGGCCTTCCGCTCGGCTGCATTGCGTTCGGCAAAGTCTTCACTCATCTGCGCCTGCGTGCGCCGCACCTCGCGTTCGAGTTCGCCGACGGCGCGCTCGCGCAGCAGGTGCTCGCGGTCGTTCAGCTTCGGCCCGTCCTTGGCAAGCTTGTCCGACATCTCGCGCAGCTGGCGCAACTGGGCTTGCACCCGCTGGCGGCGTGGGGCAAATTCCTTGTCGATCTTCGCTGCGGCTGCACGCGCACTTGCCGAATCCTCGAGCAGGCGCTCGACGTTGACGACCACGACGCGCGCTTCGGCCGCCATCGCGCCAACCGCGGGCAGCATCAATCCCAGCGCCAGGCACAGGGCTGCCACGCGCTTCGACCAGGAGAAGGCGCAACGGGCGGCGGGCAGGGCGCCGCGCTTGAGCAGGTAATGAAACGGCATCATGTTCGGTCCCTCAGGGAAGAGTCTGGCGCAAGGGCGGTCCAGATGACGGCGGATGCGTCGTCGGCGCTTTTCACCGCCTTGCTTTCCGCCATCCTATCTCCGGCAGTACGCACCAGCTCGAACTGGCGCAGCTCGCGCATCAGCGGCGCGAGTCCATCCTGGCGGCAGCGCCGCCCGAGGTCCTCGAGGGTGTACCGGCCGTAGGGATCGACCAGCCGGTAAAAACCATCCGTCATCGCCAGCACGGCAGCGCGCAGGGGCACCTCCAGCGCATATTCGCGTGCGTCGAATTCGCCTTGCGGCGCCAGGCACAGCACATTCGGCGCGGGCGCCATGTGCTGGGACTCGCGGCGCGCGCGCAGCATCGGCAGCAGCCGTTGGCGGCGCAGGATGGGATCGGTGACACTCTCCAGCGTCAGCGCCGCCATGGCTTCCTGCAGCACGTCCTCGTACGGGTTCACATACGGATCGAGGTCGGCTGCCGCGCCATCGGGCTGCACGATAAAGGCCTTGCAGTCGCCCAGGCAGTAGAGCGACAGGGCAAGATGGTCGTCCAGTTGCCGGATACGAATCCAGGTCAGGGCCGCCAGCGGGTGGGCGTAGAGCGGAACTTGCCGCTCGCCGGCGGCCAGCCGGTACGCCTGGCGCACGGACCCGATTGCGCAGCGGACGGCCTGCGCCTGGGAGGAGCCGGAGCCGATCGCCCGCGCCAGCGCGTCGGCAAACGCGTGCGTGAACCAGGCCACGTCGCCCTGGACTTCGTCGACATAGTTCGCGTCCGCCACCGAGGTCGCGCCGTCGAGCACGAGGATGTCGGCCAGCCCGTCTCCCTCCAGCACCCGGATGAGGTCTTCGTTGATGCCACTGCCAGGTGCGCAGGAAAGGTGTTCGGTCGTCATGCGTGTCGTGATCAAATGCCGGATTGGCATGATGTTATCACTGCACCGGCACCGTGAACCGACGCCTCAACCGCATTCCCCCACATATTGGCAATTGTCGCAGCGGGTGCAGCCTTCGGCCTTGCGCAGTGCCCGCGCGCCGCATTCCGGGCACCTGGCTGCAGAAGCCGCAGGGGCGGCCTGCGGCAGGGCTTGTACATTGGGGGAGTCGAGGGACGGTGACGTCTTGGGCGCCGCCGCGCGCGCCGCCAGCTGCTGCGCCAGCTGCCGCACCGGCACCCCGTTGCCTTGCGCATCGAGGAAGCCCCGGTTGATGAGGATACGCTGCAGCATGAAGCCGACTGCGGCCGCTTCCGAGTCGTGGAATACCGGCACCTGGACACCGTCCTCGCGCACCAGGCTCCCGCAGCGCACCGGGCCCTTTTCCCAGACCACGTCGCGCATGTCGGCCAGGGCTTTCGCTATCGGCCCGCCGGCGCGCGCCAGCATCGACAGCAGACGCATCGACGAGGTAATCCATTGCTGGCCATCGGTGCGCTGGCCCGCCGGCATGAAGAATTCGAACGGGCGCTCGATCGTCACCGGCACGCCCTCGTGCACGCCTTCCACGCGGATGAAGCTGACCGTCAGGTAAAAGGTCCGGCGTCCCTCCTGGGTCGAATACTCGACTTTCGAGGTCATCGATTCGAGTTCGCCCAGCGGCCGGCCTTCGAAACGCTTGCGCAGCGGGTCGTCGTCGGGTGCGGCGGGGCTTTCCGGTAGCGGCATGCTGCCCAGCACATTGCCCAGCACCGTGTTCGGCCGGTAGGTCGCCAATCCCTTCAGCCCCGCACGCCAGGCTTCCAGGTACAGGCCGCGGAAATCATCGTACGGATAGTCGGCCGGCACGTTGACCGTCTTCGAGATCGACGTATCGATGAAGGGCTGCACGGCTTCCAGCATGCGCAGATGGTCGTCGGCACGCATCTGCAGGGCGGTCACGAAAGGCGGCGGCAGTTCGCCCTGCGGGTCGGCCTCGGGATGCCGCCTGCGGTACAGGCGCCAGGCGTGGTCCTCGACGTCGTAGGAACGCATCGAATCGTCCGGCATGCGCTTCTTGCGCTGGTAGGTCCAGGAATAGGCCGGTTCGATGCCGTTCGAGGCGTTGTCGGCAAAGGCCAGCGAAATGGTGCCGGTCGGCGCAATCGACAGCAGGTGCGAGTTGCGGATGCCGTGCACCTGGATCGCTTCACGCAGCGCCTGCGGCAGGCGCGACACGAACCCGCCCTCGAGATAGCGCGCGGCGTCGAACAGGGGGAAGGGGCCTTTTTCGCGCGCCAGTTCGATCGAGGCCGCATAGGCCGCATCGCGCAGGGTTTCGGCGATGCGCGCCGCCAGTACGCGGCCTTCCTCGGCGTCGTAGCGCAGCCCGAGCATGACAAGGGCGCTGCCCAGGCCCAGGAAGCCCAGCCCGATGCGGCGCTTGGCACGGGCTTCCGCCGCCTGCTGCGGCAGCGGCCATTCGGTGGCATCGAGCACGAGGTCGAGCATGCGCACCGCGACCGCCGCCACCTCGCGCAGGCGCTCGAAATCGAAGCGGGCGCCGTCGCTGAAGGGGCCGTCGACGAAGGCGGTGAGATTGATGGAGCCGAGGTCGCAGCAGCCGTAGGCGGGCAGCGGCTGCTCGCCGCAGGGGTTGGTGGCGCGCAGCTGCTCGCAGTACCAGAGGTTGTTTTCGCCGTTCATGCGGTCGATGAAGAGCACGCCCGGCTCGGCATGGTCGTAGGTCGAGGCCATGATCCGGTCCCACAGGGTTCTGGCGCGCACGCTGCGGTAGACGCAGAGGCCGTCCTCGCGCTTGTGCGCCCCGGCCGCTAACTGTTCTTCGCCGGGCTCGGCGCGGTGCACGAGCTCGAAAGGCCCATCCTCCTCGAGCGCACGCATGAAGGCGTCGCTGACGCCGACCGAGATGTTGAAGTTCGACAGGCCGCCGCCATCCTTGGCGGCGATGAAGCGCTCGATGTCGGGGTGGTCGATGCGCAGCACGCCCATCTGGGCGCCGCGCCGGGCGCCGGCCGACTCCACCGTCTTGCACGAGGCGTCGAACAGTTCCATGTACGAGACCGGACCGGAAGCGCGCGAGCGGGTGCCGTGCACGACGGCGCCGAATGGGCGGATCGCGGAAAAATCGTAGCCGACGCCGCCGCCGCGGCGCATCGTTTCGGCCGCTTCCGCCAGCGCCGTGTAGATGCCGGGCAGGCCGTCGTCAAAGCCGGTCACGGAGTCGCCGACCGGCTGCACGAAACAGTTGATGAGGGTGGCCTTGATGTTCAGGCCGGCGGCGGAATTGATGCGCCCACCGGGAACGAGGCCCTGTTCCTGGGCCCAGAGGAAGCGCTCGGCGATTTCCTCGCGTCGTTCAGCGGGCTCGCGCGCGGCCAGCGCATGCGCCACCCGGCGGCGCACGTCCGCGATCGAGGTCTCGGCGCCTTTCGCGTACTTCTCGCGCAGCACGTCGATCGAAACCTCCTGGGGAGGCAGCGCCGTGCCGAGCAGTTTGTCGTTTGCATTCATGGTGCCGCCTCTTCAGTAGACCACCGACATGAATGCAAGGTTTACATCTTGGGCGCCGTTTCCGTCAGGCGCGCTTCCAGCTCGGCCACGCGCAGCTCGAGCGCTTCGAGCTTGGCGCGCGTTTTTGCCAGCACCTGGGCCTGGATGTCGAATTCTTCGCGGGTCACCAGGTCGAGCTTGGAAAAGCCCTGGGTCATCATCGCCTTGACGTTGCGCTCGATGTCCTTGGCGGGCGAGCTTTCCATTGCCTGGTTGAGTTTGCCCTGCAAGTCGTTGAAGAAATTATTCATAGCCGTTGGTCCTGGTAATGCCGGCTGGCGCACCATCGTGGTGCGTCGCGGGCTGGTTTGGTGCGCTTCCACGCGCCACGCGGTCGGCACGCACGTATTTGTGATTCTTGACACCGAAAATGGGGCAGATGCGCGAAAAATCAAGCACATGCGATGCCATTTGGCGCTGGCACGCATTCTGCTAAAGGAAGGGTAAAGCCGCGATGTCAGCGATTGTAAACCATCCGTCCATCCGTTCCATTCCCAGGGGTCCACTCATGAAGAACAAGATAGCAAGCAAAACAGCAGCGCAGATGGCAAATAAGGCGGCGGCGTTCGCGCTGGCAATGATGGGTAGTAATTTGGCCATGGCGCAAGAGGCGCCGGCCCCGGAGCACGCCGTGTCGTACAACGTGGCGCTCGCCAGCGAATACCGCTACCGCGGCCTGTCGCAGACACGCTTCGATCCGGCGCTGCAGGGAGGCGCCGACTATACCCACAGCCCCAGCGGCTTTTATGCCGGCACCTGGCTCTCGACCATCAAGTGGACGAAGGACCTGGGTGGCGACGGCAACGTCGAAGTCGACCTGTACGCGGGCAAGCGGGGCCAGCTTACTGAGGCGATCAGCTACGACGTCGGCGGCCTGTATTACTGGTACCCGGAGAACGACCTGAACCCGAACGCGAACACCTTCGAGGTGTACGGGCAAATCGGCGTCGGCCCGGCCTACCTGAAGTATTCGCATTCGACGACCAACCTGTTCGGCACTCCGGACAGCAAGCAGAGCGGCTACCTGGACTTCGGCGCCAACGTGCCGCTGCCGGTCGCAGAAGGCCTGGTGCTGAACCTGCACGTCGGCCGCCAGCGCGTGGAAAACAACGGCGCGCTCTCGTACACGGACTACAAGGTCGGCCTGACCAAGGACCTGGGTTTTGCCAGCGCGTCCCTGGCCTGGATCCGGGCCGACACCGAGGCATATCTGAGCCCGCGCGGCCGCAACCTGGGCAAGTCGGCGGCCGTGGTGTCCATCTCGAAAACTTTCTGAAAGAGGCAACGCGATGAAACTGATTACCGCCATTATCAAGCCCTTCAAGCTCGACGAAGTGCGTGAGGCACTGTCCGAAATTAACGTGCAGGGCATGACGGTCACCGAAGTAAAAGGCTTCGGCCGCCAGAAGGGCCATACCGAACTGTACCGGGGAGCCGAGTACGTGGTCGACTTCCTTCCGAAAATCAAGATCGAAGCGGCGGTGGACGACGCCGTCGTCGACCAGGTCATCGACGCCATCCAGGGCGCCGCGCGCACCGGCAAGATCGGCGACGGCAAGATCTTCGTGTCCGACCTCAACCAGGTCATCCGTATCCGTACCGGCGAGACCGGCAACGAAGCACTGTAAGGGGAGCGCAATGAATCGAACCATCACAAAAATCCTTGGCGCGGCGCTGGGCCTTGGCCTTGGGCTAAGCTTATCGTTGCCGGCCTTTGCCGCCCCCGCCATCAACAAGGGCGACACCGCCTGGATGTTCGTCGCCACGCTGCTCGTGATCATGATGTCGATCCCGGGCCTGGCGCTGTTCTATGGCGGCCTGGTGCGCGCCAAGAACATGCTGTCGGTACTGCTGCAAATCTTCATGATCTTTTCCGTCATCATCGTGCTGTGGTGCCTGTACGGCTATTCGCTGGCCTTCACCGGCGGCAACGCCTTCATCGGCGGCTTCGACCGCGCCTTCCTTAATGGCATCTACGACCCGGCCGCCGGCGTCTTCAGCATGGCCGCCACCTTCAGCAAGGAGACGATGATTCCGGAGTTCATCTTCGTCGCCTTCCAGGGCACTTTCGCTGCCATCACCTGCGCCCTGATCGTCGGCGCCTTTGCCGAGCGCGCGAAGTTCTCGGCCGTGCTGGTGTTCATCGTCCTGTGGTTCACCTTCGGCTATATCCCGGTGGCGCACATGGTCTGGTTCTGGGCAGGTCCTGACGCGATTACCGACGCCGCCTCGCTGGCAACCGTCACCGCCGACGCCGGCTGGCTGTGGCAAAAGGGCGCGCTCGATTTCGCGGGCGGCACCGTAGTGCATATCAACGCCGCCGTGGCGGGCCTGGTCGGCGCCTACGTAATTGGCAAGCGCGTCGGCTACGGCCGCGAATCGATGGCGCCGCATTCGATGACCATGACCATGATCGGCGCCTCGCTGCTGTGGGTGGGCTGGTTCGGCTTCAATGCTGGCTCGGCTCTGGAAGCGGGCGACATCGCGGCGCTGGCCTTCATCAACACGCTGCTGGCCACCGCGGCCGCCACCGTCGCCTGGACCCTGGGCGAGTGGATCACCAAAGGCAAGCCATCGATGCTGGGCGGCGCCTCCGGTGCCGTGTCGGGCCTGGTCGCCATCACCCCGGCCTGCGGTTTCGTCGGCCCGATGGGTGCACTCGTCATCGGCCTGGTCGGCGGTATCGTCTGCCTGTGGGGCGTGAATGGCTTGAAGCGCATGCTCCGCGTTGACGATTCGCTCGACGTGTTCGGCGTGCACGGTGTCGGCGGCATCGTTGGCGCCCTGCTGACCGGTGTGTTCGCCGCGCCCCAGCTGGGCGGGCAGGGGATCTGGGATTACGTCACCAACAAGGCGTCCGCTGACGCGTATTCGATCGGCCACCAGGTCTGGGTGCAGGCCCAGGCGGTGGGCGTGACGATTGTCTGGTCGGCCCTGATCGCCTATATCGCCTTCAAGCTGGTGGACATCACCATCGGCCTGCGCGTGCCGGAAGAGCAGGAACGCGAGGGCCTGGACCTTACCAGCCACGGCGAAAGGGCGTACCATTCCTGATATCCGCTAGCCTGTGAGAGGAGGGCGCCCTGCGGGGCGCCTTTTTTTTAGCCGCTCTTTATGCAATCAGGCTTTAAAATGGTGTGCCTTGCCCCCAGATAAGGGCACTCATTGCCAAGAAGCCCGCTTTTACGGGCCTAATAAGGACGCCTACTTTCATGGTTCCGCACCTCGCTACCGCCCTGACCGGCCCGCTGCTCGACTTAGAAAAGAAAATTCTCGACGCCACGCCGGCCATCGAGCGCTGGTTCCGCCTCGAGTGGCAGGAGCACACGCCGCCGTTCTATTGCTCGGTCGACCTGCGCAACGCCGGCTACAAGCTGGCGCCGGTCGACACCAACCTGTTCCCGGGCGGTTTCAACAACCTGGCGACCGAGATGCTGCCGCTCACCGTCCAGGCAGCCATGGCGGCGATCGACAAGTACTGCCCCGACGCGCGCAACCTGCTGCTGATTCCCGAAACGCAGCCGCGCAACCCGCAATACCTGCAAAACGTCGCGCGCCTGATGCAGATCTTCCGCCAGACCGGCCTGCATGTGCGCCTCGGTTCGCTGTCGCCGGAAGTCACCCAGCCGACACCGCTGGCGCTGCCGGACGGGAACATGCTGGTGGTCGAGCCGCTGGTGCGCTCGCCGAACGGTCGGCGCCTGGGCCTGGCCGACTTCGACCCGTGCACGATCCTGCTGAACAACGACTTATCAAGCGGTATCCCATCGATCCTGGAAAACATCCACGAGCAGTCGCTGCTGCCGCCGGTGCACGCCGGCTGGGCGCTGCGCCGCAAGAGCAACCACTTCAAGGCTTTTGACGAGGTAGCGAAGAAGTTCGGCAAACTCATCGACATCGACCCGTGGATGGTCAATCCCCTGCATGCGAAGGTCAGCGATGTCGACCTCGCGCACGACCAGGGCACCGAGGCGCTGGCCGACGCCGTGTCGGCGCTGCTCTCGAAGATCAAGAAGAAGTACAAGGAATACGGCATGAAGGAGCAGAAGCCCTTCGTGATCGTGAAGCCGGACGCCGGCACCTACGGCATGGGCATCATGACCATCAAGGACGCGAGCGAAGTACGCGACCTGACGCTCAAGCAGCGCGAAAAGATGTCGGTCGTCAAGGATGGCCTCGCCGTGACCGACCTGATCGTGCAGGAAGGCGTGCCTACTTTTGAGAACATCGACGACGCCGTGGCCGAGCCGGTCGTGTACATGATCGACCGCTATGTGGTCGGCGGCTTCTACCGCATCCATGCCGAGCGCGGCGTCGACCAGAACCTGAATGCGCCGGGTTCGCAATACGTGCCGCTCGCCTTTGCGCAGCAGCACGCGATGCCGGACCTGAAAGCCAAGCCGGGCACGGCGGCGCCGAACCGCTTCTACGTGTATGGCGTCGTGGCGCGGCTGGGCTTGCTGGCGGCTTCGCTCGAGCTCGAACGCACCGACCCGAATCCGGAAGTCTATTGAGGAAGTCTATTGAGTCGGGCGGCGGGTAGCGCATCGTTGAAAGGGACCTGCACGGTCCCTTTGTTTTGGGCGCTTAGTATTCCTTCTGCGTCATGTACAGGAAGTGCGAGCGCAGCGGGGGCGCCAGGGCGGCCAGGATTTCGCTCACCAGTGCCGGCAGCGCGGCCAGCGCGCGGCCCACGGGCGGCGCCAGCAGCAGGGTTTCGTACTGCTGCTGGCGCCCGGGCCAGAAACCGTCGAGCTCGGCGCGCGTGACCTTGCGGACATGGGGGTTGCGCGGGTTGTTGTAGCGGAAGTCGAACACCAGGCACCAGCCGCCGGGCTTGAGCACGCGCCACATGTCGGCCGCCAGGCGCTGGCGTATGTCGGGGTCGAGAATCGAGGACAGCACCGTTTGCGCGCTGACGAGGTCGGCGCTGGCGCTGGGCAGGGCCGACAGCGAGCCGCAATGCCAGTGCACGCCGGGCGCAGTGCGCGGGACGGCCAGGTCGAGCCGGTCTTGCTGGAGCTCGGTCCCGGTGAGGTTGGCCGGCGTGGCGCCCCAGTCGATGAGCTGGCGCAGGAAGCCGCCGGTGCCGCAACCGACATCGATGACCGTTGCGCGGCCGAGGTCGGTACCGACGGTGGCGGCGAGCATGCGCGACAGGCTGCGCGTGTACATCGCGTCCTGCACGACGATTTCCGGCCGGTGCCAGGCATAGCGCGCCAGGGCGGCGCCGCCGTGCCAGCCCCGGTACACCCTGGCAAGGCGTTCCTGTTCCGCCTGTTCGTCGAGTTGAGCGTCCATGCCTTCATGGTGGCGCGCCTGATCGCGCAAAGATTTGCGCGCGCTCATGCGACTGACCGATCGCGCGCAATTTGCCAATGAGCAGTATGTGCCTGATGGAATTAATTGCGCGAGCCGCCGGCCCCTGCCGGAGGCGTCGTCCGCGTCCGTTCGGGATTCCGGCTAAAATCGAGGGCATTATCTTCACTGGACCCACCATGAAAATCGCTTTTCTCGCCGATCCGCTCGCGGGCTTCAAGATCTACAAGGACTCGACCTTCGCGATGATGCGCGAGGCGGCGCGGCGCGGCCATGAGATCTACGCGTTCGAGCAGCGCGACATGGCGCTGGAAAATGGTGTCGTCAGTGCCGAGGCGGCGCGGATCCACCTCACGGGCGAGCAGGACCCGTGGTACCGCGCCGACACCGCGATCGACACGCCCCTGGGCGAGTTCGACGCCATCATCGAGCGCAAGGATCCGCCGTTCGACATGGAATACGTGTATGGCACCTATCTGCTGGAGCTCGCCGAACGGCAGGGCGTGCGCGTGTTCAACCGGCCCTCGGCGATTCGCGACCACAACGAAAAGCTCGCGATCGGTCAGTTCAGCCAGTTTACGTCGCCGACCCTGGTCACTTCCTCGGAAAAGCGCCTGCGCGCCTTCCACGCCGAACATGGCGACGTGATCTTCAAGCCGCTCGACGGCATGGGCGGCGCCGGCATCTTCCGCGTCAAGCCTGACGCCATGAACCTGGGCGCGATCATCGAAACGCTGAGCGACAATGGAAAGCGCACCATCATGGTGCAGAAGTACATTCCCGAGATCGTCAAGGGCGACAAGCGCATCCTCGTCATCGGCGGCAAGCCGGTGCCGTTCACGCTGGCGCGCATCCCGCAGGGCACCGAAGTGCGCGGCAACCTGGCGGCCGGCGGCGTCGGCGTGGCCCAGCCGATCACCGAGCGCGACCGTGAGATCGCCGAGGCGCTCGGCCCATTGCTGGCCGAGCGTGGCCTGTTACTGGTAGGATTGGATGTGATCGGCGATTTCCTGACCGAAGTAAATGTCACCAGCCCGACCTGCTTCCAGGAGATCACCGACCAGACGGGTTTCGACGTGGCCGCGATGTTCATCGATGCGGTCGAGCAGTCTCTATTGGCAAGCAAGTAGAAAGTAGGTAGAAAGTGAGCACATGGTAGGTATCCTGCTCCTCACCCACGCACCCCTGGGTCAGGCATTCATCACGGCGGTCGCGCACGTGTTTCGCGGGCCGACCGAACGCTTCGAGGCGATCGACGTTGCGGCTGACGAGGACACGCACGCCGTCAACGCACGCGCGCGCGAAGCGATCCTGCGCCTGGACGAAGGCGACGGCGTGCTCGTCATCACCGACATCAAGGGTGGCACGCCGGCCAACTGCTGCAACTCGCTGGCCGTGGCCGGCCAGGTCGAAGTCATTGCCGGGATCAGCCTGCCGATGCTGCTGCGCGCGATCACCTATCGCCGCGACACCCTCGACGTGGTGGTGGAAATGGCGCTGGCCGGCGCCCAGAATGGCGCAGTACGGGTCGATAACCGCATCCGCGTAGGTCCATAAGAAGACGCGTAGTTCTGACGAGTGAAAAGAAAACGAGAACATGATTCAACAAGAACTTGAGATCATCAACAAGCTGGGCCTGCACGCGCGCGCGTCCGCCAAACTCACCCAGCTGGCCGCGAAGTACAAGAGCGACGTCTGGCTCACCCGCAACGGCCGCCGCATCAACGCCAAGTCGATCATGGGGGTGATGATGCTGGCCGCCGGCAAAGGCGCGAAGGTCACGCTGGAGGCGGACGGGCCGGACGAGGGCGACGCGATTGCCGCCCTGTCGGGCCTGGTCAACGATAAATTCGGCGAAGGCGAGTAATGCCGGAATCCGGCCGCTACCGTTCGGGACCCTCAATGGCTTCATTCACGCTCCATGGCATCCCGGTGTCGCGCGGGATCGCGATCGGCCGTGCGCACCTGCTCACGCCGGCGGCGCTGGACGTCAAGCACTACCTGGTGCCGGTCGAGCAGGTCGAAGCCGAAGTCAAGCGCCTGCAGGACGCGATCGCCGAAGTGCACCGCAACCTGCAGGAACTGTGGACCGACCTGCCGAAGGACGCGCCGACCGAACTGGGCGCCTTCATCGACGTGCACGCGCTGATCCTGTCGGACCCGATGATTTCCGAGGCGCCGCTCGACATCATCCGTTCGCGCCACTACAACGCCGAATGGGCGCTGGTGACCCAGATCGATGAGCTCTCGGCGCAGTTCGACGAGATCGAAGACGCCTACCTGCGCGAGCGCAAGCACGACATCCAGCAGGTGGCCGAGCGCGTGCTGAAAGTGTTGATGGGCACCGCGCTGTCGGTGCCGCCGGTGCTGGCTGGCGACGAAGGCTACCAGCCGCAGATGATCGTCGTCGCGCACGACATTTCGCCGGCTGACATGCTGGCCTTCCGCGACCGCTCCTTCATCGGTTTCGTCACCGACGTCGGCGGCCAGAACTCGCACACGGCCATCGTCGCGCGCTCGCTCGACATTCCGGCCGCGGTCGGCATGAGCCAGGCCTCGCGCCTGGTCGAGCAGGACGACTGGCTCATCGTCGACGGCGACGCCGGCGTCGTGATCTGCAATCCGAGCCCGCTGGTGATGGAGCAGTACCGCGCCCGCCAGGCGGCGCTGGTCAAGGCCCGCAAACGCCTGCACAAGCTGAAAAAGACGCCGGCCGTCACCAAGGACGGCACGTCGATCCGCCTGATGGCCAACATCGAGCTGCCCGACGACTGCCCGCATGCGCTCGATGCCGGCGCCACCGGCGTTGGCCTGTTCCGCTCGGAGTTCCTGTTCATGGGACGCGGCGCCCAGGGCCTGCGCGTGCCCGACGAGGACGAGCAGTTCGAGCAGTACCGGCGCGCCGTGGTGGCCATGAAGGGCCGCCCGGTGACGATCCGCACGCTCGACGTGGGCGCCGACAAGCCGCTCGACCCGACCGAGCACACGGCCCTGAACCCCGCGCTGGGTTTGCGCGCGATCCGCTACTGCCTGGCCGAGCCGCAGCTGTTCCTGACGCAGCTGCGCGCGATCCTGCGTGCGTCCTGCTACGGCAAGGTACGCATCCTGATCCCGATGCTGGCGCATGCCTTCGAGATCGACCAGACCCTGGCCATGATCGAGCAGGCCAAGGCGCAGCTGCGCGAACAGAACATCAAGTACGACCCGGCGGTGGAAGTGGGCGCCATGATCGAGATCCCGGCCGCGGCGCTGTCGCTGCCGCTGTTCGTGCGCCGCATGAATTTCCTCTCGATCGGCACCAACGACCTGATTCAATACACGCTGGCGATCGACCGCGTCGACTACGAAGTGGCGCACCTGTACAACCCGCTGCACCCGGCGGTCCTGCAACTGATCGGCATGACGATCGCGGCCGGGCAGAAGGCCGGCATCGACGTCGCCGTCTGCGGCGAGATGGCGGGCGACACCCGGCTCACGCGCCTGCTGCTGGGCATGGGCCTGCGCGAATTCTCGATGCACCCGGCGCAGCTGCTGTCGGTAAAACAGGAAATCCTGAACGCCGACCTGACGCAGATTGCGCCACGAATGCGGCGCATCATGCGCTGCATGGAGCCGGGCGAGATCCTCGAGGCCGTCGAACAGCTGCAGCTTGCGTAATACGTGATAGTCCAAGGTGGCCGCCAGTGCCACCGCATCGAAAGTAAAGAAAGTCTCATGGGATCCATCGGAACCGTCACCCCGTCAGCGATGCATTTCGCCGAGCCGCTGCGCCTGCAAAGCGGCGCGCAGCTCGGCGACTACACGCTCATGTATGAAACCTACGGCACGCTCAATGCCGACCGCTCGAACGCGGTGCTGATCTGCCACGCCCTGAACGCCTCGCACCATGTGGCCGGCACCTACGCCAACGAGCCGAAAAGCGCCGGCTGGTGGGACAACATGGTGGGGCCGGGCAAACCGGTCGACACCGACCGCTTTTTCGTCATCGGCGTGAACAACCTCGGTTCCTGCTTCGGCTCGACCGGCCCGATGCACGTCAACCCGGCCACCGGCAAGCCCTACGGCGCCGCGTTTCCGCTGCTGACGGTGGAAGACTGGGTGACCGCGCAGGCGCGCCTGGCCGACCGCCTCGGCATCGAACAATTCGCCGCCGTGATGGGCGGCTCGCTCGGCGGCATGCAGGCGCTCTCGTGGAGCATCATGTTCCCGACCCGGCTGCGCCACTGCATCGTGATCGCCTCCACGCCGAAGCTGTCGGCCCAGAACATCGCCTTCAACGACGTCGCGCGCCAGGCTATCCTGACCGATCCGGATTACCACGGCGGCGATTTCTACGAATACAAGGTGGTCCCGAAGAACGGCCTGAAGGTGGCGCGCATGGTCGGGCACATCACCTACCTGTCGGACGACGACATGGCCGAAAAATTCGGCCGCAAACTTCGGAATGCCGCCGAATCGAATGACTACAAATTCGACTTCGGCACCGACTTCGAGATCGAGTCCTACCTGCGCTACCAGGGCGATAAATTCTCGGAATACTTCGACGCGAATACCTACCTCCTGATCACGAAAGCGCTCGACTACTTCGATCCGGCGCGCGAGCACGGCGGCAACCTCACCAAGGCGCTGGCGACGACCCGGGCACAGTTCCTGATCGCCTCCTTCACGACCGACTGGCGCTTTTCGCCCGAGCGCAGCCGCGAAATCGTGGAAGCGCTGATTTCGAACCGGCGCAAGGTGACGTATGCCGAAATCGACGCGCCGCACGGGCACGACGCCTTCCTGCTGGAAGACGCGCGCTACATGGGCGTGGTGCGGGCCTACATCGACCGCATCTGGGCAGAGTCAACCGGGGAGGCCGCATGAATTTCGAAGACCTGAGTACGCTGCGGCCCGACCTGGCCTTCATCGCCCACTGGGTTGGCGACCGCTCCCACGTGCTCGACGTCGGCTGCGGCGACGGCGCCATGCTGCGCTACCTGGAAAAGGGCAAGTCCTGCTCCGGCTACGGCATCGAGATCGCCGACGACAAGGTGCTCGAGAGCACCCGGCGCGGCATCAATGTCATCCAGCACGACATGGAAGCGGGCCTGGGCCTGTTCGGCGACAATTCCTTCGACACGGTGCTGTGCCTGTCGTCGCTGCAGATGATGCAGCACGTCGAGGCGCTGCTGCGCGACATCGTGCGGGTGGGGAACGAAGCGATTGTCTCGTTCCCGAACTTTGCCTACTGGCCGCACCGGGTCGCCTTGCTCAAGGGCCGCATGCCGGTCTCGCGCTCGCTGCCTTACCAGTGGTACGACACCCCGAACGTGCGCTGCGCGACCATTTATGATTTCAAGGAGCTGGCCGAGGAGTGCGGGCTGGAAGTGCTGGAGTACGTGGCGCTGGCGGACGGCAAGCCGGTAACCTTCCTGCCGAATCTGCGCGGGAGCCTGGCGGTGTTCAGGTTGCGGAAGCGGGCGAAGCGGGCATAAAAGCCGATGCGAAGGTAACGCAATGCAACCGCGGTTGCCTTCGCCCGTCCGCTGCGCAATCATCCATGCTTATCGTGCGTACCCCATCAGCACTTTTCTGCGACGATGTTGTTGACAAAAACAGCACACTGGCCATAGACATGAACAAATTCAAGTTAAAACACCTCGCCCTCTCCATTGCGACGGCCGCCAGCCTCATGGCCATGCCCTTGCAGCAGGCCCACGCCCAGAAGGGCGAGCAGGTCGTCCAGGACGGCATCGCCGTCAAGCCGCTGTCGCGGGTGCGCGTGCTTGTTCCGGAAGAACAGATGAACGAAGCGGCGGCCCAGCAGTACCAGGCCATGGTTTCGCAGGCGCAGCAGAAGGGCGTCCTGGTGCCGGCGACCGATCCGCAAGTGAAACGCCTGCGCGGCGTTGCCCAGCGCATCATCCCGCATACGCCGCGCTGGAACCAGTCGGCGAAAAACTGGGACTGGCAGGTCAACCTGTTCGAGCAGCCGCAGGTCAATGCGTTCTGCATGCCCGGCGGTCGAATCGGTTTCTACACCGGCATCATCAACCAGCTGAAACTGACGGACGACGAGATGGCCGCCATCATGGGCCACGAAATTGCGCACGCGCTGCGCGAGCACGGCCGCGAGCGCACCGCCAAGTCCGGCATCACTACGATGGTGGCGCGCGGCGCCGGCGCCCTCGGCTCGGCCATCTTCGGTATTGATCCGAGCATCACCAATACAGTGACCGGCATGATCGGCCAGGGCGTAGTGCTGAAATTCTCGCGCGACGAGGAGCGCGAGGCGGACCTGGTCGGCCTCGACATCGCCGCGCGCGCAGGCTACGACCCACGCGCGGGCGTGGCGCTGTGGCGCAAGATGGGGATGCTGAACAAGGGTGCGCCGCCCGAATTCATGTCGACCCACCCGGGCGGCGAAACCCGTATCGGCGACATGGAACGGCACATGAACGTGCTGCTGCCGCTGTACGCGCGCAGCAAGGGCACCAGCGTCAACCGCCTGCCGCCCTACCGCACCAACGTCGCCCTGAAGTAAGGGAGGTGTGATGGGGCGCCAGGCCGAAGCCAATTCCTACGTCCCCCTCCCGGTTCGCAACGGCGTCGCGCCCAGCTACCTGTGGCTGACCGAGACGCTGGCCGGCGGCATGCTGCGCTTTTTGACCGAGCGCTTTCCCGACGTGGCGCCCGCATCGTGGGCGGCACGGCTGGAGCGGGGCGAGGTGGTCGACGCCCTGGGCGCGCCCCTGCAAGCGAACAGCCATGTCCGCAAAGGCATGCGCGTCTGGTACTACCGCGAGCTCGACGAGGGTGAAACCCCGATCCCGTTCAGGGAACAGATCCTGTTCCAGGACGAGCACCTTCTGGTCGTCGACAAGCCGCATTTCCTGCCGATGATCCCGACTGGGCGCTTCCTGCACGAGACGCTGCTGGTGCGCCTGAAAGCCCAGCTCGAGCTGCCGCACCTCACCCCCATCCACCGGCTCGACCGCGAAACGGCAGGCGTGGTCATCTTTTCGCACAACATCGAGACGCGCGGCAGGTACCAGTCGATGTTCCAGAAACGGGTGGTCAAAAAAACCTATGAAGCGCTGGCCGGCCCGATCGAAGGGCATGCTTTCCCCTTCACCTACACGAGCCGCATGGTCGACGGCGACAAGTTCTTCGTCATGACCGAGGAGCCGGGCGAACCGAATTCGGAAACGCTCATCGAGCTCATCGAACGCCGCGGCGACATCGTGCGCTACCGCCTGCACCCGCACACGGGACGCAAGCACCAGTTGCGCCTGCACCTGGCCTCATTGGGCGCACCGATCCTGAACGACGCCTTCTACCCGGTGGCGCTGCCCTGCAAGGGGGACGATTTTTCAGCGCCTCTGCAACTGCTGGCGCGCTCGATCAGCTTTGACGATCCGCTCACCGGCCAGTCGCGCACGTTCACGAGCGAACGCACGCTGGCCTGGCCGGAGTAGCGCTGCTTACAGGTGGTAGTCGATAATCAAGGGGGCGTGGTCCGAAAAACGCTCGTCCTTATAGACCGATACCGCATGCGCCTTGGCGGCGATGCCTGGCGTCGCGACGTGGTAATCAATGCGCCAGCCCACGTTCTTCGCCCATGACTGGCCACGGTTGCTCCACCAGGTGTAGTCGGCCGCTTCCGGCGCCACCACGCGGTGCACGTCGACCATGCCCAGCTCGTCGAAAATGCGCGTCATCCACGCGCGCTCTTCCGGCAGGAAGCCCGAATTCTTCTGGTTGCTCTTCCAGTTCTTGAGGTCGAGTTCCTTGTGCGCGATGTTCCAGTCGCCGCAAATGACGACTTCACGGCCCTCGGCTTTCAGCTGCTGCAGGTGCGGCAGGAACACTTCCATGAAGCGGAACTTGGCCAGCTGGCGCTCGGGCGAGGAGGAACCGGACGGGCAGTACACGGAAATCACGGTCAGGTTGCCGAAGTCGCAGCGGGTATAGCGCCCCTCGGCATCGAACTCCGGGCAGCCGAAGCCGATCAGTTTGCTGTCGGGCGCGCAGCGGCTGTAGACGCCGGTGCCGGAGTAGCCCTTCTTTTCGGCGTAGTGGAAATGGCCGTGGTAGCCGTGCGGACGGAGGAATTCCTCGGTCATGTCGGCTTCCTGGGCTTTCAGTTCCTGCACGCAGATGAAGTCGGCATCGACCTTGGCGAGCCAGTTGAAAAAGCCTTTTTTGTGGGCCGAACGGACACCGTTGAGGTTGGCAGAGATAATTCTTGGCATGGATCAAAAGAAGAAAAGGGCAGTACGGCCCGGGGTGCGGCGACAGTGTAACGTGTTTTGGGTGCTTCCGAAATGCGTGGCCGTTGCGGCAATGGAACGGCTGGGGAGGGGGCGGTGGGCGCCCCGGTAATCTGTTAAACTGGTCGACGCCCGCGACACATTTTATGCCGTTAGGCAATCTCCTGAAGGGAAATGCCGTGATCACGAACGAAGGCCCTGTGTCCCGCGAGAATCGTCCGGAAAATGCCCACGTTGTACGTTTCTATGACGACGACGCTGTGTTGATGGACGAAGTCGCCGGTTTCATCGCACAGGCTCTGCAAGTGGGCGGCGTTGGCCTTGTCATCGCCACACCGGCTCATGAAGCCGAACTGCGCAGGCAGCTCGGCAAGGATGCCGGGCACTCGGCCCAGCATCTCGTCTTCCTCGATGCGCAAGTGACGCTGGAATGCTTCATGGTCGACGGCTGGCCCGACGAGCAGGCCTTCCGCAGGGTGATCCGCCAAGCGGCGGCGCCGGCCATCGCCCGCGGCGCCGTCCTGCATGCATTCGGCGAAATGGTCGCGCTGCTGTGCGCCGAAGGGCGCTACGGCGCCGCCATCCGCCTCGAGCAAATGTGGAATGCGTTGTCGGACGAGATGCAGTTCTCGCTGTTCTGCGCCTATCCGTGGCAGCTGTTCCCCAATACCGAACTGGCCGAGCAATTCGAGCAGGTCTGTGCGCAGCACAGCCATGCCTGCACCCACGCACCGGCCGGCCGCATCCACGACGTCAAGGGCAAGCCGCTGCGCCTCGTCGGCCTCGAGCGCAAGGCGCTGACGGTCGATGCCGAGGTGGCACGTCGCAAGGACCTGGAGCAGGCCCTGCGCCAGCGCGAACAGGAACTGGCCGACTTTGTCGAGAACGCGGCCGAGGGACTGCACCGGGTCGGCCCGGACGGCACCATCCTGTGGGCCAACAAGGCCGAACTGCAGATGCTCGGCTACCGTTGGGAGGAGTATGTCGGCCACCCGATCGCCGATTTTCACGTCGATGCGCCGGTCATCGAGCAGATCCTCGAAACGCTGGGCGCCGGTGGCACCCTGTACGACCAGCCCGCCCGCTTGCGCTGCAAGGATGGCTCGGTCAAGCATGTCCTGATCAACTCCAACGGTTTGTTCGAACATGGGAAGCTGCGCTACACGCGCTGTTTCACGCGCGACGCCACCGCCCACCACGAGCGCGACGAAGCATTGGCCCAGCGCGAACGGATGCTCGACGAGCTGACCGCGGCAAACCGCACCAAGGACGAATTCCTCGCCATGCTCGGGCACGAATTGCGTAACCCGCTGTCGCCGATCGTGACCGCGCTGCAGCTCATGCGCCTGCGCGGCACGCCCGGCGCGGAGCGCGAAAGGGCGATCATCGAGCGCCAGGTGGACCACCTCGTGCGCCTGGTGGACGACCTCATGGACGTCGCCCGGGCTACCCGTGGCCAGATCGAACTGAAATTCGAACATGTCGATATTGCCCAGCCCCTGGCGAAAGCCGTTGAAATGGCGAGCCTGCTGCTGGAGCAGCGCGGCCACCGCATGGAGGTCGACATCGAGCCTGGCTTGCGCTGGGAGGGCGATCCGATGCGCCTGGCCCAGGTGGTGTCGAACCTCCTGACGAACGCGGCGCGCTATACACCGCATGGCGGCCGGATCGCCTTGCGCGGCCGTTCCGATGGCCCGGGCTGGCTGTGCATCAGCGTTACCGACAACGGCATTGGCCTTGCCGAAGACATGCTCACGCAGGTGTTCGACCTGTTCTTCCAGGGCAAACGCGGCGTCGATCGCAGCGAGGGCGGGCTGGGCATCGGCCTGGCGCTGGTCAAGAACATCGTCGAGCTGCACGGCGGTGTGGTGCAGGCGCGCAGCGCAGGAGCCGGGCAGGGCAGTGAATTCGTCGTACGGCTGCCGCTGCGCAGCGCCGGCGCGTCCAGCGAACCGGCTGCGGCGCTCGGGGTCGCGCCGGCGTTCGCGCAGCGCCGCATCATGATTGTCGACGATAACGTCGATGCTGCCGAAACGCTCGGCCTGCTGCTGGAGGCGCACGGCCATGTGGTCGAAGTCTTCAACGATCCGGCTGCCGCGCTGGACGCCGTGCAGCGGCTGCAGCCGGACCTCGCGGTGCTCGACATCGGCCTACCGGACATGGACGGCTGCGAGCTCGCCGTTCGCCTGCGCCGCCTGCTGGGCGCGCATCCATGCCGTCTCGTGGCGCTGTCGGGCTATGGGCAGGAGGCGGACAGGGAACGCAGCGCCGCGGCCGGGTTCGCGCGGCACCTGGTCAAGCCGATCACGCCAGACGAGGTGGCGCGGCTTGCCGGCGACGCCTGAAAACGGCGGGGCCGGTCCTCCTGCCCGGCTGGGAGGATTAAAATACGTGTTTTCGAATTGATGGAGAACTGCGTGAGCAATCTGCGCCAGGAGTTTATTGCATTTTCGGTCGAGGCCGAAGTATTGAAGTTCGGTCAGTTCACGACCAAGGCGGGGCGGCTATCTCCCTACTTTTTCAACGCCGGCCTGTTCCACGACGGCGCAACGCTCGGTCGCCTCGCCCAGTTTTACGCGCAGACGCTGCTCGACGCGGGCGTCGAATTCGACATGCTGTTCGGGCCCGCCTACAAAGGCATCACCCTGGCCTCGAGCACAGCGGTTGCGCTCGCTGCCAAGGGCCGCAATACCTCGTTCGCCTACAACCGCAAGGAAGCCAAGGACCACGGCGAGGGCGGCACCATCGTCGGCGCCAAACTGCAGGGCAAGGTCATCATCATCGACGACGTGATCTCGGCCGGCACCTCGGTACGCGAATCGGTCGAGATGATCCGCGCCGCCGGTGCAGAGCCGGCCGCCGTGCTGATTGCACTCGACCGCATGGAGCGCTCGGGCAAGGATGGCGCGCTGTCGGAGGGCTCGGCGGTGCAGCAGGTGGCGAAGGAGTTCGGTATTCCGGTCATCTCGATCGCCAACCTGGAAGACCTGTTCACCTACCTGTCGGGCGAAGGGGCAGGGGCCGAGCTGGGGCAGCACAAGGATGCGGTGGCGGCGTATCGGACGCGTTACGGCGTGTGAGGCCTACCGGGCATTACGCATAAAAATTCACGCATAAAAAAACCGGAGCATTGCTCCGGTTTTTTCGTATCTACCAGCTGAAATCAGCCCGCCAGCTTCTTCTTCAGCAGCTCCGTCACCTGCGCTGGATTCGCCTTGCCCTTCGAGGCCTTCATCGCCTGACCGATCAGCGCGTTGATTGCCGCTTCCTTGCCGGCGCGGTACTGCTCGACCGACTTGGCGTTCGCCGCCAGCACTTCGTCGACGATCCCCTCGAGGGCACCGGTGTCCGAAATCTGCTTCAGGCCCTTCTGTTCGATGACGATGTCGGCCAGGTTTTCATCCGTCGACTTGGCTTCCCACATGGCGGCGAACACTTCCTTGCCGGCCTTGTTCGAGATCGTGCCGTCGGCGATGCGCTTGATGAGCAGTGCCAGCTGCGACGCTTCCACCGGCGACTCGGTGATGTCCACGCCTTCGCGGTTCAGGGTCGAGGAGACGTCGCCCATCATCCAGTTGGCGATGGCTTTCGCGTTTTCCTTGCCGGCCTTCGCCACCACGGCTTCGTAGTAGGTCGCCATGCCCTGCGAGGAGGTGAGGATCAGGCTGTCGTATTCCGGCAGGCCGTAGTCGCCGGTGAAGCGCGCGCGCATGGCGCCTGGGAGCTCCGGCATGTCGGCGCGCACGCGCTCGATCCACTCCTCGGAAATCATCAGCGGCGGCAGGTCCGGGTCGGGGAAGTAGCGGTAGTCCTGCGCATCCTCTTTCGAGCGCATGGAGCGGGTTTCCTTGCGGTCCGGGTCCCACAGGCGGGTCGCCTGCTGGACCTTGCCGCCGTCTTCGATCAGTTCGATCTGGCGCCGCACTTCGTAGTGGATCGCTTCTTCCATGAAGCGGAACGAGTTCAGGTTCTTGATCTCGCAGCGGGTGCCGAATTCCTGCTGGCCCAGCGGGCGTACCGAGACGTTGACGTCGCAGCGGAAGGAGCCTTCCTGCATGTTGCCGTCGCAGACGCCCAGCCACATCACCAGCGAGTGCAGGGCCTTGGCATAGGCCACCGCTTCGGCTGCGCTGCGCATTTCCGGTTCCGACACGATTTCCAGCAGCGGCGTTCCGGCGCGGTTCAGGTCGATGCCGGTCATGCCGGCATAGTCTTCGTGCAGCGACTTGCCCGCATCCTCTTCCAGGTGGGCCCGGGTCAGGTTGACGGTCTTCGTCTCGAGCTTGCCCTCCTTCTCGTAGCCGAAGGTGACCGTGCCGCCCTGGACCACCGGGTCTTCGAACTGGCTGATCTGGTAGCCCTTCGGCAGGTCAGGGTAGAAGTAGTTCTTGCGGGCGAAGACGGACTGCGGTGCGATTTTCGCGCCGACCGCGAGGCCGAAGCGGATCGCGCGCTCGACCGCTCCCTTGTTCATGACCGGCAGCACGCCCGGCAGCGCCAGGTCGACCGGGCTGGCCTGCGTGTTCGGCTCGGCGCCGAACTGGATCGAGCTGCCGCTGAAGATTTTCGAATTGGTCGTGAGCTGGACGTGGTTCTCAAGACCGATGACGACTTCCCATTGCATGGTGTTCTCTCTTTGTATTCTCTGTGCGGGCACGGTTTGCGTTAGACGCCTTCAGGCGCGCGTTGGTGCCAGTCGGTCGCCAGCTGGTACTGGTGCGCGATGTTGAGCAGCTTGGCTTCGGCAAAATAATTGCCGATGATTTGCAGGCCGACCGGGCGCTTGCTGTTCTTCTCGCCCTGGCCGAAACCGCAGGGGATCGACATGCCGGGCAGGCCTGCCAGGCTGGTCGAGAGCGTGAAGATGTCGGCCAGGTAGTTGGCGACCGGGTCATTCGTTTTCGAGCCCGCGTCCCATGCCACCGTCGGCGCCACCGGCCCCATGATCACGTCGCACTTGTCGGCGAATGCAGCCTGGAAGTCGTCGGCGATCAGGCGGCGGATCTTTTGCGCCTGCACGTAGTAGGCGTCGTAGTAGCCGTGGCACAGCACATAGGTGCCGACCAGGATGCGGCGCTGGACTTCGCGGCCAAAACCCTCTGCACGGGTTTTCTTGTACATGTCCTGCAGGTCCTTGTACTCGCTGGCCCTGTGGCCGTAGCGCACGCCATCGAAGCGCGACAGGTTCGACGAGGCTTCGGCCGGGGCGATGATGTAGTAGGTCGGGATCGACAGGGCCGTTTTCGGCAGCGAAATATCAACCAACACCGCGCCCAGGGCCACGAACTGTTCGAGCGCGGCGCGCACGGCGCTTTCGACGTCGGCGGCCAGGCCTTCGCCGAAGTATTCGCTTGGGACGCCGATGCGCAGGCCGTCCAGCGGTTTGTCGAGGTCGCGCGTGAAGTCTTCAGGCTGATTGCCCTGTTCGAAGGTCAGGCTGGTCGAATCGCGCTCGTCGTGGCCGACCATTTCGTTCAGCAGCAGGGCGCAGTCTTCGGCGGTCTGGGCCATCGGGCCGCCCTGGTCGAGCGAGGAGGCAAACGCGATCATGCCGAAGCGCGACACGCGACCATAGGTCGGCTTGATGCCCGACACGCCGCAGAACGCCGCCGGCTGGCGGATCGAGCCGCCGGTGTCGGTGGCAGTGGCGGCCGGCGCCAGGCGCGCGGCGATCGCGGCGGCCGAGCCGCCCGAGGAGCCGCCCGGCACCGCCAACGCGTCCCACGGATTTTGCACGGGGCCGAAGGCCGAGTTCTCGTTGGCCGAGCCCATCGCGAATTCGTCGCAGTTCACTTTGCCGAGCGTGACCATGCCGGCCGCGTTGAAGCGGTCGACGACGGTGGCGTCGAAGGGGCTGACATAGTTGGCCAGCATCTTCGAGCCGGCAGTCGTGCGCCAGTCGCGGGTGACGAAGATATCCTTGTGCGCGATCGGCACGCCGGTCAGGGGGCCTGCCGTGCCTTCGGCAATGCGCTGGTCGGCGGCGGCGGCCTGGGCCAGCGACAGCTCCGGGTTCACGTGCAGGAAGGCGTTGTGCCCGCTCGCTGCGATGCGGTCCAGGTAATGGCGGGTGAGTTCCGTGCTCGATACCTGCTTTGCGTGCAGCAGCGCCGACAGCTCTTTGATGGTTTTGGTGTGCATGGTGCTCAGTCTCTTGGATGCTGGTTACTCGATTACTTTCGGCACCAGGTACAGGCCGTCTTGTGCCTTCGGCGCCGGCGCCTGGTAGTCGTCGCGGCGGTTCTCTTCGGTCACCAAGTCTTCGCGCAGGCGCAGCGGCAGGGCCAGGATCGCGGCGAGCGGATGCGACAAGGGCGCAACACCGGTCGTGTCGACGGCCTGCATCTGTTCGGCCAGGGCGAAAATGCCGTTCAACTCGCCCAGCGCGGTCTCCGCATGGGCGTCGTCCAGGTCGAGCTGGGCCAGGTTGGCGATCCGTTTTACGTCTGAAAGAGTCAGGGACATGGCAAAAAGCGCGGCATGGGCCGCGTTCAAAATGTGATTGGACGGATAACGGAATTGCGCGTTGTTTATCGATAAGCGCTGTTGAACGCCTTGCTACAGTCGATAAAAGCTTGTTAATCCCGTCGATCTCGCTTCGGGAACTGAGGGGTAAAACCCCCTGTTCTTAGCGTTTAATCGGTAAATTATAAGGTAGAATGGCGGGCTAATGCGTGGTCTGCGCCGAATGAGCGCGACCCCGGACGCATGAAAGAGCATGACAAGACCGCCGGGCGCAGGCAGGGCCGACGCGGCGAGGACACCCGATCAATAGTTTAGGCGCGACCACGCGCATCAGGACACACATGTTTGGATCTTTACGCAGCTACTTCTCGAACGACCTGGCCATCGACCTGGGTACCGCCAATACGCTGATCTATGTGCGCGGCCAGGGCATTGTGCTGGACGAACCGTCGGTCGTGGCGATCCGCCAGCAGGGCGGCCCGAACGGCAAGAAAACGATCCAGGCGGTCGGCAAGAAGGCCAAGCAAATGCTGGGCAAGGTACCGGGCAACATCGAGGCGATCCGCCCGATGAAGGACGGCGTGATCGCCGACTTCACCGTGACCGAAGAAATGCTCAAGCAGTTCATCCGCATGGTGCACGATTCGAAGTTCTTCCGCCCGTCGCCGCGCATCATCATCTGCGTGCCTTGCGGTTCGACCCAGGTCGAGCGCCGCGCGATCCGCGAGTCGGCCCTGGGCGCCGGCGCCTCGCAGGTGTTCCTGATCGAAGAGCCGATGGCCGCCGCGCTCGGCGCCGGCCTGCCGGTATCGGACGCGACCGGCTCGATGGTGGTCGACATCGGCGGCGGCACGACCGAAGTGGGCATCATCTCGCTGGGCGGCATGGTCTATAAAGGCTCGGTGCGCGTCGGCGGCGACAAGTTCGATGAGGCCATCGTCAACTACATCCGCCGCAACTACGGCATGCTGATCGGCGAGCAGACCGCCGAAGCGATCAAGAAGGCCATCGGTTCGGCCTTCCCGGGTTCGGAAGTCAAGGAAATGGAAGTCAAGGGCCGCAACCTGTCCGAAGGCATCCCGCGCGCGTTCACCATCTCGAGCAACGAGATCCTGGAAGCCCTGACCGACCCGCTGAACAACATCGTCTCGGCCGTCAAGAACGCGCTCGAGCAGACCCCGCCGGAACTGGGCGCCGACATCGCCGAGAAGGGCATGATGCTGACCGGCGGCGGCGCGCTGCTGCGCGACCTCGATCGCCTGCTGATGGAAGAGACCGGCCTGCCGGTGCTGGTGGCCGAAGACCCGCTGACCTGCGTGGTGCGCGGCTCGGGCATGGCGCTGGAGCACAACGACAAGCTGGGTTCGATCTTCTCGTACGAGTAATTCGACCGGCCGTATGAAGAGGTGAGAAGGATGGGCAGGCGCGCGGCTTCAAGCCGATCGCCTGCCCATGCTGCCATTCGCACCATTCGTCGCATCGGCCGTCATCACTGAAATTCATGGATTACAGTCCTCCGCCGCTATTCAAACAGGGCGCCCCGGCGCGGGTGAAGGTGACCGTGTGCGCCCTCCTGTCGCTGGTGCTGCTGGTGGTCGACGCGCGCATGCACGTCCTGGACACCGTGCGCCAGGTCGCCGGCACCGTGCTCTACCCCTTGCAGATGGCCGCGCTGATGCCGCGCGATGCCGTCTCCAGCATGGGCGGCTATTTTTCCTCGCTCTCGAGCCTGCAGAATGAAGTGCGCGACCTGAAGAACCAGCAGGTGGCGCAAGCCCAGGCCATGCAGCTGGCCCAGCTCCAGATGGCCGAGAACGCCCACCTGCGGCGCCTGCTCGAAGCCCGCGAATACCTGCCGACCGGGTCAATCATGAGCGAGATCCTGTACGACGCGCGCGACCCGTCCACGCGCCGCATCGTGCTCGACCGCGGCTCTCACAACGGCGTGCAGCCCGGCCTGCCGGTGATCGACAATGCCGGCGTGATCGGCCAGGTCACCCGCGTGTTCCCGTTCACCTCCGAAGTCACCCTGCTGACCGACAGGGACCAGGCCATTCCGGTGCAGGTGCTGCGCTCGGGCCTGCGCAGCATCGCCTACGGCCGCGGACGTTCCGGCCTGCTCGACCTGCGTTTCGTGGCGCCGGATGCCGACATCCAGGTGGGCGACGTCATCGTCACCTCGGGCCTGGACGGGATGTATCCGGCCGGGCTGGCGGTGGCCAAGGTCATGCAGGTCGAGAAGGTCGCGGCCGGCGCCTTCGGGCGCGTGGTCTGCCAGCCGCTCGGCGGCGTCGACCGCCACCGCCAGCTCCTGATCGTCAAGTCGGGAGCGGCCAAGGCGCCGAGGCCCGCGGACGCGCCGGTACCGGCGGCGCATGCGGTACGCCGCAACCTGCCGAAGATGGAGCCGGTGCCGCTGCCCCCGCTGCCGGCCTCGCCACTGCCTGCGCAAGGTGTGCCGGCGCAGCCGGGCACCGCGCCCGGTTCGGTGGCGGGCGCGCCCGCCGCGACGGTGACGCCGGTCCCGGCCGCCGCACCGAATACGGCTGTTCCCGCCACGCCAACGCCGAACGCCGGGGTGCCGGTACGCGGCGCAGGCGCCCCGGCCGCCGCGCCACGCCAGGCGCCGCCCGCGGGCACGAACGCCGTGCAGCCCGGCCCGGCGGCTACCGGTGCGCCGGCCGCCGTCCCGACCGCCGTGCAGCCCGGCCCGGCGGCTACCGGTGCGCCGGCCGCCGTCCCGACCGCCGCCCTGACCCCGCCGGCGCAGCCGGCCACCCGCAAGGAGGGCGCGTAATGCCCGGACACCGCCCCAACTACATCCTGCTGCCGGTCAGCCCGCTGTTCATCGCGTTCAGCCTGACCTGCGCCTTCATGCTCAACCTGCTGCCCTGGGGGCGCTGGACCGGCGCGCCCGATTTCGTGGCGCTGGTGCTGGTCTTCTGGGGCATCCACCAGCCGCGCAAGGTCGGCATCGGCGTCGCCTTCGGCATGGGCCTGCTGATGGACGTCCACGACGCCACGCTGCTGGGCGAGAACGCACTGGCCTACACGTTGTTGTCCTACGTGGGCACCATGATCCACCGCCGCGTGCTGTGGTTCCCGGTGGCGACCCAGGCCATGCACGTGTTCCCGCTGCTGCTGCTGGCCCAGGCGATCCAGGTGCTGGTGCACTTCATCGCGACCGGCCGCTTCACCGGCTGGCTGCATTTCATCGAAAGCGCCGTCGCCGTCGCCTTGTGGCCGGTGATCACCTGGCTGCTGCTGGCGCCGCAGCGGCGCGCGGTCGACCGCGACCATACCCGCCCGATCTGATGTTCCTCGTCGCGCAGTAAATGACCGAACGCAGTAATGACTGACGCAGTTAATGACAGAAATTAAAGACAGCGACCGCGAGATCCACCATTTCCGCATGCGCCTGACGGTGATGCTGGGGATGGTGTTCGTCTGCTTCGGCATCCTGGTGGCCCGCTTCGTCTGGCTGCAGGTGGTCCAGCACGACACCTATCACGCTCAGGCCGAGGACAACCGCATCGCCCTGGTGCCGATCGTGCCCAACCGCGGCCTGATCGTCGACCGCAACGGCGTGGTCCTGGCGCGCAACTACTCGGCCTATACGCTCGAGATCACGCCGTCCAAGCTGCAGGCGAACATGGAGTCGGTGATCGACGAGCTGGCCAAGCTGGTGGCGATCGAGGCGAAGGACCGCAGGCGCTTCAAGCGCCTGCTGGAAGAGTCGCGCAGCTTCGCCAGCGTGCCGCTGCGCACCCGCCTGACCGACGACGAGGTGGCGCGTTTCACCGCTCAGCGCTTCCGCTTCCCCGGCGTCGAGGTGCAGGCAAGGCTGTTCCGCCAGTACCCGCTGGGGGAGGTCGCTTCGCACGTGGTCGGCTACATCGGCCGCATCAACCAGAAGGAATCGGATGCCCTGGCCGAGAGCGATAACGCGGCCAACTACAACGGCACCGAACACATCGGCAAGGAAGGCCTCGAGAAGCGCTACGAGAGCTACCTGCACGGCACCACCGGCTACGAACAGGTCGAGCGGACCGCGGGCGGGCGCGCGATCCGCACGCTGTCGCGCCGCGCCCCGGTCCCGGGCAGCAACCTGATCCTGTCGATCGACATCGAACTGCAGAAGGTCGTCGAGGAGGCCTTCGGCGACCAGCGCGGGGCCTTCGTGGCGATCGAGCCGGAAACCGGCGACGTGCTGGCCTATGTGTCGCGCCCCGGCTTCGACCCGAACTTGTTTGTCGACGGCATCGACACCCAGAGCTGGAACGAACTGAATACCTCGCTGGACAAGCCGCTGATGAACCGGCCGCTCTCGGGCACCTATCCGCCGGGCTCGACCTTCAAGCCCTTCATGTCGCTCGCCGCGCTCGAGCTGGGCCTGCGCCGGCCCTCGGATGCGATCCGCGACCCCGGTTTCTTCATGCTGGGCGGGCACCGCTTCAACGACGACAAGCCAGGCGGGCATGGCACCGTCGACATGTACAAGTCGGTCGTCGAATCCTGCGACACCTATTACTACCAGCTCGGCCACGAGATGGGCGTCGACCGCATGTCGGCTTTCATGCGCCCCTTCGGTTTCGGCGAGCCGACCGGCATCGACCTCGACCACGAAAAGACCGGCGTGCTGCCCTCAAAAGAGTGGAAGGCGAACCGCTTCCGCCGCAACCGCCAGGCCCAAAAGTGGGTGGGCGGCGACACCATCTCGATCAGCATCGGCCAGGGTTTTAATAATTACACCATGATCCAGCTCGCGCACGCGGTGGCCAACCTCGCCAACAACGGCGTGGTCATGCGGCCGCACCTGGTCAAGCTGATCGAGGACGGCGCCACGCGCCAGCGCACCATGACAGTACCGAAGGAAAGCCGGCGCATCCCGCTCAAGCAGGAAAACATCGACTTCATCAAGCACACGATGGTGGGCGTGACCCAGGAAACCTACGGTACCGGCCACCGGGCCTTCAAGAACGCGGGCTATATTTCGGCCGGCAAGACCGGTACCGCCCAGGTGATCGGCCTGAAAGGGCAGAAGTACAACGCCAATGCGATCGACGAGCGTCACCGCGACAACGCGCTGTATGTCGCCTTTGCGCCGGCCGACAAGCCGCGCATCGCGATCGCCCTGGTGGTCGAGAACGCCGGCTTCGGCGCAGCCTCGGCGGCGCCGATCGCGCGCAAGGCGCTCGACTATTACCTGCTCGGCAAGCGGCCCACGCCGCCCAAGCCGGCCACCGACGTTCCCGCCACAGCCGCTCCAAAGGCGGTTACGGCAGCCCATCACTAGGAGCCACCGGATGGCCTATTATCCCGAGCGGCGTTCACTCAGCCGCCGCCTGAAGCCGTATTTCAACGTGTTCGACTGGCCGCTGGCGATGATCCTGTTCATGCTCGTCACCACCAGCATGATCACCATGTCCTCTGCCGGCACCGAATTCCCGGGCCGGGTCGAAGCCCAGATGCGCAATTTCATCCTGGCCTTTGTCGTCATGTGGGTGGCCTCGCTGCTGTCGCCGCAAACGCTGATGCGCATCGCAGTGCCCGTTTATACGGTCGGGGTCGCCTTGCTCATTGCGGTGGCGATGTTCGGCATCATCAAGAAAGGCGCGCGGCGCTGGCTGTACATCGGGGTCGACATCCAGCCCTCGGAAATCATGAAGATCGCCACGCCCCTGATGATTGCCTGGTATTTCCAGCAGCGCGCCAAGGCGGGGCAGTGGAAGTCATTCGTGGTGGCGGGCGTGCTGCTGCTGATTCCCTTCGTGCTCATCGCCAAGCAGCCCGACCTCGGCACGGCGCTGCTGGTCGGCGCTTCCGGCTTTTACGTGATCTTCCTCGCCGGCCTGCCCTGGAAGGTGCTGATCGGGCTGGCCGTGGCCGCCGCCGCCGGCATGCCGGTGGCCTGGTCGATGCTGCACGACTACCAGCGCGAGCGGGTGATGACGCTGATCGACCCGACCTCCGACCCGCTCGGCAAGGGCTTCCACATCATCCAGTCCGTGATCGCCATCGGTTCGGGTGGCGTGACGGGCAAGGGCTACCACCAGGGCACCCAGGTCCAGCTCGAATTCGTGCCCGAACAGACGACCGACTTCGTGTTTTCGGTCTACTCGGAAGAATTTGGACTGGTCGGCAACCTATTTCTTTTGGTAATCTATCTGTTGCTGATCGGCCGCGGCGCGATGATTGCTGCCAACGCCCCGAACATGTTTTCGCGGCTGCTGGCCGGCTCGATCACGATGATTTTCTTTACGTATGCCTTTGTCAATATGGGCATGGTGAGCGGGATCCTGCCCGTGGTGGGAGTTCCGCTGCCTTTCATGAGCTACGGCGGTACCGCGTTCATCACGCTGGGCCTCGGCGCCGGTATATTGATGAGCATACAACGGCACCGGAAGCTGGTGCAGACCTGAATGGAGGAGGATGCGATGACCGCTCCGAGACATCTCCCAGCGGTCATTGCCCTCGCGGCATTAATGACCGGATGCGGATCGACTGGCGAACACAAAAGCCTGGTTCCGCTACCCTGGAAACATAAAATCACCGGCGAACATAGTCCGGTACTTCCCGCCGCCGGTTCCGGCCGCGGGGGGTACTACAAGGACGACGGCCCAGGGCGCAACATCCCGCAGGGCCTGGAACTCGTCCCGGACGCCGTCGTGCGCGCTGAACCCTACCATAAATGGGCGAACCGGCCGTACGCCGTTCTCGGCCAGACCTACACGCCCTTCCTGCACGAGAACCCGTTCGTGCAGCGCGGCGTGGCCAGCTGGTACGGCGTCAAGTTCCACGGCCAGCGCACCTCGTCGGGCGAGCCCTACGACATGTACAAGATGACGGCGGCCCACCCGACGCTGCCGATCCCGTCGTATGCGCGCATCACCAACGTGGCGAGCGGCAAATCGGTCGTAGTGCGGATCAACGACCGCGGCCCTTTCCACGCCAGCCGCGTGGTCGACGTCTCGTACACCGCGGCGCTGAAACTCGGCCTGCTCGGCAGGGGCAGCCACGAAGTCGAGATCGAGCGCCTGTTTCCGAACGACCCGATCCGCCTCGCGCGCGAACGCCGCGCCGCCACTTCGCAGGCCCAGGCATTGACGCCGTCGCCGGAAATCGCGGCCCTGATGCTGGAAGGCCGCGTGCAGACCGACAGCGCCGCGCTCGCACAAACGCTGCCCGCCGCGGCTGCCAAATCCACAGCGGCTGGCTTCTACCTGCAGCTGGGTGCCTACAGCCGCGCCGAGAAGGCGCAGGAAATGGGCCGCCAGCTGGCCGACGCCGGTGTCGCCATGGGTAACCTGGAAGTGGCGCCTGCCGGCGCCGTGCACCGCCTCTACGGCGGGCCGTTCGGCTCGCGCGCGGAAGCGCAGCAGGCGGCAAAGGCCTTGCCGCCGGGGTTCGGGTTGAAGCCGATTGTGGTGAAGCGCTAGGGTATCACCTGCAAATGTGCAGCGCCGCCGCCGGCATTCCCCGTCCCGCCTCGGCGATACGCCTGCGCACAGTCGTATCGATGTCGCGGAAGCGGTAGGCGAAGCGCTGCGATTGCGGGCCGCGCGGCAGGATGCGGACGTTCTCCACGCCCTGTTTTGCCAGCGTCGCCGCATGCACGCGCGCGGCCGCGTCGGTCTTGAATACGCCCAGGGAGATCGCCCAGCGCAAGGGCGACTCGCCCTGCATCACGAAAAAGCTGACCACGCCGCGTTGGCGCAGCTCGGCGCTGCGGCGGTCCGCGCCTTCCTTGCCGCCCTGCGGAGGCAGGTAGACGAGGTGGCTGGTCACTTCCTGGAAGGGCACGGTCAGGCGGGTCTGGCGCGCGCCCAGGTCGAGCCTAGCCAGGCGCGACTCGAAACGGCGCGCGTCGCCCGCCGTGAACGCATCCGTCTCGATGCAGGCGAGCAGCGGGACGATGGCGGGGACGGGCAGGGCTGGAGCGGCCGGCGCCGCAGTCGCGGTCTCGGCGGCGGTCTCGGCGCCAGGCTCGGCCGGCACCCCTGCGCTGGACACGGCATGCGCCTGCTCGCCCGTGAGCAGCACCAGCTTGCTCGCTGCGAGCTGGTTGCGCAGGCGCCCCGGTTCGCGCGCCCCGCCGTCGAGGTTGCCCAGGAAGCCCTGCCCATACGCGAACACCAGCGCGTTCGCGCACAGCAAAGCCCAGAATACGAATCTCATCACGCCTTGTCTCCTACTGGGCTTCCGCTTGAGCCCCCGCTTGCGGTTACGGCCAGCAGCACCGCGTGCAGCCCGACCAGCACGATATTATCGACCATCCGATGCGCAAGCTTGAGGGCCGGCGCAATAAACGGCGCCGCGCCGCCCGAAACGATGCAGGCGGCCGCGCCGTGGCTTGTCACCGCGCGCTCGATCGCGCCGGCCTGTGCCGACAGGCAGCCCGACACGATGGCGTCCTGCGTGTTGTCGGCGAACAGGGGCGGCGGCGTGGCCCCTGGCTCGGCTTGCGGCAGCTGGGCGGTGTTGCGCGCCAGCGCGCCGGCCATCAACGCCAGGCCCGGCAGGATCATGCCGCCCACAAAACGTCCATCGGTGTCGATCGCGTCGATCGTGGTTGCGGTGCCACACGTCGCCACCACCAGCGCCTGGCCGGGCAGCAGCGCGCGGGCGCCGATGGCTGCGGCGAAGCGGTCGCACCCGAGCCGCTCCGGCTCGCGGTAACCATTGACCAGTCCCGCGCGCGCGGCGCTGGACGCGAACCATTCGGTATCGATCGGGCCGAGCAGGGCGGCCAGCCGCGCGCGCATCGCCGGGCCGGCCACATTCGAGACGATGGCGCGCGTAATTCCGGTCTCACTGCGGCCGGCCTCGATCCAGCCGGCGCCGGCCGCATCGAGACCGTCATGCAGCGCCGCTCCCTGGGCCAGCCAGTCGCCCAGCGCGGCGTCGTCGCGCGCCAGCGCCCACTTCACCCGGGTGTTTCCCGCATCGACCAGCAGCAGCATCAGGCGCCCTTCATGCGCAGCGATACGTCGCCGGACAGCACCGCGACGCGGCCCGCGGGCGTGTCGAGCAGCAGGCGGCCGGACTCGTCGACGCCGGCGGCGACGCCTTCGTGCAGCACGGCGCCCCTATCCAGGACGATGACCGGCTCTCCCTGCCAGGCATGGCGCAGGTTCCAGCGCGCCACGAACAGGGGGAAGCCGCCACGCTCGAATTCGCGCAGGCAGCCAGCCAGGCCGTCGAGCAGCGCGGCCATGAGCGAGTCGCGCTCCATGCGCGCCAGCCAGGGCAGCGACGCGACGTTGCGGCCGATCCGCGCTTCGAGTTCGTCGGGCATCAGGAGGTTCAGGCCGATGCCGATGACGGCCCAGGTGCCGCCACCCGGCGCCGCCTGGGTTTCAATCAGGATGCCGGCCAGCTTGTCGCCGTCGCGCAGCACGTCGTTCGGCCACTTCAGGCCGACCTGCACGCCGAGCCGCTCGAGCGTTTCGGCCAGCGCCACACCGACGGCCAACGGCAGGCCCGCGAGGCGGGTCAGGGCGCCCTCGAAAGGCCAGGCCAGCGAGAAGGTCAGCGAGCCTTCGCTCGACGACAGCCAGCTGCGTCCCGCCCGCCCGCGCCCGGCGGTCTGGCTGCGGGCGACCAGCAATAGCGGTTCAGTCAGAGGTTCACGGAAATTCGCAGCGCGTGCCAGCAGGTCGGCATTGGTCGAGCCGGTCTCCTCGACGACTTCGACCGCAATATGTGTGCCCGACAGCGCACCGGACAGCGCAGCAATCGTGCCGGCGTTCACGCGGCCTCCTTCGGCGCCTTGGTCGGGGCCCGCGAAAACAGCAGGTCGAACAGGGCATTCGGCAGCGCGCCGAGCAGTCTGGCAACGAGGCCCATCTGCCAGGGCAGCACGCGGTAGCTGTCGCCGCGTGCAATCGCGCGCGCGGCGGCGGCGGCGAAGCGCTCGGCGGGCATCAGGAAGGGCATGGGAAAACGGTTGTGGCGGGTCATGGGGGTGTCGATGTAGCCGGGGGCGATGGTGACGACGCGGATGCCGGACGACTTCAGTTCCAGCCGCAGCGATTCGCAGTACACGCGCACCGCCGCTTTCGAGGCGCAATAGGCGCCGGCGCCGCGCATGCCGCGCACACCGGCGACGCTGCCGATGGCCACCAGCCGGCGCGCGCCGGTGTGCGCTTTCATTGGTGTGACGAAGGGGGCGAAGGTGGCGACCAGGGCATTGACGTTGGTGGCGAAGACCGCATCGAAGACCGGCAGGTCGTTCGGGCGTTCGGTCAGGGTGCCGTGCGAAATGCCGGCGCTGGCGATGACGATGTCGGCGCCGCCGGCGGCAAGCAGGAAGTCGCTTGCCGCCGCGGCCAGCGCCGCGTGGTCGAGGATGTCGACCGCATAGGTACGGTGGCGTTCCGGATGGGGCAGGGTGGCGACCAGGGCCTCCAGGGCATCGCCGCGCCGCGCGAGCAGGCCCAGGGTGGCGCCGCGCGCCGCGTATTCGCGCGCCAGTGCGGCGCCGATGCCGCTCGAGGCGCCGGTGATGAAGACCCGGTCGGCCCCAGCCGCTGCGGTCATTTCTTGTCCGCTTTGGCTTTTGCCACCAGTGCGTCCATCACTTGCAGGGCGGCGGCGTGCTGCTCGGCCTCGTTGTGTCCGTGCGCGTGATCGTGCGCCTTGCCTTCGCCCGCCATCGACGGCGAGGTGAGGAAGCGGCCGTCGATCGCGACCAGCGGCCAGTGATCAACCTTGTACTCGCTCATCATGGCGCCGGCGCGGCGTACCTTGGCCTGTACCCCGAACGAGCGGTAGGCGTCCAGGAAGCGGGCGCGGTCGATGCCGGCCTGTGCGGCCCATGCGAGCACCTGCTCGTCGTCGGCCAGGCGCAGGCGCTGCTGGTGCATGGCGGCGAAGGCCTTGCCGTGGTACTGCTGGAGGAGGCCGAGCGACTCGAGCGTGTAGTACAGGCGCTGCTGGGCCAGGCCGCGCTGGCCGGCATCGACGTGCACGCGCCGGAAGACGATGTTGTCGCCCTGTTTCCTGACCCAGCTTTCGAGCAGCGGTTCGAAGGCATTGCAGTGCGGGCAGGCGTACGAGAAGAACTCGATGACTTCGACCTGCTTGCCGGCCGGCGTGTCCAGTTTCTGCGGCAGTACCTGGTACTGCTCGCCTTCCTTCGGTGCGGTGGCGGGCGCGGCAAAGGCGGCGCCGGTCAGGCCCAGCAGGACGGTGGTGCACAGCAGGCGGCGAAGCAATTGCATCAGGTTCTCCCTATGGATTTATTTTTGATTACGGACGATGGCTACATCAATCCCGCTGTCGAGCAGCTTGGCGCGGGCCTTGTTGACGGCTTCCACCTGGCTGAACGGGCCGAGGCGCACGCGGTGCAGCACGCCGCTGTCGCTGGTGCGGTCGCTGATGGCGGCCTCGAAGCCGAGCAGGGCCAGCTTGGCGCGGGTCGCCTCGGCGTCCGAGATCTCGCGGAAGGCGCCGGCCTGCAGGTAGTAGATGTACTTGTCGTCCGCGCCCGCCGACGGGGCGGCTGCGGCCGGGGCGCCGGCCGGCGCTGCAGCCGGGGCCGGGGCCGGCGCGGCCACGGCTGCCGGTTTTGGCGCCGCCGCTTCGCTCATGCCGGCAATCGCCTGGCCGAGCGGATCGGCTTCGGCGGCGGCGGCCGGGGCCGGTTTCGGCGCGGCGGCCGCGGCTGCGGCTTTGGCGGCCTTGGCGGCTTCACGATCAGCCAGCTGCTTGCTCGCTTCGCGCGCCGCTTCGCGGTTGCCGTACATCGGCTTGTTCGGATCGCTCGCCAGGCTCGGCTCGAGGTCGGCCGGACGGCCCATCTTGTTCGAGCGGTCGGTGAAGGGCGAGGCGCCCTTGGTGATCATCAGGGCGACCACCACCGCGATCCCCAGGCCGATGATCAGGCCGATGATGAAGCCGGTCAGGGTGCTGCCGCGCTGGCGCAGGTAGGACGGAAAACGAAGGGTGGCGATCATGGTTGCTTATGCTTGAGGTTCGTCTGGTGATGCGGCTTGTGCTTCGGCTTGTGCTTCGGCCGGGGCGCGTTCCATCTTGGCCGGCGCCGAGACGCCGATCAGGGCCAGGCCGTTGCGCAGCACCTGGCGCGTGGCCGTCGCCAGGGCCAGGCGTGCCAGCTTGAGGGGCTCGTCATCGTCGAGAAGCCACTTGTGCGCGAAATAATAGCTGTGCAGTTCGCCGGCCAGTTCGCGCAGGTAGAACGCGACCTGGTGCGGGCCGAGTTCGAGCTTGGCGCGTCCGAGCACCTCGGGGTAGGCCGCCAGCTTCGACAGCAGGCTGGCCTCGTGCGGCGTGGTGAGCGGGGACAGGTCGACGGTCTCCAGCTGCGCTTCGTCGCCGCCCCAGTTCGCCAGGGCCGAGCAGATGCGGGCGTGGGCGTACTGCACGTAATACACCGGGTTTTCTTCGCTGGTCGCCAGCGCGACGTCGACGTCGAACACGAATTCGGTATCGGCCTTGCGCGAGATGAGGAAGAAGCGCACCGCGTCGCGGCCGCGCGTGATGTCGCCGTTGCCCGACCATTCGATCAGGTCGCGCACGGTCACGTAGGAGCCGGCGCGCTTCGAGATCTTGACCTCTTCGCCGTTCTTCATGACGGTGACCATCTTGTGCAGCACGTAGTCAGGGTAGCCCTGCGGGATGCCGATGTTCACCGCCTGCAGGCCGGCGCGCACGCGGGCGATGGTGCCGTGGTGGTCGCTGCCCTGGATGTTGATGGCCTGGTCGAAGCCGCGGCGGAACTTCTGCATATGGTAAGCCACGTCCGGCACGAAATAGGTATAGGTGCCGTCGGACTTGCGCATCACGCGGTCCTTGTCGTCGCCGTAGTCGGTGGTTTTCAGCCACAGCGCGCCATCCTGCTCGTAGGTGACGCCGGCGTCGACCAGGGCCTGCACGGCCTCGCCCACCTTGCCATCGGCGTACAGCGAGGACTCGAGATAATAGTTGTCGAACTTGACGCCAAATGCTTGAAGGTCCTGATCCTGCTCGTTACGCAGGTAGGCGACGGCAAAGCGGCGGATCGATTCGAGGTCGTCGGGATTGCCGCTGGCGGTGGCCGGCTCGCCGTCGCTGGCGGATACGGTCTTACCGGCCAGGAAATCGGCCGCGATGTCGGCGATGTAGTCGCCGTTATAGGCCGACTCGGGCCACTCGGCGTCGCCCGGCTTGAAGCCGCGTGCGCGCGCCTGGACCGAGTTGGCCAGGGTGGCGATCTGGACGCCGGCGTCGTTGTAGTAGAACTCGCGCGTGACGGCATGGCCCTGCGACTCGAACAGCGAGGACAGGGCGTCGCCCAGCGCCGCCTGGCGGCCGTGGCCGACGTGAAGCGGGCCGGTCGGGTTGGCCGAGACGAATTCGATGATCGCGTGGTGCCCTGCGCCCGAGCTGCCGCGCCCGAAGGCCTCGCCCTCGGCCAGCACCGTGCGCACCACCGACTGCTTGGCGCTTGCCGCCACGCGCAGGTTGATGAAGCCGGGGCCGGCGACGTCGGCCGATTCGACCAGGCCGGCGGCCTGCGGGTCGGCCAGCAGGGCGGCGACCAGGCGCGTGGCCAGTTCGCGCGGATTGGTTTTCAGCTGTTTTGCCAGCTGCATGGCGATGTTGCAGGCGACGTCGCCGTGGCTCGGGTCGCGCGGGCGTTCCAGCACAACGTTGGGAGTCAGGTCGGTGCCGGCGACGATGGGCGCGAGGGCGGCCTGGAAGAGGGCAACGATCTGTTGTTTTTGTTGGGCGAGCATAGAGTGTGTTCGATAAGTTCGGTGAGGCGGTGGCGCGGCCACGGCAAACAAGCGGCCATTATACTGGTTTGCCGCAACGCCGAATACCGCCGGGGAGCCGCACTGTGGTCATCGTTTAAGCGGGGCCAAAGGTATTAGCCGTTACAATGTGCCCCTTTCCCGTACCCACCCGCCATCATGACCGACAAGCGCCGCACGCTCTCCATCCAGCCCAAGGCCGCCAGCGCCGCCAAGGCGGAAGCCAAGCCACAGGCAAAGCCGGCCAATCCGGCTGCGCAGTATGCGAAGCCGAAAGCGCAGGCGGCCCGGCCCGTGGCGAAGCCTGAAGCAAAGCCTGCCGCGCCGCGCCCGGCGCCAAAACCGGTGCCGGCACGCCCGAGCTACGAGGTCAAGCCCCAGTTCCAGCAGGACTACCGCCCGGACCTGCTGGGCGACTCGCTGGCGCTGGCGCTGCTGGGCGCGGCAAGCGCGGTGGCCGCGGTGCGCGGCGGCACGGCGCTGCCGCAAGCGCTGGCGCAGGTATTTTCAAGCTACGACGCCACGCCCCAGACGCGCGGCGCGATCCAGGACCTGGCCTACCGCACGATGCGCGGACTGGGCCGGGCCGACACGCTGCTCGGCCTGATGACGACCAAGGCGCCGGACGTGCCGATGCTGGTCGGCCTGCTGTCGTGTGCCCTGGTCCTGCTCGACGCGCCCGAGGGAGAACGGGCCGCCTACGAGCCGTTTACCGTGGTCGACCAGGCCGTGACGGCCGCCAGCCGCCATCCCGACCTGGCGCATGCCAAGGCGATGGTCAACGCCGTGCTGCGCCGCTTCCTGCGCGAGCGCAGTGAGCTGACTGCGATCGCGCTGAAGCAGCCGCTGGCGCAGTGGAATTACCCGCAGTGGTGGATCGACGCCACCCGCGCCGCTTATCCGCGCGACTGGGAAGCCATCCTCGCGGCCGGCAACGGCCACCCGCCGCTGACGCTGCGCGTGAATACCCGCAAGACCTCGGTGGAAGACTACCTGCGCCGCCTGGAAGAAGAAGGGTTTGCCGCCGAACAGATCGGCCCCACCGCCTTGCGCCTGAAGCAGGCCGTGAACGTGGCCCAGGTGCCGGGTTTCCATGACGGGCTGGTCTCGGTGCAGGACGCCGGCGCCCAGCTGGCCGCGCCGCTGCTCGACCTGCGCGACGGCATGCGCGTGCTGGACGCCTGCGCCGCTCCCGGCGGCAAGAGCGGCCACATCCTGGAGACGGCCGGCGTCGAGCTGGTGTCGGTCGACTCCGACCCGCAGCGCCTGGCGCGCGTGGGCGACAACTTAGGAAGGCTGGGCTTGTCCGCCACCCTGGTGCCGGCCGAAGCCCAGACGAACGACTGGTGGGATGGACGCCAGTACGACCGCATCCTGGCCGACGTGCCGTGCACGGCCTCGGGCATCGTGCGCCGCCATCCTGACATTCGCTGGCTGCGCAGGAAGACCGACACGCGCCAACTTACAACACTTTCCGCGCAGATACTCGACAATCTTTGGCAGATGCTGCGGCCCGATGGTAAATTGTTGTTTGTGACATGTTCGCTCTGGCCCCAGGAATCCGAGGCGCAGGCGGCCGCGTTCGCAGCGCGCCATGCCGATGCCATTCGTCTTGAGGCGCCGGGCCAGCTACTGCCAATGAGTGGCGCCGAAATCGACCATGACGGTCTGTTCTACGCCCTGTTCCAGAAGAGAGGGGCCTGACATTCCCGCACAATACGAGGTTGCGAAAAAATCCTCCATGGCTGCGTTGCATTCGTCTCGCCGTACTAACGTACTGTCTTCGCGGTCCGCCGCTGCGGCGATGCGCCTTGCTCCGCTTGCTCCGAGTGCCCCGCACTCAGAGCCCCTGGAGTTTTTTTCACAACCTCTACGCTCCATTAATTTAGGTTCCGGCTCACCTGTGACTTTACGATTTTTCCGCCTCCTCGCCTGCCAGCTGCTGCTGGTCTTCGCGTGCGCAACGGCGCAGGCGGCCGACGGGATCGACATCACGCTGGCGAAAATCGAAGCCACCGATGAAGGCTATCGCCTCGCCGCGAACTATGCGTTCGACCTGAACCGCGACCTCGAGGACGCCCTGCAGCATGGCGTCAAGCTCTACTTCACGACCGAAATCGAGCTGGTGCGCCCTCGCTGGTACTGGCGCGACGACCGCGCCGTGTCCTCGAAGCGTACGGTCAGCATTTCCTACGACGTGCTGCTGCGCCAGTACTACGTGTCGCTCCAGGGCAGTGTCCAGCAAACCTACCAGACCCTCGACGAGGCGATGTTCCAGATCCGGCGCCCCAGCCGCTGGCTGATCGCGCCCAGGGGCGCGCTCAAGCATGGCGAGACCTATGAAGTGTCCCTGCGCATGTACATGAACCGCGAGCTGCTGCAAAAGCCGCTCCAGGTCAGTGCCTTCAACAATTCGGACTGGCAGCTCGCCTCGAACCGGAAGACCTTCAATTACCGTGCGGAGTAAGGCGTGAACCAGGCCATGCGCTATGCGCTGGTGGTCGGCGGGGCGGTCGTCTCGATCCTGTTATTCCTGCTCGCCTCGGCCTCCGATAATTCCGGCTTCCTCGAAGGCTACTATTCCTGGCTGCTGGGACTGAACGCGACGATCGCGTTCCTGCTGTTGATCCTGGTGTTGGTCGCGCTCGGGCGCCTCTATTCGCGCTACAAGGAGGGACGCTTCGGCTCGCGGCTGATGGCGCGCCTCGTACTCCTGTTTGCCGCCATCGGCATCCTGCCCGGGCTGGTCATCTTCATGGTCTCGCTGCAGTTCGTCTCGCACTCGATCGAGTCGTGGTTCGACGTCAAGATCGAGGCGGCCCTGCAGTCCGGCCTGAACCTGGGCCACGCGGCGCTCGATGAATCGCTCGCCGAACTCACCGGCCGCGGCCAGACCGTGGCGGCCACGCTCTCGGGCCAGGACGACATCAGCGCCCGCATGACGCTGTCGCAGATGGTCGCCGAGACCGACGGCATGCAAAGCGCGATGCTGCTCGACGCCAGCGGCAAGCTCGTTGCCAGCGCCAGCGAAGACCGCAGCGCCGACCTGACCGGCGACCTGCCGAATCCGCAAATGGTGCGCCAGGCCAGCATGCCCGGCGGCTATGCGCGCACCGAGGGCGGCATCGAACTCGATTTCCGCGAAACCGCCGGGACCGGCGCCGGAGCGGACGGGCTCGACGCCGTCACCGGCCTGCGCCAGCGTGTGGTGCTGGCCGTGCCCGAGCCGCCGGGCGCCGCGCCCCGTTACCTGCAGCTGATGCAGGCGGTGCCGGTCAACCTGGCCTCGAACGCCGCGGTGCTCCGGAGCGCTTTTTCCGAATACAAGGCGCGCTCGGTGGCCCGTACCGACCTGCGCCGCATGTACGTCAACACGCTGACCCTGACCCTGCTGCTGGCCATCTTCGGCGCCATCGGCAGCGCCGTGCTGATCGCCGGGAACCTGGCGCAGCCGCTGCTGGTGCTGGCCGAAGGCACGCAGGCGGTGGCCGAAGGCGACCTGTCGCCGCGCCCGATCGTCGAGACCAACGACGAACTGGGCACCCTGACGCAATCGTTCAACGCCATGACCGGCCAGCTGTTCGAAGCGCGCAGCGCCGTCGAACGCAACCGGGCCGCGCTGCAAAGCGCCAAGGCCCACCTCGAATCGGTGCTGGCCAACATGTCGGCCGGCGTGCTGGTGCTCGACGCAGAAGGCACGGTCGTCAATTCGAACGAGGCCGCCTGCCGCATCCTGCAGATGGAGCAGTGCCACCTGAACGGGCCGCTCTCCAGGATCGAGGGACTGGAAACCTTCGCCAACGCCATCACGCGCGCGTTCTCGGCGCAGAGCGCGCAGTCGGCCGCCGGCACCTCGCGCCAGCGCACCCACTGGCAGCTCGAGGTCGAGATCCCGCGCCGCGACCCCGGAGAAGACCACGACACCACCTTGCTGGCGCGCGGCTCGCGCCTGCCGGTAGGCGTGGGCAGCGGCTTCATCGTCGTGTTCGACGATATCTCGGACGTGATCTCGGCGCAGCGTTCGGTGGCCTGGGGCGAGGTAGCGCGCCGCCTGGCCCACGAAATCAAGAACCCGCTGACGCCGATCCAGCTGTCGGCCGAGCGCCTGCAGATGAAACTGGAAGGCAAGCTCGAGCCGCTCGATGCGGCGCTGCTGGCGCGCGCCACGACCACCATCGTCAACCAGGTCGACGCCATGAAGCGCATGGTCGACGACTTCCGCGACTATGCGCGCACGCCGCCGGCGGTGCTCGAACCGCTCGACCTGAACGCCCTGATCGAGGAGATCCTCAGCCTCTACCTGGCCGAGGACGCCTCCGACATCATCCACGCCGCGCTCGAGCCGGACCTGCCGCGCGTGATGGGCGACGGCACCCAGCTGCGCCAGGTGATCCACAACCTGCTGCAGAACGCCCAGGACGCACTGGCGGACCGCGGCGCCGGCGCGCCGTCGCCGCGGATCGATATCCTCACCGAGGTGATCCACTACACGGGCGCCGACGGCACCGCCGGCACCGCGGTGCGCCTGGCGATCCTCGACAACGGACCGGGTTTTGCGCCGAAAATCCTGGCGCGCGCCTTCGAACCGTATGTCACGTCGAAAGCGCGCGGCACCGGTCTTGGCCTGCCGATGGTGAAAAAGATCATCGACGAGCATGGCGGCCGCATCGACGTCCAGAACCGCCCCGACGGAAGTGGCGCATCAGTCTTCATTTTGCTGTTAAAGTTAGCCCAAGAGGCGAACTTGGCCGAAGCGTAAATCAGGCATAGAATCACGGCTGGAATCACCTAGGATTCGCAACTGTGAATCACAACTGTTAAGTCGGGCGGAGACGGAAGGCAAAGATGGCGAACATACTCGTAGTCGATGATGAAATGGGCATCCGCGAGCTGCTCTCGGAAATTTTGGGAGACGAAGGCCACGCAATCACGCTGGCGGAAAATGCGCAGCAGGCGCGCGAAGCGCGGGCGTCCGGTGCGCCGGATTTGGTCCTGCTCGATATCTGGATGCCGGACACCGACGGCGTGACCCTGCTCAAGGAATGGCAGCGCGACGGCATGCTGACCATGCCCGTGATCATGATGTCGGGCCATGCGACCATCGACACCGCCGTCGAGGCGACCCGCATCGGCGCCCTGAATTTCCTGGAAAAGCCGATTGCCCTGCAAAAGCTGCTCAAGGCCGTGCAGCAGGGCCTGACGCGTGCGCAGGAAGTGGCGCGCGCACCGAGCCCGCCGCCGCGGCCAAGCATGCCGCCGCCAAGCGTCGAAGCGCCGCCTGTCTCGAGCCCGATGTACGCGGCTCAGCCGATGCCGGCGCCCCTCAATGGCGCCCGCGTGGGCGTGGTCGGCCACGGTGAAACCCAGGGCTACACCCTGTCCTTCGACCTGCCGCTGCGTGAAGCGCGCGACGCCTTCGAGCGCATGTATTTCGAGCACCACCTGGGCCGCGAGGGCGGCAGCATGACGCGCGTGGCCGAAAAGACGGGCCTCGAGCGTACCCACCTGTACCGCAAGCTCAAGCAGCTCGGCGTCGAGCCGGGCAAGCTCGGCAAGCGGGGCGGATGAGGGCAGGAGAAGGCGGGCCAAAGCCCCGCTACGAACCTTTCTCATCCGGCTCCTCTTTGCGTCATCCGATTCCTACGGCGCTGGTCACGGGCGCCAGCGCAAGCGCCCGCGAAGCCGCGATCGCAGACGCGATCGCGAGCGAACATTCCTCCTCTACGCCCCGCAACGGCCCCGTGGCCGTCATCCTCGAAGGCCTCCCGGACGGCAATCTTGTCCTGGAAACTTCCGACGAACTACTGATCTCGCGCATCGCTCCGGGTTGCCTGTGCTGCGCGGGAAATCTGGTGATGCGTGTTACATTGAATCGTCTGCTGCGCCAGCGTCCCTCACGCCTGTTCATCGGCGTCGCGGGCACGGCGCATCTGGATCAGTTGCGATCATGGTTAAGCAGTGCACCATACGATCAGCTGTTGGCTCTTACGCCCGACCCCGGTACTTGAAATCGGTCCGGCGAGCCCCACCTCTGAACTGAAGTCGACACTGGCCGCCCGCCGCCGCGCAGCTGGTGCAAAACTTGATCGAGAGAAGGAGTCACCATGAACATGATCTACAACAGCGAACAGTACAGCGTGGTCGAATTTGGCGTCGATCGCGACCTCGAAGCCCTGCGCTTCGGCGGTTACGAAATCGTCGACAAAGCCGGCCGCCGCGAAGCGTTCATTGGCGGCAAACTGGCACAATCGTTCCGCCGCGACGTCAACAACCTCATTGCAAGCGAGCCGACCATGGAAGAAATCGACGATTTCCTCGGCTCCTACGACACGATGATGAACCAGCCGGTGGTGCTGCACTAAGCCCATCCCGATACAGCTGGAGGTCACGTCACAGACGGCCAGGGACGACAACAGGATGCAGGCACCAGCATTGGCCGGTGCCGCCTCCGCCCTGTGCCTCTCCTGCATCACCGCATCACTGCATTCCCCACCAACACATAGCGCCTGCCGTCCCGTTTTTATCCGGTTGACATGGTAAGCTTCTCGCCATGTGCCAACTTCTTGCAATGAATTGCAATGTCCCGACCGACATTGTGTTTTCCTTCACCGGCTTCGCCCACCGTGGTGGCCGTACCGATACCCATCATGACGGCTGGGGCATCGCCTTCTTCGAGGGCGCCGGCGTGCGTCACTTCGTCGACCACCAGGCAGCGATCGTCTCGCCCATTGCCGAACTGATCAAGCGTTACCCGATCAAGTCCACCAACGTCATCGCCCATATCCGCAAGGCCACGCAAGGCCATGTGGCGCTGGAAAACTGCCATCCCTTCGTGCGCGAACTGTGGGGCCGCTACTGGGTGTTCGCCCATAACGGCGACCTCAAGGAATTCCGCCCGCAGCTTGATGGCGCTTTCCGCCCGGTCGGCAATACCGACAGCGAAACCGCCTTCTGCTTCCTGCTGCAGGAATTGCGGCGCCGCTTCGGCGATACGCCGCCCGCCATACCGGCGCTGCGCGCGGCCCTGGACGAACTGGTGCAAGCGGTATCGAACTACGGCACCTTCAACATGATGCTGTCGGACGGGACAGCCCTGTTCGCGCATTGCTCCACCAAGCTCTGCTACGTGGTGCGGCAATACCCGTTCACCGCCGCCTGCCTGTCCGACGAAGACCTGTCGGTTGACTTTTCGCAGGTCACCACTCCGAACGACCGGGTCGCCATCATCGTCACCGAACCCCTGACGACGAACGAAACCTGGACCCAGTTCGCGCCTGGCGAACTGATGCTGTTCATCGACGGCGCCCCTGTTTCGTAACAAGATGTAACCTTACGGCATCTTTTTTGTTTCAAAATGATGCCGGCAATCCACTAATTGCCGGGAATGGGGTAGAGTGGTTGGCTCCAATCCGACCACGGGACCGCGATGACCGATAGCGCCAGCCTTGACCAGGCATCCCAGCCTCTGCAACTGCGCAATTTCTACCTGGCGCGCCAGCCGCTGCTCGACCGCAACCAGGCGCTGTTCGGCTACGAACTGCTGTTCCGTAACACGCCGGCCAACGCGGCCGAGATTGACTCCGGCCTGGCCGCCACGGCCGATGTGCTGGCCCATGCGGCCCAGCTCGGCCTGCCGCGCGCGATCGGCGATGCGACCGCTTTCCTGAACGTCGACACTGAAGTGTTGATGAGCGATATCTTCTCCTTCCTGCCGCGCGATCGCACCGTGATCGAGCTGGTCGGCTCGGTCGAGGCCAGCGAGCAGGTGCTGTGGCGCCTGGCCGAACTCTCCGGCCATGGTTTCCGCTTCGCCGCCGAAGCGGGCGCCCATGGCAACCGCCTCGGGCGCCTGCTGCCGCTGCTCGACTTCGTCAAGGTCGACCTGCGCACGATGCCGGTGGTGACGCTGCTGGGCCTGGTTCCACGCCTGCGTGGAACGGGAAAGCGCCTGATTGCCGAAAAGGTCGAGAGCCAGGCCGAGTACAGGACCTGCCTCGACCTCGGTTTCGATTATTTCCAGGGCTTTTATTTTGCCCGGCCCTCGGTCATTGCCGGGCGCAAGCTGTCGCCTTCGCAGCTGGCCGTGGTCGACCTGATGACCCTGGTCACTTCCGACGCCGACAATCGCGAGGTGGAGCGCGCCATCAAGCGCGACGTGACGCTGTCGATCAACCTGCTGCGCATCGTGAACACTCCGGCGGCCGGCCTGCGCCAGCGCATCGACTCGCTCGGCCAGGCGCTGCTCGTGCTCGGCCGGCGCCAGTTGCAGCGCTGGCTGCAGATCATGCTGTACGCCGAACCGCAGGTTCACGGCAATGTTCGCGGCCATGCGAACTCGCCGCTCCTGATGCTGGCCAGCACCCGCGCACGCCTGCTGGAGCTGCTGGCGCAGCGCCTGCGCCCGGGGCAGCCCCGTGTTGCCGACATCGCTTTCACGGTCGGCATCATGTCGCTAATGGACGCGCTGTTCTGCGTGCCGATGGCCGACCTGGTCGAGCAGATCCCGGTGAGCGAGGAAGTCGCCAACGCGCTGCTGCACCGCCGCGGCTTCTTCGGTGAACTGCTGCGCCTGGCGGAATCGATCGAGCAGATGGAAGACGGCGCCAGCATGATGCCGGCCCTGCACGAGCTGGCCGACAGCGGCGACGACCTGGTCGAGCTGGAGATGGCCGCGTTCGAGTGGAGCGACAAGGTGGTGCGCTACGCGCTGTAGCATTCCCGGGCCTGGGGAAGGGAAAAATGCGCTGCGTCGGCCGCCTGGCTCGCGCAGCGCTTTTTTATTGTTGACCTGTCTGCTCAGGCCGTGCCCGCCCATTGCTGGTGCAGGTCGGGATCCGAGCGCATTTCCCATAGTCCGAGCACGATGGTCGCGATACCGACCACGAGCATGCTCATGCTCATCCGGCCGTCGGCGACGACGTCCACCACCCAGGGCGAGGCCGCCACCCAGGCGCCGACGATGATGTTGACGAGGACTGCCCAGACATAGGTTTTATAGAGGTCGAACGCGGCAAGGGCCGCGATGATGGCGCCGGCGATAAAGGCGTTGACCGCCGGCGGCGAGTCGCTTGGGTAGCCGAATACCCAGGGCGAAACGAAAAGCCAGACACCCAGCAGCAGGATCACTCCATCCTGCCAGCGTTTGGCCGATAGATGCGTCGCCATGATGCCTCCAGTGTAACGCGGGGCAGAATTCCCCGTTCGGGCACCCCGTTCGGGTCCCGAGGAATTAGGCAACTGGAAACCGGGGAAGTTCCGCTTACGACAAATTCGGCGCCAGGTGGCGTTCGACCTCGGCCTTGTCCATTCCGCGGCGGCGCGCCATATCCACTACCTGGTCGTCGCCGATCTTGCCGACCACGAAATACTTCGATTCCGGATGGGCGAAATAAAAGCCCGATACCGCAGCGCCCGGATACATGGCATACGACTCCGTCAGCTGCAAGCCGACCTCTTCGGCTTGCAAGGTCTTAAACAGTTCCGCCTTGACCGTATGCTCGGGGCAGGCCGGGTAGCCGGGCGCCGGGCGGATGCCGGCGTATTGCTCGGCGATCAGCTCGGCGTTGCCCAGGTCTTCGCCCGTCGCATAGCCCCACAGGTCGGTGCGCACGCGCTCGTGCAGGTATTCGGCGAAGGCTTCGGCCAGGCGGTCGGCCAGGGCTTTCAACATGATCGACGAATAGTCGTCGTGCGCCGCCTCGAAGCGCTGCTCGTGCTTCTCGATGCCCAGGCCCGCGGTGACGGCGAACATGCCGATGTAGTCGTGCACGCCTGACGATTTCGGCGCGATGAAGTCGGACAGGCACTGGTTCGGGCGCTGCACGCCGTCGACCACGGGTTTTACGCCTTGCTGGCGCAGGCCGTGCCAGGTAAAGGCGACCTTCTCGCGCGATTCGTCCGTGTAGATTTCGATGTCGTCGTCATTCACGCTGTTGGCTGGCAGCAGGGCAATCGCCCCGTTCGCCGTCAGCCAGCGGCCCTCGATGATTTTTTTCAGCAGCGCCTGGCCTTCCTCGAACACCTTGGCGGCCGCTTCGCCGACCACGGGGTCGGTCAGGATCGCCGGGAACGGGCCGGCCAGGTCCCAGGTCTGGAAGAACGGGCCCCAGTCGATGTAGCGGGCCAGCGTGCCGAGGTCGACATTCTTGAACACGCGGCGGCCGATGAACTTCGGCTTGACCGGGGCGAAGTCGAGCTTTGCCTTGTTGGCGCGCGCGGCGTCGAGGGACAGCATCGGCAGCGCCTTCTTGTTGGCGTGCTGTTCGCGGATGCGTTCATAGTCAGACTTGATCTCGGCCATGTACTGGTCGCGCGTCTCTTCGGTCAGCAGCGACTGGGCAACCGATACCGAACGCGAGGCGTCCGGCACGTACACGACCGGGCCGTCGTAGTGCTGCGCGATCTTGACGGCGGTGTGCGCGCGGCTGGTGGTGGCGCCGCCGATCAGGAGCGGAATGCCGCGCTCGCGGAACCAGGGGTCGCGCTGCATTTCTTTCGCGACGTGCGCCATCTCTTCCAGCGAGGGCGTGATCAGGCCCGACAGGCCGACAATGTCCGCATTCTCCGCCTTGGCTTTGGCGAGGATCTCGGAGCAGGGCACCATCACGCCCATGTTCACGATCTCGAAGTTATTACACTGCAGGACCACCGAGACGATGTTCTTGCCGATGTCGTGCACGTCGCCCTTCACGGTGGCGATCACCATCTTGCCCTTCGGCTTGGCGACGATGCCGGTGCGCGCTTCCTCGCGCGCCTTTTCTTCTTCGATAAACGGGATCAGGTGGGCCACCGCCTGCTTCATCACGCGCGCCGATTTGACCACCTGCGGCAGGAACATCTTGCCCTGGCCGAAGAGGTCGCCGACGATATCCATGCCGGCCATCAGCGGGCCTTCGATGACGTTGATCGGGCGCCCGCCGGCGTCGAGCACGGCCTGGCGCGCTTCCTCGGTGTCCTCGACGATCCACTGCGTGATGCCGTGCACCAGCGCGTGCGCCAGGCGCTTCTCGACCGGGCCGTTGCGCCACTCCAGGTTCTGCTCCTGCTTGCCGCCGCCGGCCTTCAGGGTGCCGGCAAATTCGATCATGCGCTCGGTGGCGTCCTCGCGGCGGTTCAGCACCACGTCCTCGACGCGCTCGCGCAATTCGGCGGGCAGGTCGTCGTAGACGCCGACCATGCCCGCGTTGACGATCCCCATCGTCATGCCGGCCTGGATCGCGTGGTACAGGAACACGGTGTGGATGGCTTCGCGCGCCGGGTCGTTGCCGCGGAAGCTGAACGAGACGTTCGACACGCCGCCCGACACCTTCGCGTGCGGCAGGTTCTGGCGGATCCAGCGCGTGGCGTTGATGAAATCGACCGCGTAGTTGTTGTGCTCTTCGATGCCGGTGGCGATCGCGAAGATGTTCGGGTCGAAGATGATGTCTTCCGGCGGGAAGCCGACCTGCTCGGTCAGCACCTTGTAGGCACGGCCGCAGATCTCGGTCTTGCGTTCGAACGTGTCGGCCTGGCCCTGTTCGTCGAAGGCCATGACGATGACGGCGGCGCCGTAGCGGCGGCACAAGGCAGCCTGGCGCAGGAATTCCTGTTCGCCTTCCTTCATCGAAATCGAATTGACGATGGCCTTGCCCTGCACGCATTTCAGGCCGGCCTCGATCACGCTCCATTTCGAGGAGTCGATCATGATCGGCACGCGCGAAATGTCGGGCTCGGACGCGATCAGGTTCAGGAAGCGCGTCATGGCCGCCTGCGAGTCGAGCATCGCCTCGTCCATGTTGATGTCGATTACCTGGGCGCCGTTCTCGACCTGCTGGCGCGCCACCGACAGCGCCTCGTCGAACTGCTCGTTCAGGATCATGCGCGCAAAGGCTTTCGAACCGGTGACGTTGGTGCGCTCGCCGACGTTCACGAACAGCGAGGACGCGTCGACCGTGAACGGCTCCAGGCCCGCCAGGCGCATTGCGACCGGTACGTCCGGCAGCGCGCGCGGCTGGCTTGTTGCCAGCAGGTCCGCGATGGCCTTGATGTGCTCGGGCGTGGTGCCGCAGCAGCCGCCGGCGATGTTCACGAAGCCGGCGTCGGCGAATTCGCGCAGCAGGGCCGAGGTGTCGGCCGGCAGCTCGTCGAAGCCGGTGTCGCTCATCGGGTTGGGCAGGCCGGCGTTCGGGTAGATGCAGACAAAGGTATCGGCAATCTGCGAAAGCTCTTCGGCGTAGGGACGCATCAGCGCTGCGCCCAATGCGCAGTTCAGGCCAATCGTCAGCGGCTTCGCGTGGCGTACCGAATTCCAGAAGGCGGGCACGGTCTGGCCCGACAGGATGCGTCCCGAAGCGTCCGTCACCGTACCGGAAATCATGATCGGTTTGCGCACGGTGTCCGGGTGCTCGTCGAAATACAGGTCGATCGCGAACAGCGCCGCCTTGCAGTTCAGGGTGTCGAAAATGGTTTCGACCAGCAGCACGTCGACGCCGCCGTCGACCAGGCCGCTGACCTGTTCGTGGTAGCTCGCAACGAGCTGGTCGAAAGTGATGTTGCGCGCCGCCGGGTCGTTGACGTCGGGCGAGATCGAGGCCGTCTTCGGCGTCGGGCCAAGGGCGCCGGCGACGAAGCGTGGCTTGTCGGGGCTGCTGTATTTGTCGCAGGCGGCGCGCGCCAGTTTGGCGGCCTCGACGTTCATTTCATAGGCCAGGTGGCCCATGTGGTAATCGTCCTGCGCGACGCTGGTGGCGCCAAAGGTGTTAGTCTCGATGAGGTCGGCGCCGGCGGCGAGGTAGCGCTCGTGGATCTCCTGGATCACGTGCGGCTGGGTCAGCGTCAGCAACTCATTGTTGCCCTTGACGAAAAGCTCGCGGGTTCCGCTGCTCTCGGGCGCGGCAAAGGTCGCGAAACGGCCCTCCGGGCCACCTCGGTAAGCCACCTCATCTAACTTGTATTGCTGGATGATGGTGCCCATCGCGCCATCGAGGACCATGATGCGGCGCGACAGGATCTCGCGCAACTGGGTTTCGATCGGGGAACGGGAGGAGGTCGGGGCAGTCATCGGTAGCTTTCAAGAGGCATGCACGCTGGCATCACACGCTGGCGTAGCACTGTTGGGGCGGTCGGAAATTATACGTCAATGCCGGGATTTGCCCCTGAAGGGCCGCTACCCAGCGGCAGATTGTATCGTTATGTGTTTATGCATCTGATTGTTACACGACGTTACAAATCCCGCCGCTTTCGCAATGTTATGGATACATACAGCGGCGACAATAAATGCATGCCATGAGGAACGTGGCACGGATCAACACAGGATGGATAGCATGAACAAAGAGTACGAACCAGATTGGGACCAGCCTGCACTGCACAGCCATGTGCCGGAAGCAGCGCCGAAACATCAGATGGCAGGTGCAAAGCAGATCGTGACGATCCGCCTCGACGTGGATATGCTGGAATGGTTCAAGGCAGCCGGTCCAGGCTACCAGACCCGCATCAACCAGGTCTTGCGCGAGCATATGGCAGCGCAGCGCGCCGCCGAACCGCTCGGCGAGTAAGGGAGCAAGCTCGTCGTGAATGCGCGCCCGCCGGGCGCGTTTTTATTTGGAGATTGTGGAAGCGAATTACTCGAACCGCATGCCCGCCAGCGGGAAGCTTTTCAGGAACTCGCCCGCCGCCAGGCGCTTGCCGCCAGGTTTCTGCAACTGTTGCAGGCGCAGTGCACCGGCGCCGCAGGCCACGACAATCCCGCCGGCGTCAACCGCCAGCACCTGGCCCGGCGTACCCTGGGCATCAAGCGGTTCGGCCTGCCAGATCTTGATCGCCGTCCCGTTCACCGTGCCTTGCGCGCCAGGGAAGGGATTGAATGCACGTACCTTGCGCCACAGCGCCTCGGCCGGCAGGCTGAAGTCGAGCTTCGCTTCGTCCTTGCTGATCTTGGCCGCGTAGGTCACGCCCGCTTCTGGCTGCGGGGTGGCGGAGAGGTCGCCCTGTTCCATGCGCCGCAGGGCTTGCACGATCATGGCCGCGCCGAGCGCGGCGAGCTTGTCGTGCAGGCTGCCGGTGGTGTCCGCATCATCGATCGGGACGCGTTCGACCAGCATCATCGGGCCGGTGTCGAGGCCTTCTTCCATGCCCATGATGGTGACCCCGGTCTCGCGGTCGCCGCTTTCGATCGCGCGGTGGATCGGCGCGGCGCCGCGCCAGCGCGGCAGCAGGGAGCCGTGGATATTGATGCAGGGCGCGATGTCGAGCGTGCTGCGCGGCAGGATCAGGCCATAGGCCGCCACCACCATCACATCATAGTCGAGCGAGCTCAAGCGCTCATGCGCAGCCTGCGCCTCCGAGGCGCGCTGCGGATCCTTGCTGTCCATGCGCAGCGACAGCGGCTGCAGCACCTCGATGCCGTACTCGAGCGCCACCCCCTTGACGCTGGACGCTTGCAGCTGCATGCCGCGCCCGGCCGGGCGGTCCGGCTGGGTCAGCACCAGCGGGATCTCGAAACCGGCCTGGTGGATGGCGCGCAGGGCGACCGCGGCGAACTCCGGCGTGCCGGCGAAAACGACTTTCATCCGGCGCCTTAGTAACGGCGGCCGGCGGCTTTCAGGGCCGCTTCGCGTTCCAGGCCGCGCTCTTCCTTCTGCAGCTTGGCCTTGATGCGGTTGCGCTTGAGCGGCGACAGGTATTCGACGAATACCTTGCCCATCAGGTGGTCCATCTCGTGCTGGATACAGACGGCGAGCAAGCCTTCGCACTCGAGCTCGAAGAATTCGCCCTTGACGTCCTGCGCGCGCACCTTCACGCGCGACGGGCGCTCGACACCGTCGTAAATGCCGGGCACCGACAGGCAGCCTTCGTCGTAGACCTGCTTGTCGTCGCTGGCCCAGGTGATTTCAGGGTTGACAAACACCAGCAGCTCGTCGTGCGTCTCGCTGGTGTCGATCACGACCACGCGCTCGTGCACGTCGACCTGGGTCGCAGCCAGGCCGACGCCGGGTGCGTCGTACATGGTTGCAGCCATGTCCGCAACCAGCGTTGCCAGGCGCTCGCCGAATTCGGTGACCGGCTGGGCGACCTTGTGCAGGCGGGGATCGGGATAGCGCAGGATCTTCAAGAGGGCCATATGGGGTATTCAGTAATAGTTTTGTATTAGGGATTGTCGCAAGCACAAGGCAGGCAGGATACGAGCAGGAATGCAACACATCGCCCCATGAGCAGGACGCGGTTTGTCTTGCTAGTTCAAGGATTTGTGTGCAGAATTTGATTCAGTTGGGCAACCTTTTGATCCGCCAGTGCGGAAAGGGAGCTTCAGATCAAGCTTCAGCCAGTGCTGTCTCTTGCGCCGCGGCTGGCCGAGGTAATGAGCGCAGCCCGTGATTGCCTTGTTAATGCCGCACTTTACGGACGTCTTCAATGAAAAATTTTAGCACAGTCGTGACCCGCGCTGCAGCCGTGGCGCTCGTTGCGTGTGTCGTGGCCGGCCCCGTCCAGGCTGCCGAATGCAGCTTCAAGCCAAGTGCCCCGGACCAGTACGTCGTCGTCAAGCGCGATACCCTGTGGGATATTTCCGGTGTCTTCCTCCAGCACCCGTGGTGCTGGCCGCAGGTCTGGGGCCTGAACCGCGCCGAGATCCGCAACCCGCACTGGATCTTTCCGGGCCAGGTCATTTACTTCGACCGCGCACGCGGGCGCCTGTCCCTGACCCGTCCGGGCAGCGCCGGCACGGGTGAACCGCCTTTGCTGCGTCTTTCGCCGCAAGTGCGCAGCGAAGGACTGGCAGGCCAGGGGGTCGATTCCGTTCCTGTCGGCGCCATCGAACCCTACCTCACCCAGCCGCTCGTGATCGAGAAGGGCGCTCTGGCGGGCGCGCCGCGCATCGCCGCTTCGGAAGAGGGCCATTTATACCTGGGCAACGGCGACCGCGTCTATGTGCGTGGCGACCTGCAGGGCGCGACCGAATTCCAGGTGTTCCGCCCGACTGGTCCCCTGAAAGATCCGCAGAGCGGCGCCGTGCTGGCCCATGAGGCCGCCTACCTCGGCACCGTGAAGCTGGTGAAACCGGCTGCGCCCGGCGTCGACGTGCACACCTTTACCGTCTCGAGCTCGGTGCGCGAGATGGGCGTGGGCGACCGCCTGGTGCGGACGCCGCCGCCTGCCGCGCGCAACTACGTGCCGCATGCACCCCACACGGCCATCGATGCGCGCGTGATGTCGATCTATTCGGGCGTGAGCTACGCCGGCCAGAGCCAGGTCGTCACTGTCAACCGTGGTTCGATTGACGGACTCGATGTCGGCTCCGTCTTGCAGCTCTATCATTTCGGGAAGACGGTGGCCGACCCGGAACGCAAGGGTTTCCTCGGATTGGGCCGCGCGACGATGAAGCTTCCCGATGAGCAGTATGGCAGCCTGTTCATCTTCCGAGTGTACGGGCGCGTTTCCTACGGCCTGATCATGCAAGTGACGGCGCCGGTGCAAGTCGGCGACGTGGCGACCTCACCGGAGTAATCCCACCGTGCAGGACACGGCCCCCACCCCTGCCAGGCGCATCGATGACATCCTCGACTGGCTGCGCATGGAAGGCACGAGCGGGGTAGGGCCGCGCACCGCGCACCTGCTGCTTGCCGCCTTCGGCTCGCCACGCGCCGTGTTCCAGGCCAGCCATGCGGCGCTCGCCGCCCACGTCAAACCAGCAGTCGCACGCAGCCTGTGCGAGCCGCCCTCCGCCGACATCCTGCGCCTGGCCGAGGCCACGCTGGCCTGGGCCGGGCAAGCCGGGAACCACCTGCTGGCGCTGGGCGACACCGCCTACCCGGAAGCGCTCGCCAACATTCCCGATCCGCCGCTGCTGCTCTATATAAAAGGGCGGCTCGAGCTGCTGGCACGCCCGGGCCTGGCGATCGTCGGCAGCCGCAACGCGACCGTGCAGGGCAAGGCCAACGCCGCCGCCTTCGCCGCTGCCCTGTCGCAGAACGGCGTCTGCGTGGTGTCGGGCCTGGCGCTCGGGATCGACGCCGCCGCGCACGAAGGCGCGCTGCGCGGTCCGGGCTCCACCATCGCCGTGGTCGGCACCGGCGCCGACCTGTCCTATCCGGTGCGTAATCGCGCGCTGTCCGAACGCATCGCCATCGAGGGCGCCATCGTCAGCGAATACGCGCTCGGCACGGCGCCCATGGCCGGCAATTTCCCGCGCCGCAACCGGATCATCAGTGGCCTGTCGAGCGGGGTGCTGGTGGTCGAGGCGGCGGCGCAATCGGGTTCCCTGATCACCGCCCGCGTCGCCGCCGAACAGGGCAGGGAAGTGTTCGCCTTGCCCGGCTCGATCCACGCGCCGCTGGCCAAGGGTTGCCACAAGCTCATCCGCGACGGTGCGCGCCTGGTCGAGACCGTCGGCGAGGTGCTCGAATCGCTGCGCATTTCGCCGCTTGCCGCCATGCCGGCTGCATCGACAACGCCCGTCCCGACCGAAACCGAATGCACGCAACTGCTCGCGCAGCTCGGGCACGACGCCTTCGATGTCGACAGCCTGCTGGCGCAAACGGGCATGAGCGTCGGCCAGCTGAGCATGGGTTTATTGGCGCTGGAACTGGCCGGCATGATCGAGCGCCTGCCGGGTGGGAAGGTGCAGCGTGTGTTTCAGTAAATGCGTGCGTAATCGAGGGTGAATGCAGCAGGGTTCATGCCGACCGTATGCAACGCGGATAGCTGCGAAAAAAGGCACGTCACATCGAATATTACTTACAAGCCTATATGAACCGATAAGGCCGAAAAACGACGAAATTCGTTCGCCGGATGCGCGCACATGCAGCAAGCTTGTACCAGTGCGAGCTTAGCTGCTACAGTAGCGACACTATGTTCGACATCCTGGTCTACCTCTACGAGACGTACTATCGTCCCGAAGCCTGCCCCGAGCCGGCTGCATTGGCACGCAAACTTTCCGCCGTCGGCTTCGACGACTTCGAAATTTGCGAGGCCATCGACTGGCTTACGGGTCTTACTGAAATGGCCGGCGAAGAGCTGGCAGACGTGACCGCTTCCACCGGTACTCGTTATTACGTGGACGAGGAGTACAACGAACTCGGTAGCGCCGCGATCGGTTTCATCCAGTTCCTGGAAAGCGCCAAGCTGCTTACGCCGGTGCAGCGCGAAATCGTCATCGAGCGCGCGCTCGCGGTCGACGAGTCGCCCGTCACCCTCAGCAAGCTCAAGATCATCATCCTCATGCTGATGTGGAGCCAGAACAAGGAACCGGACGCGCTCATCTTCGACGACCTGTTCGGGTCGGACGACGAGCAGATCCCACGTTGCCTGCACTGACAAAACTGCCTTCACAAGCTGCCGCCACTGCGGCAGTTTTCATTTCCGGGGTAGCCAGGCGCGCTGCTTGAAGCCGAACCGCCGTGTGCGCCACGACGGGCCTCCTGCTGCGTTATGGCTGAGCAAACGCCTACCAATCTTTGTCGCAGTGCACAACAAAGGTGCAGAGGCTACTTGCGAACAGCGCGATAACGCGCTTATCATTGGCCGCTCATTCGGGACCGTTACCACTAAGACACGAGTGTCCGCACAGCGATTCGGTCCCGTAGCCTGTATGATGCGCAGGCCAAACACCTAATATAAGTACGACGAGAAACTTTATGACCAAAACCCTCATCATCGCCGAGAAGCCCTCCGTCGCGAATGACATCGCCAAGACGCTCGGCGGCTTCACCAAGCACGATGAGTATTTCGAAAACGACGAGTACGTCCTGTCGTCCGCCGTCGGCCACCTGCTGGAAATCGCGGTGCCGGAAGAATACGACGTCAAGCGCGGCAAATGGAGCTTCACGCACCTGCCGATGATTCCGCCTTACTTCGCGCTGAACCCGATCGCGAAGACCGAGTCGCGCCTGAAAGTGCTCAACAAGTTGATCAAGCGCAAGGACGTCACCACCCTGATCAACGCATGTGACGCCGGACGCGAAGGTGAACTGATCTTCCGCCTGATCGCCCAGAATGCGAAAGCGAAACAGCCGGTCAAGCGCCTGTGGCTGCAGTCGATGACGGCCAACGCCATCCGCGAAGGTTTCAAGCAGTTGCGCAGCGACGAAGAGATGCTGCCGCTGGCCGATGCCGCGCGCTGCCGCTCGGAAGCGGACTGGCTGATCGGCATCAACGGCACCCGTGCGATGACGGCCTTCAACTCGAAAGAGGGCGGGTTCTACCTGACGACGGTAGGCCGCGTGCAGACGCCGACCCTGTCGATCGTGGTCGAGCGCGAAGAGAAGATCAAGAAGTTCGTGCCGCGCGACTACTGGGAAGTGCGCGCCGAGTTCGTCTGCGCCGCCGGCGTCTACGAAGGGCGCTGGCTGGACCAGAAGTTCAAGAAGGACGAGAACGACCCCGAGAAGCGCGCCGAGCGCCTGTGGAGCAAGGCGGCCGCCGATTCGATCGCCGCCGCCTGTCGCGGCAAGCAGGGCGTCGTCACCGAGGAATCGAAGCCGACCACCTCGATGGCGCCGGCCCTGTTCGACCTGACCAGCCTGCAGCGCGAGGCCAACGGCCGCTTCGGCTTCTCGGCCAAGAACACGCTCGGCCTGGCCCAGGCGCTGTACGAAAAGCACAAGGTGCTGACCTACCCGCGTACCGATTCGCGCCACCTGCCGGAAGACTACATCCAGACCGTCAAGGAAACGATGGGTGCGCTGGCTGACACGAATAACTACAACCAGTTCGCGAAACAGGTCACCAAGAACGGCTGGGTCAAGCCGAACAAGCGCATTTTTGACAACACCAAGATCTCGGACCACTTCGCGATCATCCCGACCGGTGTCGCCCCGAAGAACCTTTCCGAGCCGGAACAGAAGCTGTACGACCTGGTCACGCGCCGCTTCCTGGCCGTGTTCTTCCCGCCGGCCGAGTTCCTGGTCACGACCCGCTTCACCGAAGTGTCGGGCCACCAGTTCAAGACCGAAGGCAAGGTCATGACCAACCCGGGCTGGCTCGCCGTGTATGGCAAGGACACGACCGGCGACGACAAGGATGGCGCCACGCTGGTGCCGGTGGCGAAGGGCGAGAAAGTCCTGACGGATAAAATCACGGCGAACGGCCTGGTGACCAAGCCGCCGGCGCGCTACAGCGAAGCGACGCTGCTGTCGGCAATGGAAGGCGCGGGCAAGCTGCTCGACTCGGACGAACTGCGCGACGCCATGGCCGGCAAGGGCCTGGGCACGCCGGCGACGCGCGCGGCCATCATCGAGGGCCTCCTCAATGAGAAATACCTGATCCGCGAAGGACGCGAACTGATCCCGACGGCAAAGGCGTCGCAGCTGATGACGCTGCTGCGCGGCCTGGGCGTGAACGAACTGACGGCGCCGGAACTGACGGGCGAGTGGGAATACAAGCTGTCGCAGATGGAGAAGGGCAAGATTTCGCGCGAAGAGTTCATGCGCGAGATTGCCCAGATGACGCAAATCATCGTCAAGCGCGCCAAGGAATACAACAACGACACGATTCCCGGCGAGTACGCGACCCTGTCGGCGCCGTGCCCGAACTGCGCCGGCGTGGTCAAGGAAAACTACCGCCGCTTCGCCTGCACCAAGTGCGACTTCTCGATGAGCAAGACGCCGGGCAGCCGCCAGTTCGAGATCGCCGAAGTCGAAGAACTGCTGGAAAAGCGCACCATCGGTCCGCTGCAGGGCTTCCGCTCGAAGATGGGCCGTCCGTTCGCGGCAATCCTGCGCATCGTACGCGACGAGGACATCAACAACTTCAAGCTCGAGTTCGACTTCGGCCAGGACCAGGAAGGCGGCGAGGACGGCGAGGGCGTCGACTTCACCGGCCAGACCCCGCTCGGGCCTTGCCCGAAGTGCTTCGGCGGCGTCTACGAGATGGGCCTGGCCTATGTGTGCGAGAAGAGCGTGGCCAAGCCGAAGACCTGCGATTTCCGCAGCGGCCGCATCATCCTGCAGCAGGAAATCCTGCCCGAGCAGATGGCCAAGCTGCTCAACGACGGCAAGACCGACCTGATGCCGGGTTTCGTGTCGCAGCGCACGCGGCGCCCGTTCAAGGCCTACCTGGTGCGCGCCAAGGACGGCAAGATCAGTTTCGAGTTCGAGGAGCGCAAGGCCAAGCCGGGCGCCAAGCCGAAAGCGGGCGCCGCCGACGAGGCGGAAGGCGGCGATGGCGTGGCCGTGGCGGCCAAGGTGGCGAAGAAGCCGGCGGCGAAAGCCGCGGCCAAGACGGCCGCCAAATCGGCTGCCAAGCCGGCTGCAAAGAAAGCGCCCGCCAAGCGCGCGCCTGCCGCCAAGAAGTAAGGCGGGCGCAAGGAAGGCGCCAAGCGGCGAAAAAAAACCGCGGCCTTCGGGTCGCGGTTTTTTTTGCGTTTTACGGCAGGTTTTGTTTATACCGTTTTCATCGATGCCTTACCCGATGCGGGTAAGGCTCGCCGGTATCAGGGCGCCGCGTCGGCGGCGGTCGCGCCGCTCACTCCTGCCAGTCTTGCAGGGCGCGGATCGCCGCTTCGCCGTTGCGGATTGCCTTCACGCGGCGAATGACTTCTTCGCGCCATGCCTCGTCGGCATCCGCGCCATCCATGCCGTCTGCATCCTGTAACAGTATGCGCAGCACTTCGTGCCGTTCATCAGCGTTCAGGAGCTGAATTTTTTCGCAAACTTCGGCAAGCATGGTCGACATCATTGGCCTCACTGATAATTGTGTCTCGATCATAACGCGAGTTCTAACGGATGTCGATCATTACCATGTTGTCGACGGGTTTCTTGTCGATCAGCTTGAAATCCGGATCGATGCCGGCGCGTCCCGGACGGCCTTCGACCACGAAGGTCAGGGTCAGGCGCCCCGCGCGCACGAGGCGCCGCTCGCGCAGCAGCGGCTTGCCGTCGCGGTCGTCGACGCCGAATTCGATGCTGTCCGCCAGCGGCATCGGCTGCTCAAGAGGCCCGCCCGTGCGCAGCTTGGCGGCGCTGGCGCGCAGCGTCACCTCGTATTTGCCATCGGCGCGCAGGCGCGCGACGGCGCTGTCGGCGCGGTTCTCGTAGAAGACGATGGCCTGGAACAGGTCGTCCACCAGGTAGGCCTTGTCGCGGGGGGCGGCCGCGCGCAGGGCAGTGCCCAGCTCGGGCATGCCTGGCACTGTTGTGCCCTGTCGAGCCGACAGGTCCCGCAGCAGCTCACGCAGTACGCTGTTCACCCGGTCCTCGCCCAGCACATCCTGCAGCAGGTACAAGGCCATGCCGCCCTTGCGCTGGCCGAGCCAGGGTTCGGTGGCGGGCCCCGCCTGTGCCAGCGGCAGTTCGCGGCCGGTCGCCAGCGCGCGGCCCATCAGGTAGGCCCGCAGGTCGTGGCGCAGGTAGGGGCGCACGGCGGCAGCGCCGAGGCTGCGGCGCACCGCCATCAGCGCCGTGTACTCGGCCAGGCTGTCGGCCAGCACGCCATCGGGCAGCTGCTGGCCCCACCACTGGCGCGCCGTCGTCCACGCACCCATGTAGAAGGGATAGTCGATGCCGAGGCTAGAAGCAGCGTCGAGGCGGGCAATGAAGGCGCCATCCTCGGGCAGCGCCAGCATGCCGGGGAAGGCGCGCGCCTCCCCGCTCGAGCGCGGGGTTTCGACCAGGCGCAGGTCGTGCAGGCCGTAGGGGCCGAAATGGCGCGTGCCGTAGTCGAGCACGGCGCTGGCGCCGCGCAGCAGGCGCTCGACGTTGCGCTCGTGCTGCGGCTGGAAATAGGCGTCGATGGCGACGTCCTGCCAGCGCTCGTGGCGCACCGCATAGCGGCTCGAGGCGATCGCGTAGTTGTCCAGGATCGGCGCCTCCGCCCGGTAGTGGAAGTGGCGCCGCCCGAGCGCGACCCATTCGCGTTCGAGCGCGCCCGGGGCCACCGCGATCTGGTCGGCGGCGGTGCTGATCACGGCCGAAAAAGCGATGCGGTTGCTGGACAGGGGCGCCGCCTGCAGGCTTGCCTGCGCAGCTGAGCGTGCAACTAAGCCATGGCGGCGGCGGTCGCGCGCATCGACCAGCTCGACCGCGCGCTGGTAGCCGATGCGCGGCAGCGCCTCGTGGGTGAACCAGGTTGCGTTGGCGGCGGCCAGGGTGTCGCTGCCGATGCCGAGCAGCCCGCCCGGCGCCTGGCTGAGATCGAACTCGAAAACCATGCGCGCGCCCGGCGCCAGCGGTGTGGCCAGCCGGTAGTGGAAGAAGCCGCGCGCACGGTCGCTGGTGACCAGTTGCGCCGGCCTTGACATGCGCGCCACGAGATCGAGGCCGGGCGCCTGGTACAGGATCAGGTCCGCCAGCGGCCTCCATCCCGGGTTCTCGAGCTCGTAGCGCCCCTTGACGGCGAGCGTGCGCGTGCGCGGAAGGATGTCGACCCGCAGCGCCACCGCCCTGAGTGCCGGCTGGGGCAGGCTGGCGAAGCGCCCGTAGCGCGCCTCGTATCCGGCGCGCGCCGCCTCGCTGCTGCGCGTCATGCGGTAGTTGCCGGCCACGTCCAGCTCGTACCAGAGCAGCGCGCCGCTGCCCGCGAACAGCAGCAGGCCGGCGCCGAAGGCGCCCAGGACCGGCAGCGTCAGCTGCTGGCGCGCCGAGCGCCAGCGGCTGCGCAGTTCCGCGTTCACGCCGCGCGGCCACAGCACCACACACAGCACCAGCAGCAGCAGTGCCGCGCCGCCCCAGTACAGCTGCAGGACGCGCGCGCGCAGCAGGTGGTGGCCGAAGCCGTTCATGGTGGAGTAATCGAGCTGGGGGAACACCCCCAGCAGCGGATGGTCGATGCCGCGGCCCTGGGCAGCCAGGATGGCGACCTGGATCGCCGCCAGCACGGCGTAGCCGAGGTATTTGCGGCCGCACAGCACCTGCACCGCGATCGCGAGCACCGCCAGCAGCGCGTAGTGCGGCAACAGCAGCGTGAACAGATACTGGAAATACAAACCGGGTTCCAGCGCGAACCAGCCCCGGAATACCTGGCCCAGCATCGCGCACAGCATGGCCAGGAGCAGCAGCAGCGCCTGCATGGCAACGAGCGCCAGCGTCTTCGAGACAGGCGCCAGCCACCCCGGCACCGGCAGTGCGTCGAACAGCTGGGAGGTGCCGGCATCGCGTTCGCGCCACACCAGCTGGGCGGCGTAGAAGGCGGTTACCAGCGGGACGAAGGCGCCATACACGTCGCGGATCAGTTCCAGCATCTGGTACGTGACCGGGTGGGTGCTGGCGCCATGCAGCATGCCGGTGTCGAAGCTGCCGGTCACCACCAGCGCCATGCCGGAGAGCGCGATCAGCGCGAAGGGGAGCGTGGCGACCGACTGGCGCAGGTGCAGGATGCTTTCGCGCAGCGCCAGGCGCGCCAGGCTGCGGCGCGCGAAGTCCGGGCGCTCGCGCGTGTTGACCGCCGCCTGCGACAGGCTGGGGGCCGCCTCGCCTTCGCCGCGCGGATCGCGCCCGCGCGTTTCCATGATGCCCACCAGGTGCAGGCGCCAGTAGCCCAGCAGCAGCACCGCCAGGCCGAAGCCGCACCAGGCCAGGCGATTCGCCAGGTAGACGCCTTCCAGTGTGACGAGGCGCGCATTGCGTTCCGCGATCGGCCAGTATTCGGTCAGGTGGACCAGCGCGGTCGTGCCGAACGGGTCGATCAGCGCTGCGAGCAGCTTGTAGTCGAAGTCGCGCGCCAGCGAGGGCGCGATCGTGTAGCCGATCGTCAGGACGATGCTGGCCACGTACACCGGCAGCATGCGCCGCGAGAGCGCCGCCAGCACGAAGAAAATGGCGCCGAAAATGAAGAGGTTGGGCAGCAGCGTCAGCAGCCAGGGCAGCAGGTAAGTGGCGGCGCGGTTGCTGCCCAGCCGGTCCGGATCGATGCCGGGGACGAAGGTCCCGAGCCACAAGCCGAGCACGATGCCGGCAAAGACCAGGGCCAGCACGGCGAAGGCGCCGAGGAAGCGCCCGAAGACGTAGGCGCTTTTGCGGATCGGCGCGCTGAAGAAGAAGTGGTGCATGCCGTGCTCGAAGTCCTGCTGCACGGCGCGGCCCATGATGGCGGCGACCACGATCACGGCCGCGCAGCCGAGGAAAGCGGTCGACAGCGCCACCTGGCGCGGCCCGTTGATGAGCACCCGCGCGCCAAAGGCTACGACCGTGTCCTTGAACACGCCGCCGGCGGCCGCCGTCCACAGCATCGCCAGCGCGATGAAGGCCGCCAGGCAGAGCCAGGTCGACAGGGCGCGCGCGCGCTGGCGCACCTCGAAACGGGCGATCGCGAAGAGCGCGTCCATCGCTCAGCAGTTCCCTGCCTGGAAGTTGTGGCGGCCGGCGATGGTGGCGAAGTACACGTCTTCCAGGCTGGCCTGGGCCGGCTCGAAACCCATGCCCGGGTCGTTCTCGGCGTACACGTGGATCAGCGTGCGGCCGGCGCGCAGGCGCGTCGAGATCACGGTGTGCTGGCGCTGGAACAGGGGGAGCTCGGCCTTGTCGACGAAACGCGTCCAGATGTAGGGCTCGATGCCGTCGATCAGGCGCGCCGGCTCGCCGCACAGCAGCACATGGCCCTTGTTGATGATCGCCATGTTGGCGCACAGGTCGGCCACGTCCGACACGATATGCGTGGATAACAGCACCGTCTTGTCGGCGCCGATGTCGGCCAGCAGGTTATGGAAGCGCACCCGTTCCTGCGGGTCCAGGCCCGCGGTCGGCTCGTCGACGATGATCAGCTGCGGGTCGCCGATCAGGGCCTGGGCCACGCCGAAGCGCTGGCGCATGCCGCCCGAGAAGGTGCCCAGCTTCTGGTGGCGCACCTCGAACAGGTTGGTTTGCTGCAGCAGGCCGTCCACGACTTCGCGCCGGCGGCCCTTGCCGGCGATGCCCTTCAGTTGCGCGAAATGGTCGAGCAGCTCCCAGGCCGTGACCTTCGGGTAGACGCCGAAGTCCTGCGGCAGGTAGCCGAGCATGCGGCGCACTTCGTCCTTTTCGTCGAGCACGTCGATATCGCCGGCGAAGACCGAGCCGCTGTCGCACTCCTGCAGCGTGGCAAGGATGCGCATCAGGGTCGACTTGCCGGCGCCGTTCGGCCCCAGCAGGCCGAACATCCCGGGCGGGATGTTCAGCGTGACCTTGTCCAGCGCCACCACGCCATTGGCGTAGGTCTTGGACAGATTGCGGATGCGTAATTCCATGCGGACTCCAGATGAACTTTTGCAGGGCGCAGTTTCGTTTCCGCCAAGCCTTTTTGACGCCTGCATTGTATGCGTTAACGGCTGGCTTCGGCGGGTCGATGCGACGCATTGCGCATAGCGCCCTCCAGAGTGCGGAATCGGCGGCGTAGGGCGCGGGGCGCCCTACGCGGGCGTGCGATGCCTCTGTCGCAGCAGACGCGCGGCAAGCGTCCGGAGCGGGCGCATATAATGGTGTTTTTCCGAGAATAACTGGAATCCTATGCGAGCGAACCGTTTTATCAGCCCACTCGACGACCTGATCGTCGGCTTCGACAAGGCGCTGCGCGTGGTCGGCGGCGTGGCTGCGTCTTCGCGGCCGAACCCGGCGGCGCATGCGGTCGACTGCGAGCTCGACGAGCGCGAGCAGCGCCATAGCGCCGGCCTGATGCGCGTGAACCACGTTGGTGAGGTGTGCGCGCAGGCGCTCTACGACTCGCAGGCGCGCCACGCGCAAAACCCGGGCATGCGCGCCCAGTTCGCGCAGGCCGGCCGCGAGGAAGAAGACCACCTGGCCTGGACCGCGCAGCGCCTGACGGAACTGGGTTCGCAGCCAAGCGTGCTCAATCCCCTCTGGTATGCCGGGGCGTATGTGATGGGAACGGTGGCGGCGAAACTGGGCGACGCGCGCAGCCTCGGCTTCGTGGTCGAGACCGAGCGCCAGGTCGAGGCGCACCTGAACAGCCACCTCGATTCGCTGCCGGCTGCCGACGCCAAGTCGCGCGCGATCGTCGAGCAGATGCGCCAGGACGAGGTCGCGCACGGCTCGGCCGCGCAGGCGCTGGGGGCGGAAGAGATGCCGGTGCCGGTGAAGCTCGCCATGCGGGCGATGGCGAAGGTGATGACGACGACGGCGTATTACGTGTGATAACCGCGGTAATAACCGCGTGGTAATAGCCGCGTGGTTGCGATTTAAACCGCTTCCACGATCTCGAACGAATACGTCATCTCCGCCGTCTTGGCCATCATGATCGAGGCCGAGCAGTACTTCTCGTGCGACAGCTTAACCGCGCGCTCGACCGCCGCCGGCTTCAGGTTGCGGCCGCTGATCACGAAATGAAAATTAATCTTCGTGAACACCTTCGGGTCAGTCTCGGCGCGCTCGGCCTGCAGCGTGACGTCGCAGCCGAGCACGTTCTCGCGCCCGCGCTGCAGGATCAGGACCACGTCGAAGGCGGTGCAGCCGCCGGTACCGACCAGCAGCATCTCCATCGGCCGCGGCGCCAGGTTGTGGCCGCCCGCCTCCGGTGCGCCGTCCATCGCCACCATGTGGCCGGTTCCGGTCTCGGCCCGAAAACTCATGCCCGAGGGCCCGTTCCAGCTGACTTTGACTTCCATGTGCGTTTCTCCAATGTGGTGGTGGCGGTATTGTAATCGTCAGACCGCCAGCACGTAGCGCTCGCTCTTCATGCGCCAGCTGGCAAACGCCACCACCACCAGCACCGGCAGCGCCGCGCTGATAAACGTGAGCAGGAACGGCAGGGCGCCGACCTCCACCCCTTTCGACATTTCACGCAGCAGGGTCTGGTTCGACAGCATCGGCACCGCATACATCCAGAGCGAGGTCTTCAGCTCCATCATCGACACCACGACACCGGGCAGCATCGGCAGCAGCAGCACGATGCTGAGCACGCTTTGCGCTTCCTTGAACGACTTGGCGTTCATCGCCAGCGCGATCTGCAGGGCGGCCGCCAGCAGCGCCAGCGGCACTGCGACGATGCAGACCAGGGTGACGTCGAACCAGTTCAGGCTCCACGACATGCCCAGTTCTTCCAGCGGGATCCAGGACAGCACCACGTGCGCCAGGATCAGCTCGAGCGTGAGCCCGGCCACGGCCAGGGTGCCGGCCATGAGCCACTTGCCGGTCACGATTTCCCATGCGCGCGCCGGTTGCGCCATCAGCACTTCGAGCGAGCGCCGTTCGCGCTCGCCGGCGGTGCTGTCGACCGCGGCCGACATGCCGCAGAAGAAGGCAGGGAAGAACAGCATGCTGAGCATGCCGCCGATCAGGCCGGCCGAGCGCGAGGCGTTGGTGCCGGTGTCGTAGCGCTGCACCTCGATCGGCGCCAGGGTGGCCGGCGACACCCCGTGCGCCAGCAGGCGCGCGCTGGCGACGTTGCTGCTGTAGGCCTGCAGCACGTCCTCGACTTCGCGCCGCTGCGCTCCCTTCTCGGCCGCGGAGTCGTACCACAGCTCGATGCGGGCGGGCCGCATGGCCGTGTAGTTCTCGGCGAATTTGTCGGACAGGCGCAGCACCCCGACGACCTTGCCTTTCTGGAGCAGGGCTTCGATGGCCGGTTCGTCCATCGGGGCGGTGTCGCGCACCGTGATGTTCTTCTGCTTGAGCTGGGCCATCAGCGTCGGCGCCTTGCCCGGGCCGATGACGGCCAGCTCGACGCCCTCGCGCTCGGAGCGGGTGGCGCGGTCGATCAGCTGCTGCATCAGGATGCCGAACATCACCGGGTACATCAGGGTGACGAGCACCAGCAGCCCGACGGTGCGTTTTTCGCGCAGGGTTTCGCGCAATTCCTTGATGAAGATGGTCAGGAAAGCAGGTTTCAAGCGCGGCTTCATGCGGCAATCCCTTCTTCGCCGACCAGGCTCACGAAGGCATCTTCGAGGCTGGCGATGCCGGTGCGGCGGCACAGTTCATGGGGCGAGCCCTGGGCCACCGTGTGTCCGTTGGCGATCACGATCACGTCGTCGCACAGGTGCGTCACTTCCTGCATCACGTGGGTCGCCATGATGACGCAGCAGCCGTCCTCGCGCAGCGCCGACAGGGCGCGCCGCAGCGCGCGCGTGCTCATCACGTCCAGGCCCCGGCTCGGTTCGTCGAGCAGCAGGTTGCGCGGGCGGTGCAGGAGCGTGCGCGCCAGCGCCACCTTGATGCGCTGGCCCTGCGAGAAGCCTTTGGTGCGGCGCGCCAGGATGTCGTCCATCGACAGCAATTCCGACACTTCCTCGATCCGTGCCCGCAGCGAGGCGCCCCCCATGCCGTTGAGCTCACCGAAATAGGTGAGGTATTCACGGGTGGAGAGCCGCTCGTACAGCCCGAACTGGTCGGTCAGGAAGCCGATGTTGCGGCGCACCGCCAGCGGATCCTTCTCGGGGTCGACGCCGTCGACGGCGATCGTTCCGTGGTCGCGCTTGAGCAGGCCCACCAGGGTGCGCAGCAGGGTCGTCTTGCCGGCGCCGTTGGGCCCGAGCAGGGCCGTGATCTGGCCGTCGCGCGCGCTGAAACTGACGCCGCCGAGGGCTTTGACATCGCCGAACTGTTTACGTACATCGTGCACTTCGATCATGGGAGCTCGATTCAGGGTTGCGGCCCGGCGCTGCCGAGCTGGAAGGTCGGGGCCGGGATCTCGGCCAGGCATTTGGCGTCGAGCTGCGCGGTCGGATGGTCGAGGAATTCGCGCAGCAGGCGCGGCGCGCAGCCGAGCTGCGAGACGCCGTGGCCGGCGTTGGCCACTACCACCTGCTGCGCATTGCGCATGTGGCGCGCGGCCGCCTGGGCACGCCGCGGCGGCGTCACCGGGTCGAGCGCGCCCGACAGCAGCAGGGCCGGCGCCACGATTTGCGCGGGGGCGGCGTGCGGCGCGGCCGGCACGTTCATGGTCTTGCACATGGCCGGCATCAGCCCGGCAAGCGGGCGCGTGAGCAGGGACGCCTCTTCCTTCGCCAGCGCCGGGGTCAGGCGCGGCATGTCCTCGGCGCAGACCACCGCCAGGTGCAGCAGCATCGCACTCGCGCCGTCGCTGCCGAAGTCGCCCGCGATGTTGTGGCGCGCGATGAAGGGCTCCCAGCGGCCGTGATAGGCGCTGTGGATCAGGAAGGGCAGGCGGCGCGCGTCGGCCGGCGAATACAGGACATTGTGGATGGTGCCGAAAAAGCGCGGCTCGGTCATCGTGAAAGTGGTCGGCTTGGCCGTGCGCGGATCGGCGATCGCCAGCTTCAGGCCGGGTGCGACGCGCGCGGCCAGCGTTTCGAATTCGGCGCGCAGCTCGGGATAGGCCTTGCGGCAGGCAGTGTCGGCCGCGCAGGCGTCGAACAGCCCGTCGAGCGCGGCCGTGCCGTCACGCCCGCCCGCGGGGATCACCTGGTCGGGTGCGGCCACGCCGTCGAGGATCAGCGAACGCACGCTGGCCGGGAAGGCGCGCGCGTAAGCCTGGCCGAGGCGGGTGCCGTAGGAGCCGCCCCAGACGTTGACCTTGCCATAGCCGAGCGCGCGCCTTACCTGCTCAAGGTCGCGCGCGGCGTTGGCCGTGGTGTAGGCCGAAAACACGGCCTTGCTGGTGCTGATGCAGCGCCGCACTTCCGCTGCGAGTTCGGTATCGCTCATGGTCTCGTGCTCGGGCCGGCTCTCGCAATCGAGCTTGCCCGACAGGCCGGTGCCGCGCTGGTCGATGAAGACGATGTCGCGCGTGGCGCGTACGCGCTTGAACGCAGCCGACAGCAGCCGGATCACCTCGCTGCCGGCCTGGCCGGGCCCGCCGGCCAGCACGAACAGCGGGTCGGCCTTGGCCCCCTCGCGAAAAGCCGGCGCGATCGTCACGTGCAGCGGCAGGCTGCCGGCGCCGGGCCTGGTGTAATCGAGGGGGACCTTGATGGCGAGGCAGCGCAGCGCGTCTTCTTCGCCCGGCAGGTGGCAGGAACGCGGGCTGGCCTTCGATGCCGCGGGAGCAGGGGCGGCCGCAGCCAGGTTGGCGCTGCTTGAGAACAGCAGCGCAAGCAGGGCGGGCAGGATGGGGCTGGTTTTCACGAAGACTCCTCAGGCAATTCACCCATAGTAAATTCGCATCGTTTCCGTGGTCAACTGATAGTTTCGTCGGGGAATGACTGAGCGAGTCTAGCCAGCCACGCAAACAATTAGTTGCGAAAACGCAAGTTTTATTGGGGCCTGCTGGAAGTACGGGGATTGCAGCACGGATGCGACAGACAGGGGAAGGAAGCGGGCAGGCGCCTTGACCGGCCATGGACGGATGGGGTATGATCGTCGGCTTTCCATTTGCTCTGGAAAGACAATAAGGCAGAGTCCGCAGTAACCATTGCGGAACCACCATTTGAGCATTTATTACCTATTAGGAAGTCAACATGAAAACTTTTTCCGCTAAGGGCCATGAAGTCCAGCGCGACTGGTTCGTGATTGACGCGACGGACTTGGTCCTCGGACGTGTTGCCAGCGAAGTGGCACTCCGACTGCGCGGCAAACACAAACCAGAATTCACTCCGCACGTCGATACCGGTGACTACATCGTCGTCGTCAACGCAGGCAAGCTGCGCGTGACCGGCACGAAAGCCACCAACAAAACGTACTACCGTCACTCGGGCTACCCGGGTGGTATCTACGAAACCAACTTCCTGAAAATGCAACAGCGTTTCCCCGGCCGCGCGCTCGAGAAGGCTGTCAAGGGCATGCTGCCTAAGGGCCCGCTGGGCTACGCAATGATCAAGAAGCTGAAAGTGTACGCGGAAGGTTCGCACCCGCACGCAGCACAGCAACCACAAGCACTGACCCTCTAAGGAACTGACATGATCGGTAACTACAACTACGGCACCGGCCGTCGCAAGAGTGCAGTCGCTCGCGTGTTCATCAAAGCCGGCACCGGCCTGATCGTCGTGAACGGCAAGCCTGCGAACGAATACTTCTCGCGCGAAACCGGCCTGATGGTCATTCGTCAGCCGCTGGAACTGACCGGCAACGTCGAGCGTTTCGACATCAAAGTCAACGTGCACGGCGGCGGTGAGTCGGGCCAGGCTGGCGCCGTCCGTCACGGCATCACCCGCGCTCTGATCGACTACGATGCAGGCCTCAAGGGCGACCTGGCACGTGCCGGTTTCGTCACCCGTGACGCCCGTGAAGTCGAGCGTAAGAAAGTCGGCCTGCGTAAAGCACGTCGCGCCAAGCAGTTCTCGAAGCGTTAATCGCTGGCAGCCTCCGGGCTGCGACTGCTGGACAGGAAAGCCGCCTTCGGGCGGTTTTTTTTATTTCCTGGTCAGTACTCATTTCATTGCCATGCAGCATTAGTTGATTCCCGGTAGCGTACGGCGCGGCTGCGCCTGCCACGATAAACTACCCCTTGGACATAACGCGGGAGCAGTAAATGGCAATCGGAATCAAACGAATCAGCCTCGGGCTGCAGGGCGGCGGCTCGCTGGGTGCCTTCGGGTGGGGCGTGCTCGACCGGCTGCTGGCCGAGGAGCGGCTCGAGATTGCTGCGATCAGCGGTACCAGCGCGGGCGGCGTGAATGCCGCCGTGGTGGCGGACGGCTATGCCCGGGGCGGCGGCCGCGAAGGCGCACGCGCGGCGCTGGGGCGCTTCTGGCGCGGCCTGAGCGCGGCCGCCTCGACCTTCAGCCCGGCGCGGCCGACCCTGGTCGACTGGGCGATGGGCGGCGGCACCCTGGCCACCTCGCCCGGCTACCAGCTGATGCAACTGTTCAGCGGCGTGCTGGCGCCACCGGCCTCGCCGCTGTCCATGAACCCGATGATTCCCTTGCTGGGCACACTGATCGATTTCGAGCGCGTGCGCGCCTGCGAAGAGATCGACCTGTATATCCCGGCCACGAACATCCGCAGCGGCAAGGGCAAGGTGTTTACGCGCGACGAGCTCGACGCGCGCGTGATCGCCGCCTCGGCCTGCCTGCCGTATGTGTTCTCGCCGGTCGTGATCGAAGGCGAAGCCTACTGGGATGGCAGCTTTGTCGGCAATCCGTCGCTCTCGCCGCTGGTCGGGGAAGGACCGGCCGACATCGTGATCGTCCAGAACAATCCAATTGCGCGGCCCGGCCTGCCGATGACGATGAGCGATATCCAGAGCCGCACCAGCGAGATTGCCTTCAACATCAGTTTCGTGCGCGAGGTCAGCGCCATCCGCAACGTCGGCGCCATCGTCGATGCCGAAGAGAGCGGCGTGGTGCAGACGGCGGCCGTACGCCTGCACCTGATCAGCGGCAACGAGGCATTGCAGAAACTGGACCTGTCGAGCAAGTTCAACACCGAGCTGCCATTCCTGCTGCGCCTGCATGGGCTGGGCGTGGCGACCGCCGAGCGCTGGCTGAAAGAGAACTTTGAACACATCGGCAAGATGTCGACGCTCGACCCGATCCCGGTGCACGAAGCCGAGCTCCTGACCGGGACCGACGCCTGACTGTTAAAATTGCATCCTCCGCCCGCACCGGGCACCATTTTTTCAAGGATTAGACATGATCAAAGTTGGCATCGTTGGCGGAACCGGATACACGGGCGTGGAATTGCTGCGGCTGCTGGCTGTCCACCCCGGCGTGGAGCTGACCGCGATCACCTCGCGCAAGGAAGACGGCCTGCCGGTGGCCGACATGTTCCCGTCGCTGCGCGGACGCGTGAACCTGGCCTTTTCGGCACCGGACAAGGCCGACCTGACGCAATGCGATGTGGTCTTTTTCGCGACGCCCCACGGCGTGGCGATGGCGCAAGCCCCGGCGCTGCTTGCCGCCGGCGTGAAGGTCATCGACCTGGCCGCTGACTTCCGCCTGAAGGACCGCGCCAGTTTCGAGAAGTGGTACAAGATCGAGCATACGGCGCCCGACCTGATCGAGGAGGCTGTCTACGGCCTGCCGGAACTGAACCGTGAAGACATCAAGAACGCGCGCCTGATCGCCAACCCCGGCTGCTACCCGACCACGATGCAGCTCGGCTTCATGCCACTGCTGAAGGCCGGGCTGATCGACGCCGGCAACCTGATCGCCGACGCCAAGTCGGGCGTCTCGGGCGCCGGCCGCAAGGCCGAGATCGGCACCTTGTTCTCCGAGTCGAGCGACAATTTCAAGGCCTATGGCGTGGCCGGCCACCGCCACACCCCCGAAACCTCGGCCCAGCTGCAGCGCTTCACCGACCAGAAAGTCGGCCTGATCTTCACCCCGCACCTGGTGCCGATGATCCGTGGCATGCATGCAACCCTGTATGCGCGCCTGACGAAAGAGATCGACGATGCCGCGCTGCAGGCGCTGTTCGAGGCCGAATACGCGGACGCGCCTTTCGTAGACGTGATGCCCTTCGGCTCGCACCCTGAAACGCGCTCGACGCGCGGCTCGAACATGCTGCGCCTGGCCGTGCACCGCCCGGACGGCGGCAACACCGTCGTCATCCTGGTGGTGCAGGACAACCTGGTCAAGGGCGCCTCGGGCCAGGCCGTGCAGTGCATGAACCTGATGTTTGGCTTTGAGGAAACCATGGGGTTGGAACAGATCGCTCTCCTGCCGTGAGCAAAAAGCTAGCACGATTGCGTTTCCTACGTGCATGGCCAGAGCAGAGCTAGATCAAGGCGGTAACTGTTGAGAACGGTAAATTGGCCGATGCACCGATTGGTTTGTGTATCGGTCTTTTTTTCTCTCTCACAGGGGTGCCACCATGTTCGGTCGCAACGCAAAAAGCGAAATTGACAGCCTGATCGGCATAGCCGCCCGCATCGAGGGCGACCTGTCTTTCAGCGGCGGCTTGCGCATTGACGGCGAGGTTCACGGCAACGTGATCGCCGCCGAAGGCGCGGACAGCGTCCTGATCGTCTCCGAGCACGCGCGCATCGAGGGCGAGGTGCGCTGTGCCAACCTGGTGGTGAACGGTTTCATCGCCGGTTCGGTGCATTCGACGGAACTGCTTGAATTGCAGCCGAAAGGCCGCATACATGGAGATGTCCATTACAAACTGCTCGAAATGCACGGCGGCGCGCTCGTGACAGGCAAGCTGACGCACCAGCCGGCAGGCGAACCGGTGTTCCACCTGGCAGTGGCGGAAGCATCGGGAGCGTGAGCGGCGCTAACAGTCTATAATGGAATAAATTTGAATCCAATCAGGAGTTTATCCCATGACCGCAGTGGCCGAAGTAGTTGACTTTGACACCATCCCGACCCCGATCGTCTTCACCGACAGCGCTGCCGAAAAAGTGGCCCAGCTGATCGAGGAAGAGGGCAATCCCGACCTCAAACTGCGCGTTTTCGTGCAGGGCGGCGGCTGCTCGGGCTTCCAGTACGGCTTTACCTTCGACGAAATCGTGAACGACGACGACACCACCATGGAGAAGAACGGCGTGCAACTGCTGATCGACTCGATGAGCTACCAGTACCTGGTCGGCGCCGAAATCGATTACAAGGACGACCTCGAAGGCGCCCAGTTCGTCATCAAGAACCCGAACGCGACCAGCACCTGCGGCTGCGGTTCGTCGTTCTCGGCGTAAGCTGGGGCACAGCCCGGCGCTGCCGGGCGTGAAGATCAGATCCGGGCGCTGCCCGGATTTGTTTTTTTGTGTTCCGTTAACGTTCGCCGGAGGGATGTTCACGCCGGGTAAAGCGCCCCCAGAATCCGCAATCCCTTCGCCCCCGTCACGGCCGGCATATTGCCCGGCTGGCGCTGGCTGAACCGATACCCCAGCCACGCAAACGCCAGCGCCTCGACCCGGTTCGGTGCAATGCCGAGTTCCACCGTCGATTCCACGGGCACCTTCCCGCCCAGCGCTGTCGCCAGGCTGCGCAGCAGGGCGCCGTTATAGGCGCCGCCGCCACACACGTATACCGCGTCCACCGCCACACCTTCATCGAGGATAGCGCGCGCAATCGTCTGCGCCGTCAGCTCCACCAGCGTCGCCTGCACGTCGGCCGGCGCCAGCGCAGGCATGCGCGCGAGGCGCGCGTCGAGCCAGGCCAGGTGGAACAGGTCGCGCCCGGTGCTCTTCGGTGCCGGCTGGTGGAAATAGGGCTCGTCCAGCAGCACGGCCAGCAGGGCCGGGTCGGCGCGTCCGCTGGCACCCCAGGCGCCGTCCTCATCGTATTGCCTGCCCTGGTGGCGGCCGATCCAGCCGTCCAGCAGCACATTGCCCGGCCCGGTGTCGTAGCCGGTCACGCGGCCGTCGCCGTGCAGCACACTGATGTTGCCGATGCCGCCGATATTGACCACCACCCGCGTCGTGCCCGGCTTGCCAAAGGCCGCCGCATGGAAAGCCGGCACCAGCGGGGCTCCTTGTCCGCCGGCGGCGATGTCGCGGCTGCGGAAGTCGGCAATGACGTCAATGCCGGTCAGTTCTGCCAGCAGCGAGGGATTGTTGGTCTGGCGCGTAAAGCCCAGTTCAGGGCGGTGGCGGACCGTCTGGCCGTGCACTGCGACCGCAGCGACCGGGCCGTTCGCATGCGCCACGAGGGCGTCGACGCAGGCCGCATAGCTGTGCGCCAGGCCGTTTGCGGCCATTGCTTCGCGCTCGATCTCGTTGTCGCCATTCGCCTGCAAGGCCATCAGCTCGGCGCGCAAGGCGTCGGGGAAGGGCACGAAGGCGGCCTCGATGGTCCTGATGCCGCCATTGCCGAAGTCGGCCAGCACGCCATCCACGCCGTCGAGGCTGGTGCCCGACATCAGGCCAATATACAGGGAAGATGCGAGGGAAGAGGAAGAGGTCGTCATGTGCACCATCTTAAAGCATGCGGGTGGGCACCGGAAGGCTGGGCCACGCGGCGAACTGGCGCCCCCAATGAAAAACGCCTTCCGCGCGGTGAAGCGGGGAAGGCGTCGAGTCTTGCAGCAGATGCTGTGGTGCGTTGCTTAGCGGGCGGCCATTGCGTTGCCGCCAGGGGTCAGCAGCGAGAAGCGGTGGTTCATGTCCGCGGCGGCCATCTTGAAGCGGGCCATTTCGCCGGCATTCAGGGGAGCGGCCATCAGGTTCTTGAGCGTGTTCGGATCGCGCGCGACGTTGCCGACGCGGAATTCGTAGTGCAGGTGGGCGCCGGTCGACCAGCCGGTCGAGCCGACGTAGCCAATCACCTGGCCCTGGCTGACCTTGGTGCCCTTGCGCAGGCCGCTGCCGAAACGGCTCATGTGGGCGTAGGCAGTGCTGTAGTTCGACCAGTGCTTGATGACGACCATGTTGCCGTAGCCGCCAGAAACGCCAATGGACTCGACCGTACCATCGCCCGCAGCGCGGATCGGGGTGCCGGTCGAAGCGGCGTAGTCGATGCCCTTGTGCGCTTTCCACTGGCCGGAGATCGGGTGGACGCGGTTCGAGAAACCCGACGAGACGCGCGAGAATTCCAGCGGCGACTTGAGGAAAGCCTTCTTCAGAGATTTGCCGTCGAGGCTATAGTAACTACCTTGCTTGGTGACCGGGTCTTCGAACCACACGGCCTGGTGGCTGACGCCGCGGTTGATGAATTCGCCCGCCAGGATACGGCCGGTTTTCACCAGTTCGCCGTCGAGCCAGAAGGTTTCATAGACGACGTTGAAGCGGTCGCCGCGTTTCAGGTCGCCGCGGAAGTCGATGTTGGTCGAGAACATCTGGACGATTTCACCGACCACCGAGTCCGGGATCGAGCCGCCGTCGACGTTCGCGTCGGTGGCCGAGTACAGGGAGGAGCTGGTGATTTCGCGCGAGCGCATTTCGACGCGGCGCTCGAGCTTGGCAGGGGCTTCAACGGCGGTGAAGCTGTCGCCGTCGCGGAAGATGGTGAGGGTGGTCGGCGCCTTGTTCTTGTCGACCAGGGAGGCGCGCAGCGACAGCAGCAGGCCGTTCTCGTCGGTCTCGGCCTGCAGGCGCTTGCCGTTTTTCAGGGTCAGGATGCGGCGCGCGACCTTGTTCGAGCGGATGAACTTTTGCGCTTCCGCATCTTCGACACCCAGGCGGCCCAGCATCGTACCGAGGGAGTCGCCGGCGCGGACGCGTTCTTCGTGGATGAATTGCTGCTCGTCCTGCTGGAGAGCGGCGATCTGGTCGGAGAGGTTGGGCAGGGCCAGGTCTTCAGCGACCGATTTGACTGGCACGCTGGCATCGTCCTGGGCGATCGGGGCTGTAGCGACAGCGCCGAATGCGCACAGTGCCAGGCCGAGGGCGCCAGCGCCGACGATACGTGCTTTACGGCTCGTATTTGCCAGGCTGGATGAGATCTTACCGGTGATTTTATAGATAGGGTTCATGCAATCAGTTAAAATTTACCGCTTCAACTTAGGGTGCTGTTTTTCTTGTTATTGTGAAAAGTTTTCTTGCGGCAAGATTGATGGGATCGGTTATTGTACCAAAATACGCACACCTACAACTGCTTTAGCCATTTTCCTACAAAAAATTTATGACAGACTCCGTGTCTTGTAGTAATAACAACTCCGCTTCCCCAGTCCCTGGCAAGACGCTTTCCGACAAAGTTCAGGAGGCGCTCGCCATCACGAAACGGGGTGTCGACGAACTGCTGATCGAAAGCGAATTTGCACAAAAGCTGGCCCGCTCGGAAGCGACCGGCGTGCCGCTGCGTATTAAGTTAGGTGCCGACCCGACCGCCCCGGACCTGCACCTGGGCCATACCGTGGTGCTGAACAAGCTGCGCCAGCTGCAAGACCTCGGCCACCAGGTGATCTTCCTGATCGGCGACTTCACATCGATGATTGGCGACCCGTCGGGCCGCAACGCCACGCGCCCGCCGCTCACCCGCGAGCAGGTGGAGGAAAACGCGAACACCTATTTCCGTCAGGTCGCCCTGATCCTCGACGCCGAGCGCACCGAAATGCGCTACAACTCCGAGTGGTGCGACCCGCTCGGGGCGCGCGGCATGATCCAGCTGGCCTCGCGCTACACGGTGGCACGCATGATGGAGCGCGACGACTTCACCAAGCGCTACAAGAGTGGGACACCGATCGCAGTGCACGAGTTCCTTTATCCGCTCATGCAAGGCTACGATTCGGTTGCTTTGAAGGCCGATCTTGAGCTAGGTGGAACGGACCAGAAATTCAACCTGCTGGTTGGCCGTGAACTGCAGAAAGATTACGGACAGGATCCCCAGTGCATCCTGACCATGCCCCTACTCGAGGGACTCGATGGCGTCGAGAAAATGTCGAAGTCGAAGAACAACTACATCGGCATCACCGAGGCGCCAAATACCATGTTCGCCAAGCTGATGAGCATCTCCGACGTGATGATGTGGCGTTATTTCGAGCTGCTGTCGTTCCGCCCGATGAGCGAGCTGGCGGCCCTGAAAGCGGCTGTCGAAGGCGGCGCCAACCCGCGCGACGCCAAGGTGGCGCTGGCGCAGGAAATCGTCACCCGCTTCCATTCGAGCCAGGCCGCGACCGACGCGCTGGCCGACTTCGTCAACCGTTCGAAGGGCGGCATTCCGGACGACGTGCCCGAAGTGACCGTCGCCGGCGCCCCGCTGGGCGTGGCCCAGCTGCTGAAAGCGGCCGGCCTGTGCGCGTCGACGTCGGAAGCGATGCGCATGGTCGACCAGGGCGGCGTGCGCATCGATGGCGCCGTCGTGAGCGACAAGAACTTGCAGGTCGATGCCGGCAGCTTCGTGCTGCAAGTGGGCAAGCGCAAGTTCGCGCGAGTTACTTTTAGCGCATGATCGGGCTGCTGCAACGCGTCAGCGCGGCAAAGGTCGTCGTCGATGGCCACACGATCGGTGCTATCGACGCCGGCTTGATGGTCCTGGTCTGCGCCGAAAAGGGCGATACCGAGCGCGAGGCCGACGCCTTGCTGGCCAAGCTGCTCGGCTACCGGGTGTTTTCCGACGACGCCGGCAAGATGAACCGCAGCGTGGTCGATACCGGCGGCGCGCTGCTGCTGGTGCCGCAGTTCACGCTGGCCGCCGACACCCGCTCCGGCACCCGGCCGTCGTTCTCGCCGGCCGCCAGCCCGGCCGATGGACTGCGCCTGTTCGAGCATTTCGTGCGCGAGGCCCGGGTTCGCCATGAAAAAGTTGAAACGGGTCAATTTGGCGCCGACATGCAGGTGACGCTGACCAACGACGGTCCGGTAACGATCTGGCTGCATATTGATCCGGTCGATATTTCACGTTGAAACCCGTACCGCCCCGTGCGGTCAATATCAGTGGGGCCCACCGGGAGTCTGCGATGAATATCTGGAGTGATTCGTTTACCGAAGGCGGGCTGATCCCGCCTGAGTGCGCGTTCGCGGTCATTGACCCGAAATCGCATGTGCGCTTGTCGAACAACCGTAATCCCCACCTCGCGTGGGACGATGTGCCAGCCGGCACCCAGTCGCTGGTCATCCTGTGCCATGACGCAGACGTTCCTGCCGATGGCACCGACGTCAACAAGGAAGGCAGGGTCGTGCCGGAAGGGGCGAAACGCACCGACTTCTATCACTGGACGCTGGTCGATATCCCGGCCAGCCTGAAGTCCATCGCCGAAGGCCAGTTTTCCGACATGGTCACGCCACACGGCAAATCCGGCCCGAACGTCTCCTTCCTCGTCAAGAACGGCACCGAGCACCAGTTGCGCCAGGGCGTGAACGACTACACCGGCTGGTTCGCGCGCGATCCCGCCATGGCCGGCGACTACTACGGTTACGATGGCCCATGCCCGCCCTGGAACGACGAGCGCGTCCACACGTATGTGTTTACAATCTACGCACTCGACATTCCCGAGCTGCCGGTCGACGGCCGTTTCACCGGCCAGGAAGCGCGCCTGGGGCTGATGGGCCATATTCTCGACGAAGCCCGGATCTTCGGCATTTATTCGCTCAATCCGGAAATCGCGCCCACGCTTTCTACGTAATTTCGCCCAGAGGTTCGGGCTTTTGGACCTCATGCACAAGAACAACACCATTACCCGGATCGCCCTGATCCGTCATGGCGAGACCGCCTGGAACGCCGAGCGCCGCCTGCAAGGCCACCTCGACATCGACTTGAACAACGAAGGCCGGCGCCAGGCAGTGGCGCTGGCTGCCGCGCTGGCCGGCGAGCAGGTCGATGTACTGGTGTCGAGCGACCTGGCGCGCGCCGCCCAGACCGCGAAAGCGCTGGGCGAGGTGTTGCATCTGCCCCTGTTTATCGACGGGCGCCTGCGCGAGCGCTGCTATGGCGGTTTCGAGGGCTTGCTCTACTCGGAAATCGCCGAGCGCTACCCTCGCGAGTTCGCCGCCTGGCAGGGACGCGACGTCGATGGCACGCTGCCGCCGGGCCAGAACCGCGGCGAAAGCTTCCGCGAATTCCATGACCGCGTGATCCCCGCCATCCTCGGCTGGGCCGCGGACAACCCCGGCAAATCGCTGGTGCTGGTAGCGCACGGCGGCGTGCTCGAATGCGCCTATCGCGCCGCGCTCGGCCTGTCGCTGGAAACGCCAAGGGACTTCAAGGTGCTCAACGCCAGCATCAACCGCTTCATCGTGCAGGACGGCAAGCTTGAACTCGTCAGCTGGGGCGAGGTCGACCATCTGCAGCAAGCTGTGCTCGACGACGTTTGATAACCCCTTCTTTTCCTCCTGTCCATAGCGATATATCCCGTTCGCGACAGTTCGGCAAAAATATTGCCGCTTAATTGAGCAGGGGTTCAGGTAAAATAGCGGGTTCCCGTCCATTCTTATCGTGTTCCCGCTGTGCAAATAGGCCCTTATACACTGCGAAATAATGTCTTTGTCGCACCCATGGCGGGTGTGACGGACCGCCCGTTCCGCCAGCTGTGCAAGCAGTTGGGTGCGGGCTACGCCGTGTCCGAGATGGCAGCGTCGAACCCGCGCCTGTGGGCCAGCGAAAAGACCAGCCGCCGTACCGACCATGCGGGCGAGATGGAACCGAAAGCCGTGCAGATCGCCGGCGCCGACCCGCAGGACCTGGCCGATTGCGCCCGCCACAACGTCGAACGCGGCGCCCAGATCATCGATATCAACATGGGTTGTCCGGTCAAGAAGGTCTGCAACAGCTGGTGCGGCTCAGCGCTGCTGCAGCATGAAGACCTGGTCGAGCGCATCCTGCATGCGGTTGTTGCGGCCGTGGACGTGCCGGTCACCCTGAAATTCCGTACCGGCTGGGACCGCGAGAACAGGAATGCGCTGACCATTGCGCGCATGGCCGAGGAGGCCGGCATCCAGATGCTGACCTTGCACGGGCGCACCCGCGCCGACGGCTACAAGGGCGACGCCGAATACGACACGATCCGCGCTGTGAAGGCGGCGGTCGGGATCCCGGTGGTGGCCAACGGCGACATCACGACGCCGGAAAAGGCGAAATTCGTGCTCGACTACACGGGTGCGGATGCCGTCATGATCGGCCGCGCGGCCCAGGGCCGGCCCTGGATCTGCCGCGAGATCGACCACTATCTGCGAACAGGCGAACACCTGCCGCCGCCAATGGTGGAAGAGGTGCGCGCCCTCATGAACGAACACCTGCCGGCGCATTACGCCTTCTATGGCGACTACGTCGGCGTGCGCAGTGCGCGCAAGCACATCGGCTGGTATGTGGAAGACTTGCCGGGCGGCGAAGCATTCCGCCAGCGGATGAATCTGCTGGAATCGACTAGCGAACAATTGGCGGCTGTTGATAATTTTTTCCAATCGCAACTTCGCCATGGCGAGCGGTTACAATACCGGCCCGCGCAACCCGTTGAAGCGATCGCGGCGTGAACAGGTAGTAAAAAACAGAAGTAGAAAAACAGTCGTAAAACAATAAAAACGATTTGGGGACACCGCCGGTTGTGCCGGCGGAGCAATCACTAACCAGGATGAAGCAGCAGACATGAGCAAAGAGAGTATCCAGGAAGTTGTCCAGAAAAGCCTCGAGGATTATTTCAATGACCTGGGCGAGCAAAAGCCGTCGAACATCTACGACATGATGGTCATGACGGTTGAAAAGCCAATCCTCGAAGTGGTGATGACGCGCGCCGACGGCAACCAGTCGCACGCGGCCCAGATGCTGGGCATCAACCGCAATACTTTGCGCAAGAAACTGCAAGAACACGGACTGCTTTAAGTTCCGCCGGCGAGTGGCCGTGCGCGGGCGCGGCCAGTAAGGCGCGCCGGATTCCGCACAAATTTCCATCAACAGTGGCCACTCCCATGATCAAACAAGCTCTCATTTCCGTCTCCGACAAGACCGGCGTGCTCGATTTTGCACGCGCGCTGTCTGCACTCGGGGTAAACATCCTGTCCACCGGCGGCACCGCCAAGCTGTTGCAGGAGAACGGCGTGCCGGTGACGGAAGTCGCCGACTACACCGGCTTCCCGGAAATGCTCGACGGCCGCGTCAAGACCCTGCACCCGAAAGTCCATGGCGGCATCCTGGCGCGCCGCGATTTCCCCGAGCACGTGTCCAAGCTCGAGGAACACGGCATCCCCCAGATCGACATGGTCGTGGTCAACCTGTACCCGTTCCAGCAGACCGTCGCCAAGGCGGAGTGCTCGCTGGAAGACGCGATCGAGAACATCGACATCGGCGGCCCGACCATGCTGCGCTCCGCGGCCAAGAACCACCGCGACGTGGTCGTCATCGTCGACCCGCTCGATTACGGCGTGGTGCTGGCGGAGATGAAAGGTACCGGTGAGGTGGCCGGCACGGTCAGCTACGACACCAAGTTCAAGCTCGCCAAGAAAGTGTTCGCCCATACCGCGCAATACGATGGCGCTATCACGAATTACCTGACCAGCCTGGGCGAAGACAAGCAGCACGCCACGCGCTCGAGCTACCCGCACACCATCAACATGAGTTTCGAGAAGGTGCAGGACATGCGCTACGGCGAGAACCCGCACCAGGGCGCCGCCTTCTACCGCGACGTGGCGCCGGTCGACGGCGCGCTGGCGAACTACCGCCAGCTGCAGGGCAAGGAACTGTCATACAACAACATCGCCGACGCCGATGCGGCTTGGGAATGCGTGAAGTCGCTGGGCGGCTTCCAGCACCCGGCCGGCTGCGTGATCGTGAAGCACGCCAACCCGTGCGGCGTGGCGATCGGCCTTGACGCGCTCGACGCTTACACCCGCGCCCTGCAGACCGACCCGACCTCGGCCTTCGGCGGCATCATCGCCTTCAACGTGGAAGTCGACGGCCGTGCGGCCGAAGCGCTGGCCAAGCTGTTCGTCGAAGTGCTGATCGCCCCATCGTTCACGCCGGAAGCGCGCCAGATCATGGCGGCCAAGCAGAACGTGCGCCTGCTGGAAATCGCCCTTGGCAACGGCCAGAACGCCTACGACGTCAAGCGCGTCGGCGGCGGCCTCTTGGTGCAGGCGCCGGACGCGAAGAATGTGGGCATTGGCGACCTGCGCGTGGTGAGCAAGAAGCAGCCAACCCAGCAGCAATTGCAGGACCTGATGTTCGCCTGGCGCGTCGCCAAGTTCGTCAAGTCGAACGCCATCGTCTTCTGCGGCAACGGCATGACGCTCGGTGTCGGGGCAGGGCAGATGAGCCGCATCGATTCGGCCCGCATCGCCTCGATCAAGGCGCAGAACGCCGGGCTGTCCCTTAGCGGTTCGGCGGTGGCGTCGGATGCCTTCTTCCCGTTCCGCGACGGGCTGGACGTGGTGGTCGATGCGGGCGCGACCTGCGTGATCCATCCGGGCGGCTCGATGCGTGACCAGGAAGTGATCGACGCGGCCGATGAGCGCGGGGTGGTGATGCTGTACACGGGGACGCGTCACTTCCGCCATTGATTGACTCGTAGGGGTCATTGAGGCCAATGGCCTCAATGACGGGTTCACCGGACGGCTCTGCCGTCCACGCGTTCAACGCACGGGTGATAATCGAATCACTTGTTTGCATGGGCTGGTTGAACGCGTGGACGGGGAACCCGTCCACCCTACGTCCCTCCGCTCGACGTAACGGTTGCGCAAACACCAGCTCAACTGTGTTTTTGCACAGTATTTTTCCCACGATCGTTGCTGGCCGGTATAACATTCGATAATGATTATTCTCGGCATCGACCCAGGCCTGCGCACGACCGGCTTTGGGGTTATTGAAAAACACGGCAGCAAACTGCGCTACATCGCCTCTGGTACCATCAAGGCTGGCCTGGAGGGCGCCTTGCCGCCACGCCTGAAGATCATCCTCGCTGGCGTGCGCGAAGTCGTCGCCACCTATGGCCCGGACTGCGCGGCCATCGAAAAAGTGTTCGTCAACGTGAATCCGCAATCCACGCTGCTGCTCGGCCAGGCGCGCGGCGCGGCGATCTGTGCGCTGGTGGGCGCCGACCTCGAGGTCGCGGAATATTCGCCGACCCAGATCAAGCAATCCGTCGTCGGCAGCGGCAAGGCCGCCAAACCGCAGGTGCAGGACATGGTCGCGCGCCTGTTGAAACTCCCCGGCCTGCCTGGCAGCGATGCCGCCGATGCGCTGGGCGTTGCCATCTGCCACGCCCACACCCATGACACGCTGTCGCTGCTCAATGCGCTCACCCCGCAAACGGCCACGCTGCGCATGAAGCGCGGTCGCCTCGTCTAAACCAGAAAAAAAGGTCAACCATGATTGGTCGCATTTCCGGAACCCTGCTGGAAAAGAACCCCCCGCAACTGCTGGTGGACTGCCAGGGCGTTGGCTATGAAGTCGACGTGCCGATGAGCACCTTCTACAACCTGCCGCACACCGGCGAAAAGGTGGTGCTGTTCACCCACCTGGCGATCCGCGAGGATGCGCACCTGCTGTTCGGCTTCGGCAGCGCCAGCGAGCGCGCCCTGTTCCGCCAGCTGATCAAGATCACCGGCGTCGGCGCGCGTACCGCGCTGGCGATCCTGTCCGGCATGACGGTGGCCGACCTGTCGCAGGCCGTTACCATGCAGGAAGCGGGACGCCTGGTGAAGGTGCCGGGTATCGGCAAGAAGACGGCCGAGCGCCTGCTGCTGGAACTGAAGGGCAAGATCGGCGCCGACCTCGGCATCGTGGGCGGCGCACCGCGCGACGATACCCAGGCCGACGTGCTCAACGCACTGCAGTCTTTGGGGTATTCTGACAAGGAAGCACTGCTGGCCATCAAGAACCTGCCGGCCGGCTCGACCGTGTCCGACGGCATCAAGTTTGCCCTGAAAGCGCTGTCGAAGCCATGAAGCACCAGTCGTATTTCGAGATTAAATAATGAGCATCCAGACCGACAATTTCACCGAGCACCGGGTCATCGACGCCACCCCAAGCTCGCCCAACGAGGAGGCGATCGAGCGCGCCTTGCGCCCGAAGCAGCTCGACGAATACGTCGGCCAGGAAAAGATCCGCGACCAGCTCGAAATCTTCATCTCCGCGGCACGCAAGCGCAAGGAAGCGCTCGACCACACGCTGCTGTTCGGCCCGCCGGGCCTCGGTAAAACCACGCTGGCGCACATCATCGCGCGCGAGATGGGCGTGAACCTGCGCCAGACCTCGGGCCCGGTGCTCGAGCGCCCCGGCGACCTGGCCGCCATCCTCACCAACCTCGAGCCGAACGACGTGCTGTTCATCGACGAGATCCACCGCCTGTCGCCGGTGGTCGAGGAAATCCTGTACCCGGCGCTGGAAGACTACCAGATCGACATCCTGATCGGCGAGGGCCCCGCCGCCCGTTCCGTGAAACTCGACCTGCAGCCGTTCACGCTGGTCGGCGCCACCACGCGCGCGGGCATGCTGACCAACCCGCTGCGCGACCGCTTCGGCATCGTCGCCCGCCTCGAGTTTTATAACGTCGCGGAACTGACCAAGATCGTCACCCGCAGCGCGGCGCTCTTGGCGGCGCCAATCAATGAAGACGGCGCCAGGGAAGTGGCAATGCGCGCGCGCGGCACACCGCGTATCGCCAACCGCCTGCTGCGCCGCGTGCGCGACTATGCGGAAGTGAAGGGCAATGGCGAAATCACGAAAAACATCGCCGACCTGGCCCTGAAAATGCTCGACGTCGACTCGGTCGGCTTTGACGTCATGGACCGTAAACTCCTGGAAGCGGTGCTGTTCAAGTTCGGCGGCGGGCCGGTCGGCATCGGCAACCTCGCCGCGGCGATCGGCGAAGCGGCCGACACCATCGAGGACGTGCTCGAGCCCTACCTGATCCAGCAGGGCTACCTGCAGCGCACCCCGCGCGGGCGCATCGCGACGCCGGCGGCCTATCAGCACTTCGGCGTCGCCGCGCCGCGCATCAGCCCGACGGGCGACCTGTGGGACAACCTTGGCTGAGCCTACGTCCCCGAGCATGCAGATCTGGGTCGACGCCGACGCCTGCCCGGCCGTCATCAAGGACATCCTGTACCGCGTTGCCGAACGCACGCAGATCCCCGTGACGCTGGTGGCGAACCAGTTGATGCGCGTGCCAGGCTCGAAATACATTCGCGCGCTCCAGGTGCCCAGCGGCGCCGATGTCGCCGACGCCGAGATCGTCGAGCGCCTCAGCCCCGGCGACCTGGTCGTCACCGGCGACATCCCCTTGGCGGCGCTGGTGCTGGAGAGGGGCGGCTTTGCCCTCAATCCGCGCGGCGATTTTTATACCAAGGACACCATCGCCCAGCAGCTGACGATGCGCGCCTTCATGGAAGAACTGCGCAGCGGCGGCGTCGATACCGGCGGCCCGGCGGCCTTCAACCAGGGCGACCGCCAGGCCTTCGCCAACGCCCTCGACCGGCACCTGGCCCGCCAGCGCCCGCGTGCCTGACCTCATATGACATTTGTCAGGTGAATGTCATGGCACCCGCTTCTGGCGCGGGTGCCGGCAAATTCGGATACTCGGCTCATACCAACCTGGGAGAGCCCGATGAAACCGACCGTCCTGAAAACCTTGTTCCTGTTTGCCGGCATGGGCTGCCTCATTGGCTACCAACAGGCTGCCCTGGCCGCCGCCACGCTCGTGCGCGACGTGCGCGTCTTCGACGGCAAGACCGTGCACGAGCGCCGCTCGGTGCTGTTCGACAAAGGCGTCATCGTCGATGCCGACTATCGCGGCGCGGCGCCGAATGGTGCACGCGTGGTCGAAGGCGGCGGCCGCACGCTGCTGCCGGGCCTGATCGACGCCCACACCCACGCCTTCCGTTCGCAGGAACTGCCGGTGCTGTTCGGCGTGACGACCCAGGTCGACATGTTCACCGACCTTCGCCTGATGAAGAAGGCGAAGCAGGCGATGGCGCAGGGCGGCAACCACCACCATGCCGACCTGTTTTCGGCCGGCACCCTGGTCACCGCCCCGAACGGCCACGGCACCCAGTTCGGCATCCCAATCCCCACCATCACGAAGCCGGAGCAGGCCCAGGCCTTTGTGGACGCCCGCATCGCCGAAGGCTCCGACTTCATCAAGATCGTCATGGAAACCGGCTACGGTTTTCATTCGCTCGACCTGGCGACGGCAAAGGCCGTGATCGCGGCGGCGCACACGCGCGGCAAGCTGGCCGTGGTCCACATCGGCAACGAGAAGGATGCGCGCGCCGTGCTGGAAGCGGGCGCGGACGGGCTGGTGCACCTGTTCCCCGGGGAGTCCGCCGATGCCAAAGGGCTGGCGCAACTGGCGCGCAGCAAGAAAGCCTTCGTGATCCCCACCTTCGCCGTGCTCGAGAGCATGGCCGGCTGGCGCGGCGACGACCTGCTTGCCATTCCTTCCTTTGCCAGCCTGCTCGACAAGGATGCGCAGGCCCCGCTCAAGGCACGCTACGGCAACACGTCGCGCCCGGAGAGGCTGCTGGCGCCGAAGGCCGTCGCCAGGGCGATGATGGAGGCCGGCGTCCCCGTGCTGGCCGGGACCGACGCCGGCAACCCGGGCACGCAATACGGCGCGAGCATGCACCGCGAACTGGCGGCGCTGGTCGACGCCGGCCTTACCCCGGCGCAGGCGCTGGCGGCAGCGACCAGCGTGCCGGCGGACGTGTTCAAGCTGGGCCGGCGCGGTCGCATCGACAAGGGCTACAAGGCCGACCTGCTGCTGGTCGAGGGCAACCCGGTGGCGGACATCCTGGCCACGCGCCGGATCGTCGAGGTGTGGAAGGAGGGCGAGAGCGCGAACGGCCTGCGCGAGGGCCAGCGCCAGCAGGTTGCCAGGGCGGCGCAGCAGGCGGCGAAGGGACCCCTCGCGCTGCCGGCAGGCGGGCGCATCAGCCAGTTCAGCGAGAAGCAGCTGGCCAGCCCCTTCGGCATGGGATGGGGACCATCGACCGACGGTTTTGTTGGCGGCAAGTCGACCGTCGCCCTGGCGGCCGGGCCGGCGCTGCCCGATGGCCAGGTGCCGCTCGCGATCGCCGCCAAGGTGGCGCCGGGCCTGCCCTTCGCCTGGGCCGGGGTGGCCTTCATGCCGGGAAGTGCGCAGATGCAACCGGTGGACCTCTCCGCCGCCAAGGCGGTGCGCTTCCGAGTGCGCGGCGACGGCAAGTCCTACCAGGTGATCGCGATGTCGCAGGGCTTGCAGATCCCTGGCGCGAAGCCCTTCACCGCGGGACCGGAATGGAGCGAGGTGACCGTTCCCTTCAGCGACCTGAAAGGCATCGATCCTGCGGCCGTCACCATGTTAGGATTCAACGCCGGCCCGCAGCCAGGTGACTACCGCTTCGAGATCGTCGACGTCCGCCTGCTCCCACAATAATCACGACCGACGAAAAGAGCGATGAACAGGATCAGCCAGGGCGTCAAAACATTATGGGCGCGGCCGTTGATCCCGCCTGAGCAGGGCAGGATGCCGTACTTCTGGCTGCTGAGCCTGAGCTACATGTTCTGGAAGTACGCCTACGTGGCGCCGGGCGCCGCCGAGGTGGCGCTGCTGGTGCTGACCTTCGTGGTCTTCTTCCCGCTGTACTGCGCCAGCTACTGGGCGCGCGGCTGGCAGGTACCCGCCTGCATGCTGGCGGGCTGCCTGATCGGCGCCGCCTGGGCGCCCTGGAACGCCGGCGCCGGCACTTTCTTCATCTTCGCCTGCGCCATGGCCGCCCGCATCATGCAGGCGCGGCGCGCGATGCTGGCAATCGCCGGCGTGATGCTGTTCGGCGTGCTGGTCTCGCTGCTGATCGAACAGACGCAGATGCGCTGGCTGTTCCTGATGCCGATCCTGACCATCAGCCTGCCCGTGGGAATGGGCTCCATGATGGATGCGCGCCTGCGCCGCTCGCGCCAGGAGCTGCTGCGCAAGCAGGAAGAAGTCGAGCACATGGCCACCATCGCCGAGCGCGAACGCATTTCGCGTGACCTGCACGACCTGCTCGGGCATTCGCTGTCCTTGATTGCGCTGAAGGCGGAACTGGCGCGCAAGCTTGTGCACCGTGATGCCGGCGCATGCGAGCGCGAGATCGGCGACATCGAGGTCAGCGCGCGCCAGGCCCTGGCCGAGGTGCGCGCCGCCGTCAGTGGTTACCGCGAGAGCGGCCTGGCCCATGCCCTGGCGGGTGCGCGCGCCAGCCTGGCCGCGGCCAGCGTGGAGCTCGACGAGCGGGTCGAGCGCATCCTCCTGGCGCCGGCGACCGAACACGTCGTGGCGCTGGCCCTGCGCGAAGCCGTCACCAACGTCGTGCGGCATGCGGGTGCGCGCCGCTGCACGCTGTCGCTCGCGCTCGAAGGCGGCAGCGTGGTGCTGCGCGTCGCCGACGATGGCGAGCGCCTGCGCGGCGGCGCCGAACTACGCCACGGCAACGGGCTGTCGGGCATGCAGGAAAGGGTGGCGGCGCTCGGCGGCAGGCTGGCGCTGCGGGTCGGGGCCGGGCTGGCGCTCGAGCTAAGGGTCCCGGCATGAGAGGTGACATGATTCGCATCCTGATTGCTGAAGACCAGGCCCTGGTGCGCGGTGCGCTGGCGGCGCTCCTGAAGCTCGAGCCCGACTTTGACGTGGTGGCGACAGCCGCCGACGGCAGGGAGGCGCTGGCGCTGTGCGGGCAGCTCGCGCCCGACATCGTGCTGACCGATATTGAAATGCCGCACATGACGGGCCTGGAGCTGGCCACCTGCCTGGGTGAGCAGGGTGCCCGCAGCCGTGTCGTGATCGTGACCACCTTCGCGCGCAGCGGCTACCTGCGCCGTGCGCTGGCCGCCGGCGTGCGCGGCTACCTGCTCAAGGATGCGCCGGCCGACACCCTGGCCGCCGCCATCCGCAGCGTGCACGGCGGCGGGCGGGCGGTGGCGCCCGAACTGGCGCTGGAAGGCTGGGGCGGGACCCAGGACCCGCTGTCCGAACGCGAGCGGCAGGTGCTGCGCCTGGCGGGCGAGGGCCGCAGCAGCGCCGACATCGCGCGCCAGGTCCACCTGTCCGAAGGCACGGTGCGCAACTACCTGTCGGAAGCGATCAGCAAGCTTGGTGCCACCAACAGGATCGAGGCCTACCGCATGGCCCGTGATGCAGGCTGGTTGTAAACCGTTTGCGGAAACCGGCAATACCGTTTGCGGCTCCGGGTGCCTGCCCAGCCTAGCGCCGTCCAGTCCGCTTATCTGCGATGATGCTCGTGAATTCGCGAGAGGAGCAGCAACGTGTGGTTGGAGCAAAGTTGGATCACGATACAGCAGGAATTTTCGGACCTCGGCAATGTCGAGGACATCACGCGCATCGTCGTGCGCCTGATGGTGGCGATGATCCTTGGCGGCATGCTGGGTTATGAGCGCGAATCGGTCGGCGCTTCGGCCGGCTTGCGCACGCATATGCTGGTCTCGCTCGGGTCGGCGATGTTTGTGCTGATCCCGCTGCAAGCCGGCATGGAAGTCAGCGACCTGTCGCGCGTGCTGCAGGGCGTCACCGCCGGCATCGGCTTCCTCGGCGCTGGCGCCATCCTCAAGCAGACCGACAAGAGCGATATCAAGGGACTCACCACGGCGGCGAGCGTGTGGCTGACGGCCGCCGTCGGCATTGCCGCGGGCATGGGCCGCGAGGCGACGGCGGTGCTGAGTGCGCTGTTCGCGCTCGCGATCCTCGAGATCCTGCGCATCATGCCGAAGGGAGGCCGCGAGCAGCGGCGCATCGCCCTGGCCGGCGAACCGGACCAGCAGCGCAGCGCCGCGAAAGACGAGTCGTATCAGGAGACAAACGTTTCTCGGCAATAGTTCAGGCAATAGTTTCGGCAATATTCCGGATTTACTAATGAAACCGGCTGCCGATATTATCTAGAGTAGCTATTCTTATTACCTGCCAATGCAAAAAGCCCGCCAATTGGCGGGCTTTTTTTCGCTGCGGCCTCGCCCACGCTATCTGCGTGGTGCGCGCCGATAATCAGACTGGCTGATTAAATCGCGCGGATGTTTCCAGCTTTTTCGCCTTTAGGGCCGGTCGAGCGTTCGAACGACACGCGCTGGTTTTCGGCCAGGCTCTTGAAGCCTTCCGACTGGATGTCCTGGAAATGGGCGAACAGGTCGCCGCCGCCTGCGTCAGGCGTGATGAAGCCGAAGCCTTTGGAGTCGTTGAACCATTTGACGGTGCCGGTTTGAGTAGTCATGTACATTCCTTTTAAATTTGCATGGGCAACAATGCCCGGTGCACATTCGACCAAGAGTGGGTGTAACGGGAGGAAATCAAACAGGACTGCCGGAACGGCAAGACGGGAAAGAAAGACCAACAATAACAACGGCTTGATGTAGTGCGAGATGGAAGATACAGGGATTTTCCCGATTCACCTAATTATTTCTGACTTATTGTCCATTTGGTTTGGTCCTTGTGTATTTCCCCGTCTTCCGGTAAATGCCGGCAATGACTGTTATTATGAAGAAACCCGTTCTAAGCGAATCTCGTTGAATCGGGGAATATAGAGGTTGTAAACACAATGACAGAATACCGACTGGGCAGCTTCATACGCGACAATATGGAGCAGATCCTGCAGGCATGGGAAGATTTCGCGCGCACCATCGAGCCGCCGGCACTGACCATGGACGACACCGAGCTGCGCGACCACGCGCGCCAGATGTTGGTGGCCTTCGCGGCAGACCTGGAAACACCGCAATCCGAGCATGAGAGCGTCGCCAAATCGAAGGGCCTGGGCAAGCGCGGACAGGATGACACGGCCGCGGAAACCCACGCCGAAGCGCGCCTGCTGTCGGGCTACACCGTGGTCCAGCTGGTCTCCGAATACCGCGCCCTGCGCTCGAGCGTGCTCACGCTCTGGGCCGCCGATACCGAATCCAATCACGTCACGAACATGCGCGACGTCACGCGCTTCAACGAGGCGGTCGACCAGGCCCTGGCCGAGTCGGTTGCGCGCTATGAGTTCATGGTAAAGCAGTCGCAGAACATGTTCCTGGCGATCCTCGGCCACGACCTGCGCAATCCGCTGGGCACGGTCGTGACCGGGGCGAGCTTCATGATGCAGGCAAACGACATCCCGCCGCGGTACGTCCTCGTGGCGACCCGGATGTTCAACAGCGCCAAACGCATGAGCAAACTGATCAACGACCTGATCGACTTTACGCGTACCCACCTCGGCCCCGGCATTCCGATCCGCGTCAAGCAGGGCAGCATGGTCGCCGTCTGCGAGGAAGTGGTCAACGAACTGCGTACCTTCCATCCCGAGCAGATGATCGAACTGCATCATCCACCCCAGCTGGACGCCATTTTCGACGAGAGCCGCATCGCCCAGGTGCTGTCGAACCTGATCGGCAATGCCATCCAGTACGGTGACGCCGAGGCGCCGGTCACGGTCCGGGTGACGGCCAGCGACGCCGATGTCGTGATTGCGGTGAATAACCGCGGCAAGGCCATCGCGCCCGACAAGCTGTCGAGCGTGTTTGACCCGATGGTGCGTATTGCCGCCAGCGTCAACGCCAGCAACAACGACTACACCGAACGCACCAGCCTGGGCATCGGCCTGTTCATTTCGCGCGAAATCGTCCATGCGCACGGGGGGCAGGTCAGCCTGGCGTCCACGGACGCCGACGGCACCACCTTCACGGTGACAATGCCGCGCCTGCCGAAAGGATTCCAATCGGGATCTCATCCCGGCGATACCGCAAGCAGCCCTCCCGGCCCGCAGGCGGCCCATTGAACCGCTTGTGTAGTGCCGCGGGAGGCGGGCGCCCCCCGCCCGGACTCTTCCCTGCAATGGAGGAAGCACCTGCCGCCGGCCTTGCACCGTGCAAGGTGCTGGTGGTCGACGACGAGCGCGACCTGGCCGACCTGGCCGAAGCCCTGCTATGCGGTCATGGGCTCGAGGTGAGGGTGGCTTATTCTGCGCGCGAAGCGCTGCAGATCCTGGAAACCGATCCGGACATTGACGCCGTGTTTTCGGATGTGATGATGCCCGGGATGACCGGGCTGCAACTGGCCGATATGGTCAAGTGCCTGTACCCGAAGGTCAAGGTCGTGCTGACGTCGGGCTTTACGGCGCCCGCACTGATGGTGGGCCACCGGTCTTACCCCTACGCGGCCAAACCCTACCGGATCGAAACCATCCTCAGGCTGCTGTGTTCGTAGTTGCCTGGGGCAGGGCAGTGCCCGGTCAGCGCTGCGGCAGGCCGGCCAGGATCGCGTGGAACCTGGCCATGTCGAGCGGCTTGACGAAATGATGGTCGAATCCCGCTGCTTTTGACAACACGCGGTCGTGCGCCTGGCCGTAACCGGTGAGCGCGACGAAGACCGCGTCCGCGCTTGCGGGTTGTGCGTGCAGGCGGCGCGACAATTCGTAGCCATCCATATTCGGCAGGCCGATGTCGAGGACGTACAGGTCGGGCGGGTCCGCCAGCGCCATGCCGAGTGCCTGGAACGGGTCGGTTGCGACGCGTACCGCATGGCCCTCGGCCCGCAACAGCACACCCAGCGATTCCGCCGCATCGACATTGTCGTCGACGATCAGGAGCCGCGCCGGACGCACTTGCAGCGCGGCCGGTGCCGCAGCCTCGTGCGCCGCGGCCTCCTCGGCCAATACCGGCAGCGCGATGGTGAAGCGGCTGCCTTTGCCGGGCCCGGCGCTTTCAGCCTGTACCGTGCCCCCGTGCAGGGTCACGATGCTTTTCACCAGCGCCAGGCCCAGCCCCAGCCCGCCCTGCGTGCGGTCGGGCGTGCGCGCACCCTGGGTAAACAGGTCGAACACGTGCGGCAGCAGCTTGTCCTCGATGCCGATACCGGTGTCCGTCACCACGATCCGTGCCTGGCTGCCGTGGAGTTCGACCGCCAGTGTGATCTCGCCGCCCTGCGCCGTATATTTGGCGGCATTGTTGAGCAGGTTGGCCACCACCTGGACCAGCCGCGTGCGGTCACCCTGCACAACCGGGTCCGATGCGTGCATGCGCAGGTTCAGTACATGCCCGCGTGATTTGATCAGCGGACGCGCCTGCTCGATGGCGCTGGCGACCAGTGACCCCAGGTCGACCGGATACTTCTCCAGCTCGATCAGTCCGCGCGTCACGCGCGACACGTCGAGCAGGTCGTCGACCAGGGCCGTCATGTGGCGCACCTGGCGCGCGATGATGTCGCTGGCCTGTTCGACGCGCGCGGGGTCGGCCTTGACCAGCTTGAGCAGGTGCGCGGCGGACGCGATCGGCGCCAGCGGGTTGCGCAGTTCGTGCGCCAGCATGGCCAGGAATTCGTCCTTGCGCGCGTTCATGTTGCGCAGGTCGTCCTCGGCCTGCTTCTGGGCGTGGATATCGGTGCAGGTGCCCATCCAGCGGACGATGGCGCCGTTCTCGTCGTGCACCGGCAACGCGCGTCCCAGCACCCAGCGGTATTGGCCGGAATGGTGCCGCAGCCGGTATTCGATCTCGTAGGTTTCGCCAGTGGCCAGCGAATGCCGCCAGCGCGCCCACGCGGCGTTCTGGTCGTCCGGATGGAAGATGCCGTTCCAGCCGGCGCCGTCGGTCGAGCCCTGGGGCACGCCGGTAAAGTCGTACCACTGCTGGTTGAAGTAATCGTGGAAGCCGTCGGCCAGGGTGGACCACACCATCTGCGGCATGGCGTTGGCGATCGTGCGGAACTTGGCCTCGCTCTCGAGCGACACCTGGGTGACCCGGCTGCGCTCGATCGACTCCCAGCAGCGGTTGGCGACCAGTTCCAGCAGCTTGATTTCCTGCGCATGCCAGACGCGCGCCTCGGCCTGGTGCAGTGCCATGCCCGCAACGAAACGCCCCGCCTTGAGCACGGGCACGCTGACCACTGCGCGGATCTGCGCGGCCCGGTACGAGGGGCGAACATCGGCAACCCGCGGGTCACTCTCGGCGTCCTGCACCACATATGTGATGCCGAGCTGGCTCAGGCGCACGAATTCGGAACCGAAGTCTTCGCTCCGGTAGCGGCCGACGATGCTGGGCACGTCCGCCGTGTAATCGCCGGTGAGGGTAAACGTCCCGAATTCTTCGTCGACATGGGCGTACGCGCAGCGGTTGACCTTCAGGAAATCGCCCAGCATGGCAGCGGCGGTCTGCGTGATGTCCTGGGGCGCCAGCAAGGGGCGCATCGCATCGTCCAGCGCCAGCAGGAACCGGTACATGGCGAGCTCGTCGAGGGGACTCTGGGTCAATTCAGGCATTCTGTCATTCTGTGATGGTGGTTGCTCGGAAAAGGTAGCACGGTGCCGCCGCCTAATGCCCCACGCTCTTCGAAAACAGGTTAATCACCAGCACCCCGGCAATGATCAGCCCCAGCCCGATCAGCGCCGGCAGGTCCAGGCTCTGCCTGTACACGAACCAGCTCACCACCGAAATCAGGACGATCCCCACGCCCGACCAGATCGCATACGCGATCCCCGTCGGCAGCACCCGCAGGCTGAAGGTCAGCAGGTAGAACGAGGCCGCGTAGCAGACGATCGTGAGCACGCTTGGCCACAGCCGGGTGAAATTGTCGGTCGCCTTCAGGGCCGTGGTGGCGATCACCTCGACGACGATGGCAAGGCCGAGGAACAGGTAGCTTTGGGTGAGAGTCATGGTAGCCGGGACGAGACAGGGAATAAAAAAGCGGCCCGCGGGCCGCTTCGGATGAAGCAGGAGGGTCTTAGCCTTCGCGATGCCAGACTTGCGAGCGGCCGAACATCGGCGCGCCGATGTAGCCGCGCACTTCGAGCTTCTGGCCGCCGTCGCGCAGCGTTGCCTTGCTCTTGTAAACCTTGCCCTTGGCCGGGTCGAGGATCTCGCCGCCGGTGTACTCGTCGCCGTCCTTTTTCAGGCCCGACACGATGGTCATGCCGATCATCGGCTGGTTCTTGCGCGAGTCGGTGCAGGCGACGCACTTCGGATTCTGGTCTTCGTTCGGGCCGCGGAACAGCTTCTCGATCTTGCCCTGCAGGGCGCCGTTTTCCTCGGTGACGCGCACCAGCGCTTTCGGCTTGCCGGTTTCGTCGTCGATGGTCTTCCACAGGCCGACTGGCGACGTATTCTGTGCCCAGGCGGCGGCGGACGTAAACAGCATGGTAGCGATGAGGCTGGCTTTGATCAGGGGTCGCATTTTTGGAGTCTCCGTTGTTGTAGTTACGCTGAAGGGGAGTGTAGCAAACCCTGTGCGCATCTTGGCAATAAAAAGGTTGCTGGATGTTTCAGCGCCCCCAGGTCAAAAAAAACGCGGCCACCAGGGCCGCGTTCATCATGCAGGGTGATTAAGCCGCTGCCAGCTTGCCCAGCTGTTCGCGCATCTTGTCGAGCGTTGCCGAGAAGTTCGCCAGGCGTTCCTTCTCCTGCGCCACCACCGCGGCCGGCGCGCGCGCGACAAAACTTTCGCTCGACAGCTTGTTGGTGGCCTTGCCGATCTCGCCTTCGAGGCGCGCGATCTCCTTCGACAGGCGCTCGCGCTCGGCGGCGACGTCGATCTCGACCTTCAGCATCAGCTTGGTCGTGCCGACGACCGACACGGCCGCCGGCGACTCCGGCAGCGCGTCGACGATCTGCACTTCCGCCAGCTTGCCGAGGGACTGGATGAACGGTGCGAAGCCTGCCATGTTGGCGCGGTCCGCGTCGTTGCCCGGCTCGACGATCAGCGGCACGCGCACCGACGGCGACAGCTTCATCTCGCCGCGCAGGTTGCGCGTTGCATTCGTCAAGTCCTTGAGCTGGGCCATCCAGCCTTCGGCCGATTCGCTGATCAGCGCTTCGTTGGCGATCGGGTAGGGCTGCAGCATGATGCTCGCCCGGTCCGCGCTCGGGGTCTTGCCGGCCATCGGCGCGATCGCCTGCCACAGCGCTTCGGTCACGAACGGGATGATCGGATGCGCCAGGCGCAGGATCACTTCCAGCACGCGCAGCAGGGTGTGGCGCGTGGCGCGCTGCTGCGCCTCGGTGCCTTGCTGGACCGTGACCTTGGCCACTTCCAGGTACCAGTCGCAGTACTCATCCCAGACGAATTTATAAATCGTGCTGGCGATGTTGTCGAAGCGGTAGTCCTCGAAACCTTTTGCCACTTCGAGCTCGGCGCGGTTCATCAGCGAGATGATCCAGCGGTCGGCCTGCGACAGGTCGGCTTCATCCGGCGCCCCGCAATCTTTCCCTTCCGTGTTCATCATCACGAAGCGGGTCGCGTTCCACAGCTTGTTGCAGAAGTTGCGATAACCTTCGGCGCGGCCCAGGTCGAAATTGATGTTGCGGCCGAGCGACGCGTAGCTCGCCATGGTGAAGCGCACGGCGTCGGTGCCGAAGGCCGGGATCCCGGCCGGGAATTCCTTGCGCGTGGCTTTCGCGATTTTCTCGGCGGCGCGCGGGTCCATCAGGCCGGCGGTGCGTTTCGCCACCAGCGACTCGACGTCGATGCCGTCGATCAGGTCGATCGGGTCGAGCGTATTGCCCTTCGACTTCGACATCTTCTGGCCGCTCGAATCGCGCACCAGGCCGTGCACGTAGACGGTCTCGAACGGCACCTTGCCGGTGAAGTGCGCGGTCATCATGACCATGCGCGCGACCCAGAAGAAGATGATGTCGAAACCGGTCACCAGCACCGACGACGGCAGGAACATCTCCATCTCCTTCGTCTGTTCAGGCCAGCCCATGGTCGAGAAGGGCACGAGGGCGGACGAGAACCAGGTATCGAGCACGTCTTCGTCGCGGCGCAATTCGCCGGTGATGCCTTGGGCTGCGGCCTTGGCTTTGGCTTCTTCCTCGTCGCGCGCGACGACGATGTTGCCGGCTTCATCGAACCAGGCCGGGATGCGGTGGCCCCACCACAGCTGGCGCGAGATGCACCAGTCCTGGATGTTCCCCAGCCACTGGTTATAGGTGGAGGTCCAGTTCTCGGGCACGAACTTGATTTCGCCGCTGGCGACTTTTTCCAGCGCCACTTCGGTGATCGACTTGCCCGGATTGAAGGTGCCTTCCGGCGCCGCCTTGGTCATGGCGACGAACCACTGGTCGGTCAGCATCGGCTCGATGACGACGCCGGTACGGTCGCCGCGCGGCACCATCAGCTTGTGCGGCTTGACCTGTTCGAGCAGGCCCAGGCCTTCCAGGTCGGCCACGATCTGCTTGCGCGCGGCAAAGCGGTCCAGGCCCTGGTACTGGCTTGGCGCGTTCTCGTTCATCTTCGCGTCGAGCGTCATGACCGTGATCGGCGCCAGGCCCGCGCGCTGGCCGACGGCGTAGTCGTTGAAGTCGTGGGCCGGCGTGATCTTCACGCAGCCGGTGCCGAATTCCTTGTCGACGTACGAGTCGGCGATGACCGGGATCTCGCGGCCTGTGAGCGGCAGCTTGAGCATCTTGCCATGCAGGTGGGTATAGCGTTCGTCCGTCGGGTCGACCGCCACAGCGACGTCGCCCAGCATGGTTTCAGGACGGGTCGTCGCCACCGTCAGGTGGCCCGAGCCGTCGGCCAGCGGGTACTGGATGTACCACATCGAGCCGTCTTCTTCGACCGAATCGACTTCCAGGTCAGACACGGCGGTGCCCAGCTTCGGGTCCCAGTTCACCAGGCGCTTGCCGCGGTAAATCAGGCCCTGCTCGTACAGGCGCACGAACACTTCCGAGACGGTCTTCGAGCGCGCTTCGTCCATCGTGAAGTACTCGCGGTCCCAGTCGGCCGACGCTCCCATGCGACGCATCTGGCCGGTGATGGTGTTGCCCGACTGTTCCTTCCACTCCCAGACCTTCTTGATGAATTCGTCGCGGCCGAGGTCGTGGCGCGAAATCTTCTGGGCGTCGAGCTGGCGCTCGACCACGATCTGGGTTGCGATGCCGGCGTGGTCGGTACCCGGGATCCAGGCCGTGTTATGGCCGCGCATGCGGTAGTAGCGCGTCAGGCCGTCCATCACGGTCTGGTTGAACGCGTGGCCCATGTGCAGCGTGCCAGTCACGTTCGGCGGTGGCAGCTGGATGCTGAACGACGGTTTGTCGGCGTCGAGGGTGGCGGCGAAGTACCCGCGCCCTTCCCACTCTGCGCGCCAGTATTGTTCGATGTCGGCTGGTTCGAAAGACTTGGCTAATTCCATGATAGGGGCGGTGTGATGTGCGAAAAAGAACATTATAGAGGAGGAGGGCAAAGATGCGGTCGCGGTCCCGCCGTCCCTTTACATTCTTTTTTGCCAACGCCGGCCGACGCGCTATAATTCGCCCGCTGCCGCCATGGCAGCAACCGCTAGGGGTCCTGCGTTTCATTGAAACGCGGGTGAGAAATACCCTCTGAACCTGATCTGGATAATGCCAGCGAAGGGAAGCTTCGAGAAGTTGCGGGGTGCGCGCATGCGCCTGCCCTGTGTCTCCGACTCCTTTGCTGGCTCCGCAAAGGAGCCACATGAATGCCCCACTTAGTTCCCCGCTAACGTTCGATGCCGCCACCGCCGAGGTGGATAGCGCCGCGATCGCCCCGTTTCCCAATTCCACCAAGGTCTTCATCGAAGGCAGCCGGCCTGACATCCGGGTGCCGATGCGCGCGGTGGCCCAGGCGGACACGCCGGCCAGCTTCGGCGGCGAAGCCAATCCGCCGGTCTTCGTCTACGATACCTCCGGTCCCTACACCGACCCCGCGGCCCGGGTCGACATCCGGCGCGGCCTGGCGGCCATGCGCGCCGGCTGGATCGCGGAGCGCGGCGATACCGAACAGCTGTCCGGCCCCAGCTCGGCCTACGGCGCAGGGCGCCTGCTCGACCCGGGCCTGGACGCGCTGCGTTTTGAGCTGCAACGCCAGCCGCGCCGCGCAAAAGCGGGCGCCAACGTCACCCAGATGCACTACGCGCGGCAAGGCATCATCACGCCCGAGATGGAATTCGTCGCCCTGCGCGAAAACCTGCAGCGCAGGCAATACCTGGCCGGGCTCGAAGCGAGCGGGCCGATGGGCCGGCGCACCGCCGAACTGCTGGGCCGCCAGCATCCGGGGCAGTCGTTCGGCGCGCACCTCCCGCAGGACATCACGCCCGAATTCGTGCGCGCGGAGGTGGCGCGCGGACGCGCCATCATCCCTGCCAACATCAACCACCCCGAGAGCGAGCCGATGATCATCGGCCGCAACTTCCTCGTCAAGATCAACGCGAATATCGGCAATTCGGCGGTGACCTCGTCGATCGGGGAAGAGGTCGAGAAGATGACCTGGGCGATCCGCTGGGGCGCCGACAACGTGATGGACCTCTCGACCGGCAAGCACATCCACGAAACGCGCGAATGGATCATCCGCAACAGCCCGGTGCCGATCGGGACCGTGCCGCTGTACCAGGCGCTGGAAAAAGTGAATGGCAAAGCCGAGGAGCTCACCTGGGAGATCTACCGCGACACGCTCGTCGAACAGGCCGAGCAGGGCGTCGACTACTTCACCATCCATGCCGGCGTGCGCCTCGCGTATGTGCCGATGACGGCCCAACGCTTGACGGGAATTGTGTCGCGCGGCGGCTCGATCATGGCCAAGTGGTGCCTGGCGCACCATCGGGAGTCCTTCCTGTACACGCATTTCGAGGAAATCTGCGACATCATGAAGGCCTACGACGTCGCCTTCAGCCTGGGCGACGGCCTGCGCCCCGGCTCGATCTACGACGCCAACGACAAGGCGCAGCTGGCCGAACTGGCGACGCTCGGCGAACTGACGCAAATCGCGTGGCGGCACGACGTGCAGACCATGGTCGAAGGCCCGGGCCACGTGCCGCTGCACCTCATCAAGGAAAACATGGACCTGCAGCTGGCCGAGTGCCGCGAGGCGCCGTTCTACACGCTCGGACCGCTCACCACCGACATTGCGCCCGGCTACGACCACATCACCTCCGGCATCGGGGCGGCCACGATCGGCTGGTACGGCACAGCCATGCTGTGCTACGTGACCCCGAAGGAGCACCTCGGCCTGCCCGACAAGGCGGACGTGAAAGACGGGATCATCACCTACAAGATTGCCGCCCATGCGGCGGACCTGGCCAAGGGCCACCCGGGGGCGCAGATCCGCGACAACGCCCTGTCGAAAGCGCGCTTCGAATTCCGCTGGGAAGACCAGTTCAACCTGGGCCTGGACCCGGACAAGGCGCGCGCCTTCCACGACGAGACGCTGCCGAAGGAATCGAGCAAGGTCGCGCACTTCTGTTCAATGTGCGGGCCGCATTTCTGTTCCATGAAGATCACGCAGGAGGTGCGTGCCTACGCGGCCGCCAATGGCGTCGACGAGGGGCAGGCGCTGGCGCGCGGCATGCAGGAAAAGGCCGTCGAATTCGTGCGCGGCGGCGCCCAACTCTACCGCGAGGTGTGACCCATGCTTTCCATGAAATCCCTCGAGATCGAACTCAATGGCCAGCCCTACCGCCTGGCGGCAGGGCAGAGCCTAGACGACCTGGTGCGAGCGCTAGGCGTCGGGCAGCAGGCGGTGGCGCTGGCGGTCAACCGCGAAGTGGTACCACGCCAGCAATGGGCCGGCCGCGCGCTCCTGCCGCGCGACCGGGTAGACATCGTGCGCGCCATCGGTGGCGGCTGAAAGGAATGATATGAACGACGAATTATTGAGCGACGATTACTTGACCATTGCCGGGCGCCGCTACCGCTCGCGCCTGCTGGTGGGCAGCGGCAAATACCGCGACCTCGACGAGACGCGCGCCGCCACCCTGGCCGCCGAAGCCGAGATCGTGACGGTGGCGATCCGCCGCGTGAACATCGGCCAGGACCCGCATGCCCCGAGCCTGCTCGACGTGCTGCCGCCGGACCAGTTCACGATCCTGCCCAACACGGCCGGCTGCTACAACGCCCGCGACGCCGTCTACACGCTGCAGATGGCACGCGAGCTGCTGGGCGGGCACAAGCTCGTCAAGCTGGAAGTGCTGGGCGACGAGAAGACCCTGTTCCCGCACATGCCGGAAACCCTGATCGCGGCCGAGACCCTGGTGCGCGACGGCTTCGAGGTGATGGTCTACTGCAGCGACGATCCGGTGCAGGCGAAGATCCTGCAGGAGATCGGTTGCGTGGCCGTGATGCCGCTGGCGTCCCTGATCGGTTCGGGCATGGGCATCCTCAACCCGTGGAACCTGTCGCTGATCGTCGAGCAGGCGACGGTGCCGGTGCTGGTGGACGCCGGCGTCGGGACGGCGTCGGACGCGGCCATCGCGATGGAGCTCGGCTGCGACGGCGTGTTGATGAACACGGCAATCGCCGGCGCGCGCGAGCCGGTGCGCATGGCGCGCGCGATGAAGCTGGCGGTGCAGGCCGGGCGCGAGGCGTATCTGGCGGGGCGCATGCCGAAGCGATTTACGGCTTCGCCCTCGTCGCCCACCGAGGGGCGCGTCGCGTGACGGCGCCTGCCCGTGTGCCCGCGGTACTGGTCTTTGCCGGGCTCGATCCCAGCGGCGGCGCCGGTCTCGCGGCCGACGTGCTGGCCATCGCCGCCCAGGGCGCGCACGCGCTGCCGGTGGCCACCGCGCTCACGGTGCAGGACAACAACCGGGTCCATGCCGTGGCGCCGGTCGATACGGCCTGCGTGCTGGGCCAGGCGCAGGCGCTGCTCGACACCTGCGACGTGCGCGCGGTGAAGATCGGCATCCCCGGCAACCGCGCCAACGCGCTGGCCATCGCCGGCCTGCTGGGCCGGCTGCGCGAGCGCCAGCCGGGAGTGCCGGTCGTTCTCGACCCGGTGCTGGCGAGCGGCCATGGCGACCCGCTCGGCGAGGGCGATCCGCTGGAAGCCATGGCCGCATTGCTGGCCGTGGCCACCATCGCGCTGCCGAACGAACCGGAAGCGCGCGCCATCGCCGGCTTGCCGGTGGCCCAGCTCCTGGTCACGGGCGGGCATGGCGACGGCAGGTTCGTCACCAACTGCTGGTATGCCGGTGGCCGGCTGGTGCACCGCTGGCGCCGCCCGCGCTTGGCCGGCGCCTTCCACGGCAGCGGCTGCACGCTGGCGGCGGCGCTGGCGGCCCGGCTGGCGCTGGGCGAGGGCATGTTCGAGGCCCTGAGCGCGGCCCAGGCCTACTGCCACGCCACGCTGGCGCAATCGTTCGCGATTGCACCGGGGCAGCGCATCCCGCGCCGCTTCATCCACCCATCCACCTGAAAGGACGCCATGCGAGGCTTGTATCTCGTCACCCCGAACTGGAACGACACCGACAGGCTGCTGGCGGCGACCGAGGCCGCCCTGCGCGGCGGCGCGGCCATGGTCCAGTACCGCAACAAGGAAGCCGACGACGCGCTGCGGCGCGAGCAGGGCGCTGCGCTGCTGGCGCTGTGCCGGCGCCACCGCCGTCCGCTTGTCATCAACGACCATATGGACCTGTGCCTGCGGCTCGACGCCGAAGGCGTGCACCTGGGCGCCTCCGACCTGGCGCTGGCGGACGCGCGCGCGCTCCTGGGCCCCGGGAAGATCGTCGGCGCCTCCTGTTACGGCGACCCCGGTCTCGCGCAGGCGGCCCAGGTCGCCGGCGCGACTTACGTCGCCTTCGGAGGCTTTTATCCGTCGCTCGTGAAGAAATACGATTTCGTCACGCCGCCGTCGCTGCTCGAGGCCGCCCGCACCTTCCTTACCGTGCCAATCGTGGTCATCGGCGGCATGACACCGGCGAACGCGGCGCCGCTGGTTGCGCGTGGGGCGGGCATGGTTGCCGCCATTACCGCCGTGTACGGCGACCCGGAGCCGGAGGAGGCCGCGCGCCGCTTCGCTGCCTTGTTCGGCGTGGCCGGATAGTTGTAGCGGCGAGACAGCGCAACGATTCGGGATGGTCTGCTATTTATTGCCGTGCGGCAAAATCATATAATGCGGGAATCTTCTTCTCTCTGACCTACGGAACCACCATGGACACTACCTTGATGAACGACGGCGTGTACGAAGCGCTCGCCTTCAAGCTCGGCAACGAGGAATACGGCATCAAGATCCTGAAAGTGCAGGAAATCCGCGGCTACGAATCGGTCACCCGCATCGCCAGCGCCCCGGAGCACGTCAAGGGCGTGGTCAACCTGCGCGGCACGATCGTCCCGATCGTCGACATGCGCATCAAGTTCAAGCTCGGCGAGCCGACCTATAACCAGTTCACCGTCGTGATCATCCTGAACATCCAGGACCGCGTGGTCGGCATGGTGGTCGATTCGGTGTCGGACGTGATTTCGCTGACGGCCGAGCAGATCAAGCCCGCGCCGGACATGGGCGGCGCGCTCAACACCGACTACCTGGTAGGCCTCGGCACGGTCGACGAACGCATGATCATCCTGGTCGACATCGACCGCCTGATGTCGTCCGAGGAAATGGGCGTCATCGACAGCGCCGCCACTGCCTGAACGCCCGCCGCCGCCGCTCCCGACCCGCCCGCGAGGCGGGTTTTTTCATGCCGGCGCGCGCCGTGCACGCCACGGCCACGCTTCTGCCTACAATAGCGTCATCGACATCCACCAAGAGAAGAACACGATGCGCCTGCTCCGCCTGCTCGTCCACACCCGGCGTCACCCGTCCGCCATCCTGCTGCTGGCCCAACTGCTCGGCATGGTCCTGTACCCGTTCCTGGAAGACACCCGCTACGGCCACGTCGCGTTCAACGCCTTCGGCATCGTGATCCTGACCTTCACCATCCGCATGGTGCGCCGCACGCCGGGCCACACCTGGTTCAGCGTGGCGATGTCGGTGCCGATCATCGCACTGCTGTCGGCGCAAATCCTGTTCGACATGCCTTACCTGCAGCCCTGGTCCTCGGGGATCGAGGCGGTGTTCTATTTCTATGCCGCCGCCAGCCTGATCATGTACATGCTGGCCGACCGGCGCGTGACGACCGACGAGCTGTTCGCGGCCGGCGCCACGTTTACCCTGCTGGCCTGGGGTTTCACCCACCTCTACCTGGTGGTGCAGGCGCTGGCGCCCGGATCCTTCGCGGCGGCGGTGAACCCCGAGCTGCCGCGCAGCTGGACCGAACTCAATTACCTGAGCTTCGCGCTGCTGTCCTCGACCGGCATCGGCGACGTGATTCCGCTGACCGTGCACGCGCGTTCGCTGGCCAGCATCGAAATGTTCGCCGGCCTGATGTACCTGGCGGCGGTGGTGGCAAGGCTGATCGGGCTCACCATGCAGCCGCACAAGTAGGGTGGTCGGCTCCACCCGGTAATCGGCATTTACGCGGCCTGTGCGCCGCCACGCGTTCAACCGGCTCGCGAAACCTCGCGTCGCCTCATCTGCAGCTTGAACGCGTGGGCGGCGTCACTGCCGCGTGGATGCAGTCACCCGGGTGGAGCCGACCACCCTACGTCCCGTGCGGACGTATCGGGTGACAGTGCAAACGAAAAAAAGGACGCCGAAGCGTCCTTTTTTCTTTTACGGCGTGAAGTGAATTACATGCCGCAGCCCAGTGCCTTGATGCGGTCATAGGCAGCTTTTGCCTGGACCAGACCGAAGCCGTACTTGGTGTCGCGGCCGGCGGTACCCAGGTCGAGCGCGCTCTTGCCCAGCGAGGTGCGGATCTGCGCGCCGGTGCAGGTTGGGAAGTAGCTCCACACCAGTGCGGCCACTGCCGACACATGCGGGGTTGCCATCGAGGTGCCGTCGAAGTAGGCATAGTTCGATGCCTTGATGCCGACGGTGGCGGTCTGGCCCAGCTGGCCTTTCATCGCCGCACCATCGGTATCGGTCGCGGTGACCGACGGGATGTTGGTCACGGTGGTGCCCAGCGTGCCGCCGAAGGCGCCAGCGGTGTTGTTGTACACCACGGCGCCGAGGCCGCCGCTCTTCTCGCAGTTCGAGACCTTGGTCGCGAAGTCGACCGTGCCGCGCGCGATCAGGCAGACCTTGCCCGAGACGGCGGTGTTGACGGCGTCGCCGATGCCGAAGTCAGCCAGCGGTGCGCTGGCGGTTTTCACTGGCGAGCCTTCCATGGCGCCCGGAGCGTAGGTGCTCGCGCCAACCGTCAGGACGGCTTCCTGGCCGGTGCCCGTCGGCACGGTGGACAGGACGCTGACGCCAGGACCGGCCAGCTCGACCTTGCTGTTGTACTGCGAGAAGGTAGCCCACTGCTTGTTCTCGTCGACGGCGCCGACCATCATCACGCTGGCATAGCCTGCTGGATACGAGATCACGGTGTTGCCGTCGTTGCCGGCAGCGGCGATGTTCAGGACACCTTTCGATTGCAGGCTGTCGAAGGCGTTCTGCTCGGTACGGCTCGAGCGGCCGCCGCCCAGCGACATGCTGATCACGTTGGCGCCCGCTGCGCCGCACTTGTTGGCAGCGGTTGCAAGGGTCGACGAATAGGCCCAGCCGGCCGCGCCGAACACCTTGACGATGTGCAGCTTGAGTGCCTTGTTCGAGTTGACGCCGACGACGCCGGTGCCGCTGTTGTTGATCGCGGCGATGGTGCCGGCCACGTGCGTGCCGTGGCTGTTCTCGTCGGTGTACCACCAGCCGGTGCCGCTGTCGTATTCGCCGGTGGCCGGGTTGGCGGCCAGGTCTTCGTGTTTCTGGTCATAGCCCGAGTCGATAATGCAGACCTTGCGGTTGCCGGCGAGCGAGTCGCTCAGCTGGTCAGCCTGCACCTGCTTGATGCCGTAAGGGACTTGCTGGCCGCTCAGGTAAGGGGTGCCGGTCGACGGGGTGGTCAGCGCAAACGGCTTGCGGATCACGTCTTCTTCGATGTATTCCACGTTCGGGTTGTTTTCCAGGCCCTTGAGGGCGGTGCGCGGCACTTCGATGGACATCGCGTTCATACCGAAGATCTCGTGCTTCACCGAGCCTTTGGCAACGGTGACGGCTGATTTGACTGCTGCTTTCGCGCCCGGCTTGAAGGCGACGATGATACGGGTGGTGTCAGGAGCGGCCGCATAGGCGGCGTTGCAGAGCATTCCGACCGCGGCAGCGGCCAGACACAGGCTGAAAGTCTTTTTTGCAGCACGAGTCATGTTTACTTCTCCGTATAAAAGCCTATCGATATGCCGCGATATCTGTGACCGCGTGCACGTTTTTATTGAAAACGCTTGGTGCCGTAATTGAACGGCTGACCTAGTGTAGGCACGAAACCTGACGGTGAGCAATTGACAAATCAATCGTGCTCGGCGGTGTTGCAATGTTGCACATCCGCACAATTGAAAACCGTATGACTCGTTTATTTAGTGCTATATTTTTGGCCCTCAGTGTTGTGCATATGCAGCATTTTTGGGGTATGCATGGCGCTTTGCGGCTTCGCATTGCCAGCGCAGGGGGCAGCGGGGTTTTCCTGGCCTTGGTATGATGGCGCGCTCCATCTCATGACAGGAAACACGATGAAAACAAAGGCAGCGATTGCATGGAAGGCGGGTCAGCCGCTGACGATCGAGGAAGTTGAACTCGACGGCCCACGGGCCGGCGAAGTACTCGTCGAAGTCAAGGCCACCGGCATTTGCCACACCGATTACTACACGCTCTCGGGCGCCGACCCGGAAGGCCTGTTCCCGGCCATCCTTGGCCATGAAGGCGCGGGCGTGGTGGTCGAGGTCGGCCCAGGCGTGACCAGCGTGCAGCGCGACGACCACGTCATTCCGCTCTACACCCCCGAATGCCGCCAGTGCAAATTCTGCCTGTCGCAAAAGACCAACCTGTGCCAGGCGATCCGCTCGACCCAGGGCCGCGGCCTGATGCCGGATGCCACGTCGCGCTTCTCGCTCGACGGCCAGCCGATCTACCATTACATGGGCACGTCGACCTTCTCGAACTACATCGTGGTGCCGGAAATCGCGCTGGCGAAAGTGCGTTCGGACGCGCCCTTCGACAAGATCTGCTACATCGGCTGCGGCGTCACCACCGGCATCGGCGCCGTGATCTTCACCGCCAAGGTGGAGGCGGGCGCGAACGTCGTCGTGTTCGGTTTGGGCGGCATCGGCCTGAACGTGATTCAGGCAGCCCGGATGGTCGGCGCCGACAAGATCATTGGCGTCGACATCAACCCGGCGCGCGAGGAAATGGCGCGCAAGTTCGGCATGACCCATTTCGTCAACCCGACCCAGGTCGGGAACGTGGTGGACGCGATCGTGGGGCTGACCGACGGCGGCGCCGACTACAGCTTCGAATGCATCGGCAACGTCACCACCATGCGCCAGGCGCTCGAGTGCTGCCACAAGGGCTGGGGCCAGTCGATCATCATCGGCGTGGCCGAGGCGGGCGCGGAAATCTCGACCCGGCCGTTCCAGCTGGTCACGGGCCGCGAGTGGAAGGGCTCGGCCTTCGGTGGCGCGCGCGGGCGCACTGACGTGCCGAAGATCGTCGACTGGTACATGGAAAACAAGATCAACATCGACGACCTGATCACCCACCACCTGCCGCTCGATCGCATCAACGAAGGCTTCGACCTGATGAAGTCGGGCGAGTCGATCCGCTCGGTCGTGGTGTACTGATCCTCCCGTTTTTTGCTGCCTGTTCCGCCAATGCGACGGTCTGTCGCACAGCGCGGGCGGGCGGCGCGGGCTTCTTCTACAGTCCTTCCATCGCCACCCGGCTCCTGGAGGACATCATGCAGACAACCCGCTTTCCTTTCTCATCCCGCACGATCAAGCACGTACTCCTGCTCAGCGCCGCCGCTGCCGCCTGCGCCGCGCCATTGCTGGCCGTGAATGCCGCGCCGCCTGGCAAGGCGCTGGAGGAGGTGCGCAGCACCCACCGCCTCGAGGGCGGCGAGCCGTATGCGCTGGTGCGCCCGGGTTCGCGTGGCGGCGTGACGAGCGGCGGCAAGCTAGGCCAAGGCAATCTCGACGATATCAAGCGCAGCGTGCAGGGCGAATTCTTCTGGTTCCGCAAGGACGGCAAGGAATACATCGTGCAGGACGCAGCGACCCTGGACCGCGTGCGCCAGGCCTGGGAGCCGACTGAGAAGCTCGGTCGCGAGATGGAAAAGCACGGCGAGGAAATGGGCCGCCACGGCAAGGCCATGGGGGCGCTCGGCAACGACATGGCGCTGGCCTCCGTGTCCCTGAACCGCACGAAGATGGAAGCCATCGGCAAGCAGATGGAAGACGCCGGCAAGCCGATGGAGGCGCTCGGCGAGAAGATGGAAGCGCTCGGCAAGCGGATGGAAGCGGAGCACGCGCAGGCCGACCGCACGGTGCGCGCCATCATCAACGAAGCCGTAACCAGCGGCGTGGCCCGTCCGGCGCCACGCCGCGGCTGATACGGTCGTTTAGTTCGCCGCTCCCTTCTGCTGCGCCGGCACGAACTCCTCCATCACCGCCTTGCGCAACAGGGCAGGCGGCACCAGTCCCTGCGCCAGCACGAAGTCGTTGAACTTCTGGCGATCAAAACGGCCGCGCAGGGCGACTTCGGCCGCCTGGCGCGTTTCCATCAGCCGCTGGTAGCCGTAGAAATACGAGGTGGCCTGGCCCGGCGCGCGGAAGGTGTAGCGCTGTACCTCCTGGGTTGCCATGCCCTCGGACAGGCCGACATCCTGCATCAGGAAAACCTTCACGCCCTCGGGCGTGATCTCGCCCAGGTTGACCATCGGGTCGAGGAAGGCGCGCGCCGCGCGCATGCCCCGCGCCTGCAGCGCGAACAGCTGGCCGTCGAGCGGCTCGTAGGGCTGCATTTCCGCTTCCGCATACAGCGCCCAGCCTTCGACGTTGACGCTGTTAAAGGCAAACACCGCGCGCGCCGTCGACACGCCGGTCTCGATCATCTTCGCAAACTGCATCTCGTGGCCCGGACGCGCTTCGTGTGCCGTGATCGACCAGGTGCCCGCCTGGTGGGTGAAGTCGTCGAACACCAGGCGCTTGCCGCTGGCGTCGGGCGGCATGCCGGTGGTGAGCACGAATTCGCCGTATTCTCCGGTATTGCCGATCAGGCGCGGAGGGCTCATGTGCGGCGCCGGCTGCGCGGCGTTCTCGGCCATCGTCGCCAGGCGGATCACGGCCTTGCGCTCCGGCAGGGTCACCACTTTCTGCTGACGCGCGGCCGCCTCCAGCGCGGCCAGGCGCTCGGCATACAGCGGCATGACCTGTTCGGTCGGGATCTGCTGTTTTTTCAGTTCCGCCATGACCACGCGGTAGTCCGCGTTCCTGAAGCCGCGCTCTTTTGCGATCAGGTTGGCGGTGATCTGCATCTGGTTGCGGATTTCCGCGAACGAGGTCAGGGATTTCGAGATCAGTTCCTGCGGGCTGATGTCGACCCCAAAATTCTTCAGGTTGTCCGCATAGACTTCGGGCGGCAGGCGGTGGTCGCTACGGGCGCGCGGCAGTATCTCCGTCTTGACGCGGGCGTTGTAAGCCGTGAGCTGCTTTTCCAGCGCATCGAAGCGGGGTTCCCAGCCTTTCAACTCGCTCTTGGCGAGCAGCTCGCGCATGCCCTTGAGCAGGGTGGGGGCGTCGTTGATCGACTGTTCGATTTCGCCTTTGTAGGGTCCCAGCAGGTTCTTGTTCGCCTTTAAGCGCTCCTGCAACCGTTCCTGCGCCAGTTCCGTCACCGGGCGGTAGCCCTTGGCCAGGCCCGTGTATTTGTCGAGCCGCACCAGGAGCGCCTGCTGGCGCGCTTTCGGGATGCGCGGGTCGAGCGTGGCGCGCACCACGCCGAACATCATGCGGGTCAGGTCGTGGTAGGGCATGAAGTACTTGCGCTGCAGGGCGCTCGTCTTGAGCTGGTCCTGGGCCTTGTCGATCAGGATCTGCAGGTCCTGCTTGACCTTGCTGTCGGTCTCGACCCGCAGGCGCTTTTGCAGCTCGGCGATGGCGGCGCGCATGTCGCGGTTGGTCGCCTCGAACTGGTCGCGCGACAGGTCCATGATCTGCTCGTCATAGCCGTCCACGCCGAGGTTGCTGGCGCTTTCGGGCGAGTATTTGGCCAGGACGTTCAGCAGCACCCTGGCGTTGGTATTGCTCTTCGTAACCCAGGCCGGCTCGGCGGCGATGACGGGCAGGCTTAGCGCCGCGGCGAGCAGGCCGCACAAAACGGTTCGGGCGAAGGGACGGGCAGGCAGCATTCGATTCCTCTGTTGTGGTGATCTTCCAAATGACTTCTAAAAAACCGAAGTAACTCATCGGTAATTACAAGTTTTCTAGTAACAATACCTGAGTAGAATCATGACCAATAATTCTTTATTAATCAACGAGAGAGCGTGAAATGAACGAATTCCTGGCGTCAAGCATGTCCTGGATTGCGATGCTGTTCGATGGGAACATGGGCTGGGCGATCCTGGTACTGGCACTCACGGTGCGGCTGGCGCTGCTTCCATTGACCCTGCACCTGTCGCGCAGGATGCTGTCGAACCAGCAGAAAATCAAAGCACTGCAACCGGAAGTGGAGGCGATCAAGGCGCGCCTCGCCGTAAAACCGGCGGAAATGCTCGGGGCCATCTCGGCTTTATACAAGGCGAATGGCGCGCACATCATGGATCGTTCCAGTGTGATCGGCTTATTGGTCCAGCTGCCGGTATTCGGCCTGCTGTATAAAGCCATCAGCAATGCCAGTTCGGGCAGCGGGCCATTCCTGTGGATAAAAAGCCTGGCATCGCCCGATGCCGCGGTAACGGCGATTGTCCTGCTGCTGACCGCGATCTCGGCGTATTACTTTCCATCGGCAGCAGGCGCACCGGCCATGTTCATGCTCGTGGTACAGGTGCTGGTCACCGCGTTTATCCTGTGGAAACTGTCGGCCGGCCTGGGCTTGTACTGGGTCGCGTCGGCATCGGTCGGCGCAGTACAAACCTTTGTGCTGCGCCACGAACGGCGCCGTATGGCGATGGCCGCTGCCGCGTGATTGCGTCCTTGTCCTGCACGCGCCGACCTACCTGCGCGCAAGGTCTTCAGGCAGATTTGCGCCGGCGTGCGCTGGCCAGGCCCGCAACCCCGACAGCCAGCAATGCAATGCTCGCCGGCTCGGGAACCTCGGTCTCCCGGACGCGCTGGAGGTAGCCGGTAGCGCCCTGGCAGACAATGTCATCCTGCCACCCACATTCGGCGCCCGGCATGCCTTCATCGCTGTTGGCATCGATAACCGTAAATTCCCGTCCAGTCGAGGCCATATCGACATGATGGAATTGATCGTTTGCGTGGATGCTGCCGGTCAGGAAGCCGTCCTCGAATGTCAGGTCCATTCGCATGAAGCCCATATTGTTATCGAACCCGCGGCCGCCTTTGGCAGAGTAATCCATCAGCTGGTCCATGCCGGGGAAGGTATAACGCAGGCTGAGAAGGCCGCGCTTCGGCGCTTTGACATTTCCGTCGAGATGATCGAAGTCGAGCTGGAAACTGCCGGCCTGGACCGTACGGTGGTCAAACTCCAGCTGGAGCGTGATGCCGGACGGGGTTTGAGCGTTCGTCCCGGTCCATTCATAGATGATACCTGCATGGCTGAGCAAAGGAAGCAAGCATAAGCCGGCGGCGGCAAGGTAAGACTTTATGTTCATTTCTACCCTTTAGTTCTGGTTTTTTTCTAAAAGCAATTAATGGGCCAGAATGCTAAGTCCTTGAATTACAAAAGCAGCTGGAATCTCGATCGCGGTTCTCGCGATGGTGTGTAAATATTCCCGACAGGAGATTTTACAATCATGCTGCGTAGCGCCATGGGGAAAGGCCCTATGTCAAACTTGCTTCTTCATTTCGTTGAGGAGCACAGCATGGCAACCGATCAGCAGCAACAGCAGGAACGGCAATCCGCGCAAGCCGCGCAAGACGATCAGCAACAGCATGCGCAACAACAGCAAGCCGAGCGCGCCCAGGCCGATACGACCGACGGCCTGGCAAACAAGAAGCCCGAAGACCTGACCCCGGAAGAATTGCGCCTGATGGCCGATACCATGCCGGGAGAAGGACCGGGAGACTGACGCTGACCGGTAGCGATCACGCCCCGCGCGGCTGGAGGGCGATGACCGCCATGCCCGCCAGCGCCAGCGTCGCGCCGGACAGGTCCCAGCGGCTGAGCGGAATGCCGTCCACGAAGCGCAGCCACAGCAGCGCCACGGCAATGTACATGCCGCCGTAGGCCGCGTAGGTGCGGCCGGCGGCGGCCGGATGCAGCGTCAGCAGCCAGGCGAACAGGGCCAGCGACACGGCCGCGGGCAGCAGCAGCCAGGGCGGCTTGCCCGCCTTGAGCACGAGCCAGGGCAGATAGCAGCCGATGATTTCGGCCAGCGCGGTGAGGGCGAACAGGCTTGCGTACTTGAGGAGTTCAGGCATGGGTTGTTGAGCTGAGCTGGCGAACGCCTGCCGGAATGAGGGAAGGTGAGACGCAGGATAAAGCGGCGGTACAGGGACGCGTGGAGCCCGTCCCTGTACCGCCGGCACGCTTAGCGCGTTACCAGATAGTACTTGATGCCCGTGGCGTTCGGCACCGCGCTTCCGGTCTGGACCAGGGCCACGTGGTTGTTGTTGGCACTGTGGAAGATGCCGAGGCCGTAGCTCTGCTGGCCGCCGATCGACGGCAGGGTGATCGCCGTATCCGGGAAGAACAGGGCGCCGGTGAAGCGCTGGTAGCTCGATGTATACGACGGGGTGTACGGATAGGTGTAGCCCGCGTTACCGGTCATGACGATCGCTTCGTCGGCCGTTCCCGAATGGCTCATCGACATGATGTTGTCGCTGATTGGCAGGCGTCCCCCATAGCGCAGCGTATCGGTACGGAAGTAATTGCCGTTCGAGGTGAACAGCAGGTCCTCGTTGCTGCTCAGGTAGAACGGTGCGTTCATCGAGTAATCGCCGTGATAGGGCGAGTCACCGACGGCGCTCACCGCGCCGCTGCCATCGAGCGTGAAGTAGCTGATGTCGGCCGGCGACAGGCCGTTCGAGATCACGAATCCCTTGTTCTTGCTGGCCGCGAAAATGCCGCGCAGCGTGCCATAAAAATAGCCGAACCCGTAGGAGCCGGTCGCCGACAGGTCGGCGCCGGTGCGCCCGTTGACGATGTACACCGACGGGCTGACCCATTGGCCACCGGTCTGCCCGACCATGTAGATCAGCCCGGCATTGGTGACGAAGGCATCCGTTTGCGAGCCGCCGGTCGCGGACGAACGCAGCAGGGTGGCGCTGTCGATGTCGACCAGGCTGACCACGCCTTCATGCAGCACTGCCGCCAGCTTGCCGTCGGCGCTGAGGCTGAATGCCTTGACGCCCAGCGGCAAGGACACCTGGCGCATCGTGCCGGTGAACGGGTCGATGATGTGCAGCGCGTTCGGGTTGGTCGCCACAGCAACGAAACGGTCGAGCCCGCGGCTGTAGCGCCATTCCAGGGGCACGAACGGCAGTGCCACATTGCTGGTGACGCTGCTGAGCGCCCTGATCGTCAGGTAGGCGATGCTGGCGCTCTTGCCGTCGCTTACGGTGACCGAGGCAACGTAGGTGCCCGCGACGTCGGGCGTAAAGGCGAGCTGGGCGCTGCCAGGCGCCGCGATCGTGGCGTTCGAACCGCTTGGGCGCCCATCGATTGCCCAGCTGTAGGTCAGGGTGTCGCCATCCTCGTCATGGCTGGTCGTGGCGGATGCAGTGACGGCGTTGCCCGACAAGACGGACACGCGGTTCTTGTCGATCACGGCAATCGGCGCCGCATTGCCGCTCTCGATGTTCAGCAGTTTTTCCGAATAGGCGCCGGCCGTATCGGTCACGCGCAGGCGCACCTGGTAACTGCCCGCGATGTCCGTGGTCAGCTGTACGGTCGAGCCGGTGGTCGCCGTCAGCGCAGCCGTGCTTGCCGCCGGTTTCCCGTCGAGTGTCCAGGTATAGGTCATGGCATCGCCATCCGCGTCGAGGCTGGTGGTGCCGCGCAGGGTCAGCGTGGTGTTCGGCGGCATGCGCAGGGTAGGGCCGGCCGGCAGCGCAATCGGGGTCGCGTTGCTGGTGATCGCGGCAACCGGGCGCTGGTTCTTCACCGAGACCGTGGTCTGGTAGCTGCTCGAGGCGCCATTCGGGTTGGTGGCGACGACCTTGACCACGTAGTCGCCCAGCACGTCCGGGGTCAGCTGGCTAAAGGCGCCGGTCGCGGAAGTGAGGGTGGCCGCGCTCGTGGCAGGCTTCGATACCAGGGTCCATGCATGGCTGAGCGTGCCGCCGTCCGGGTCGCGGCTCGTTGCGCTGCTCAGTCCGACCAGGTAGCCGACCGCCGCCTGCACGGTATTCGAACCGGCGTCCGCCGTCACGTTGGTGACCGTGCCGAGTACCACCGTTTGCGGGGCGTTGCCGAGCGCTTCGATCGGGTAGACGGTTTCGCTGTAGGCGCCGGATGGATCGGTGCCACGGGCCCGCACCTTGTACAGGCCCACTGCATCGGTGACCAGGCGCGCGGTGCCGCTGCCGATGGTCAGGCTGGTACGGCTTGCCGTGGGACGCTCGACCAGGTCCCAGACCGTGGTGACCGGGTCGCCGTCGGCATCGAAGCTGCCGTTGCCGTCGAGCAGGACAATCGCGCCCACCGTCACGCCGCGCGTCGGCAGCACGGTCGGCACCGCGCTGTAGCTGGCGCTCATCGACAGCGTCATGGTCGGGGCCGCATTCTGGCGCACCACGATCGTCGCCTGCCGTTCGGCAAAAGCGCCACGGCTGTCGGTCACGCGCAAGCCAAGCACGTAAGTGCCGGCCAGGTCGGGCCTGAAGGCCAGTTGCGAGGCCGGAGCGGCCGGCACGACGAGGCTACTGCCGGCCGGTTTGGATACCAGCGTCCAGGTGTGGCTGATCGCGTCCCCGTCCGGGTCCTTGCTGGCGCCGGCGTCGAGCACGACATTGCTTCCGGTAAAGGTCGAGACGTCGGCGGCGTCCGCACCCACGGCCACCTGGCCCGACAGGGTCAGGGTCGGCAGGGGCGCGGCATTGGCCACCGGCGCCGGTGGCGGGGTTGGGGTATCGCTACCGCCACCACCGCCGCAGCCGGCGAGCAAACTAACTAGGAGCGCAGCAGCGCCCGCGTGGGTGCGCATGCTGCGCCACATCGTCGTTCTCATTGAGGAGTTTTCCCTGGTCATTTTCATTGCCGGCTTTATCTGTGCCGGTGTATTGATATTTTGCAAACCTGCCAATTGTTGATGTCAACTGGTGCACAAGTATTGCTGCGCTTCGAAGGCTACCAAAAATTTCCAGGGGAAAATGCGCACTTTGTCACGAAGTTGCCTCGTTAATATTTCTATGTCAGCATGGGGCATCACCTTCTGAAGCCTATCCCATGCATCGATTCACCCGTCTTGCCCTATCGGGCGCCATCCTTGGCGGCGCCGCCGCGCTTGCCCCCGCCTCCGCCCAGACCGCGCCGGAACGCCCGGCCACCTCCTTCCCCTACACGCCCGGCCTGGACGTCAAGTCGATGGACAAGAGCGCGGACCCCTGCGTCGACTTCTACCAGTACGCCTGCGGCGGCTGGATGAAGAACAACCCCGTGCCGGCCGACCAGGCGCGCTGGTCGGTCTACAGCAAGCTGGCGCAGGACAACCAGCGCTACCTGTGGGGCATCCTCGACGGGCTGGCACGGCAAATGACCGGCCGCAACGCCACCCAGCAAAAGATCGGCGACTATTTCGGCGCCTGCATGGACGAGCGCGCCATCGCGCAACGCGGCGCGGCCCCGCTGCAACCCTGGCTTGCGCAGATCGACGCCATGCGCTCGAAGCAGGAACTGCCGCGCCTGCTGGCGGCATTGCAGCTCACCCTGTCGAACGAGGATTTCTTCTTCGGCTTCAGCTCGAACCAGGACTTCGGCGATTCGACCCGCGTGATCGCCTTTGCCAGCGGCGGTGGCCTGGGCCTGCCGGACCGCGACTATTACCTGAAGACCGATGCACGCTCGAAGGCGATCCGGGCGAAGTATGCCGCCCACCTGGCGACCATGTTCGGCCTGGTAGGCGAGTCGTCGGCGGTGGCGAAGCGCTCGGCGGCGACCGTGATGCGCATCGAAACGGCGCTGGCCAAAGCCTCGCTGACCAGGGTCGAGAAGCGCGATCCATATAAACTGTTTAACAAGGCAGACCTGAAGCGCTTGCAGCAGATGACGCCGGGCTTCGACTGGAAGGTGTACCTGGCGGAGATCGGCCAGCCGGGCCTGGCGGTGTTCAACGTCACCGAGCCAAAATTCTTCAGGGCATTCGGCCAGCAACTGCGCACCAACGACCTGGCGGCCATCAAGACCTACCTGCGCTGGCACGTACTGGAAAGCATGGCGCCGGCGCTGTCGCCCCAGTTCGACGAGCCGCATTTCGCCTTCTTCAGCAAGACGCTGCGCGGCGTCGAGCGCCAGCAGCCGCGCTGGAAGCGCTGCGTGCAGCTGGTCGACGCCCAGCTCGGCGAAGCGCTCGGCCAGGAATTCGTCAGCCGCGCATTCTCGCCGGAGCTCAAAGCGAAATCGCTGCACATGACGCGCCAGGTCGAGGAGGCGATGGCGAAGGATATCGAGTCACTGGAATGGATGAGCGCCCAGACCAAGAAGCGCGCGCGCGAAAAACTCGACGCCATCGTCAACAAGATCGGCTACCCGGACACCTGGCGTGACTACACGGCCTACGAGGTGCGCGCCAATGACTTCGCCGGGAACGTCGTGCGCGGCACGCTGTTCGAGAACCGGCGCCAGCTGGCCAAGATCGGCAAGCCGCTCGACCGCAGCGAGTGGCTGATGACACCGCCGACGGTGAATGCCTATTTCAACCCGCAGATGAACGACATCAATTTTCCGGCCGGCGTGCTGCAGCCGCCGCTGTTCGACCCGAAGATGGACGATGCGCCGAACTACGGCAACACCGGCGGCACCATCGGCCACGAACTGACCCATGCTTTTGATGACGAGGGGCGCCAGTTCGATGCCAAAGGCAACCTGAAGGATTGGTGGACGAAAAAGGATGGCAAGGAGTTCAACGAGCGCGCCCAGTGCATCGCCGACCAGTACGCCGGCTATACGGTGGTGGACAATATCAAGATCAACAGCAAGCTGACGCTGGGCGAAGACGTGGCCGACCTCGGCGGCGTGATCCTCGGCTGGATGGCCTGGAAGGCGCAGATGGCGAGCATGCCCCAGCAAGCCCAACCAAAGGGCGAGCTGCGCGATGGCCTCACGCCGGAGCAGCGCTTTTTTGTCGGCTACGCACAATGGGCCTGCGAAAACGATCGTCCGGAAAACCTGCGCGTGACCGCGGTGACCGATCCGCACTCGCCGGGCAAATACCGGGTGAACGGGGTCGTGATCAACATGCCGGAATTCGAGCAGGCATTCCAGTGCAAGAAGGGCCAGCCGATGGTGGCTGCCAAGCGCTGCAGGGTGTGGTAACGGCGGACTTGAAATGAAAATGCCGCCCAGGAGATCCCGGGCGGCATCGGAATTTACCTGCATCAGGCCGCATCAAGCGGCCTGGGGCATTAGTGCGTGTTGATCTTGCCGCGCCATGCACCCGTTTCCGAGCCACGCGCTTCCAGCATTTCCTTGTAGTTCGACAGGTTCGCACGGGTTTCCATGCGCACGGCGCCGAGGGCGTCGCCGATGGCTTCCAGCACGCCTTCCGGCTTGTAGTCCATTTGCAGCGTCACGCGGGTGACCGAATCCGAAATCTTGTGGAAGGTCACGACGCCGGCGTTGTGCACGCCGCCGATGCTGCGCCAGGCGATGCGCTTGTCCGGGACCTGCTCGGTGATTTCCGCATCCCACTCTTTGTCTTCGCCGGCAATGTTGGCTTTCCAGTGCAGGCGCTTGTCGTCGAGCTGGCGAATTTCTTTCACGCTCTTCATGAACTGCGGGAAGTCCTCGAACTGGGTGAACTGGTTGTAGGCAGTACGCACCGGAACATTCACCTCGATCGACTCGATAATCGACGAATCGCCGCTCGAGTTGTTCTTCTGCTTCATTTTCTTCGACAGCATCATTCCGCCGACTGCAAGTGCGGCGACAGTAACCACTCGATTAAGCATGTGTCTCTCCTTTAGCGATGAATAGGGCTAACAAAACTAGGTCTGCACGCTACGACAAACGACAGGCCCGACCCGAAGCGCGTACAGACCCGGGGCTTGATATGGTTGGGTCGAAGCGGGCCACGCAATAGTTCGCGTATTTGTCGTTAAGTTAAGCGAATTTCTGAACAGGTGGCGCGCGGGAGAAGTTGCGTGCTGTTACTGCTGAGTTAAATGAAGTTGCCGCGAGATGTCATCCGACATGCAACTTTTAGTAGAAGAAACCTTTTAATTATTGCGGGTAAATGCATGCGCATTTATTCACGATTCTTGTGCCGATCCCGTCTTTCGTCGCCGGACTGGATGGGCATACAGTAAATCGCGGCGGTATAATGGCCGCATGAATCTCCTTCACAATCTCAATCCCGAACAATTGGCCGCGGTTACGCTGCCGTCGCAAAGTGCTCTCATCCTGGCCGGTGCCGGCTCGGGCAAGACCCGCGTGCTGACGACCCGCATCGCCTGGCTGATCCAGACCGGGCAGGTGTCGCCCGCCGGCATCATGGCGGTGACGTTCACCAACAAGGCCGCGAAGGAGATGCTCACGCGCCTGTCGACGATGCTCCCCGTGAACACGCGCGGCATGTGGATCGGCACCTTCCACGGCCTGTGCAACCGCCTGCTGCGTACGCACTACCGTGACGCCGCGCTGCCGCAATCGTTCCAGATCCTCGATTCGCAAGACCAGCTCTCGATGATCAAGCGCATGCTCAAGGCAGCGAATGTCGACGACGAGAAGTACCCGGCCAAGAACCTGATGTACTTCATCAATAATGCGAAGGACCAGGGACTGCGGGCCGACAAGGTCGAGGCCTACGACCCGATCGAACGCAAGATGGTCGAGCTCTACGCGCTGTACGACCAGCAATGCCAGCGCGAGGGCGTGGTCGATTTCGCCGAGCTGCTGCTGCGTGCCTACGAGCTCCTGTCGCGCAACACACCGCTGCGCCAGCATTACCAGATGCGCTTCAAGCACGTGCTGGTCGACGAGTTCCAGGATACCAACGACCTGCAATACAACCTGTTGAAACTCCTGGCCGGCCATAACGAAGGCATGGGCGGCGTCATCTTCGCCGTCGGCGACGACGACCAGAGCATTTATGCCTTCCGCGGCGCCAATGTCGGCAACATGCAGGCCTTCGAGCGCGACTTCCGCGTGCAGAACCTCATCAAGCTCGAGCAGAACTACCGCTCGCACGGCCACATCCTCGACAGCGCCAACTTCCTGATCGCCAATAACACGAAGCGCCTGGGTAAAAATTTGCGGACCGACGCCGGGCAGGGAGAGCCGGTGCGCATCTACGAAGCGTCCTCCGACCTCGAAGAAGCGCAGTGGATCATCGAGGAAGCCAAGAGCCTGATGGGCGAGGGCGTGGCGCGCAGCGAAATCGCCATCCTGTACCGCTCGAACGCGCAAAGCCGCGTCATCGAGCATGCCCTGTTTGCGGCTGGCATTCCGTACACCGTCTACGGCGGCCTGCGCTACTTCCAGCGCGCCGAGGTCAAGCATGCGATTGCTTACCTGCAGCTGATGGACAACCCGCACAATGATTCGGCTTTCTTGCGCGTGGTGAATTTCCCGACGCGGGGCATCGGCGTGCGCTCGATCGAGCAGCTGCAAATGGCGGCCGATACCTATGGCATCTCGCTGTATGCGGCTGTCCCCTACATGACCGGAAAGGCGGGCACCTCGCTGGGCGCTTTCGTGAAGCTGGTCGAGGGCGCGCGTTTCGAGACGCAACAATTGGCGCTGCCGGAAATGGTGCGCGTCGTGCTCGAGCGCAGCAACCTGCTGACGCACTACGCCAACGAAAAGGAAGGCGCCGACCGCATCGAAAACCTGGAGCAGATGGTCAACGCGGCGACCCAGTTCGTGCAGGAAGAAGGTTTTGGACAGTTCGCCCCGGCCCACCTGGGTCCGCCGTCCCAGGCGCAAGTTGGGGACGCCGTCGTGTACCAGGATGGCATTGAGATCCTGGACGCCGACGCGCCGCTGCCCTCGGTCATGTCGCCGCTGTCGGCTTTCCTGTCGCATGCCTCGCTGGAAGCGGGCGACGCCCAGGCCCAGGCCGGGCAGGACGCGATGCAGCTGATGACGGTGCACTCCGCCAAGGGCCTCGAGTTCGACGCCGTGTTCATCACGGGCCTGGAAGAGGGCCTGTTCCCGCACGAAAGCAGCGCGCGCGAACTCGACGGCGTGGACGAGGAGCGGCGCCTGATGTACGTGGCGATCACCCGCGCCCGCAAGCGGCTATATATGAGCTTTACCCAGCAGCGCATGCTGCACGGCCAGACGCGCTACAACATGAAGTCGCGTTTCTTCGACGAGCTGCCGGAAGAGGCATTGAAGTGGCTCTCGCCGCGCGTGCAGAGCCACTGGTTCGCCAACAAGAAGGCGCCCAACGCCTGGGACGACGCCGCCTTCCGCAATGCCGGCAGCGACAATAAAATCGCCCAGCAGCTCACCCAGAAGTCAGGCAGCAGCAGTTCGGGCTGGCGCATCGGCGAAACGGTGGCGCACGCCAAGTTCGGCGAAGGCGTGATCGTGAATATCGAGGGTGGGGCGGGCGCGGCCCGGGCGCAGATCAATTTCGGCCCGTCGGGGATCAAGGTGCTGGATCTGTCGGTGGCGAAGCTGGAGCGGGTCAGCCGCTGATCGTGGTGTGTGCTTGGGTGGGGCACTCCGTGCCCCACCCGGCAAAACCGAATGGCGAATGGCCTACTTCTCCATGTTCACGCGCCCATTGTCCGCCGTCTCGACCGGCTTCCCGAAAATCTGCCTGTACCCCGCATACATCGCGCATTGCAGCAGCAGGATGAACAGGAAGATCAACCACATCACCAGCACGCGCCCGAGGACCGAGCCGCCCATCAGCATGGCGACCACGACGGACAGCGCCAGCAGGATGCCGAACCAGCTCATCAGGAGCACCAGGAACACGCGCGCGCTGCGCAGGACGGCGAAGAAGCTGTAAAAGATCGCCTTGCCCGGCAACATGCGCTGCCAGTAGATCAGCGGCGCGGCGAAGGACAGGGCGATGAGCACGCTCACGTTCAGGGCCGATAGCGCGAACATCTTGACGAACTCCCAGCCAGCGACCTGCGGCACGTTTTTCGGGTCGTCCGGCTGGGCAACCTGGCGCATCAGTTCGAGATCGATGGAGAAGCGCGCGAGCAGCGTCAGCAGCACCGACACGCCCAGGTAGATCAGGCCGATCTTGCACAACTCCCCGATCACCGGCTTGCGAAAGCCCGTCAGCAGCACGACAGGGGTCACGCGCTCGCCGTTCTCGATCATCAGGCAGGCCTTCATGAAGGCCATCGAGAACGACGGAATCAGGATGAAGGCCAGCATCGGGCCAAGGTAGGGCACAGCGCTGACCAGCAGGCTGATCAGGATGTTGGCGAACAGCAGGGTGGTCAGCGCGGCGGGCTGTTTGCGGAACAGGCCGGTACCTTCCTTCAGCCAGTTCCAGCCAGTAATTGCGGGCATGTTATTCATTCGTGGTTGGCCAGGCCCGGCGCCGGGTTGGCAATGCGGTCGCGCAGGATGCGCTCGAAATGGGTCGGATCGTGCGGCGTCAGCATTTCTGCGGCACGCGGCACGTGCAGGTCGTACAGGCGCGACAGCCAGAAGCGCAGCGCAGCGGCGCGCAGCATCGGCTGCCAGGCGCTTGCCTCGTCGCGGGTGAACGGGCGCACCGCCGCATAGGCATCGAGCAGGGCGCGCACGCGCGGCCCATCGAGCTTGCCGGTCTCGAGGTCGATGCACCAGTCGTTGACGGTCACGGCCAGGTCGAACAGCCAGGTGTCGACGCCGGCGAAATAGAAATCGAAACAGCCGGAGAGGCGCTCGCCGACGAACATCACGTTATTGCGGAATAGGTCGGCATGCACGGGGCCGCGCGCCAGCCCGGCGTAGGAGTCTGTGCCGGCAAAGTCGGACTGGTAAGCGATCTCGTCCTGCAAGAGGCGCGCGTTCTCCGGCGCCAGGAACGGCAGGACGCGCGGCGCCGTGGCCTGCCACCAGTCGAGGCCACGCAGGTTCGGCTGCGCCAGCGGGAAGTCATGCGCCGCCAGGTGCATGCGGGCCAGCATGGTGCCGACCTCGAAGCAGTGCACCGGCTGCGGGTCCATCTGCGAACTGCCGTCGAGCTTGCTGACGATGGCGGCCGGCTTGCCCTGCAAGGCGGCGACCAGTTCGCCGCGTGCGTTGGCGACCGGCGCCGGCACCGGGATGCCGCGCTCGGCGAGATGGCGCATCAGTTGCAGGTAGAAGGGCAGTTGCTCGAAACCGAGGTTCTCGAACACCGTCAGCACATACTCCCCGCGCTCCGTGGTCAAGAAAAAATTGCTGTTTTCGATTCCTGAAGCAATGCCCTTGAGGGCCAGTGGTTGGCCAAGGGGAAACTGATCCATCCACTGGGTGAGGTCATCGAGCGTGACCGCGGTGAAAACTGCCATTATGCGAGTAACGAGGTAGGTCGGCGAGAAGTGGCGGAAGTACTGATCAGGGCGGCTGCGCCCGGATCAGCAGCGATTTTTACATGATTATAAGTGTCAGCGGCTCGTCGGCAGCGGCGGCGGTGGCGGCACGTCCGCCGGACGCAGCATCGGTACCGTTGCCGGCGGTGCTTTGGCAGGGCTTGCGCCCGTGGCCGGCGCCGCTGCGGCCGGCCTGGCTGCCGCACCTGCAGCTGCCGCACTGGCGCGTGCCGGGAACGTCCCGGCGGCCGCGGCTGCGGCGGCTTCGGCCTCCGCAGCGGCCTTGCGCTTGGCGTTCATATCGAATTCCATCACCTGCCATTGCGGCGCGCGGAAGGCGCTGCTCTGGGCGTCGCCCGCCTGCGCGTTGCCGGCGGCCTGGTTGGGGCGCATGATGTAGCGGCTCTTGCCGCTTTGCACTTCGATTTCGGTGACCTGGCCGTTGTTGCGCTTTTCAGTGATCCGGGTGCCGCGGCGCGGTTCGATGCGGGTAGCCGGCTCGTCGCTGCCGGCCTCGATCGGTTCCGTGACCGGCGGTTGGGCAGGCGATTGTGTAGACGAGGCCGTTTGCGCGGCCGCACTGCCGGCACATGCAAGCAGGGCGAGCGAGAGGGTCAGGCGGGGAAGTGTGCGCGGCATGATGGTCACCTTGTATCGTTTGGACCATTGTAACAAACAGACACCCCTCCCAGTGAAAAGTGTACCGATCGCCCATATATACGAGCTGTACCGCAACGCCGTTGTTGCGCTTTCACCATTCCGGATTCTGCGATAATGCCTGTACTTTGGCTCGCCGCCGGCTCTACCACTCATTCCTATGCAAAATACCCTGCTGCTCGTTGACGGTTCCAGCTACCTTTACCGCGCCTTCCACGCGCTGCCCGACCTGCGCGGCCCCGACGGCCACCCGACCGGGGCAATGCACGGCATGGTCAACATGCTGCGCCGCCTGCGCGCCGACTATCCGGCGGCCTACATCGCCTGCGTGTTCGATGCGAAAGGTAAAACCTTCCGCGACGACATGTACGCCGAGTACAAGGCCACGCGCGCTTCGATGCCGGCCGACCTCGCCAAGCAGATCGAGCCGATCCACGAAGTAGTGCGGCTCATGGGCTGGCCGATCCTGATGGTCGAGGGCGTGGAAGCGGATGACGTGATCGGCACCCTGGCCGTGCAGGCCGCCGCCCGGGGCATGAACACGATCGTCTCCACCGGCGACAAGGACCTGGCGCAGCTGGTCAATGACAAGGTCATGCTGATCAATACGATGAGCAACGAAAAGCTCGACGAAGCCGGCGTGCTGGCGAAGTTCGGCGTGCCGCCGAACCGCATCATCGACTACCTGACCCTGATCGGCGACACGGTCGACAACGTACCCGGCGTGAACAAGTGCGGCCCGAAGACGGCCCTGAAATGGCTGTCGCTGCACGGCTCGCTCGACGGCGTGATCGAGAACGCGCACAGCATCGGCGGGGCAGTGGGCGAGAACCTGCGCTCGGCGCTCGAGTGGCTGCCCCAGGGCCGTCAATTGATCACCGTGAAGACCGACTGCGACCTCGTGAAACACGTGGTGTCGATCGAGGAAACCCTGGTCGGCCGCCCCGAAGACAAGGACGCGCTGCGCGACTTCTTCCAACGCTATGGTTTTAAAACCATGCTGCGCGAACTGTCGCAGGGTAATGGCGGCGGCGCACCCATGAATTCACCGGAAGGCGCCCATGGTACCCAAGGCACGCAGGATACGCTGCCAGGCATGCCGATCATCAAGGGCGAGTACGAACTGGTCACGACCTGGGAGCAGCTCGACAAATGGCTGGCGCTGGCCGAGGCCGCCGAACTGACCTCGGTCGATACCGAAACCACTTCTCTCGACCCGATGACGGCGCAGATGGTCGGCATCTCGATGTCGGTCGAGGCGGGCAAGGGCGCCTACATCCCGGTGGCGCACCGCTACGCCGGCGTGCCGGAGCAGCTCCCGCGCGAAGAGGTGCTGGAACGCATGCGCCCGTGGCTGGAAAATCCGGCCAAGCCCAAGCTCGGCCAGAACCTGAAGTACGACATGCACATCTTTAATAACCATGGCGTGACCTTGCAGGGCATCGTCCACGACACGCTGCTGCAGTCGTACGTGTTCGAGTCCCACAAGCCGCACGACATGGACACGATGGCGATGCGCCACCTCGGCTACACGACCATCCCCTTTGTCGACGTCTGCGGCAAGGGCGCCAACATGATCTGCTTCGACCAGGTGGAGCTGAACCGCGCCACCGAATACGCGGCCGAGGATTCCGACATCACGCTGCGCCTGCACCAGACGATGCTGCCGCACGTCCTGGAGGACGCGGGCCTGACCTATATCTACGAGAAGATCGAGCTGCCGACCCAGATCGTGCTGCAGAAGATCGAGCGCAACGGGGTGCTGATCGACGCCGAAAAACTGGGCGCGCAATCGCGTGAAATCGGCGCCCGCCTGATGGAACTCGAAGCGCAAGCCTATGAGCTGGCCGGCGGCCCGTTCAACCTCGGCTCGCCGAAGCAGATCGGCGAAATCTTCTTCGTCAAGCTCGGCCTGCCGGTGATCAAGAAGACCGCCACCGGCGCGCCGTCGACCGACGAGGAAGTGCTGCAAAAGCTGGCCGAGGACTTCCCGCTGCCGAAAGTGCTGCTCGAACACCGCGGCCTGGCCAAGCTGAAGTCAACCTATACCGACAAGCTGCCGACCATGGTCAACAAGGACACGGGACGGGTGCACACGAATTACGCGCAGGCCGTCGCCATCACCGGCCGCCTGGCCTCGAACGACCCGAACCTGCAGAACATCCCGGTCCGTACCAGCGAAGGACGGCGCATCCGCGAAGCCTTCATCGCGGCGCCGGGTAATGTGATTGTGTCGGCCGACTATTCGCAGATCGAGCTGCGCATCATGGCCCATATTTCGGGCGACGAAGCGATGCTGCGCGCGTTTGCCGAGGGCGAGGACATCCACCGGGCGACGGCTTCCGAGGTGTTCGGCGTGGCGCTCGACGAAGTGGAAAACCAGCAGCGCAGCTATGCCAAGGCGATCAACTTCGGCCTGATTTACGGCATGAGCGCCTTTGGCCTGGCGGCGCGCCTCGGCATCGAGCGCGCGGCGGCGGCCAGCTACATCGACCGTTATTTCGCGCGCTTCTCGGGCGTCAAGCAGTACATGGACGAAACCCGCGCCGCCGCCAAGGCCCGCGGCTATGTCGAAACCGTGTTCGGGCGCCGCCTGTGGCTCCCCGAAATCAATTCGCCGAACGGCCCGCGCCGCGCCGGCGCCGAACGGGCGGCGATCAACGCGCCGATGCAGGGCACGGCCGCCGACCTGATCAAGCTGGCGATGATCGCCGTGCAGGGCTGGCTGGAATCGGAAAAGCTGGCCACGCGCATGGTGATGCAGGTGCACGATGAACTGGTGCTGGAAGTGCCGGAAGCCGAACTGGAACTGGTGAAGGGCAAGCTGCCGGAACTGATGGCCGGTGTCGCCCAACTGAAGGTGCCGCTGGTGGCCGAGACGGGTGTGGGCAGCAACTGGGAAGAAGCGCACTAAGCGCCTGACCGGACCAGCCTGTGGCTGGTCCGGTCATCGTTATGGCGATGTGTTATGCAAGCGCTGCACTTCGCTCCGACCTGTGCAGAAGATATTCTTCCACGCCTTCGACACTGACCGGCCGGCTGAACAGATAGCCCTGGTAAATGCCGCACCCATGCATTGCAAGGAAGCGGTGCTGGCACTCGGTTTCCACCCCCTCGGCGATCACTTCCAGGCTCAGGCTTTGTCCGAGTGCAATGATCGAGCGGGTGATCACCGCCGCATTCGCATCCTTGGTCACGTCGGAAACAAAGGAACGGTCGATCTTGAGCTGGTCAAGCGGCAGGCGTTTCAAATACGACAGCGATGAAAATCCGGTGCCGAAATCGTCCAGGGAAAAACTGATCCCGATTGCCTTGAGCGCTTTCATTTTCTCGACCGTGGCGTCGGTATCCGTCACCAGGCAGCTTTCTGTCAATTCCAGTTTCAGCTTGCGTGGATCGGCGCCTGTGTGGTGCAACACATTCTTGACCTGATGGACAAATCCGGGGTGCCGTAGCTGGTGTGCGCTGACATTGACCGCGATGCTCAGCGACCGGGTCAGCGCATTGGTTTCCCAACGGCTCAGTTGCCTGCATGCCTGGTCCAGCACCCACTCCCCGCAAGGAATGATCAAGCCGGACGTTTCCGCAATTGGAATGAATTCGGCTGGCGAGACTGGACCGCGGGTCGGATGATTCCAGCGCAGCAAGGCCTCGACACCGGTCACATGACCGGCTTCCGACACCTGGGGCTGATAGGCGAGGTGCAGCCCATCGCGTTCGAGCGCCCGGCGCAGGTCGCTCTCGAGTTCGGCACGCGACTCCGCACATTTCTGCATCCGGGTATCGAAGAGCCGCAGGGTATTCCGACCGGCGGCTTTCGCTTCGTACATGGCGATGTCGGCGCGTTTGAATATCTCGGTTGCCGCGTCCTTGTCACTGCGAAAATAGGCCAGGCCGATACTCGCCGAACAGCCGTGCGTGTAACCGTCGAGATCGAAGGGCTCGTTCAGCCGCTGCAGCAAGGCCCTCGCCACCGCGATTGCCTTGCCTGGTGCGTGACCGAGTCCCTTGATGAGAACGACGAACTCGTCGCCGCCGAAACGGGCGGCGACATCGCCGGCGCCAATCGAAGCCGTGATCCGTTCGCTCGTTTGCTGCAGCAGCAGGTCGCCGATGCCGTGCCCGCGGGTGTCGTTGAGGCTCTTGAGGCGGTCCAGGCCGATCCACAACAGCGCGCCTTCGTTACCGGTCGCAGCGCCGCCATCGAGGAAATCCTGCAGCTGTTTCTCCAGGAAGTGCCTGTTCGGCAGACCTGTCAGGCGGTCGTAAAACGCCAGCTTGGCAACTTCGTGTTCGGCGGCCTTGCGTCGGGTAACGTCGGTGATGATGGACAGCACCGAGCTCGGCTGCCCAGCGGTATCGCGTACCAGGGTCGAGTTGATGTCGAGCGCGAGCTCGCCGCCGTCCTCGCGGCGACGGATAATTTCGCCCTGCCATTCACCGTGCGCGGCCAGGCTCGTGGAAATCGCCTGGTAGCGCTCCGCATCCCCGTAGACGGCCTCGATCACAGGGATACCGAGCACCTTGTCGGCCGCCAGGCCATACAGCCGTTCCGCGCCCTTGTTCCAGTAAGTGACGCGGTTCGATGCGTCGTGGACAACAATGGCGTCCTTGGCCTTGTCGAGCAGCGACGCCTGTTCGAGGATGCGTGCATCGGATAATTGACGCTCCAGTTCAGCCCCTGCCCGGGCGGCAAAAATCTGGATAATCCGCGTGACGAAGTCGGGTTGTGCTACCGGCTCGCGGAAGAGCACGAACAGCAGTCCCAGGGGCTGCCCTGTCATGCTGTCGAGGCGGCAGCCGGCGTAGCCGCGCATGCCCATCCTGACCGCCCCGGATGCAGGAAAACAGCCAGCCACATCGTCGAGCACGACGCAGCCGGGCGATGTGACCAGTTTTTCGCAGGGGGACCCGGCAATCTCATAGTCAAAGTTCGGCAGGGCGGCGTTGTCCAGGACAGCCGTGATGGTATGGACCGACTGTAATGCGTCATCCCGGAAGCGGGCGACAAAGGCACCATCGGCTCCCACGGCCAGCGCCATGTTGCGCGCGAGATGCTCGAAAAACGCCTCGCCGGTGTTGGCCGAGACGCCGGCGACGATCTTTACCGCAGCTAACTCGATGCGCTTGCGGTCTTCCCGGGAGCGTATGTTGACGATGCCGAAAGCAATGTTATCGGCAAGGGTGCGAAGCAGCTGGATTTCCTCGGCGTCGAATGGTGCCACGGCGCTGCAATAGATTGTCATGACCCCGATTCCCTGGCCGCCGTGGGTGATCGGCAGCCAGATGGCGCTTCGGTAGCCACGTCCGAGCAGTTCTTCCCGCAAGCCGGCCGTCAGGGGAGCGTTTGCGATATCGCTGCAGACGACCTGCTCGTTGCTGCTCATTGCAGCAGCGGCAAGGCTGTCGCCGCTCTCGTCTGCGCCGAGAGGGATATCCGGGTAGATCAGCCGCTGGAAATGGGCGCCATGGCTCGCACCGTCTTGCAGCGGCCAGCGCGCGTCGCTGACGACGCTGACTGACGCGGCCTGGTATCCGCCCACCTCGACGGCGAGTTCACAGATATCCTTCAACAGGCCGTGCTCATCGTCAGCGCGCACCAGCCTTTGGCTGCATTGGTTGAGGATGCGAAGCGCCCGGTCCAATCGCTCCAGGTGGAGCCTGGACTGTTTGCGCTCCGTGAGGTCCGAAATGCCACCGACCATGCGAATGGCTGCATGGTGCGGATCACGGATAATGACGGCGCGGTTCAGTAACTCGGCATAGCTGCCATCCTTGCGCTGGAACCGGTATTCGGCCGACCAGTCGCCAGCGGTGCTTCCGATGGCTGCTTTCATGCTGGCCAGCACGCGCTCCCTGTCTTCCGGGTGGATACGGGTCGACCAGCAATCGCTCTCCCGGCTGGTCGTATCGGAAGGGCAATCGAACATTCCACGGACATCGTCGCCGTGCCATATTTCGTTCGTCTGCAGATTCCAATCCCAGGTATTGTCGTTTGTCGCCTGGGCGATCCATTTGAAACGCTGTGTCACCTCGTTAAGAGCCTGCTGCATCTGCCGCGCGGCGGTCACATCCGTCACAAATCCCTGGAGCGCCACGATACGGCCATCGCCGTCGCGGATGGCGTTGCCGTGTTCGTTTACAAACTTGATCTTGCCATGCGCGGTCACGATGCGGTAAGTCAGGACGAAACCAGTCCCCGCGTTCAGGGCGTGCTTGATCTCCTGTTGCACCCGTTCACGATCGTCAACAAGAATAATGTCTGAATAAGTAAAGGGCTGGTGTCCAGTGAAGACTTCAGGCATGTAGCCGGTCAGGGCTGTCACGCCGGAGCTGATGTACTGCACCGTCCAGCATGGATCGTTCAGGCAACGGTAGGCGATGCCGGGAAACTCATGGAGTACAGACTCAAGAATGGGCGATAAGGTAGTCATGTTAGAACAGCAAGTGCCGCGTGATGATTGAGACAAAGGCGATCCACCTGTCCGCCGTCTTTTATTGTTTATCAGGAAACTTTACTTGTTTAACATTTTGTAGGAAGATTCCTACTAGAAAGAAATATACCTTGTAGTTCAGGAATGCGTCGAAAAAGACTCCACGGCGAGGGAGGAAGGGAAGCGGGAACGTTGCTGTGAGTTGCTTATTCGCAACGGAGGTTGAAATAGAGTACAAGTGTATCTCCGCAACAGTTAAATGTTTCAGTTGTAATGAAACGTTTCAAGGTGCGCCATTTCACGAAAGAGTTTCCATGTGGAATGTTAGGATCGCTTCAATGCCCGTCCGGCGAACTATTTGAAAGGTATTCCATGCACTCCAGTCCGAATCGTCCCTCTCTCCTTCTTGGCGGCTTGCTCACCGCAGCGGCCCTGGGCGCCTGTGGCGGGGGAGGGGGCGACTCCGCACCGGCAGCCCCGGTGGCGCCCGTTTCGACGATGGGGACCCTCAGCGTGGGCCTGACCGACGCCCCGGCCTGCGGCTTCGACGCGGTCAACGTCACCGTCACCAAAGTCCGCGTCAACAAGAGCGCCAGCGCGGATGAAGCGGATGGCGGCTGGACCGACATCACCCTTAGCAACCCAAAAAAGGTCAACCTGCTCAACCTGACCAACGGCGTACTGGAAACCCTGGGCCAGACCTCGCTCGAGGCAGGCCAGTACAACCAGCTGCGCCTGGTGCTCGACGCGAACGCGAACGGTACTGCCAACACGGTGGTCCCGAGCGACACCAAGGTCGAGCGGCCGCTGGAAACCCCGAGCGCGGTGCAGAGCGGCATCAAGCTGGTCGGTTCGTTCAATGTCGAGGCCGGCCAGCGCGCCGACGTCGTGATCGACTTCGATGCCTGCAAATCGGTCGTCACCCGCGGCAAAGGCGCCTATGCGCTCAAGCCGGTCGTGAAAATGCTGCCGAGCGCGATCAACGGCATTTCCGGCTTTGTGAGCCCGGCCGTGCTGGGCAAGAACGTGACGGTATCGGCGCAGCAGAACGGCACGATCGTCAGCGCCACCACCCCGAACGCCACCACGGGCGAGTTCCTGCTGTCGCGCCTGGCGCCGGGCAATTACGACGTCGTCATCACCGCCAACGACAGTGGCGCCGCAGTGGTCGGCGCGGTCCCGGTTGCCACCACCAGCAGCAACACCGCCCTGAGCACCGCCGCTGCACCGCTGATGCTGGCCCCGAGCACCATGGGCTCGATTGCCGGCATGGTCACGATGACGCCGCCGAGCACCACCGAGGCAGCCTATGTGGCGGCCAAGCAGAGCTTCGCCGCCGGCCAGGCAGTGACGATCAGGTACCAGGGCGCGGACCTGGCGAGCGGTGCCTACACGATCGCCAACCTGCCGGTCGCCGCGCCCCAGTACGCCACCTACAGCGCGACGCTGCCGCTCGCCTTTGCGCCGGCCGCCAACGTCACGGGCGGCACCTACCGCGTCGAAGCGTCGGCCGCCGGTTACACCGCCAAGGGCGTGGACGCGGTCAGCATCGCCACCGCGAACGCGCTTGGGGTGAACTTCACGCTGACGCCGTAAGCGTTCGCATTCTCCTGCTGACCGGCGCCCGCAGTGCTGCCGGTAGTGCTGGTCAGCAGTGAAGTCCCTTATGCATGTGCTGCGAATGCGCAAGCCGCCGAGTCGCTGTTAAGATAGCCATCTGACAACCAACGACCGGAGGGATGCACATGAAGGATCTCGTACAAGACGGCGACAGCCTCACCGCCGCCAGCAAGTTCCAGGACGGCGTCGACCGCCGCGTCTTCCTGACGGCGGCACTGGGAGCCGGCTTTGCGGCCGCGGCCCTGCCGGTCGAGGCGCAGACCCTGGTCAAGACCGACACCGCGGGCTTGTCAAGCGCCGACCACATCATCGTCATCAACGGCCAGGACGTGCCGGTCTACCGCGCCCAGCCCGAGGGCAAGAAGAACCCGCCGGTCATCCTCGTCATTTCCGAGATCTTTGGCGTGCACGAACACATCAAGGACGTGGCGCGCCGCTTCGCCAAGCAGGGCTACATGGCCGTCGCGCCCGACCTGTTCGTGCGCGCCGGGGACGCCACCAAGGCCGCCAACATCGCCGACCTGATGAAGAACATCGTCTCCCAGACCCCGGATGCACAGGTCATGTCGGACCTCGACACCGTCGTCACCTGGGCCAGACAGCGCGGTGGCGACACGGATAAACTCGGCATCACTGGTTTCTGCTGGGGCGGGCGCGTCACCTGGCTGTACTCAAGCCACAACCCGAAGGTCAAGGCCGGCGTCGCCTGGTACGGCCGCCTGGTCGGCGAGGCCAGCGCCAATTCGCCGAAGCACCCGGTCGACATCGCCCAGAACCTGAAGGTGCCCGTGCTGGGCCTGTACGGCGCCAAGGACACCGGCATCCCGCTCGAATCGGTCGAGCGCATGAAGGCCGCGCTGGCCAAGGGCAACAGCAAGTCCGAGTTCGTGGTCTACCCGAATTCGGGGCACGCCTTCCATGCCGATTACCGCCCGAGCTTCAATGAAGCTGACGCCAGGGATGGCTGGAAGCGTGCGATTGACTGGTTCCACAGCCACGGCGTTGCTTGAGTAACACCCGTGGCGGCCGGGACCTGTACAATGCCCGGCTTGCCACGCACTGCCCGACAAGAACAAGAGGCTTCACATCGACCCCATTCTCTTCTCCATCCTGCTGGCGACCCTGATCGCCGGCATCGTCAGCATCTCGGCCGCGGCCCTGTTTTCGTTCACGATGCTCTCCAAAATGGTGGAGCGGCTGGTGAGCCTGTCGGTCGGCATCATGCTGTCGACCACGCTGCTGCATGCGCTGCCGGAAGCCTTCGAATCGGGCGCCGACGCCCATAAACTGTTCGCCACGCTGCTGGCGGGCCTGCTGACCTTTTTCCTGCTGGAGAAGGCGGCGCTGCTGCGCCACTCGCACCACCACGAAGGCGACGGGCACCACCACGCCCACGGCCACGATGCGCGCGAGGCGGGCAAGTCGGGCTGGATGATCCTGATCGGCGACGGCATGCACAACTTCGTCGACGGCATCCTGATCGCGGCGGCCTTCCTGGCCAACCCGGAGCTGGGGATCGTCACCGCGCTGGCCATCGTCGCCCACGAGATCCCGACCGAGATCGGCGACTTCATCGTGCTGCTCAATGCTGGCTTTTCGCGCCTGCGCGCGTATGTGTTCAACCTGCTGTGCAGCCTGCTGTCGGTGGCCGGCGGCCTGCTCGGGTATTACACGCTCGACCAGGCCAGCGGCCTGATTCCGTATGTGCTGGTGTTTGCGTCCTCGGGCTTCATCTATATCGCGGTGAGCGACCTGATGCCGCAGATGCAGAGGAGGGCGACGGTAAAGGAGTCGATTCCGCAGGTGCTGCTGATCGGGCTGGGCGTGGCGGTCGTGCTGTTTTTGACGGCGGGGCACTGACCCTGATTTTCGGCACATGCGCGCACCAAGGCGCGTCCCGATAATGGTTGTGCTCGTGGCACCTCGCCGGCGCCGCGATCCAACCAGAACGGGAATCCAGACCAGATCGTCTTCGCTGCCGCCTTCATCGCCACCACCCTTGCCGCGAGCGCCGCCCACGCGCAGGAGCGCGGCTACGCGCGCGGTATCATTGTCACATCACCGTCATCCTTCACGCCAGGGCTGCCTGATGTCACGCATGCCCGGCCCCGTCGGCGAAAGGGCACTGTCATGCATACCTATCGTTGGATACCCGAATCCGGTATCGGGCTGGAACACCTGACCATCAGCCGGCACGGCCAGTCGATCACCGCGCAAGGGCTGGTAATCGGCGGCGGCGGCGACGCTGGGCTTGAAACCGGGTTTGAAGCCGGGTTCGGTGCCAGCTATGTCCTCTCCTGTGATGCGGCCTGGCGCGTCCGGCACGCCACCATTGGCGTGGCGGGCGGCGGACGGCTTGAACTCTTCGCCGATGGCGAAGGCCATTGGCGCAAGGCCGACGGCACACCGCTCGATGCGTTGGCCGGCTGCATCGACATCGACCTCAGCGCAAGCTGTTTCACGAATACGCTGCCGATCCGCCGCCTCGGTGATGCGTTGGGGGAGCGGCAGGAAATCGCGGTTGCCTATGTATCGATTCCCGGGGTGACCGTGGAAACGGCGAGGCAGGCCTATACCCGCTGCGCCAGGAACCTGTACCGCTTCGAGAGCGTCGACACCGGCTTTCAGGCCGACCTGACGGTCGACGACGACGGGTTCGTGCTCCATTATCCGGGGCTGTTCCGGCGCGCCGAACCTCTCGCTCCACCAGGCTAAGTCCTCCGGCGCTGCGCGAAGCCAGCCTTCCCGGGCAGTGCAGGTGCAAACCGTCCCCCCCTCATTCGCACGGTTGCCATTTCCGGATCGGTCGCTGGTGAGCGTTGTTGCGACCGCGGTAACGAAGAAACGGGTTCTTGAACATTTAATGAGAATGACTTATCATTACCGATAGAAGATCCGGGCGCATGCCTTCGCCCGGCCGACGCGCTCCATTTCATCGAAAAGGAAGTTAAACATGCCTGTCCTGACCTGCAAACCGACACCGCTCGCACTGGCGCTCCTGTGCGCTTTCGGCGCCCCGCTCGCCCATGCCCAAACGGACAGCGGCCGCGCGCACGCGGACCCGGACAGCATCCCGACGGTGGTGATCTCGGCCAGCGTGCTGGGCCTGGTGGGCGACGACATGATCACCCCGGTGACCTCGCTCTCCGGCGGCGAGCTGGTGCGCGCACGCGAATCGACGCTGGGCGAAACCCTGAACAACCAGCCCGGCATCACGTCGAGCCATTTCGGGGCCGGCGCCAGCCGCCCGGTCATCCGCGGCATGGACGGCCCGCGCGTCAAGATCCTGTCCGACGGCGCCGAGGTGCAGGATGCCTCGACCATCAGCCCCGACCATGCGGTGGCGTTCGAGCCGGTGCTGGCCGAGCGCATCGAAGTGCTGCGCGGCCCGTCCGCGCTGGCCTATGGCGGCGGTGCCGTCGGCGGCGTGGTGAACATCATCGACCGCAAGATCCCGACCCGGACGCCGGACAAGGCCGTCGAAGGCAGTGCCGAGCTGCGCGGCAACTCGGCTGCCCGCGAAAAGACCGGTGCCTTCGAGGTGACCGGTGGCGCAGGCAACTTCGCCATCCACGCCGAAGGCGTCAAGCGCGACGCCGATGCCTACCGCGTCGGCAGCGACTGGAAAGAGGGCAGCCGCGTCGCGGGCAGTTACCGGAAGTCCGAGACCGGCAGCGTCGGCCTGTCCTGGGTGGGGGAGCGTGGCTACCTGGGAGCAGCTTATACAAAGGAGCGCGCTGAATACGGCATTCCTGGCCACAATCACGAGTTCGGCAGCTGCCACCCGCATGGCGACCACCTCCATTGCGGCGGCCACGGCCACGAAGAGGAGGGTGAGGGGCATGATCACGAGCACGGCCATGGGGCTGAGGAAGTGCCGTTCGTCAAGCTCGACAGCGATCGCTGGGATGTGCGCGGCGAGTACCGCAACCCGGTGGTCGGCATCACCAAGGCCCGCGTGCGTGCATCGTTCACCGACTACCGTCACGACGAAATCGAGGAAGGCGAGCTTGCCACCCGCTTCACCAACAAGGCGCATGACGCGCGCGTCGAGCTGGAACACGCTCCCGTAGCGGGCTGGCGCGGCGTCGTCGGTGCCCAGACCACGCGCCGCGATTTCGCCGCTGCCGGCGAGGAAGCCTATGTACCGCCATCGATCACGAAGCGCCATGCGCTGTTCGTGACGGAAGAGTACAAGCTGGGCGACTGGCGCTTTGAAGCGGGCGCCCGCCACGAGTGGCAGGACATTGCCGTAGAAGGCGGTCAGCAGGACACGAGCGCCCGCGGAACGTCGGTCGCCCTTGGCGCGGTCTGGAAGTTCGGGCCCGAGTACTCGCTGCGCGCCTCGGCCGCGCGGACCCACCGCCTGCCGACCGCGGAAGAACTGTACGCGGACGGCGTGCACCTGGCCACCAGCACCTGGGAGATCGGCAACCCGAACCTGGGCAAGGAAACCTCGAATAACGTTGACCTTACCCTGCGCAAGTTCGCCGGCGCGACGACCTTCTCGCTGAGCGCCTTCCACAACCGCATGGACAACTACGTCTACGCCAACACGCTGGACAACCACGAAGGCTTCCAGCTGGTCGAGTATGCTCAGCGCGACGCAACGTTCATGGGGCTGGAAGGGGAAGTGCGCCACAAGCTCTCGCGCAACCTGGAAGCGACGCTGTTCGGTGACTATGTGCGCGCCCGCTTCGACGATGGCGAAGGCAGCCGCAACATCCCGCGCATGGCGCCGCACCGCATCGGCACACGCCTGAACGCGCACTGGCAGTCGTGGCACGGCATGGTCGAGCTGTACCGGGTGGGCACCCAGGACGACGTGGCCGCGTTTGAGACGCCGACTGCCGGCTACAATATGCTCAACATCGGGACGCACTACACGACGCGCATTGGGGGCGTGCCGGCACAGCTGTACGCGCGCCTGAACAACCTGACCGACGAACTGGCCTTCAGCCATACGTCGTTCATCAAGCGCGCGGCGCCGCTCACAGGCCGCAACCTGACGGCGGGCGTGCGCTTCACGTTCTGATGAAGCACCTGACCACCTTCGCCGACTATGCCGGCATGGCAGCGTCGGCACTCTGCCTGGCCCATTGTCTTGCGATGCCGCTCCTGGTAGCAGCGTTTCCGCTACTCGGCCTCGGCAGCGACCATCATGGGCTGCATGACGCCCTGCTCGCCGCAGTTACCCTCCCGGTCTTGCTGGCGCTGGTGCCGGGCTATCTCGCGCACCGCGACCCGGCGGCGCTGCTGTTGGGGATCGCAGGGCTGGCAGCGTTCCTGCTAGCGGTTTTCGCCGTCGGCCCGCGCTTTGGCGAGCTGGCCGAGACCGTGGTAGCGGCAGCCAGCAGCGTGCTGTTGATCACCGCGCATGTGCGCAACCATCGCTTCTGCCGGCGTTGCGCCGCCAAGGGAGCCTAGCGGCACTGGCTGCACAAGCCGTACAGGGTCAGCTCATGCGATTCGAGCACAAAGCCTTCCGGTGCGAGCTTTTGCATGTCGCCCGGGCAGGCATGCACTTCGTAGACTTTATCGCAGGAGCGGCAGTGGAAATGATGATGGTGGTGGTGGCCGGCCAGTTCGTAGCGGTCGCCGCCGCCCGGGAGCGACACGGTGGTGATCTCGCCCGCTTCGAGCATCGACTTGATGTTGCGGTAGATCGTCGCCATGCCGATGCCGGGAACGGCGCCCTGGGCATGCTCCAGGATCTCCTGGGGGGCCAGGGGACGCCCCGCATCGGCGATGCACTGCTGGATGGCCTTGCGCTGTCGGGTATTTCTTTCCATGTCTGCCTACTTGTGCGCGCGCAGTGCGCCTGCCGCTGACGGGTTCTTCATTGTTAACCTTCTGCCTGTTTCATTGCACCGGTCGCCACCGGCCGCGCCGGATCGCTGCTCCACTCGCTCCACGACCCCGGATACAGCGCCGCCCCAGGCATCCCGGCCACTTCCAGCGCCAGCAGGTTATGGCACGCCGTCACCCCCGAGCCGCACTGCATGATCGCGTCCGACGGCGCGCCAATCACGCCCTCGAATTCCTCGCGCAGCTGCGCCGGCGCCTTGAAGCGTCCGTCAGCCTGCAGGTTGTCCTTGAAGAAGCGGTTCTTCGCGCCCGGGATATGGCCGCCCACCGGGTCGATGGTCTCGTTCTCGCCGCGGAAGCGGTCGGCCGCGCGTGCGTCGACCACGGTGCGCTTTGCGCTCTCGATGTTCTCCAGCACCTCGGCCACGGTCACCGTCGGGACAAAAGGCGCACGTGCTTGGATGGTGCCGCGCGGTTTCGTCACAATGTCGGTCACCACCGGCTGTCCGAGCGCCTGCCAGGCCGGCAAGCCGCCATCGAGCACCGCCGACGCCTCGTGCCCGATCCAGCGCAGCAGCCACCACAGGCGCGCGGCGTACATGCCGCCATGCGCATCGTAGGCCACGACCTGGGTGCCGTCGTTCACGCCCCAGCCGCGCAAGGTGGCGACCAGCGCTTCCTTTTCCGGCAGCGGATGGCGCCCGCGGAAGATCCCGTCCTCGCCGCGCTTCGCGCCCGAGAGCTCGGTTTCCATGTCCGCGAACACGGCGTCCGGCAGGTGGCCGGCGGCGTAGGCGTCGCGTCCGAAGGCGAGGTTGACGAGGTCATGCCGGCAGTCGACGACGACCCAGTTTGGGTCGTCGATGTGCGTTGCCAGCTCGCTGGCCGAGATCAGGGTCGTGTACATGGCGCAGTTTGCCTTCTTTCAGAGTTCGCTTGCGATCGGATCGGTCTTTTCCATGGCGGCGCCGCGCGCCGTCTTGCGCGTATTGTAGAACGTCGCCGCGATACCCGAAGCGAGGATCACGCCGATGCCCATCCACACGTACCAGTTGAAACGGTCACCCCACAAGGCCAGGCCCCACAGGCTGGAGAACACGATACCGGTGTACTGCAGGTTCGCCACCACCAGCACCTTGCCGACACGGTAGGCGCGCGTCATCGCCATCTGCGCCATCAGCGCGGCGCAGCCGATGCCGAGCAGGAGCACGGCGCCGCCCGGTGTATGGCTGTGGAAGGGCAGGCCGGTCTGCTGGCCGTCGCCGCTCAATACACCCACCAGGCCCACGATCGTGGTCGTCATCGAAAAATAGAACACGACGCGGTATTCCGGCTCGCCCATCTGGCCGAGTTTGCGCACCTGCATGTAGGCCATCGCCGAGATCACCGACGAGGCAACGCCGGCCAGGCCGCCGAGCCACTGGTTGGTTTCAAAAGCCGGCTGCAGCACCAGGGTGACGCCGAAAAAGCTCGCGCCCACGGCCACCAGCAGCGGCCACTCGACGGTATTCGTACGCGACCACCAGCCGGCGAAGAACAGCCCGGCCGCCATCCAGATCGGCGCCATGTAGTTCAGGGTCATGGCGGTGGCCAGCGGGAGTTTACCGATGGCGAAGAACCACAGCCAGAGCGAGACCACGCCGACCAGGCTGCGCACGAGATGCTCTTTGGGGAACGGGGTGCGGAAGGTGCCGCCCTGCTGGCGCACGATGGCCAGCAGCACCACGGAACCGATGATGCCCCGGTAGAAGAGGAGTTCGGAGGTCGTGTAGAACTCGGACGCCAGCTTCACGCCCGCGCCCATGGCGGCGAACGCAAAGCTGGCAAACAGCATCCAGAGTGAAGGCATGCCTATAACTCGATCTTGCTGCGGTACCACTCGTGGAAGTGCTGCATCCCGTCTTCCATCGGCGACTGGTAGGGCCCAACCTCGTTGACGCCGCGCTCGAACAGGATCTTGCGGCCGGCATCCATGCGCTGGGCGATCTCGTCGTCCTCGACGCAGGTTTCCATGTAGGCGGCACGCTCGGCCTCGACCAGCTCGCGCTCGAACAGGGCGATTTCTTCCGGATAGTAGAACTCGACCACGTTGCGCGTCTTTTGCGGACCCAGCGGCCACAGGGTGGACACGACCAGCACGTTCGGATACCACTCGACCATGATGTTCGGGTACAGCGTCAGCCAGATCGCACCCTGTTTCGGTGCCTTGCCGCCGTTGAACTTGAGCACCTGCTCCTGCCACTTTTTATACGTGGGCGAGCCGGCCTTCTGCAGGCCGCGGTTGACGCCGACGGTCTGCACGCTGTAGTCGCGGCCGAAGTCCCATGTCAGGTCCTCGCAGCTGACGAAATTGCCCAGGCCCGGGTGGAAGGGCTCGACGTGGTAGTCCTCGAGGTAGACCTCGATGAAGGTCTTCCAATTGTAGTCGATATCGTGGATCTCGACGTGGTCGAACAGGTAGCCCGAAAAGTCGAGGTCCTTGGTCACCGACATGCCACGCAGCTTGTCCATGACGTCGTAGCCGTTCTGCTCGAACAGCAGGCCGTTCCAGTTTTGCAGCGGCGTCCTGGCCAGGTTCAGGCAGGGCGTTTCCGCGAAATGCGGCGCGCCGATCAGCTCGCCCTTGAGGTCATAGGTCCAGCGGTGCAGCGGGCAGACGATCGTGTTCGCATTGCCGCGGCCATTGAACATCAGCGCCTGGCGATGACGGCAGACGTTGGACAGCACCTCGATGCCATTCGCGTTGCGCACGAGCATGCGGCCTTCGTTTTCCGAGGCCAGCGTGGCGAAGTCGCCCGTTTCAGGCACCATCAGTTCGTGGCCGACGTAGCGCGGGCCATTCTTGAACAGGTGCTGGATTTCGCGCTGCAAGAGCGCGTTGTCAAAGTAAACATTGACCGGCAGCTGAGCGCACGAGCGCGCCAGCTTGGCGTGGGTAGCCAGATCGGACATCCCAACCCCCCTTATAAAAGCATCAAGCCAAAGAAGAGAATAAGAATCCTAGGACCAGTATTCTGGCTGCAGAGATACGGTGTTTCGGACAGAACCGGCAATTATACCGGGTAACGAGCTCTACCGGGTCTCAGCGTGCGGCCCGGCGCGGGATTGTGGCGCACAATGGCACAGGGCGTGCCGGAAGGGCATCGTTTTCATTGAAATGCAGACGGTTGCGCTCCGAATGAAGTCCTCTCGGACAAGCTCGGCATTCGCGCAGACCACATCTGGGGTTAGGATTGTTTTAAAATACGCGATTGGACTTCCCCGCGGCGCACAAGTTGCGCCTGGAGACAGTATCGCCGGCACAACACAACAAGACACTATGGCAAACAATGTAAACGCTGGAGCGCCAACGCCGCCAGCCTCGTTCGAAGAGGCAATGGCCGAACTGGCCCAGCTCGTCACCCAGATGGAAGGCGGCCAGTTGCCGCTGGAAGCGTCGGTGGCCGCCTATGCACGCGGTTCCGAGCTGGTGAAGTATTGCGCAGCCCAGCTCGACCGGGTCGAGTCGCAGGTCAAGGTATTGGAAGGCGACATGCTCAAACCGTTCAACGCCGACGGCGCGGGCGAGGGCGATCGATGACGAACCTCCCGTTCGCCCATTGGATGGCGGGCGTGCAGGCGCAAGTGGAAGACGCCTTGTCCGACTTCCTGCCACCGCCTGAAGCCGTGCCACAGAAGTTGCATGCGGCCATGCGCTACACGGTGCTAGGCGGCGGCAAGCGCGTGCGCCCGCTGCTCGTATACGCCAGCGGCGCGCTGTTCGATGCCGACCCGGCCACGCTGGCGCGTGCCGCCTGTGCGCTGGAAATGATCCACGCCTATTCGCTGGTGCACGACGACATGCCCTGCATGGACGACGACGAGCTGCGCCGCGGCAAGCCAACCGTGCACGTCGCCTGGGACGAAGCGACGGCCTTGCTGGTCGGCGACGCGCTGCAGGCCCAGGCCTTCGAGGTACTGGCCAGTGCCGACTCGCTGCCGCCGGCGCGCCTCGTCGGCATGCTGCGCCTGCTGGCGCAAGCTGCGGGCTCGGGCGGCATGTGCGGCGGCCAGGCGATCGACCTCGACAGCGTGGGCCTGTCCCTGAACCTGGAGCAGCTCGAGCGCATGCACCAGCTGAAAACCGGCGCGCTCTTGCGCGCTTCGGTCCTGCTGGGCGCGCTGTGCGGCAAGGACCTGACGGCGCCGGAACTCGAAGCCCTGGCGGCCTACTCGAAGGCCGTGGGCCTCGCGTTCCAGGTAGTGGACGATGTGCTCGACGCCACGGCCGATTCGGCCACGCTCGGCAAGACCGCCGGCAAGGACGCGGCCGACAACAAGCCGACCTATGTGTCGATCCTCGGGCTGGAGGAATCAAGGGCATTGGCGGAGCAATTGCGGCGCGAGGCGATCCATGCGCTGGCGCCATTTGGAGAACAAGCACTGCGGCTGCGCGAACTCGCGGACCTGATCGTGCAGCGGAAGGCATAAATGAAACTGCTAGAAACCATCAACGACCCGTCGGACCTGCGCCAGCTGTCGCGCCCCCAGCTGACGCCGCTCGCGAACGAGCTGCGCCAGTTCCTGCTCGAGTCGGTCGCCAAGACCGGCGGCCACCTGTCGTCGAACCTCGGCACCGTGGAACTGACCATCGCGCTGCATTACGTGTTCGAGACGCCGCACGACCGCATCGTGTGGGACGTGGGCCACCAGACCTATTCGCACAAGATCCTGACCGGCCGCCGCGAGCGCATGCACACGCTGCGCCAGCTGAACGGCCTGTCGGGCTTCCCGAAGCGCGACGAAAGCGAATACGACACCTTCGGCACCGCGCACTCGTCGACCTCGATCTCGGCCGCCCTGGGCATGGCCGCCGCCGCCAAACTGAAGGGCGAGCACCGCCACGCGATCGCCGTCATCGGTGATGGCTCCATGACGGCGGGCATGGCCTTCGAGGCGCTGAACAACGCGGGCGTCGAGCACGACTGCAATGTGCTGGTGGTCCTGAACGACAACGACATGTCGATCTCGCCGCCGGTGGGCGCGCTGAACCGCTACCTCGCGCGCCTGATGAGCGGCCAGTTCTACGCCGCCGCCAAGACCGTCGGCAAGACGGTATTGCCAGGCCCGCTGCGCGAACTGGCCAGCCGCCTGGAAGAGCACGCGAAGGGCATGGTGGTCCCGGCCACGATGTTCGAGGAATTCGGCTTCAACTACATCGGCCCGATCGACGGCCACGACCTCGATTCGCTGATCCCGACGCTGGAAAACATCAAGAAGCTCAAGGGACCGCAGTTCCTCCATGTGGTCACCAAGAAAGGCCAGGGTTATAAACTGGCCGAGGCCGAGCCGATCCTGTACCACGGCACCGGCAAGTTCAACCCGACCGAAGGGATCATTCCGGCCACGGCGCCGGGCAAGATCACCTATACCGAAGTGTTCGGCAACTGGCTGTGCGACATGGCCGCCATCGACCATCGCCTGGTCGGCATCACGCCGGCCATGCGCGAGGGTTCGGGCATGGTGCGCTTCCACCAGCAGTACCCGGAGCGCTATTTCGACGTCGGCATCGCCGAGCAGCACTCGGTGACCTTTGGCGCTGGCCTGGCGACCGAGGGCATGAAGCCGGTGGTCGCGATCTACTCGACCTTCCTCCAGCGCGGCTATGACCAGCTGATCCACGACGTGGCGCTGCAAAACCTGGACGTGACCTTCGCGCTGGACCGGGCCGGCCTGGTCGGCGCCGACGGCGCCACCCACGCCGGCAACTACGACCTCGCCTTCCTGCGCTGCATCCCGAACATGGTGGTGATGGCGGCATCCGACGAGAACGAGTGCCGGCAGATGCTGACGACCGCTTACCATTACCCGGGTCCGGCCGCGGTGCGCTATCCGCGCGGCGCCGGCATCGGCGCGGCGATCCAGGCAGAGCTCACTTCGATCGAACTCGGCAAGGGCGAGATCAAGCGCACTGGCGAGAAGATCGCCATCCTGGCCTTCGGCTCGATGGTGGCGCCGAGCCTGGGCGCGGGCGCCGACCTGAACGCCACGGTCGCCAACATGCGCTTCGTGAAGCCGCTCGACGTCGAGCTGGTCAAGCGCCTGGCACAGGACCACGACTGCTTCGTGACGGTGGAAGAGGGCGCAACCATGGGCGGCGCCGGTGCGGCAGTGGCCGAGGCGATGGCAGGCGCCGGCATCGTCAAGCCGTTGCTGATCCTGGGCCTGCCCGACAAGTTCATCGACCAGGGCGACCCAGCGGCGCTGCTCGCCTCCGTCGGCCTGGACGCCAAGGGCATCGCGGCCTCGATCCGTGCACGCTTCGGCGCGGCGGGCGAGCCGCGGCTGGTGGTGAACAATACCTGAGCTGATTCAGCTCCATGAAGAAGCGGCGCCTCGGCGCCGCTTTTTTTATGCGCCCCCACCAATAAAAAATGCCAGTCAGCATAGTTGACTGGCATTAATCAGAGCAAGCCGGCTTTTTCAACCGGCCAAGCTGCGTGCAGGAGGCAATTACGCCTTCTTGGCGCGCTTGCGGCTGACGACGCCGGCGCCCAGCAGTGCGATACCGAACAGGGCCAGCGAACCCGGCTCAGGCACTTCAGCCAGCTTGAACTGGCCATTGTTCGAGACGAAGAATGCGCCAGGGGTGTTGCTGTAGGCGGTACCGTTGCAGCCGTTGCCGGTGAAGCCAGCGTATTGGCAAGCCACTTCGCTCACCAGGCGGTTGGTTGGCTCGCCAACGGTGTTCGCGTTGGTGAAGGCAAAGGCAAGAACCGCATCCATCGACAGGTCTTCACCGTTTGCACGGAAGAAGTAGCCTGCATCCAGGGCGCCAGCTTCCGCTTTTGCCAGCACGGTCACTTGGCCGTTGTTGATTGGCGAGCCGCTTGCATCGACGTTACCGCCGCCGCCAGCGAGCACGTTGAACATGGCGATTTCTTCGCCCAGGTTCGCGCCATAGACACCGGTGGTGGTGCCGTACTGGCCGTTGGTCGGGTTCTGGTACAGGCGAATGGTGCCGCTGCTGAAGCTGAACGCGCCGCCGAAGTTGCCGGTGCCGGTGGCTTCGAAGGTTGCGCTGATGTTGCCGCCTGGGAAGTTCACTGGGAACAGCTGGCCGTTGCTGTCAGCCTGGACAATGTTGAAGACAGCATGTTCGGTGAACGAGAAGCTGTTTGTGCCGGTCGGGGTCAGCTGGATGAAGGCGTTGCCGTTCACGTCCAGGTATTCGTTGACGACTTGGCCGCTCGTGAAACCGGTGCCGGCTGGATTGAAGACCCAGTCGTTCAGCACGACTTCAGCGCTAGCGGCGCCAGCGAAGGAAACTGCAACAGCTGCGGCGCAAGCAAGTTTTTTCAGAAATTTCATGATTCGTAATCTTTACAGTAGGAAGGCAATTCAGCCGAGTACTGGACTATATGCACGATGCGTGCCAGGAATAAATTGTTCTTTATAATCAAGCGCTTGTGTAAATTGTTAAATTTTTGATGAGCCAAGTGTAAAGAATTCCGATTTATTCCGGTGCGGCCAGGCAACGACCCCAGATGGGCGCTAGCGGCCCGGAGGCGCCGCTTTTTTTATTGTGCGCTGCGCATCCGCGTCGTTACATTTGGTGAACCTGTTCACCTTTCTATTTCCTATACTCATGTTTCCCCTCAGGAGACATGATGAAGCCATTCGCCGCCGCCTGCCTTTCCCTCGCCCTGCTGCTAGCAGCTCCCCAACCGGCCCTTGCCCAGGACGCCGCCGGCAAACAGGAGATCGAACGCGTCATCGAGACCTTCCGCAAGGCGATCATCGACAAGGACCAGGACACCTTCCTGAAGCTGTTCCTGAAAGAAGACATCACCTGGGCCGGGGTCACGACGGATGCGAGCATCGAACGGCTTTACGCCACCCGGCCCGATCCCAAGCTGCCGCGCCCGAAGAAGAGTTTCAGCAGCAGCCCGCGCAAGTTCATCGATATGATCGTGAAGGAAAAGGTACGGATGGAAGAGACCTTCTCGAATGTGCGCATCGACAGCGACGGCGAAGTCGCCCAGGTCTGGTTCGACTATAGCTTCATGTTCGGTGATTACAGGGAGAACTGGGGCAAGGAAAGCTGGCAGATGGTGCGCACCGAGAGCGGCTGGAAAATCGCGGCGGTCGTCTGGTCGCAGGAAATGAACCCGGTGCCGCCGGCGAAAGCCCCGGCGCCCTGAGTCAGGTTCGGGAGATGCCATGAAAATCCTGTTCGCATTCGCCCTGTTGCTCGGTATCTCGCTGTGCCGTGAGTCCCATGCCGATACGTCGAAAGATTTTGTCCGGATTGCCTGCGTGCCCGCGGCCGGCATGCTCGATGTGGAAAATCGTTATCTGCACGATAGCGTCGCTGGCGCTCGCAGCCACCAGGACAAAAAACGAAACAAGGCCCTTTTACAGGCCGGCTTTCACGATCCGCGGGGCCTGAAGTTCACTTGCGTACTCGGAAAGGTCACGTATGTGATCTCGGCCGAGCAGGATGCGACTTCCAACCGGATGTGCGGCGGCTCGCCCGAGGTCTTCTTGTCCGTTACGCGCAACGGCGCCGCGTTTCTCTCGGACGTCGTTTTCGGCAGCAGCTGCAACCAGCTTCCTTTCATCACGCGCTTCACGGTTGGCGATGGCTCCAGGTCATGGCGCGGGCGGGAGACGGAGGTGTGCTATTCGTCAGGGAAAGAGACTGACCCCGGCCGTTGTGAATGAACGTTTGATGGGCCGGCCGAGTTCGATAAACGTTTTCCGGTCGACCAGGATCGTCTTGGAAGGATCGTGACGCATGAGGAGCGGCGTTAGGCCTGTCGCAGCGCTTCTCGGACCGGAACTCGGAAAATATTTGTGGTATTCAATGTAATTACTTTCATCACACGGAGGGGATCATGTTCAAGAAACTGGCGGCGGAAGCACTGGGCATCAGCGATATCGGCGTCATCGTCGGGCCCGCGGACTACAGCAAGGTCGATGCGGACGATTACCTGTTCAGCGAAGACGGCGAACAGATTTTCTTTCTCATCAAAAGCAAGAAGGACGAGTACTGCTTTACCAACCTCGCGCTGATCCATGTGGACGGCGACTCGGCCGTGTCCTCGAAGCGCTCGATCAAACGCTACGACTATGCGTCGCACCAGGTTTCGGGCGTCAGCATCGAGACCGCCGGTACCCTGGATATGGATATCGAACTCAAGTTCAAGCTGGACAACACGCAGTTCTCCATCGACGTCAGGAAAACCTTCATCGAACAACTGAAAGACATTTACAAGGCCCTGATCTCGATCGGAAAGCAGCAGCACCGCGATGCGGTGTGCCGCGACAACGCGCTGCGTGCCCTGGACGCGACTGCCTCCGTGCACAAGCTCAATCTCGCTCCAGGTGAAGGGGGCCTCGTCACCCAATACAACCAGCTGCTGGCAGCCCTGAATACCGCCATGTTCGAGACGCACACCAAGCGCGATTTCAGTGACGTGTTTGCCAAATATATTCACAACTGAACCCTCATTACGCGCCAGGTGTGACCAGGTCTCGGAGGCGGGCGCTTGGTCGGAAACCAGGCAAATGGACAAGCTCGCTGTGATGTTTAGTAATATGAGAAATCTTTCAGGTTGCCTTTTGGCCGTCGTTCCAATGCTTGCAAGTGCGCTCGCATTTGCTGCTCCTGCCGAATGCCCTGTTCAGGGCGACGTAGTCCAATGGGCTGCGGATTTCTGCATGTCCAGGGCGGCAACGGACGACGTCGCACACCCGGATGTCGTCGCGTGCTTCGACAAGCAACCTGAAGTTCCTGAGCTCAGGGCTTGTGCGGCGAAGAAAAAATACAAAGCGGAGATTTGCACCATCGTTGTGCGTGGCCGTTCCTACCCCGGAAGCGTGAAGGAATGCGTAAAGGACAAATCATTCTCAGGCCCGACAGTGCGCAATGGTGCCCTGGACTGAAAAAAATGGATGAGTCAAAGAGATCCGAAGTAATACAAATGGGCTGGGACATACATGGCCTTGTCGAAGAAAGCTATCTTTCCTACCCAGCTCCCCAGGAAGGGGAGCGCAGCGTCGACCATTGGATGGATAAACGGCGCCTGCTATTGGCGGATATGGCCGTTCATTTATTGCAGACAGCGCTCAAGCCAGGGACCATCGAGTTGGACCAACTCAAGAATAATCTGCACGCCATCCTGACGATCGCCGATCCGTTTTTACCTCACGCTGAGCTTAAAAAGGCCACAGAAAAAATCTATCTCGACAGCGATCAGGCTGGGTAATACTATTTCCCGAATAACTCCTCCGCCCGCCGGAACAAAATCCACGAGGTCGCCACATACTTGTCGCCGCTCGCCGGCACATGCCCCTTGTGCGTATGCGTGAACCCGGCCGGCGCGATGATCAGGCGCCCCTTGCGTGCCTCGACCTTGCGGCCCTGGTACAGGAACTCGGTTTCGCCGCCTTCCGCCACATCGTTCAGGTAGAACTGGAACAGCAGCACCCGGTGCAGCGTCTCGCAACTGGCATTCTGCGGATACACCTCGGAATGCCAGTGGTGGTAACCGCCGCTGCCCTGCAGGTATTTTTGCAGGTTGATCGCGCCGCAGCGGTACATCGACTGCAGCAGCGCAGCCAGGTGCGGCGTGCCGCATACGTCGAAATTGGCCAGCGACAGCGCGGTCGGCTGGCCGGTCTGCGGGTGCGCCACCATCGGCGCCAGCGCGCCCAGCACGAGCGCGCGGTACTGGTCGATATAGCTTGCCAGGTGCCGCGCGACCGCGCCCATCATCAGGTTGCCCACGTCATGCCATTCCTGGTGCTGGCCGATGGTCAGGTCGTAGCTGTCCTTCTTGCTGGTGTCGACGCCGCCGCCGGTGCGCCCGCGCACCACCTTGTCGCTGGCGTCGAAGCGCGCGACGATGGCGTCGCATTGTTCAGGCGCGAGGGCGCCGTCGTAGATGCCGATGAAGTCGTTCAACGTCGATCCTTTTCGCTGTGATGTTCGCACGCAAGTGTAACCTGCCGGATCCTTAACGGGAACGCGTACAGAGCCAGACCGCGCCCGCCGTCGCCGTGAAGCCCACCAAGGAGAGCGGCCCCAGGGTTTCACCCAGCACGGCAAAGGCGAGCAGCGCCGTCACGCCGGGGATCAGGTAGAACAGGCTGGCCACCTTGCCGGCTTCGCCCTTCCTCATCAGGATGAAGAGCAGGCTGGTCGCGCCGATCGAGTTGACGATCGACAGCCAGCTTGAGGCGAACACGAAGGTCGGCGTCCACTGCACCGCGAACCCCTCCAGATGCAGCGCCGGCGCCAGCGCCACCAGCGTGGCGACGGCGAGCTGCACGCAGCCGCCAGTGCGCAAATCCATCCCGGAGCAGAACTTCTTCTGGTACAGCGTGCCGAGGGTAATGCCGAGCAGCGCCACGACGGCGGCCGCGTAGGCGCCCGCGCCGGCGGAACCAGGGCCCAGCTTGTGCCAGACCACGAGCAGCACGCCGAGCACCCCGGCCGCCATGCCGAGCCACTGCCTGGCCTGCGTCTTCTCGCCCAGGAACAGACTCGCACCGAGTGCCGTGAGCACCGGCATGGTGCCGCAGATGAGGGCCGATTCGCCCGCCGGCACGCCGAGTTTCAGTGCCGTGTACAGGCCGGAAAACTGCAGCGCCTGGATCAGGAGCCCGACGACGACCAGGTGACCGAGCTGGCGGGCGCTGCCCGGCCAGGGCGCGCGCGCCGCCAGCGCCAGCACCAGGAGCAGCAGCGCCGCCACCCCGAAGCGCAGGGTGAGCACGGTGAACGGACCGGCGTAGGGCACGGCGAGTTTGCCGACCACATAGCCCGAACTCCACATGACGATGAACAGCAGGGGCAGGGCGAAGGTGCCGGTGAAAAATACTGCAGGGGATGCAAGCCTGGTCGACGCCATCATGGTCTCCGGTTGTGGTGTCCCACCAGTCTGCGCCCGGGCGCCCTGCGATACAATCCATCAAAACGACAACACATTGTTTCCACAGGAGATACGATGGAGATGCTCCAGGGCCGCGACCTGCCCGATATCTGGATGTTCGTGCGCGTCGTCGAGGCCGGTTCCTTCTCCGAGGCCGCGCGCCGGATGGGCACGACCAAGGCGAACCTCAGCCGTGCGGTGGCGCGCCTGGAAAAGACGCTGGCGACAAAACTGCTGAACCGCTCGACACGCAAGCTGGGCCTGAGCGAGGCTGGGCGCGCGATCTTCCAGCACGCGCTGCACATGGTCGAGCAAGCGCAGGGCATCGAAGCGCTTGCCGCCGGCATGCAGGCGGGGCCGGGCGGCCTGCTCCGCGTGAGCGCGTCGATGGCGTTCGGGAACACCCACCTGGCCGGGCTGCTGCCCGCGTTCCTGGAGCGGTATCCGGACATCCGGGTCGTGTTGACGATGACCGACCGCTACGTCGACCTGGTCGAGGAGGGCATCGACGTGGCGCTGCGCTTCGCCTCCCGCATCGACATGCAGAGCGCCGTGGCGCGCCCGCTCGCGCCGCTCCATTACGTGCTCGTTGCGGCACCAGGCTACCTCGAGAAGCACGGCGTCCCTGCCGGCATCGAAGACCTGCCAGGCCACCGCTGCCTGACCTTCGGCACCACGGGCGCGCCTGCCATCTGGGAATTCGTCACGGGCGGAGAGCGGGCGCGGGTCAGGGTGGACGGCGTCATGTCCGCCAACAGCAGCCCGTCGCTGCGCCTGGCGATGCTGCGCGGCGGCGGCATCGCGCTGCTGCCGACCTTTGTCGTGGGCGAGGACATCCGCCGCGGCGAGGCCGTGCAGTTGCTGCCGCATATTGATCCGGTCGGGACCTTCGGCGACCGGATCTACGCCGTGTACCTGGAAAACCGCTTCCTGCCGCCCAAGGTACGGGTGTTCATCGATTACCTGGTGGAGCGGATCGGCGAGCGCCCGTACTGGGACGCATTCTGACGCAGCCGGGAGCCGTCCTTCACGTCGCCTGGGCCGCGATCCACTGCGCGATCTCCCATTTCGTCGGCCGCAGCGCCTCGGCCAGGTCGAGGATGGAGGAGGCGCTCGCGTACACCAGCACGTCTCCCCTGCGGCACAGCGCCAGGCCGCGGCGCAGGGCCTCGTGCACATGCAGTTCGATCCGCACGTGGCGCCGCTCCATCCTCGCGCGCCGCGCGCCGCGCGCAAGCAGCGCCGCGGTTTCGCCGTCGGGACGGCCGCGGTTGACGACCTCGAACACCATCAGCTCGTCGAATCCGGCGCCGCACACGCGGCCCATGTTGACGATGTCCGCGTCGCGCCGGTCGCCCGGCGCCGCCACCACGCCGACCACCCGGCCGCGCGTCATGGCGCGCGCCGTTTGCGCCACCGCCGCATAGGCTGCCGCGTTGTGGGCGTAATCGACGATCACGGTCACGCCGTCGACGTCGAACACGTTCGAGCGCAGCGGGTTGTGCTTGTTGTCGGAGACGAAGCTCGCCAGCCCGGCCGCAATCTCGGGGCGCCCGAAGCCGGCGGCGGCCAGCGCGGCGGCGGCGGCGAGCGCATTGGCGATGTTGTAGCGCGCGCAGCCGCCGAGCGAGACCGGCATGGCATGCACATCCAGCAGCGCCTGGTGGCGCTCGCCGTCCGCCAGCACCACCGTCGTGTCCTGCAGGTACACTCCCCGCGCGCCATGTGCACTCCCGCCGCCGCGCTGGAGGTGGCGCAGCAGGACCGGGTTGTCGGCGTCCAGCGAAAAGTAGATCACTTCGACGCCCTCGGCCAGGCCGGCTGCCATGGCGATGCAGTGCTCATCCTCGGCATTGAGCACCACGGCCTTCGATGCGCGCCCGGCCACCACCGCCTTGACCCTGGCCAGTTCCGCGACCGTCTCGATGCCGTCCAGTCCCAGGTGATCGGCCGTAACGTTCAGGACCACTGCCACCTCGCAGCGGTCGAAGCCGAGGCCCCGCTTGAGGATGCCGCCGCGGGCGGTCTCGAGCACGGCGAATTCGACCTCGGGCGAGGACAGGACGCTGCGCGCCGAGTGGTAGCCGGTACAGTCGCCGGCGACGGTCAGCTGGCCGTCGATGTAGATGCCCTCGGTCGTCGTGACGCCGGTGGCCAGGCCCGCCTCGCGCGCGCAGTGCGCCACTAGGAGCGACGTGGTGGTCTTGCCGTTGGTGCCCGTTACCGCCACCACCGGGATGCGGCCGTCGGACGTGCCGAACAGCGCCTCGGCGATCGCGTCCCCGGCATCGCGCGCCTTGCCGCGGCTGGGGTACTGGTGCATGCGGATGCCGGGCGCCGCGTTCACTTCGATGATGCCGCCGTCCTGCTCGCGCAGGGGCCGCGAGATGTCCTCGCAGACGATGTCGATGCCGGCCACGTCCAGCCCGACCGTGCGCGCCGCGCGCACGCAGGTCGCGCGGGTTTCTTCGGGCAGCAGGTCGGTCACGTCCTCGGCGGTGCCGCCGGTGGACAGGTTGGCGTTGCCGCGCAAATCGACGCTCACACCGGGACCCGGCACCGCGTCCCAGCCATAGCCCTGCCTGGCCAGCACCGCTTCGGCGATGTCGTCCAGCGGGATTTTGGTGAGGATATTGGTGTGGCCCTCGCCGCGCGCCGGGTTGAGGTTCTCGAGCTCGACCAGTTCGCGGATGGTCGAGAGCCCGTCGCCGACGACATGGGGCGGGCGCCGCCAGGAGGCCGCCGCCACCTTCTTTCCGGTCACCAGCACGCGGTAGTCGCGGCCGGCGAAGTGCTGTTCCACGATCACCTGGCGGCTGTAGCGGCGCGCGTGCGCGAATGCGCGCGCCACTTCGTCCGGGCCGGCGCACATCGTCGTTACGCCCTTGCCCTGGTTGGCGTCGAGCGGCTTGACGACCACCGGGCCATCGAGGCGAAGCGCCACATGCTGGGCTTCCTCCACGGTCGTCACGGTGGACCCGGCGGGCACCGGCACACCGGCCTGGTTGAGCAGGGTCTTGGTCAGCTGCTTGTCGCTGGCGATGCTGGCCGCGATCGAGCTGGTGGCGCCCGTGATGGTCGCCTGCAGGCGCCGCTGGCGCGCTCCCCAGCCGAGCTGGAACAGGTTGGCGTCCTCCTGCAGGCGCATGCTCGGAATGCCGCGGCGGTGCGCAGCGGCCAGCACGGCGCCGGTGCTGGTGCCGATCGCGTGGTCCTCGGCGACTTCCTGCAGTGCGGAAACCGCAGCTTCCAGATCGTACGCTTCAGCACGCGACAGCGCGCCAAGCAGGTCAAGCGCCGCCGTGAGCGCAGCCCCCGCCACCTGCTCGAAGGCGTAGCCGCAGATGATGCGGCGCGCGTCCGGGCATCCCGGCACCATCAGCGTGCGGCTCGATTGCCCCGGGGCGCCAGCCAGCCGCTGCAGTTCCATCACGACCGGTTCCAGCCACTCGAGCAGGAGCGTCCCGTCGCAAGCATGCAAGCCGGACGGCGCCCTCAGGCCGGGCAGCATGGCCGGCAGGCGCGCCCGGATGTCCTCGGTCATGGCCGGGCCGCCCTCCAGGAAGACCATCAGGCAGGGCGTCACCGCATGCAGGTTGGGGCCGCGCAGGAAACGCTTTTCGTGGATCTTCAAGTGTCGTGGAAACATGGACGGACCTCGCAGGTTGAATCAGGGTAAGACCGGAAAACCGGTTAAAACCAAGCTCAACAATATGCGAAGCACATCGGCGGGACCTGTCCGGGATCAGGCCGGCCCAGCCTTTCTTTTGTCCACCATTTCCCTGCTTCTATGCCGCCTGCCGTTGGCCCGGCAGGTGGATCGAGCGCGCCAGCAAATGTCCAGCCAGCCAGCCACCGACCAGGCCGCCGATGTGGGCGGCGTTGTCGGTGTGCGGATAGATGAAGCCCATCCACAAGCTGAACAGCAGGAACGGCACCAGCGAGGAGCGCAGCTCGGAGACGACCGTGGGCGGCACGCCGCTGCCCGGGCGGCCGAGGAAGGCCAGCAATCCGCCGATGATGCCGAAGATCGCGCCCGAGGCGCCCACGCTGTTGACCTGCGGGTTCCACAGCACGCTGGCGATGCTGCCGGCGAGGCCCGCCAGCAGGTACAGGCCCACGAAGCGCGTGCTGCCGAAGATGCGCTCGGTAACCCGTCCCACTTGCCACAGCGCCAGCATGTTGAAGCCCAGGTGCCAGATGCTTCCGTGCAGGAACATCGAACTGACCAGGCGCCACCATTGCCCGTTCAGGGTGCGGCGGCCGTAGTTCGATCCCCAGTCCACCAGTTGCTGCGCATGCAGCATGGCCGACACGTTCGGATGCAGCGCGAAGAATTCGCGCAGCGGCCCCTCCAGCGACGCCTGGTAATGCCGGCGTGCCAGCCACATCAGGACAAAAATGCCGATGTTCGCCGCCAGCAAGCCCCAGATCACCGGCGTCGACGGGCTCCAGTAATCGATCCGGTCATGGAAGATTTCATTCTCTTCGTGCTCGCGCACGAACGCCTCGGTCTGGCGCGTCGGCAACAGCGACACGATGCGCTTCGCCGTGTCCGCGTCCGCGACGGAAAAGCCCACCGTCACATCGCCTTTCACGCCCAGCACATCGAAATGCACGTCCTGGCCGTTGGCATAGGCGTTGACGATGTCGACCATGCGGATGCGCTCTTCGCGCCGCTGAGGCAGGCGGAACGAACGCTGGCTGCAGCCGCGCAGGAACACGAAGTCCGGCTGGAACTCGAGCGTGCCCTGGCCGCGGAAGCTGTAGGGATTGGTGGGCCACTTTGCGCCAGCCGTGTAGAAACGAACGTCGAACAGCTCAGTGTCTGTACTGCCTGCCATCGACCCGCCTTAGCCGCGCTGGCGTTCGTGGTTCCAGAGCACGTCGCTGCCGCCCGCGAAGCGGTTCAGCACGCGCGACAGCACGAACATCAGGTCCGACAGGCGGTTGACGTACTGGCGCGGCTGCGGGTTGATGGTGTCCTCTTTCGAGAGCGCCACGATGGCGCGCTCGGCGCGGCGGCAGACCGTGCGGCAGACGTGGGAGAGGGAGGCCGCGCGCGAGCCGGCCGGCAGGATGAACTCCTTCAACACCGGCAGGTCGGCGTTGTACTTTTCCAGCAAGTCATCCAGGCGCGCCACGTGCTCGTCCTTGATCATCTGGTAGCCGGGAATGCACAGCTCGCCACCGAGGTCGAACAGGTCGTGCTGGATCGAGACCAGTTCCTCGCGCAGGTCTTGCGGCATGTCTTCGCACAGCAGCAGGCCGACGAAGGAATTGAGTTCGTCGACTTCGCCCAGGGCGTGGATGCGCGCGCTGTCCTTCCCGGTGCGGCTGCCGTCACCTAGGCCCGTGCTGCCGTCGTCCCCGGTGCGTGTGGCGATTTTGGAAAGTCGATTACCCATGATTATGTCCAGCCCTTAAAAAAGATAGCCCGAGGATACGGCAAAACGATGTGATTGTGCTTACAATTGGAGGATGAGCGCCCCTCCCAACGTATCCCTCAGTGCGCCAATCGAGCGGCGGCAACAGGTCGCCGCGGCGCTGAGCGCCAGGCTGCCCCATGGCGTCGTCCTGCACGACCCCGAAGACACCCGCCCCTACGAATGCGACGGCCTGGCCGCCTACCGCCAGTTGCCGATGATCGTCACGCTGCCGACGAACGAAGAGCAGGTGCTGGAGATCCTGAACGTCTGCCGCGAGCTGGGGGTGCCGATCGTGCCGCGCGGCGCCGGCACCGGCCTGTCGGGTGGCGCGCTGCCGATTCATGACGGCGTCGTGCTGTCGACCGCGCGCCTGAACCGCATCGTGGGAATTAGCGCGTATTCGCGCACCGCCGTCGTCCAGCCCGGCGTGCGCAACCTCGCCATCTCGGAAGCGGCGGCCCAGTACGGCCTGTACTACGCGCCCGATCCGTCCTCGCAGATCGCCTGCACCATCGGCGGCAATGTGGCCGAGAATTCGGGCGGCGTGCACTGCCTGAAATATGGCCTCACCGTCCACAACGTACTGCGGGTGCGCGTCGCCACCATCGAGGGCGAGATCATCGAACTCGGGAGCGAGGCGCTTGACGCCCCGGGGCTGGACCTGCTGGCCGTCTTCATCGGCTCGGAAGGCATGCTCGGGATCGTCACCGAGGTGACGGTGAAACTGGTGCCGAAACCGGCCGTCGCCCAGGTCATCATGGCGTCGTTCAATGACGTCGTTACCGGCGGCAATGCGGTGGCGAGCGTGATTGCCGCCGGCATCATTCCGGCGGGCCTGGAAATGATGGACCGCACCTCGTCGCGCATGGTCGAGCCCTTCGTGCACGCCGGTTACGACCTCGACGCCGCCGCCATCCTGCTGTGCGAGGCCGACGGCACGCCGCTGGAAGTGGCCGAGGAAATCGAACGCATGCGGGCCGTGCTGGAGACGGCCGGGGCGAGCGCGATCGCCGTGTCGCAAAGCGAGGCCGAGCGCCTGCGCTTCTGGTCGGGGCGCAAGAACGCCTTCCCGGCGGCGGGGCGCATCTCGCCGGATTACTACTGCATGGATGGAACGATTCCGCGCAAGCACCTGGCGCGGGTGTTGCTGGGGATCGAGCAGATGGAAAGCACCTATGGACTGCGCTGTGCCAACGTGTTCCATGCGGGCGACGGCAACATGCATCCCCTGATCCTGTTCGACGCCAACCAGCCGGGCGAATTCGAGCGCGCCGAAGCCTTTGGCGCGGCCATCCTCGCGCTGTGCGTGGAAGTGGGCGGCACCATCACCGGGGAGCATGGCGTCGGCATGGAAAAGATCAACTCGATGTGCGTGCAGTTCGCTCGCCCCGAACTCGACGCCTTCTTTGCGGTCAAGCGTGCATTCGACGTGCCGATGCTGCTCAATCCCGACAAGGCCATCCCGACCCCGCACCGCTGCGCCGAATTCGGCAAGCTGCATGTGCACCAGGGCCAGGTGCCGTTCCCGGATCTTCCGCGGTTCTAGAAAGCTGGACATGATCGAACAATTCAGGGAGCAGGTACTCGCGGCGGCTGCCAGCAACACGGCGCTGCGCATCCGCGGCGGCGGCACCAAGGACTGGTACGGAGGCCCCCTCGAGGGCGAGATCCTCGATACCCGCGGCCACGCCGGCATCGTCGACTACGAGCCGACCGAGCTGGTCATCACCGCGCGCTGCGGCACGCCCCTGCGCGAGATCGAAGCGGTGCTGGCCGAGCGCAACCAGATGCTGGCCTTCGAGCCGCCGCATTTTGGCGATGGTGCCACCTCTTGTGCCACCTTCGGCGGCGCCATCGCTTCCGGATTATCCGGCCCGCGCCGCGCCAACAGCGGCGGCGTGCGCGACTTCGTGCTGGGCGTCACCATGATGGACGGCAAGGGCGAAGTGCTGCGTTTCGGCGGCCAGGTCATGAAGAACGTGGCCGGTTACGATGTCTCGCGCCTGCTGGCCGGGTCCTTGGGCACGCTCGGGCTGATGCTGGAGATGTCGGTCAAGGTGCTGCCGCGGACAGTTGCCGAGAGCACGCTGCAGTTTGCCATGAGCGAGATCGATGCGATCCGCAAGCTCAACGAGTGGGGCGGCCAGCCTTTACCGATCTCCGGCAGCTGCTGGAACGACGGCGTGCTGGCACTGCGCCTGTCGGGCGCGCGGGCCGCGGTGGAGGCGGCGGTCACATCGCTGGGCGGGCAGGTGATGCAGGATGCCGACGCCTTCTGGGCGGACTTGCGCGAGCAGCGCCATGTTTTCTTTGGTGGCGATGCTCGTAGTGAGACGGCGCTCTGGCGCCTGTCGGTGCCATCCAGCACCGGCGCGATCGTGCTCGGCGGCGCGCAGCTGATCGAGTGGGGCGGAGCGCAGCGCTGGCTGCGCGCCGGTCCTGATGCGGCCGACAGCATCCGCCGCACCGCCGCTGCCGCAGGCGGGCACGCGACGCTGTTCCGTGGCGGCGACAAGGGAGTTGGCGTGTTCCAGCCGCTGGCCCCCGCCGTGGCGCGCATCCACGAGCGCCTGAAGACGGCCTTTGATCCGTCGCACATTTTCAATCGCGGAAGGATGGCCTGAACCATGCAAACCAATCTGGCCGATTTCATCAAGGACACCCCGGACGGCATCGAGGCCGAAGCGATCCTGCGCGCCTGCGTGCACTGCGGCTTCTGCACCGCCACCTGCCCGACCTACCAGCTGCTCGGCGACGAGCTCGACGGCCCGCGCGGGCGCATCTACCTGATCAAGCAGGTGCTGGAAGGCGCCGAACCGACCGAGAAGACCCAGCTCCACCTGGACCGCTGCCTCACCTGCCGCAACTGCGAATCGACCTGCCCGTCGGGCGTGAAGTACGGGCGCCTGGTCGACATCGGGCGCCGGGTCGTGGAAGAGCGCGTGCCGCGGAAACCCGCGGACCGCCTCAAGCGAACCATGCTGAAGGAGATGCTGCCGCGCACGGCGCTGTTCAAGACGGGATTCCGGGCGGGTAGCGCCGTGCGGCCGCTGCTGTCGAAGGCGCTGCAGGACAAGCTGCAGCCGGCACGCGCCGCCGGCCAGTGGCCGACACGCACCCACGCCCGCAAGATGCTGGTGCTGGAAGGCTGCGTGCAGCCGGCGATGGGTCCGAACATCAATGCCGCCACCGCCAGGGTGCTCGATGCCCTGGGCGTGCAGCTGCTGCGCGCGCCCAAGGCCGGCTGCTGCGGCGCCGTGCGTTATCACATGAATGACCAGGCTGGCGGCCTGGCCGACATGCGCCGCAATATCGACGCATGGTGGCCGTATGTCGATCAGGTGGAAGCCATCGTCATGACCGCATCCGGTTGCGGCGTCACGGTCAAGGAATACGGGCACCTGCTGGCGCAGGACCCGGCGTATGCGGCCAAGGCCGCACGCATTTCGATGCTGACGCGCGACCTGTCCGAAATCATGCCGGAGTTCGAAGAGCCGCTCGCCGCCAGCCTGCGCGGCAAGATCATGAAGCGCGTGGCCTTCCACCCGCCGTGCACGCTGCAGCACGGCCAGCAAATCCGCGGCAAGGTCGAAGGCGTGCTGCGCGCCGCCGGCGTGGACGTGGTGTTGTGCGCCGATAGCCACCTGTGCTGCGGCTCGGCCGGCACCTATTCGGTGCTGCATCCCGAGATTGCGCATGAGCTGCGCGACCGCAAGCTGGCCAACCTGGAAGCGACCGGGGCGAGCGAGATCGTATCGGCGAATATCGGGTGCATGACGCATTTGCAGTCGGGGACGCAGACGCCGGTGACGCACTGGATCGAGCTGGTGGATCGGGCGTTGCAGGGTCCTGTGCCGACGCGGCGCAACCCGCCGTGATAGCATTTCTCCCCATCCGTAACCCACAAGAGAGAGCAATGAGTTTTGTATTCCGCCTCGTGCGCGAAGAGGGCGGGGACGCCCCCGTCGTCGTGTTCGAGGATTCCACCAGCCCCGGTTTTGTCCCCCTGTGGGAAGAGGTAGGCGTCTACGATTCGCTGTACAACAGCGACGGCAAACCCGCGCGCGAGGTTTCGCGCAGCATCGCCTACGGGCTCGACCGCGTCAGCGCAGAGGCGGCGTTGGCGCGCCTGATTCCGTCGTCACTGTCGCAGGGCGAAGCGATCCGCTTCCTGGAAGACGTCAACCGCGCCTGCGTCATCCACGGCACGGCGCAGATCGAAACGCGCTGACGCCACCCAAGCGCCCATGCCACGTCAAACCATTACCCTCACCAACGAATCCCTGGACCGTTCCCGCATCGAACAGTTGCTGGCGGATGACGCCACCCTCGCTTTCGAGGACTGCGATTTTTCAGGCGCCGACCTCTCGCGCCTGAACCTGCAGGACGCCAGCTTTCGCAACTGCCTGCTTGCCGAGACCTCGTTTTACGCCGCCAACCTGTCGCGCACCCGCTGGCAGCGCTGCCGGGCCGGGCATGCCGATTTCGAATCAGGCGACCTGGTGGACGCCCTGTTCGAATCTTCCGACCTGAACAACACCAAGTGGCGCCGCGCCAAGTTGGCGTCCGGCACCTTCCGCAGCTGTAAACTGACCGGCGCGGCATTCGAGGAAATCAGCTATCTCGGCCTGGCCTTCGAGGACAGCCTGCTCATCGGCGCCGACCTGCGCCGCATGTCCTTCCGCAAGATGACGCTGGTCGGCCTCGATTTCGCCGACGCCGATTTGTCCGGCTGCGATTTTCGCGACGCCGTGTTCGCAGGCGGCAGCCTGCGCGGCGCGCATATGGAGGACACGCGCTTCAACGGCGCCGACCTGCGCGAGGCGGACCTCGGCGGCCTGAAGCTCGTGAATGCCAAACTGTTCGCGGGCGCGACGATCTCGCCCCGCCAGGCCGCCGAACTGGTGCGCGCGATGGGCCTGAATGTCGCATGAAGGGCAGCCGCGACAGCGCTTGCAACAGGCATCCTATGACTTGTAAGTAATTGCCAGCGATGTAAGAAATTGTTAAACCGGTCAACTGCTTCCGGCTGAGCCCCGTTAATCGCTCAGTGACATGTACAACGTGTCCTGAGACGACAACTAAACCGAGGAGCTGCACCATGAAAAAAATCACTGCCACCCTGATCGCCGGCCTGTTCGCTACCACCGCTTTCGCACAAGTCCCGGATTCGACTGTTTCAAAGACCACTGTCGAGACCAAGGATACGAAGACCGCCGTCCTGGTGGACACCAAGGATGCCAAGGCTGACCTGAAGGGTGCTACCAAGGAAGCCCAGAAAGCGGCAACGGCCGACACCAAGGCCAAGGTTGTTGCAAAAACCGCGAAGAAGGCTGATACCAAGGCGGACGCCAAGCCGGAGGCCAAGGTGAAGGCCGATGCCAAGGACGCGAAAGCAGCAGTCAAGGCCGACGTCAAGGATGCCAAGGCGGAAGTCAAGGCCGACGCCAAGGAAGCCAAGGCATCGGTGGACGCTCACGCCGACCACGCCAACCATGGCGCTAACGTCTCGGCTACCGCCCAGACCAAGTAAGCGTTATCAGGCAGGAACCAGGCCCGCGCAAGTCGCGGGCTTTTTTTCGCCTGGCGCTTTTGCACAGTCATGCATTGGTAGTCGAGTTACAAGTTTTGTCATATCATCCCCGTTCAGCTTACCCATAATTCGTAGTTTTGCTACCTCGGGCGGGGATAGCGACAAGGAGACCACCGCATGACCATTTGCCGCATTGCTGCCGTCCTGGCAGCTTCCTTCACGCTCAGCTTCAATGCATGGGCACAACAGGTGATCGCCAGCGCGGCGTCCCCTGGCAAGCTCATCGACGTGGAGGTACAGGTCGACGGCGGCGGCAAGCTCGGCTACGCGGTCAAGCGCAAGGGCAAGGAAGTCATTGGCCTGTCGCGCCTCGGCTTCAATCTCGCCAATGCGCACAAGCTCGACGGCGGTTTCACGCTGCACCGTCAAGCCGTGACGGATCACGACTCGACCTGGGAACAGCCCTGGGGCGAGCGCCAGTTCGTGCGCAACCGCTACCGCGAGCTGCGGGTCGAAGTCGAGCAGAAAAAGCAGGGCCGGCGCCGCCTGGCCATTGTTTTCCGCATCTATGACGATGGCGTGGGCTTCCGCTACGAATTCCCGGACCAGCCGCAGCTGCGCGAGGTCGAAATCACCGACGAGCTGACCGAATTCACGGTCGCCAAGCCGGCGACCGCATGGTGGATCCCGGCCGCTGAACTGCCGGGCCTGGAAGAAGAGATCCGCAAGGCGCCGCTCGCCGAAATCGGCATCGCCAATACACCCCTGACCCTGCGCCTGGATGACGGCACCCACATCGCCTTCCACGAGGCGGCCCTGGTCGACTACGCCACCATGTGGCTGCGCAAGGTGGCCGGCCAGAAGCTGCGCGCGATGCTGGCGCCGTCTTCCTACGGCCCGGCGGTGGTGCGCAAGGGCGCCTTCAGCACGCCATGGCGCACGATGCAGATCGCCGACAATGCGGCCGGCCTGTACATGTCGGACCTGGTGCTCAACCTGAACGAGCCGAACAAGCTGGGCGACGTCTCCTGGCTGAAACCCTCGAAATTCGTGGGCGTGTGGTGGGAGATGCACCTGCAAAAAGGCACCTGGAACGCGGGACCGAAGCACGCCGCGAATACCGCGAATACAAAACGCTACATCGACTTCGCCGCGAAGAACGGCTTCCGCGGCGTGCTGGTCGAGGGCTGGAACCTGGGCTGGGAGAGCGACTGGGGCCACGGCGGCGCCGATTTCAGCTTCACCAGGTCCTACCCGGACTTCGACCTGGCGGGCCTGGCCGCGTATGCGAAATCGAAGGGCGTGCGCCTGATCGGACACCACGAAACCGGCGGCAACCTGCCGGCCTACGAGAAACAGATGGATGCGGCCTACAAGCTGTACGCGAAGCACGGCATCGACAGCGTCAAGTCGGGCTATGTGCATGAAGCGGGCGGCATGCTGTTCACCGGGCGCGACGGCAAGCCGCGCTACGGCCACTACGATTCGCAGGATGGCGTGCGCCACTTCCAGAAGGCCGTAACCGAGGCGGCGAAATACCGCATCGCCATCGACACCCACGAGCCGGTCAAGGACACCGGCCTGCGCCGCACCTACCCGAACTGGATGACGCGCGAAGGCGCGCGCGGCGTGGAGTACAACGCCTGGGGCAACCCGCCCAACAGCGTCGACCACGAGGCCAAGCTGGTGTTTACCCGCATGCTGAGCGGCCCGATGGATTACACGCCAGGCGTCCTGAGCCTGGTCGGTGCCGACGGCAAGACCTTCAACTCGACCCAGGCCAAGCAGCTGGCGAACTTTGTCGTGATCTATTCGCCCCTCGCCATGGCGGCGGACCTGCCGGAGAACTACGAGAAGTACCCGGCCGCCTTCAAGTTCATCCGCGACGTGCCGACCGACTGGGCCGACACGCGCGTGATGGACGGCGCCGTGGGCGAGTACGCCACTATCGCGCGCCGCGACCGCAACTCGAGCGACTGGTACGTCGGCGCCGTGACCGACGCCCAGGCGCGCACGCTGGCGCTGCCCCTGTCCTTCCTCGACGCGGGCAAGACCTATGTCGCCGAGATTTACCGCGACGGCGACGGGGCCGACTACCGCAGCGAGCGCCGCTTCGACCTCGTCGTCGAGAAGCGCAGCGTGACGGCGAAGGATGCCTTGCAGCTGCGCCTGGCGCCGGGCGGCGGGCAGGCGATCCGCTTTACGCAGCAGCAATAACGGGCAGGGATAGAGGGTAGGGAAAGGGCCGTGAGTATTGGAGAGCTTTCCGGCCCCGCTTCCATGGCACTATCGCAGGCTTTACCCTAGCCCAGGAAAGCCATGCCCCGGTTCATGCCACGACTCTCGACCATCCTCCTGTCCGGCCTGCTGCTGGCGGGTAGCTCCTGCGGCGCGGCCCTGGCTGTTCCCGCTGTACAGGAAGAGGTCTTCAGCCTCGTCGATACGCTGGCGATAATGCGCGTGACCCTGCCCGGAGAAGGCGGCGCGCCGGTGCGGTACTACCTGTCCCGGCCCGCAAAGAAGTCGCCGCTGGTGCTGTACATCCAGGGCTCGGGCTGCACCCCGCCTTTTGTCGGATTGGGCACACCCAACCGCTACTCGACCCTCTATTCCTGGATACCATTGGCGCAGGGAGGGCGTTACGCGGTGTTGGCGGTGGACAAGCCTTACCAGTCGGACGAATCGCAAAAGGGCGAGCGGGGCTCGGCCATCGGATGCGCCGGCGCATTCAACCAACACTTTTCGTATGACGCTTGGCTGGCCACACTGAAGCAGGCCCTGCGTCACGCCTTGCGCCGGCCTGAGGTGAATCCGGCGCGCGTGCTGGTGGTGGGCTCTTCCGAGGGCGCGCCGATGGCCGCCGGCCTGGCGCGCGCGTTTCCCGAGGTGACAGACGTCGTTCTGCTTGGCGCCAATGGGCCGACGCAGCTGTACGACTTCGCCGCCAATATCTACCGCTCGAGCGATAGCGATGAGGTGAAGCTGCAGCGCCTGCAGGAGCTCGACGCCATCTTCAACGCCATCAGCGCTGATCCGAAGAGCACGGGGAAGTTCGCCTGGGGGCACCCTTATCTGCGCTGGAGCAGTTTTTTCGCGCAATCCACGGCTGAGAACCTGACGCACTCGAAGGCGCGGGTCTACCTCGCCAGCGGGATGCAGGATAACAGCGTGCCCATCCTGTCAACGGAAGCAATGTACGCTCAGCTCCGTGCCCAGGGCAGGGATGTCACCTTCCGCCGCGTGCCAGGGGCGGGCCACAACCTGGCACCGGAGGGCAGGCCAGTTACGGAAGCACAGAAGGAATTCGATGCTTTCATAACGTGGTTCGAGCGGCGCTGAAGGGAACTATCGGCCGAGCAGCGCTTCAATATCGCCGGCGATCTGCTCCGGTGTCGTCTTCGGCGCGTAGCGTTTGACCACGCTGCCATCGGGCGCCACCAGGAACTTGGTGAAATTCCATTTGATGGATTGGGTGCCCATCAAGCCGCGCGCCTCGGACTTCAGGTGCCGGTACAAGGGATGGGCATCGGCGCCGTTGACGTCGATCTTCGCGAACATCGGGAAGCTGACGCCGTAGTTGCGCTCGCAGAACGCGCCAATGCCCGCTTCGTCGAGCGGTTCCTGGCCGCGGAACTGGTTGCAGGGGAAGCCCAGCACTTCCAGGCCGCGCGCATGGAACTGGCGGTACAGGGCTTCGAGGCCGGCGAACTGCGGCGTGAAGGCGCACTCGCTGGCCGTGTTGACGATGAGGAGCACCTTGCCGCGGTAGCGCGACAGGTCGAGCGGTGCACCGTCGAGTGCGTTGGCGTGGAAGTCGAAAACGTTCATGTCCGGATGATACCGCGACTGCGAGCATCATCCGGTTGATACGATTAAACGAGTCCGAGGTGCTCGGTCCCTGCCGAGAAATCGCGGTCCTTCGCGTTCTTGCTGTTCAACTTGATGTTCAGGCGCAGGTCGTTTACCGAGTCCGCATTGCGCAGCGCGTCTTCATAGCTGATCTTGTCCGCCTCGTACAGGTCGAACAGGGCCTGGTCGAAGGTCTGCATGCCCAGTTCGCGCGACTTCTTCATGATCTCCTTGATCTCGTGGACTTCGCCCTTGAAGACGAGGTCCGAGATCAGCGGCGAGTTGAGCATGATTTCCATCGCAACCACGCGGCCCTTGTCTTCCTTCTTCGGGATCAGGCGCTGCGATACGAGCCCGCGCAAATTTAAGGACAGGTCCATCAGCAACTGCTGGCGGCGCTCTTCGGGGAAGAAGTTGATGATGCGGTCCAGCGCCTGGTTGGCGCTGTTGGCGTGCAGGGTGGCCAGGCACAGGTGGCCGGTCTCGGCAAAGGCGATCGCGTGTTCCATCGTCTCGCGGTCGCGGATCTCGCCGATCTGGATCACGTCCGGCGCCTGGCGCAGGGAGTTCTTCAGGGCCGCTTCGAAGCTGTCGGTGTCGACGCCCACTTCGCGCTGCGTGATCACGCAGTTCTTGTGCGGGTGGACGAATTCGACCGGGTCCTCGATGGTGATGATGTGGCCGTAGCTGTTCTCGTTGCGGTAGCCGACCATCGCCGCGAGCGTCGTCGATTTGCCGGAACCGGTGGCGCCGACCATGATCAGCAGCCCGCGCTTGGACATGACCACGTCTTTCAGCACATGCGGCAGGTCGAGGTCTTCGAACCTCGGGATTTTGGTCGTGATCGTGCGCAGCACCATGCCGACGCTGCTCATCTGGACAAAAGCCGAGACGCGGAAGCGCCCCAGGTCGCCCGGGCTGATCGCGAAGTTCGCTTCGCGGGTCAATTCGAAGCCGGCGGTCTGCTTGTCGTTCATGATCGAACGCGCCAGGTCCGCCGTGTGGGCGGCGGTGAGCGGCTGGTTCGAGACCGGCGTCATCTTGCCGTCGATCTTGATCGCCGGCGGGAAGCCGGCGGTAATGAAGAGGTCCGAGCCGCCCTTGCTGAGCATCAGGCGCAGCAGGTCGAACATGAACTTGGATGCCTGGTCGCGTTCCATTGCTGTCCTTAACCGGGGAAGTTTTCGGGGATCTTGGCAGCGGAGCGAGCAGCGGCGCTGGAAATCACGTTGCGCCGCACGAGGTCTGTCAGGTTCTGGTCGAGCGTCTGCATGCCGACGTTGCTGCCGGTCTGGATGCTCGAGTACATCTGGGCGATCTTCGCTTCACGGATCAGGTTGCGGATCGCCGGCGTGCCGATCATGATTTCGTGCGCCGCCACGCGGCCCGAACCATCCTTGGTTTTCAGCAGGGTCTGGGAGATGACTGCCTGCAGCGATTCGGACAGCATCGCCCGCACCATCTCCTTCTCTTCAGCCGGGAACACGTCGACGATACGGTCGATGGTCTTCGCGGCCGACGAGGTATGCAGGGTGCCGAACACGAGGTGGCCGGTTTCGGCGGCGGACAAGGCGAGGCGGATGGTCTCGAGGTCGCGCAGTTCGCCCACCAGGATCGCATCCGGGTCTTCGCGCAGCGCCGACCGCAGCGAGTTACTGAAGGAGAGGGTATGCGGGCCGACTTCGCGCTGGTTGATCAGGCATTTTTTCGACTCGTGCACGAATTCGATCGGGTCCTCGATCGTCAGGATGTGCCCGTATTCGCTCTCGTTCAGGTGGTTGACCATCGCCGCCAGCGTGGTCGATTTGCCGGAGCCGGTCGGGCCGGTCACCAGCACCAGGCCGCGCGGTTTCAGGGCCAGCTCACCGAAGATTTTCGGCGCGTTGAGTTCTTCCAGCGTCAGGATCTTCGACGGAATGGTACGCAGCACGGCGGCCGCGCCGCGCTCCTGGTTGAAGGCGTTGACGCGAAAGCGCGCCAGGCCCGGAATCGCAAACGAAAAGTCGCATTCGAGCACTTCTTCGTACTGCTTGCGCTGGCCGTCGTTCATGATGTCATAGATCATGGCGTGCACGTCCTTGTGCTCGAGCGGCGGCAGGTTAATGCGGCGTACGTCGCCATGCACGCGGATCATCGGCGGCAGGCCGGCCGAGAGGTGCAGGTCGGAGGCTTTGTTCTTGACCGAGAAGGCGAGTAGTTCTGAGATGTCCATTTATAATCCCTGTGCCATGATGGGTAGCTCTCCGGCGTGCGCGCTGGCATCGTCCTGAATATTTCCCACAAAAAACATTATGTCCACAATCGCTGCTAACTTGCAAGCTGTCGAAGCGACAATCACCGCTGCGGCAGCGGCCTCCGCGAGGCCGCGCTCGACCATTCAATTGCTTGCCGTATCGAAGACCTTCCCGGCGGAAGCCGTGCTCGAAGCCATGGCCGTCGGCCAGCGCGCCTTCGGCGAAAACTATCTGCAGGAAGGGGTTGAAAAGATTGCTGACGTTGCTCTTGCGCAACCGAGTACTCCGGTCGAATGGCATTTCATCGGGCCGATCCAGAGCAACAAGACGCGGCCGATCGCGACCAGCTTCGCCTGGGTGCACACGGTCGAACGGCTGAAGATCGCCCAGCGCCTGTCCGAACAGCGTCCGCCGGAGATGGGCCCGCTCAACATCTGCCTGCAGGTAAACGTCAGCGGCGAGGCCACCAAGAGCGGCGCCCGGCCGGATGAATTGCGCGAGCTCGCGCGCCAGGTGGCCCAGTTGCCGAACCTGCGCCTGCGCGGGCTGATGGCCATTCCCGAACCGCAGACCGATCCGGCCCTGCAGCGCGCCGCGTTCGCGAAGCTGCGCCAGATGGCCGAGGACTTGCGCGACGACGGTTTGCCCATCGACACGCTGTCGATGGGCATGTCGGGCGACATGGAAGCGGCCATCGCCGAGGGCGCGACCATCGTGCGCGTCGGCAGCGCCATCTTCGGCAACCGCAACTACGATTAGGACTATTTAATGAAGATTGCTTTTATCGGCGGCGGCAACATGGCCACCGCCTTGATCGCCGGGCTGGCCACGCAGGCCGCACATCAGTTCCACGTGGTGGACCCGAATCCGGACGCGCTGGCGCGTCTGGCCGCCGACTACGGCGTGTCCACCGCATCAGGGATCGACGCCGAACTGGCCAGCGTTGACGTCATCGTGCTGGCCGTGAAACCGCAGCAGATGCGCGAGGTCGCGTCCAGGCTGGCGCCCCACCTGGGTTCGCAGCTAGTGCTGTCGATCGCGGCGGGCATTCGCAGCGCGGACCTGTCGCGCTGGATAAACGGCTATGGCGCCATCGTGCGCGCGATGCCGAATACCCCGGCGCTGATCAAGCAGGGCATCACGGGCATGGTGGCGATGCCTGGCGTAACCGAGGGCCAGCGCGCCGCCGCTGACAGCGTGCTGCGCGCGGTCGGCCAGACCGTGTGGCTCGATGACGAGGCGCTGATCGACCCGGTGACGGCAGTATCGGGCAGCGGCCCGGCCTATGTGTTCTACTTCCTGGAAGCGATGCAGGCGGCGGCAACCGAGATGGGCTTGAACGCGGAGCAGGGCAAGCAGCTGGCACTGGCGACCTTCGCCGGGGCGACCCAGCTGGCGGCGCAGTCGGATGAATCACTGGAAACCCTGCGCCAGCGCGTAACGTCCAAAGGCGGCACGACGCATGCGGCGATCAGCAGCATGGAAGGGGCGGGCGTGAAGGCGGCGATCGTCGACGCGATGAAGGCAGCGGCGGCGCGTGGGCGCGAGCTGGGTGACGAGCTGGGGGCGGATTAGGGGCGGATGAGCAGCGGATTAGCAGGGGATTAAAAGCGAAGCGGCCGGGCGCTCGGCAGGCCGGCGGCAGCAGCCTCCAGCCCGCATGGCCCGGCAGCGGGCCATCAACGACGGGTGTTGATCAGCAAGCCCAGCACGACGCCGACAGCGGCGCCGATACCGACCGCTTTCCACGGGTTTTCCTTGACGTATACGTCGGTTGCCTTGGCGGCAGCCTTGGATTTTTCCACGACTTCCAGGTTGGCCAGGCCTTCCTTGGCGGTCGTGATGGCATTCTCGAACTTGGCCTTGGCCACCTCGAGCTGCTCGCCGGTCAGCGAACCGCCGTGGCGCAGCCAGGCTTCGGCGTCCTGGAGCACGGTTTTCAGGTCAGCCAGCAGTTGATCGCGGGAGCCGGTCTGGGTCGGGATTTTTTCCATCATGGGGGACCTCTTTCTATGAAAATGGGCCGCCATCTTGTGGACGGCGACGGGACATGCAATTCGGACAATATTATCCTAGCGCATAGTCTAACGCGACACCAAGAAATAGTGCCGCACCTAACCAATTGTTGTGACGAAACGCGGCAAAACACCGCATGCGGTCCCGGTCGCGAATGAGGGTGTAGTGATAAAGCGCCATCCCGGCGGCCACCACCACGCCGCCCACGAACCACCAGCGCAGGCCGATCAGCCAGCCGCAGACCAGGTCGATCGCCAGCGCAATCCCGTAGCACAGCATCACGGCGGCGACATCGAAGCGGCCGAAGGTGATGGCCGAGGTGCGGATGCCGATCTTGAGGTCGTCGTCGCGGTCGACCATCGCGTATTCGGTGTCGTAGGCCATGGCCCAGAACACGTTCGCCACCAGCAGCCACCAGGCGATCGCGGGCACCGCGTTCTGGATGGCGGCAAACGCCATCGGGATGCCGAAGCCGAAGGCAATGCCGAGATAGGCCTGGGGAATCGCGAAGAAGCGCTTGAAGTAGGGGTAGGTGCCGGCGACGATCACGGCCAGCACGGAAAGCTGCTTGGTCAGCGTGTTGAGCGGCAGGATCAGGAGGAAGGCGACGATCGCCAGCACGGCGGCGACCATCAGCGCTTCCCAGCCCTTGATGCGCCCGCTCGTCAGCGGGCGGTCCACCGTGCGCTTGACGTGGCGGTCGAAGTCACGGTCGGCGTAGTCGTTGATGGCGCAGCCGGCCGAGCGCATCAGCGCGGTGCCGAGGACGAAGATGAAGACGACGGCCGGGTCGGGCCGGCCGCCAGAGGCCATCCACAGCGCCCACAGGGTCGGCCACAGCAGGAGAAGGATACCGATCGGCTTGTCAGCGCGGACCAGCCGGAAGTAGAGCGCCAGCTTGTTCATGGATTCGCTTCTTGTCGCGCAAGAATATTGTGTACAAGACAGCGATTTTACCGGGTTTGTTGCCGTTCGTAGGATGGGCACTCCGTGCCCACGCGGTGCCGACCCTACATAATGCCTACGCTGCCTTGTCCAAGGCCAGCATATCCACCCCCGGCAATGCGCACTGGGCCACCGCATTGCACACCGCCTCGATGGCCGCGCGCCGGGTAAAGCTCTTGCGCCACACGATCACGACGCGCCGCGATGGGGCCGGGGTCGAGAAGGGCACGAAGGCGAGCATTCCGTTCGGGTCTTCCATGTCGCGCACCGAGGCGCGCGGCAGGACCGTGACGCCGATGCCGCTGGCGACCATGTGCCGGATCGTTTCCAGCGACGAGCCCTCGAAGGTGCGCTGCATGCCGTGGCCGGGCGAGGCGAAACGCGCCATTTCCGGACATACCTCCAGCACCTGGTCGCGGAAGCAGTGGCCGCTGCCGAGCAGCAGCATGGTTTCCGCCTTCAGGTCGTCGGCGGGAATGTCGCGGCGTTTGGCCCAGGGATGGGCCTTCGGCACCGCCACGACGAAAGGCTCGTCGTACAGGGTCTGCATCAGCATGCCGTGGTCCGGGAGCGGCAAGGCCATGATGGCGGCATCGAGTTCGCCCTGGCGCAGCAGTTCCAGCAGCTTGACCGTGAAATTTTCCTGCAACACGAGCGGCATCTGCGGCACGTTGTCGATCAGGTTCTTCACCAGCGGCGGCAGGAGATAAGGCCCGATGGTGTAGATCACGCCCAGGCGCAGGGGCCCGGCCAGCGGGTCCTTGTTCTGCTTGGCCAGTTCCTTGATCGCGGCGGTCTGTTCCAGCACGCGCTCGGCCTGCGCCACGATCTGCGCGCCGATCGGCGTGACCGACACCTCCGATCCGCCGCGCTCGAACAGCGTGACACCGAGCTCGTCTTCGAGCTTCTTGATGGCGACCGACAGGGTGGGCTGCGCAACAAAACACGATTCGGCGGCGTGGCCAAAGTGTTTGGCGCGCGCGACGGCGACGATGTATTTCAGCTCGGTGAGTGTCATAGGCGTATGGCCAGTCGAATTGCAGGGGTGCAATGATAAATCTGCCACGCTCCCGGCCTGCACTGCCGAGAAAGTGTATTTTACCGGGAATCCAGTCGATATAATTGCCGGGCGGCGGATATCGCTTGGATATCGCATATCACATCGTCCATGATACCGTCCGCATCGTCCTGAAAGGCAACCATGTCCACTTCCTTCGGCCCGGCCGAGGCCCTGGCCTATATCCAGAAGCTGCTCACCGTCATGCACCAGCAGGGCGGTTCCGACCTTTTCATTTCCGCGGACTTTCCGCCGAGCATGAAGCACCAGGGCGCGATGAAACCGATGAGCCAGCAACGGCTGACCGGCGAAGTCACGCGCGCGCTCGCCCTGTCGCTGATGAACGACCGCCAGCGGGCCGAGTTCGAGGCTGAAATGGAGTGCAATTTCGCCATCTCGCTGCCGAACGTCTGCCGCTTCCGTGTCAACGTCTTCGTGCAGCAGCAAAGCGTGAGCATGGTGGTGCGGACGATTGCGTCGGAAATCCCGAATTTCGAGAAGCTCGAGCTGCCGGAAGTACTGAAGGACGTGGTGATGACCAAGCGCGGCCTGGTGCTGGTGGTTGGCGGCACCGGTTCCGGCAAGTCGACCACGCTGGCCGCCATGATCGACTACCGCAACAGCAACTCGGCCGGCCACATCATCACGGTCGAAGACCCGGTCGAATACGTCCACAAGAACAAGAACTGCCTAGTGACGCACCGCGAAGTGGGCGTCGACACCCATTCCTGGCACAACGCGCTGAAGAACACCCTGCGCCAGGCGCCGGACGTGATCCTGATCGGCGAGATCCGCGACACCGAAACGATGGAGCATGCAATCGCGTTCGCCGAAACCGGCCACCTGTGCCTGGGCACGCTGCACGCGAACAATGCCAACCAGACGATGGACCGGATCATCAACTTCTTCCCGGAAGAGCGGCGCAACCAGCTGCTGATGGACTTGTCGGCAAATTTGCGCGCGATCGTCTCGCAGCGCCTGGTCCGCACCGAAGACGGCAAGGGCCGGAAAGCCGCTATCGAAATATTGCTGAACACGCCGACCATCGGCGAGATGATCCTGAAAGGGAACTTCCACAGCATCAAGGAGATCATGCACAAGTCGCGCGAACTGGGCATGTGCACCTTCGACCAGGCCTTGTACGAGCTGTACAACAAGGGCTACATCAGCTACGACGAGGCGATCCGCAATGCCGACTCGGCCAATGGCCTGCGCCTGCAGATCAAGCTGTCGGGCGAGCGCCGCGAGCTGGAGGACGGCAGCGCGGGCGCGACCTCGTCGCTGTCGATGATGCTCGAAGAACAACCGGAAGATCCCGCAACACCTACGTGACTCAGTTCAAGCCAAACCTTATGCCGAATTTTGAAAACAAGATCTGCTCGCGCGCCGAGCTCAAGGCGCGCGTCGCCGCCCTCCCGAAACCGGTCGTGCTGACCAACGGCGTCTTCGACATCCTGCACCGGGGGCACGTCACCTATCTCGCACAGGCGCGCGAACTGGGCGCCTCGCTGGTGGTGGCCGCGAACACCGATGCCTCGGTGAAGCGGCTGGGGAAGGGCGACGACCGGCCCCTGAATACCTTGCACGACCGCATGGCGGTGCTGGCGGCGCTGGAGTCGGTGAGCCTGGTGGTGGAATTCGACGAGGACACGGCGCTGGAAACGGTGCTCGAAGCCCGGCCGGACATCTATGCCAAGGGCGGCGACTACCGGATGGATGCGATTCCCGAAGGGCAGGCAGTGCTCGCCTATGGCGGGCAGGCAGTGGCCATCGATTTTGAGCATGACCGGTCGACGACCAAGCTGCTGACGAAGGTGCGCGCTACCTGAGAGGGAGCGCGTTAGTGCCGCTGACTGGTGGCGGCTGAAGGATCAGGAGCGTCATGCAAAGGAGCCTCGGTATGATCCTGTTGATCGTCATCGCCGGCTATGCGGCCGCCTGCCTCCTGCTGTTTGCTGCCCAGCGCTCGTTCATCTACTTCCCACCGCAAACTCCCTCCGTGCTCGCGCCACGCACGTCGACGCTGGCCGTGCCGGGCGCGCAAGTGAAGGTGTCGGAGCGGCCGCGGCAGGGAAACAAGGCAGTCATTTATTTGGGCGGGAACGCCGAAGACGTGTCGGCCAGTCTGCCCTTGCTGGACAGCGCGTTTCCCGATCACGCCCTCTACCTGATGCATTACCGCGGCTACGCCGGCAGCTCGGGCAAGCCGACCGAGAAAGCGCTCGTCTCCGATGCGCTGGCGCTGTTCGACCAGGTGCGCGGCGGCCACAGCGACATCGTGGTCATCGGTCGCAGCCTGGGCACCGGCGTCGCCGTGCAGGTGGCGGCGCTGCGCCCGGTCAGCCGGCTGGTGCTGGTGACACCGTTTGACAGCCTGGGCGCGCTTGCTGCCCGGCAGTTCCCGTTCTTTCCGGTGCGCTGGCTGCTGCAGGATAAGTACGAATCCTGGCGCCATGCGCCACGGGTCACGGCGCCGACCCTGCTGATCGTGGCCGGGCAGGATGAGATCATCCCGGTCCGGAGCAGCACGCAATTGTTCTCGCGCTTCGCAAGCGGGGTCGCGACCATCAACATCATCGATGGTGCGGGGCATAACGGGATCTCCGAGAGCCCTGCCTATATTCCGGCGCTGCAGTGGGCGAAATAACCAGGCCCACGATTTCATCTGCTTCCCCGCCATATGCCTGTCCGGCCGAGTCCGATCGATCCGGCATATCGGCAACTGTCTCATCTTCGTCAATCTGGCAGGGGAAACGGTCAAGATGCTGACCGTTTCCGCCAATCACGATAGCCCGCCGTAAATATCTTCATTACAGGAAATACAATCGTCGTCGATGAATTGTTGTTGTGCATGCATGCGATTGCCGGCAACAAGTTTCAAAGACGCTGGCGAGCCCTTAACAAGCCAGGCGCACCATAACGATACCGACGAGGAGTGGAGATGACGCCGTATTCCAATGATGTATTTCCGATAAAACGCCTGACCCAGGCTGTCGCGATGGCCCTGGCCACGCTGGTGGCCAGTGGCCCGGCGGCTGCACAACAAACCGCGCCTGCGGCGACATCAACTGCCGGGACCGCAACCGCGGCGGCAGGCTCCGAGGCCGCCGCTGAGGGTGTGCAGCAGGTACTGGTGATCGGCGCGCGCGAATCGCAGCGCAGCGCCATCGCGCGCAAGAAACGCGCAGATACCGCGCAGGATTCGATCGTTGCCGAAGACGTGGGCGCCTTCCCCGACCGTAACGTGGCCGACGCGATTTCGCGCGTCGCCGGCGTGGCCGTCGACCGCGGCGATTTCGGCGAGGGCATCAGCGTGTCGATCCGCGGCAATGGACCGGAACTGACCCGCGTCGAACTCGACGGCCAGGGCGTGCAGCAGGCCGGCGGCGCCGACATGCTGGGCGGTATCACCGCAGGCGCCGACACCTCGGGCGGCCGCTCGGTCGAAATGCGCCAGCTTTCCTCGGACCTGATCAAGAGCGTGGACGTGATCAAGGGATCGACCGCCGACATGACCGAAGGTTCGCTCGGCGGTGGCGTGAAGATCACGACCCGTAGCGGTCTCGACTTCAAGAAGGACTATCTGTCGGTGCGCGTGGCAGGCCAGCAGAATTCGCTCAACAAGAAGGTCAACCCGAACCTGAACCTGGTCGGCGTCAAGAAGTTCATGGATGGCCGCCTGGGCGTGCTCGTGAACGTCTCGAAGAGCAGCGTCAACCAGGAAGCCCACAAGATCGACCAGGGCGGCACCAATAGTCAGGTTGGCCAGACCCGGCCGATGGACTTCGACAATTCGCCGGAAAAAACCGTCGCCTTGCGGCCCGATACCCTCAACCTGAACGACGCGGCATCCACCACGCCGTTCTACACCTCGCCGTACAGTAATACGGCACTGGGCAGCTGGGTCAGCATGACCCCGAAGGACGTGCTCGAAGGGTCGGCTGCCGCCAAGACCAAGGCCGAGTGCTATCAGAAATTCCCTATCCTTCCTGCAGCGACGGCTGCCTTGATTGGCACCGGCAATAACGGCCGCACCAATGCCCAGAACATCACGCTGCAAGCGCTGCAGAGCTGCCTGGGCCAATGGAACGACTGGGTACCGAACAACACCCGTTATTTCGTCAACCGCTGGAACGATGACCGCGTCAGCGGCGATATCCGCCTGGACTTCAAGGTCAACGACAACCTGACCGTCTATGCCAAGCACAGCCGCAGCAAGGGCGACGTCGTCTCGTACAGCACCAACATGAATTACGGCAGCCCTGGCGTGTCTGCGGCGAACAACGCATTTGTGCGCGGGCCGAACGGTTTCAACGGCGGACCTTCGATCGACACGACGGCAGTGCAGCCTAACGGCACGGGCGGCGTCCGCACCGCCAACCCGGCATCCGGCTACTTCCTCTATCCCAACGAGCTGACTTACCGCAGTGGCAGTACGTCGGGCAGCGTCATCACGACCCCTGGACTGAATGGCGCCGTGTCGAATATTAATCCGGGCTCGGTTGTGGTGGATGCGAACCATCACCTCACCAGCTTCCAGATTTCAGACGGCCTGTTTGGCGTCGATAACACGACGATCACCACCGGCACCAAATCCAGCTATACCCAGGCCGGCGGCACGTTCAAGAAGGGCATCCTGCGCGCCGAGTTCATGCTGGGCGATTCGAAGTCGGATTTCTACCGCTACGAAAAGCGCCTGAGCCAGAGTGCCTACCTTGGCCCGACGACGGCAAAGGTGCTGCCGAACGGTATCTGGAACTACACGCCAGACAACTCGGTAGACCTGAGCAACCCGAACAACTGGCTGAGCCTGGCCCAGTCGGCCGGCGTGGCAGCTTCCGCCGCCAGCGCCACCGCGCCGGCCAGCCCTGCCTATACCGGGGCCCAGTTGCCGCTCACGGGCAACTCGACGAACTTGTTGTTCCAGAATCCGCGCATCAACGAGTCCTACGAAAAGACCGCCAAGCTCGACCTGATCATCGCCACGGACGAGTACATTCCATTCGTTCCGTCGATCAAGGTTGGCTATAACCGGCGCAAGAGCGGCTACGATGCCTGGAACACTGGCGGCCCGACGATCCAGGACCCGGTCGGCACATTCGGCACCGCCGGTTATACCCCTGGCATCTACCTGTCGACCAACAACCTGCGCTCGAACTTCCAGGTCTGCCAGGACACGCCGGGTTCACTGGCTCCGGGTGGCCGTCCGTGCCAGTACGGCTACACCCCAAGCACGAACCCGAGCAACTCGCGCCAGGGCACGATCGTGCTCACCCCGGAACAGTACCGCGACTTCTTCCAGCAGTCTTACACGAAGCAGCCGACGGCGCAGTTCTACGAAGGCGACCCGGATCGTCCGGCAGGCCTGATCAATGGCTGGACCGAATTCGACATCGACAAGGCGTACTCGATCCTCGGCGTACAGAACTACAACCTCGACTGCATCAAGTCCTGCGTGGGCAGTGACGGCAAGGTCTACGACCAGCCGAAGAACTCGATCATGGAGCAGGTCGACGCCGGCTACGTGATGACCAATTTCGAAGTCGACCGCTTGCCGTTCACCCAGCGCGCGTTCCCATTCGGCGTGTCGTTCGACGGTAACCTCGGCGTGCGTGCCGTAAAGACCAAGGTGGTGGGCAGCGGTCAATTGACCTTCCGCTCGATCGTGCCGACCGCTTCCTACAATCCATTGGATCGGAATAACGCGGCGGGCATCTCGACCCGTATCTATCGCAGGGAAACCGCGATCAATGCGACCACGACTGACTATCTGCCATCGCTGAACTTCAACACCTGGATCATTCCGGACAAACTGGTGCTGCGCTACAACTGGGGCAAGACCATCGGTCGTCCGCCTGGCGGCCGCCTGATTCCGAACGGCACCTGCGAATACGACGGCCGTGGCACTGTCGAGGCCGACGAAGACGGCACCGAAGGCGATGCCTTGACGCGCTGCACCGACATCATGGGTAACCCGGAGCTCAAGCCGCTGACCAACTACAACCGCAACCTGTCGCTGGAATGGTATGCCAACAAGGACATCATGGTGTCCGGCTCGATCTACGAGCAGAAGGGCATCATCGGTTTCCCGAACCTGATCGAAACGCTCGACGAGGTGTATCCGTTTGCCGGTTCCAACGCCATCGACCCGCAGACCGGCACCTCGCTGGCCGATCTTCCGTTCGCGATGCGCCGCTGGACCAACCAGTTGCCGTTCACCCGCAAGGGCTTCGAGGTGTCGACCAAGCTGGGCTTCACCGCGCTGCCGTGGTACCTGCGCTATACCGGCCTTGATGCGAACTACACCCGCAACAAGTCGTCCCTGGAAGGCGCGGCGATGCGTGACCTGATCACCGGCGATATCCTGCCGGTGGCTGGCGAACCCCGCCACTCGTGGAATGCGTCGGTCTGGTATGACGATGGCGCATTGTCGATGCGCGTCGGCCTGCAGATCAAGGCAAGCACCTTCTCGTGCACGTCCGGCTGCAACGGTTCATCGATCAACAACTATCCGGCCGTTGGCATGACCACCGTGCGCTTCCCGCCCTACTTCCCGGGCACACCGGTGTTCCGCCTGGACACGCGTTACGTCGATGCGAAGATCGCCTACAAGTTCAAGAACGGCGTCGAGCTGTTCGCCGAGGCACGCAACTTGGGCAAGATCCATACCGGCAGCGACACCGGCGGCTACTCGCAATTCGCCGACGGTACGCCCAACGTGTACAACGACACGTTCGCCGGCGCCACCTACATGGCAGGCGTGAACTTCAAGTTCGGCGGGCAGTAAGAGGATTGCCGCCGGGGCCGGCGTGAGCGCGCGGCCCCGGCGGCACTACAACAGCTAAAACAGACGAGACACTCATGAAACCACAATTCTTCCGTTATTCCCGTACCGTCGCCATGACTGCGATTGCCGCAGCCGCGCTGGCCGCCTGCGGCGGTGGCAGCGACGATGCGCCGATCGAAGTCCCGCTTGCGACCGCAGGGACGATCAACGTCGCCGCCATGACCGATGCGCCATCCTGCGGACTGGACGAAGTCAATGTCAGCATCGCCCGCATCCGCTTCCACCAGGACTTCCAGGCAACGGCTGCCTCGAGCGGCTGGACCGAGCTGACCTTCTCGCCGGCGAGGAAGGTCAACCTGCTCAACGCACAAAGCGTGTTGAGCGGCGCCACCATCAACTTCGGCGACCTCGCGCTGCCGCCTGGCATCTATACGCAGATGCGCCTGGTAATCGAGACCCCGGTCGCCGCCAACCAGAATCCGAACACCATCAAGCTCAGGGGCGCCGCCGCGAGCGCCGCGCCTCTGATTCTGGAAACCCCGGCCAGCCTGTCGAGCGAGGGCCTCAAGATGCCGATCGACCTGAAGATCGAATCGGGCCAGAAGGCCAATGTCGTGTTCGACTTCGACGCCTGCACTGCGGTCCAGCCGCGCGGGACGGCCTATTTGCTGCGGCCAAGCCCACGTGTCGTTCCTAGCGCACTGAACGGCATCACCGGCTACATCGACAAGGCGGTGCTGGCCAGCGACGTGGTCATCACCGCGCAGCAGGGCGGCATCAGCCATACCACCACCGTGCCGAATCCGACCACTGGCGAATTCATGCTGCCGCGCCTGGCGGCCGGCAACTATGACGTCGTCGTCACCGCCAAGGGGCGTACGACGACCGTGGTTGGGCAGGTGCCGGTCACTGCGGGCACCACGGTCGCGGTGTCCACGGTCGCCGCGCCAATCGCGCCGACGACCAGCGTCACCAGCACGATTTCGGGCAATATCGGCTATGCGGCCGGCAAGCAGGCGCCGGACACCGGCACCTACGTGGCGGCCTCGCAGTCGATCAATGCCAACGCGGCCACGGGCATTCCCGTGACGGTCGTCACCTACCGCTTCCAACCGGTCGACCAGGCAAGCGGCAACTACACGCTGACCGACCTGCCGCGCTCGTCGCTGCGCTACGCGCTGTACAAGCCGGCATTGCCGCTGACCTTCGCCAACGCCGCCACCACGCCGGCTGCGGGCCGCTACCGGGTCGAAGCGGTGGCAACCGGCTACAGCAGGGTCACCACCTTCGGTACCAACTCGACCGGGGTGCCCATCGCGACCGCGACGAGCGACGTCAACGCCAGCGCCGGCAACGTCACCAATGCCAACATCATCTTCTATTGATCGTTGAGCTTCAGTGACCGAACCCCGGAGGCCCGTGCGGCTTCCGGGGTTTTTATTGATCAGGCGCCGCCGGCGTAGCCGTTCTGGCGCCAGGCCTCGTACACCACCACCGCCACCGTGTTCGACAGGTTCAGGCTGCGGTTGTCCGGCATCATCGGCAGGCGGATGCGCTGGGCGGGCGGGAAGCTTTCACGCAGGCTTGGGGCCAGGCCGCGCGACTCGGGGCCGAACACGAAGACGTCGCCCGGCTGGAACGCCGCCTGCGCGAATGGCGCCGAGCCGTGGGTCGTCAGCGCGAACATGCGCGACGGGTCGGGCCTGGCGTCAGCCAGGTACGCGTCCCAGTCCTTGTGCACTTTCATGGTCGCGTAATCGTGGTAGTCCAGCCCCGCGCGGCGCATTTTCGCGTCGTCGAGGGGGAAGCCGAGCGGCTCGATCAGGTGCAGTTGCACGCCGGTGTTGGCGCACAGGCGGATGACGTTGCCCGTGTTGGGCGGGATTTCGGGTTCGACCAGGACGACGTGAAACAAGTAACTCTCCTCAATAATGAATATGGCGTCAGGACGGCGCGTCAAGACGTCGTCAAGACGGCGGCGTCCGGGCGAACACCAGGTTCGAGACGCGCGCCGCGCCGGCCGCCTTCAGTGCGGCCGCCAGCGCGTTCAGTGTATGCCCGCTGGTCATGACGTCGTCGACGATGCCGACATGGCGGCCATGCACCAGGTGCGCCATGGCGGGCGGCACCGCGAACGCGCCGCGGATATTGCCGGCGCGTTCACGGGGCGCTACGCCCGACTGCGCTACCGTTTCAACGACGCGCGCCGCCAGGCGCGGCTGCAGTTCGATGGCGAGCGCCTTCGCCAGCGGCCGGGCGATCTCGAGCGCCTGGTTGAAGCCGCGCTCGCGCAACCTGCGCGGTCCCAGTGGCACCGGGCACAGCACCTCCGGCAGCGTCATGCCGGGTTGCATCAGTACGGCATCGCGCAGCAATTGGCCGAACCAGGGCGCCAGCGGCAGTTGGGCGCCGAATTTCAGGCCACGCACCAGCGCGTCGAGCGGCGCCCCGTAGTCGACGGCGGCAACGGTGGCGTCGAATGCGGGCGGCTCGGCAAGGCAGCCGCCGCAACGCTGCCCGGCAGTTGCTGCAGGCCCGAGCGGATTGGCGCAGCAGGCGCAGCGCAAGCCGCCTGGGGCGGCGTAGCGCTCCCGGCAGTGGACGCAGACGACATGCGCCGCCAGTTCGCCGCACAGCGCGCAGGAGCAGGGCAGCAGCGCATTCACCAGTCTGCGTGTCAGCGCGGGCGGCCAGCGCATCGTCCATCGTTCCAGGTGCCCCGGCATCGGCTCGCATCCCTACAAACATGTACACTCCCGCCATTATCTCATTTGAACGCAACAGGAATATGGCTTCTCCCTCGTCCCCATCGAAAATGAGCGCACCGATTGACGGGCAGCGCGTGCGTGCGCTGTTTGCGGAACCGGATCGCGTGGCCGCGGCCGACTTCCTGCGCCGCGAGATCGCGGAACGCATGCATGAGCGGCTGAGCATCGTAAAAATCGTGCCGCAGCGCGTGCTCGATGCCGGCTGCGGCGGCGGGGCAGACCTCGCCACCTTGCAGAAGAGCTATCCGGCAGCCCAGATCGTCGGGCTCGATGCCTCGGCAGGCATGCTGGCCGGTGCAAAGGCCCCGGCGCCCGCGCTGCGCTCGCTCAACCAGATGCTCAGCCGCCTGATGCCGGCCAAGGCCGGCGTCGATCTTGTGTGCGGCGACTTCGGTACCCTCCCATTCGGGCCGAACTCGCTCGACCTGGTATGGTCCAACCTGGCGCTGCACTGGCATCCCCAGCCCGACCGCGTGTTCGCCGAATGGCGCCGCACCTTGCGTGTCGACGGCTTGCTGATGTTCTCGAATTTCGGTCCCGATACTTTCAAGGAGCTGCGCGCCGCCTTTGCCGCGCTGGACGAAACGCCGCATACGCTGCCTTTCGTCGACATGCACGACTTCGGCGACCAGCTGGTGGAGGCCGGTTTCTCGACGCCGGTGATGGATGCCGAGCGCATTACCGTCACCTACGGCACGGTGGAGGCGCTGCTGGCGGACGTGCGGGCAATCGGCGGCAATCCCCTGGCAACGCGGCGCCGCGGACTGATCGGGCGCGCGGCCTGGGCGCGGATGGTCGATGCGCTCGAAGCCGGGCGCGGGGCTGATGGGAAAATCCCGCTGACCTTCGAGGTGATTTACGGGCACGCGTTCCGGCCGGTGCCGAAGACGACGGCGGCAGGGGAGTCGATCGTGCGGTTCCAGCCGCGTAAGCCGTAGGGTGGTCCACCCTACGAGGCATTAGCACCCTAATGGCAACAGCCGATGCCCGAACGCACGAAATAACACGTGTGTGGCAGTAATTTTCCTTGAATAAAAATTAGCGATTTGAGTATAATCAATGACTATTTTTTCGCCCCGCACCGCCTAAAACGCTTAAGAACTAGGCAAAACGGCCAAGAAAATAGAAAATTGAAAAAAGCAGCATCAGCAAGTTTCGCGCCCCATCAGTGTGTTGCAGTTGCTGGTGGACGCACATGGTTCAACCTGCTGCGCGTCCACACGCCGCGCCGTCGGGAGCCATGCTTGCACTGGTTTCGGAGCGGCGGCGGTTCGTTCATGGAATTGCTGACCGTTTAAGAATATTCTTATATTTGGTGGTTGGGGACAATTCATGACATATGCAAAGCGACTTCACGCCTTGATGCTCGGTCTCGCGGTATCGACCAGTATCCCGGCACTGGCAGCCCCGGAAATCACGGGGCGGCCGGTGGAATACCAGTTGAATATGCAGACTCCGGTAACTGGTATCGGCGCGGACATCTACGACTTGCACAACCTGATGATGCTGGTCTGCCTCGTCATCTTCGTCGCCGTCTTCGGCGTCATGTTCTACTCGGTGTTCAAGCACCGTAAGTCCCGCGGCCACAAAGCTGCCACCTTCCACGAATCGACCTTCGTCGAAATCGCCTGGACCATCGTGCCCTTCCTGATCGTCATCGGCATGGCCCTGCCTGCCACCAAGACCGTCATCGAGCTGAAGGACACCTCGAACGCCGACCTCACCATCAAGGCGACCGGCATGCAGTGGAAATGGGGCTACGACTACCTGAACGGCGAAGGCGCGGGCATCAGCTTCCTGTCGAACCTGGCCACCCCGCGCACCCAGGTCGGCGAGCCGGGGGTGCCGGCCACCGAAGCACGCAGCGAAAACTACCTGCTGGAAGTCGACAACGAAATGGTGGTCCCGGTCGGCAAGAAGATCCGCATGGTGTTCACCGCCAATGACGTGATCCACGCCTGGACCATTCCGGCCTTCGCCATCAAGCAGGATGCGATTCCCGGTTTCGTGCGCGACGGCTGGTTCAAGGCCGAGAAGATCGGCGTCTACCGCGGCAACTGCGTCGAGCTGTGCGGCAAGGACCACGCCTTCATGCCGATCGTCGTGCGTGTCGTCTCCGCCGAGGATTACACCGCCTGGGTTGCCGGCGAGCAGAAAAAGATGGCCGCGCTGGCGGACGATCCGACCAAGGTCTGGACCATCGACGAACTGAAGACCAAGGGCGAGCAGGTCTACGCCGCCAACTGCGTGGCCTGCCACCAGGCCAACGGCAAGGGCGTGCCGAACGCCTTCGCGCCGCTGGACGGTGCCGAAATCGTCAACGGTCCGAAGCATCCGCAGATCGACGTGCTGCTCAATGGCCAGGACACGCCGCGCTACGCCTCGGCCATGCCAGCCTGGAAGCAGCTGTCGGACAGCGAGATTGCCGCCGTCATCACCTATACCCGCAACACCTGGTCGAACAAGGCTGCGGAAAACATCGTTCAACCGGCCGAGGTTCTGGCTGCGCGTAGCAAGTAACGTAGCAAGTAAGATTGTTTCCAGGATACTGACATGACTACCAGCACTCTCGACCATACTCACGACGACCATCACGGGCACGACCACGCGCACGAGATGCCGACCGGCGCCCGGCGCTGGCTGTTCGCTACCAACCACAAGGACATCGGTACCCTGTACCTCTGGTTCTCGTTCATCATGCTGCTCTCGGGCGGCGTGCTGGCGCTGATGATCCGCACCGAGCTGTTCCAGCCCGGCCTGCAGTTCTTCCGTCCGGAGTTCTTCAACCAGCTCACCACCATGCACGGCCTGGTGATGGTGTTCGGCGCGATCATGCCGGCCTTCGTCGGTTTCGCCAACTGGATGATCCCGCTGCAGGTGGGCGCGTCCGACATGGCGTTCGCGCGCATGAACAACTTCTCGTTCTGGTTGCTGCCGCCAGCGGCGCTCCTGCTGGCAGGCTCGTTCTTCTCGCCGGGCGGCGCCACCGCCGCCGGCTGGACGCTGTACGCGCCACTGTCGACCCAGATGGGCCCTGGCATGGACATGGCGATTTTCGCGATGCACATCATGGGTGCCTCGTCGATCATGGGCTCGATCAACATCATCGTCACCATCCTGAACATGCGCGCTCCCGGCATGACCCTGATGAAGATGCCGATGTTCTGCTGGACCTGGCTGATCACGGCCTTCCTGCTGATCGCCGTGATGCCGGTGCTCGCAGGCGCGATCACCATGACCCTGACCGACCGCCACTTCGGCACCTCGTTCTTCAACGCCGCCGGCGGCGGCGACCCGGTCATGTACCAGCACATCTTCTGGTTCTTCGGCCACCCCGAGGTCTACATCATGATTTTGCCGGCCTTCGGCATCGTCTCGCAGATCATCCCGGCCTTTGCCCGCAAGCCGCTGTTCGGCTACGCCTCGATGGTCTACGCGACCGCCTCGATCGCCGTGCTCTCCTTCATCGTCTGGGCGCACCACATGTTTACCACCGGCATGCCGGTGACCTCGCAGCTGTTCTTCATGTACGCCACCATGCTGATCGCGGTGCCGACCGGCGTGAAAGTGTTCAACTGGGTGGCCACGATGTGGAAGGGCTCGATGACCTTCGAGACGCCGATGCTGTTCGCAGTCGGCTTCATCTTCGTGTTCACGATGGGCGGCTTCACCGGCCTGATCCTGGCCGTGACCCCGATCGACATCCAGGTCCATGACACCTATTACGTGGTGGCGCACTTCCACTACGTGCTGGTCGCCGGCTCGCTGTTCGCGCTGTTCGCCGGCTTCTACTACTGGGCGCCGAAGTGGACCGGCCACATGTATCCGGAAGGCCGCGGCAAGATCCACTTCTGGCTGTCGCTGATCACCTTCAACGTGACCTTCTTCCCGATGCACTTCCTCGGGCTGGCCGGCATGCCGCGCCGCTACGCCGACTACGCCGTGCAGTTCACCGACTTCAACATGATCGTCTCGGTGGGCGCCTTCGGTTTCGGCCTGTCGCAGGTGTACTTCCTGTTCGCGGTGGTGCTGCCGACCATCCGCGGCGGCGCCAAGGCCGAAGCGAAACCATGGGAAGGCGCCGAGGGCCTGGAGTGGACCGTGCCGAGCCCGGCGCCGTTCCACACCTTCGAGAATCCACCGCTGGTGAAGTGATGAATCCCTCGAGGAAGCCCAACAACCGAAAAACGGCACTGGTGCTGTGCGTGATTGCCGCGTTCTTCTTCGCGGCGGTCATCCTCAAACGCCTCTGGATGTGACGTGAGCTACGCATGAGCTACACCGCCAGCGAACGCCTGCGCCTGAACCGCTCCACCTTCGGCAAGCTGGTGGTGGTGGCGGTCGCCATGTTCGGCTTCGGCTATGCGCTGGTGCCGGTTTACCGGCAGATGTGCGAAGTGCTCGGCATCAACGTGCTGACCCAGCAGGACGGCACGGTCGAGCGTCCGGCGAATACCCAGGTCGACACCAGCCGCACGATCACGGTAGAGCTCGACGGCAACTCGCAAGGCTCGTGGCGCTTCCGCCCGACGACGCGCAGTATCCAGGTGCATCCGGGCGAGCTGGCCACCGTCATGTATGAAGTCGTGAACACCCAGCCGCGCGCGGTGAAGGCACAGGCGATCCCGAGTTATGCGCCGCAGTCGGCGACGCCGCACTTCAAGAAAGTGGAGTGCTTCTGCTTCCGCGAGCAGACCATGAAGCCGAACGAAGCGCGCCAGATGCCGGTGGTATTCTTCATCGACCCGAAGCTGCCGAAGGAAGTGAAGACGATCACCCTGTCGTACACGTTCTTTGAAATCGGCGGCGCGGTGGCGGCCAACTGATGGACACGGATAAGCAGCCGCCGCAAACGCGCCGCAAGGCATCGTTCCTGGCGTCGATGAAAGCGGTGTTCTGGTCGTTTTTCGGGGTGCGCAAGCGCCGCGATTACGAGGATGACGCAGCGAACCTGAGTCCGTTCCACGTGATCATCGCCGCCTTCCTGGGCCTGGCAATTTTCATCGGCGTGCTGGTGCTGCTGGTCAGGGTGGCGGTCGCGCAGTAAAGCATCAACAAGTTTTTTCAGCAGCCCAATTCAAAGAAGATTGATTTAGGAGATGAAGATGAGTTTGCCAAACACCGCGCCGCATTCCGCGCCACACAGCGCGCCGCATTACTTTGTGCCGGGCCCTTCCATGTGGCCGATGGCCGGCGGCATTTCGATGCTGGTGACGATGGTCGGCGCGTCCGCCTGGGTCAACAGCGCATCCTGGGGGCCGGCGGTCTGCATCGCCGGCATCGTGGCGATGCTGACCGTGCTGTATTTCTGGTTTGGCGAGGCCATCGGCGAGTCGGAATCGGGGCAGTACAGCCGCAACATCGACCTTTCGTTCCGCTGGTCGATGAGCTGGTTCATCTTCTCGGAAGTCATGTTCTTCGCCGCCTTCTTCGGCGCGCTGTTCTATGCCCGCGCGATCTCCATGCCCTGGCTGGCCGACCTCGACCACAAGGTCCTGTGGCCCGACTTCGCCGGCCAGTGGGGCAACACCGGCCCGGCCGGCGTGGTTGAAAGCTTCAACACGATGGGCCCGTTCCCGATCCCGACCATCAACACCGCGCTGCTGCTGCTGTCGGGCGTGACGCTGACCATCTCGCACCACGCGCTGCGCGCCGGCCACCGCCGCAACACGGCAATCTGGCTGGCCGCCACCATCCTGCTCGGCGCGATCTTCATGGGCTTCCAGGTCTATGAATACATGCACGCCTACCAGGACCTGAACCTGAAGCTGACCTCGGGCATCTACGGCTCGACCTTCTTCATGCTGACCGGCTTCCACGGCTTCCACGTGACCCTGGGTGCGATCATGCTGTCGGTGATCCTGTACCGCGTGCTGCGCGGCCACTTCACGGCTGACAACCACTTCGGCTTCGAAGGCGCGGCCTGGTACTGGCACTTCGTCGACGTCGTGTGGCTGGGACTGTACGTCGTCGTGTACTGGCTGTAATTTAGCTGTCGTGCAGGTTGAAGCGGGGACAGTCCACGCCAGTGGCTGTCCCCGTGTTATTGGTGGTTAGCGGATGCCGGTCGGCTGGATCCAGCCCATCTTGTAGGACGCCAGCAGGATCAGGAAGAGGGTGATCGACAGGCCGACGCGCATTGCCAGGGCGTGCACCGTGCGGTTGCTCCGGCCCTTGTCCTTCATCAGGAAGAACAGCGCCGAGCCGAGGCTGGCGATGATCAGGATGAAGGCGATGGCAACGAGGATTTTCATGGTCGGCCCGGCGGTATCGAAAATGGGGTTTCATTGTAATGCGTTTGGCATTTCGTTTTAGGACCATTCCGTTTGTGGCAACGGTGCTGCTGGTGGCCCTGGGGATAGCCCTGGGGAACTGGCAGATGCGGCGGGCTGACGAGAAGTTGGCGATTTCCCAGCGCATGGCGGAGCGGGCGGCGGCGGCTCCCTTGGTGCTTGGCGATGGTAGTGTGCCTGGGTACGACCGCGTGGACTCAGGAGTCCACCCGACGCAAATCGAATACCGACGGGTGCGGGTAACGGGCGAATGGGTGGCGAACTGGCCGCTGTTCCTCGATAACCGACCGCAGAATGGGCGGGCCGGTTTCTACCTTGCAATGCCGTTTAAAATAGCGGGTTCGGACGCACATGTGCTGGTGCTGCGCGGCTGGTTGCCGCGCGACCCGACCGAGTACACGCGCCTGCCGGCCTTTGCCACGCCGGGCGGAACGACCACGATCGAGGGCCTCGCCACGGCCAGCGCCGGCAATGTCATGCAGCTCGGTACGCCCGGCGCGCTCAAACCCGGCGCCATCGTGCAGAACCTGACGGTCGACGAGGTGGCGCGCGCAAGCGGGCTGCGCCTGCAGTCCTTCTTCGTGCAGCAGACGGGCGGCAGCGCGCCGGGCGACCTGGTGGCGCGTGACTGGCCACTGCCTGCCAGCGGTGTCGACAAGCACCATGGCTATGCCTTCCAGTGGTATGCGCTGGCGGCGATGGCCCTTTTATTTTTCGTGATAACGGGATTCAGAAGTGGAAGAAAACAAGTTGTCTGAGCATGAAGTGAGCAGTGGGAATCCACAACGGCGGCGCATGTCGGGGCGCCTGAAGCTGCTGGCGCTGCTGCTGGTGTGCGCGGCGCCGATCATCGCTTCCTATGTCACCTATTACATCATCAAGCCGACCGGGCGCACCAACTATGGCGCCTTCATCGACCAGCGCGCGCATCCGATGCCGAAGCTGGCCAGCACCACGCTCGACGGCCGTCCCGAGTCGCTCGAGCAGTACGCCGGCAAATGGGTCATGGTAAAGGTCGGCGGCGGCGCTTGCGACGAGGCCTGCCTGAAGCAGCTGTTCGCGATGCGCCAGTGGCGCACGATGCAGGGCAAGAACATGGACCGCGTCGAGCGGGTCTGGCTGATTACCGACAAGGAACCGGTCGACACCATGCTGATCCGCCAGTACGACGACATGCACATGCTGCGCGTGCCGCCCGAGGCGCTGACCAGGTGGCTGCCGGTAGAGCAGGGCGGCAAGCTGGAAGACCACATCTTCCTGATCGACCCGCGCAGCAACCTCATGATGCGCTTCCCGAAAGACCCGGACCCGCGCCGCGTGCACAAGGACCTCGCCAAGCTGCTCAAAGCCTCGGCGATCGGATAAAGCATGGCAGCAAGCACCCTGTTCCAGTTGGCCCTGATGGGCCTGTTCGTGGCCAGCATTCCGCTGACCATGGTCTGGTTATCTGCCGACGCCAACAAGTACCGCAAGCTGGTCTGGGTGATGGCCTTCCTCACCTTCGACCTGATCGTGTTCGGCGCCTTTACCCGCCTGACGGACTCGGGCCTGGGTTGCCCGGACTGGCCGGGCTGCTATGGCGCGGCGAATCCCTTCATCGCCCACGAGCAGATCGCGGCGGCGGAAGCGGCGATGCCGACCGGGCCGGTGACGCAGGTAAAAGCCTGGATCGAGATGATCCACCGCTACCTGGCGATGGGCATCGGCGTGCTGATCATGGCGCTGATGTTCCAGGCTATCCGCCAGTGGCGCAAGACGCACCAGAAAGCCTTCGCCCCGGCCATGCCGATCGCGCTGTTCGTGTTCGTCTGCATCCAGGGCGCCTTCGGCGCCTGGACCGTCACGCTCAAGCTGCAGCCGGTCATCGTCACCATCCACCTGTTGCTGGGCATGCTGCTGCTGGCCATGCTGGTGTGGCTGGGCGAGCACGAGAACCGCTTGTTGACGCCCCTGGCGCCGAGCCGTGCACCGGCCAGCCTGCGTGGGCTGCGCACGCTGGCGTTGCTGGCCGCCGTCGTGCTGGTGGTGCAGATCGCCCTCGGCGGGTGGGTAAGCACCAACTACGCCACCCTGGCCTGCGACGAATTCCCCCTGTGCGACGGCCAGCTGGTGCCGCAAATGGACTTCGAGCACGGTTTTACCTTGTGGCGCGAACTCGGCATGACGGCGGCCGGCGACTACCTGCAGTTTCCGGCCCTGGTGGCGATTCATTGGGTGCACCGCAACTTCGCGATTCTGGTGACGCTGGTGCTGGGCTGGGCGGCCTGGCGTGCATGGCAGGAGCCGGCGCTGCGGCGCACTGGGCGCCTGCTGGCGCTGGCCCTGCTGGCGCAACTCTTCACGGGCGTGGCGACAGTGTTCTTCGACTTCCCGCTCGCCATTGCTGTATTGCATAACGCCGGGGCCGCTGTCCTTGTCGTGCTGGTGACCATGTTAAACTACAAGGTCAAGACCTTACTCGAAGTGTCGCAGCGCCGTCCCGCGAATGCGGACGCCCTTGCGAACTCGTATCGATGACCACCCAGACCGCCCTCCAACCGCTAAGCCGCATTGCCCAGTACTGGACGCTGACCAAGCCACGGGTCACCCAGCTTGCCGTGTTTTGCGCCGTCATCGGCATGTTCCTCGCTACCGACGGCTTCCCCGGCTGGCGCGTGCTGATCGCCGGCACTGCCGGCATCTGGCTGCTGGCCGGCGCCGCCTTTGCGGTGAACTGCCTGATCGAGGCCGAGATCGACGCACGCATGGCGCGCACCGCGCGCCGCGCCACCTCCACCGGCGAACTGACGCGCAACCAGACGCTGGTCTTCTCCGGCATCATCGGCGGCCTCGGCATGCTGGTCCTGTACACGCTCGTCAATCCGCTGACGATGTGGCTGACCTTCGTCACCTTTGTGGGCTATGCGGTCGTCTACACCATCTACCTGAAACCGGCCACGCCGCAGAACATCGTCATCGGCGGCCTGTCGGGCGCCATGCCGCCGGCGTTGGGCTGGGCGGCGGTCGCCAACGAGGTGCCGATGGAAGCCTGGCTGCTGGTGCTGATCATTTTCGTCTGGACGCCGCCGCACTTCTGGGCGCTGGCGATGTACCGGCGCGACGATTACGCGCGCTCTGGCCTGCCGATGCTGCCGATCACCCACGGCATGGCCTATACCGGCCACCAGGTGTGGCTGTACTCGCTGGCGCTGTTCGCGACCACCTTGCTGCCCTTCGCGGTGCGCATGAGCGGCCTGATCTACCTGGTGTCGGCAGTCGTGCTCAATGTGCTGTTCCTGCGCCATGCCTGGCGCGTGCACAAGCACTACACCGACCAGACGGCGCGCAAGGCCTTCGCTTTTTCGATCGTCTACCTGTCGCTGCTGTTCGCGGCGCTCCTCGTCGACCATTATTTTCGGTTTTAATTCGCCGGTTCTGACATGAAAAAATTGATTTCCGCCTTGGCGACCGCCGGGATGCTCTCGCTGGCCCTGCTGGCCGCCGGTTGCGACAAGCTGTCCTCGAAACCGCCTGCCTTCCAGAACACCGACCTGACCGGGCTCGATTACGCCAAGGGCTTTTCGCTGACCGACCATACCGGCAAGCCGCGCACCCTGGCCGATTTCAAGGGCAAGCTCGTCGTGCTCTTCTTCGGCTACACCCAGTGCCCGGACGTGTGCCCGACCACGATGGCCGAGATGGCCGCCGTCATGAAGGAACTCGGACCGTCCGCCGACGAGGTACAGGTCCTGTTCGTCACCCTCGACCCCGAGCGCGACACCCAGCAACTGCTGGCCGAATACGTGCCGGCCTTCGACAAGCGCTTCCTCGGCCTGCGCGGCACGCCCGAGCAGACGGCGCAGACGGCCAAGGAATTCAAGGTGTTCGTGGCGAAGGTGAAGGGCACGGAACCGGGCAGCTACACGGTCGACCACACGGCCGGCAGCTATGTGTTTGACCGCGAGGGCAGGGTGCGCCTGTTCCTGCGCCACGGCCAGGGCCCGGCACCGATCGTCCACGACCTGCGCCAGCTGTTATGATGGTGTAAATACATCACGCACGTCCAAGGAATGGAACAGCGCCCCGGCCGCAATTACACCCGCATCGCCACGGTCGTCCTGCTCACGCTGGGCTGCCTCTTCGTTTTAAAACCCTTCCTGCCGGCGATCCTGTTCGCCGCTGCCGTCGTCATCTCTTCCTGGCCGATGTACCTGCGGGTCCTGTTCTGGATGAAGGGCCGCCGCTCGCTGGCGGCCCTGACGATGACGCTCAGTCTCACCCTGCTGGTCATCATTCCGCTGGCCAGCGTCGCTTACAACCTGGCCGACGATGTCGCCACCACCTTCGGCCACATGCGCGATGCGATCGAGCACGGCGAGCTGCTGCCGCCCGAGTGGGTGCGCCAGGTGCCCTTCGTCGGCGAAACGCTCGACACCTACCTGCGCCAGCTCGTGGCCAGCCGCGACCAGATGCTGGAACTGGCGCAGCGCATGGTGGAGCCGGCGCGCAAGTACCTGATGGCGGGCGGCCTGATGTTAGGGGGCGGCGTCGTGCAGATGAGCCTGGCGGCCTTTGTCAGCTTCTTCCTGTACCGCGACGGCCACTCGCTGATTACCGTCACCTCGGCGATGATGACCAAGGCGATGGGAGAGAGCGCGCAGGCGGTATCGGACATCGTCGGCCAGACCACACGCAGCGTCATGTACGGCTTGCTGGGCACGGCGCTGGCGCAGGCGCTGGTAGCGGCGATCGGCTTTTCGATTGCCGGCGTGCCGGCGGTGCCGCTGCTGTCGGTGCTGGTGTTCCTGACCTCGCTCATTCCGGTCGGCCCGCCGATGATCTGGGGCGGGGCGGCGATCTGGCTGTTCTCGCAGGGCAGCACCGGCTGGGGCATCTTCATGATCGTCTGGGGCGTGTTCCTGATCAGCGGCGTCGACAACGTGGTGCGGCCGATGCTGATCAGCCGCGGCACGAGCCTGCCCTTCCTGCTTACCCTGCTGGGGGTGCTAGGCGGGGTGATCGCGTTCGGCTTCGTCGGGATGTTCATCGGGCCGGTGCTTCTGGCCGTGGGGTATTCGCTGATCAGCGAATGGACCGGGACGCGCGATCCGATCGTGAAGCCGCAGGGCGAGCAGGAAGCCTAGCTTATTGGGGCAGCTTCCAGGACCGCAGGCTCGACACCACCGTCAGCAATTCCGCCGGCTCGACAGGTTTGGCCACGTGCATCTGGAACCCGGAAGTCAAGGCGCGCATCCGGTCCTGTACCCTGGCATACGCGGTCAGCGCCACGGCGGGGACGCTGGCTTGTCCCGTCGTCCGCTCGCGCCTGCGCAACTCCGCAATGAACTCATACCCATCCATTCCCGGCATGCCGATATCGCTCACGACCAGGTCGGGCCGAAGGGCGTCGTAGAGCGCCAGCGCTTCCTGCGCACTTGAAGCAGTTTCGACATTGGCATGGGCGCTGAGGAGAACTGATGCCAGCATGTTGCGGGCATCGTCATCGTCTTCCACCAATAAGATGGTGACGCCGGCCAGACCGAATGCAGTGGTATCGGCCGGCAGTGCGAACTGGCCGGGCGGCTCCGGGCTGGCGGGCGCATGGCTTTCTGCAGTGATGGCCGCAAGGGGCAGGCTCACGGTGAATACCGAGCCGCTGCCTGCGCCTGCGCTGGAGGCCTGCACGTGTCCGCCGTGTAGCTCGACGAGCTTCCTGACGATCGCCAGGCCCAGGCCCAGGCCGCCATGCTTGCGTGTCGCACTCGGATCGACTTGCGTAAAGGTATCGAAAATGCGGGACAGGTGGTCGGGCGGAATACCGGCGCCATTGTCGCTGACGAGGATCTGGACGTTCGAGTCCACCTTCTTCAGCGTGAGTTCGACATGCCCCCCTTTCGGGGTGAATTTGATCGCATTCGACAGCAGGTTCCAGACAATCTGCTGCAGCCGCTCCGGGTCCCCCGAAATGGGACTGGCCGAGGGATCGATAATCTGGCGCAGGTCGATGTCCTTTGCAACCGCAGCCGGCCGCAATGCCTCGATCGCCGCATCGACCGAGATGTGCGGCGAGAACAGCTGCACGTTCAGGCGAAGCTGGCCATTCACGATACGGGAAATATCGAGCAGGTCCTCGACGATCTGCGCCTGCATCCGTGCATTGCGTTCGATCGTGGTGATGGCCCGCTCCCGCATCGGCCCGTCGAGCTTGCCGGACGTGAGCATCTGCGCCCACCCGAGAATGGATGTCAGGGGCGTGCGCAATTCATGCGAGACGGTGGCCAGGAAATGGTCTTTCGCCTCGTTGGCGCGCGCCGCCTCTTCATACAGCTTCTGCTTTTCCAGCGCATCCTGTTCGGCGCGGCGGCGGGCAAACAGGGCCTCCTGGTACAGCGACGCCTTGTTCAGGCCGATGGCAGCCTGGGCTGCCAGGGTTTCCACCAGGCGAACATGGCTTTCCGTGAAGCGATCGGGTTCCGCATGACCGAAAAACAGGCCGCCGACAATCTCGCCATTGCCGAGACTGACCGGCACAGCCAGGTAAGAGCGCACTGGCAGATGTCCCTCGGGCATCCCGTAGTGAGGCGCCATCTTTCCATAACGCGGGTCGAGGCGAATGTCGCCGCTCAGGATGGCCTTGTCACCCCGGAAGGTCGGCCCGAACAAGTGGGTAGCGCGAGGCAGCGGGAATTTGTCGAAGTGCTCCTTCGCCACGCCGGCAATTGTGTAGAGGGTATAGCTTTCCCCCTCTTCGTTGCGGACGTTGTAGAAGAAGGCGCCGAACTGCGCGCCCGTCAACTCCGTTGCCTTTTCGGTCACCGCTTGCACGATCTTTTCGTGGCTCAGTTCCTGCAGGATCAGCGAGCCGATGGCGTGCAACGCGTCCCGTTCCCGTTCCTGCTGCAGGTGTGGGCGCGCATCCTGCACCTCGATGACCGTACCGACCACTTTTCCGTCGCGGCGCACGGGACTGGCCGTGAAGCTGACGGGATAGAACGAGCCGTCCCGGTGCACGAAGATTTCCTCTCCATGCTCCTGCATGTTTTTCGGCGCTGCCCGATCGATAGGACACTCCTCGAGCAGGTAGGGGGTCCCATCCGGATGGGTATGGTGCACGAAATCGTGCAGGGGAGCGCCCTGGACCTCGTCGAGACGGTATCCCGTCAGTGCCTCCGCCGCAGGATTCATGTATACGCAACACTGCCGTTCGTCCATGACGAACAGGGCAACGGTCGCGTTGTCGCAGACGTCCTGGAGATGCGAAAGGAGCGGGGGGCGGATCGAGGAAGGCACGGTCAAGCTTTCATGAATGGTCGCAGATTATACCCTTGGATATACGGGCATCCTGTTTCCGTTGGATAAGGGTAAAAGCAATGCCAGGCAGGAGGATTTGTATGCACGAGCACGCGTGCACTCTGCAATAATGGCTGTCTTTTCTCGCCAGTATCTTTTGTTTGGAATCCATGAAAGTCAGGTCGCATATCGCACTGCTGGTGACGGCCATCCTCGTGCCGACAGTGCTGTTCTCCGCCGTCGTGCTCAACATGCTGTTAACGGCCGAGCGCGAGGCGGCGCTGCGCAGCATGCAGGAACTCGCCCGTGCATCGGTCAATGTCATGGACCGCGAGGCGACGTTCGCCATGGCGACGGCACAAACCCTGGCCACTTCCCGCAACCTGTACGAAGGCAAGTTCGAAGCATTCTATGCCCAGGCCAAAGCGTCCAACCAGAACCGCGCCATCCATGCGGCGCTGCTGGACGAGAACGGACAGCAGGTATTCAACACGGTGCGCCCTTACGGTACGCGCATCGCGGCGCCGAATGCGCTTGCGAAGGAGCGCGTTCGGAAGGTCATCGCTGGGGGCGTGCCGGTGTACAGCGACCTCATCAAAGGAAGCGCGACCGGGAAGTATGTGGTCAGCGTGGAATTTCCGGTGACCCTGCGCGACGGGCGGCGCGTTGTCGTAAACGAGTGGATGTATACGGAACAGCTCACCAGGATTCTCCCGACAAGAAACATTCCAGCTTCCTGGCTGATCTCGGCCTTCGACAAGCAGGGCATCACGATCGCGCGCAACATCAGCCCGGAAAAATTCGTCGGCCTGCCACCCAGGCAAGAACGGCTGAAAACCATCCTGGCCGGCTTCGAAGGCCTGTCGCGCGCCTATACCCGAGATGGCATCGAGATGTATGGCGCGTGGGAGCGCTCGGACATCACGGGATGGACGGTCGGCGTCGGCGTTCCGGTCAGCGAAATCGAAAGAACGGCCGTGCATACCGTGTTGCTGACCGCGGCCGGGTTCATCATCGCCATCGTGCTCGCCGTCGGCGGCGCCGTGCTGTTTAGCCGGCGGCTGGTGGGCGCGATCGACCACGCATCGGCGGCCGCCAGATCGCTGCCGGATTACCGGGTGCCGCCTGTCGTCGACCTGCGTGTCGACGAGATGAACGTGTTGCAACTGGCGCTGCACCGGGCGGGCAACATGCTGGTGGCGGGAGAAGCTGTCAGGCAGCAGAGCCTGGAAGAAGCCAGGAGCGCACGCGTCCATGCCGAGCGTGCACAGAAAATCGCGGAAGAACAGAATCGGGCCAAGGACGAGTTTCTCGCCATGCTTGGCCATGAACTGCGCAACCCGCTGGCCGCCATCGCCTCCGGCGTCACCATGCTGAACATGCCAGGCATCGACGGTGAGCGGACGGCCAAGGTCAAGGCCATCATCGGGCGCCAGACCCAGCATCTGACGCACTTGGTGGACGAACTGCTCGATGCACATCGCATCCTCAACGGCAAGATCACCCTGGGCCGAACACCCCTCGACCTGGCATCGGCGGTCGAGGCCTGCCTGGCTTCGTTCGAGGCGCGCGGCGCGATGAAGACGCACCAGGTAGCGGCGGAACTGGCGCCGGCGATGGTTGAAGCGGACCCGACCCGGCTGGAGCAGATGATCGCCAACCTGATCGACAATGCGCTGAAATACACGCCGGCCGGCGGCAAGGTGACGGTGACCGTACGCATCGAGGACGAGGCAGCGCTACTGGAAATCGCGGACACCGGCATTGGCCTGACGCCCGAGCTGCTCGAGCGCGCATTCGATGTCTTCGTCCAGGGGCAGGTGGTCAACCGGACCAAGGGCGGGCTTGGCATCGGCCTGGCGGTGGTCAATGCCCTGGCTGAACAGCACGGGGCGACACTCGGGGCCGCAAGTGGCGGCCTGAACCAGGGAAGCACCTTCACGCTGCGCTTTCCGCTGGCCGGCGCTGCGCCGCAGGCGGCAGACCCGGGCGCCGCGCCCCTCCGGGAAGGCAGCGCGCGCATCCTGGTCGTCGAGGACAACCGCGATGTGCGCGAGATGATGTTCCTGATGCTGTCGGAGCATGGCTTCGCCGTCCAGGTGGCCGAGGACGGCCAAAGCGGCATAGCGGCCGCGTTCGCCATCAGGCCCGACATCGCCCTGGTCGACATCGACCTGCCGGACATCTCCGGATACGAGGTCGCGGCCAGTCTGCGCAAGTCAGCCGATACGGCAGGGATCAAGCTGGTTGCGGTAACGGGTTATGGCCAGGCGATGGATCGGGACAAGGCGTTTGGTGCGGGATTCGACCGGCACCTTGCTAAACCGGTACCGATCGAGCAACTGGTGGCCACGATTGACGAGCTGTTGGAACGCACCGCGCCTTCCGCATAGAGGAACGCGCGCTGGGACGGACGAACGCATCGGCCTGGTGAATTTGCCGGCTGCCCTCAGCCGTTCTCCAGCAAGGAGCGCAGCTTGTCGAAATCGATGGGCTTGGTCAGGTGATGGTCAAAGCCGGCATCCATGGCCAGTTGCTTGTCCGCTTCCTGGCCCCAGCCGGTGGCGGCGATGAGGAGCATGCCGGCTCCGCCGGGCAGGGCGCGCGCCCGGCGCGCGAGTTCATAGCCGTTCATGTCGGGCAGTCCAATGTCGAACAGCGCTACTTCCGGAGCGAATTCGGCAAGGGCCTCCAGTGCCGCCCCGCCGGTGTGCACCGCGCGCGCTGCACAACCATACAATTCCATGAACATGACCAGGGTGTCGGCGGCGTCGACATTGTCGTCGACAATCAGGATGCGCTTCGGGTGCAAGGGCGCAGTGGCCCCGGGCACGGCCGCTGTCGCGGCCTGGCTGCGCGCAGGGATGATTGCCAGCGGCAGGCGTACCGTGAAGGTGCTGCCGCGGCCCTCGCCGTCGCTGTGGGCGCCGATGCTGCCGCCGTGCAGAGCGAGGATGCCGCGTACCAGGGCCAGGCCGATGCCAAGACCGCCCTTGGAGCGGTCGAGTGCCGGCTTAAGCTGGGAAAACATGCCGAAGACGCTGTCGAGCGCCTCGGGCGGAATGCCGATGCCGTTGTCGCGTACCTCGATCAGCGCCTGTCCGTCCTCGTGCCAGCAGCGCAGCGCGATGGCGCCGCCGTCGGGCGTGTACTTGGCCGCGTTCGTCAGCAGGTTGACGACCACCTGGGTCAGGCGCGTGATGTCGGCGTTCACCACCAGATCCGGATCGGGAAGGGTGACGCTCAGCGCGTGCCCGGCTGCCGTCATCTGGGGTTGTGCGTCGTGGGCCGCGCTCTGCAGGATTCCGGCCAGCGCGACCGGCGCGCGGCGCAGCTCCATCCGGTTCTGGGTGATCCGCGAAATATCCATCAGGTCGTCGACCAGGTGCGTCAGGTGATGCAGCTGGCGGTCGAACACCGCCAGCAAGCGCGCCGGTGGAGGGGCGTCGGTGCGGCCGAGCTTGAGCACCTCGAGCGCGCTGCGCATGGGCGCCAGCGGGTTGCGCAGTTCATGCGACAGCGTCGCCAGGAACTCGTCCTTGCGGCGGTCGGCATCGGACAGCTCGGCGTTCAGCGCGCGCAGTTGCTGTTCGGCCTCGAGCTGGGCCGCAAGGGCGCGCTCGGCGCTCTTGCGTGCCGTCAGCAGTTCGCGTTCATACGAGCGGCGGTCCTTGACGACGAACAGCGCCCATTCGTCGAGCAAGGTGTCGCCATGGCGGCGCCGCGCGATGTTGGCCAGCATCGGCACGCGCTGCTGCTGGCGGTCGAACAACTCGACCTGCAGCTCCGCCAGCGAGCCCTGCATCTGCAGGATCGGCTCGCAATGGGTCTGGTGGAACAGCCGCGCCCCGACCGGCAGCCGCTCCTGGATTCGTACTCGGTCCACCAGCTCGTCTGACTCGAAGCCGAGCCAGGCACACAGCGTCGCGTTGGCGCGCAGGATCAGCCCGCTTGTGTTGGTGATGAGCAGGCCGCAGCCGGCCTGCTCGTACAGCACCTCGACCGCAGGCAGCGCCACGCTAGTTGTCATCGCAGGTTCGCGGCCAGGAAATCGTTGATCGCCTGCGAACTCGCGCTCGGTGCGCTCATGTGCGGGCAGTGGCCAATGTTTTCGATCACGTGCAGGGTGCTGCTCGGCAGGTGGCGGTAGAGATAATCGCCGACGGTGCGCGGGGCGATCAGGTCGTCGCTACACTGCAGGATCAATGCAGGGGGCGTCGATTTAGGCACGTCCGCGCGATGGTCCGATAGGAAGGTCACCTTGGCGAAGTGGCGGGCAATCTCGGGGTCGTTGCGGCAGAAGCTGGTGGTGAGTTCGACCGCCAGCTGCGGCTGGTCCTGCGCCCCCATGATTACCGGCGCCAGGTTGCTCGACCAGCCAAGGTAATTCGAGTCCATCGTGTCGAGCAGCTCGTCGATGTCGCTGCGGCCAAAGCCGCCGATGTAGTCGCCATCATTGATGTAGCAGGGCGACGGGCCGATCATGATCTGGGCGGCGAAGCGCTGCGGCGCCTGGATCGTGGCCAGCATGCCGATCATCGCGCTTACCGAATGGCCGACGAAGATCACTGGCCCCTCGGCGCAGGCGTCGACGATCTCGAGCAGGTCGGCGGCGTGGCCGTGCAGCGTGCCGTACTTGTTGCGGTCATAAGCGGACAGGTCGGAACCGCCGCTGCCCACGAGATCGTACCTGACGATGCGGAACCGCTCCTCGAAGGCAGGCGTCATCAGGCGCCACATAGCTTGGTCGCAGCCGAAACCGTGCGCGAAGACCATCGTGGCGTTGCCGCGCCCGGAAATGGACACGTTGTGGCGGGTATGTACACTCATGCTGTTTTCCAAAGTTAACGAGACGGCAATGTCATGAATCGGGCATTATAGCCGCCGCGCGCGGTCGCACGGTTGAGCACATGGGGGTATGTGTACCTCGCGGACTGAACATTCAGCCCCGCTCATCGTCGTCGCCGCCACGCGCCAGTTGCGGTATCACCTTCACCAGCAGGATACGCGGTCCGTTCGTCTTCTTCACCACCACGTCGAATTTCGGGAACTCGATGCGCTGGCCCTGCTTCGGGATGTCGCCGAGCTTGGCCATCAGCAGGCCGCCGACCGATTCGACGTCGTCCAGGCCCATTTCCTCGTTGTCGATGTCGATCCCGAGCAGGCGTTCGAGCGAATAGATCGGCAGGCTGGCCTTGCCGATATAGGTGCCATCGGCCTGCGGCAGCCAGTCGTTCTCGTTCATGCGGAATTCGTCGCGGATCTCGCCGACCATCGCGCCCAGCAGGTTGTCGAGCGTGATGAAGCCGACCGGGCGCTTGCCCTTTTCGCCGATCAGCGCGAAGTGCGGCGCCCCGGTGCGGAAGCGCCGGAAGATATCCTGCGCCGGCGTCCTCGCCGAGATCGTTTCGACGGGGCGCAGGTATTGCGTCAGGTCGGTGATTTCCTTGCCGGCCTGCTGGGCGAAGAACAGGTCTTTCAGGTGGATCACACCCAGCACTTCCTCGCCTTCGGCGTCGAAATAGGGGTAGCGCGAGAAGCGGTTGCGGCGCACCGTGTCGAGGTTTTCCTCGATCGACATGTCCTCGTGCAGTGCGATCACTTCGTTAATCGGGCGCATCAGGTCGGACACGGCCATTTCCGAAAATTCGAGCGACTGCGCCAGGATGTGGCGCTCGTCGTGGGTGAATTTGTCCTTGCCGGCGCCGGTATTGGTACTGGTATTCGTGCGCAGGATGAGTTTCAGTTCGTCGGTCGAGTAATGGGTCTCGTGGCTGCCGGAACCGGCCAGGCCTGCCAGGCGAAGCACCGCGTTGGCGCTTTTATTCAGCACCCAGATAGCTGGATACATGGCCCAGTAGAAACCATACAGCGGCAGAGCGCACCATAGCGCGACCACCTCGGGAATGCGGATCGCCAGCGATTTCGGCGCCAGTTCGCCCACCACGATGTGCAGAAAGGAAATCACGCTGAACGCAACGAAGAAGGAGACGCCGTGGATGATCTGCGGCGAGGTCACGCCCAGCATGGCGAAGACGGGCTCGAGCAGGCTGGCAAAGGCCGGTTCGCCGACCCAGCCCAGGCCGAGGGAGGCAAGGGTAATGCCGAGCTGGCAGGCCGAGAGGTATTCGTCGAGCTGGCCGTGGACCTTGGAGAGGATGCGTCCGCGCAGGCCGGTGGTCTTGGCGATGGCCCGCACGCGGGTCTTGCGCAGCGTGACGATACTAAATTCCGCTGCGACAAAGAAGCCGTTCAGCGCAACGAGGAAGAGCGCCAGAACGACAAATAAAATATTTTCCATATAAACGGTGAGTTGATAAAAGGTACAGCCGATATGCATTGTACAACTCAACCGCTGCCGAGCTCTCCTTGGTGGACCGAGGCCAGGATGGCCGCAACCGCCGGATGCTGGATCTTGCGCTCGTTCGAGATTGCGTAGAACTGTTCGCGCACCTGCGGAACGCGGCCCACCAGCACCGCCTGCAGTTGCTCGGCCAGGTCGACGGCCAGCGCCGCCGGCGCGAAAAACAGGCCGAGGCCGCGCCGGCCGAAGGTATTTAATAAGGCGTTGTCCTCGAACTCGCCGACGATGTCCGGATGCACGCCCTGCAGCTCGAACCATTCGTCGATCTTCGTGCGCAAGGCATTATTCCTCGTTGGCAGCAGGAAAGGCGCGCCGTTCAGTTTTTTCGGGAACTGTTCCGCGTAGGCAGCGGCCAGGCCTGCCGTGCCGACCACGGTCATTTCGCTCTCGAACAGCATGTGGCTGAACACGCGCAGGGTGCTGCCGGTGGAGAGGGCGCGGTCGGTCAGCACCACGTCGAGCTTGTGCAGGGCGAGGTCGGCCAGCAGGGCGTCGTGCTGGTCCTCGTAGCACACCAGGCGCACCGGCAAGGCGAGCCGGGTGGTGGTTTCGAGCAGGCGGAACGCGGTAAGCTTGGGCAGGGAGTCGGCGATGCCGACGGTAAGGCGGGTGCGCAGGTTGCCGGCGCCGTCGAGCGCTTCCTGCATCTGTTCACCGAGGAGAAAAATCTGGTCGGCATACTTGTGCGCCACTTCGCCGGCCTCGGACAGCACCAGGCGCCGCCCCTGCTGGGTGAACAATACCTTGCCGACCGACTGTTCAAGCAGGGTGATCTGGCTGCTGACGGTCTGCACCGCAAGGCCCAGCCGTTCGGCTGCGCGCGTAATGCTACCCTCCTTGGCGACCACCCAGAAGTAATATAGATGCCGGAAATTAGTGCTGGCGTTTTTCATGTCTTCCGTTTTTCCGAAGTAACTCTCCGATTATCTTCGCTTTTTCAATGGTTGGGTATGCTTTACACTGCGTCCTATCAATTTCACAATGAGGGGAAGTCAATATGAAACATTTTAGAGGGTCATTCCTCGTCGCAATCGTCTGTCTTGGACTCGCGGCCTGGTGGGGTTACGAGCATAACGGCCTGTCCGGCGCGCTGACGGCACTTGGCGTCGCCGCCATCCTGTCGATCATGGAAGTTTCGCTGTCGTTCGACAACGCTGTGGTGAATGCCTCGGTACTGAAGGGCTGGAACGAATTCTGGCTGAAGCTGTTCCTGGGCCTGGGCATGATCATCGCCGTGTTCGGCATGCGCCTGGTGTTCCCGCTGGTCATTGTCGCCGTGGCTGCCGACCTGGGCGTCACCGAAGTCTGGGACCTGGCCATCAACGACCCGAAATCGTTCTCCGGACACCTGACGGCGCACCATGCCGAAGTGGCGGCCTTTGGCGGCATGTTCCTGCTGCTGGTCTTCCTGAACTTCCTGCTGGACGATGAGAAGGAAACTCACTGGCTGGGCAACTTCGAGAAGAAGCTCGGCGCACTGGGCCGTGTCTCGTCGATCTCGGTGATGGTGTCGCTGGCAGCCCTGCTGTTCGCTTCGACCTTCGTTGAGCCTGTACAAAGGATGATCGTTCTGGTTGCCGGTATCTGGGGCATCCTGGTCTACGTCGGCGTCGACATGATCAGCAGCCTGCTCGAGAAGAGCGAATCGGATGAAAACAGCGACGTGGGCGACATGGTCAAGAAGGGCGGTATCGGCGGCTTCCTGTACCTTGAAGTGCTCGATGCTTCGTTCAGCTTCGACGGCGTGATCGGCGCCTTCGCGATCACCAGCGACGTCGTGATCATCATGCTGGGCCTGGCCATTGGCGCGATGTTCGTGCGTTCGATGACGGTCTACCTGGTCAAGAAGGGCACGCTCGACGAGTTCGTGTACCTGGAGCACGGCGCGCACTACGCGATCGGTATCCTGGCCGTGATCATGCTGGTCAGTATGAAGATGCACGTGCCTGAGCTGGTGACCGGTTTGACGGGTGTGGCGTTCATCGTTGCCTCGCTGTGGTCGTCGATCCAGTACAAGAAGAAGCATGCTGCGCTGGAAGGGCATGGCGCGAAAGAGTTGGCGTAAATAACGTAGGGTGGACGGCTCCGCCGTCTGCCCTACGGCTTGATAAAGAATTTCGCGGATCGCTACAGTCATCCGCAAACGAACCGCACGGCGAGCGGCAGAACACCAGCTCGCTGCGCGTGGTTAGTGAGCCGGGCTAGATACCCGGCGAACAAACGGTTTACCGGTGTTCAACAATAAGTTATCCACTTAGGAGATACACATCATGGCAATCAGTCTGCAAAAAGGCGGCAACGTCAACCTGTCGAAAGAAGCCCCTGGCCTCACCAACCTGAAGGTCGGCCTCGGCTGGGATACCCGCGCCACCGATGGCGCCGCCTTCGACCTCGACGGCGCAGTGTTCATGCTCACCTCGTCGGGCAAGGTCCGTTCGGACGCCGACTTCATCTTCTACAACAACCTGAAGTCGGCCGACGGCTCGGTCGTGCACTCGGGCGACAACAAGACCGGCGAAGGCGCAGGCGACGACGAAGTCGTCTCGGTCGACCTGACCAAGGTGCCTGCCGACGTCGACAAGATCGTGCTGGCCGTGACCATCCACGACGCCGAAACCCGCCGCCAGAACTTCGGCATGGTCGGCAAGGCCTTCATCCGCTGCATCAACGCCAGTGGCGACGCGGAAATCGCCCGCTACGACCTGTCGGAAGACGGCTCGACCGAAGCGGCAATGATCTTCGGCGAGGTGTATCGTAACGGCGCCGACTGGAAATTCCGCGCCATCGGCCAGGGCTTCCAGGGCGGCCTGGGGCCACTCGCCAAGAACTACGGCGTCAACGTTTAAAAAGAAGGTCTCCGGTCTCCTGACCGGGGACCGTGTCCAAACCCTTAGGAAGCCATTTCAAGATGCCAACTTTTACCGTGACCGGGGATGTCGATCCCTTCCTGCATGTGTCGATGAGGCAGGGCGAAACCATCTATTGCGAGTCCGACGCGATGGTCATGATGGAATCGACCCTCGACCTGAAAGGCAAGATGCGCGGCGGCCTCGGCAGCGCGCTGATGCGCACCTTCGCCAACGGCGAGTCGTTCTTCCAGCAGCACATCGAAGCGGCGCGCGGCAACGGCGACTGCCTGCTGTCGCCGACGCTGCCGGGTGCGATGCAGATCGTTGACGTCGGCCCGAACAACTACATCATCAGCGACGGCGCTTTTGTGGCCGCTTCGTCCGGCGTCGAGCTGAAGGTGCGTACCCAGAACATCGGCAATGCGCTCTTCGCCAACAGCGGCGGCTTCTTCGTCACCGAAACCGGTGGCCAGGGGCAGGTGGTGGTGTCGGGCTTCGGTTCGATGTCGATGCTGGAAGTCGAACCGGGCAAGGATGCGATCATCGACAACGCGCACGTCGTGTGCTGGGACAGCACGCTGCGCTACGAGATCTCGATCACGACCGGCACCAGCGGTGGCTTCCTGGGTAACCTGATCAACAGCCAAACCAGCGGCGAGGGCATGGTCCTGCGCTTTTCCGGCAAGGGCAAGGTCTACGTGTGTTCGCGTAACCGCAATGCCTTCAAAGCCTGGATGCAAACGCCCGCCAAGTAATTCCGCTCATTAAGGAGTAACGCAATGACAGTCAGTCTGCAAAAAGGCCAGAAAATCTCGCTCTCGAAAGAGGGCGGCGGTGCACTGACCCGTGTAACGATGGGCCTCGGTTGGGACGCCATCAAATCCAAGGGCTTCCTCGGCTTCGGCGGCAAGACCGAAAGCGTCGACCTCGACGCCTCGGTCGTGATGTTCGACGAGTCGAACCGCCCGGTGGACACGGTCTGGTTCCGCCAGTTGAAGAGCAAGGACGGCAGCGTGGTCCACACGGGCGACAACCGTACCGGCGCCGGCGATGGCGACGACGAGCAGATCAACGTTGACCTCTCGGCCGTGCCGGGCAACGTCAAGTCGCTGGTGTTCACGGTGAACAGCTTCACCGGTCAGAACTTTTCGCAAGTCCAAAACGCCTACTGCCGCCTGCTCGACGCATCCGGCAACAAGGAAGTGGCGCGCTACGACCTGTCGGTGCAGGGCGCCCACACCGCCCAGGTGATGGCCAAGCTGTACCGCCACAACGGCGAGTGGAAGATGCACGCCATCGGCGAAAACGCCAGCGGCCGCACCTTCGACGACCTGATGCCGTCGATTACGCCGCACCTGTAATCGTTAAGTCAGCGTGAGATGAACCGGGGACATGTCCCCGGTTTTTTTCGTTTACATCCAAAGCCCTGGCGGCGCCACGACCTTCACACGGTCTCACTATTGGCCGAAAAATCTTTCTTGCAGATAAGTCACTACCGTAATAGTATTGGGAACTATTCTCATTCTCATTCACATTTACAAATTATTTGCCAATCATGCGTTCTTCAACATTCTTCCGTCCGACTCCCATCGCCCTTGCCGTGGCAGGTATGCTCCTGAGCTGTGCAGCATTCGCAAACGAAGACCAGCAGCCTGCCCCGGTGGCGGTCGTCGAAGTGCTCGGCGCCGCCGACCGCGGGTATGCTGAAAAAGCGTCGGTCAGTGTCATGAAGACCGATACACTGCTGCGCGATACGCCCCAGTCGGTGACGGTCATTACGCGCCAGTTGATGAACGACCAGGCCATGCAGAGCATCGCCGACGCGATCCGCTACGTGCCGGGGATTGTCACAGCCCAGGGTGAAGGTAATCGCGACGCAGCCGTTTTCCGTGGCAATAGCTCGACCGGCGATTTCTTTATCGACGGTATGCGCGACGATGTGCAGTACTACCGCGACTTCTACAACATCGACAGCCTCGAGGCAATCAAGGGCGCCAATGCCATGATCTTTGGTCGCGGCGGCTCGGGTGGTGTGATCAACCGCGTCAGCAAGCAGGCGCGCTGGGCGCCCGTGGCGGATGTCAACCTCTCCGTCGGTTCGTATGGCCACAAGCGCGCCGCCGTCGATGTCGGCGGGGCAGTGAGCACGGATGTAGCCGTGCGCGTCAATGCCATGGCCGAGCGGTCGGACAGCTACCGCAACGGCGTCACGCTCGAACGCAAGGGCATCAATCCGACCATGAGCCTGCGCGCCGGCGGGAATACCCGCATCAGCCTCGGCTACGAGCATTTCCGCGACGACCGTATCGCCGACCGTGGCGTGCCTTCGTTCAATGGCCGTCCATTCGACACCGACGCATCGACCTTCTTCGGCAATGCCGAGCTGAGCCCGACCGCCGTGCGCGTGGATGCCTTCTCGGCCTACGTCGAACACGATGCCGGCAATGGCTTCATGCTGCGCAACCGCACACGCGTCGCCAAGTATGACAAGTACTACCAGAACGTGTATGCCAACAGCGCTGTCAACGCAGCCACCGGCCGTCTCGCCGTGGGCGCCTATCTGGATACGACCGAACGCAACAACCTGTTCAATCAGACCGACCTGAGTTACGCGCTGGCGACCGGCAGCATCACCCACAAGATCGCCGCCGGTGTCGAGCTCGGCCGCCAGGAAACCGATAACGCGCGCCGCGGCGGTGTGTTCGCGGCCCCCGCGAGTGTTCTCGCCAGTAACCCGATCTATACCGGCGGCGTCAGCTTCCCGACGGCGACCACCAGCAACTACAGCGAGGCCAAGGTCGCGTCCGTCTATCTGCAGGACCAGATCATCTTCTCGCCCCAATGGCAGGCAGTGGCGGGCTTGCGCTACGACCGCTTCAGCGTCGACTTCAACAATCGCCTTGCCACCAGCAATGGCCAGTTCGAGGTGACCGATACGCCGGTCTCGCCACGTTTCGGCCTGATCTACAAACCGGTGGAAGCGATGTCGCTGTATGCCAGCTACAGCCGCGCCTACCTGCCGCGCGCCGGTGACCAGCTCACTTCGCTTACCGCAAGCAACCGTGCTTTCGATCCTGAGAAATTCGACAATGTCGAACTCGGCGTGAAGTGGGATGTGACCCCGCTGCTGGCCGCCAGCGCCGCCGTCTATCAGCTCGACCGCAGCAACGTCGTCGTGCCTGGCGCGGTGGCCGGTACCAGCATCCTGGTCGATGGCCAGCGCAGCAAGGGCGTCGAACTCGATCTGACGGGACGCGTGACGCAAGCACTCAGCGTCATGGGCGGCTACGCTTACCAGGACGCGGTGCTGACCGCCGACCAGTCGGCCACGGTGCGTTCCGGCGCCCGCTTGGCGATGGTGCCGAAGCACACGTTCTCGCTGTGGAGCCGCTACGACTTCAGCGTACCGCTGGCCGCGTCCCTGGGCGTGGTGTATCGCGACAGCCTGTACACCTCGACTTCGAACACGGTGATGCTGCCCTCGTTCACCCGCGTCGATGGCGCCGTCTTCTACCGTTTCAGCAAGCAGTACCGCGTGCAGCTGAACGTGGAAAACCTGTTCGACAAGAAGTACTGGGCCTCGGCCCACAACGACAACAACATCACGCCCGGTGCGCCGCGCAGCGTGAAACTGTCGCTGTTCGCCAGCTTCTAACCTGCCTGGGCACTTGCCGCCGGCCTCGCGAGGGGCCGGCAGCGGTCAGGCGGGGAAGGCGACCACGTGGTCGACGTCGAGGCGGATGCCGATCCGTTCGCCCGGCGCGTGGTCGTGGTGGCTCGGGACCAGCGACAGCACTTCCTGTCCGCTGCCGAGCTTTAGCGTATAGAGAAATTCGGCGCCGCGAAACGCCTTTGCCACTACCTCGGCGGTCACGGGGCTGGCGTCGTCATGGACGACGTCGTCCGGGCGCAGCAGGACGGTGACGGCCTCCCCAGGCTGCCACGCGCACGCGCTGCCTGCCGCGGCGTTGCGCAGCGCGCCCAGCTCGATGCCGATCGCGCCGCCCGCCAGTACCTGGCCGGGTACGAAAACGCCCTGGCCGATGAAGTCCGCCACGAAGCGGTTGGCCGGCCGGTGATACAGGTTGTACGGGGTGTCCCACTGCTGGATCCGCCCCCCGTGCATCACCCCCACCTGGTCGGCCATCGCAAACGCTTCGTGCTGGTCGTGCGTGACCAGGACTGCCGTGGTGCCCTCGGCGCGCAGGATGGCCCCGACTTCGGCCGCCAGGCGTTCGCGCAGATCCACATCGAGGCTGGAAAATGGTTCGTCGAGCAGCAGCAGGCGCGGCCGCGGTCCCAGGGCGCGCGCCAGCGCGACACGCTGCTGCTGGCCGCCAGAGAGCTCGTGCGGATACCTGCCGGCCTGGCTCGGCAGTCCGACCAGTTCCAGCAAGGCGTGCACACGGGCCTTGCGCTCGGCCGAGGGCAGGGCCTGCAAGCCGAAGGCGACGTTGGCCGCCACGCTCAGGTGCGGAAACAGCGAATAATTTTGGAACACCATGCCGATGCGGCGCCGCTCGGGCGGCACATGGCCGGAGGGCGCGCTGACCACTTCTTCGCCGACCCGGATGGTACCTGCATCGGGGCGCTCGAATCCGGCAATACAGCGAAGCACGGTGGTCTTGCCGCAGCCGGACGGTCCGAGCAGGCAGCCGATCGTGCCGGGCGCCAGATCGAGCGACAGGCCGTCGACGACAGGATGACCGCCGTAAGCATGAGAAAGCTGCTGCAGTTCAAGAAGCGCCATGGTGGTTCGGGGGAGTAAAGGACCCATTATAATTCCTTTATTTCCTTAGGTTATCGTGGCGAAATCGGCGTTCAACCCCCTGCAAGCGGCGGCACTGGTGGTCGCGGTCTTGATAGCGGTTCCTTTGCTGACCGTGGCGGCGTCGCTGCTGCCCGGCGCCGGCGGCGCGACCTGGGCCCACCTGGCCGACACCGTGCTCGCGTCGTATATTCTCAGCACCCTGTACCTGTGCGCGGTCGTCGGCACCGGTACGGTCGTCATCGGAACCGGCGCCGCCTGGCTGGTCACGATGCATGATTTTCCTGGGCGGCGCCTGTTCGAGTGGGCGCTGGTGCTGCCGCTGGCGGTGCCGACCTACGTGATGGCTTACACCTACACCGACCTGTTCCAGTTCGTCGGGCCGGTCCAGACCTGGCTGCGCGCCACGTTTGCGCTCACGCCAGGCAGCTACTGGTTTCCCGACATACGCACCCTCGGCGGCGCCGCCGTGATCTTCACCTTCGTGCTGTATCCCTATGTGTACCTGCTGGCGCGCTCGACCTTCCTCGAGCGGGCCGGCGGCATGCTCGACGTCGGACGTTCGCTGGGACTGGGGCCATGGCGGCGCTTCTTCATGATCGCCGTGCCGCTGGCGCGTCCCGCCATTGCCGCCGGCGCCGCGCTGGCCTTGATGGAAACGCTGGCCGACTATGGCGCGGTCTCGTATTTCGGCGTTCAAACTTTCACGACAGGGATCTACCGCGCCTGGTTTTCCCTGGGTGACCGCGAGGCGGCGGCGCAGCTGGCTGCGGCCTTGTTGGGCTTTGTGGCGCTGCTGCTCCTGATCGAGCAACTCAGCCGCGCCCGCGCCCGTTTCGACGTCGCCGGCACCCGCCAAACCAGCCATCCCGGCGACCGCCTGACGGGCCTGCGCGCGGCGGCGGCCGTCGTGTTCTGCAGCGTTCCGTTGCTTGCCGGCTTCTTGCTGCCCGCCGCGGTCTTGCTGCAGATGGCCCTCACTAGCGGCGACGCCCAGTTCGGCGAACGCTTCCTTGTGCTTGCCCGGAACAGCTTCGTGCTGGCCGCGCTGGCGGCGGTCCTGGCCGTGGCGATCGCGGTGCTGCTGGCGTATGCGGCGCGCACCGCACGCGGCAACTTGCACCGCAACGTCAACCGCCTGGCCGGGCTCGGCTATGCGCTGTCGGGCACGGTCATCTCGGTGGGAGTGCTGCTGCCGGTGACCCGTCTCGATACCTGGCTGGCCTCGGCCTGGATGCAGCTGACCGGGGTCAACCCGGGCCTGCTGCTAACAGGCGGCATCGCAGCGCTGGTGTACGCCTACCTGGTGCGCTTCCTGGCCGTCTCGCTGCAGACGGTGGAGGCGGGCCTGGGCAAGATCACCACGTCGATGGACGACGCCGCGCGCTCGCTCGGTCACGGCGCGCCGGCCACGCTCTGGCGTATCCACATCCCCATGCTGCGGGGCAGCCTGCTGACGGCCGGCCTGCTGGTGTTCGTGGAAGTCATGAAGGAACTGCCGGCAACCCTGGTCATGCGGCCCTTCAATTTCGACACCTTGGCCACCCAGGCCTATGTGCTCGCGTCCGACGAACGCCTGACCGAAGCCTCGACGGCGGCGCTGGCGATCGTCGCCGTCGGCGTGCTGCCGCTGATGGTGCTGACCCGCGAGATCGCGCGCAGCCGCCATGCGCGCTAGCTTGAAACGAACATTGCCGTGCGGTGCGACCCGGACGGCATTCGAGAACCTGCTGGCAGCCTGTGCAGAAGCGGATCAGCGCCAGCCGGCACGGTCGTAGATCTTCTGGACTTCGGCTTGCTTCGCAGCCAGGGCGCGAACTTTCACGGTATCGGCCTTGAAGGTGCCCATCGCGGCCAGGCCGGGATTGCTGGTCTTGACGCTGGCGACGACAGGCCACTCGTTATTCCCGTCAGCAAAATACACCTGTGCCTGGTTCGATGCCAGGTATTCCAGGAACTTGACCGCGGATTCCTTGTTCGGCGCAGTCTTGAGCATGCCTCCGCCGGAAATGTTCATATGGGCGCCCGTGGCCTTCTGGTTCGGCCAGATGACCGTCACGTTTTCCATGACCTTCTTGTCTTCCGGCTTGTCCGAGCGCAGCATGCGCGCGACATAGTAGGAGTTTGCCAGGGCAACCCCGCACTCGCCGGCAGCGACGGCCTTGATCTGATCGGTGTCGCCGCCTTTCGGCGCGCGCGCAAAGTTCTCTACCAGGCCCTTGGCCCAGGCCTGCGTCTTTTGCTCGCCGTGGTGATTGAGGATGGCGGCGCCGAGCGACAGGTTGTACGGATGGGCGCCGGAACGCACGCACACCTGGCCCTTGAGCTTTGGATTGGCCAGGCTCTCGTAGGTCTGGACATCGGCCGCGTTCACGCGCGCCTTGTTGGCGACGATGACGCGCGCGCGCTGCGAGAACGAGAACCATGTGTCGGTGCGCAGGTGCGCCGGGATACGCTGCGTCAGCACCGCCGATTTGACCGGTGCGAACAAGCCCATTTCCTCGGCCTTGCCCAGCCGGGCCGCGTCGACTGTCAAGAAGACGTCGGCCGGGCTGTAGGCGCCCTCGTTGCGCAGACGCTCGAGCAGTTCGTTTTCGCCCGCTTCGATGCGGTTGATCTTGATTCCGGTCTGCTTGGTGAAATCCGTGTACAGCGCTTCATCGGTCTGGTAATGGCGTGCGGAATACAGGTTCAGTACTTTGTCCTGGCCCAAGGCAGGCAAGGCCACCAGCGAGGCCAAGGAAAGGGCTGCGATTTTGTGCGGGCTCACGATCATCCAGTAGTTAATCAAAACTGCAGGGTAACAAAACGAGCCGGCAGATGCAAATGACACTCATTTGCATCATCGTTGAAAGAACCAGATTCCGATAAACTGAACACCGCAAGCATGGCGGCAAGGGTCAACGATGACGGTATTACGCCGTCTTTTCCTTGAAGAATCCGAGCGTGCGGCTCCATGCCAGCTTCGCCGCCGCCTCGTCATAGCGTGGCGTCGTGTCGTTATGGAAGCCGTGCTCGGCGCCTTCGTACACGAAGTGCTGATAGTCCACCTTGTTCGCCTTGAGCGCCGCCTCGTACGCGGGCCAGCCAGCCAGGATGCGCGCATCCTTGCCGGCGTCGTGGATCATCAGCGGCGCACGGATCCTGCGCACATCGTCGGCGCTCGGCTGGCTGCCATAGAAGGGCACGGCCGCGGCCAGGTCCGGCAGGACCGTGGCCAAGTAATTCGCGATGGCGCCGCCATAGCAGAACCCGACCACCCCGACCTTGCCCGTCGACTGCGCGAGCCCCTTGAGCGCGTACGCTGCGGCGAGGAAATCGGCCCGCGACTTGACCTGGTCCAGCTTCTGGAACAGCGCGCGTGCCTTGTCTTCCTCACCCGGATAGCCACCCAGCGGATGCAGCGCGTCCGGAGCGAAAGCGATGAAGCCCTCCAGCGCCAGCCGGCGCGCGACATCTTCGACATGGGGATTGAGGCCACGATTTTCGTGTACCACCAGGATCGCGGCCAACTTGTCCCTGGCATTGGCGGGAGCGGCCATATAGCCGCGTAGCGTGCCGTAACCCAGCGGAGAGGGAAACTGTTCGTAACTCGTCTTCAGGCGGCTGTCCGACGGCGTGACCAGGGGCGCGGCGAATGAAGGCGACAGCTGGGCCAGCAAGCCCGCCGCTGTCAAGCCACCGGCTGCGTAACGCGAAGCGCTTGCCAGGAATTCGCGGCGCGACAGGCGCCCATGCACATAGCCGTCGAATAGTTGCAGTACCTCGGGATCGAAATCCTTTGCTGTCAGTCGGGTCATGCCGGTGGCCTCTCGAGGTTGGAGTTATTTCGCTAGCATACCCCCGAATTGGATCGGTCAACATTTCACGTTGACATCAGATTAAAATCAGTCTACTGTATTAATTAACTAATACAGTAGACGCCATGACCACCCACTCCGCCCAGCTATTCTCGATTACCACCGGCTCTCCCGAGCCGATCTACCGCCAGCTCGTCGAGCAGGTGCGGCGCCTGGTCGCCGCCGGCCAGATGGCGCCCGGCGACGCGCTGCCCTCGGTGCGCGACGTCGCGCAGGCGCTCGCCCTGAACCCGATGACCGTGTCGAAAGCCTACGGCCTGCTCGAGATGGAAGGGGTGCTGGCGCGCCGCCGCGGCATGGGCATGCTGGTCGCCGAGCGCGCCGGCGCCAGCCACAGCCTGCTTGAACGCGCCGCGCTGCTGCGCCCGACCTTGGAGCGTGCCGCGCTGGAGGCGCGCCAGCTCGAACTCGATCCAGACACCGTCGTTTCCCTCTTCATCCAAATCCTGAAGGAACAAGCATGAACACCCCGATCGTCGAGATCTCCTCGATCAGCAAGCATTTCGGCAGCCAACCCGTATTGAACGGCCTCGAATGGCAAGTACGCCCGGGCCAGATCATCGGCCTGCTGGGCCGCAACGGCGCCGGCAAGTCGACCCTGCTCGAATGCCTGCTCGGCCTGCGCGAAACGGATGGCGGTTCGGTGCGCATCTACGGCGAGGACGTGCGCAACCTGTCCGACGCCACGCGCGCCCGGATCGGCTACGTGCCGCAGAAGTCCGACCTGTTCGACTGGCTCACGCCGCGCCAGATGCTCGACTACTTCAAGGCCTTGTACCCGCGCTGGAACGATGCCAAGGTCGACGCGCTGCTCGCGCGCTGGGGCTTCGACAAGCTCATGCAGAACAAGCCGATCAGTAAACTGTCGGGCGGCGAGCAGCAGCGCCTGTCGATCATCCGCGCGCTCGGCCCCGATCCGGAACTGCTGATCCTCGACGAGCCGGTTTCCAGCCTCGACCCGGTCGGCCGCCGCGACTTCCTGCGCGAGCTGATCGACGGCGTCATCGAGCATGGCACCACGGTGGTGTTCTCGACCCACATCCTGTCGGACCTGGAACGGGTCGCCCTCGACATCGCCTTCCTGAAGGACGGCAAGATTACCTTGCAAGGCCATCTCGACGACTTGTTGGAAGGCGCGCGGGGCCAGGCCGGTACGCGCGCCGAGCCGCTCAGCCTGGAAGACCTGTTCATCGAGGTCACGCAATGAACGCGGCGCTGCGCGACTATGCGCTCCTGTACCGTATAGCGCTCGCGAAATTCCGTGCACGCAATTATGCAGTGCTGTGCTGCCTGGCGCTGTTGTTTGCGCTGTTCGTCGGGATGCTTACGTGGATGAAGACCTCCGACCCGTTTGCGGTCGTGGCCAACTGCCTGCGCGCCGTGTTCGGCATCATCGCCTTCGCCGGACTGGTGGTGTTCGTACCGGCCGCGGTCAAGATGAATACCCCGGCAAATGCAGTGCTGGTGCCGCGCCTGCGCCGCCGCCTGATGGGCTTGACAGTGCTGGTATGGCTGTTTGCTACCGTGATGGGCACGCTGCTGGCTTCGGGCTCGATCGTCCCTGTGCAGATCGCCTTCCTTGCCGTGGGGCTCTGGATCGTCGGCTTCGGCCTCTTCTGTAGCGGCCATCAGGCCGGCATGGGATTCCTGTTCCTGCTCCCGATGGCGTACATCTCGCGAGCCTTCCCTGTCGACTGGATAGCATGGTTCGCCAAGGCCCCCGTGGTGGTGGTGGCAAGTCTGCTGATGCTGGCCTTGGGCGCATATACGGTCAAGACCATGTTCCCTTGCGGCGGCGACCGTCATTTTCGCCAGCGCGCGGCGCAGGCGCTGGCAACGAACCGGATGAGCGGCGAGGAGCAGTTCAGGCAGCCGCACGTTTCCCGCCTCGGCCTCTGGGCCTACAGGGCCTCCCTGGCGCGCGACTGTGCTCGCCGTGATGCAGGCGCGCTGCTGATGCACGTGCTCGGACCGGCCACGCATTGGACCCAGCGCTTCCTGCCGATGGTCGTGTTCGTCGCGACGGCGACGCTTGTGATGGCCGTCGCGCGCCACTTCGCCCCGGCGGGCATGCTGAAGGCGCTCGCTGCCGGCAGCTGGGTCGTTGTTTCATCGGCGCTGTTCGTGCAGGTGTTCGACCACCACCGCCGCCTGATGCGCCTGTCGCTGACCGGCGGCGAGCAAAACCTGGTGAGGCTGGCCCCCGCCATGCCTGGCGCCGCCGACCGGTTTAATCGCCGGCTCGGGGGGCGCCTGCTGCTGGCCGGCCTGGGCGAATGGGTGATGGTGTCGGCCGCGGTCCTCTTGCTGCTGGCGCTGATCGGTGTGCCGGCGCCGATCCGCGTGGTGTCCGCCTGCTTCTGCTTCCTGACCCTGCCGCTGGCCGCGTCAAGCCTACGCAACCATGCCCGCCGCAGTGTGACAGGAGGCTGGTGGCCGTTCGTATGGCTGCTCGTTTCGCTGGGCGTGTGCCTCCTGGCCGGTGCGCTCATGCATCGCATGCTGGGCACATCGACCTTGCTGGCGGCTGTGCTTGCGGCAGTAGTGTGGACGGGCGTGGCCGTGGCCTGGCGCTGGCGCCGGCTGGCCGCCGCGCCGCACGCCTTCCCGGTGGGCCGCCTGGCGTGAATCAGTGCGCGCGCTTCTGCACCAGCGCGCTGCCAATGCCGTGGCGCTTGCCCTCGCTAACCGCCGTCACCGTGCCGTCCGGATTGAACACGATGGCGTTGGCGGCGCCGATCTCCTCGGGCGGGTGCTCGGGTCCATTCGCCCACTTGTGGCCGAAGGCCGCCAGGGCCCGCGCCTGCGCGCTGCCGGGGAAGCCCGGCTCCACCGAGGTCGTGGCGCCGTTGCGCTCGGACAGGCGCGGCGCGTTCAGCGCCTGGTCCATCGGCATGCCGAAGTCGATGTGATTGACGATCGTCTGCAGCACCGTCGTGATGATCGTCGATCCGCCCGGGCTGCCGATAGTGAATGCCGGCTTGCCGTCCTTGAACGCGATGGTCGGCGCCATGCTGCTGCGCGGGCGCTTGCCCGCTTCCGGCACGTTCGGGTGCGGGCCTGAAAAATCGAAGTCGGTCATCTCGTTGTTCAGCAAGAAGCCGTAGCCCGGCACCACGATGCCGCTGCCGCCCCAGGATTCGATGGTGAAGGTGTAGGAGACGATATTGCCCTCCTTGTCGGAGACGGTGAAGTGGGTCGTATGCGCGCTTTCCTGGCCCAGCCTGCGTTGCGGGAGCTGGGGGCGCAGCGGGACGCTCGGGTCCTGCTGAAACGCATACGGGTCGCCGGCCGCCACATTCAGTGCCGCGCGCTGCATGTCGATCGCGGCGCGGCGCCCCTTCGCATATTCCTTCGAAAGCAAACCGGCAACCGGCGCCTCCACGTATTCCGGGTCCGCCAGGTAGGCGTTGCGGTCGGCAAAGGCGAGCCGGCTCGCTTCCAGGTACAGGTGCTCGGCCTGGGCGCGCGGCATCGCTTTCAGGTCGTAGCCTTCCAGGATGTTCAGGGCCTCGGCGACGGTGACGCCGCCGCTGCTCGGCAGGGGCATGCCGACAATTTCATAGCCGCGGTAGGTGCTGACGACCGGCTGGCGGATGCGCGCTTCGTAGTTGGCCAGGTCGGCCAGCGTCATCCTGCCGGGCCGTACGCTGACGCCCTGTGCCGCCGGCGGCCGGTTGACGGCGTCGACGATGGCACGTGCCATGGGGCCTTCGTAGAACGCGCGCTGTCCGCGCGCGGCAATCTCGCGGTAGGCTTTCGCCATGTCCGGGTTGCGCAGCAGCGTGCCCGGTTTTACTGCCTTGCCGCCCCTCAGGTAGAGCGCGCTGGTCGTGCCGAATTGCTGGAATTTTTTTTCATTTTGCTGCGTCAGATGGGAGAACGTGTCGCTCACCGTAAAGCCTTTCGTGGCCACGTCGATCGCCGGCGCCAGCACCTGTTTGAAATTCATGCTGCCATAGCGTTCGAGCGCTTCGTGCCAGCCGCGCACCGTGCCGGGCACGCCGACCGCCGCGCCGCTGGCGATGGCTTTCTCGTAATCGAGCTCTTTGCCGTTCTCGAGGAAGACCGCCGGCGTAAACGAGGCGGGCGCCGTTTCGCGACTGTCTATCGTGATGGCACGCTTGTCCTTGGCGAGGTAGATCACCATGAAGCCGCCGCCGCCGATGCCGCAGCTGAAGGGATCGGTCACGCCCAGCGTGGCGGCGGCCGCCACCGCGGCGTCGATCGCGTTGCCGCCCTTATTCAGGATGGCGAGCGCCGACTGCGAGGCCTGTTCGCTGATGGTGGCGACCGCGCCGCCGGTACCCGTGGCCACCGGCGTTTTCGCCAGCGCGAGCGGCGCGTGCAGGATGATCGACAGGGTGAGGCCGCAGGCGAGGGCAGTGGCGGGTCTGGTCATGGGCGCAATCGGAAAGGGTAGGGAGCGGATGTGTCTGGCGAGCATAGCAAAAACGCCACGGCAATGCGCGAATCGCCAGTCATATAGCCGTCACATGGCGGTCACACGCCGGTCACACTCCATGACTAGACTGCGCTGGTCACTTAACCAAGCTCTCCAACCCGGACCACGACAAAAATGAAAATCCAGCACATGTTCAAAACGATGATCGCCGGCGCCGCCGCAGCGATGGTGATGTCTTCCTCCTTCGCCGCCGATGTGACCGGTGCTGGCGCGACCTTCCCGTACCCGATCTACGCCAAGTGGGCCGAATCGTACAAGGCCGCCACCGGCAACAGCATGAACTACCAGTCGGTCGGCTCGGGCGCCGGCATCAAGCAGATCAAGGCCAAGACCGTCGACTTCGGTGCTTCGGACATGCCCTTGAAAGCGGCGGAACTCGAGGAAGCCGGCCTGATGCAGTTCCCGGCCATCATGGGCGGCGTGGTCGCCGTCGTCAACGTCGAAGGCGTGAACCCGGGCCAGCTCAAGCTCACCGGCCCGGTCCTGGCCGACATCTACCTCGGCAAAGTCACCAAGTGGAATGACGGGGCGATCGCCGCGCTGAACCCGGGCGTGAAACTGCCGGACGCGAACATCACCGTCGTGCACCGCGCCGACAGCTCGGGCACCTCCTTCCTGTTCACCGACTACCTGTCGAAAGTGAACCCGGAATTCCAGACGAAAATCGGCGCCGGCACCTCGGTCAAGTGGGCGACGGGCGTGGGCGGCAAGGGCAACGAAGGCGTCGCCGCCAACGTGCAGCGCATCAAGGGCTCGATCGGTTATGTGGAGTGGGCCTATGCCAAGAAGAACAAGCTGTCGCACACCCAGTTGAAGAACAAGGATGGCCAGTTCCTGCAGCCTGACGACGAACATTTCAAGGCCGCCGCCGCCAGCGCCGAATGGACCAAGACCCCGGGCTTCGCCGTGATCCTGACCGACACCGCCGGCAAGAACAGCTGGCCAATCACGGGTGTGTCCTACATCCTGATGCACAAGGCGCAGGCTGATGCGGCCAAGGGCAAGGAAGTCGTGAAGTTCTTCGACTACGCCTTCAAGAACGGCGCCGCCGCCGCAGCCGAGCTGGACTACGTGCCGATGCCGGCATCGGTCGTCAAGCTGGTGCAGGGCGCGTGGAAAGGGCAGCTGAAGGACGCGTCGGGCGCGGCGATTTATTGATTCACGAATGGGCGAAGGCCCGTTGAATTACCGGTAATTGGCGGCGGTCCTCATGGGCCGCCGTTTTTTTTCGTTAGCGGCCGCGTGCCCTACGTTACGCCGCCTTCAACAATAAAAAAGCGGCCCTCGCGGGGCCGCCTGTCCTGCACAAGCCCTGGCTTATACAAACGCCGCCAGCGCGCCTTTCATTTTCTTCAGGGCCGCCGATTCGATCTGGCGAATCCGCTCGGCCGATACGCCGAACTCTTCAGCCAGCGTGTGCAGCGTCGCACCCGAGCCGTCGTCGTTCGCCAGCCAGCGTGCTTCGACGATGCGGCGCGAACGCGGGTCGAGCTTGCCGAGCGCGGTTTCCAGGCCTTCGGACTGCAGGCGCGTGACCTGCTCGGCTTCGAGCACCTTGGTCGGCTCCTGCTGGTCCGACGACAGGTAGGCGATCGGCGAGAACTTGTCGTCCTCGTCATCGGTTGGCGCTTCCAGGGCGATGTCGCGGCCCGAGAGGCGCGTTTCCATCTCGATCACTTCTTCGCGCTTGACGTCGAGCATCTTCGCCAGGTCGTCGACCTGGGTCGGCGTCATCGCATCGAGGCCGACCTTGTTGCTGCGCAGGTTGAAGAACAGCTTGCGCTGGGCTTTGGTCGTAGCGACCTTTACCAGGCGCCAGTTCTTCAAGATGTATTCATGCATCTCGGCCTTGATCCAGTGCATGGCGTACGACACCAGGCGCACGCCCTGGTTCGGGTCGAAGCGCTTGACTGCCTTCATCAGACCGATGTTGCCTTCCTGGATCAGGTCGGCGTGCGGCAGGCCGTAGCCGAGGTAGCCGCGCGCAATCGACACCACCAGGCGCAGGTGCGACAGCACCAGTTTCTGTGCGGCGTCGAGATCGTTCGCTTCCCGCAGCCGCTTTGCCAGCGAGACTTCTTCCTCGTGGGTCAGCATCGGCAGGCGGTTCACCGCGGAAATATACGCGTCGATGTTACCGAGATTGCCGGTGAAGCCAAGTCCCAGAGCACGATTGCTGGTTGGAACCAATGCGGATTGTGCGGACATTATGTTTTCCTCGTAGAGTCGTCTTTGCTGCATCGTCAACGTTTGCCGGGACACCCCGGAGCTGACTGCACACCATCGTGCCTGATGCGGTACAAGCCTTGTATACCTTCACTTGAGGACATATATTAGCACTCTCTAGGGGTGAGTGCTAGCGGCCCCCTCATAGGAGAGGAACGTTTAAGTCTGCTTAAAGTATTGCTTATCAGTATTTAAAAAAAGATCAGATTTACTGTAGAGCAGAACCTTGCAAAATTATTGATAGACCTCAAATGTGTGGCTTGTGCCAGCGTTTAGACCGCAGGTTACGGGGACAGCACCCCCGTTTTCTGTTAGTTGGCGCACCCTGCGCGAAGTTCGGCAGCCTGTGCGACAAATTCCCGCGTGGTCGCGGCGTGGAGGACTACAAGAAGTGTTTGTGGTGAAACGTCGGATGGGGTACTTGAGGCCAATGGCCTCAAGTACGTGCCCACTTTATGAAGTCTTCAGCTCAGCCGCGCCAGATGGCGCTGCACCGACAGCATCGCCCCGGTCAAGCCAAGCCCCGCGCTGATTGCCAGCAATCCAGCCAGTTCCAGCGCCCCCAGCGGCGCCAGCTGGAATTCCGACGCGTACAGCCGCGCAAACTCCGCAATCGCCGCGTTCAGCGGGTTCAGGGCCAGCGCCACCGCGCCCAGTGCCACGGCGCCGGCGCACAGGCCGAGCAGGGCGCCCGTGTAATAGAACGGGCGGTGAATGAAGTTGTCGGTTGCGCCCAGCAGTTTGGAGACGGCGATTTCCTCGCGCTGGGTCAGCACCTGCAGGCGGATCGTGTTGAACACGACGGCGATCACCACCACGCTCAGGGTAATGGCCAGCAGCAGCAGCGCCAGGCGAAGGATGCCCAGCAGGGCGGCCAGGCGCTTGACCCAGGCGGAATCCACCTGCACGGTATCGACCTGCGGCAGCGCGCTCATCTTTTCGACGATGCCGTCGATGCGCGCCGCATCGGCATTGTTCGAAAAACCCTCGAGCTTCATGATGTAGCTGTCGGGCAGGGGATTCTCGCCCAGGGTGTCGAGAGCGGCCGACAGCCCGCTGCGTTCCTTCAGGTCGCCCAGCGCCCGCTCGCGCGGCACGAACACGATGCGCGCGCCGCTGCCCTGCAGGATCTGGCGCAGCTGCGGCTCGAGCGCCTGCGCGTCCTCGCGCGAGGCCTCGGGCTTGACGAACAGGCTCACCTCCGGGTCGACCGACAGTTGCTCCGACATGGGGCGCACGTTGTCGAGCAGGGTGATGCCCGCGAAGGGCAGGGCGAGCGCGACGGCGACGACCAGCACGTTGAACAGGAAACTGCCCGGCGACTTGCGCAGGTGCGAGAACGCCGCGCCGAAGGCGAAACGGTGGTGGCGGATCCACGGGCTCATACGGCACCTCCGACGCCGTCAGTGGCACGGTCGGCAGCAGCGCGGTCGGCAATGCGGCGGTCGGTAGCGGCGCGCTCGGCCAGGACATGGTCGCCGGCCTCACCGGCAGACACGAGTTGCCCGTGCTCGAGCCGGATCACGCGCGCAGCGCGATCGAGCACCTGCTCGTCGTGCGTCGAGATGACGCAGGTGACGCCAACCGAATTGAAGGCACGCAGGGCGTCGAGCACCTTGTCGGCCGCCACGCGGTCGAGATTGGCCGTCGGTTCGTCGGCCAGGATGATCTGCGGCCGGTTGACGATCGCGCGGGCAATCGCCACGCGCTGCTGCTCGCCGCCCGACAGTTCGAGCGGATGCGCACGCGCGCGGTCGAGCAGGCCGACCTTGTCGAGCGCTGCCCGGGCGCGGCCCTCGGCCGGGCCCATGGGCGCACCTGACACCAACAGCGGCAGCATGACATTGGCCAGGATATTGCGGTCGTTGAGCAGGCGCTGGTGCTGGAAGATCAGCCCGAGCTTGCGCCGCAGGAAGGGGATGCTCGGCCTTTTCAGCTTGCCGATGTCCTGCCCGAAGACGATCACGCGCCCGCTGCTGGGGCGCTCGATGGCGGCGACCATTTTCATCAGGGTCGACTTGCCGGCGCCGGACGGGCCGGCCAGGTACACCAGCTCGCCCTTGTCGATGTTCAGGGAGACCTCGCGCAGGGCGGTGGCCTCGGCGGAATACTGCTTGGAAACGGAATGGAACTCGATCATCGGCGGCGACTCTTATCTCTTAACCCAGCAGCGCTTCGACGAATTCTTCAGCATCGAATGGCTGCAGGTCGTCCAGCTTTTCGCCCACGCCGATGAAGTACACCGGAATCGGGCGGGTACGGGCAATCGCGGCCAGCACGCCGCCCTTGGCAGTGCCGTCGAGCTTGGTAATCACCAGGCCCGTCAGCTGCAGCGCATCGTCGAAGGCTTTGACTTGGGCCAGGGCGTTCTGGCCGGTGTTGCCGTCGATGACGAGCAGGGTCTCGTGCGGGGCGCCATCCATGCCCTTGCCGATCACGCGCTTGATCTTCTTGAGTTCTTCCATCAGGTGCAGCTGGGTCGGCAGGCGGCCGGCGGTATCGACCATGACGACGTCGACGCCGCGCGCCTTGCCCGACTGGACCGCGTCGAACGCGACCGCGGCCGGGTCGCCCGAGGCCTGCGAGATCACGGTGACGTTGTTGCGCTGGCCCCAGACCATCAGCTGCTCGCGCGCGGCGGCGCGGAAGGTGTCGCCGGCGGCCAGCAGCACCGACTGCTCGGAGCGCTGCATGTGCTTGGCCAGCTTGCCGATGGTCGTGGTCTTGCCGGCGCCGTTGACGCCGGAAATCATCATCACCAGCGGCTCGTGGCGGCCCAGTTCGAGCGGCTTTTGCAGGGGCGCGAGCATCTCGACCATCAATTCCTTCAGCGCGGCCTTGACGGCGGCTGCGTCGAGCAGCTTCTCGTCCTTGACCTTGCGGCGCAGGCTGTCGAGCAAATGCTGGGTCGCATCCATGCCGGCGTCCGACATCAGCAGGGCGGACTCGAGTTCCTCGTACAGGTCTTCATCGATGCGCGCGCCGACGAACAGCAGCGACAGGTTGCTCGAGGTCTTGGACAGGCCGGCCTTCAGGCGCGTCATCCACGACTTTTTCTTCTCGGCCTCGGTGGTCGGGCGTTCGGCCGTCTCTTCGATGAAGAGCTCGACTTCAGGCAAGGGGGCGGGTGCCAGCGAGGGGCCTGGTGCCAGGGCCGGCGCTGCAGGCGCGGCGGCAGGCGCCGGAGGCGGAGCGACGGTCTTGGCGACTTCAGGCAGCAGCGCGGTATCCGCAGGCGCGGTATCCGGAGCCGGCGTCTCAGGGGCTTTTTTTCTTTTAAAGAAACTAAACATGGATGTGTGTTGGCGGGTAGTGCATGCACATGCCGGCTTTGGCAGCCGGCACGACGAAAAGGGTCGCGCGTATTCTACCAGAGGGACGTACTGACGAATCGGCAAGGCCCAGGCGAACACGGCGTGCGGAAACGCGACAGTTCCGCCGTCCGGCCGGCCGTCATTCGGGTAGCCTGGCTCGCCCGGCTGTGCGCACTGGCAGCGCAGGCGCAAGGAAGGTAGATTCGGCCTATGCTCATCCAGACCGACAGGACCGCAGATGAAACTTCCACGATTTCTCCGCCGCCTGATCGGCGGCGACAAGCCCGGTGACCGCGGCGCCGCCGCCATGCGCAACGCCGTGGTCTGGATTTTCATTACCCTGGTGGCGCTGTTCCTGACCGAGCAGCACAGCCTGTTCGACGGACCGGTGCCGCTGCCGCCAGAGCTCGGGCTGGAGCCAAGCTACTCCCGTTGAGCCAGGGTCGCGCTGCCCTCCTTACGAGCGGATCCTGCCCCACCAGCCGTGCTGCTTGTCCGCCTGCCCGCGCTCGGCCACGGGTTCCGGCCGCCGGGCTTCGGCTTGCTCCAATTCGAGGCGCCAGGCGCCATACGGATTATTGAAGAGGGAGTCGGGGCCGTAGTCACGCGCGGGTACTTTCCGCACGCGGTAGACCGGCTCGCCCTCGCTCACCGAGAAGGTATGCCCGTCCGCGAACACCGGTCCCCGTTCCAGCAGGTAGCGCGTGAAGGTGCGCAGCATGTCCGCCGCGGCCGGCTTGTCGAGGGCGCCCGTCATCGCGTCCGGCAGGCCGAAGTTGTGCATGCCGCAGGAAAAAACGTCCTCTTTGCCCATGACGTACACGACCAGGGCCCGGTGGGCCGTCAGTTGCTCCAGCTTGTCGCAGATGTCGAACCAGTAGGCCGGGCCGTGGGCGATGCCGGTGCTGTCCACCTTTACCCCCAGCCCGCCGGCCTCGACCAGTGCGCCGGCGGCGCGCATCATCGCCTCGGCCGCCTCGAGCGAGCCGCCCTTGCCGACCAGGTAGACGACGCAGTCATGATCGGCCACCGCCGCCATGGCGTTCGATGCGGCCCAGTGCGGCCCGGCCTTGGCGAACGCCGCGGCCAGGTCCGGGTCCGCGCCCTCGAGCACGAGATCGCAGGCAAAGCCGCTCAGCGTGTCGCGCAGTGCACCGCCGACGAGCAGGTAACCGGTCTCGCTCACGACCAGGCTCTCCACCAGCTCGGCGCGGTCCCGCCAGGGTCCGGGGATACACAAGACCAGTTCTGGGGTGTCATTCACGGTACTTCGTCTCCTAAATCGTGTCGGCACCCGTTGTGGGTGCAGGTAGTTGTCATGCAGTGCGGTGCTCATCGGGCCGCTTGCTGAGCAGCATAGCGTATCCGCCGGGCCGTCGCCGTTCTACCCACGCTGCATCGAGCCCGTAACGGACAATCGCGCGCGCCGGGATTGTCATTCGTACAGCCCAGCTTTAGTATGGGGCAGTCATTCGCCTTGCCCGCTCGTCCAGCCTGTCATTCAAGGAGTCCCGCTTCAGCATGAAAACATTACTCACTGCGCTATGCGTGGCATTCCCGTCGGCAGCGCTATGCGCACCCTGCCTGCCGCTGGGCGAGCTGATCGAACGCGACCGGCAGTACGAGGAAGCGCTGCGCGTCGGCGACACCGCCTTCCTGGCCACCTCGCTCGCGGACGATTATGTCTGGGTGCACTCGCTGGGTTCGCAGATCGAAACCCGGGCGAACCTCCTGGCCCGCCTGGCGCAGCCAGGCGTGGTGCCGAAGAGCCGCACGACGTCGGAGGTCCGGGGCCACATCTCCGGCGACACGGTTGTGCTGCGCGGACTCAGTTCGGTCGAGCAATTCAACGCCGACGGCAAGACCTGGCGCACCAACCGCTATCAATTCATGCGCACCTGGGTCAATCTCGGTGGGGCGTGCAAGCTGCTGGCGAACCAGACCATGAAGGTCTGGTCGAGCCAATAGGCGGGCTCAGTGCTTCTGCAGGATGTATTCGACCTTTGTTTCGCTCACCGGCTTTCGTTCCCAGCCCTGCATGGCATAAAAGCGGTCAGCCCGCGTGTTTGCCGTTGTGTCGAGCCTGGCACATGCATGGCCCAGCTCGAAAATCCAGTCCACCGCCAGGCCCAGCAAGTGCTTCGCCAGGCCTTGCCCTTCATTGCCCGGGCGTACAAACAGCGCCCAGATCGAACCGTCCTCTCTCGCGGCATAGCAGAAGGCGACAATGACGCCGTCGATCTCCGCAACCCAGCCGCGCCCCGCTTCCTCGAGATAATCTTCGTACATGCTGGCGGTAACGCGGCCGGGGTCGGACAGCACATTTTCGGTGACCGACAAGCGAATACGCGACATGACAGGGATGTCGGCGCTGATTGCCCTTCTAAAAACTGGGCAGGTCAATTCGCGCCCTTCGGGAGGACACGCGGGACCGGATTTTCTTCCGCCGACCAGACAACGGCAGCAATCTTCCAGCCCGCTTCAGTCCGGACCAGTTGCCAGCTTTCCTTGCCCCAGTTGTTTTTGTAGTCGCCCGCGATGAAGGTGTAATCGAACCAGACTTGGGCCACGTCGCCATCGGTGTCGATACGCACGTTGGAAAAGGTTTCGGCCATGGTTTCCTTCGCCCTGGCGATACTTTCGATAAACTTGCGCGGACTGCTGTTTTGGATTTTCGTGCCGCGCGGTTCTTTCGGATCTTTCAAGCTGGCGTTATACCGGTCGACACTGCCGTCGCTATACACCGCAGTCCACGTGATGTCCTCGCGCAGGAACAGCTGCATGAAGCCGGCGGTGTCCTTGTTGATGATCGCCTGCCGGAAGGTTTCGATAAGCGCGTCGATCTTCTGGCGGCTGTCGGCCAGGCTCTGCGCCATGGCTGACTGTGGGACCGAAAAGAAAAGGGCGGTGCCAAGCAGGACGGCGGACAATGCGGTTTTCATCGTGTCTCCCATGGAAACCGATGAGTATAGTGGACCACATTCCTCGAAAATCCTCCAAAAGTAACGACGCTGCGCTTCTGGAAACAGCCGCGGCTCAATCCCTTTCAAAGCTTTCAAGATCCTTGACGCGCTTCTCAGCGTGGCGCTGCAGGCAGCTGATGTACATCAGATTCCGAATCGTTCCATCCGCATGCTTTTCATAAACGGCATCGCAATCCGCCTCCCGAAACGTCACCCACGCACGCTGCGCGGAAATGAGACTCTTCTTCATTCTGGAGCGCTGCTCGGAATCCGTATCCGGATCCGGACGGCTGAGCGATTTCATGATCCGCTGATAGGTGCTATTGAGTTTCGCCTCGACCTTATCTTTTTCTTTCGATGCGCATTCATTGAGTTCCACTGTGGTGAGCCTCTTGTTGCAGTCGAGGGCAAACGAAGGTCCGGCATGTGCTGATAGCAGCAACAGGACAAGGACACGCGTTACTACAGTGTTCGTCGGATTTGTTTTCATTTTCATGTGCGGTCAAGGCAAAGCGTATTGCAGGGAATTTTCGGGCAGGCCGCAGCAGGCGATAATATGGCCATCTGTCCATCCTTTGTGAATATCGTATGTCCGTCGATTCCTGGCAGTCCGTCTACCGTGAAAAGCTGCTCGAGCACCTGCTCATCGGTGAACTGTTGAAATACGCTTGGTTGCATCATGATGCCTCCCTCGAAGTGTCGCAGCCGGCTATCGACCGCTCGGGCCACGATATCGTGCTGGAAGCGAACGGCATTACCCGCCATGTCCAGCTGAAGACGTCGTCGACGATTGCCCGGACGATGAGGCAGAACGTGCACCTTGGGCTTGGCCAGAAACCATCCGGGTGCGTGGTGTGGATGCGCTTCGATCCGGAAAAGATGACGCTCGGGCCTTTCCTGTTCTTTGGCTCGGAGCCGGGCATCGCCCTGCCGCCGCTGGACGGATTCAAGGTCGCGATGCATACGAAAGGCGACGCCCAGGGCGTCAAGAAGCCACGGCCGGGATTGCGGGTGGTCCCGGTGTCGAAGTTCACGGAGGTGGACATTATCCCCGGCTTGTATGCCGCCCTGTTCGGCGTGCCGGAAAACGACAAGGCCCCCGGCATGCAGGGGCTCCTGGACTGACAACGGCCGGCGTCAGCCAGCCTTCGCCGCCTCGGCTTGCGCCCGCATCATATCCAGCGTGGCGTTCGGCGTGATCAGGTTGCCGTCGTATCGCAGTTCGATCAGGGCCGGCAGCTTGCGGCCGTTGGCATGAAGCACGGCGCGTTCGAGCGCCGGCGCAAAGTCCGCCGTCTTCTCCACGATCTCGCCGTGCGCGCCATAGGCCCGCGCCAGCGCGGCGAAGTCGGGGTTGTGCAAGCCGGTGCCCGATACGCGTCCTGGATAAGTCTTTTCCTGGTGCATGCGGATGGTACCGAACATGCTGTTGTTGAAGACGATGATGATCACGCCCGCGCCGTATTGCACGGCGGTGGCCAGTTCCTGCCCGGTCATCATGAATTCGCCGTCGCCGGCAAAGGTGACGACGGTGCGGCTTGGGTCGATGATTTTCGCGGCCACGCCCGCCGGCACCGCATAGCCCATGGCGCCGTTGGTTGGCGCCAGCTGCGTGCGCATGCCGCCATAGCGCCAGAAGCGGTGCGCCCAGGATGCGTAGTTGCCGGCGCCGTTGGTGATGATCGTGTCGCGGGGCAGGGCGGCCATCAGGTCCTGCACCACTTGCCACAGGTCGAGCGGCGCGATGGACGGGTCGGCATCGCGGAAAATCGGCGGCTGCTCCTGGTACGCGGCCAGTTCCGCCTTGGCTTCAAGCACGGTATCGCGCCAGGCGCTGGCGTCAACGGGTTCCATCGCCGCCAGCATGCTGGCGACCTGCGGCGCACCGCTGGCGATCATCAGGTCGGCCTGGTAGACGCTGCCCAGTTCCTCGGGGTCGGCGTGGACGTGCACCAGGCGCTGGCTTGGCACCGGGGAGGCGAGCAGGGTGTAGCCGCCGGTCGTCATCTCGCCCAGGCGCGGGCCGATGGCGATGATGAGGTCGGCGTTTTTCACACGCGCAGCCAGCTTCGGGTTGATGCCGATGCCGACATCGCCGATGTAGTTCGGGTGCGCGTTATCCAGCAGGTCCTGGAAGCGGAAGGTGCAGGCCACCGGCAGCGCGTTCGCTTCGGCGAAGGCTTGCAGGTCGGCGCAGGCCTGGGCGTTCCAGGTGCCGCCGCCGAGCAGCACGAGGGGGCGCTGGCTTTCCGCCAACATCGTCCGCAGCGTGTCGATCTGCGCGGCCGACGGCGCGGCCTGCACCGGTGCATGGCGGCGGGTGTCGGCGACCGCGGCGGTGTCGATCAGCATGTCCTCGGGCAGCGCCAGTACGACCGGGCCGGGGCGGCCGCTGGTGGCGACCTGGAAGGCGCGCGCGATGTATTCCGGGATGCGGTCGGCGCGGTCGATCTGCGTCACCCATTTGGCCATTTCGCCGAACATGCGGCGGTAATCGATTTCCTGGAAGGCTTCGCGGTCGATGAAGTCGCTGCCGACCTGGCCGATGAACAGGATCATCGGCGTGGAATCCTGGTAGGCCGTGTGCACGCCGATCGAGGCGTTGGTGGCGCCGGGGCCGCGCGTCACGAAGCAGATGCCCGGTTTGCCGGTGAGCTTGCCGTAGGCCTCGGCCATGAATGCCGCGCCCCCTTCCTGGCGGTTGATGACGAAGCGGATGCTGGAATCATGCAGCGCGTCTAGCACGTCGAGGTAGCTTTCGCCGGGCACTCCGAAGGCGGTGTCGACACCGTGGATGTGCAGTGCGTCGACCAGGATCTGGCCGCCGGTACGGGAAGGGTGCGTCATGTGTCGGTCATCCTCATTGGTAGGCATCGTGGCATTCTATGCAATCGGGCCGAGCAGGGCTTTCCAAATGGCGACACCAAATTTCAGAAATCGCGGTCACTACCCAAAGCGCATCGCTGCCCGCCATCGGTTACAATGCACCCCGTGAAGCAGGCCAGACAGCCGCTGGCTGGCACTCTCAAGGTGCTGGCGGGAGGAAGGTCCGGACTCCATAGAGCGGGGTGACGGTTAACGGCCGTCCGCTGAAAGCCTTCGGTGCAAACCGAGGGTATAAGGCGAGGAATAGGGCCACAGAGACGAGCGTATTAAGTTACGGTGAAACGCGGTAACCTCCACTCGGAGCAATTCCAAATAGGCACGCGTTGATGTTGCTCGCGGAGCGTGCGGGTAGGAAGCTTGAGCGCCGGAGTAATTCGGCGCCTAGAGGAATGGCTGTCATAGGGGCGTCCCGCAAGGGAAACCACTACACAGAATCCGGCCTATCGGCCTGCTTTACACTGAATTTCATACTGAAACACAGCGCAGGGGGACCTCAGTGCCTCAAAATCTGCCTCAATACATCCTGGCGCTCGACCAGGGAACGACCAGTTCCCGCGCCATCCTGTTCGACCGCCAGGGCCAGGTCGTGGCCTGCGCCCAGCAGGAATATCCCCAGCACTTTCCGCAGCCCGGATGGGTCGAGCACGACCCGCTCGATATCTGGAACAGCCAGCTTGCCTGCGCGCGCCAGGTGCTGCGCGAATTCAATGTCAGCGCAAGGCAGGTGGCTGCCATCGGCATCGCCAACCAGCGTGAAACCACCGTGGTCTGGGACCGGGCGACGGGCGAGCCGATTGCGCGCGCCATCGTCTGGCAGGACCGCCGCACCGCCGGCGCCTGCGACCGCCTGCGCGAGGCGGGCCATGCGCGCCTTGTCGGGCGCAGCACCGGCCTCGAACTCGACGCCTATTTCTCGGCCACCAAACTGCAATGGCTGCTGGAGAATGTCCCCGGCGCGCGCGAACGGGCCGAACGCGGCGAATTGTGCTTCGGCACCATCGACAGCTGGCTCGCCTATAAACTGTGCGGGCGCCACGTCACCGACGTCAGCAACGCCTCGCGCACGATGCTCTACAACATCCACTCGATGCGCTGGGATCCGGCCCTGCTGGATTTGTTCGGCGTCCCAAGCGCGATGCTGCCGGAAGTCGTGCGCAGCTCGGAGCAGGTCGGCGTAGTGGATGCCGGCTGGTTCGGCGGCCCGATTCCCTTGTCCGGCATCGCCGGCGACCAGCAGGCCGCCACCTTTGGCCAGGCCTGCTACGACAAGGGCATGGTCAAGAATACCTACGGCACCGGCTGCTTCATGCTGATGCACGCCGGCTATGTGCCGCCGGTCTCGCGCAACCGGCTGCTTGCCACCGTCGGCTGGAAAGTGGACGGGCGCACCGACTACATGCTGGAGGGGAGCGTGTTCATGGCCGGCGCCACCGTCCAGTGGCTGCGCGACGGACTCGGCATCATCAAGCAGTCGAGCGATGTCGAAGCGCTGGCCACCTCGGTGCCGGATGCCGGCGGCGTGATGCTGGTGCCGGCCTTTGTCGGTTTAGGGGCGCCGCACTGGGACCCGTATGCGCGCGGCACCATTGTCGGTATGACGCGCGGCACCACGGCGGCCCACATCGCCCGCGCGGCGGTCGAGGCGATCGCCTACCAGAGCGCGGAACTGCTGGCGGCGATGCAGAAGGACGCCGCCTGCCCGGTGCGCGAGGTGCGTGCCGACGGCGGCGCGGCCCGCAACGACCTGCTCATGCAATTCCAGGCCGACCTGCTGGGCGTGCCGGTAGTGCGCCCGGCGGTGACCGAAACAACGGCGCTTGGCGCCGCCTATCTTGCCGGGCTGGCGCAGGGGTTCTGGGCCTCGCGCGAGGAGATCGGCGCCCTGTGGCGCGCGCAGCGCCGCTTCGAGCCGGCGATGGGGGCTGATCTCCGCGCCGAACTGCGCGGGCGCTGGGCGCGTGCCGTCGAGCATGCAAAGGGCTGGATCGAGCACTGACCCAACGGGACCTCGAAAAACCTGCTGCGCGTTGTACTGTTGGCCTGCGATGCTCGCTGTACCTCCGTACAGCTGCGCGTCTCGGCCAACATTGCTGCCGCTCGCTACGGTTTTTCGAAGTCCCGAAACCCATCACGAAGGGAGCGGCATGGCCTTTGCAATTCCGGCAGTCGACAATATGGTGTACGGCGCCCTGTTCGCGATCGCCCTGCTGGCGTGCGCGGCGCCCTTGCTGGTACTGCGGCGCGACGGACCTGCGCGCACCTGGAAAAATGTGGCGCTGGCGGCGCTCCTGATCCTGCCGGTCATGGGCACGCTGGGCTATACCGTCTCGGACAACGACTTGCGCGTCGACGGCGGCAGGATCGTGCTGCGCGCGGCGCATTTCTACGAACAGGACCGTCCCATAGCCGACTTCGACCTCGCCCGGGCGCGCGCCGGCGATTATGCGGCGATCGGCGAGGCCCGGCTCGGGCTGCGCAGGAACGGCGTCGGCTTGCCGGGCTACGCGGCGGGGCGCTTTTCCGGCCCGGGCAAATCGACCGTGTTTGCACTGCTGACCGACCGCAGCCGGGTCGTCTGGCTGCCGGCCAGGACCGGGCCGGACTTGCTGTTCAGCGTCGAGGAGCCGGAGCGCTTCCTGGCCAGCTTGCGCGCGCAAGGAGCGTGATCGGGAGTCAGGACTTGTCGACGATCTCCAGGTCGAATTCATCGACCCCCGCCACTTCGCCATGCACCCGGTCGCCCGGCAGCAAGGCGCCGACGCCTCCCGGCGTGCCGGTAAAAATCAGGTCGCCCGGCGCCAGCGTCACGAGGCGCGACAGGTGGCTGATGATGTCGGCGATCGGCCAGATCATTTCGTCGAGCGAGCCGTCCTGGCGGGTCTCGCCATTCACCGTCATGCGGATGCAGGCGCCGGGGGACGGATGTCCGAAGGCGCTCACCGGGCGCAGCGGGGTGCAGGGCGCGGAGGCGTCGAAACCCTTGGCCATGTCCCATGGCCGGCCGGCTTCCTTGGCCGCGGCCTGCAGGTCGCGCCGCGTCAGGTCGAGGCCCACGCCATAGCCCCAGACTTTCGTCAGTGCCTCGTCCGCCGGGATATCGGCCCCGCCCGAGCGCAGGGCCACCACGAGTTCGATCTCGTGGTGCAGCTCCTGTGTCGCCGGAGGATAGGGCAGCGCGCCTTCGGCCGGCACCACCGCGTCGGCCGGCTTCATGAAGAAGAACGGCGGTTCGCGGTCCGGATCGCTGCCCATTTCGCGTGCGTGGGTTGCGTAATTGCGGCCGACGCAGAAGACGCGGCGGATCGGGAAGCGCAGGTTGCTGCCGAAGACGGCGAGCGAGGGCGTGGCAGGGGGCGTAAAGGCGAATTCGCTCATGGGGTTCTCATGTTGACAAAGTGATCCCATTCTAGCGCAGGGCGCCTAAAAGCCGATCCGCCCCCGTCCCGGCGCCTGGCGCAGGCGCACGTCCTCGAGCAGCACGTGCCCGCGCCCGTCGGCCACCGCATAGCCCAGGCTGTCGAGCAGGGTCTTGCGCAGGTCGCGCGGCGATACGCTCGAGAGGCGATCGAGCACCGCGTCGGCCAGCCGGGCATCGAAGCCGCCGAGATTGAGTTCGCCCAGCAGCGACGCATAGATGCGCTGGGCGATGCCGGCCGCCTGTTCCACGGTCGGCGCCGGCACCTCGTACACCGCCATCCGGTTGAGCAAGGGCGCCGGGATGCCCTCGGTCGAATTCGCCGTCAGCACCCAGAAGATCTGGCTGGCGTCGATCTCGACGTCGATGAATTCGTCGCGGAAGGCGCGCGAGGTTTCGGGTTCGAGCAACTGGTAGAGCGCGGCCAGCGGATCGGACTGCGACGAGCCGCTCGCCTTTTCCACTTCGTCCAGCACCACCACCGGGTTCGCGTACTGGCCGCGCACCAGGCGCTCGGCGACCTTGCCGCATTTCGCGCCGCGCCAGCTGGCCGAGCTGCCGGTGATGACGAAGCCGGCCGACAGCGCATTCATGCTGATCAGCTCGCACTCGGTGCCCATCGCGCGCGCCAGGCGCTTGGCGAAATGGGTCTTGCCCACGCCCGGGCCACCCAGCAGCAGGATCGGCATCACGTTAAAACCTTTATTTCCCGCATGCGCCAGGCGCAGGTAGCGCGCCAGGTCATCCAGCACGTCGTCGAAATTCGGGCATTCCTCGAACAGGGGGTCGAGCGCGTCGAGGGAGGAGGGGGTGGTGACGAAGCGTTCCGGACCGGCGCCCAGCATGCGCTCGTAAAACGCTTCGAGCTCGGGCGAGCGCCCGCGGCTGCGCTCGAGGGCCTCCTGCACGTCGAGCAGGTCGTAGACGGCGCGGGTTCGGGCGATGGTAATGCTCACGTTAGGTCTCCAGTGCGGGCAAACGCTTACGTGGAAATCGTAACCCGTCAGGCATGAATACGCAATTTTTGGCCGTGCAAGGTGCGCGGTCCGCTTGTTGCCAAAAACATGCTTTGTAAAGACAAATTTTTCCTGAAAGCAAAGCTTTACCTGCGCTACCCGGATGAGGTTACACATTCACTGTTTAAGCTAAGTGCTTAATTTTCCGGGATATTTTCTTTTCACCTGGCTTAAGGGAAGCGTGCTAAGTCCTTCATTTCATTAGTAAATTTCAGGTTTTTCCTACTGGAATTCGCTTGACCAGACACAACCCTTCCTCTAAAGTGGGAAACAGTGTGAAAAAGTGCAGTTTTGTGGGAGAAGTTCAGGTCTCCCGGCGTGTAAAACAACTAAACTGATAACCCTCCAAAGCTAGGTACCTACGTGTTTCAAGGCGCGTCAGCGATCAATCTCGATGCGAAAGGCCGGATGTCGATACCGGCAAAGCATCGTGACGCCCTCGCGCTGCAATGCGAAGGCCGCCTCACGCTGACCCGCCACCCGCACGGCTGCCTGCTGTTCTTCCCGCGCCCGGTGTGGGAAACCCACCGCGACCAGATCGCCGCCTGGCCGATGTCGGCACGTGCGTGGCAGCGCATTTTCCTCGGTAACGCCTGCGATGTCGAGATGGACAGCGCGGGGCGCGTCCTGATTTCGCCTGAACTGCGCTCCGCCGTCGGCCTGGAAAAAGAAGTGATGATGCTCGGCATGGGCACCCATTTCGAAATCTGGGACGCCGCCAAGCTGGCCGCCGACGAAGCCGCGGCCGTGGGCGGCGGCATGCCCGATGTACTCTCCAATTTCTCTTTCTGAGGCACCGATGACGATTGCCAATACGGTGCCAGAGCTGCTGCATCGCACGGTGCTGCTTGACGAAGCGATAGATGCGCTCAACCTCGATGAGGGTGAGCGCAAAAACGGCATCTATATAGACGGCACCTTCGGCCGCGGCGGCCACAGCCGCCTGATCCTGTCGCGCCTGGGCGCCAGTGGCCGCCTGATTGCCTTCGACAAGGACCTGCAGGCCATCGCCACCGCGCAGCAGATCGACGACCCACGATTTTCGATTGTCCATGACAGCTTTGCCACCATGGGATCCAGCCTGGCCGCCCAGGGCATCACCTATGTCGACGGCATCCTGCTCGACCTCGGGATCTCGTCGCCGCAGGTGGACGACGCCGCGCGCGGCTTCAGCTTCCGTAACGACGGCCCGCTCGACATGCGCATGGACACGACCCGAGGAATCTCGGCTGCCGAATGGATTGCCACGGCAACCGAACAACAACTGGAAAAGGTAATACGCGATTATGGGGAAGAACGGTTTGCTTTTCAGATTGCAAAGGCGATTGTTGCTCGCCGGGCAGTCGAACGGATTTCAAGCACACGACAGCTTGCCGCAATCGTGGCAGACACGGTCAAGACTCGGGAAAAGGGCAAGGATCCGGCCACCCGTACCTTTCAGGCTGTCCGGATTTTCATCAATCAGGAGCTTGAGGACCTCGAGGCTGGGCTGAGCGCCGCTTACGCGATGCTGCGTCCCGGTTCGCGGATGTCCGTCATCAGTTTCCATTCGCTCGAAGACCGCATGGTCAAGCAGTTCCTGGCCAGTAAGGCCAAGGTGCCGCAGCCGGACCGCCGCCTGCCGATCCGCGCGGTCGACCTGCCGCAGCCGCAGATGAAGCTGATCGCCAAGATCAAGCCGTCCGATGCCGAGGTGGCCGCCAACCCGCGCGCCCGCTCGGCAGTGCTGCGCGTGGCCGAGCGCCTGGAGGATGTGGCGAAGGGTATGGCTACATGAGCAGCAACAAGCTCAACATCCTGTTGGCGGCGGGCCTGATCGCCTGCGGCCTGACCCTGGTTAACGCCCGCTATCAGCTGCGCCACCTGACCACCGAGCTCGAGCGCCTGCAGGGGCAGTCGCGCCAGCTCGACATCGACTGGGCCCAGCTCCAGCTGGACCAGTCCACCCTTGGCAAGAACGAGCGCATCGAACAGATCGCGCGCACTGAATTGAACATGACGCCGCTTACGCCCGCGCGCACCCAATACCTGACCGAGGGTGCGCCATGAAGCGCGACAAACCCTTCAGCAACGGCGGCCGCGTCGCCGCCTCGAAAGGCATGGCCTTTTCAAGAAGCCCGGTGCTGGCCGTGCGCCTGCCGGACTGGCGCTCGCGCGTGATGTTGTTCGTGCTGTTCGCGGCCTTTGCAGCGCTTGGCGCCCGCGCCGTCTGGCTGCAGGCGATGTCGACCACCTTCCTGCAAAAGCAGGGCAAGAGCCGCTACGAGCGCACGCTCGACATGCCAGCCACGCGCGGCAAGATCATGGACCGCAACGGCCAGGTGCTCGCGTCCTCGCTGCCGGTCAAAGCCGTGTGGGCCCTGCCGGAAGACGTGCTGGCCTCGCCGCCGGAAAAGATCACCGAACTGGCGCGCCTGCTCGAGATGCCCGAGCGCGAGCTGCGCAAGAAACTCGACTCGGACCGCACCTTCGTCTACCTGAAGCGCCAGGTCGAGATGGACGTCATCGCCAGGATCGAAAAGCTGAAGATCACCGGCATCGACACCAGGAAAGAATACAAGCGCTTCTACCCGCAGGGCGAGGTAATGGCCCACATGGTCGGTTTCACCAACGTCGAAGACGTGGGCCAGGAGGGCATGGAGCTGGCCCAGCAGAAGAACCTGGTCGGCGCGCCAGGCAGCCGCCGCGTCATCAAGGACCGTTTGGGGCGCGTGGTCGAGGACCTGGGCATCGTGCGCGTGCCGCACGACGGCAAGGACCTGACCCTGTCGGTCGACAGCAAGCTGCAGTACATCGCTTTCACCAGTGTGAAGAACGCGGTCGAGAAATTCAACGCCGACGCCGGCGGCGCGGTGGTGCTGGACGTGCACACGGGCGAGGTGCTGGCCATGGCCAACTACCCGACCTACAACCCGAACGACCGCAAGAAGCTCACCGGCGCCCAGCTACGCAACCGCGTCATCACCGACACCTTCGAGCCCGGCTCGACGATCAAGCCGCTGACCGTCGCACTCGGCCTGGAAACGAAGCGCATCACCCCGAATACCGTGTTCGACACCGGCGCCGGCCGTATCGTCGTCGGCGGCCGCCCGATCCGCGACCTGCACCCGAAGCCCATGCTCACCACCAGCGGCATCATCCAGAAGTCGTCGAATATCGGCGTGGTCAAGATCGCTCAGATGATCCCGCCGCAGGAAATGTGGGAGTTGTACACCAAGGTCGGCTACGGCCAGGCGCCGCGCTTCGGCTTCCCCGGCCCAACCGCCGGCCGCGTGCGCCCATGGAAATCCTGGAAGCCGATCGAATACGCGAACATGGCCTTCGGCCACGGCCTGTCGGTGTCGCTGCTGCAGATGGCGCGCTCGTACATGATTTTCGCCCGCAATGGCGACATCATTCCGCTGTCGTTCGTGAAGGTGAACGAGGAGCCGGCTGGCCAGCAGGTGATCTCGCCGAAGACCGCGGCCCAGGTGCGCACGATGCTCGAATCGGTGGTTGGTCCGGAAGGCACGGCATCCAGGGCCCAGGTGGCGGGCTACCGCGTGGGCGGCAAGACCGGCACCGCCGAGAAGATCGTCAACGGCCGTTACTCGCGCACCGACAACATCGGCTACTTCGTCGGCATCGCGCCAATGTCCAAGCCGCGCTTCGTTATTGCCGTCATGGTCGACAATCCGAGGGGCGCGCTGAGACAAGGCGGAAACGTCGCGGCGCCGACCGCCGCCGACCTGGCGGCGAATGCGCTGCGGGCCGCGAACGTCGCGCCGGATTCAACGGTCACGGACATCATCATTCCGGAAGAACCACTCGAGGAGAGCCTGTGACGCCGCAAAACCACCACGACATCTGCCACTGGGTCGTTGCCGCCGCACCAGGCGGCAAGCTCGTTTCCGACTCGCGCCAGGTAGCACCCGGCGACGTCTTCTTCGCCTATCCCGGGGACACCGCCGATGGCCGGCGCTTCATTCCTGCTGCTGTCGCTGCCGGTGCCGCCGCCGTGGTCTACGATCCGCTCGGTTTCGACTGGGACGCGGCACTCACGGTGCCGCACCTCGCCGTGCCCGACCTGAAGCCGCAAGCCGGCACCATCGCGCACGCCTGCCTCGGCCAGCCGGACGCCGACATGTTCACCGTCGGCGTGACCGGCACCAACGGCAAGACCTCCTGCGCCTTCTGGCTCGGCCAGGCCTTTGCGAAACTGGGCGAGACCGCCGCCGTCATTGGTACCCTGGGCGTCGGCATGTTCAAGGGCCGCCTGGATGCTGAATTCATCGAGACCGGCTACACCACGCCCGACGCGGTGCTGCTGGCAAGCCGCCTGGCCGCCGTGCGCGAAGCGGGCGCTCGCAACCTTGCCATCGAAGTCTCCTCGATCGGCCTGGAGCAGGGGCGTACCGCCGGCATGCATTTCGACGTCGCGATTTTTACCAACCTGACGCGCGACCACCTCGACTTCCACGGCGACATGGCGAGCTACGAAGCGGCCAAGGCGAAACTGTTCGCCTGGCCCGATCTGAAGCACGCCGTCATCAACCTCGACGATCCGGCCGGCGCACGCCTTGTGGCGCAACTGCGCGACAAGGCGGGTGCCGGTTTGTCCTCTGGTCTGGCGATCACCGGCTACACGCTGCACGATGCCGCCACCCAGCCTGCCATGGATGGCGTGACCATCCTGCGCGCCACGAACAAGCGCAGCCGTCCGGCGGGCAGCGAATTCCAGCTTGAATCGATGTTCGGGAGCGCGCTGGTAAAAACGCAACTGGTCGGCCACTTTAACATCAGCAATGCGCTGGCCGTGCTGGGCGCGCTGCTGGCGAAGGGCGTGGAACTCAAGCGCGCGGTCGAGGCCATCGAAGCGCTGGTGCCGGCCCCGGGCCGCATGCAGCAGGTCGGCGGCCAGGATGCGCCGATGGTCGTCATCGATTATGCGCACACGCCGGACGCGCTGGAAAAAACCCTCGACGCCTTGCGCCAGGTGGCTGATGAGCGCCACGGCCAGTTGTGGTGCGTGTTCGGCTGCGGCGGCGACCGCGATCCGGGCAAGCGCCCGCAGATGGGCGCGATCGCGCAAATGGCCGACCAGGTGATCGTCACCAGCGACAACCCGCGCAGCGAAGAGCCGGGCGCGATCATCAACCAGGTGGTCGCCGGCATGAACCCGGAGCACCCGCGCTCGCGTTTTCAAACCATCGAAGACCGCGCCACCGCGATCCTGTCGAGCGTGAAGAATGCCGGCAAACAGGACGTGATCCTGCTGGCCGGGAAGGGCCACGAGCCCTACCAGGAAATCAAGGGCAAAAAAATGCCGTTTTCCGACGCCGACCACGCCACGCTTGCCTTGAGCGCGCGGCTCACCATGATGAGGACTAGTTAATGCGCGGTTCGCTCGAACAAGTAGCTGCGTCTATCGCAGGCGCCAGCGTAACCGCTGACGCCGCTTTCGACTCGGTGTCGACCGACAGCCGTACGGCAAACGCCGGCGCGCTGTTTGTCGCATTGCGCGGCGAAACCTTTGACGCCCACGACTTCCTGCCGCAGGTCGCCGCCAATGGCGCCGCCGCGGTCGTGGCCGAGCGCCTGCCGGAGGGTTGGACCCTGCCGGCGATCCTGGTGCCGGATACGCTGGTGGCGCTGGGCCAGATCGCCAATGGATGGCGCCGCCAGTACGACATCCCCCTGATCGGCGTCACCGGCAGCAACGGCAAGACCACGGTCAAGGAAATGATCGCCTCGATCCTGGCCGCCGCTGTCGGCGCGGACGCCCGCCTGGCGACGCAAGGGAACCTGAACAACGAGATCGGCGTGCCGCTGACCCTGATGCGCCTGGAAGCCTCGCACCGTGCAGCCGTGGTCGAACTGGGCATGAACCATCCGGGCGAGATCGCCCGCCTGGCCGCCATCGCCCAGCCGACCGTCGCCCTGGTCAACAATGCCCAGCGCGAGCACCAGGAATTCATGCACACCGTGGAAGCGGTGGCGCTGGAAAACGGTTCGGTCTTCGCGGCGCTGCCCGCCGACGGCGTGGCCGTCTATCCCGGCGACGATATTTATACGGGGCTGTGGCAGGGCCTGGCGGCGGCTTGCCGCAGCATGACCTTCGGCCTGACGGATGCCTGCGACGTGCGTGCGACTTATGTCAGTACCGGATTCGGTAACAATTTGAAAGTAACGACGCCGGACGGCGCGTTTGAACTGACACTGGCCGCCGCCGGCGAGCACAATGTACGCAATGCGCTGGCCGCGGTAGCCTGCGCGCTGGCCGCCGGCATCGCCCCGGACACGATCGTGCGCGGGCTGGAAAGCTTCGCGCCGGTGGGCGGGCGCCTGCAGCGCAAGCAGGCCGCACAAGGCGCGACCGTCATCGACGACACCTACAACGCCAATCCGGATTCGATGCGCGCCGCGATCGACGTGCTGGCAGCTTATCCGGCGCCGCGCATCCTGGTGGTCGGCGACATGGGCGAAGTCGGCACGCAGGGCCGCGAGTTCCACGAAGAGATCGGCGCCTACGCGCACAGCCGCGGCATCGACACGGTGCTGGCGACGGGTGAACTGTCGCGCCACCTGGTGGCGAGCGGAGGTTCACAGCAGTTCCAACATTTTGAGCAGTTTGACGCATTATTGGCAGCACTGGACAAGCAACTGGGCGGCAATTCTGATGCAACTGTGTTGGTGAAGGGCTCGCGCTTCATGAAGATGGAGCGCGTGGTCAATCACCTGATAGGTTCCACAAACACTGGCAAGGATGCCCATTAACTATGCTTCTCTGGCTTGCACAATACCTGCAGGACTATATCGGTCCGATGCGTCTGTTTAACTTTATTACCTTCCGTGCAGTGGGCGCGACGATCACCGCGATCGCGCTCGGCCTGTTCACGGGCCCGGCCGTCATCCGCAAACTGACCGAGATGAAGGTGGGCCAGGCCGTGCGCACCCAGGGTCCGCAGACCCACCTGAAAAAACACGGCACCCCGACCATGGGCGGCGTGCTGATCCTCATTTCGATCGCGATTTCGACGCTGCTGTGGTGCGACCTGTCGAACCGCCTGATCTGGCCGGTGCTGGTCGTCACGCTTGGTTTCGGCGCGGTGGGCTGGGTCGACGACTACCGCAAGGTGGTCTACCAGGACCCGGAAGGCATGCGCTCGCGCGAGAAATACTTCTGGATGTCGCTCGTGGGCCTGACTGCATCGCTGTACCTGGCGTTTTCGGTTTCGGCGTCTTCGCCATGGGGCGTGGCCCAGCTGTTCTGGGCCTGGGTGCAGTCCGGCTTTTCGCTTGACCTGCCGCCGAAGGCCGACCTGATCGTCCCGTTCTTCAAGACCATCAGCTATCCGCTGGGCGTGTGGGGCTTCATCGCGCTGACCTATTGCGTCATCGTCGGCTCCTCGAACGCGGTCAACTTCACCGACGGCCTCGACGGCCTGGCCATCATGCCGACCGTGATGGTCGGCGGCGCCCTCGGCCTGTTCGCCTACCTGACCGGTAACGCCACGTTCGCGAAATACCTGTTCATTCCGCATATCGCCGGCGCCGGCGAACTGCTGATCTTTTGCGGCGCGATGGCGGGCGCGGGCCTGGCCTTCCTCTGGTATAACGCGCACCCGGCGCAGATGTTCATGGGCGACGTCGGGGCGCTGGCCCTGGGCGGCGCGCTCGGCACCATCGCCGTCATCGTGCGCCAGGAAATCGTCCTGTTCATCATGGGCGGCGTGTTCGTCGCCGAAACGCTGTCGGTGATCATCCAGGTGTCCTGGTTCAAGTACACCAAGAAGCGTTACGGCACCGGCAGGCGCGTATTCCTGATGGCGCCGCTGCACCACCATTTTGAACAAAAAGGCTGGAAGGAGACCAAGGTCGTGGTCCGCTTCTGGATCGTGACGATGGTCCTGGTCCTTGTCGGCCTGTCCACCTTGAAACTGCGTTAATCGACGATGAACTACGAAGGCAAACTCGCACTGGTACTGGGGCTCGGGGAATCCGGGCTCGCGATGGCGCAATGGCTGCACCGTTGCGGCGCGCGCGTGCGCGTGGCCGACACGCGTGCCGAGCCACAGCGCCTGCCGGCGCTGCGCGAAGCCGTGCCGGGCGCCGAATTCTTCGACGGCGACTTTGTTGCCGCGCTGGTCGAGGGTGCCGACTTCGTCGCCGTCAGCCCGGGGCTGGCCCCGAACCGCGAGCTGGCGCAGATCATCCCGGCCGCGCAGGCAGCGAACATTCCCGTCTGGGGCGAGATCGAGCTGTTCGCCCAGGCCCTGGCCGCGCTGAAGGCCGAGCGCGGCTATGCGCCGAAAGTCATCGCCATCACGGGCACCAACGGCAAGACCACCGTCACCAGCCTCACGGGCCTGCTGTGCCGCCGCGCCGGTCTGGAGGCCCGCGTCGCCGGCAACATCAGCCCGGCCGCGCTCGACGTGCTGCGCGAAGCCATCAATGAGGAAAAGCTGCCGCAAGCCTGGGTGCTCGAGCTCTCCAGCTTCCAGCTGCACACGACCTATAGCCTGAACCCGGATGCAGCGACCGTCCTGAACATCACCCAGGACCACCTCGACTGGCATGGCGACATGGCTGCCTACGCGGCGGACAAGGCGCGCATCTTCGGCGCGGACACGGTCCGTGTACTGAACCGCGACGACGCAACCGTCATGGGCATGGCCGCGCCAGGGGCGCAGAGCGTCACGTTTGGCACCGGCGAACCGGATGCGCCGGGCGCCATGGGCCTGGTGAACGAACGCGGCGTGCTGTGGCTCTCTACCGCCGTCGCCGGCGAAGCCGTAGAGAAGAAACTCAAGCGAGGGCCGCACGGAGGCCCTCGCGGTGAAGTGGCGCCCGCCGTCGAGATCACGGTCAACCGCCTGATGCCGGCCGACGCCCTGAAAATCCGCGGCATCCACAATGCCTCGAACGCGCTGGCCGCGCTGGCCCTCTGCCGCGCCGCCGGCCTGCCGCTGGCGCCCCTGCTGCACGGCCTGCGCGAGTATGCGGGCGAGCCGCACCGCGTGGAACTGGTCGCCACCATCGACGACGTCGACTATTACGACGACAGCAAGGGCACGAATGTCGGCGCGACCGTGGCCGCCTTGCTCGGCCTCGGCAAAGCCTTTGTCGGCGACAATCAGCAGATCGTGCTGATCGCCGGCGGCGACGGCAAGGGCCAGGATTTCACCCCCTTGGCCGAACCGGTTTCACGCTATGTGCGCGCCGTACTGCTGATCGGCAAAGATGCCCCGGCCGTGCGCGCCGCGATCGAACCGTCGGGCGTGCCGTGCTTCGACATGGATGACCTGCCGCAGGCCGTGCGCCGCGCGGCCGGCCTGGCGCGCACCGGCGACTGCGTGCTGCTGTCGCCGGCCTGCGCCAGCCTCGACATGTTCACCAACTACGCGCACCGCGCGCAGGTGTTCGTCGACACGGTGCGCGAGATCGCACTGGACAAGGGAGTGGAGATCTGATGGCCTTCCAGATTCCGTTCAAGTTTTCCGGTTCCAGCAACGATGCCGTTGCCGAGCGTTCGCGCCCGTCGAAAATGATGGACTACGACCAGCCGCTGGTCTGGATCACGCTGATCCTGATGCTGTTCGGGATGGTGATGGTGTATTCGGCCTCGATCGGGCTGCCCGATTCGCCGAAGTTCACCAACCTGAACGGGCGCCACGAGTACTTCCTGTACCGCCAGGCCGCTTTCATCATCGCCGCGATCGTGGCTGCGTATGTCGCTTTCCGCTTCCCGGTCGCCGCCTGGCAGAAACTGGCGCCGCTGATGTTCGTCGGCACCCTGATTCTCCTGATCCTGGTGCTCATTCCCGGCATCGGCGTGGTCGTCAACGGCGCGCGGCGCTGGCTGTCGTTCAAGCTGTTCCAGGTGCAGCCGTCCGAAATCATGAAGATCGTCGTCGTGCTGTACGCGGCCGACTTCACCGTGCGCAAGCAGCAGTACATGCACAAGCTGACCAAGGGCTTCATGCCGATGGCGTTTGCCGTCGGCGTGGTCGGCATGCTGCTCCTGCTCGAGCCCGACCTTGGCGCCTTTGGCGTGATCGTCTGCATCGCCATGGGCATCCTGTTCCTGGGCGGCTTCAACATGATCTGGTTCGGCGGCATCGGCGCCATCCTGGTCGTGGTGTTTTCCTCAATCATCGCGCTCTCGCCCTTCCGCCGCGCGCGCATGTTCGCCTACCTCGACCCGTGGCAGGAAGACAATGCGCTCGACAAGGCCTACCAGCTGACCCATTCCCTGATCGCTTTCGGGCGCGGCGAGATCACCGGCGTGGGCCTGGGCAACAGCGTCGAGAAGCTGCACTACCTGCCGGAAGCGCATACCGACTTCATCATGGCCGTGATTGGCGAAGAGCTGGGCCTGATCGGCGTCCTGATCACGCTGGCGATGTTCTACTGGCTGGTCAAGCGCGCCTTCGACATCGGCCGACAGGCGATCGCCCTCGACCAGTTCTTCGCGGGCCTGGCCGCGAAAGGCATCGGCATCTGGATCGGCGTGCAGACCTTCATCAACATGGGCGTGAACCTCGGCCTGCTGCCGACCAAGGGCCTGACCTTGCCTTTGATGAGCTATGGCGGCTCGGGCGTGCTGATCAACTGTGTCGGCCTGGCGATCCTGCTGCGCATCGACTACGAAAACCGAGTCCTGATGCGGGGAGGGCGCCTGTGAGTAAGACTGTGAAGCAGCCCTTGAAGAAGCTGATGATCATGGCTGCCGGCACCGGCGGCCATATCTTCCCTGGCGTGGCGATCGCCCAGACCATGCGCGAGCGTGGCTGGGATGTGAGCTGGCTCGGCACCGCGCACGGCATGGAGCGCGAGTTCGTTCCAAAACACGGCATCCCGATGGACACCATCGATTTCGCCGGCCTGCGCGGCAAGGGCATCGGGCACACCGTCAGCGGCGTGTTCAAGATGGCGGCCTCGTTTGCCGCCTGCCTGCGTTACCTGGGCCAGCGCAAACCCGACGTCGTGCTTGGCATGGGCGGCTATGTCACCGTGCCGGGCGGGATGATGGCGCGCGCGCGCGGCATTCCGCTGGCCCTCGTCAATGCCGACGCCGCGCTGCTGCTGTCGAACAAGACGCTCGCGCCCCTGGCCGCGCGCGTGCTGTTCGGCTTCCCGGCCGACTTCGGCGGCGCCGCCGGCAAGGCGGTCGTCACCGGCAACCCGGTGCGCCAGGCGATCCTCGACCTGCCGGCGCCCACCCAGCGTTTCGCCGCGCGCAGCGGCCCCTTGCGCGTGCTGGTCGTGGGCGGCAGCCTGGGCGCGAAGGTGCTCAACGACAGCGTGCCGGCCGGTCTCGCCCTGATCGACGCCAATGTGCGCCCGGTCGTGACCCACCAGTCGGGCAAGAAAAATATCGACGCATTGCGCGCGGCCTATGCCGCCGCCGGCGTGGAAGCGAACGTGGTCGACTTCATCGATGACATGGCGTCCGCCTATGCCGCCGCGGATTTGGTAATCTGCCGCGCCGGCGCGATTACCGTGTCGGAGCTGACGGCGGCCGGCGTGGCCAGCGTACTGGTGCCGTTTGTCGCCAGCACCACCAGCCACCAGCGCGACAACGCGGTCTGGATGGATAAACAGGGAGCGGCGCTCCACCTGCCGCAGGGGGAACTCTCCGCGCAGCGAGTGGCGCAACTGCTGCAATCGACCTCCCGCGCGAGCTGCCTGGCCATGGCGCAGGCGGCGCAAACCGTAGGCAAACGTGACGCAAACGAGGCGATTGCCAACGTGCTCGAACAACTGGCGAAGAATAAACAATAACAATGAAACACAAGATCAAGCATATCCATTTCGTAGGCATCGGCGGCAGCGGCATGAGCGGCATCGCCGAAGTCCTGCTCAACCTCGGCTACAAGGTATCGGGCTCGGACCTGGGCAGCAACGCGGCCAGCAACCGCCTGAAGGACCTGGGCGCGCGCGTCTACCTGGGCCACGCGGCCGAGCACATCCTGGGCGCGGACGCCGTCGTCACCTCGACCGCCGTCAATGAAGCCAACCCGGAAGTGATGGCCGCCCGCGCCGCCCAGATTCCGGTCGTGCCGCGCGCGATCATGCTCGGCGAACTGATGCGACTGAAGCGCGGCATCGCCATTGCCGGCACCCACGGCAAGACCACCACCACCAGCCTGGTCGCCTCCGTCCTGGCCCAGGGCGGGCTGGACCCTACTTTTGTCATCGGCGGCAAACTGACCAGCGCCGGCGCCAACGCCAAGCTGGGCACCGGCGACTACATCGTGGCCGAAGCCGACGAGTCGGACGCTTCCTTCCTCAACCTGTCGCCGATGATCGAAGTGATCACCAACATCGACGCCGACCACATGGAGACCTACGAGCACGACTTCGAGAAACTGAAGGCCGCGTTCGTGAACTTCACCCATCGCCTGCCGTTCTACGGCCGCGTGATGATGTGCATCGACGACCGCCATGTGCGCTCGATCCTGCCGCAGGTGACGAAACCCGTCACCACCTACGGTTTCGCGATGGACGCCCAGGTGCGCGCATTCGACGCCTACGCGGACGGCGTGCACATGCACTTCACGGTGCGCCAGGACGGCTATCCGGACACGAAATTCGTGCTGAACCAGCCCGGCATGCACAATGTGCTCAACGCCTGCTCGGCCATTGCGATCGCACGCGAGATCGGCATCGACGATGCAGCCACCGCCCAGGGCCTGCTGGAATTTCGCGGCGTCGGCCGCCGTTTCACCCGCTACGGCGAAGTGGCCCTGGCAAGCGGCGGCAGCTTCACGCTGGTCGACGACTTCGGCCATCATCCGGTCGAGACCGAGGTGACGCTGGCGGCGGCGCGCGCCGCCTACCCGGGCCGGCGCCTGGTGCTGGCCTTCCAGCCGCACCGCTATAGCCGTACGCGCGACCTGTTCGAGGACTTCGTCAAGGTGCTGGCCGAGCCGGACGTGCTGCTGCTGGCGGATGTGTACCCGGCAGGCGAGGCGCCGATCATCGGCGCCGACGGCCGCGCGCTGGCACGCTCGCTGCGCGCCGCCGGCAAGGTCGAACCGATTTTCGTGGAAACGATCGCCGAGATGCCTAATGCGATCCGCCAGGTGGTCAGGAACGGCGACGTCGTCCTCACCATGGGCGCGGGCTCGATCAGCGGTATTCCACAACAATTAACTGCGCAACTGACTACTCAAAAGGTTTCATCGTGAGCGACACCATTACCAATTTCGGCAAGGTCGGCGTCCTGTTCGGCGGCCGCTCCGCCGAGCGCGACGTTTCGATCATGTCCGGCACCGGCGTGCTGCAGGCCCTGAGGAGCCGCGGCATCGACGCCCATGGCTTCGACCCGGCCGAGCGCAGCATCGCGGAGCTGGCCGCCGAAGAATTCGACTGCGTCTTCATCGCGCTGCACGGCCGCTACGGCGAAGACGGCAGCCTGCAGGGCGCCCTCGAGCAGCTCGGCATTCCGTACACCGGCAGCGGCGTGATGGCGTCCTCGGTCGGCATGGACAAGATCACGACCAAGATCATCTGGCTCTCGAAAGGCATCCCGACCCCGCGCTACGCGACCGTCGCGCCGGGCGACGACCTCGAGGCCATCGTCGCTGACCTCGGCCTGCCGCTGATCGTCAAGCCGCCGCTGGAAGGCTCGACCATCGGGATCACGAAGGTGGAACAGGCCGAAGAGTTCGAAGCCGCCGTGGCGCTGGCCGCGGGTTTCGACGAGACCGTGCTGGCCGAGGAATTCGTCACCGGCCGCGAGTTCACCGTCGCCGTGCTCGGCTCGGGCAAGCATGCGCGCGCGCTGCCGATCGTCGAGATCGTCGCCCCGGAAGGCAACTACGACTACCAGAACAAGTATTTTACGGACGACACCCAGTACCACTGCCCGGCGAAGCTGGACGACGCACTGACTGCCGAAATCCAGAAGCACGCGGTCGACGCCTACCGCGCGCTCGGCTGCGAGGGCTGGGGCCGGGTCGACGTGCTGGTGCGCGAGAGCGACATGCGCCCGTTCCTGCTGGAAGTGAACACCTCGCCGGGCATGACCAGCCACTCGCTGGTGCCGATGGCGGCGCGCGCGGTGGGCATCAGCTATGAAGACCTGTGCATCGAGATCCTGCGCTCGGCGCGCTGCAAGATGGTAAAGGCGCAATAAGCATATGTGGCATGACGTACGCACCCTCAACGCCACCGCCAGCGCACTGCTGGCGGCGACGCTGCTCGCCGCGATCGCGTCGGGGGTGTGGTGGTTGTCGCAGCGGCCGATGTTCACCCTGCGCGAAGTGCGTGTCGAGAGCCTGTATGGCATGCAGCTGAAACACGTGAACGAGCTGACGGTACGGAACAGCGTCCTTGGCAAGCTGCGCGGGAATTTCTTCACGACCGACCTCGACCAGGTGCGCACGACCTTCGAGGCCGTGCCCTGGGTACGCCGTGCAACCGTGCGCCGCGAATGGCCGGACCGGCTGATCGTGGAAGTCGAAGAACACGAGCCGCTCGGCACCTGGGGCGAAGGCCGCCTGCTGTCGGTGAAGGGCGATGTCTTCACCGCCAACCTGGCCGAGGCCGACGACGACCACGAGCTGCCTGCCTTCGTGGGCCCGGCCGGCAGCGAAAGGGAAGTGCTGGCGCGCTTTGCCGAACTGCGCGCCTGGTTCGCGCCGGTGAAGCTGGTGCCGCAGCAGCTGTCGCTGTCGTCGCGCTATGCCTGGACCGTGAAGCTGGACAACGGCATGAGCGTGGAGCTGGGACGCGAGCCGAACAAGAATACGATCAAGGCGCGCGTGCAGCGCCTGGTCGCGGTCTACCCGCAGCTGGTCGCCCGGCTGCAGGAAGGCCGCATCGATACGATCGACATGCGCTACCCGAACGGGCTGGCGCTGTCTTCCGCGGCCTTGACGGTGCCGGCGGATGCCACCAAGCCTGTGAAGGCCGCGGCAAAAAAGAAAACTCCTACTAACAAGACTACAAAGAACATCTAAGCAGGCGAGCAATGACAAAAGACGCGAAAAACCTGATCGTCGGCCTCGACATCGGCACCTCGAAGGTGGTGGCGGTCGTGGCCGAAGTGATGTCCGACGGACGCCACGAGGTGATCGGCCTCGGTCAGCACGAGTCGAAAGGATTGAAGAAGGGCGTCGTGGTCAACATCGAGGCCACCGTCGAATCGATCCAGCGCGCGCTCGAGGAGGCCGAGCTGATGGCCGACTGCAAGATCCGCAACGTGTATGCCGGTATCGCCGGCAGCCATATCCGCTCGTTCAATTCGAGCGGCATGGTGGCGATCAAGGACAAGGAAGTCACCAGCACCGACGTCGCCCGCGTGATCGAGACGGCGAAAGCGGTCAACATCCCGACCGACCAGCAGCTGCTGCACACGGTGCCCCAGGAATTCATCGTCGACAGCCAGGAAGACGTGCGCGAGCCGATCGGCATGAGCGGCATCCGCCTCGAGGTCAAGGTGCACATCGTCACCGGCGCCGTGTCGGCCGTGCAGAACATCGTCAAGTGCGTGCGCCGCTGCGGCCTGGAAGTGTCGGACCTGATCCTGCAGCCGATGGCCTCGGCCGACGCCGTGCTGACCAACGACGAGAAGGAACTCGGCGTGGTCCTGATCGACATCGGCGGCGGTACGACCGACATCGCAGTGTTCAGTGACGGCGCGATCCGCCACACGGCCGTGATCCCGATCGCCGGCGACCAGATCACCAGCGACATCGCGATGGCGCTGCGCACGCCGACCGGCGAAGCCGAGGAAATCAAGCTACGCTACGGCGTGGCCAAGCAGGTACTGGCCGATCCGGGCGAGACGCTGGAAGTGCCGGGCCTGGGCGACCGCGGCCCGCGCGCGCTCTCGCGCCAGGCACTGGCCGCCGTCATCGAGCCGCGCGTCGAGGAACTGTTCGCCATGGTGCACCAGGTGGTGCGCGAATCCGGTTACGAAGGCGTGCTCTCGTCGGGCATCGTCCTCACCGGCGGCACCTCGATGATGCCGGGCATGATCGAAATGGCGGAAGACATGTTCTTGAAACCGACGAGATTGGGAACGCCGGATTATCGCGGCCAGCTGGCCGACGTCGTGCGCAGCCCCCGCTACGCGACGGTGCTCGGCCTGTTGCTGGAAGCGAAAAAGCAGTATTTGCGGGGCCACATCGTCACCAGGCAGGATGGCTCGGTAAAGGCGGTGTGGCAGCGTATGAAGGAATGGTTTTTAGGGAATTTCTAAGCAGCAATTGAACGTAGCTCAGGCGTAGGTAACTGAGCGTATTTGATTCGGTACAAAACACATATTTTTACAATACTAAGCAGTATCCATGCCCCAGGCCTGATAGGCTTATGAGGTTTGGTGCCTGGATACGGCACACTGAAAATTAGGAGTCACATCATGGAGTTCGATATGGTCGATAACGCAGCACTGGGAACGGTGATCAAGGTCGTCGGCGTGGGTGGTGCAGGCGGCAACGCGGTGCAGCACATGATCAACAAGGGTGTTTCCGGCGTCGAGTTCATCGCCGCGAACACCGACGCCCAGGCGCTGGCCGTGTCGAGTGCGAACAACATCATCCAGATCGGCGAGTCGGGCCTGGGCGCCGGCATGCGTCCTGAAGTCGGCCGCCAGCTGGCCGAGCAGACCCGCTCGCGCATCGAAGACTCGCTGCGCGGCGCGCACATGGTCTTCATTGCTGCCGGCATGGGCGGCGGCACCGGCACCGGCGCCGCACCGATCGTGGCCGAAGTGGCCAAGATGATGGGCGCGCTGACGGTGGCCGTGGTCTCGAAGCCGTTCTCGTACGAAGGCCAGAAGTGCATGGACATCGCCGAAGCAGGCCTGGAAGAGCTGTCGAAGCACGTCGATTCGCTGATCATCATCCTGAACGAAAAGCTGGAAGACATCTACGAAGATGAATCGATGCTCGACTGGATGAAGCACGCCGACGACGTCCTGAACAACGCCGTTGCCGGTATCGCCGAGATCATCAACGTACCGGGCCACATCAACGTCGACTTCAACGACGTGAAGACCATCATGAGCGAGCAGGGCAAGGCCATGATGGGCACCGCGACCGCGTCGGGCGTGGACCGCGCGCGCATCGCCGCCGAGCAGGCCGTCGCTTCGCCGCTGCTCGACGGTATCGACCTGTCGGGCGCCAAGGGCGTGCTGGTGAATGTCACCGCCAGCCGTGGCCTGAAGGGTAAGGAAATCAAGGAAGTCATGGCCGCCGTGCGCGCCTTCGCCGCACCGGACGCGTCGATCGCACAGGGCATCGCCTACGACGACGCCATGGGCGACGAGATCCGCGTGACCGTGGTCGCGACGGGCCTGGGCAAAACCAAGAAGATGCAGCTGGTGCAGCCGCAGCAGGTGCTGCGCACCGGTACCTACAACGCGCCGATGATGGGTGGCGCGACCACGCTGACGGCCGGCGTGACCCAGGGCCACGCCAGCGGCGGCAACGACGGCATGAAGCAGCCGGCCGTGTGGCGCCGCGAGCAGGCATCCGAGCAGGTGCGTGCAATGCAGAACAACGGCGTCGAGACCTACGACATCCCGGCGTTCCTGCGCAAGCAGGCTGACTAAGCTCAAGAGCTTGAAACAAGAACCGGGATCGGCGCTTCGGCGCCGGTCCCGGTTTTTTTATGGGCGGACCCGGCGGGGCCGCGCCGTGCAGACCCTCGCCACATCAGGCATACTTGCACGCTTACCAAAATAACACCTGAGGAGTACTGCATGACCATCAAGATTGGCGACCGCCTGCCGGAAGGCACCCTGGCCGAATTCATCGACACCGAAACCGAAGGCTGCGCGCTGGGTCCAAATACGTTCGAGGTGACGAAGCTTGCCGAGGGCAAGAAGATCGCGATCTTCGGCCTGCCTGGCGCCTTTACGCCAACCTGCTCGGCCAAGCACGTGCCGGGTTATGTGCAGCATGCGGACGCTTTGCGCGCCAAGGGCGTCGACGAAATCTGGTGCATCTCGGTGAACGACGCCTTCGTCATGGGCGCCTGGGGCCGCGAGCAGAAGTCGACCGGCATCGTGCGCATGATGGCCGACGGTAACGCGTCCTTCACCCAGGCCCTCGGCCTGGACGCCGACTTCTCGAAGCACGGCATGGGCACGCGCTCGCAGCGCTATTCAATGCTTGTCGACGATGGCGTCGTCAAGCAACTCAATGTGGAGCAGGGCGGCTTCGAGGTATCGAACGCTGAAACCATGCTCGCGCAACTGGGCTAAGACGCTGGCCCCTTGCATACCAACGGCGCTGCGGCGCCGTTTTTCTTCTGTACCCATGCACATCCAGATCGAAACCCCCGACCAGCCCGACGTCGCCGCCCTGTTCGCGCAGTTGCAGGACCTGCATGCCAGGCTCTATCCGGCCGCCGCGGGCACAGCGCTGCCGCTCGCGTCGATGCTGCAACCCGAGGTGCGCTTCCTCGTCGCGCGCGATGACAGCCGCCGCGCGGTCGGCTGCGTCGCCCTGGTGCTGCGTGGCGAGCATGGGGAGCTCAGGCGCATGGTCGTGGACGAGGCGGCGCGCAGGCAGGGCGTCGGCAGCGCGCTGCTCGAGGCGCTGGTGCTGCAGGCGCGGGCCGCCGGCGTGCGCCTGTTGAAGCTGACGACAGGCGTGCACCAGCACGCGGCGCTCGCCCTGTACGAGCGCTTCGGCTTTATCCGCTGCGCGCCCTATGGCGGCAACGGCGCCGACCCGCTGGAAGTGTGCATGGAGATGCCGCTTTGAGTAAATCAGTGAGCAACCCAGTGGGTAAGCCGGTGCGCAAACTGAGCGGCAACCTGCGCAGCATCTACGCGATGATGATCGCCGTCTTCATGTTTTCGCTGATGGACACGGCGATGAAGCTGCTCGCCGCGCACTATCCGGCGATGCAGGTCGCGGCCCTGCGCTCGCTGTCATCCTTGCCGCTGGTGTGCGCCTATGTCGCATGGCGCGGCGGTTTTTCCACCATGCTGCGGGTACGCTGGTCGCTGCAGCTGCTGCGCGCCGTGGTCGGCATCGCGATGCTGGCACTGTTTGCGTACGGGCTGAAAAATCTGTCGCTGGCCGAAGCCTATTCGATCTTCTTCATCGCGCCGGCCCTGATCACGGCCCTCTCCGTGTTCGTGCTGAAGGAAAAAGTGAACCTGGCGCGCTGGATTGCCATCGCTGTCGGTCTGGCCGGGGTGCTGGTCGTGCTGCGCCCGGAAGGGGGCGGCTTCCTGACCCTGGGCGGATTGGCGATCCTCGGTTCGGCCGTGTGCTACGCGATCTCGGCGATCGGCGCGCGGGTGCTGGCGCGCAGCGACAGCAGCGCGCAGATCATGTTCTGGCTGATGCTGATGATGGCGTTTGGGGCCACCGTGCTGGCGCTGCCCGCCTGGGTGGCGGTCGACGCCGTCCACATCCCGCTCCTGCTGGGGCTGGCGGTGAGCGGCTTCTTTGGCCAGCTCGCCATCACCGAGGCGTTCAGCCATGGCGAGGCGTCGGTCGTGGCGCCGTTCGAGTATTCGGCGCTGGCCTGGGGCGTGGCGATCGACTGGCTGCTGTGGCAAACCCTGCCCGACGAGTACACCCTGATCGGCGCAGCCATCATCATCGGCAGCGGCATTTATTTGATCCGCCACGAAAAGGTTCACGTCGAAGCCGAGCATCCCTGAGTTGCTGAGCTGCAAAAGCCGAGCCCGGCACCGATTTTGCGGCGCATATATAATCGTTTCATGCTCAAACAACGAACCATCAAAGAACTGGTGCGCACGACCGGCGTCGGACTGCACTCGGGCCGCAAGGTCGAACTGACGCTGCGCCCGGCCGCCGTCGATACCGGCATCGTGTTCCGCCGCGTCGACCTCGACCCGGTCGTCGAATTCCCATCGAGCGCCGAAGTGGTGGGCGACACGCGCATGGCTTCGGTCCTGATCAGGAACGACGCGCGCGTGTCCACCGTCGAGCACCTGATGTCGGCCTGCGCGGGCCTGGGCATCGACAACCTGTATATCGAAGTCACGGCCGAGGAAATCCCGATCATGGACGGCTCGGCTTCGTCCTTCGTGTTCCTCTTGCAACAGGCCGGGGTACAGGACCAGGCGGCGCCGAAGAAATTTATCCGCGTGCTGAAGGAAGTGGAAGTGCGCCACGGCACCGGCAATAGCGAAAAGTGGGCGCGCCTGAAACCCCACGACGGCTTCAAGCTCGATTTCTTCATTGAATTCAACCACCCGGCGGTGGACGGCACGATGCAGAATGCGTCGGTCGATTTCGCTCACGTATCGTATGTGCACGACGTGGCGCGTGCGCGCACCTTCGGCTTCATGCAAGACGTGGAAAGCCTGCGCGGCATGGGCCTGGCGCGCGGCGGTTCGCTGGAAAACGCGATCGTGATGGACGAGTACCGCATCCTGAACGCGGACGGCCTGCGCTACGACGACGAGTTCGTGCGCCACAAGATCCTCGATGCAATCGGCGATCTGTACCTGGTGGGGCATCCGCTGCTGGCGGCCTACGAGGCGCACAAGTCGGGGCATGCGCTCAACAACGAGCTGCTGCGCGCCTTGCTGGCGCGGCCGGATGCGTACGAGATCGTGTCGTTCGATGGGGTGGAGGGCGCGCCGGCGTCGTACCTGAAGCAGATGCGCCAGGAGTGGGCGCAGACCTGAGGGGCGTTATCCCGCCCGCCGTTTCGCCGCCAGCCGCTTGATCGCCGCCACCAGCGCCGCATTCTGCGGGGTGTCCGGCAAGCTCTCGCCCAGTTCCTCGAAGGCGTCGACGGCGGTCGGCGGCAGCTCCAGATTGCGCATTTCGACCCGTTCCGGCATCGCCCGCGTCACCTGCACCTTCAGCCGCATCGAGGTCACCTGCCAGCCGCGCGCCTGCAGGGTGCCCTGCAGTTTCGGCAGGCTCTGCTTCAGCCTGGCCGCGACCGCCGAACTGGGCACCGCCAGCACCAGCACGCCGTCCTGGAACGACAGCACGTCGCAATTGCCCCCGACCGAGGGCAGCGCCAGGCCGACGTCGCGCTGCAGGTCGGCCATGCGCATCGCGGTCGGCAACAGGCTTGCCATGCGCTCGTTCGAGCGCAGGAAGCTGGTCGCTTCGAACGAAGTAGGGCGGTTGCGGGTGCCGTAGATGTGCATCGGAGTCGAAAACAGAAGGGGGAGCTGGAAGGGCACAACATACCACAAGCGCCCGCAGGGTGCGCCAATGCGGCACCTATCCTGTGGTTTCAATGCAATTTGATAACATTCTTTCGTGCACTACACTTGTTATCGGGCGTGTAAGCCCCAAGTGTGGCCGCATCGCATGATAAAATCACTCGCTTTTTGCCACCGTCGGTCTTGGTTAGGTATCGTTTGATATCATTCCTGGCTCTTTTTGCGGCGTCTTTTTAAGAAACCTAGCATGTCATTACTGACCCAGATTTTCGGTAGCCGCAACCAGCGGCTGCTCAAGCAATATCAAAAAACCGTGCGTCAGATCAGCGCGCTCGAGCCGCAGATGGAGGCATTGTCCGACGCCGAGCTCCAGGCAAAAACTCCCGAATTCAAGGAGCGCGTCGCCAAGGGCGAAACGCTCGACGACATCCTGCCGGAAGCGTTTGCCGTCTGCCGCGAAGCTGCCAAGCGCGTCCTCAAGATGCGCCACTTCGACGTCCAGATGATCGGCGGCATGGTCCTGCACCAGGGCAAGATCGCCGAGATGGGCACGGGCGAGGGCAAGACCCTGATGGCAACCCTGCCGGTCTACCTGAATGCGCTGTCCGGCAAGGGCGTGCACGTCATTACCGTCAACGATTACCTGGCGCAGCGTGACGCCGACTCGATGGGCAAGCTGTACGGCTGGCTGGGCCTGACGACGGGCGTGAACCTGTCGCAGATGGACCACGACACCAAGCAGACCGCCTACGGCTCGGACATCACCTACGGTACCAACAACGAGTTCGGCTTCGACTACCTGCGTGACAACATGGTCTACGAAGCGCGCGAGCGCGTGCAGCGCGGCCTGAACTTCGCCGTGGTCGACGAGGTCGACTCGATCCTGATCGACGAAGCGCGGACACCGTTAATTATTTCTGGCCAGGCCGAGAACCATACCGACCTGTACCATCGCCTGAACGAACTGCCGCCGCTGCTGGTCCAGCAGATTGGCGAAGAAACCCCGGACGGCAAGGGAGTCATCGAAGTCCCGGGCGACTACATCAAGGACGAAAAAGCGCACACCGTGCTGCTGACCGAAGCCGGCCACGAGAACGCCGAGGCCATCCTCACCAAGATGGGCCTGTTGCCGGAAGGCGCCTCGCTGTACGACGCCGCCAACATCACGCTGATCCACCACCTGTACGCGGCGCTGCGCGCCCACGTGCTGTACCACAAGGACCAGCATTACGTGGTGCAGAACGGCGAAGTCGTCATCGTTGACGAATTCACCGGCCGCCTGATGACGGGCCGCCGCTGGTCCGATGGCCTGCACCAGGCCGTGGAAGCGAAGGAAGGCGTACGCATCCAGAACGAGAACCAGACCCTGGCCTCGATCACCTTCCAGAACTACTTCCGCATGTACACCAAGCTGTCCGGCATGACCGGTACCGCCGATACGGAAGCCTACGAATTCCAGGAAATCTACGGCCTCGAAACCGTCGTGATCCCGCCGAACCGCCCATCCCAGCGCAAGGATCGCCAGGACCAGGTGTACAAGTCGGCGCAGGAAAAGTACAACGCGATGCTGATCGACATCCAGGATTGCTACGAGCGCGGCCAGCCCGTGCTGGTGGGCACGACCTCGATCGAGAATTCGGAACTGCTGTCGGGCATCCTGACCAAGGCCGGCCTGCCGCACAACGTCCTCAACGCCAAGCAGCACGCCCGTGAAGCGGAAATCATCGCCCAGGCAGGCCGCCCGAAGATGATCACCATCGCCACCAACATGGCCGGCCGCGGTACCGACATCGTCCTCGGCGGCAATGTCGAAAAGCAGATCCAGATCATCGAAGCGAACGATACGCTGTCCGAAGCGGAAAAAGCGGCCCAGTCGCAGCAACTGCGCGACGAATGGCAGTCGCTGCACGACCACGTCGTGAACGCCGGCGGCCTGCACATCGTCGGCACCGAGCGCCACGAGTCGCGCCGGGTCGACAACCAGCTGCGCGGCCGTTCGGGCCGCCAGGGCGATCCGGGTTCCTCGCGCTTCTACCTGTGCCTTGATGACTCGCTGCTGCGGATCTTCGCAGGCGACCGCGTGCGCGCCATCATGGAACGCCTGAAGATGCCGGAAGGCGAACCGATCGAGGCGGGCATCGTTAGCCGTTCGATCGAGACCGCCCAGCGCAAGGTCGAAGCGCGCAACTTCGACGTTCGCAAGCAGCTGCTCGAATACGACGACGTCGCCAACGACCAGCGCAAGGTGATCTACGGCCAGCGTAACGAACTGCTGGAAGCGGTCGACATCTCGGAACTGATCGCCTCGCTGCGCACCGGTGTCTACACCGACGTGGTGCGCACCCACGTGCCGGCCGAATCGATCGAAGAGCAGTGGGACATAAAGTCGCTGCAGTCGACCCTGGCCAGCGAATGGGCGATCCACCTGCCGCTCGAGCAGATGCTGGTCGACGAGCCGAACCTGAACGACGACGACATCCTGGAAAAGGTGCTGGCCGCGGCCGACGCCTCGTACAATGCCAAGATCGACATCGTCGGCAAGGATTCCTTCGGTGGCTTCGAGCGCAACGTCATGCTGCAAAGCGTCGACACCCACTGGCGCGAACACCTGGCCGCGCTGGACCACCTGCGTCAGGGCATCCACCTGCGCGGCTACGCCCAGAAGAACCCGAAGCAGGAATACAAGCGCGAAGCCTTCGAACTGTTCGGCAGCATGCTGGACCAGATCAAGAACGAAGTCATCCGCACCGTGATGACGGTGCGCATCCAGTCGCGTGAGGAAGTCGAGGCGGCGGAAGCGGCCATGGCGGCGCAGCACGCGCAGCTGGAAAACATCAACTACCAGCACTCCGACTTCAACCCGTCGGCCGCGCCCGAGGAACTGCTGGCGCCAGTGGCTACCCCGTCGACCACTCCGGTGGCAGCGGAAGACCACAGCACCTACCTCGGCGTGAAGGTCGGCCGCAACGACCCATGCCCTTGCGGCAGCGGCAAGAAGTTCAAGCAGTGCCACGGCAAGCTGGCGTAAGCCACTTGCGGTAAATGAAAAGGCGTCCTGCGGGACGCCTTTTTTATTGGCTGCATTCTGGCTCAGCCATTCGTGTCGATAAGGATGCACAGACCCGTAGGGGTCATTGAGGCCAATGGCCTCAATGACGGGTTCACCGGTGCGGCTCTACCTGCGGCCTTGGCGAACCCTAACGTCACCGCCGCCTACCCTCCGTCCCTTTGGCGAAGGCCGGGGTGGGGCGGTTTCACACCAGGCTTACGCGGGCCAGGGGTGGGAGGGGACGGGTGCTGAAGGAAACTTACGGACGCGCGCTGCCCGGTTCGCGCGACAGCGTGTGGGTGAGCGTGTGCTCGACCGGCTTGCCGTCGCGCAGGGCAGGAATGAACCGGCAACCGGCAAACGCCGCCAGCACGGCGGTGTCGTACTCGGGGTGACTGCTCGCCTCAGCCAGCTTCAGGTCGCGCAGCTGCCCGGCCGGATTGACCACGAATTGCAGCGTCAATGTGAGCGCGGCATCTTTTTCGACGACGTCCTGCGGGTACTCGGGCAGGGTGCAGGAGTCGCTGATGCGGCGCGCCTGCATGAAGTTCGCGGCCTTGGCCGGTGCCGGGCCTTTACCGGGCGCGGGCAGGTCGATCTTCTTGCCGTTGACGCGCAGCACGCCGCCGCGGAACTCGATGGTCGAGACCAGCATATCGTTCTCCAGGCGCGCGTAGCCGTTGCCGAGGAGCTTGCCGATGATCGCATCGGAGACGTTCTGGGCGCTCGCCTCGGGCGCCGCCAGCACCGCCTTCGCCTGCGCGTTGTCGGCCCTGGACGCCTGCTGGCGCGCCGCGGCCAGCGCCACCTCGCGCACCAGCGCCACCAGCACCTTGATCTCGAAGCGCGCGTTGATGCGCTTCGACAGGGCCGCCATGTCGCCCGTGTTGGCGCCGGCCGTCCCGTCGATGCCCACGCGGCCGCTCAGCATGGCCTTGTGGCCGTGAAAGGCGAAGCTCATCTCATCGATCACCAGCGCGGTCTTGTGCCTGGTGGCGCCGCGCAAGAAGCTCTTGAACATGGGCATCATCGCGCTCAGGTCGTCGCGGCTGGCGGCCTGTTTTGCACTCAGCTTCTTCTGGGTAGCCTGCATGGCGACCAGCGCCGCTTTTTCGATGTTCACGAAGCGCATGGCAACCGTGAAGTCGTCGACCCGTTCGCCCGCGAATTCGATGGCCTTGATGCCGAACGACTGCGTCATCTGTACCGTGCTCGGGCGCTCCTCCATCTTGCCGCTGAAGCTCAGCTCGCGCATCGACAAGGCCAGGGGCTTGGCCTTGCCTTCGACCTGCATGCTGCCGAAGCCGCCCTGCATGCTGCCATACCAGATGTTGCCGGCACCACGGTACTGCGTGCCCGACAGGGTGCCGTCGTGCAGGGAAATGCGGGCGTCCTTGTCCTCGTACGAGAGCGATGGCCAGGCGCCGCGGAAGTCCACGGCCTTGCCCGGCTTGTCCACCCACAGGTCGACCGGCAGCTCGCTCCACACCAGCGTGCCGCCATCGGCCGTGCCCTGGTGCAGCGGGTTCAGCCGCCAGTGCCAGGCCGTCTTGCCCTGCTCGATACCGCGTTTTTCCATCGACCACGGACGATCGGTGCCGAAGGCTTCGACCAGCAGCTTGACGGTGTCGGGCGAATGCTGGAAATTGATCAGCTTCTCGAAATTCTTGTTGAGGCTGGCGCCATCCTCCATCGCGGCCTGCATCTCATGGCTGGCGGCGGTCATCGCCCGCAGCACGAGCGGCTGCTGGCGCGTGGGCTTGTCATCGGCATGGGCGAAGGAGATGACGGCGGGGATAACAACGAGGGTTGCCGCAAGGACGCGGCGCATCAGGGCAGGTTTCACGAAGGGCCTTTTGGTAAGCAAGTTTCTAATTATCAATGATGCATTACCGAAAGTCACTGGCCGATCCACACCGCTGACGCTGTGTTGCAGAAAAGACAAAACGCAAGCCCATCTGCCGCTGCACGCCTCCCGCGCCCGTCCCCTCGCTCGCGCAGTACAATATCGAATTCGACAATCTTTCCAGAGACCACCATGGCCGTGAATTCCCCCCTGCCCGTCGCCGCCGACCTGAAACCGGTTGCCGGCATCGAGATCGGTTTTGCCCAAGCCGGCATCAAGAAGCCCAACCGCAAGGATGTGCTGGTCATGCGCCTCGCCGAGGGCGCGACCGTCGCCGGCGTCTTCACCCTGAATCGTTTTTGCGCCGCGCCCGTGCAGGTCAGCAAGGCCAACCTGGCCGCGGTGACGAACGGCGCTGCGCCGATCCGCGCGCTGGTGGTCAATACCGGCAACGCCAATGCGGGTACCGGAGAGACGGGGCTGGCCAATGCCCAGGCCACTTGCGCGGAAGTGGCGCGCCTGCTCGGTTGCGAAGCGGGGCAGGTGCTGCCGTTCTCGACCGGCGTGATCCTCGAGCAGCTGCCGATCGCGAAGATCGTCGCCGGCCTGCCCGAGGCGGTTGCCAACCTGACGCCCGATAACTGGTTCAATGCGGCCGAAGCCATCATGACCACCGACACCCAGCCCAAGGCGGCATCGAGGACGGTGACCATCGGCGGCCACACGGTCACCATGACCGGCATCAGCAAGGGCGCCGGCATGATCAAGCCGAACATGGCGACCATGCTGGGCTACCTGGCCTTCGACGCCAAAGTGGCGCAGCCGGTGCTGGATCAACTGGTGAAGTACGCGGCCGACCGCTCGTTCAACAGCATTACCATCGACGGCGACACCTCGACCAACGACTCGTTCATGCTGATCGCCACCGGCGCCGGCAGCCTGGAAATCAAGGAAGCGAGCGGCGCCGAGTACGAAGCCCTGCGCGATGCCGTCACCGACATTTCACGCAACCTGGCGCAGCAGATCATCCGCGACGGCGAGGGCGCCACCAAGTTCATCACCATCACGGTCGAACAGGGCCGCACGCTCGAGGAGTGCCGCAAGATCGCGTATGCGATCGCCCACTCGCCGCTGGTGAAGACCGCCTTCTTCGCATCGGACCCGAACCTGGGCCGCATCCTGGCCGCCGTCGGCTACGCCGGCGTGGACGACCTCGACGTCACCAAGCTCGACCTGTACCTGGACGACGTGCTGGTCGCGCAAGCGGGCGGGCGCAATCCAGATTATCAGGAAGCGGACGGCCAGCGCGTCATGAAGCAGGCCGAGATCCTGGTGCGCGTGACGCTGGGCCGCGGCGACGCCAGCGCCACGGTGTGGACCTGCGACCTGTCGCACGACTACGTCAGCATCAACGCCGACTACCGTTCCTGAGGCGGCAATGACGCCGCTCGAACAGTTCCTGCACCGCGCCGAGAGCTTGCTGGCGCGGGTCGAGGCGGTATTGCCGCCTGTGATCCCGCGCGAGCCGGACTGGAAGCGGGCGACCGCCTTCCGCTGGCGCCGCCGCGCCTCCGGTGGCAGCTTCCTGCAGCCGGTGCTGCACGCGGCGACGATCCGCTTCGAGGAATTGCAGCACGTCGAAGCGCAAAAACGCCAGATCGAGCAGAACACACGCCAGTTCATCGCGCGCCGCCCGGCCAACAACGTGCTGCTCACCGGCGCGCGCGGCACCGGCAAGTCCTCGCTGATCAAGGCTTGCCTGAACGGCTTTGCCGGTGAGGGCCTGCGCCTGATCGAAGTCGACAAGTCCGACCTGGCGGACCTGCCCGACATCGTCGACCTGGTCGCAGGCAGGCCGGAGCGCTTCGTCATCTTTTGCGACGACCTGTCGTTCGAGGAAGGGGAGGCGGGCTACAAGGCGCTGAAGGTGGCGCTCGACGGCAGCATCGCCACGCCCTCGGACAACGTCCTGATCTACGCGACCTCGAACCGGCGCCACCTGATGCCGGAAAAGATGTCGGACAATGCGGGCTTTTCGCACAGCGACGAGGGCGAGCTGCATCCGGGCGAAGCGGTGGAAGAGAAGATTTCGCTGTCGGAGCGGTTCGGCTTGTGGCTGTCGTTCTATCCGTTCCGCCAGGACGACTACCTGGAGATCGTGGCGCACTGGCTGGCGAGCTTTGGCTGCACGCCCCAGCAGATCGAATCCGCGCGGCCGCTGGCACTGCAATGGGCGCTGGGCCGCGGCTCGCGCTCGGGCCGGGTGGCGTGGCAGTTTGCCAAGGACTACGCGGGCAAGCTGCCAGGCTCCTCCACTGCGTGAATGCCTTTCTTCTCCGATTGGCTTGCCACGTAGGCATTGATCTCCGCGCCGTAGAGCAGCACGGCCGCTGAAATGAAGAAGTACAGCAGCAGCAGGACGGCCGACCCCATGCTGCCGTAGGTGGCGTTGTAATCGGCGAAATTGCGTACGTAGACATCAAACCCGAGCGACCCAAGGAGCCAGGTAAGCACGGCCACCACGGCGCCCGGCGTCACGAAGGGAAACCTGGGTTGGGCGGCCGGCGCCGAGTAGTACACCAGCCCTGCGCACAGGATGAGCAGGATCACCGCCAGCGGCCAGCGCATCCACGTCCACAAGCTCACCAATGCCTGGCCGAAGCCGATCTGCGCTTCCAGCCACGCGATCGCCGTGGGTCCGATGAGCAGCAGGGCGGCGGAGGCGATCAGCAATGCCGCCACCGCCAGCGTGTACAGCACCGACAGCGGGTAGAGCAGCCATGCAGGCCGGGTTTCGCGGATCCCGTAGGCGACGTTGAAAGCGTTCATGGTGGCGCGCACGCCCGCCGAAGCCGTCCACAAGGCAATGATCGCCCCCACCGACATCAGCCCTCCCGGAGGCTGCTGCAACTGGTCGAGCACCTGGTTGAGCGGGCCCATGGCTTGCTGCGGCAACAGCATCGCGGCCTGCTGGCGCAGCCAGGCCATGAAATCGGGCAGGTTGAGCGTGCCGATCAGGGCGATCAGGAAAATAAAGAAGGGGAACAGGGAGAACAGCAGCTGGTAGGCCAGCGCCGAGGCGTAGGTGGCCATGTCGTTGCGAACGAAGTTCTTTGCCGCCGACAGCAGGACCGTGCCGAGACCGATGCCCTTTAATCCAGGAATGTTCATGCGCTGCTCTCCCTTACATCGCTGTACCGGAACCGCCATCATATGCCCACCGCCGCGCAGATCCCATTCGCCCAGGTTATTTCCCCTCTCATTTTTGTATCGTCGGGCACAACAGCAGCGATGCCTTGCGGATCAGGCTGGCGTACAATATCGGATTTTCCAGACGGGCCAGCCATGCAGGAAGCGAAGACCCAGCCGATCGATGTGGCGGTCGGCATCTTGATGGGCCCGAACGGCGACGTGCTGCTGGGCCAGCGCCCGGCAGGCAAGCCGTATGCGGGCTACTGGGAATTCCCGGGCGGTAAAGTCGAGCCGGGCGAGGCCATTTTTGCCGCCCTGCAGCGCGAATTCGTCGAGGAACTGGGTGTGCAGATCGTCAGCGCCAGCGAGTGGTGCTGCGTCGAACACGTCTACGAGCACGCCCATGTGCGGCTCCATTTTTATATCAGCCGCGACTGGCGCGGCGAACCGCAAAGCCTGGAAGGCCAGGCCTTTGCGTGGCAAGGGGCAGTCGGCGTTACCCCGCTGCTGCCCGCCACCATCCCCTTGCTCGAGTGGCTCGATCAGCTGCGCTTTGCAGGGTAAAAAGCAGTCAATCAATCTGTTGAAGGATCCTTGTGAAAATCATCGTCTTGGGTAGTGGTGTCATCGGCACCACCACGGCGTATTACCTGGCCCAAGCCGGGCACGACGTCACGGTCATCGACCGCCAGCCGGCCGCCGGCATGGAAACCAGTTATGGCAACGCGGGCGAAATCTCGCCTGGCTATGCGTCCCCATGGGCCGGCCCCGGCGTGCCCGCGAAAGCCGTCAAGTGGCTGATGATGCAGCACAGCCCGCTCGTGGTGCGCCCGAAGCTCGACCTCACCCAATGGCGCTGGATGCTGCAGATGCTGGCCAACTGCAACCACAAGAGCTATGCCATCAACAAGGGCCGCATGGTGCGCCTGGCCGAGTACAGCCGCGACGTGCTGGTGCAGCTGCGCGCCGACACCGGCATCGCCTACGACGAGCGCAGCCAGGGCACCCTGCAGCTGTTCCGCACCCAGAAGCAGGTCGACGGCGCCGCGACCGACATCGCCGTCCTCGAGCAGTACGGTGTGCCGTACAAGGTGCTCGACCCGGCCGGCTGCGAAGCCTACGAACCGGCCTTATCGAAAGTGCGCGGCAAGTTCGTCGGCGGCCTGCTGCTGCCGAACGACGAGACCGGCGACTGCTTCAAGTTCACCCAGCGCCTGGCCGAGATGGCGAAAGCGCTGGGCGTCAAATTCCGCCACGGCGTCGAGATCCGGCGCTTGGTCGTTGAAGGCGACAAGGTTACCGGCGTGGTGACCTCGCAGGGCGAACTGAAGGCCGATTCCTTCGTGCTGGCGCTGGGCAGCTATTCGCCGGTCATCCTCAAGCAGGTCGGCATCCATATCCCGGTCTATCCGGTCAAGGGCTATTCGATCACGGTGCCGATCACGGACCCCGCCGGCGCGCCGGAATCGACCATCATGGACGAGACCTACAAGGTCGCGATCACCCGCCTGGGCGACCGCATCCGCGTGGGCGGCACCGCCGAGATCGCAGGTTACGACCTGAGCCTGCACCAGGCCCGGCGCGACACCCTGGAACACTCGGTCACCGACCTGTTCCCGCAGGGCGGCGACGTGTCGAAGGCGGAGTTCTGGTGCGGCCTGCGCCCGATGACGCCGGACGGCACCCCGGTGGTCGGCCCGACCCCGTACCGCAACCTGTTCCTCAACACGGGCCACGGCACGCTGGGCTGGACGATGGCTTGCGGTTCTGGCCGCGTGCTGGCCGACATGGTCTCGGGCCGCCAGCCGGAGATCGGCCTGGAAGGCTTGTTCATGGACCGCTACGGGCGCCGCAACAAGCCGGTGCTGGTGCCGGGCGGTATCAGCGTAACGGCGTAACAGGGCGGTTTCGCTTTCGTAGGATGGGCACAAGTGCCCACCCTACGCCCCCGACTCAGTGCTTGTCGTCTTCGTCCAGCGGATTGTCCTGCAACTCGTTCGGCGCAGCACCCGGGATGGTGTATTTCTCTTCGGCCCAAGCGCCCAGGTCGATCTGTTTGCAGCGCTCCGAGCAGAACGGGCGATACTTGTTCTCAGTCGTCCATTCGACTTTCCGGGAGCAGGTAGGGCAGGCAACAACGGTCATGGCAGGTCGTCAAACTTAAAAATTACAGAGCGTCAGCTCGAACGGCACGTCTTCTTCCAGCGACTTGGGCTTCAGGTCGCCGCCCTGGGTGGTAAAGCGCACCCACAGCATGTACTTGTTGGCGGAAATCTCGGGGATCGCGCCCAGCGACTCGTCCAGGCCGAGCCTCAGCATGTGGTAAATCTTTCCTTGCAACATCTGCTGGTAGCTGCCGGACGCCGCGATCATCTTGGTCGGGCGGCCGGAGTCGCGCAGCAGGCGCAGCACGAGGGCGAGGGCGTCGCACAGCGGCGCAAGCGGACCGAACCAGCCCATGATGTCGGCATGGCGCTGGTCGAACGGGCGCTTCTGCCAAGCGTAATACGAGGGCAAATCGAATTCGCAGGCGCCGCCCGGAATGATCGTGCGGCCGCGAATGCTCATCAGCCACTCGTTGTCGCGCACGTTCTGGCCGGTCTTGCCCTGGGCAGCGCCCAGTGCGCTGCTGACCTGGTCGAGCTCGGCAAGGATGGCGTCGAGGGCCTCGGCCGCCACGGCCGGGTTGCTGCGGTAGGCCAGCAGGCTTTGCTTCTGGCGTTCGAGTTCCTGCAGCAGGTCGGATTTCAGGTCGGCGCGGCCGGCCACTTCCAGCATGTCGAAGATCGTCGCGAGCGCGACGTGGTGCTGCATGGGGTGTTCCTGTTGCACGAAGAACTTGAATTTCTCGTACAGGTCCTCCAGCCGCAACAACGTGCGAATCCGCTCGTTGAAAGGATATTCGTAGACGATCAAAGTGACATTCCCCTGGAAGTGGGCTGGCGAGCAACCCCGTGATTCTGAACCATGCGGAGCAAAATTACAAATCCCGCATTATGGATGCGCCATGCGCGCGGCCTCGGCCAGGTAAAACGCGTGCAGGCGTTCGACCTGGGGTGCCAGCGCCTCGACGCCGTCGTCGTTCAGGATCACGTCGTCGGCCGCCGCCAGGCGCTCCGCACGGGTCACCTGCGCCGCCATGATGGCACGTACCTGGGGCTCAAGCAGGTTATTTCTCGCCATCACGCGCGCGATCTGCGTCTCTTCCGAACAGTCGATCGCCAGCACGCGCGTGACGCGCCCGGCCCAGGTGCCGGACTCGATCAGGAGCGGTACCACGAAGATGACGTAAGGGCCGCTGGCAATCGCCGCCGCAGCCGCGGTCGCATCGCGGATGCGCGGATGCAGGATCGCTTCCAGCCGGGCGCGGGCGCCGGGGTCGGCGAACACCAGTTCGCGCATCTTCGCGCGGTCCAGCGCGCCGCCGGGCGTCGCGAAGTCCACGCCGAATTCGGCGAGGATCGCCGGCATGGCGGCCCCGTGCGGCGCGGTGAGGGCGTGGGCGATGGCGTCGGTGTCGACCAGCGTGGCGCCAAGCGCGCCGAACATGTCGGCGACGGTCGTCTTGCCGCAGCCGATGCCGCCGGTCAGCCCGACGGAGAATGCGGTGGCCTGGGCTGTCATGCGCTTAGGCCAGGTAGCCCTGGAACACGGCGCCGATCCGCTCGCCGTAGAGCAGGGCGATCATGCCGGCGGCGGCCAGGTAGGGGCCGAACGGAATCGGCTTGTCGCGCCCGCGCCTGGCGAACACGATCAGGCTGATGCCCACCAGCGCGCCGACGACCGAGGACAGCAGGATGATCGTCGGCAACATGGCCCAGCCGAGCCAGGCGCCGAGCGCCGCGAGCAGCTTGAAGTCGCCGTAGCCCATGCCTTCCTTGCCGGTGACGAGCTTGAACAGCCAGTATACGGCCCACAGGACGAAGTAGCCGGCGGCCGCGCCGATGACGGCGTCGTGCAGCGGCACAAAGGTGCCGTCCAGGTTGACCAGCAAACCGGCCCACAGCAGCGGGAAGGTCAGGTCGTCGGGCAGCAGCTGGGTGTCGACGTCGATGAAGGTCATCGCGATCAGGAGGTAAGCGAACAGCAGGGTCGCCAGACCCGCGACGCCGCTGCCGAAGGTCCACACCAGCAGCGCGGACAGCAGGCCGGTCAGGAGTTCGACGGCCGGGTAGCGTGGCGAAATCGGCGCCTTGCATTTGCGGCATTTGCCGCGCAGCGCCAGCCAGCTGACGACAGGGATGTTCTCGAGCGCGCCGATCTGGTGGCCGCAGTGCGAGCAGGCGGAACGCGGCACCATCAGGTTGTAGCGGTCCGTGTGCGGCAATTCCTTGCCGCTTTCGTGGGCAACGTAATTGTCGGACTCGCGCTGCATCATCTTCGGGATGCGGTGGATCACCACGTTCAGGAAGCTGCCGATGAGCAGGCCGAACAGACCGGCGACCAGGGCAGGGGCAAGCGATGCCGGGGCGGCGAAGAGAAGAGTTTCCAAAGGCGGGCTTCCGAAGTGAAGAATGGTTCCGTAGATCAACGTATTTTAGGGTGTTTCGCCCTATTTTGCGAAGGAAGCTTGCGTCCATTGCCCTTTGCGCCTGTTGTGTTGTGGCAAGTACGCATCCGTGGTCCGGCGGCGGCTTTCTTTCCGCCTCCTTAACCCGTTCGTGGTGCGAATTGATTATATGGGTTATGATGGAATAAAGTTAGCCAGCATAATCTCATCAGGAGGGGCCATGTACGCACTGGAACATGAGGTGCCGGGTATTTCGACCCTTGCAGGCGACCCCGAAGAGGTCAGCAAGGGCCTGCACCAGGTCGATGCCGAACAGGTGGTGGCCGTGGCACTGGCCCATGCCACTCCGCGCGAAGCGGCGGCGATTGCGCAAACCTTTGCCAGCATCGCCGAGCTCGTCAAAACCCTGGTCGGCAACCACCATCGCGAATCGCTCGAAGCGATCGTCGAGGCGCTGGTACCGAAGGTGCCGCCCACGCCGAACGAGCTGAAGGAAGCCACCATGCTGGCGCGCGCCCGCACCGCGGTCATCGACAGCGGCGACTGGATGACGGCGGCCGAAATCGCCTCGGCAGCCAATTTCAGCGCCACCAACCCCAGCGCCCAGCCCAACAAATGGAAGCGCGACGGCGCCATTTTCGCCATCCGCCACAACGGCATCGATTATTTCCCCAGCTACGGGCTCGACCCCCAGGCCGGCTACCGGCCGCGCAAGGCGCTGGCGCAAGTCATCAGGACCTTCGGCGACGCCAAGGACAGCTGGGGCTTGTCCTATTGGTTCATGTCCGCCAACAGTTACCTGGGCGGCAAGACGCCACGCGAGCTCCTCGCCCTCGACCCCGAGCGCGTGATCGCGGCCGCAGCAGACGAACTCGAAGGCGCGCTGCATGGTTAAGACGCCGGCCCACAAGCCGCGCACCAACACTGACATCGCAAGCCCGCCACCATCCTTACTGCATATCTCCACCACCACCTGGCCAGCTGGGACGACCATCCACCGGGTTCACCACGGCCAGTATGGCGGGGTGCAATTCAACCCCGGCGTGCAGGGCAACGCCCGCTTCAGCCCCATCAGGAACACCGAAGGCAAGCCGATACCGACCCTCTACGGCGGCTCGAGCTTTGCCTGCGCGGCGATGGAAAGCGTCTTTCACGACGTCCCCTTCGCCGCCGGCTACAAGACCTATGACAAGGCCAAGCTCGACGGCCATGTGCATTCCCGCTTCGACACCGCAACCGACCTGCTGCTGGCCGACCTGGGCAGCAAGGCCCTGCGCAAGCTCGGCGTGCAGCGCAACGCCCTGATCGACACCGAAAAAGACCAGTATCCGGTGACCCGGCTGTGGGCCGAGGCGATCCATGCGCAATGCCCGCAGGTGCAGGGCTTGTGCTGGATTTCGCGCCAGGACGACAGCGCACGGGCGGTCGTGTTGTTTGGCGACCGGATCGATGGCGACGTCTTGCGCGAGGCGGCGCCTTCACGCAGCCTGGCGGGCGATGCAGTGGCCTATGGAGAGCTGCTGGCGCTGGCGGAACTGATCGGCGTGGATATCGTGCCTGGGCGGAGTTGATCACCGTCGATCCTGGCCCTGGCTAAGGATGCCACATTCTTCAGCCAGGGATTCGCTTCGTGCCACCGTTCTGCGAATGCCTCGATCGCAGGCAAGTGCAGCAGCGATGCGCCCAGCATGTCGAGGCCGTCCATGAACATGCGGCGGTGCCGGTCGCTCAGCGTGAAGCTCGCCGTACCTGTCGCGCTCGCCACCTGGAGCTGTTCCACGTCGATGCGCACCCGCAGCGGTGAGCTTGATGCCGCCGCTTCCGCAAAGAGGTGCCCCATGTCCTCTTCCGATACGGTCGCCAGCATCAGGCCGTTGTTCATGGCGTTCGAGTAGAAAATCTCGCCGAAACTCGACGCGATCACGGCGCGTACCCCGGCCTGCTGCAGTCCCCAGACCGCGTGCTCCCTGCTCGAACCGCAACCGAAATTCGCGCCACCGAGGAGGATGGGCGCGCCGGCATACGCCGGCAGGTTCAGGACAAAGTCCGGGCGTGGACTGCCTTGTCCGTCGAAGCGCAGGTCGTACAGCACCCCGCGGTCCAGCCCGGCTTTGTCGATGCCGCGCAAGAACTGCTTCGGCATGATCTGGTCGGTATCGAGATTGGCGATGGGGAGCGGCGCCGCGATGCCCTCAATGATGGCGCTGTTACTTATATTGTTACGCATGATCTGCCAAAAGCCTTCTTACGTCGGTGATTGTTCCGGTGACCGCGGCGGCGGCCGCCATTGCGGGACTCATCAGGTGGGTGATCGCCCCGCGTCCTTGCCGGCCTTCGAAATTGCGGTTGGTGGTGGAGGCGCAGCGTGTGCCCGGCGCCAGCACGTCGTCATTCATGGCCAGGCACATCGAGCAGCCGGGCTTGCGCCATTCGAATCCCGCGGCGACCAGCTTCGCGGCGATGCCCTCGTGTTCGGCCTGGTCGCGCACCGCGCCCGAGCCGGGCACCACCATGGCCCGCACTCCGGGTGCAACCTTGCGCTCGCCAATCACATCGACGACCGCCCGCAGGTCCTCGATGCGGCCGTTGGTGCAGGAACCGATGAACACGTGCTGGATCGTGAGCCCTTCCAGCGGCATGCCGCTGGCCAGGCCGGTGTATTGCAGTGCCCGTGCTTCCGATGCGTTGGCTGCTTCCGGAACGACGCCCGTCACCGGTACTGCCTGGTCCGGGCTGGTTCCCCAGGTCACGATGGGGGCGAGACCGGACGCGTCGAAGTCATATTCGATGTCGAAGCGCGCGTCCGGGTCACTGAAGAGTGTCTGCCAGTGGGCGAGGGCGCGCGCCTTCAAGCCGGCGTCGCCGGCCAGGTCCGGGCAATGGGCCAGCACGTACTGCACGGCCGTCTCATCGGGCGCGATGAGTGCCCCGCGCGCGCCTGCCTCCACCGCCATATTGCAGAGCGTGAAGCGCGCCTCGGTACTGAGCGAGGCAATGGCGCTGCCGCAGAATTCGACGACATAGCCGCGCGCTCCCTGCGCGCCGATGCGTGCGATGACCATCAGCACCAGGTCCTTCGCGGTGGTTCCGGCCGGAAGCGCGCCGTCGATCCGGATGCGCATGTCCCTGGCCAGGCGGTACACCAGCGTCTGCGTGGCCAGCAGGTGCTCGACTTCCGTGGTGCCGATGCCAAAGCCAAGGGCGCCGAGCGCGCCGTAGGTCGTGGTGTGGCTGTCTCCGCAAATGACCACCATGCCCGGCCTGATCATGCCGTGCTCGGGCGCGATGACATGCTCAATGCCCTGCCAACGGTCGTTCGTGTCAAACAGGGGAATGCCGTGCTTGTCGCAGTTGCGCTTGAGATTGCTCGCCTGCAGCGCGGAGTCCGCGTCACCGATGATCCGGAACTTGTCCGGATGCGTCGGAATGATATGGCTGACGGTGGCAACGTTCTGCCCCGGGTACAAGGTCGCCAGGCCGCGCTCGTGCAGGCCGGCGAAGGCCTGGGGACTGGTGTACTCGTTCATCAGGTGCAGGTCGGCGTACAAGAGGACGTTATCCTCGTCCAGTTGCGCGACCGTGTGCGAATCCACGAGTTTTCGGTAAAGTGTCTTGCTCATCTTGGTCTGTCGGTTGGGGTTATTCGGCGCTGATCCCGCGTTCCTTGACCAGCTTGCTCCACACCGGGAGCTCCTGCACCAGCCGCGCCTGGGCTTGCGCCGGCGTCGACGGGGTCGGGTCGAATCCGTCGCTGACCAGTTTTTCCTTCAGCGCAGGTGAAGCAAGTGTCTTGTTGAGCGCGGCATTGAGCTTGTCGATGATCGGCTTCGGCGTATTGGCCGGTGCGAACACCATGAACCAGGTCTCGAAGTTGTATCCGGACAGGCCCGATTCCTGGAGTGTCGGGACGTTCGGCAACAGGGGCGAACGCTTGGGGCCGGTCACGCCGATCGCGCGCAGCTTGCCGCCGCGGACATGCGGAACGGCGGCGGACAAGACGGGGAAACTCATGTCGACCATGCCCGCCATCGTATCGACCAGTGCCGGGCCGCCACCTTTGTAGGGAATGTGGGTAATGTCCGTCCGGCTCACATCCTTGAACAGTTCGGCGGCGATGTGGAAGGTGCTCCCGGGGCCTGCCGAACCGTAGTTGAATTTGCCTGGCTGGGCCTTGGTCGCGGCGAGCAGCTCCCTGGTGTCCTTGGCCGGGAATTTCGGATTGACCACCAGTACATGCTGGGACGCGGCCACCATGCCGATCGGCGCCAGGTCTTTCAGCGTGTTATACGGAAGCTTGGGGAACAGCGAAGGATTGATGGCCAGCGAAACTGTCTGGAGACCGATGGTGTAGCCATCGGGTGCGGACTTGGCGACCGCATCGACGCCGATATTGCCACCCGCGCCAGCCTTGTTCTCGACATAGATGTTGCCGCCGATAGCTTTTGCCCATTCGTCCGCAATCCGCCGCGCGACGATGTCTGCGCTGCCGGCAGGCGCATACGGTACCACCAGGCGGATGGGCCGGGACGGATAGCTATCCGCGAGCGCGGCAGTCGATACAAGGGACGCTGCGGCAATGAGTGCGATTTTCAGTTTCATGGTCTCCTCCGATGTTCAAGTTGTGGACTGCATTTGCCAGGATGTGCCGGCGATCTCGGTGCGACTATCATATTCAAAAAAACGCACCGTATAATTCACCTTTTCGCACTTCATTAGGTCGCTCAGGTTACGAATGGATGGTCTCAACGATTTGTCGTTTTTTGCGCTGGTGGTCAAGCATGGAAGCCTCGCCGGGGCGGCCCAGTCGCTCGGCATTACGCCTCCCGCGGTCAGCAAGCGGCTTGCCGCCATCGAAGCGCGCTTGCGGGTGCGCCTGCTCAACCGGACCACCCGGCGCATGAGCCTGACGCCGGAAGGGGAGACCTACCTGGCGGAAGGCGAACGGCTCGTGGCCGAACTCGAAGCGCTGGAACGCAAGATCTCGGGTGGAAGTGTCGTCCCGCAGGGCTTGCTGCGCATCAGCGCGACCCTGGGCTTCGGCCGCAGGTACGTGACGCCTCAGCTTTCCCGCTTCGCTTTGCAGTATCCGGGGGTAGATGTGCAGCTGCATTTGACCGACCGCCCGGTGAACCTGGTGGAACAGGCATTCGACCTGGCCATCCGTTTTGGTGAACAACCAGATGCACGGATTACGGCACGCAAGCTGGCGGACAACCGCCGCTTCCTGTGTGCGTCGCCGTCCTATCTCGCCGCACACGGCGCCCCGGTCTTGCCGCGCGACTTGCACAATCACAGTTGCATTGTCTTGCGGGAGAGCGATGAAATCTTCGGCAACTGGCAGTTCCGCTCCGGAACGAAGCAGGAGACCGTCAAGGTAAGGGGCCAGCTCAGCACGAACGACGGGGAGGCCGCGCTCGCCTGGGCACTGGATGGACATGGGATCGTGCTGCGCTCGGAGTGGGACGTCGCCCCGTTCCTGCGTTCCGGCCGCCTTCGCCTGTTGCTGCCGGACTGGACCGCGCTGCCGGCCGACATCTATATTCTTTTCCCTACCAAGAGCCACTTGCAGGCAAAAACACGAGCCATGGTCGACTTCATGCTCGACGCCTTTGCGGACAAACGGAGGATCGATCGATCCGCCGGGGGCGACTTGTTATGGTGAAGGCAGGGAGCGCCGCCGGGCACCAATCCTGGCCGGACGTATAGAATTCGTTACGGACAGCCCACCATCGGAATCACCATGAAAATATCCCAACGCGCCCAGGCAATCGATCCCTTCTTCGCCATGGAGTTCGGCAAACGCGCCGCCGCCCTCGAAGCCCAGGGCCACCACGTCATCAAGCTCAGCCTGGGAGAACCCGATTTCGGCCCGCCTCCCGCCATGCTGGAGGCAGCGCGCACGGCGGTCGGCGGTTCGCTGCCCTACACCGCGGCCCTGGGCATACCGGCCCTGCGCGAGGCGATCGCCGGCTTTTATCTGCGCGAGCATGGCGTCACGATCGCCCCAAGCAGGATCATCGTCACCGCCGGCGCCTCGGCGGCGCTGCTGCTGGTGACTGCTGCGCTGGTCGATCCAGGAGACGAAGTGATCGTCGGCGACCCCTCGTATCCGTGCAACCGCCAGTTCCTCAGCAGCTTCGGCGCGCAGGTCAAACTCGTGCAGACCGATGCGGACAGCCGTTTCCAGTTAAGCGCCGACAGTGTCCGCGCCAACTGGACGGACGGCACAAAAGGACTGATGATCGCGACGCCGTCGAACCCGACGGGAACCTCGGTAACTCCGGAAGAGCTGCGCGCGATCTGCGCGTGGGCGCGCGAGCACGATGCGTGGCGCATCGTCGACGAGATCTACCTGAACCTGGGCGACCGCGACGAGGCAGGCCGCGCGCCGCAGACGGTGCTGGCCTTTGACGATGGCGCCATCGTCATCAACAGCTTCTCGAAGTATTTCGGCATGACCGGCTGGCGCCTTGGCTGGGCCGTGGTCCCGGAGGCGATGGTGCCGACGATGGAGCGCCTGGCCCAGAATTACTATATTTGCGCATCCAACGTATCGCAGCAAGCGGCGCTGGCATGCTTTACGCCGGAGTCGCTGGCGATCTGCGAAGAGCGGCGCGTGGAGTTTGCCCGGCGCCGGGAGCTGGTGCTAGCCGGTCTCTCGGGGATCGGCCTGCCGGTTCCGGTGCCGCCGGACGGGGCGTTCTATGTGTACTTCGATGTGAGCGGGACGGGACTGACGTCCTGGCAGTTCTGCGAGCGGGCGCTGGACGAGGTGCACGTGGCGCTGACGCCCGGCAAGGATTTTGGCCATTGCGGGGCGGGCCGTTACGTGCGGCTGTCGTATGCGGCCAGCGCAGGGAACCTGATGGAGGCGATCAGGAGGCTGGGAGGCTTGATGGATCGCCTTGTGAAATGAAATTGCCCGGGAGCGATCGCTGGATCGCGTCCCGGAAACCAGGGGGCCCGGCCCCGAAGTAAGATTATCAGTAAGCGTACGGATTCTCGGGGCGACGGTCGCGACGGTTGCGGACTCCATCGCCGTCCACGTCGCGGTCGTAACGATTGGCGATACCGTCGTTGTCGAGGTCGCGGTCGTAGCGGTTCGGTACACCGTCGCGGTCGAAGTCGCGGCCTCCACGGCGATCGTGCATGCCGTCGCGGTTACGGTCGACCCAGCGGCGCGACTCGACGTAACGCCCATGCCGCGTATCCCATCCACTTGGCGCGTAGGCATAGCCGCCGCGGTACTGGCGCTCGGGCGCATAGCGGTCATGAACGTAGTAGCGCTCCTGGACGTATACCGGGGCAGGCTCCCCGACGTTGAGGTAGACGCGGGTCTGGGCGGCAGCCGAGAGGGGCACAGCGGCGGCACCCACGGCGGCAAGTACTGCAATGCTGAGGAAGCGTTTCATGTCAGGTCTCCAGTTGAACTACTATGGTTCAACTATAGGACTGCCTGCGAGTCGCCTGGTAGCACTGATTCATCTTCTTACAGATGAAACAAATTGCGCAGTTCTCGGGCAATTCGGCGCGCGGGGTTGCCGCGGATGTGGGCCAAGGCGCTTTTTCTCATAAAACTTCGCAGTTTTTCGGCGAGGCGTTACATAACGTGCTATCCGGCGCCAAGGTTCGACGCTTCGCAGCTCCCTTCCGTGCCAAGGATGCGCAGGTACTTGTCGTGTCGGCGATCACGGAACGTCCCCTGAGATCACGCAGTTGGGCTTCCAGCGTCAATTCGACTTCGCCCACTCCAGATTGCAGGACGGCCTTCGATCATCGTTCCGAGTCGCCTGAATCGGGAATTTACGGTCGATGTGCCTGATTCGTCGACCGAACTGAGGGAAGTCAATTATGGCTCAGGAGTGTCTACAATCGCCGTGACGATTCATCAATGTGCGCGGCTGCGCCGCTGGCAGGGGAGTCGATTCGCTCGGATAGTCATCTATTGAGTCTGGCAGCGCCCTGCAGCCCCAGCAGGCGCTGGAAGGTTGGACATTCCATGTGAGTCGGCGCCAGACAGGCGGCGGCGTGACGCAAGCCGTCGCGCATGGCGGTAAGCTTGCGGATGGTGACATCGAGTTCATCCGCTTTGCTGCTGAGCATGCCGCGGTCTATCTGGGGTCCACCATCGGGCCTGAACATCGTTGCAATCTCGTCCAATGAAAAACCGGCGGCACGGCCCAGCCTGATCAGGGCCAGCCGCTGCAGCACATCATTGCCGAACAACCGGCGCAGGCCCCGTCTTCCAACCGAGCTGATCAAACCCTTCTCCTCATAAAACCGCAGTGCCGAGGTCGATATTCCGGAACGCCGCGCCACTTCCCCAATGTCCATGTTATTTCCCTTGACTTCAAGTTGACTTGAAGTCGTACGCTACCAGTACTGCATGACAAACGCAAACCAGTGAGAAGATTATGGAACTGACATTCGCAGTACTCGTCATGGGTGTGGGCGCCACCTGGACAGTCGACGTATGGGCTGTTGTCCGCCAACTGTTGCTGGGCGTGCCCCGGCCGAACTATGGACACCTCGGGCGCTGGCTGGGGCACATGACCCGGGGCCAGTTCCTGCACAAGTCGATCGCTGCGGCTGCGCAGTATCCGGGCGAGGCGGTGATCGGCTGGATTGCCCACTATCTGATCGGCATCGCGTTTGCCGCGCTACTGCTGGCCGTCACCGGCCCTGGCTGGTTAGCCGTACCCACCATCGGTCCGGCGCTGTTGTTTGGCATCGGAACTGTGCTGGCGCCGTTTCTCTTGATGCAGCCTGGTATGGGGGCCGGCATCGCGGCCGCGAGGGCGCCGCGCCCGGCCTATACGCGCTTGCAAAGCGTCCTCACCCATGCAGTGTTCGGCCTTGGGCTGTACGCCAGCGCCTGGCTAACACATTAATCATTTTCAACCAGGAGAGTCACCATGCAAATTCAGGCCCGCTTCGCACCAATCCTCTTCAGCGCCATTTTGTCGGCGATCATGGTCAGTATCGTCTCGGCGTTCGTACTGCTCAATACACAGGGCCTGCACCCCGGACTTCCCGGGCAGTGGGTGCGCAGTTGTCTAACCATCTGGCCGGTTGCGTTTCCCACTGTCGCGATCGTCGCGCCAGTGGTGCGTAAGCTGGTCGCCAGGCTCACCAGACAAGTCTAGCTACCTACGGATTCACCCAGGCACGGCCCGCAATCATGCCAATGAGCTCCAGAGCGACCGCCAGCAGCAGACATGCAATCCATCGTGCACCTCTAGTCGAAGTATTCTGAGAACCTACACCAGCTGTAGGAACTCACGACATCTCGCAAGAGTTCCCCCTTGATCTCGAAGTGCTTCTCAAGTAGCTCGCAGTGCTTTTCTTCACAAAACTTCGCACTTTTTGAAGTGTGAGCAGGAAAAGGCCGCTTGCCCGAAAGGCCACAGGCGAGGCGAGGGAAACGCTAAGGCTACTCCCCCGCCGTGCCATAAGCGCTTGAGCGCGTCGGCGGGTACGCCAGGGCCAGGTACACCGCCTTCTTCTTGACCGTGCCTGCATCGCTGATTTTTAGGCGCAAGGTTGCCGTCGCGATGGTTGCCCACATCTTCCTCGTTCGCCAAGTGCTCGCAGCTCAGCCGCCAGCATCCGTTCCGCCACCTTTTCACGCCAGTGAGGGGTGCTGAAGTTCATGTCGTAACGGTAACGTCGCGCTTCACTGCGCTGCATTACGTTACTGTTAGCTCCTAGTGTTGTGGCCTTTGCCAATTCCAGCACTGGGTTATGAACGCGACAGATCGGCCTACGCCTGGAGCCCGAATCCTTAACCTATGTTCAAGACATTAAACAGCTCGGCTTTGGCTCTGCTCATCGCAAATGCTGTGCATGCGGCAGGACCTGCATGCGATGTTGCGCCTCAGGACACACCCCTACCACATCGCTATTCTTATGAAGTAGCCGGTACTGGTCGCCTCCATCTGCACAAAGCGCCGGACAAGAGGTGTGCGGACAAGCGCCTGTTCGTTATACCGCGCGATTCATTAGTGGCGTATTCCGACTATGGGCCCGAGGGAGAGTGGACCTTAGTGAGGTACAGGGCCAGGAGTGGAAAAGATTTTTCAGGTTGGGTACTGACGAAACGACTGAGGTTCACCGGCGCGACAGGTCCGGACATCTCCCCTGCAGCACAAGCCTATTATAAAAGAGCGGCCGCCGCTGCCAAGGCAGGTAAACTCGGCGCGCCCTGAAACCTGCCGGTTGCCCGCTACTCATATATAACGGCAACCGCCGGGCCTGAAACGATTCGGATCCGATACATGTTTTGAATCGAGAACTGATGCATAACCCGCTGGTTGAGCAGTGTGCGTCGGCATGGCAGATGCCCCGACTGGCCTCGGCGATACCCGATTCCTTGCTCACGAGCGAGCAGTGGCTTTCAGCCATGCAATCGCATCCTGCCAGCCACGTCTGCTCAGCGGCAGAAGGTGCCATGCCACTTCAGCCCTCGGGCCGCTACTCATTGATAGCAACGGCAAGAAAATCTGCGCTCAGGGCTTCCGAAACACGATCGCATGCTGGATCGGCAGCGATTCGATGCTGCGTTCCCACTTCAGGCCATGCGCCGTGGCTTCACGCCGTACCTGCCGCTCGCTCATCTTATGCAGCGGCTTGATCGCGACTGCCGGATCCTCGGCCCGATATTCGACGAAGACGACGCGCCCACCCGGCTTCAGGGCGTTGACGATGCTGTCGAGGACCTCCGCGGGATAGGCGAGCTCGTGATAGACGTCGACCATGATTGCCAAGTCGACGCTAGCCGGTGGCAGTTTGACGGTGGTTTCGCTGCCTAGCACCGAGACCACATTGCGCACGCCGCGCTTTACCATCTGGCTGTCGAGCATGCTAATCATTTCCGGCTGCACGTCAACTGCATATACGCGTCCGCCGGGCCCGACCTGTTTCGCCAGCTGCCAGGTGTAGTAGCCGGTGCCGGCGCCGATGTCGGCCACCGTCATGCCGGGCGCCAGCGCCAGTTCCCGCAGAAGCAATTCCGGGCGCTCCTCGCGTGCGCGGCTTTCGCGCTCGAGCCATTGCGCGCCCTCCCATCCCATCACGCCGGCGATCTCACGGCCCATGTGGCGCTTGCCGATGCCATCCGGGCTGGGTACGACGCGTTCATAGCGCGTATCGGCGGCCACTGCCTGTGCCGCGGCATCGAGACTAGCGGATGATAGCAGCGCCAGAGCCGACAGGCAGGCCAGCAGGATGGGTAGCATACGGTGAGTGTGGGAGGTGCGGCAATTGCGCGAGCGGGTGCGGGTGCGGAGCATGATCGGTTTCCGTAAGAAGTCGCTGCCTGCAATGGCGCCGGCAGGCTCGCGGTGAAAGGAAATGATCAGTGTAGCGGCGTTGGCTCCCCGACGTGCGTTGGCTACATCAGAATTTCCTGGTTATGTCGCGTTGGCTGAGCAGTTGCCGCGGATCGGATTGACTGTGTCCGAAGCTGTCTGGCGTGACAGTTGGCGAGTTTTTCGCATTGGCAACCTGTTATGCTGAATCGACCGGTCGGAATCGGCCAAAAGCGGACCATTCGATGCGTTTACGCGAGCCAGTATGTTTGTGAGGACGAAGTTTGGACAGACCTAGAATACAAGTTGACTTCAACGAACTAGAATATCGCCGCTTAACGAAATAGCCCAAGTCTAATTCCATAGCGTCTGCCAGATATCAAGCCAGAGTGAGTGCGCATGGCAATTGAGATATGCATAATTTGTTACATCTACATACAATAATTCAGGAAGATTGCAGTTACTCAATATTGTGAGTTGGGTAATAATTGCAGCGCGCTCGGGATATTGCCCAGTGCACCACCACAATAAAGGCAAACATGTTCAAAAAAATCGCAATCATAACTGTCCTCGTTATCTCTTCGTCCACCGCGTTTGCCGCGCAGCCGAACGGCTTTTATGCCGGCGTTGACATTGGCCGTACCAAGATCGACGATATTCCCGGCCGGGGAACCAGCGCCGGCGCTTTTGCCGGCTACAACGTTCTCCCAAATGTCGCCATCGAAGCCGGCTATCGGCGCTTGGCCAGTATTAACTACACATTTCCCGGCCTCATTGGCGAAATTGACCTGAACCAGGCCTCGCTGTCGGTCGTGGGTACCCTTCCACTGAGCAGCGGCTTCAGCCTGCTGGGACGCCTCGGCTATAGCCATGTAGAAGCCGAAACCAAGGTTGCCGGGAATGACTTGAAGGAGTCGGACTCGAATGGCATTATTGGCCTTGGCGTCAGCTACGCTTTCACGCCGGCAATTTCGGCCCGCCTGGAATTTCAAAAGCCATCAAGCGACTCCCAGAACGTGAGCGTCGGCCTCGCTTACCAATTCTAAGGATCGGCTTCGCAGACGTGTAACTGCCTGCGTAGCGCGAACGACAATGCCCGGCTTATGCCGGGCATTGTCGTTCTGGGCGCGGCCCTGAATGGAATGAATAGCGGAAGATATTGTGAAACATATCTCGCTGAAGGAATCATGGTCATGACTGACTTTGCCGGTCTCGTTCAATACACGAGTCAGGCCAAGGACAGACTGGTTCTGAAGACGCGAAATTCGCAACCGTAAAAGTGTCCGCTTCGGGTCTATTGCGTTGAAAAACTCTGGGCAAGAGCAGTCCTGATGAAGTAACTGTACATAAAAGATACGTGACGTAGCCGATGCCGGGGTGCTCAACTGATCACTAGTTGCATGTTTTGTTTTGTCGGAAGCAGTCTTTTGGCCATTCGCCGAAGATTTTGGGCTGTTGCTGCTAGCAGAAACTCATCATGGGCACCGCTGGGGCCCCGCAAGCGCAATTGGCCGAGTTTAAGGATGCGTTTGAGGTGGGCAAACAGCATCTCTACCTTCTTTCGTTCCCTTCGTGATTGGCGATATTCCTTGGTTTTGCCGAGAGCACGCGCAATATCGCGAGCAGGCTCCTGCCGGCTGCGGTCGATCTTTCGCGCGACCATGTTGGGACAGCACCTCGGCTTCAAATCGCAAACCCGGCAGTCGTACACGCTGGCACGATAGCGGAGCAGTGTTTTCTTTTGGCCGCGTTGAGGCGGCCTGAGGTACTTACCGGCCGGGCAAACATAGCGATTGTTCTCGGCGTCGAAGAAGAAATCGGTACGGCTGAAAGTGCCGTCGTAATGCTCGGATTTATCCCATACCGGAACGTACGGCGCGATCCTCTTTTCATCGACCAGCCACCCCAGCATTGCAGCGACACCGTAATTCGTATCGCCCACCAGTCGCTGCGGCTTGATCGCAAACTTTTCTTCGACGCGATCGATCATGATTTTGGTCGCTTCGACTTCGGCCATTTTGTTCACGGCCGATGCCTCGACGTCGACAATCAGCCCTGCTTTCAGATCGATCAGGTAATTTGTCGAGTAAGCAAAAATAGCCGGCCCGGCGGCGGCAGTCCAGGTCGATGCCGGGTCAGTCAGGGAGATTCTTTTTGGCGAGGGTGACACCGGATTAGCCTGTTCCAACGCGGTCAAATATTCGCGCACCGGCCGGGTTGCCTGCTCCGGATCACCCCAGTCGATAGCGACATTACCTGGGCAAGAACGTTGTCGCCGGGCGTCGGCTTTGATCATGCTGGCGTCGGTCGCAAAACCCTCGCCTTGCACCAAACCCTCGGCCATACAGCGTCGAAGCACCGAATCGAACAGCTGGCGAAAGGCGTCGCGATCGCGGAAGCGACCATGCCGATTCTTGGAAAAGCTCGAGTGATCCGGCACCTTGTCTTTGAGGCCAAGGCGACAGAACCAGCGGTACGCCAGGTTCATGCTGACCTCTTCGCACAGCCGGCGTTCCGACCGGATCCCGTAGCAGTAGCCGATGATGAGCATACGCGCCATGAGTTCGGGATCGATCGATGGCCGGCCGGTATGGCTGTATGAATCAGCGAGATTCGCGCGAAATTCGCTGAGGTCGAGGTAGCGGTCTACCGCCCTCAACAAGTGGTCTTCGGGAACATATTCGTCTAGACTGACCGATACGAATAGCTCCCGTTTAGTTGCTTGGCGTCCCATCATCGCGACCTCCGTATCCGCGACCAGTTAGACAGCGACAGGTCGCCGAGATCGCGAACTCAAGCGGAGTTTTTCAACGCAATAGGTCGGGAGCGGACGTTCAACTCGCCCGTACCAAGCCAGGCAGTAGCTCTACGGCAGACAGATGTAGAGCTACTGCGAACTACGTAGGAACCACTGCGAATTCACTGCGATTTTTTCTGAAACGCTGTGAAGTATTCTGAGAACCGGCACCGGCCCAGCCAGCCCCGCTTAGACCACCGAACCCAGCTTAAAGATCGGCAAGTACATCGCCACCACCAGCCCGCCGATCAGCACGCCCAGGATGACCATGATCAGCGGCTCCATCAGCGACGACAGGGCGGCGACGGCCTCGTCGACCTCGCCCTCGAAGAAGTCCGCGACTTTGCCCAGCATGGCGTCGAGCGCGCCGGATTCCTCGCCGATGGCGACCATCTGCGTCACCAGGCTCGGGAAGACGTTGGCGTTCTGCATTGCCGTCGTCAGGCTGGTGCCGGTTGAAACTTCGGTCTGGATGCGGCGCGTGGCCTCGAGGTAGACCGCGTTGCCGGAAGCGCCCCCGACCGAATCGAGCGCCTCGACCAGCGGCACGCCGGCGGCGAACATGGTCGACAGGGTGCGCGTCCAGCGCGCGATGGTCGCCTTGCGGATCACGGCGCCGAAGATCGGCAGGCGCAGCAGCATGCGATCCATGGTCTGCTGCATCTTCAGCGAGCGGCGCCAGGCCTGGAAGAAGAAGTAAATCGCGCCGAAAATCGAACCGAAGATCAGCCACCACCACTGCACGAAGAAATCCGATATCGCCATCACCATCAGTGTCGGTGCGGGCAGGTCGGCGCCGAAGCTTTCGAACACGGATTTGAAGGCCGGCACCACCCAGATCATGATCACGGCGACCACGATGAAGGCGACAGCGAGAATGGCGATCGGGTAGGTCAGGGCGGACTTGATCTTGGACTTGATCGCCAGCGTCTTTTCCTTGTAGATGGCCAGGCGGTGCAACAGCTCTTCCAGGATGCCGGCCTGTTCGCCGGCGCCGACCAGGTTGCAGAACAGCGGGTCGAAGTAGCGCGGGTATTTGCGGAAGGCGTTGTTCAGGCTGGTGCCGGTCTCGATGTCGGCGCGCAGGTCGAGCACGAGTTTCGCCATCGACGGGTTCGCATGGCCCTTGCCGACGATATCGAAGGCCTGCAGCAGCGGCACGCCGGCCTTCATCATCGTCGCCAGCTGGCGCGTGAACATGGTCAGGTCCTTGTCGGTGATTTTTTTACCGCTGCGGTAGACCTTCTTCTTGACCTTGGTGACCATGATGCCCTGGCGGCGCAGCGTCACGTTGACGATCGCTTCGCCGCCGGCGCGCAGTTCGCCGCGCACGGTCTTGCCGGCCTTGTCCTTGCCCTCCCAGGCGTAGACCGCTTCCTTGATTTGCGCGCCGCCGCGGCCCCGGGTGGTGAGGGAAGTTGCCATTTATGAATCCTATTCGTTGGTGCAGCCGAGCACTTCTTCGAGGCTGGTCAGCCCCTGTTTGACTTTCATCAGGCCCGAGCGGCGCAGCGAGTTCACGCCTTCCTTCTCGGCCTGGGCGGCGATCTCCATCGAGTTGCCGTGTGCCAGGATCAAGGCTTCGATCGCCGGGCTGATCGGCATGATCTGGTAGATGCCGACCCGCCCCTTGTAGCCGGAACCGAGGCAGCGCTCGCAGCCGACCGGGCCCCAGGGCTTCCAGTCGCCCTCGAGGTCGCTTTCGCGGTAGCCGGCCGCCAGCAGGGCCTCGCGCCCCATCTCGAGCGGCTGCTTGCAGTTACACAGGCGACGCGCCAGGCGCTGCGCCGTGATCAAAATCACCGAGGAGGCGATGTTGAACGCCGCCACCCCCATGTTCATCAGGCGCGTCAGGGTCGAGGGCGCGTCGTTGGTGTGCAAAGTTGAAAACACCATGTGCCCGGTCTGGGCGGCCTTGATGGCGATGTCGGCCGTCTCCAGGTCGCGGATCTCGCCGACCATGATGATGTCCGGGTCCTGGCGCAGGAAGGATTTCAGCGCCACCGGGAAGGTCAGGCCTGCCTTGTCGTTGACGTTCACCTGGTTGACGCCGGGCAGGTTGATCTCGGCCGGGTCTTCCGCGGTCGAGATGTTGATGCCGGGTTTGTTCAGCACGTTCAGGCAGCTGTACAGCGAGACCGTCTTGCCGGAGCCGGTCGGCCCCGTCACCAGCACCATGCCGTAAGGGCGCGAGATCGCGTCCATCAGCAGCGCGCGCTGGTCCGGGTCGTAGCCAAGCGACTCGATGCCCATCTGGGCCTGGGTCGCATCGAGGATACGCATGACGGTCTTTTCGCCGAACAGCGTGGGCAGCGTGCTGACCCGCAGGTCGATGGTGCGGGTGGGAGACAGGATCAGGCGCATGCGGCCGTCCTGCGGCACGCGCTTTTCCGAGATGTCGAGCTTTGCCAGCACCTTGATGCGCGAGACCAGCTTGTCGCGGATCGAGAGCGGCGGCATCGCATGGTCGCGCAGCACGCCGTCCACGCGCAGGCGGATGCGGTAGTACTTTTCGTAGGGCTCGAAGTGGATGTCCGAGGCGCCCAGGTTCACCGCGTCCATCAGGATCTTGTTCAGGAAGCGCACGATCGGCGCGTCCTCGACCTCGTTCGTCGATTCCAGCGGCACGCTTGCCGCTTCTTCCTCGGCGAACTCGATCTCGGCGTCGTCGCCGGCCAGGTCGTTCAGGCTCTGCTCGGCGCTCCTGGTCAGGGTGGCCAGCAGGGCGAGCAGGGCGTCGTGCGCCACGATCACCGGCTCGACCGCGGCCTCGCTCTGGAACTTGATCTGGTCGAGGGCCTGGGTATTGGTCGGGTCGGAGATCGCCACCGACAGCCGGTTGCCGCGCTTGGCCAGTGCGATCACGCGCTGCGCCGCCATCAGCTTGGTGTCGATCGCGCCGGCGGGCAGCGCATCCGGGCTGAAGGTCGACAGGTCGAAGAGCGGATAGCCGAAGGTCTCGGCGCAGAATGCCGCCAGCGACCCTGCGTCGAGCGCGCCGCCGGCCAGGAGGGCGTCGATGAAGCTGGTGCGGTCCGCTGCGGCTTTTTTCTGGAAGGCGTCGGCCTGCGGCACGCTCAGGCGGCCCGCCTGCACCAGCGCGCGCGCAAGTCCGGACATAGGCGCCGACATCGCTGTGCCTGAAGTCGTGCTTGGGAGGACTGCTGCCATAAGCAAATGCGGAGCCGGTGATTAGAGGAACAACAGGAAGGCCGCGCAGGGCTTTTTGAAGCCGCGGACTTTTCGGATGATGCCTACAGGCATCAATTTTGTAAAGCCTTTCAACAGGGTAAAGATGCGTTCTCGCCACGTAGACGAAATGGCATGACGCCCCGTGGGTAAGGCATTGTTGGCGGGACGTTAAGGGGTGTTGTCGGCTTGACCAGAGCTACATTACCGGCGGACTGATGCGCCGGTTCGATGTCGCTCAATCGCGCGTAGTCAATTCCACCAGTGCGAGGTGGCGCCCATGGCGGGCAGGCGGGCCTGGACGGCCTCGTGGATGAGGCCGGCGCGTACGGCCTGTTCGGCCGTGTAGATGCGTGCATTGCCAAACAGGTGGGGGCGGATGTCGCCGGCTTCGGGGGCGCCGCGGGTGGCGTCGTCGAAGATGCTGGCATAGCGTTCGGCGTCGAAGTCGAGGCATTCGCGCCACTCCGACACGCGCGAATGGTCGGCCGCGACCAGGTTGCCGAAGCCCCAGTGCAGCGGATGGACGAGGAAGCGGGCGCCGGGGCAGGCGAAGCGCTTGCCGCCGGCCAGGAAGATGACGACGCCCACCGATTCGACGCTGCCGATATTGAAGGTGGTGAGCGGCACCGGCAGCGACTTCAGGAAGAAGTACAAGGCGAAGCCGGCCGTCATGTTGCCGCCTTCGGTCGACATGTGCAGCTCGATCTCGCTGGCCCCGCTTTGCAGGGCCTGCAGGCACAGGTTGCGCACGCAGCAGGCGGAATTGTGGTTGATCGGACCGATGAAATGAACGATATGCAAGGACATTGGCGTTCCTCCTGAAAACTCAGGATAGCAAGTTCTTGCGTCAATGCAACCGCGCTTGGCGGTTTTTTGTATCCAGTGTGGCTCAGCTGCCTCGGTAGGTGGAATACGACCAGGGGGTCACGACGAGCGGCACATGGTAGTTCTGGGCAGGATCGGCCACGCCGAAGGCGATCGTCACCCGGTCGACGAAACGCGGCTCAGGCAGCGCCACCCCCTGCGCAGCGAAATAGTCGCCGGCCGCGAACACCAGTTCATAGCGCCCGGCGGCCAGCGAGCTGCCCTCGAGCAGCGGGGCGTCACAGCGGCCGTCGGCATTCGTCGCCGCCTGGGCCAGCAGCGTGCGGCTGTCCGCTTCGACCGCGTACAGCTCGATGGCCACGCCAGCAGCCGGGCGCCCGTGCGCGGTGTCGAGCACGTGGGTACTGAGTTTGCCCATCGGTTCTCCTATACGAGCAGGTTGAAGGTGCGTATTCATGGGATGATATACCGTTGTACTTGAGTCAATATAAGATCGGCGATATACCTTTCATTTTTCGACTGTGCCATGGATCCCAACTACCCGCGCGACCTGGTCGGCTACGGCCGCAATCCTCCTCATCCCGAGTGGCCCGGCGAGGCGCGCATCGCCCTGCAGTTCGTGCTGAACTACGAGGAGGGCGCGGAGAACTCGGTGCTGCATGGCGACCCGGCCTCGGAAACCTTCCTCTCCGAAATCGTCGGGGCCCAGGCATTCCCGATGCGCCACATGAGCATGGAGTCGCTCTACGAATACGGCTCGCGCGCCGGCCTGTGGCGGCTGCTGCGCATGTTCGAAGCGCGCGGCCTGCCGTTGACCGTCTTTGGCGTGGCGATGGCCTTGCAGCGCAACCCGGAGGCGGTGGCGGCGTTCCGCGAACTCGGCCACGAGATCGCCTGCCACGGCCTGCGCTGGATCTCGTATCAGAACATGGACGAGGCTACCGAGCGTGCCCACATGTGCGAGGCGGTGGCGATCCTGCGCGAATTGACGGGCGAGGCGCCGCTGGGCTGGTACACCGGACGCGATTCGCCCAACACGCGCCGCCTGGTGGTCGAGCACGGCGGCTTCGCCTACGATGCCGACCATTACGGCGACGACTTGCCGTTCTGGCAAAACGTTGCCTTTACGGGGAGTGACGGCGCGCCCGCCGAACGGGCGCACCTGGTGGTTCCCTACACGCTCGACACCAACGACATGCGCTTTGCTGCCATGCAGGGTTTTAATTCCGGCACCCAGTTCTTCGATTACCTGAAGGACGCCTTCGACGTGCTGTATGCGGAAGGCGACCCGAATGGCCTGAACCGGCCTAAAATGCTCTCGATCGGGCTGCATTGCCGGCTGGCGGGACGTCCGGCGCGGGCGGCGTCGCTGGCGCGCTTCCTCGACTACGTGATGGGGCACAAGCATGTGTGGATCACGCGCCGCATCGACATCGCCAATCACTGGCGGGCGACCCATCCGTACGAGGGCTGATCCCGTTCGATTATATTCATTCGATGATAAGCAATATCTGATGTCAATCATAGTGGGTCGACGCTCCCAGGGAGTATCCTTCACGCTGGGTTAAATCCGAGACAAGCATGGCCGAACCGATCCGCTTTTATTTCCGCAACGCCGTCCATGAAGTGACGGACGTGGCGCCGACGCAAACCATCCTGCAGCACCTGCGGGAGGATTTGCGCTGCACCGGCACCAAGGAAGGCTGCGCCGAAGGCGACTGCGGCGCCTGCACGGTGGTGGTCGGTTCTCTCGAAAATGGGCAGCTCGAACTGAAGGCGGTCAATTCCTGCATCCAGTTCACGCCCACGCTCGACGGCAAGGCCTTGTTCACGGTCGAGGACCTGCAGCTGCCCGACGGGCGCCTGCACCCGGTGCAACAGGCACTGGTCGAATGCCACGGCTCGCAATGCGGTTTCTGCACGCCGGGCTTCGCGATGTCGCTGTGGGGCATGTACCTGAAACAGGAAGGCGAGGCGCGAGGTCAGCCACCCCTGCGTTGCCAGGTCGACGATGCGCTCTCGGGCAACCTGTGCCGCTGCACCGGTTACCGCCCGATCATCGACGCCGCCGCGCGCATGGTGGAATTGCCGCGCGCCGAGTTCGACCGCGAAGCCGTGGCCGGGCAACTGCGCGCCCTGCAGCGTGGCGAAACCCATACCTATACCTTCGAAAACCGCAGCTTCCACGCGCCGCGCACGCTCGACGAACTGGTAAAACTGCGCACGGCCTACCCGCAGGCGCTGATCCTCGCCGGCTCGACCGACGTCGGCCTGTGGGTCACGAAACAGATGCGCGAGCTGAACGACATCATCTACCTCGGCCAAGTGGAAGAGCTGAAGTCAGTGGGCGAGACCAGCGACATGCTCGAGATCGGCGCTGGCGTCACCCTGCAGGACGCCTACGCGGTCGTGTGCCGCTACTATCCGCTCGAATTGAAAGAGATGTGGCAGCGCTTTGCCTCGCTCCCGATCCGCAACGCCGGCACGCTGGGCGGCAACGTCGCCAACGGCTCGCCGATCGGCGACTCGATGCCCTGGCTGATCGCGCTCGGCGCGCGCCTGGTGCTGCGTGGGCCGCAAGGTGAACGCGAACTGGCGCTGGAAGATTTTTATCTCGGTTACCAGCAAAAGGACCTGCGGCCCGACGAGTTCGTGGCGTCGCTGCGTGTGCCGCTGCCACGCGAGGGCGTGCGCTTCCGCACCTATAAACTGGCCAAGCGTTTTGACCAGGATATCTCGGCCGTGTGCGCGGCGTTTGCCTTGCGCGTCGAGAACGACATCGTCGTCGAGGCGCGCATCGCCTTCGGCGGCATGGCCGCCACCCCAAAACGTGCCGCCGCTGCGGAAGCTGTGCTCACCGGCCGCGCTTGGAGCGAGCCTGCATTGCAGGAGGCGATGGGCGCGCTGGCCCAGGATTACGCGCCGCTGTCCGACATGCGCGCTTCGAGCAGCTACCGCATGAAGACGGCGCAAAACCTGCTGCGCCGCTTCTGGCTGGAGACCCGCAGCGACAACCCGCTGCCCGCGACTTCCGTCAACGCATTCGCAGGCGCGGCATGCGTGCCGCGCGCGTAAGGAGAACATCATGAACGACGCAGGCGCACCAGCATTCAAAGCGGCGGCGTGGAGCGCGGTCGGCCGCGCCCGGCCGCACGAGTCGGCTACGCTGCATGTACTCGGCCAGGCCACCTATACCGACGACATCGCGGAGGTCGCGGGCACGCTGCACGCGGCCCTTGGTTTGTCCGCCAAGCCGCACGCCAACATCGTCTCGCTCGACCTCGCGCCCGTGCGCGCCGCGCGCGGCGTCGTCTCGGTGTTGACAGTGCGCGACATCCCCGGCACCAACGACTGCGGCCCGATCATCCACGACGACCCGATCCTCGCCGACGGACTGGTCCAATACGTCGGCCAGCCGATCTTCATCGTCGTCGCCGACACCCATGACAATGCACGGCGCGCCGCGCGCCTGGCGAAGGTGGAATACGACGAGCTGCCGGCCATCCTCACGCCCCAGGAAGCGCACGCCGCAAAATCCTATGTCGTGCCGCCGATGCGCCTGGCGCGCGGCGACGCCGAGACTGCGTTCGCGAACGCGCCGCGCAAGGTCGCCGGCAAACTGTATGTCGGCGGGCAGGAACAGTTCTACCTGGAAGGCCAGATCGCCTACGCGATCCCCGGCGAAGACAATGGCATGCTGGTGCAATGCTCGACCCAGCACCCGAGCGAAATGCAGCACGTCGTCGCCCATGCGCTCGGCCTGCATTCGCACCATGTCGTGGTCGAGTGCCGGCGCATGGGAGGCGGCTTCGGCGGCAAGGAATCGCAGTCGGCCTTGTGGGCAGCCGCCGCTGCCATCGCTGCCGCCAAGCTCAAGCGCCCGGTCAAACTGCGCGCCGACCGCGACGACGACATGCTGGTGACGGGAAAACGCCACTGCTTCTATTATGAATACGAGGTCGGCTACGACAACACGGGCCGCATCCTGGCCGCGAAAGTCGACATGGTCTCGCGCGCCGGCTATTCGGCCGACCTGTCCGGCCCCGTCGCCACGCGCGCGGTCTGCCATTACGACAATGCGTATTACTTGTCTGATGTCGACATCCGCGCCGCCTGCGGCAAGACCAATACGCAGTCGAATACGGCCTTCCGCGGCTTCGGCGGCCCGCAGGGGGCGATTGCGATGGAATATGTGCTCGATGAGATCGCGCGCAATTTGAACGTCGATGCGCTCGACATCCGCAAGCGCAATTTTTATGGCAAGGATGAGCGCAACGTCACGCCCTATGGCCAGGCGGTGGTCGACAACGTCATCCACGAACTGGTGGCCGAGCTGGAAGCCTCCAGCGAATACCGCGCGCGGCGCGCAGCCATCGACGACTTCAACCGCGCCAGCCCGGTCCTGAAAAAAGGCCTGGCACTCACGCCCGTCAAATTCGGCATCGCCTTCAACGTCACCCACCTGAACCAGGCCGGCGCGCTGGTGCACGTGTATGTGGACGGCTCGATCATGGTCAACCATGGCGGCACCGAGATGGGGCAGGGCATCAACACCAAGGTAATGCAGGTCGTGGCCCACGAACTGGGCGTCGACATGGACCGCGTGCGCGCCACCGCCACCAACACCAGCAAGGTCGCGAATACCTCGGCCACGGCCGCCTCCACCGGCGCCGACCTGAACGGCAAGGCCGCGCAGGACGCGGCGCGCCAGATCAGGGAACGCCTGGCCGCTTTCGCCGCCGCGCAGTATGGCGGGGATGCCGGCGAGGTGCGCTTCGCGGCCGATACCGTGTTCGTGAACGAGATGGAAGTGCCGTTCCCGGCGCTGGTGCAGAAGGCGTACCTGGCGCGCGTGCAGCTCTGGTCCGACGGCTTCTATGCCACGCCCGGCCTGTCCTGGGACGCAAAGACCATGAACGGCCGGCCTTTCTCCTACTTCGCCTATGGCGCCGCGGTGTCCGAAGTCGTGGTCGACACGCTCACCGGCGAATGGAAGCTCTTGCGGGCTGATGTGCTGTACGACGCCGGCAATTCGCTGAATCCGGCGATCGACATCGGCCAGGTCGAAGGCGCCTTCATCCAGGGCATGGGCTGGCTGACGACGGAAGAGCTGTGGTGGAACCCGGGCGGCAAACTCATGACGCACGCACCGTCGACCTACAAGATCCCCGGCGTGTCCGACTGCCCGCGCGATTTTCGCGTGCGCTTGTTCGAAAACCGCAACGTCGAGGACAGCATCCACCGCTCCAAGGCAGTGGGCGAGCCGCCGCTGCTGCTGCCGTTCTCGGTGTTCTTCGCCATCCGCAACGCGGTCTCGAGCGTGGGCGGGCACAAGGTACATCCTCCCCTGAATGCGCCGGCAACGAGCGAGGAAATCCTCGACGCCATCGCGGCCGTGGAGTCGGCCACTGCATCACTGGTTGCACAACAAGCGTGATGGACGACTGGCTGAATGCTGCGCTGCGTGCGCCGGCCGTGCTGGTGACGGTCGCTATCGTCGAAGGCTCCGTGCCGCGCGAACCCGGCGCGAAGATGCTCGTCATGCGCGACGGCTTTGCCGGCACCATTGGGGGCGGTCACCTGGAGCATCGGGCGATCGAGATGGCGCGCGCGATGCTGGAAGAGGGTGGAACGCCCCGACTCGAACGGTTTGCCCTGGGGCCAAGCCTGGGGCAGTGCTGCGGCGGAATTGCGCACCTGATGTTCGAGGTGGCGGACCGTGACCAGATGGCGCTGCTGAATACGCGCCGCAACCTGGATACGATCCGCGTGGTCGCATTGGATGGGGGATGGGCCTTGTTCGACGGCGACGGTACTCAACTCGCCGGCGGCCCCGTCCCGGCCTTCGACGGCACCCTCGGCACCCACGTGATGCACGACCCCTCCGGCCGCCGCTGGCTGGTCGACCCCGTCGTGGCGCCACGCGCGCACCTGATGCTGTTCGGCGCCGGCCACGTCGGTGCCGCCATCGTGCGTGCGCTCGCCGAGCTGCCCTGCCGCGTCACCTGGGTCGACGAGCGCGACGACATGTTCCCCTCTGGCGTCCCGGCCAACGTCACGGTCGAAGCGACCGACACGCCCGAGGCGTTGGTCGACGCCGCCGCGCCTGGCACGACCTTCCTGGTCATGACCCACAGCCATGCACTTGACCTGCGCCTGTCAATCGCGATACTGTCGCGGCCCGCATCGACACAATCGGCGGATTGGTTCGGCCTGATCGGTTCCGATACCAAGCGCCGCCAGTTCGAGCACCGCCTGCGCGAACGCGGTATCGATAATGCCCGCATCGACGCCATGGTCTGCCCGATCGGCCTGCCCGGCATTGCCGGCAAGGCCCCGGCCGTGATCGCCACATCAAGCGCGGCGCAACTGCTGACCGTCTGGGAGGCGCTCGACACTGGCGCCCCCGGCTCCCTCCAAGTTTCTTCGGAATCCAACTGATGTCCACCGCACCACAGACCGTGCAAGCCTACCGTGCCAGCTTGCTGCATTTCCACGCCGACCCGGCCTTCCACGAGAACGCCCATGCCTGGATCGAGGACGGCCTGCTCGTCATCGAAAACGGCCGCGTCCAGGCAGCCGGCGACTACGCGCAGCTGGCCGCCACGCTGCCGCCAGGCGTGGAACCTGTCGACTACCGCGGCCAGATCATCACGCCCGGCTTCATCGATACCCACCTGCATTACCCGCAGACGGACATGATCGCCTCGCCAAGCGAGGGCCTGTTGCCCTGGCTGGAGACCTACACCTTCCCGACCGAGCGCCAGTTCGCCGACCCGGCGCATGCGCGCGCGACCGCCGAGTTCTTCCTCGACGAGCTGACCCGCTGCGGCACCACCACGGCGGTGGTCTACTGCACCGTGCACCGCGAATCGGTGGATGCCTTTTTCGAGGCGAGCGAAGCGCGCAACCTGCGCATGGTCGCGGGCAAGGTGCTGATGGACCGCAACTGCCCGGACTTCCTGCGCGACGCCGAAGGGCAGGTGGGCGAGAGCGAAGCGCTGATCAACAAGTGGCACAAGCACGCGCGCTCGCTGTACGCGATCACCCCACGCTTCGCCCCGACCTCGAGCGAAGCGCAACTGGGGGCGATCGCGGAACTGGCGAAGGCCTATCCCGACACCTTCATCCAGACCCACGTGTCCGAGAACAAGGACGAAGTAGGCTGGGTGCGCGAGCTGTATCCGAACGCGCGCAGCTACCTCGACGTGTACGACGGCTACGGCCTGATGCGCCCGCGCGCGCTGTTCGGCCACTGCATCTGGCTCGATGACGACGACTTCGCGCGCATGGCGGCGACCGGCTCGGCAGCGTCCGTGTGCCCGACCTCGAACCTGTTCCTCGGCAGCGGCCTGTTCGACTTCGAAAAGGCCGACGGCGCCGGCGCGCTTGTCACGCTCGGCACCGACGTGGGCGCCGGCACCTCGTTCTCGATGCTGCAGACAATGAACGAAGCCTACAAGGTGGCACGCCTGAAGGGCAGCTACCTGCCGGCACTGCGCATGTTTTACCTGGCCACGCTGGGCGCGGCGCGCGCCATGGACCTGGAAGGCACGATCGGCAGTTTCGCGCTCGGCGCCGAGGCGGATTTCATCGTGCTCGACCCGAAGTGCACGCCACTGCTGGCGCGCCGCAGTTCGCATTGCAATTCGCTCGAAGAGCAGCTGTTCGCGCTGGCGCTGCTGGGGGATGACCGGGCGGTGCGGGCGACGTATGCCGCCGGCGCGAAGGTGCACGAGCGCGGGGCATGAGGCAGGGTGGGGCTGTTGCCTGATCCGTTATTGGTGCCTCCAATCCGCGTGGGCACGGAGTGCCCACCCTACGGAATACGCCGGAGATTCGGCCTTCGGCCTCGGCGAAAGAACCCGGAACGGTTCGGGGTCTTTTTCGGATCTCGCCAGTAGCGCCTCTTGTAGGGTGGGCACTCCGTGCCCACGCGGATCAAGCACACAATACCGGCCCAGGCAACAGCCCCACGTTCCCTCGCGTGCCCCCACATTGCCAACCATTCACGAACCCGTTAGAGTTGCGCGGTCGCGCCCCACAGACGAGGCGGCTTGATGCGCCCGCCGCGACAACGTCAACCCAATACGAAAGACCCGTCATGCAGAACACATTCAGCAGCAGCCTGCTGATCGCCCTGGCCCTGGCAAGCGCGCCGGCCGCCGCCAAAGAACCGTCCGCGGCAAGCCGCCAGGCCAACGAAGCGGCCACCGCCCGCCACTACGCCAGCCTGGTCGCAGGCAGCGAGCCGAAGCTGTCCGAGCTGACCATGTTCTTTACGCAGATGCCCAAGGGCGGTGACCTGCACCACCACTATTCCGGTTCGATCTACGTCGAGCAGTACCTCGAATTCCTCGACAAGCAGGGGCTGTGCGTCAACAAGCAGACCTACCGCATCGAGACCGACAAGGCGGCCATTGCCGCGGAGCGCGCGAAACCCGCCAAGGAGCGCAACTGCCTGTCGAGCGCCGAAGTCTATGCCGACGATCACACCTGGCGCGAGCTGGTACAGCGCTGGTCGAACAAGGACTTCAACAACCACGGCGCCATGCAGCTACCGCCGGACCGCCTGTTCTTCCAGACCTTCGGCTACTTCGGCCCGGTCTCGAACGCGAACTTCGCGGAAGGCCTGCAAACGCTGAAGAAGCGCGCGATCGCCGAGAACGTGAGCTATATCGAGACCATGTTCAAGATGGCGCCCGCGATCGCCAACCCGGAATTCGACGCGCGCGCCTGGCAGTTGGCAAACGACGACGCGGCCCTGCAAGCCGAGATGCGCCGCGCGATGGAAGCGCTGGACCGCGACCCGGCCTTTGCCAAATCGATCGCCGACTTCGTGGCCAGGATCGAGGATGCGGCGCAGGGCATCGACGACGAGCACTTCACGATGCGCTACCAGACCTACGTGCTGCGCCTGCTCAACCCGTCGCAGGTGTTCTCGTCGATGCTGGCCGCGTTCAAATCGGCGTCCACGGGCGGCAAGGTAGTCGGCGTGAACATCGTCGGCCAGGAAAGCACGCACGTGTCGATGCGCGACTACGCACTGCACATGAAGATGTTCGGCTTCCTGAAGTCGGTCTACCCGAAAGTGAAAGTGGCAATGCACGCGGGCGAACTGGCCATGGGCGACGTGCCGCCGGAAGGCCTGAAGTTCCACATCGACCAGGCCTTGAGCGTGGCGCGCGCCGACCGCATCGGCCATGGCATCGACCTGGCGCACGAGTCGAACGCGGTGCAGATCCTGGGCAAGATGCGCGCGGATGACATTCCGGTCGAGATCAACCTGACCTCGAACGCTTTCATCAGCGGCATCGAAGGCGCGAACCATCCGGTGACGCTGTACCGCAAGTACGGCGTGCCCTACGTGATCTCGACCGACGACGCCGGCGTCACCCGCCACACGCTGTCGCAGGAGTACGTGCTCTTCGCCAGCCGTTACAAGCCGGACTATGCGGAGATGAAGAAGACTTCGTACAACAGCGTGCGCTACGCTTTCCTTCCCGCGCCTGAGAAGGCGCGCCTGACGCGCCAGCTCGACGCTCGCTTCGCCGCTTTCGAGGCCAGGATGGCGACACTGGCGAAAGGTGTCGCTTCGCCGCCACGTAAATAAGACGATCAACAGTAAATTCGCAACGGCAGCGCAATGCTGCCGTTGTTGCGAACGCACCACGCGACGCATCAAAACGGGGCGAATGAAAGTTGGCTTCGAATTAACTTCTGTGGCCGCGTCACCACAGATTGTCGTGCCCGTCAGGGCGATCACTGAAAATATTTACCAAAATATTTCAGTAGAGAATGCACCCCTTATAATCCCGCCTTGTGATTTTGCTCGGGGAAACCCCCGCACGGCGCGCCAGATGCACGTTTTTCGGGCGATTCAGAGGAAAGCCATCTGAATAGCTAACTAAAAACGTATTTGTCTCGTCTGTGGCACTCATGCATATTTGGCGTCGTTGCTCAATTTGCTAGAGGTTTTTTCAAGGGCGGTTCGTAACGGGGATGACATATTTCCTCCTTACAATCGCCCGGTCCACGGAAGGCCGGCTGTACGCCGCTGCGGTTCGCAATTGCCAGGGTTGCAGTACTTGTAAAGAGGGGCGTCCACCAGACGCCCAAATAACTATTAAGTCTATTTTGGGGTTTTAACAATGATCACTCAACAACAGATCCGGCTGACCAAGCTGGCGCTGGCTTTGTCGATTGCGTTGTCGGCGGCGCCGACGTTCGCACAGAACACCACCTCGGCCATCGGCGGCCGGGTTTCGGGTGCGGATGGTGCGCCGGCAGCTGGTGCGACGGTGCAGATCGTCCACACCGAGTCGGGTTCTGTCAGCAACGTTGTCACCGACGCTGAAGGCCGCTATGTTGCGCGCGGCCTGCGCGTGGGTGGTCCGTACACGATCATTATCACCAAGAACGGCATCTCGGAAAAACGCGAGAACGTCTTCGTCCAGCTGGCCGAGACCGCGTCGATCGACGCTACCCTGGGCGCCGCCATGCAGACCGTGACCGTCACCGGCTCGGCCAACCGCTCGGAGCGTTTCAACCGCACCACCATGGGCGCGGTCACCAGCATCGGCGCGACCGAACTGGCAACCCAGGCATCGATCCAGCGCAACCTGCAGGACTACGCCCGTTCGGACCCACGCGTTTCGCAGACCGACAAGGAACGCGGCGAAATGTCCGTCGCCGGTCAGAACTCGCGCTACAACTCGATCACCGTCGACGGCGTCGCCATTAACGACACCTTCGGCCTCGAGTCGAACGGCAGCCCGACCGCGCGCCAGGCACTGTCGATCGAAGCGATCCAGTCGGTGCAGGTCAACGTCGCCAACTACGATGTCACCCAGAAAGGCTACACCGGCGCGAACGTCAACGCCGTGACCAAGTCGGGCACCAACACCTGGAAGGGCGGCGCCTACTACGTGTACCGCGACGACCGCATGGCCGGCAAGCGTTACAACAACATCGCCGACACCTACAGCGACGTCCCTGAATTCAAGGAACACACCAAAGGCATCTGGGCCAGCGGTGCGCTGATTGAAGACAAACTCTTCATCTACGCCCTGACCGAAAAATCGAAGAGCACCCGTGCGATTCCCGACTTCGGCATCGTCGGCGCGAACGCCGGCACCATCGTGCCTGTCACCGCGTCCTCCATCGCTGGCGCCCAGCAGATCGCCCAGCAAGTCTATGGCCTGAATATCGGCGGCATTCCGACGTCTGGCAGTGAGCTCGAATCGGAAGAGAAGCTCCTGAAAGTCGACTGGAACATCAACGACGATCACCGCGCGAACTTCCGTTATGGCAAGACCGACCAGGTCGAGCCGGTCTATCCGTTGTTCTTCGCTGACAGCGTAGCGCTGGAGTCGTCGTACTACCGCAACAACAAGACCATCGAAACGGCCGTCGCCCAGGTCTTCTCGGACTGGACGCCGACCTTCTCGACCGAAGCGCGCGTTTCGATGCGCGACTACGACTCCATCCCGGACAACAATGCACGCCTGCCTTCGATGCGCCTGTCGTTCAGCGGCCCGCTTCCGGCAGGTGTGCCAGCGGGTACCCAGGTTGGTTCGCGCTCTGTCAACTTCGGTACCGAGAATTCGCGCCAGCGCAATATCCTTGGCACGAAGACGATGGACTACTTCGGCGGCGCCAACTGGACGCTGGGCGCGCACGAAGTCAAGTTCGGCCTGGATCACAGCAAGAACGAGGTATACAACGCCTTCCTGCAGAACATCTACGGCAACTACACCTTCGCTTGCGACAACACGATCAATTCCGGCCTGTGCAACCGTACCGGCGTGACGACCGCGGAAATCGAAGCTGCGGTGCTCAGCAACTTCCGCAACGGCCGTCCGACTTCGTACACCTTGCAGACCGCGGCACCTGGTTCGTCGCTGGACAACGCGGTTGCCCAGTTCACGATGAACAACACCGGGCTGTTCGTGCAGGACACCTGGACCATCAACAAGCAGCTGACCGTGAGCGCCGGCGTGCGTGTCGACCGGACTGGTGTCGACGGCACGCCGCTGCGTAACGCCGCTGCCGCCGCGCCAGTCATCGCCGGCGCCGGCACCACCGGTCGCCAGACCGGCGGCTTCGGCTACGACAACACCGTCACCGTCGACGGCCAGAAACTGTGGCAGCCACGTTTCGGCTTCAACTACAAGTTCGATACCGCCCGCCAGACCCAGCTCCGCGGTGGCGCCGGCCTGTTCCAGGGCGCCGCTGCAACGGTCTGGATGTCGAACCCGTTCTCGAACCCGGGCATTGCCACGCGCATCATCACTTGCTCCGGTACCGGCAGCAACCGCTGCCCGGCCACCGGCGCGGGCATCTTCAGCGCCAATCCGGACAACCAGCCTACGAATGTCGGCTCCCCGCCGGCAGCCAACGTCGACATCCTCGACCCAGGCCTGCGCCAGCCGTCGATCTGGAAAGCCAACCTGGCCTTCGATACCGAACTGCCATGGCAGGGCCTGGTCTTCGGCGCCGAGTTCCTGCATACCAAGAACAAGTCGTCGATCTTCTACGAGCACCTGAACCTGGGTGCCCCTACCCGTACCGGCAGCGACGGCCGCCAGATGTTCTGGAATGCGGCAGGCCTGTCGGCTGCCAGCTACACCGTCAGCAACGGCACCGTCAACACGGTATCGGGCGTGACCACGACTGCGCGTTCGCGTAACAACACAGCGTTCGCCGACGTGCTGCTGGCGAAGAACTCGAGCAAAGGCGAGGGCAACCTGGTGACCGTGTCGCTGTCGCGTCCATTGACCAAGGGCCTGGGTTGGTCGGTTGCCTATACCCGCACGGAGGCAACCGAAGTCTCGCCACTGACCTCGTCGGTGTCGAACTCGAACTTCCGCGCCCGTTCGGCGTTCAACCCGAACGAAGAAGTCGCTGCCAACTCGGCTTACCTGGTCAAGGACCGTGTCAATGCGCTGGCCAACTTCCAGCAGAAGTTCATCGGCAATTACAACACCCGTATCGGCGTGTTCTATGAAGGCCGTTCGGGCAAGCCGTACAGCTGGACCTACAAGAACGACCTGAACGGTGACAACGTTGCCGGCAACGACCTGATGTACATCCCATCGGCCCCAGGTTCGGGCGAAGTAGCCTTCTTTGGCGCTACTGCGGCAGAGCGCGCTGCTACCGAAGCGCGCTTCTGGGACATCGTCAACAGCGAGGACGAGCTGCGTGAAGCCGCCGGCGGCGTCGTTGGCCGTAACGAGAGCTTCTCGAAGTGGACCAACACCTTCGATCTGCGTATCAGCCAGGAAATTCCAGGCATCTTCAAGCGTAACAAGGCAACGTTCACGCTGGACTTCCTGAACTTCGGCAATCTGCTGAACAAGAAGTGGGGCCACATCGAAGAAGTGCCATTCTCGTCGACCGGCGGTAACCAGCGCGGCTTCGTCGACTATGCCGGTCTGGATGCCCAGGGCCGTTATGTCTACGCGGTGCGCAACAAGGCTGACGACGTGACGATCAAGCAGCAGCGCAACGAGTCGCAGTGGGCGATCCAGGCGACCGTCAAGTACGAATTCTAAGCATCTGAATTCGTCGCGATGACAAGAACGGCCGGTGGCAACACCGGCCGTTTTTTTATTCTTAAAGTAAGGGCAGGGCGCCGCTGTAAAGATGGCCGTCGTCTGGCCTACGTGCAATAATTCTGTCTGCCCATGCGGTGCGTTCCGTATTTTTAGTAAAGGTAAGTCATGACCGTTTCCCCGCGCGCGTGCGCCCGTATTTCCCTGCTGGCGCTCGCCTTGGCCGCCGCTGGCTGCACTACCGCGCCGCGTGGCCCGGTCACCTTGAACCTGGTCGCGATCAACGACTTCCACGGCAACCTGGAACCGAGCAAGTACACCTACACCAGCGCCGCCACCGGCAAGACCGAAACCCTGCGCGCGGGCGGCATCGAGGCGCTCAGCGGCGCCCTGGCGCAGTGGCGTAAAGAGGACAAGGACCTGCTGTTCATCGGCGCCGGCGACCTGATCGGCGCCAGCCCGGCACTGTCGTCGATGTGGGCGGATGAGCCGAGCATCGAGGCAATGAACTTGCTTGGTTTGCGCCTGTCCTCGGTCGGCAACCACGAATTCGACGCGGGCAGCAAGGAACTGCTGCGCCAGCAGGCCGGCGGCTGCGATTCGCCACGCCCTGCCAAGGCCTGCAAGCTGATGCCGGGTTACGCCGGTGCGCGCTTTACCTACCTGGCAGCCAACGTGCTCGACAAGGCGACCGGCAAGCCCTTCATGCCAGCCTACCGCATCGAGGAAGTGAAGGGCGTGAAGGTCGGCGTGGTCGGCGCCGTCCTGGAAGGTACCGCGTCGGTTGCCGTCGCTTCCGCCATCAGCGGGCTCTCCTTCATCGGCGAGGCCGAGGCCATCAACCGCGAGCTGCCGCGCATGCGCGCGGACGGCGCCAAGGTTTTCGTCGCCCTGATCCACGAAGGCGGCAAGACCGACGAGGCGCCGGACCAGCCGGCCTGCAGCAAGCTGAAAGGCGGCATCGTCGACATCGTCAAAAAACTCGACCCGGCAATCCGCCTGGTCATTACCGGCCACTCGCACCAGGGTTACCTGTGCAATGTGGATGGGCGCGTGGTCACCCAGGCCGATGCCGCCGGGCACCTGCTGTCGCGCATTGCGCTGCAGGTCGATCCCACCAGCGGCGCGGTGACCGACATTCAGGTGCGCAACGTGGTGATGAACCCGGAACAGTTCCCGGCCGATCCAAAAGTCACGGCATTCCTGGCCGGCGTCAAGGAACGCAGCCGCGCGCTGCTGGCCCGCCCGCTGGGCAAGCTCGGCGCGCCGAGCGTCGCGCGCAAGGCCAGCGATGCCGGTCAATCGCCGCTCGGCGATCTGATCGCCGACGCCGTGCTGGCCGCCACCCGCGCGCATGGCGCCCAGATCGGTTTCATGAACAATGGCGGCATCCGCAAGGACCTGGAAACTTCCGACGCCGCCCTGACCACCAATTTCGGCCATGCCCAGGCCGTGCTGCCCTTCGGGAACTGGCTGGTGGTCATGGACCTGAGCGGCGCCCAGCTCAAACGCCTGCTCGAGCAGCAATGGCAGCGCCCAAGCGCATCGGGCGCCACCATCCTGCAAGTGTCGCAGGGCCTGAGCTATACCTGGGACGAGAAGCGTCCAGTGGGCAACCGGATCGTGCCGGGCAGCCTGAAGTTCAATGGCGCACCGGTCGAGGATGCCAAGACCTACCGCGTAGTGGCGAACAACTTCCTGGCCGAAGGCGGCGACCATTTCCCGGAGTTTGCCAAGGGAACCAATCGTGTTGACACCCAGATCGTCGACCTCGACGCCCTGAGTGCGTTTATTGCAAAGAATCCTGGCGCCGGCGGCACGACTGCCGGAATGGCCCCATCCGTGCGCATCGACAAGATGCGTCAATAAATACCATCGCAGTACGGAGAAATCATGAAAAAACTGGCTTGTGTCCTGGCGCTGTCGAGCGCCTTCCTGTCGATGGATGCGCTTGCGTGGGGCAACGATGGCCACCGTGCTGTCGGCGCCATCGCCGATAAACTGCTCAAGGGCACCAACGCCGAGAAGCAGATCGCCGCGCTCCTGCTGCCGGGCGAATCGCTCGAGTCGATCGCCAACTGGGCCGACTGCGTGAAGGGCACCTATTGCGGCCCGCAGACGCCGGAGATGGTCGAGTACGTGAACGGCAACCCGAAGCACAGCACTTACCACTACACCGACGTGCCCTTCCAGCTGGCGCGCTATCACGACCACGGCGTCGGCACCTTCGACGAAGACATCGTGCAGACGCTGAAGCAGGCGATTGCCGTACTGCAGGGCAAGACCGACCCGGCGCTGAACCCGCACAAGTTCACCAAGCGCCAGGCGCTGATGATCCTGGCGCACATGACCGGCGACATCCACCAGCCCCTGCACGTGGGCGCGGCCTTTGTCAGCAAGGACGGCAAGTTCGTGGTGCCGAAGTCGCACGCGGAAGTCGATGAAGTCGCGATCTTCGATTCGCGCGGCGGCAACAACCTGCTGCTGGACGACCAGAAGCTGACCGAGCTGAGCGCCAAACTGATTCCGGCAGGCGAGCCGAAGCCGGTCCGCGAAGGCGTGCCGCAGGCACTGACCAAGCCCTTCCACTCGTACTGGGACAGCACCACGGTCGACTACGCGTTCCGCCGCATCCGCACCAAGACCCCGGGCCAGTTTGCCGACGCGGCGATCGCCAGCAAGCCAGCCATCAAGGCCAACAGCGGCGACCTCGCCACCTGGCCTTACCAGTGGGCCGACGACGCGCTGCTCGTGTCCAAGGAAGCCTACAAGGATGTGGTGCCGGGCAAGCTGGTGCCGCAGACCAGCAAGAAGGGCGAGATCTACTACACCTTCACGCTCGAAGTGCCGGCCAACTATCCGGTGCCGAGCTCGCAGATCGCCAAGGAACAGCTGATCAAGGGCGGCTACAAGCTGGCCGAAATCCTGAAGGCAATCTACGGTTAACACCGGGGCGCGTTTGCGCCAGAGCAGGCGAGGGATGCACCCTTGGCCGAGAATGGCGCCGCAGCGGCTTGCTGCGGCGCCTTTTTTTCGCCGCGCCACGCAGGACCCGCCGCGGCTAGAATGGAGGTCCCGGCGCGCCGCGCTGCCCTTTTACTCCCGCATGAACAATTACCTGCTCTCCAGGGCGGCACTCGCCTGCCTGCTTGCCATCCCCGCACTCCTTGCTCCCGCCCTTGCCGCGCCTCCGGTCGAGCCGGCCGACCCGCCGGGTCAGCCCCTGTGGGAGATCGGCGTGGCGGGCGGCGTCATCAGTACGCCGTCCTATCCCGGTGCCGAGGACCGCGAGACGCGCGCCCTCGCGCTGCCGACACTGATCTACCGCGGCAAGGTCTTCCGCGCGGACCAGGGCGGCATCGGCGCACGGGTGTTCCGCAGCGATGTAGCAGAGCTCGACATCGGCCTGGCCGCTTCGCTTCCAGCACGTTCCGATGACGTGGCGGCCCGGGCCGGCATGCCTGACCTGGGCGGCCTGGCCGAATTCGGCCCGCGCCTGAAGGTGAGGCTCGCCCAGTTGGGCGAACGGCGCGCGATCCGTGCCGAATTCCCCCTGCGCGCCGTGCTGGAGGTACGCAGCGGCGTGCGCCACCAGGGCTATACCTTCGAGCCGCGCCTGGCCTATGAAGAGCGCAGCAGCGACGGCAAGTGGCGCTTCGAGGGCCATGTCGCCGCGGTGGTGGGCGACGGCAAGATCAACCGCTACTTCTACGAGGTGCGCCCCGAATACGCCACCAGCACCCGGCCTGCCTATGCGGCCGAATCCGGCCTGATCCTGGCCAGGGTCGGCGTGTTCGCGGCGCGCGTAGTCAACCGCGACCTGCGCGTGTATGGCTTCCTGCGTGCCGAGAACTATGGCCTTGGTGCGAACGATAACAGTCCCCTGCACCGGCGCGACAACGGCTTGTCGGCAGGGGTAGGGCTCGCATGGACCTGGAAGCGCTCGCTGGCGCTGGCGGGCGAGTAGGATTACGGCTGACCCGCGCCTAGGAATTGTTTCCTAATCGCAATCCATTGTTCGTGCACAAAAAGGAGGCATCGGCAGCGCGGAAGAATGGGCAGTTCGCATTCCATCGGAGTCAACGAAAATGCTCATCCGCGATGCCTGCCTCTGTCTCTGCCTGTCCATTGCTGCCGCCCTGTGCAGCCAGTCCGCCGTTGCGGCGCCTGATCCCTACCGCGATCATCATGGCCGGGTGCCAAGCGGGTACACGGGAGCGCTGTTCAAACTCAGCCATGACTACCCGGCCGGGTTGCCGGCGCCGGCCATGCCCTGGCGCAGCGCCGCCGGCAACCGGCCACTCGACCCCGGCAATGCCGCCGCCTACACTGCCGCCTTGAAAGAGAGCGTGGCGCGTGACATGGTGGCGCTGCTGGCCAATGACGGCCGCTGGAATGCGGCCGAGCGCGGCTGGTACAACGACCCCTGGCTGGGCGCGCAGCGCGAGCCGCTGCACGGCATGCTGGTCGGGATCGAGCGCGTCGACAGCAACCTGTTCCCGAAGAGCGGCCTGCGCAAACCCTTTACTACCTACGTCATCACGTATTACAACCGCATCGGTGCGCAGACGATCGGCCGGATCTGGGCGGGCAATCCGCATGCGCCGCAGCTAGCGGGGGGCGCGACCCAGTATGCCGAAGGCGCGGTGACGGTAAAACTCGCGTTCACGACCGCCGGCCCGGCCGAGTGGCCGGCCATGCAGGGCGCACTCGGCTGGCCGATCGCCATGACGGCGAACGCCACCACCGGCCACTTCGACCGGCCGGCGATCTCCAGGGGCTACCTGATGCAGGTCGATATCGCCGTGAAGGACACGCAATCGAGCCCGCAGACGGGCTGGGTCTTCACGACCTTTGTGTACGACAAGGATGCGCGGCCGGGACCGCATGGCGTGTGGGACCGGATGGTGCCGCTGGGCGCGCAATGGGGCAATGACCCGTCGGTGAACAGCGCGCTCCATCCCGGCGCCGCCTTGCGCGAAACCTGGATCAACCCGAAGGCGCCGCTGTACGCGACCGAGACGCTGGGCTGGGGCGGGCGCCTGTCCGGGCCGAATGACCATGGCGTGAATGACATCTCGGTGGCCAGCCAGGGCACGCGCCGCCTGATCCGCAACGCGCCCAACTCGTCCTGCCTGGGCTGCCACGGCAGCTCGCAGTGGAACGCCGCCAATCCGGGCAAGGGGATGGCCTCGTTCATGATGCCGCTGGCGCCGCCCGAGCCGGGAGCGGCACCGAATGCCGGCGCGCCCTACCTGAATTCGCCCAGGCCGGGGTCGGCGGAGTGGCTGCGCTGGTTCCAGAACCGGGCCGGGAACGTTCCCATGGATGCCGGCAGCATCGCCGGCGACTATGACCTGGCGCTGACCTTCCGCGTGCTGCCGGCCTGGCATGCGGCGACGACGGGGAAGGTGCATACGCTGCAAAAGCTCGATGCCGGTGGCGCGACAATCCAATAAAAAAGGGCGGCCCGCAGGCCGCCCTTCAGTTCGTGCGAACGCCGGTCAGCGCGACTTGACGAACGGCTTGCCCACCGCCTTCGGCGCCACCGACTTGGCCATCAGGCCGGCCAGCACGACCACGGTCACGACGTACGGGATCATCTGGATCAGCGAGCCCGGGATGCGGCCCACGACCGGCAGGTCGACGCCTTCGAGCTGGATCTGCACCGCCGAGAAGAAGCCGAACATCAGGCAGCCGAGCACCGTCTGCAGTGGGCGCCAGTTGCCGAACACCAGCGCCGTGAGGGCCAGGTAGCCGGCACCGGCCGACATGTCGCGCAAGAAGAAGCCGCTCTGGACGATCGAGAGGTAGGCGCCCGAGAACGAGCACAGCACGCCGGCCACCAGCATCGCCAGGTAGCGCGTCTTTTCGACCGAGACGCCGGCGGCATCGGCCGCGTGCGGGTTTTCGCCGCAGGCGCGCAGGCGCAGGCCGAAGCGGCTGTGGTAGACGGTCCAGTGCACGACCGGCAGCAGCAGGAAGGCCAGGTAGACCAGCGGCGAGTGGCCGCCCAGCACGCTGCCCCACAGCCAGCCGAGGACCGGCACGCCGGCGAGAAGCTCGGTGCCCGGCAGGATCACGTTCGACAGGCGCGCCGCGCCCAGGTCTGGCGTACGGCCGCCCTGCTGGAAGATGTACTGGGCGACGACAAAAGTCAGGCCGCTCATGGCGATGTTGATCGCGATGCCGGCGACCAGCTGGTTGCCCTTCTGGGTGATCGAGACGAAGGCCTGCACCATCGCGAGCGCGACCGAGACGGCGATGCCGGCGGCGATCCCGAACCATGGGTCCTGGGTCGTGTAGCCGACGGCGGCCGAGACAAAGGCCGAGGCGAGAATCTTGCCCTCGAGGCCGAGGTCGACCACGCCGCTGCGTTCGGCGAACAGGCCGGCCAGCGCGGCGAACATCAGCACCGGCGCATTGCGGATCGTCGAGACGACGATATTGGCGATATCAAAGTCCATGGCTTATCCCTTGCGTGTTGCGTTGATCAGTTTCAGGAGCGGCTTGGCGTAGAAGTTTTCCATCGCGCCGCAGAACAGGATGATCAGTCCCTGGATGAAGACGAAGGTTTCGACCGGGATGTTCGGCTTTTCCAGCGACAGGTCGAAACCGCCCTGGATCAGCGCGCCGAACAGCACCGACGACAGGAAGATGCCGACCGGGTGCTGGCGCCCCATCAGGGCAATCGCAATGCCGACGAAACCGGCGCCGGCCGGGAAGTTCAGGCTCAGGTAGTGGGTCGAGCCCATGATCGAGTTGACGGCGGCGAGACCCGCCAGCGCGCCCGAGATCAGCATGGCGACGATGATCATGCGGCTGATGCGCACGCCGGCGTAGTGGGCGGCGTGCTGGTTCAGGCCGGTGGCGCGCAGCTGGTAGCCCCAGGTCGAGCGCGAGACGACAACGCCGTAGATGACGAGGGCCAGGATCGCGATCGGGAAACCGATGTTCAGCGGCGTGTCGCCGAAGAAGGGGAACCAGGTGTTCAGGGTCGGCAGGGCGGCGGAGTCCGCAAACACGCGGCTTGCCGGATTCTGCTCGCCCTCGGGAATGAGGTACTTCACGATAATGAAGTTCATCAGGCTGGCGGCGATGAAGTTGAACATGATGGTCGTGACCACCACGTGGCTGCCGCGCTTGGCCTGCAGGTAGCCCGGCAGGAAGGCCCACAGCGCGCCGAACAGGGCGCTGCCCAACATGGCCAGCGGGATCATGAGCCAGGGCGACAGGGTGGCATCGAAGGCCAGTACCGCCAGCGTCAGGCCCAGGCCGCCGAAGTACATCTGGCCTTCGGCGCCGATGTTGAACAGGCCGGCCTTCATCGCGATCGACACGGCGAGACCCGTGAAGATGAAGGTGCTGGCGTAGAACAGGGTGTAGGCCAGGCCTTCCGGATTGACGATGGCCGAATCGATCAGGATCCGCATCGACTCAAGCGGGCTTTCGCCGAGCAGGTGGATCACCAGCGCGGCGACCAGCAGTGCCGACAGCAGGTTCAGGAGCGGCAGGGCGATGCCCGTCGCCCAGCGTGGGAGTTCGGTGGTTTTCATCTGTGTCATGACTTGTGCATGCCGCCCATCAGGAGGCCGATGCGGGTGGTGTCGAATTCGTCGATATTCAGTTCGCCGGTGATGCGCCCGCCCGACATGACTACGATGCGGTCGGCCAGGGCGCGCACTTCTTCCAGCTCCACGGACACCAGCAGGATCGCCACGCCTTCGTCGCGCAGGCGCAGCAGCTGGGTGTGGATCGATTCGATGGTGCCGATGTCGACGCCGCGGGTCGGCTGGCCGACCAGCATCAGTTTCGGCTGGGCCGACACCTCGCGCGCGATCACGACCTTTTGCTGGTTGCCGCCAGAGAGCAGGCCGATGCGCAGGTCCGGATTGTTCGGGCGCACATCGAAAGCCTGCAGCAGGTGAGCGCAGCGCTTGGCAATCGCGTCGAAGTCGAACAGGCCCCAGCGGTTCTTCACGCGCTCCTGGTAGCCGAACACGGTGTTTTGCATCACGGAGAAGTCCTTGATCACGCCATCGCGCAGGCGGTCTTCCGGCACGTGGCCGATGCCGAGCTCGCGGAAGGTGGCGGGCAGGCCGTCCGCATTGGCGCGGCGCTTGTCGTGCAGGGCTTTTCCTTCGAGTTCGACCTGGCCGGAAGTCGGCAGGCGCATGCCCGACAGAATTTCCATCAGCTCGCTCTGGCCGTTGCCGGAGACGCCGGCGATGGCGACGATCTCGCCGGCACGCACGGTGAGGTCGATATCGGCCAGCAGCTGGACTTTATTCGCGTCCTGCAGCTGCAGCTTCGATACCTTCAGCACCGGCGCACCCGGGTTGAAGGGCTTGCGCGGCAAATGTCCCTCGATCGGGCGGCCGACCATCATGTTGGCCAGCTGCTCTTTCGAGGTGTCGCGGGTCGCGACGGCGCCCGACACACGGCCGGCGCGCAGCACCGTCACCTGGTCGGTGATGTCCATGATCTCCTGCAGCTTGTGGGTGATCAGGATGATGGTCTTGCCCTGGTCCTTGAACAGGCGCAGGATTTCGAACAGCGAGGCCGTTTCCTGGGCCGTCAGCACGGCGGTCGGCTCGTCCAGGATGAGGATGTTGGCACTGCGGTAGATCTGTTTCAGGATCTCGACGCGCTGCTGGGCGCCGACCGACAGGTCGTGGATCGTGGCCAGCGGGTCGACATCGAGGCGGTAGCGCGTGCAGATCTCGCGCAACTCCTTTTCGACTTCCTTGCGCTTGCCTGCCAGCTTGAAGCCGCCTTCGGCGCCGAGCATCACGTTGTCGAGCACGGTCATGTTTTCGACCAGCATGAAGTGCTGGTGCACCATGCCGATGCCGAGATCGATGGCTTCGTGGCTGGTGCGGATCGTGCGCGCCTGGCCGTCGATCAGGAGCTGGCCGCTGTCGGCGTTGTAATAGCCGTACAGGATGCTCATCAAGGTGGATTTGCCGGCGCCGTTCTCCCCGATGACGCCATGGATCGAGCCCTTGGCGATCGAGAAGCTGACGTCAGCGTTCGCTTGCACCGGCCCGAAGGCCTTGCTTATGTTGCGAAATTCTACGGCTGGCTGCATAGCGATCAGTAGTGAAGAAAGTGAATGTATTTATTTAAGGATCAATGCATTCACGATGAATGCATTTAAAAGCGCGCCGCGCCGGAAATCCGACGCGGCGCGCTTTTAGCTAAAAACCAGGGAAAAATTAGACCGGGCAGCGGCTTGCGGCGCGGTAGTCGATGACCTTGATCTTGCCATTGATGATGTCGGCCTTCACGCCATTGACGCGCTTTTCGATCTCCGGGCTGACGACCTTGCGGTTGTCCTTGTCCAGCACCCAGTCCACGCCGCCTTCCTTCAGGCCCTTGTGGGTGACGCCGGCTTTCCAGGTGCCGTTCTTGACTTGCATGAACGAGTCGTAGACGGCGAGGTCGACGCGCTTGACCATCGAGGTCAGCATCGAGCCCGGATGCAGGTAGTTCTGGTTCGAATCGACGCCGATGGCCAGCTTGCCTTTTTCCTTGGCCATCTGCAAGGCGCCCATGCCCGAACCGCCGGCCACTGCGAACACGACGTCGGCGCCGCGGTCGAACTGCTGGCGTGCCAGCTCGCCGCCCTTGGCCGGGTCGTTCCAGGCAGCGCTGGTGGTGCCGACCATGTTCTGCATGATCTCGATCTTCGGCTGCTGCGCCTTGGCGCCCTGGCCGTAGCCGCAGGCGAACGCGCGGATCAGCGGGATGTCCATGCCGCCGACGAAACCGATCTTCTTCGATTTCGAGGCCATCGCCGCGGCGACGCCGACCAGGTAGGAGCCTTCCTGTTCCTTGAACATGATCGAGTTCACGTTCGCGCCCGGTGCGATCGAGTCGATCAGCACGAACTTCACGTTCGGGAATTCCTTGGCGACCTTGGCCACGGCCTGGGTTTGCGAGAAACCGATCGCGGCGATCATGTCGACCTTCTTGCGCGCCAGGCCGCGCATTACCTGCTCCGCTTGCGTGTCGCTGTTGGCCTGGACTTCGATGTACGACACCTTGGTTTCTTTCTTGAAGCGCTCAGCGCCTTCGAAAGCGGACTGGTTGAACGATTTGTCGAACTTGCCGCCGGCGTCATAGACGATGGCCAGTTTCGGATTCGCTGCGACTGCGCCGCCGGCGACGCACAGCGCCGCAATGGTCATGCTGAGTTGCTTGAATTTCATGAATTAGCTCCTGGAATTTCGATATTGTACCCGGCGCAACGGCTGCGTTGGGAGGGGCGGCCTAGAGGCAAGGCTCGATACGGCGGCGCTGCCGTCCGGATTGTGTCAGCCCGGGACATTTCATACGGTTACCATTTGTATCGAAGCCCTTCCTGGGCGCCAGTGCGTGCGCGGATGTCGCGTCATCGCAACAGCAAGCGTCGAGAAAAGTGCCAGCCAAGGGCTGTAGGGCACCACGGAGCTCAGCCTGCCAAATATGCATCAGTCCACGGATGCAAGGCAAATACGATTTTACTTGGCTATTTATTCGGTGGAAATATAAATGCCTACAAGTTTCGGCAATTTTTTTCCATCAAGCCACAGTTTCAATCAGTTGGGGCGGCAGCAGCGGGGCGCTGAAACGCATCGCGAGAAAGGCCGCGATCCGGGTCTGCGTCGCTTCCAGGTAGGGGATGGTGAGATGGTCGGAGCCGGGCACGATCTCGTCGAGGATCAGGTTGGCGAGCTTTTCGCACAGCTGGTCGGTATGCGAATGCGGCACGATGTCGTCACGCTCGGCGCGCAGCACGTAGGTGGGCACCATGAGCGAGGGGGCATGCTTGATCGATTCGAAGCGGTGGCGCAGCATGTATTCGATCGGCATCGCGCGGAACTTGCGCTTGGCGATGGCCAGGATCGAATCGTATGGCGTGATCAGGACGACCGAGTGCGCCGTCCGTTCCTTGGCAACCTGCACTGCGACGCCCGAACCCAGGCTGCGGCCGACGATCGCGATGCGCCGGGCGTCGACCTGGCCGAGGGAGGCGAGCCAGTCGTAGTGCGTGCAGCCATCGTCGATCATCAGGGTTTCGGCCGGGTCGCCGTGGGAATTGCCGTAACCGCGGTAGTTCATTGCCAGCACGGTCATGTTCGGGAACAGGTTGCCGGCATCGCGCACGACCCAGGAGACTTCTTCGGAGCGGCCGCCGAAATACAGCACCGCAGGGCGGGGGCCGGGCGTACGCGGCGTCATCAGCCAGCCGCACAGGCGGGTGCCGTCCTTGGCGCGCAGGACGATCGGGCGGGTGCGGTGGCCGGCGCTGCGCGGACTGGCCACTTCCGGGACGATGGTCGGGTTGAACACCAGGCGGCGCTGGTTGGCGGCAATCGCAGCCGTCAGGCCCAGCCACAACACGCTGGCAAAGCCCGCCATCCCCGCCGCCATTTTTTTGGAAGTGTTCATGGCCCCAGTCTAACGCGGCAGTACGAAACGTTCTGTGCGCCATGTCGCCATGCATTGCAGCATGAGTGTTGGTCGGTGCGAAAGTATGCTTTTTACTACAGGCTCCGTTCGTCGTGTGCGCGCGCCTGGTTCAGGTAAGATTGCTGGTTCATTGCTCATCCAACAAGGAACCGCCGTGCATTTCCTGCTGACCTACGATCTCGCCCCCGATTACCTCGAACGCCGCGCCGAATTTCGCAACGAGCACCTGAAACTGGCGTGGGAAGCACAGGAGCGCGGCGAGATGGTGCTCGCCGGTGCGCTCGACGACCCCGCCGACCGGGCGCTGCTGCTGTTTAACTGCGACAGCGCCGAGACGCCCCAACTCTTCGCAGCAAAAGACCCCTATGTGACCAACGGTCTCGTACGCGCCTTCCACGTGCGTCGCTGGAATACGACGGTGGGCGACATCGCCACCAATCCGGTGCGCCCGGACTAACGGCCAGGGATCAGCGCGGCACCAGTTTCAACACCAGGTGCTGCGTGGTCGCCGCCAGCGTATTGGCGCCGAGGACGGCGATTCCGCGCGGAGCATTCAGCCCGCCGGGCAGGGGGCCGAGTACGTTGCTCTGGCTGCCCGCCACCCCGGTGACCGTGCTGACCGCCCCGTTGGTGCCGATGCGCCGGATGGTGCCGTTGCCGGTATCGGCCACGAACAGGTTGCCGGCGCCGTCGATCGTCAGCCCCGCCGCCCGGCAGAAACGCGCCGCCCCGGGTGCGCCGTCGGCGCTGCCGCATTGCCCGGCCGCCCCGGCCAGGGTGCGCACCTCGCCCGAGGGCGAGATTTCGCGGATCGTCGAATTGGCCGTATCGGCCACGTACAGCCAGCCGTCTTCATCCACCTCGATATCCTGCGGCTCGCAGAAGCGCGCCGCATTGCCGCGGCCGTCGCTGCTGCCGCAGGAACCGGCGACGCCGGCGATCGTGGTGACGTTGTTGGCGCGGTCGATGCGGCGGATGGTGTGGTTCAGCGTATCGGCCACGTACAGGTTGCCCTGGCGGTCGAGCGTGATGCCCTGGGGCGAGCAGAAGCGCGCAGCGCCGCCATTGCCATCAAGGCTGCTGCACTGGCCGGGCGCACCGGCGAGGGTGGTCACGGCGCCGGCGGCGCTGATCTGCCGGATCGTCGAGTTGCCGGTGTCGGTCACGTACAGGTTGCCGCCGGCATCCACCTCGAGGCGGGTTGGCGTGTTGAAGCGCGCTGCCGAGCCGGCGCCGTCCTGGCTGCCGATGGCACCCGCAATGCCCGCCAGCGTGACCGCCACCCCTTGCTCGGACACCTTGCGGATCGTGGCGCTGTTCCTTTCGGCGACGTACAGGTTGCCGTCGGGAGCGGCGACGATGCCTTCGGGCCCGTCGAAACGGGCGTTCGAACCGGATCCGTCCTGCGAGCCGCCGCACTGCGGGCACAAGCCGCCGGCAATCAGGAAGACGCCCGTCTCGGCAGGCGGGCGGTCGGGGCCCGGGCCGTGCGGCCTGTCGTCGTCATCATCGAAATCGGTGTAGCCGAGGCCGACCGACACGCCGCCACCGCAGGCAGCCAGCGCGGCGCACAGCATGAGGGGACCGAGCCGCCGGGAAAGCCGCAACGCAGACCGGCGCAGGGCCTGAAGCACAGTTGGGAGGGGCATGGCGTCTCCTTGAAAGTGGCAGGGCATCCCGCCTTTATTCCACCGAGATTAATCAGCAGGTGTCCGCAATATATGAGCCCGATCAAGCGTGCGCAGGTGGACGTGTGGAACACGCGACAAGCGTACGCCACATGTCCTGTATCTGTCCATGCGTACCGCCTTGGCGAGTCGCATTGCGCTGCGAGTCCGGTCCACGGCGTAGCCGGCCGTTTTGTTTCGCAGCTGCAAGCTCCCTTCGGTTACACTTGCCCGGCTATTCAATCCGGGCAGGAGAGTGCATGCAAACCGTTGTCAACCTGTGGCCGCTGCTGGGCGTGGCCGTCATCGCCGCCGGCTTCCTGCTGCGTGCCAACCCCGTGCTGGTGGTGGTCGCTGCCTGCGGCGTGACCGGCGCCGCCGCCGCGATGCCGTTCATGCACGTGCTCGAGTCGCTCGGCACGGCTTTCCTGAAAACCCGCAACCTGCCGCTGGTGCTGCTGCTGCCGCTGGCCGCGGTCGGCCTGCTGGAGCGCTTCGGCCTGAAAGAGCATGCGATGGCCAGCATCGCGAAGATCCGCTCGGCCACCAGCGGGCGCTTGCTGATCGTCTACCTGTTCCTGCGCGAGACCTCGGCCGCGGCCGGCCTCACCAGTCTGGGCGGTCAACCATCGATGGTGCGTCCGCTGGTCGCGCCGCTGGCCGAAGGCGCCGCCGAGGCCCGCAACGGCAAGATCTCCGACAAGCTGCGCTACCGCATCCGCGCGATGGCGGCGGCCACCGACAACGTCGGCCTGTTCTTCGGCGAGGACATCTTCGTGGCTTTCGGGGCGATCGTGCTGATGCAGACCATCCTGCGCGCCGAAGGGATCGAAGTCGATCCGCTGCACATGGCGATGTGGGGCATCCCGACGGCGGTGTGCGCCTTCATCATCCATAGCTGGAACCTGCGCCGGCTGGATGTGGCGATTCGCCGCGAAGGGGAAGGCAAGTGACGCCTTTGCCAATCCCGTCTTCGATCTTTTCCTTACCTTTCCTGTACCTGCTGGTCGGCCTGCTGCTGGCCTTCGTCGCGCTGCTCACCGCCTTCGACCGCGCCCATCCGCGCCGTTTTACGTCGAGCCTGTTCTGGGGGCTGTATGCCTCGGTGTATCTGCTCGGCGACTTCATGGCCCCGGCGCTGGCCGGCGCCATCATGCTGGCGATGGCGCTGCTGGCCGGCTGTGGCCTCGTCAAACCGGGCAAGCACGGCACCCTGGCTGAGCCCGAGCGCCGCGCCAGCGCCGCGCGCCTGGGCAATCGCCTGTTCCTGCCGGCGCTGGTGATCCCGGTTGTCACGGTGCTCGGCGCGACGCTGCTGAAAGACGTGCAGATTGGCGAACTGGCGTTGTTCGACAAGGCGCACCTGACGCTGGCCAGCCTGGGCCTCGGTTCGCTGCTGGCCATCGGCGCGGCCTGCTGGCTGACCCGCGCCACCCCCGTGCAAAGCCTGCGCGAAGCGCGGCGCCTGGTCGACGCCATGAGCTGGGCGGTGACGCTGCCACACATGCTGGCCGTGCTCGGGCTATTGTTTACTGAAGCCGGCGTCGGCAAGGCAGTGGCCGCGGTGACGACCACCTGGTTCGACGCCGACTCGCGGTTCACGGCCGTGGCGCTGTACTGCATCGGCATGGCGCTGTTCACGGTCATCATGGGCAATGGCTTTGCCGCCTTCCCCGTGATTGCCAGCGGTATCGGCGTGCCGGTGCTGGTCGGACAGTACGATGCGAACCCGGCAGTGATGGCTGCCATCGGAATGTTCAGTGCGTATTGCGGTACCTTAATGACGCCGATGGCGGCGAACTTTAATATCGTCCCCGCGGCCTTGCTGGAGTTGCCCGACAAAAACGCTGTGATCAAGGCGCAAATCCCGACGGCGCTGCCGCTGCTGGCAGCCAACATCGTCCTCCTCTACTTCCTCATGAATTTTTCTTAACTAAGCGATAGCCATGAAAAAAACTGTGCTGCTGACTGGATTCGAGCCGTTCAATGGAGCGACCATCAACCCGGCCTGGGAAGCGGTGCGCGCGCTCAAGGGCTGGAACGGCGACAGCTTTTTCGTGGAAGTGCTGCAGCTGCCGTGCGTGTTCGGCATGGCCAACCGCGTCCTGCGCGGCGCGATCGACGAGATGAAGCCGAGTATCGTGATCTGCGTCGGCCAGGCCGGTGGGCGCGCCGACCTGACGGTCGAGCGGGTGGCGATCAATGTCGACGACGCGCCGATCCTCGACAACGACAAGCAGCAGCCGGTCGACGCGCCGATCGTGGCCGGCGGGCCGGCGGCCTATTTTGCGACGCTGCCGGTCAAGGCCATCGTCGCCGCGATGCGCGAGCGCGGCCTGAAGGCCTCGGTCTCGCAGACGGCAGGCACCTTCGTGTGCAACCACGTGTTTTACGGGCTGATGAACCATATCGACGGCAGCGCGCTCACGGGCAAGATCACGGGCGGGTTCATCCACGTGCCCTACCTGCCCGAGCAGGCGGCGGCGTTTCCTGACGCGCCGTCGATGCCATTGGCGGAGATCGTCGAAGGGTTGCGGGTGGCGGTGGAGGTGGCGGTGCGGGGTGGGAATGACGTGGCTGTGGGCGGTGGAGCTACCCACTAACCTCAATCCCCGTCCGGCTTCAAAATCTTCAAAAACGCCCTGACCACCGGCGCATCGTCCTGGCTCGTATAGCTGATGTACAAATTTGCCGACGGCGGATTGGTCCGGATCGGCAGGAACACCACCCCCGGCCAGCCGATGCGGCTGGTCGTCTCCGGCATCAGGGCCACGCCCAGCCCGGCGCCGACCATCGCCAATAAAGTTTGCGGCTCGGCCGCTTCCTGGAAGATGGCCGGCTGGAAGCCGGCGTTGATGCAGCACCCGATCAGGTAACGCGGCTCGGCCGACTGGTTCAGGTGCAGGGACAGCATTGGTTCCTGCGCGATGTCGATCAGCTCGATCGCATCGCGCCGCGCCAGCGCGTGGCCCTTGTGCACGGCGACGCAGACGTTCTCGCGAAAGCACAGTTCCTGGCGCAGGTTGGCGGCCTTCAGGTCCTCGTCGTCGAGACGAGGCTCGCGCCAGAAGCCGACGTCGATCTGCTTCGAGCGCAGCGCCTCGAACTGCTGGTCGGGGCCCGATTCGTGCAGGGTCCAGGTCACGCGCGGGAATTCGGTCTGGAAGCGTTCCAGCAGGCTCGGGATCGGGCCCCACATCGCCGAACCGACGATGCCCACGCGCAGGCGCCCGACTTCGCCGCGGTCGATCTGGCGGATGGTGTCGATCGTCATGCGCATGCGGCCCAGCAGCTCGGACGCTTCCACCATCAGCGCCTTGCCGGCCACGGTCAGCTCGAAGCTGCGCGTGGTGCGCGCGAACAGGCGCACGCCGAGTTCGGACTCCAGCTTCATGATCTGCTGGGACAGGGGCGGTTGCGAAATGTGCAGGCGCTCGGCGGCGCGGCTGAAGCTTTTTTCCTCGGCCACGGCGAGGAAGTATTTCAGCTGTTTCAGGTCGATCGACATGGAGTAAGCGTCTTAAGCCGCGTGCGCCGCCAGGGCCACGGCCAGGCGCGAGCCGACCAGCGCGTTGTGCTTGACCAGCGCGATGTTGGTGACGAGGCTGCGCCCCGCGGTCAGTTCCTTGATGCGTGCCAGCAGGAAGGGCGTGACCTTCTTGCCGACCACGCCCTGCTGCGCCGCCTCAAGCAGCGCCTGCTCGGTGATGCGGTCGATCTCCTCCTTGGGCATCGCGGCTTGCTCCGGCACCGGATTGGCGAGCACCACACCGCCGGCCATGCCCAGCTGCCACTTGGTACGGATGAAGTTCGCCTGGCTCTCCGCGCTGTCGAGCTGGAAGTCGGCGTTGAAGCCGCTTTCGCGGGTGAAGAAGGCCGGGAAGCCCGGCTGGCCAACGCTCACGGTCGGCACGCCGTGGGTTTCCAGGTATTCGAGGGTCAGGCCGATGTCGAGGATGGATTTGACGCCGGCGCACACGACCGCCACGCTGGTGTGTGCCAGTTCCTGCAGGTCGGCCGAGATGTCGAAGCTGGTCTCTGCGCCGCGGTGCACGCCGCCGATGCCGCCGGTGACGAACACCTCGATGCCGGCCAGTTGCGCGCAAATCATGGTCGCCGCCACCGTGGTCGCGCCCAACAGGCGCTGCGACAGCACATAGGCCAGGTCGCGCCGGCTCACCTTGATGGCGTCCGGAGCGGTACCGAGCTGTTCCAGCTGCTCGTCGGACAGGCCGATGCAGATCTTGCCGTCCATGATGGCGATCGTCGCCGGCACCGCGCCTGCGTCGCGGATGATCTGCTCGACTTCGCGCGCGGTCTGGACGTTTTGCGGGTAGGGCATGCCGTGCGAGATGATGGTCGACTCGAGGGCGACGACGGGGAGGCCGGCGTTACGGGCGGCGGCCACTTCGGGGGAGAACAGGAGGAACGATTGCATGGTGAATCCAAATTAGGCTGGGGTGAGGGCGCCGAAGGTATCGGGCGCCAGTTGCGGGCAGACCGTCTCGCGGCAGGCGATGGTCATCGCGGCGAGCTGCAGGCCGCGGCGGCAGGCCAGCGTCAGGTCGTTGCCGCCGCCGTGCAGCGACAGGCACACCGCGGCGGCAAAGGCGTCGCCGGCGCCGGTGACGTCGACCACGGAGGCCGGCGGCGCCGCGAGATGCTCGACGCCGCCGGGGCAGGTGAACAGCACGCCACGCACGCCCAGCGTGACGATCACGTCCTGTGCGCCTTGCGCCTGCAGTTCGCGGCAGGCCGCGGCCAGCCCGGCGTCGTCGTTCAAGGTGCGGCCAACGCGCGCGGCCAGTTCGCCTGCGTTCAGTATCAGCAGGCGTACGCCTTCGAGCGACTGCGGCAGGCGGTTCATCTTCGGTTCCGAGACCGCGACCAGGACCACCGACACGCCGCCCTGCGCGGCATCGCGCTGCAGCGTGGCGATGGCCTCCATCGGCAGGTTCAGGTCGGCCACGATCAGCGAGGCGCCGGCGCGCTGCTGCTGGCGCATGTCGAGGAAGGCCGGGGTGATGCGGCCGTACAGCGCCATGTCGGCCAGCGCCACGACCATCTGGCCGTCGGCATCGAGCACCGCCGTGTAGGTGCCGCTGCCGGCGTCGTCGAGTTTCAGGGCACCGCGTACATCGATGCCGACGCTCTCGGCGTGGGTGAGCAGGGCGCGCCCGGACGTATCGTTGCCGACCGCCGTAATGAGCGAGACCGCCGCGCCCATGCGCGCCAGGTTCTCGGCGATGTTGCGGGCGACGCCGCCGAACGACTCGATACCGGAAGCCGGGTTCGAGCTGCCCATCGCCAGCGGGCCGGTGGCGCGCAGCTTGCGGTCGAGGTTGGCGGCGCCCACGCACAGGATCGGCCGCTGGTCGGGCAGCACATAGGCACGCCCCAGCAGGCGGCGTTCGCGCACGAGGGTGGCGATATAGCCCGCCACCGCCGAGCGCGAGAGGCCGAGTTCGGCGGCGAGATCCTGCTGCGCAATGAAAGGATTGGCGCGGATCAGCTCGTACAACTGTTCTTTTTTCGAGAGTTCAGTCACGGTCGGGGCACTATTCAACAAATGTTATATGATCATAGACAAATGTTTAGTTGCCGTCCACACATTTGTCAGCTTTACCTGATTGTAGCCATCTGTCTACCGAGCGCTACGCTAAATTTATGGCCATTTATTTGCGTGTCGTATAAATGAGCAAGAGAAATGGTATTTGCCATACATATCCGGGATAATGCATAGTTCAGGTTATTCATGGCTTATCGGCGCCCGTCTCTCGCGGTGCCGGGCCGATGCCGCAGCAGCCCGCACGACCGCCTCCTCATTGCCCAATTCATCGACCAGATTCAACAGAAGGAAACCTCATGTCCAGCAATACTCCATTCGAAGCCGCCGACATCATTCGCGCCCGTAAGCCAGGGTTTGCGCCGCGCGTGGCGATGATCCTCGGTTCCGGCCTCGGCGTATTGGCCGAGCAGATGACGGACGCGGTCTCGATCAGCTACAGCGAACTGCCGGGCTTCCCGATCAGCACCGTGCACGGCCACGCGGGCGAACTGGTGCTCGGGACCCTGGCCGGCGTGCCGGTGGTCTGCATGAAGGGCCGCGGCCACTTCTACGAAGGCTACGGCGCCAACGTGATGACTTCCGCCGTGCGCACTTTCAAACTGCTTGGCTGCGAGATGCTGCTGGTGACGAACGCCGCCGGCTCGCTGCGCGCGGAAGTCGACGCAGGCAGCGTCGTCGTCCTCACCGACCACATCAACCTGCTGCCTGGCAGCCCGATGGCCGGCCCGAACGACGACCGTTTCGGCCCGCGCTTCTTCAGCATGGCCAACGCCTACGACGCCGAACTGCGCGAGCTGGTGAAGGCCACCGCGGTAGAGAAGAACATCGCCGTCGCCGAAGGCGTCTACCTGGCAGCGCCGGGCCCGAACTTCGAGACCGCCGCCGAAATCCGCGCCTTCCGCACGCTCGGCGCGGATGTCGTCGGCATGTCGGTGGTGCCGGAAGTGATCTCGGCGCGCCACTGCGGCCTGAAGGTCGTCGGCATCTCGGCGATCACCAACCTGGCAGAAGGCTTGAGCCCGTTCGCGCTGTCGCACGAGCAGACCCTGAAGTACGCGGCCATCGCCGCGAAAGACCTGGTCACCCTGATCCACTCGTTTACCGAGCGCCTGGGTTCGATTCCACGTGCTGCAAACCCGGTCGCGGCTTAATTCACTCAAGGCGAGCACACATGTCACGCGCATTCATCCTCCTGCTTGACTCGTTCGGCCTGGGCGCGCTGCCCGACGCCGACAAATACGGCGACACCGGCGCCAACACCTTCGGCCACATCGCCGAATGGGCCGCGAAAGAAGGCAAGCCGATGTTGCTGCCGAACCTCGAGCGCCTGGGCCTGGCTGCTGCCGCCCACAAGGCCAGCGGCGAATGGGCCGCCGGGTTTGAAAAGCGCGAAGGCTTCACCGGCGCCTGGGGCGTCGCCCGCGAACAGTCGACCGGCAAGGACACGCAGAGCGGCCACTGGGAAATCGCCGGCGTGCCGGTGCTGTTCGACTGGGGTTATTTTCCGAAGACGGTGCCGTCCTTCCCGCAAGAGTTGACCGACAAGCTGCAAGAGCTCACTGGCGTTCCCGGCTGGCTCGGCAACTGCCACGCCTCGGGCACCACGATCATCGACGAACTCGGTGACGAGCACGTCGCCAGCGGCAAGCCGATCCTGTACACCTCGGCCGACTCGGTGCTGCAGATCGCCGCGCACGAAGAGCATTTTGGTCTCGATCGCCTGTACGAAGTCTGCGAAGCAGCCTATGAGCTGGTCAAGCCGTACAACATCGGCCGCGTGATCGCGCGTCCCTTCCTCGGCGAGAACGGCAAGTACAAGCGCACTTCGAACCGCCACGACTACGCCGTGCCGCCGACCGCGCCGACGCTGCTCGACCACGTGAAAAACGAAGGCGGCGAAGTCATCGCGCTGGGCAAAATCAGCGACATCTTCGCCGCGCAGGGCGTCACGCGCCTGGTAAAAGGCGTGGACAACATGGCGCTGTTCGACCGCCTGCTGGAAGTGGCCGACGAGGCGCCAGCCAAGTCGCTCAGTTTCGTGAACTTCGTCGACTTCGACATGCACTTCGGCCACCGCCGCGACGTCGCCGGCTATTCGAACGCCCTGCACGAGCTGGACGCGCGCCTGCCCGAGTTCATGGCAAAACTGAAGGATGGCGACCTGGTCGTCATCACCGCCGACCACGGCTGCGACCCGACCGCGCCCGGCTCTGACCACACGCGCGAACACATCCCGATGATCTTCTTCGGCCCGAACGTGGCGCCGCAGGCGTTGCCGATCGCAAACACCTTCTCCGACATCGGCGCCACGCTTGCCAAGCACCTCGGCGTCAAACCCCTTTCCAACGGAACCGCACTGCTATGACCCAGAACCTGGACTTCAAACGTAATACCGCCGTCGGCCTCGACCTCGGCTGGGTGAACAGTATCAAGGTCAACCGCAATGCGGCCGACCGCCGCGCCGCCAGCCTGGCGAACCGCCGCACGGTGAAAAAGGAATACCAGGCCGCCTGGCTGATCCGCGCCGTGCAGTGCATGGACCTGACCACCCTTGGTGGCGACGACACCCCGGGCCGCGTCGAGCGCCTGTGCATGAAGGCAATGCGCCCGCTGCGCGCCGACCTGATGCAGGCCCTGGGCCTGGAATCGCTGACCACCGGCGCCGTCTGCGTCTACCACGAGATGATCACCCCGGCCGTCAAGATCCTGCAGGGCCGCCTGCCGATCGCCGCCGTGTCGACCGCGTTCCCGGCCGGCCTGTCGAGCCTCGAGACCAAGATCCGCGAAATCGAATTGTCGGTTGCCGCGGGCGCCACCGAGATCGACATCGTCATCACGCGCCAGCATGTGTTGACGGGTAACTGGCAGGCGCTGTACGACGAGATGGTGGCCTACCGCGCGGCCTGCGGCGACGCCCACGTGAAGGCCATCCTCGCCACCGGCGATCTGGTCACGCTGGACAACGTGGCGAAAGCCTCGTGGGTCTGCATGATGGCCGGCGCCGACTTCATCAAGACCTCGACCGGCAAGGAAGGCGTGAACGCCACGATTCCCGTGTCGCTGGTGATGGTGCGCGCGATCCGCGAATACTACGAGCAGACAGGCTTCCAGGTCGGCTACAAGCCGGCCGGCGGCGTCTCGACCGCGAAGTCCGCCTTGCAGTACCTGACCGTCATGAAGGAAGAGCTGGGCAACGACTGGCTGCAGCCGCACCTGTTCCGCATCGGCGCCTCGAGCCTGATGACCGACATCGAGCGCCAGCTCGAGCACTACGTGACCGGCGCCTACTCGGCCGCACATCGCCACGCGCAACCTTAAATACCGAACGGATTCGTCATGCCAACTATTAACGAGATTTTGCAAACTATGGATTACGGCCCCGCACCTGAAAGCACCAAAGAAGCACAGGCGTGGCTGGACCAGCATGGACGCCGCTTCGGCCTCTTCATCGACAACGCGTGGGTTGACGGCGCCGAGACCTTCGCCTCGAACAACCCGGCCGATGGCTCCGAGCTGGCCCAGGTGACCCAAGCCACGGGCGACGACGTCACCCGCGCAGTGGAAGCCGCGCGCCGCGCGCAGCCGGGCTGGGTCGCCATGGGTGGCCACGGCCGCGCGAAAGTCATGTACGCGATCGCGCGCCTGCTGCAGCGCCACGCGCGCCTGTTCGCGGTGCTCGAGACGCTGGACAACGGCAAGACCATCCGCGAAACGCGCGATGCGGATTTGCCGCTGGCCGCGCGCCACTTCTACCACCACGCCGGCTGGGCCCAGCTGCAGTCGGAAGAATTCGCCGACTACCGCGCCGTGGGCGTGGTCGGGCAGATCGTCCCCTGGAATTTCCCGGTCCTGATGCTGGCATGGAAAATCGCGCCGGCGCTGGCCGCCGGTAACACCATCGTCTTCAAGCCGGCCGAGTACACCTCGTTGACAAGCTTGCTGTTCGCCGAGATCTGCCAGCAGGCCGGCGTGCCTGCCGGCGTGGTCAACATCGTCACCGGCGACGGCCGCGTGGGTGAAGCGATCGTGAACCATCCTGGCATCGACAAGCTGGCCTTTACCGGCTCGACCGAAGTCGGCCGCATCATCTGCAAGGCCACCGCGGGCAGCGGCAAGAAACTGTCGCTGGAACTGGGCGGCAAATCGCCCTTCATCGTGTTCGACGACGCCGACCTGGACGCGGCCGTCGAAGGCCTGGTCGATTCGATCTGGTTCAACCAGGGGCAGGTGTGCTGCGCTGGCTCGCGCCTGTTGGTGCAGGAATCGATCTACGACCGCTTCATCGCCAAGGTCAAGACCCGCATGCAGAACCTGCGCGTCGGCTCGCCGCTCGATAAGTCGAACGACATCGGCGCCCTGGTCGACCCGGTGCAGCAGCAGCGCATCCACGGCCTGGTGGAAGCCGCCCGTGCGGAAGGCTGTGAAATCTGGCAGCCGGCCCGCGAAGCGCCGGTTGCCGGCTCGTGGTACCTGCCAACCCTGATCACCGGCGCCTCGACCTCGGCCGCCGTGGCCCAGACCGAAATCTTCGGACCAGTGCTGGTGGCCATGAGCTTCCGCACCCCGGGCGAAGCGGTGCAACTGGCGAACAACACCGTGTACGGCCTCGCCGCCTGCGTGTGGTCGGAATCGATTTCGCTGGCGCTGGACGTGGCGCCGCAGATCAAGGCCGGCGTGGTGTGGATCAACACCGCCAACCAGTTCGACGCGGCCTGCGGCTTCGGCGGCTACAAGGAATCGGGTTTTGGCCGCGAAGGCGGCAAAGAGGGCATGTACGAGTACCTGACGCCGCTGTCGGAAGATGCGCGCCCAAGCGCACCGGTCATTGCCGCAGTCGGTTCGACCCGCGCTGAAGTTCGCCAGAGCGAAGGCAGCAACCCGTTCGCCGTCGACCGCACCGCCAAGCTGTACATCGGCGGCAAGCAGGCCCGCCCTGACGGCGCCTACAGCCGCGCGATCCATGGCGCGAATGGGGCTTTCCTGGCCGATATCGGCGAGGGTAATCGCAAGGACATCCGCAACGCCGTGGAAGCCGCGCACAAGGCGGCCGGCTGGTCGAAGGCCACCGCACACAACCGCGCCCAAGTGCTGTACTACATCGCCGAAAACCTGGCCGTGCGTGCCGAGGAATTCGCAGCGCGCCTGGCCGCCATGACCGGCGTGCGCGACCCGCAGCGCGAAGTCGCGGCATCGATCGAGCGCCTGTTCTACTGGGCCGCCTGGGCCGACAAGTACGACGGCCAGGCCCACCAGCCGCCGATGCACGGCATCACTGTCGCGCTGAACGAGCCGGTCGGCGTCATTGGCGTGATCTGCCCGAACGAGAACCCGCTGCTGGGCTTCATCTCGCTGGTCGCCCCTGCGCTGGCGCTGGGCAACCGCGTCGTTGCTGTGCCATCGGAAGCCCATCCTTTGTCCGCGCTCGATCTGTACCAGGTGCTGGACACCTCCGACCTGCCGGGCGGCGCGCTGAACATCGTCACCGGTTCGGCTGACGAGCTGGCGCGCACGCTGGCGACGCACGGCGACGTCGATGCCGTGTGGCGCCACGACGGTTCGGCCGAGGGCTGCGCCGAAGTCGAGCGCCTGTCGTCCGAGACCCTGAAGCGCACCTGGGTCGGCGGCGGCAAGGGCCGCGACTGGTTCGATGCGAAGCAGGCCTGCGGCCGCACCGTGCTGCAGCACGCGAGCCAGGTCAAGAATGTCTGGATCCCATACGGCGTTTAAGTTGAAATGAAGACCGTCACGTGTAAAACGTGACCGGTAGGGTGGACGGGTCCCCCGTCCACGCGGTGGTAGTTGGCGTATGCCGGTTCGAGCACGAACGCGGAGCCGATAACGATCACCGCGTGGACGGCAGAGCCGTCCACCCTACGTCGTTTTATTCATGTGTCAGCGGCTGAGCACTACCAAATTTTTAAAGAGAGCACCCATGTTCCTCCCCCAAGAAATCATCCGCAAAAAACGCGACGGCGGCACCCTGAGCGCCGAAGAGATCCAGTTCTTCGTTCGCGGCATTCCTGACAACACCGTCACCGAAGGCCAGATCGCCGCGCTCGCGATGGCCGTCTACTTCAACGACATGAGCATGGACGAACGCGTCGCCTTCACGCTGGCGATGCGCGATTCCGGCCAGGTCCTGGAATGGAAATCCCTGAACCTGCCAGGCCCGGTGGTCGACAAGCACTCGACCGGCGGCGTCGGCGACGTGGTGTCGCTCATGCTCGGACCGATGATCGCTGCCTGCGGCGGTTTTGTCCCGATGATCTCGGGCCGTGGCCTGGGCCACACCGGCGGCACGCTCGACAAGTTCGATTCGATCCCCGGCTACAGCACCGTTCCCGAACCTGAACTGTTCCGCAAGATCGTCAAGGAAGTCGGCGTGGCCATCATCGGCCAGACAGCCCAGCTGGCGCCGGCCGACAAGCGTTTCTACAGCATCCGTGACACCACGGCGACCGTGGAATCGGTGGCGATGATCACCGGCTCGATCCTCTCGAAGAAGCTCTCGGCCGGCCTCGACGCGCTGGTGATGGACGTGAAAGTTGGCAGCGGCGCCTTCATGCCGACCCCGGAAAAATCGCTGGAACTGGCGCAGAGCATCGTCAGCGTCGGCAACGGCGCCGGCACCCGCACCTCCGCCATCCTGACCGGCATGGACGAGTCGCTGTGCCATGCGGCCGGCAATGCGGTGGAGGTGCGCGTTGCGATCGACTACCTGACCGGCAAGTCGAGGCCAAGCCGCCTGCACGAAGTGACGATGGCGCTGTGCGCCGAGATGCTGGTGATTTCGGGCCTGGCGTCGAACGACGGTGAAGCCCGCGCCAAGCTGCAGGCCGCCCTCGATTCCGGCGAAGCCGCCGAGCGCTTCGCGCGCATGGTCGCCGCACTGGGCGGCCCGGCCGACCTGATGGACAAGCCGGACGCCTACCTCGAGACCGCGCCGGTCATCGTGCCGGCCCCAAGCTTGCAGGCCGGATACGCAGCGAGCGTCGACACCCGTGGCCTTGGCCTGGCAGTCGTGGCGCTGGGTGGCGGCCGCGTGCGTCCGCAGGATGCGATCGATTTCGCCGTCGGTCTCACCGGCCTGGTCGAACTGGGCGACAGGATCGAGGTCGGCCAGCCGCTGGCAATGGTCCACGCCCGCACGCCGGAGGCCGCCGCGCAGGCCGTGCGCCAGGTGCAGGCTGCCTACCAGATCGGTTTTGAAAAGCCAGCTGCCGCGCCGATGATCCACCGTACCATCCGTCCAGAATAAGGAAGCACGTGAAATACGAAAAACTGATCGACGAAGCACGCGCCGCGCGTGAACTGGCGTATACGCCATATTCCAAGTTTCAGGTCGGCGCAGCCCTCGAATGCAAGGATGGCCGTATCTTCCGCGGCTGTAACGTCGAAAACGCTTCTTACGGCTTGTGCAATTGCGCCGAGCGCACCGCCTTCTTCTCGGCGATTGCCCACGGTTACAAGCCGGGCGACTTCACGGCGCTGGTCGTGATCGGCCAGACCGACGGCCCGATTGCGCCATGCGGCGCCTGCCGCCAGGTCATCCTCGAACTCGGCGGCAACGCGCTGCCGGTCGTGCTGACCAACCTGAAGGGCGACATCCACGAGACGACGGCCGCCGCCCAGCTGCCGAACGCGTTCGGTGACTGGGACCTGAACAAGTAAGCCGTCGCATCAGGGCAGGGCAGCGTGACCAGGCACGCGCCTGCGCCGCCCGCCATCAAAGAAAGCGCTGCACACGTAAGTAAGTGGCAGCGCTTTCTATCTTGGATTCCGCCGTCTCCCGTCGGACCATTCCGAACCGATACTTCCCATCTTTCCCGATTCGCATGCAGTGCCGATGACATTGCGTTCTCGGCGGCAACAGCGTGATCTTCCTCAAGAGCAAGATTGCGATCCCGGCGTGTAATCGCTGGGTTCTCGTTGCACCTGCGCAGCATCATTGCGCCTCACGTCGAGTTGGTGTCACGCCCCAGGGAGAGATGGATGTCAGAGTACTGCAATGTCGCCGGTCTTCTCGGAGCCTTCAGCCGCTTTACCCAGCACACCCGCCTGATCAGGCTGACGACACCCCTGGGCGAAGACCTGCTGGTCGAATGCGTGCGTGGCGAAGAAGCCATCAGCGGCGGCTACAGCTTCAGGATCGATGCCCTGTGCCTGGACGCGCATCTCCCACTTAAGATCCTGGTCGGCCAGCCGGCGCTGCTGCAACTGCTCACCGCCACCAGCATCGACCAGCGGCGTCCCTTCCACGGCTACATTACCGCAGCCGAGATGACCGGCGCGAACGGCGGCTTCGCGCGCTATGTCCTTACGCTCGAACCCTGGAGCGCGTTCCTTTCGCTCGGCCGGGACAGCCGCGTGTTCCAGGACATGACCGTCGTCGACATCCTCGACGCCGTCTTCAAGCGCTACGCGGGGCAGGGCAGGCTTGCACCGCAGTGGCGGTTCGAGCTTGCCGACCAATCCGTTTACCCCCGCCGCAGCGTCACGACCCAGTATCAGGAAAGCGACCTGGCGTTTGCCCGGCGCCTGATGTGCGAGGAAGGCCTGTTCTATTTCTTTGAACACAGCGGCGACCCGGACAGCCCATCGCTGGGCGGCCACACCATGGTGATCGCGGACCACAACGGCGCATTCGAGCCGAACGTCCAGGCGGCGGTCGCGTTCACCCGGCCAGGCGCGGTCATGCGCGCCGACAGCATCGACCGCTGGCGCACCGAATATCGTGTGCGAACCAGCGCAATCGAGGTCGGCAGCTGGGATTACCGCACCGTGCGCCAGCGGCAGGTGGCTGCCGCCGGCATCAACGCTAATGCTAACGGAAATGCGCCACAACTGACCAGCCGCGACACGCCCGGCATCTATGCCTGGCAGGGCCGCGTGCAGGGCGAGCGCATCGCCACCAACCAGATCGAGGCACTGGAAGCCTCATCGCAGGTGCACGTTGCAGCGGGAACCGTACGCAGCTTCGCGCCCGGCACGACCTTTACCCTCCACGGCCATGCCCGGTTCGACGAGGCCGACCGCGACGACGGCCGCACTTTCGCCATCGTGCGCGCGGTACACCTGATGCACAACAACCTGGGCGCCGACATGCTCGGCGCCGTGAGCGAACTGTTGGGGCAGGGCAGCATCGCGCAGGCGGCGGCCGGCGAACCGGAAATGACCCCCGCGCGCGACACTGGCGGCGAACGCCCGCTGTACCGCAACCGGGTGGACGCCATCCTGGCGCGCGTGCCCTACCGCAGCAGCGGTAGCGACGAGCACGGACGCATCCTGCATCCACGCCCGACCGTGCGCGGCCAGCAGACCGCGATCGTCGTCGGCCCGCCGGGCGCAACGATCCACACCGACCGCGATCACCGGGTCAAGGTGCAGTTCCACTGGCAGCGCGGCGCTGCCAGCCACAGCCGCTTGAGCCATCCCTTCCCGGATGGCCATACCGGCGCACCGGGCAACGACGCCGCCGGCACCTGGGTGCGCGTCGCCACGCCGGTGGCCGGCGCGAACTGGGGCAGCAACATGGTTCCGCGTGTGGGCCAGGAAGTGCTGGTCGATTTCCTGGAGGGCGATATCGACCGGCCAGTGGTCATTGGCAGCCTGTACAACGGGCGAGGGCAGCTGGATGCACAACATAACCAGCATGCGCATGGCGCTTGCGCGGCGACCGGCAACGCGCCGCCCTGGTTTCCCGGCGAGGGCGGCGGGCATGCGCACCCGGCCGTGCTGTCAGGGATCAAGACGCAGGCAATGGGGGACAGCCAGAGCGGCGCCGGCGCGTACAGCCAACTGGTGTTCGACGACAACGCGGGCCAGTCGCGCATCGCCCTGCAGCACCACGCGAAATCGCATGACGGCGCGGCGGAACTGAACCTCGGACACCTGCGTCACCAGAGCGACAACGCGCGCCTGGATCCGGCCGGCTTTGGCGCGGAGCTGAAAACCGCCGACAGCGCAGCGATTCGTGCGGGGCAGGGGCTGCTGCTGTCATCGGACGCGAGGAGCGGCGCCAGCGGCAGCCAGCTTGACTCGCGCGAGGCCGTGTCTCAAATCGAGGAGAGCGGGCAACTGCAGGTTGACATCGCTACGCAGGCGCAGAAGCACAATGCGCTTCTGAAGGATGAACCTTCGCCAGCGGAGCTCGTGGCCCTGAAGCAGATGGGCCACAGCGTTGAGGTTGTCGCGAGCACCGACAGCGGCGGCGGGCAGGGCCAGGTGACCGCATACAGCGAACCGCACCTGCAACTGTCGAGCCCTGCCGGCATCGTGGCCGCGACCCCGGCCGATGCCGTCCTGTCTGCTGAGCTTAGCGGCAGCATCGTTGCCGGGCAGGACATCAATTTTGCAGCGCAGGGGAATGCATTCACGGCGGTTGTCGCTGGCATCAGCCTGTTCACCTATGGGAAGGCGGGGAGCAAGTCGAAGCCGAACCAAGAGCTTGGCATCAAGTTGCATGCGGCGAGCGGGAAGGTGAGCAGTCAGAGTCAGTCTGGTACGACTTCGTTGGGCGCTGACAAGGCCGTGACCGTGGCAAGTGTAAACAAGACGTTGGCGATTTCGGCAACGAAAAAGCATGTGCTGCTGACTGCGCAGGGTGCGTATATCAAGCTGGAGGGTGGGAATATCGAAGTGCACGCGCCGGGGAAGGTGGAGTTCAAGGCGAGCAAGAAGGAATTAGCTGGACCGGTGAGCGTGCCGAGCACCGACATCGCCATGAAAGTTCCCGAACTCAATATGAAGCGTGACCTTGAAATTGAGTATGTAGACGCAGACGGCAATGTCCTAGCCGATGAGCCAATCGAATTTTATTTTTCAGATGGCCTCCAGAAAAAGGTAAGCCTGGATGGTGACGGAAAAGCGACGCTAAAGAACGTACCCATGGGGCAGTTTCGTTCCAAACAACCTCGACGCAAATGAGGGGAATATTGATGGCTGCTACGACTGCAACAAAAAAACCCGCTTCTGCAACCGTACAAGACGTCTGCATTGATCTTCCCGGTGAGACTGTGCAGTGCTGGCGATCAAGTGACAATGTAAGAGTGGTATTGCGAAAACACCGAGACGTCATCTTTCACATCAGCTTGCAACCCGGGGCACTTTACTCAGTCGAATCCAGGAGCGCTTTCTACTGTCCGGTTCTGAAAAAATTGCTCAGAAAAGTCGAGTTTCTGGATGGGAGTCCCTGTCACGTCTGGGTAGGCCGGGAGTTCAAAGATGCACTTGTTTTGAAGATGAACGGTCGGATTTTGGGAACCTATCAAATCGATCAGCTCGACACCACAACCTACGGAGGCGACCCGAAAACAAAACCCGAACCGCTCATGGTCGTCATGGGACAAAAAAAGTCGTTAGTTCCAGTGCCCTGTGAGCGTGCATATCGAAAAGAAAATAAAAGGGAAATATCGAGTCGCCTTGAAAGGATATCTGGCATCTGATGTCTTGGGAAAAATTCGGGGCAAGGTTGCCAAACTGAAGCCTACTCATATCAATGTCCCGCTTGGCTCCGGTAGGAGCGCATTTGTTGACGGCGGTTTTGGAAAGACCGGAAAAGCTGGTTATGGTGGCTTCAAGCGTATTATGATTACGAGCGCAGAAAACTTCAGCAAAGGAATGAAGATTCAGGCAATCGGAACGGTGATTGATTTAATTGTCGACGTTAATGCAGTATATTTTTACGAAAAAGGAAGTCGGGATCTTTCCGAATTTCTAGGGCGAGCAGGTGTCTCAATTATCAAGGCCGGAGCGACTGCGGCAATTGGTAGTGCTATCGCCGCGGTTGGTGTCGCAGGTCTCTCAGCGCTCGTGGCAGGCGCCCTTCCAATAGCGATTTTGGCTTTAATTGTGGTAGTGGGCTTTATAGGCGCGGCGATGCTTGTTGATACGATCGACGAGAGTTTCAACGTCAAGGAGAGTGTCGCTAAATGGGCACGATAAAAATGGGAAAGACAAATTACAGCGCTCTGTTTATGTCCTTTTTTCTACTGTGTGCAGGAAGTGCCTTTGGGTGGGCTATCGTCTCGAAATTGGTCGGATCGCACGAGAGTGTCAATTTCCTGCAATTTTCCGGGTTCGCAGCCACGATCATCTTCGTCGCGCAACTGTCGGCCTTCGTCGCGTCTGGCGAGAGCTTAATTCGAAGACTTATATTTCTCGCAATGTTTGGGCTTTCGTTAGTATGGATGATGCTATGCCTGTTTTTGCCAATTTTCTGGATGAGAGAAGTCGGGCTGGTCACGAAATCCTCCATTGCTGCATTCGCGCTTTTATTATTCTTTGCCAATGCCTTCAAGGGCCTGCGAAGTTTTGAGGAAAGCTGGAAGAAAAAATCACCCTCAGTGAATAAGTACTATAAAGCGAGGGAACGTATTCTTGACTGGGAAAAGCTCGTGGGTTCGCTACATCTATCTACCTCGTTTTTTATTCCAGGGGCGCCTAAATGGGTCGAGCCGGTCTTATCTTTATTATTGATCTTGTCCATGATCGCTGGACTAAACCTGAGGAAGGTATTCCCAGTTTTCAGTATTTTTGCATGGGGTATACCGTGTGTTATTGGCTCATCAGCTCTGATTCAGATAATTGCAATGAGAGTCGCTCAGGCAATAAAAGTAGCTGAGATCGAGAAGGAAATAGGGGAGCCCATCCGTCCTAAGCTTTGCTGAAGCGTATTTAGTGCAGAGCATACGCGTTACGCATACCCTCGCAAGAGTAAGCTAGTCGAGCGCACGACAATGCGATTTCACCTGGTCTGCATCGCCTTAAGCCGCGCTCGCATCCATCTGCATCATCCCAAATATATTCCCATCCGGGTCCTTGAAGTAGGCAAGCCACCCAATCCCCGGAATCGCCATCTTCGGCACACACAGCATGCCCCCGCCACCCTGCACCTTGGTCATCGACGCATTGAGGTTGTCGACATCGACCGTAATCACAAACGCATTCGGCGACGCCATCGGCCCAGGCGCCGGCGCGGGGCGCGGCAGCAGGCCGCCGTTGATGCCGGGCTGACTGTCCGGCCCGGTATTAATCGTCCAGTATTCGCCGACGGGAAATTTGCTGAACGACCAGCCGAAGAGATTGCTATAGAAATCGATCAGCGACTGCGGATTCGAGGCGTGGATTTCGAAAAGCATGGCGCGTGACATGACTTTTTCCTTTCAGCGATTCGGCTGTCTGTTCACATCTGCTGGAACAGGTGCGAATGGTTCCGGCTCACCTCCAGCTCATGAGGGTAATTGCGCACCCTGAGCATCTGCCGCCCGCGGATATCGCGCGAGACCTCGGCAATGGCGTCGACCCGCACCAGGGTCGAGCGGTGGATGCGCCAGAATTCGTCGGGGTCGAGCTCGTCCGCCAGTTCTTTGAGCGTCTTGCGGATCAGGAGTTCCGCAGTTGCCGTCTGCACCCGCGTGTACTTTTCGTCGGACTGGAAAAACAGGATCTCGCGCGTGCTCACCATGCGCAGGCTGCCGCCCACCTGGGCCTGGATCCAGCGCAGGTAGTTGCGTTTGGGGGCCGTGCCTTGCTGCAGCAGGCTGCCCAGTTGCGCGAGCTGGGCGCCGATGTCCTGGGGCGCCTGCGGCAGGCGGCGGCGCAGGCGTTCGCAGGTGGTTGCCAGGCGCTCGGCGGTCACGGGTTTCAGCAGGTAGTCGATCGCGCCACCCTCGAAGGCGTCGACCGCGTACTGGTCGTAGGCGGTGGCGAACACGATGTGGCAGCGGTTGTAGAGCTGGCGCGCGGCTTCGATGCCGCCCATGCCGGGCATGCGGATGTCGAGGAAGGCGATCTGCGGCCGGTGGCGCGCGGCCAGTTCCACCGCTTCGATGCCGTTCGAGGCCACTGCGACGACATCGAGCGCGGGCCAGACCTCAAGCAGGCGCGCGCGCAGCTGTTCGCGCATCGGCGCCTCGTCGTCGGCGATCAGGGCGGTCACGGCCATTACGCGTCCTCCATCATCTTGTAGGGAATGCGCACCGAGGCGCAGGCGCCGCCGCCGGGCGGCGCTTCGATGACTAGTTCAGCCTGGGTGCCGTACAGCAGCTGCAGGCGTTCGCGGATATTCGCCAGGCCGACGCCTTCGTCCGCATGGAGATTGATGCCGACGCCGTCGTCGCACACGTCCACGACGAGCGTGGCGCCGTCGACGCGGGCGCGGACCGTGATGGTGCCGCCCTCGATTTTCGGTTCGAGCCCGTGCTTGATGGCGTTCTCGATCAGGGTCTGCAGCATCATTGGCGGGAAGGGGGAGCTGCCGAGGAAGTCCGGCACCTCGAAGCGCACCGCCAGGCGCTCCTTCATGCGGGCCTGCATGATGGCAAGATAGGCGCGTGACAGTTCGAGCTGCTTGCCGAGCGTGGCGCCACCGGAGGCGCGCATCTGCGGCAGCGCCGAGCGCAGGTAGGCGATCAGGTGCGCGTGCACCCTGGCCGCCTCGGGTGGATCGGTTTCGATCAGGCGGCCGATCAGGGCCAGCGTGTTGAACAGGAAGTGGGGCTCGACCTGGGCCTGCAGCGCGGCCATCTGCGCTTCGGTCAGGCGTCGCTCGAGGGTGGCGACGTCGGCTTTCAGGGTGGCGTCGCGTGCCACCAGGTCGGCGCGGCGCTTGCCGCCGGCCAGCACCTTGATGCCGAAAGAGAGAAAGAAATACCAGACCGCGGGCTCTGGTGTATTCAACATGCCGAGGAAGACGAACGCCAGAAGCCACGTAACGGCCAGCTTGCGCCAGTCGACCACGGCGACCCAGTCGAAAAAGGCCCACCACAGCTTGCCGACCTCCTTGAGAACTTCACGCAAGGAGTCGAGCGTCCGGTTGATCTGGCTTGCCTGCACGTTCAGTCTCCGAGCGGGGTGGTCTTGTCTTTGTTAATCGCCAGCACCGCGTACTTGATGGCGAGGAAGGTGGCGAACAGCATCAGCGCCAGCGGAATCACGGTGATCGCGCAGGCCACCAGCACGGCAGCGAGCAGCCGGGCCGGCCATGGCAGCGCCGAGAAGGTGCGCAGGCCACCGCGCAGGGTACGCAGGCAGGCCTGGGCAGCGTCCTCAAGCTCGGCGGCGAAGGATTGGAAGGTCGTGGTTTTCATGCGTGCTCCTCAGGTGGGTATGTCGATGAGGCTACTTTAGGCCCACCTGGCAGCTGACGCGAGCGTACTGCGACGAAGCGCGCATTTCATGGGCTAACCGGCAGCGCCAGCCGACGAACGGCTTGCTGCGCGCTCCTCCCAATAACGCTTGAGCAGTCCGTAAAATTCGGTGTCCGCCGTTTCACCGTGCACGATCCAGCGTTCCGGCATGAATCCTTCACGTCGGAATGACAGCTTTTCCAGCACCTGGCGCGATCCGATGTTGCGCGGATCGATGTCGGCCTCGATCCGGTTCATGCCGAGCGCGCCGAAAGCATGGTCGAGCACCGGCACGAGCGCCTCGGTAGCATAACCCTGTCCCCAATGCCTGCTCCCGAGTACATAGCCGAGGTCGCAGCGGCGGTTGCCGTGGTCGAAGGCGAACAGGCTGGCCACGCCGACGAGCTCACCATTGGCAGTCACCACGATGCCATAGCGCAGGCCGCTACCGTCGGCATACCCGGCGGCAGCGGCGGCCAGCATGTCCTCGGCCTGTGCCATCTCGGTCCAGGCGCTGCGCGACCAGTAACGTACGACCGCGGGATCGGAAAAGATCGCGAACAGGGCAGGGCCGTCGCCCTCCGCCAGTGGACGCAAGCTCAGGCGCGGGGTATGCAGGATGGGCGGCAACGAATCAGGCATGGTGGTCTCCGTCAGCATCAGGCTCATCGTGCCCCGATGGCTGAGTTTGCGTTAGATCAAAGGTGTTGGCACTCTCGCACTGGTAGCTAACCGAGTGCTTTAGCATTGTCCATTTACCGCTGTTGACTTCGCATATACGCAAAATGATATGACGGCATCACGGCGTGCGTTTATATTACCGGATCGGCAGACGTCTTTTGCATTTTTGCAACGCATGGCAAAGTGTCCCGCCGGGTCCGGCTTCGCCTCGCTTTACATTCGGGGCGTGGACGCGCACATTGCCAGGAAAGCCTTCGGTCCAAACATGGGTGCAAACAAGGGAGAGTCCGCATGAACGAGTCCAGACCCCAGTCGATGTCTGCCTTCTGGATGCCTTTCACGAACAACCGCGACTTCAAGGCCAATCCGCGCCTGCTGGTGTCGGCCGAAGGCATGTACTACAAGGACGTGGACGGCAACCAGGTCCTCGACGGCACCGCCGGCCTGTGGTGCGTGCCCTGCGGACATGGGCAGCCGAAGATCGTGGGCGCGGTGCGCGAGATGATCGGGCAGCTCGACTTTGCACCGACCTTCCAGATGGGCCATCCCGCCGCGTTCGACCTGGCCGAGAGGTTGATGGACTACACCGGCCACAAGTTCGGCCACGTGTTCTACACGAACTCCGGCTCCGAAGCGGTCGACACCGCCCTCAAAATTGCGCTGGCCTACCACAAGGCGCGCGGCGAGGGCAGCCGGACCCGCCTGATCGGGCGCGAGCGCGGCTATCACGGCGTGGGGTTCGGCGGGCTGTCGGTGGGCGGCATCGGCCCCAACCGCAAGAGTTTCGGCCCGCTGCTGCCGGGCGTGGACCACCTGCCGCACACGCACGACCTGCTGAAAAACGCGTTCTCGCGCGGCGAGCCGGACTTCGGCGTCGAACTGGCGGACGAACTCGAACGCCTCGTCACCCTGCACGATGCGTCCACCATTGCTGCCGTGATCATCGAGCCGGTATCCGGATCCACCGGCGTGCTGGTGCCGCCGAAAGGCTACCTCAAGCGCCTGCGCGAGATCTGCGACAAGCACGGCATCCTGCTCATTTTCGACGAGGTGATCACTGGCTTCGGGCGCCTGACGACGCCGTTCGCCACCGATTATTTCGACGTCGAGCCGGACATGATGACGACCGCGAAGGGCCTGACCAACGGCGTGATCCCGATGGGCGCCGTGTTTTCCAGGCGCTTCATCCACGACGCCTTCATGGAGGCGCCGGCGGGAATCGAGCTGTTCCACGGCTATACCTATTCCGGCCACCCGGTGGCCTGCGCTGCCGCGCTGGCGACCCTGGAGGTGTTCAAGGAGCAGCAGATCCTGGATCATGCGAAAGCGATCCAGCCCTACTGGGAAGACGCGGTGCATTCGCTCAAGGGCCTGCCGCACGTGATCGACCTGCGCACGATCGGCCTGGTCGCCGGGATCGAGCTCGAGCCGATTGCCGGCAAGCCGGGCGCGCGCGCCTACCAGGCATTCAAAAAGGCGTTTGCCGAGGGCATCCTGATCCGCACCACGGGCGACATCATCGCCCTGTCGCCGCCCCTCGTCCTCGAGAAACAGCACATCGACGAACTGTTCGGCAAGCTCACTGGCGTACTGAACAACCTGGATTAAAGAGACACAGCATGGACAACCTTCAGATCATCGGCCACTTCATCGGCGGCCACGTCGTCGACACCGCGGGCAAACGCTACGCCGACGTCTTCAACCCGGCGCTGGGCGAGCCCTGCGCGCGCGTCACGCTCGCCAGCGTCGACGAAGTCAACGCCGCCGTATTCGCAGCAAGCGCAGCCTTCCCGGCCTGGTCGGCCACGCCGCCGCTGGCGCGCGCGCGCATCCTGTTCAAGTACCTGCAGCTGTGCCAGCAGCACACCGACGAATTCGCCGCGCTCATCACGCGCGAGCACGGCAAGACCTTCAGCGACGCGCAAGGCGAAGTGGCGCGCGGCATCGAGGTCGTCGAGTTCGCCTGCGGCATCCCGCAGATGCTCAAGGGCGAGTTCACCGACCAGATCGCGCGCGGCATCGATGCCTGGTCGATGCGCCAGCCGCTGGGCGTGGTGGCGGGCATCACGCCGTTCAACTTCCCGGTGATGGTGCCGATGTGGATGTTCCCGGTCGCCATCGCCTGCGGCAACACGTTTGTGCTGAAACCGTCCGAACGCGACCCGTCGCCGTCGCTGCTGCATGCGCGCCTGCTGAAGGAAGCCGGGTTGCCGGACGGTGTGTTCAACGTGGTCCAGGGCGACAAGACGGCCGTCGACGCGCTGCTGGATAACCGCGAGGTGCAGGCAATCAGCTTTGTCGGCTCGACGCCAATCGCCGAGTATATCTACGCCCGCGGCAGCGCCAACGGCAAGCGGGTGCAGGCTCTGGGCGGGGCCAAGAACCACATGGTCGTGATGCCCGACGCCGACATGGAGATGGCAGTCGATGCGCTCATCGGCGCGGCCTATGGTTCCGCCGGCGAGCGCTGCATGGCGATCTCGGTGGCCGTGGCCATCGGCGATGCCGGCGACAAGCTGGTAGCGAGCCTGGCCGAACGCACGGCCAGGCTGAAGATTGCCGACGGCATGAGCGAGGGCGCGGAGATGGGCCCGGTGGTGACGCAGGCCGCCCGCCAGCGCATCGAGCGCCTGATCGGCGAGGGCGTGGAGCAGGGCGCGACCCTGGTCGTCGACGGCCGCAATTACAAGGTCGAAGGCCGCGAGAACGGCTTTTTCATCGGCGGCACGCTGTTCGACCATGTGCTGCCGTCGATGAGCATCTACCAGGAAGAGATCTTCGGGCCGGTGCTGTGCGTGGTGCGCCTGCCGGATGTGGGCAGCGCGGTCGAACTGATCAATGCCAACGAGTACGGCAACGGCGTCGCCGTGTTCACCCGCGACGGCGGCGTGGCGCGCGAATTCGTGCGCCAGATCCAGGTGGGCATGGTGGGCGTGAACGTGCCGCTGCCGGTGCCGATGGCCTTCAACAGCTTCGGCGGCTGGAAGCGCAGCATGTTCGGCGACCACCATGCCTACGGGCCGGAAGGCGTGCGCTTTTATACGCGGCACAAGGCGGTGATGCAGCGCTGGCCGAATACGGCCAGCGCCGGCGTGGAGTTCGCGTTTCCGCAAATGAAGTAGGGCCACGGTTTTGGCAGAAAGGTAGCAGCAACAGCAACAGGTAACGAAGCAGTCGAACACCAGCACTCCAACAAAAACCAGGGATGCACATGATCGAGACTCTCCAGCACCTGCCGCCGGCCGCCGATTCGCACGGCACGCTCGCGGCGCAGTTCAAGGACCTGGCGCCACCGCTGACAGCGCGCCAGGCGGCCATCGAAGCGGCGCGCTGCCTGTATTGTTACGACGCCCCCTGCATGCGAGCCTGCCCGACCGGCATCGACGTCGCCAGCTTCATCCGCAACATCCACGACCAGAACATCAACGGCGCCGCCATCGGCATCCTCAAGCAGAACATTTTCGGCGGCAGCTGCGCGCGCGTCTGCCCGACCGAGATCCTGTGCGAAGACGCCTGCGTGCGCAACAATGCCGTTGAGCGCGAGCCGGTGAAGATCGGCCTGCTGCAGCGCCATGCGATCGACAACGCAAGCTTTGATGGCCACCCGTTCGCCCGTGGCCCCGCCACCGGCAAGATCATAGCCGTCGTCGGCGCCGGTCCGGCCGGCCTGTCCTGCGCGCACCGGCTGGCCATGCTCGGGCACGACGTGGTCGTGTTCGAATCCAGGCCGAAAGCGGGCGGCCTGAACGAATACGGCATCGCCAAGTACAAGCTGCCCGGGCAATTCGCCCAGCAGGAGGTCGACTTCCTGCTGTCCATCGGCGGCATCGACATCCAGTACGGCCAGGCGCTGGGCGACAACCTCCAGCTGAGCGACCTGCACGCGCGCTTCGACGCCGTCTTCCTCGGCCTCGGCCTGGGCGCCAGCCGCCGGCTGGGCCTGGTGGGCGAAGACGCCCCGGGCCTGCTGGCGGCCACCGACTATATCGCCGCGCTGCGCCAGGCAAGCGACCTATCGACCCTGCCGGTGCCGCGCCGCGCGGTCATCATCGGGGCGGGCAATACCGCCATCGACATGGCGGTGCAGATCAAGCGCCTGGGCGCCGACGAGGTCACGCTGGTCTACCGCCGCGGCTTCGACGCCATGAGCGCGACCGGCCACGAAATCGAGATCGCCAAGCTCAACGGCGTGCGCATCCGCACCTGGGCGTCGCCTTTGGCCGTGCTGCTGGGCGAGGATGGCCGCGTGGTCGGCATGCGCTTCGAGGAGACCCGCATGGATGACGGCCGCCTGGCGCGCACCGGCGCCTTTATCGACATCGCGGCCGACGCCGTGTTCAAGGCGATCGGCCAAGCGATGGAGGCGCCCCCGGAAGCCGACGAAATCGCCCAGGGCCTGTGGCAGGGCGGCGAGCGGATCGCCGTCGACGCTGGGCTGCGGACGAAAGTAGCGGGCATCTACGCTGGCGGCGACTGCGTCTCGCTCGGCCAGGACCTGACGGTGCAAGCCGTCCAGCACGGCAAGCTGGCCGCACTGGCCATCCACAACGCGCTGGTCAACCACAACTTTGCAGCGGAGGCAGCATGGCCGACCTGAGCATCGATTTTTGCGGCATCCGTTCTCCGAATCCATTCTGGCTGGCTTCGGCCCCGCCGACCGACAAGGCCTATAACGTCGTGCGCGCGTTCGAGGCGGGCTGGGGCGGCGTGGTGTGGAAGACCCTCGGCGAAGACCCGCCGGCGGTCAACGTCTCGTCGCGCTATTCGGCCCATTACGGCAAGAACCGCGAAGTCATCGGTTTCAATAACATCGAGCTGATCACCGACCGCAGCCTGGAGATCAACCTGCGCGAGATCACGGCCGTGAAAAAGGCCTGGCCGGACCGCGCGATGATTGTGTCGCTCATGCTGCCCTGCGAGGAAGCGCCGTGGGCGGCGATCCTGCCGCTGGTGGAAGCCACCGGCGCCGACGGCATCGAACTCAATTTCGGCTGCCCGCACGGCATGCCGGAACGCGGCATGGGCGCAGCGGTCGGGCAGGTGCCGGAGTACGTGCAGATGGTCACAAGCTGGTGCAAGAAGCACACGCACCTGCCGGTCATCGTCAAGCTCACGCCGAACATTACCGATGTGCGCGCACCCGCGCGCGCGGCGCTGGCCGGCGGGGCCGATGCGGTGTCCCTGATCAACACCGTCAATTCCATCACCCACCTCGACCTCGACCGCATGATTGCCTTCCCGGTCGTCGGTGGCGCCAGCACCCACGGCGGCTATTGCGGCTCGGCGGTGAAGCCGATTGCGCTGAACATGGTGGCCGAGATCGCGCGCGATCCGGCGACCAGCAGGCTGCCGATCTCCGGCATCGGCGGCATCGGCAACTGGCGCGATGCGGCCGAGTTCATTGCGCTCGGCGCCGGGTCGGTGCAGGTGTGCACGGCGGCGATGCTGCATGGCTTCCGGATCGTCGAGGAGATGAAGGATGGCCTGTCGCGCTGGATGGACGAAAAGGGCTACGCGAACATCCCCGCGTTCTCGCGCAAGGCTGTGCCGAATACGACCGACTGGAAATACCTGGACATGAACTTCCAGACGATTGCGCATATCGACCAGGACAAGTGCATCGGCTGCGGCAAATGCTTCATCGCCTGCGAGGATACCTCGCACCAGGCTATCGCCCAGCTGATTGGCGACAAGGGCGGGCGACGGTATGAGGTGATCCGTGACGAATGCGTCGGCTGCAACCTGTGCGAAATCACCTGCCCGGTCGAGGCCTGCATCACGATGGTGCCGCAGGAAACCGGCAAGCCGACCATGAACTGGACGCAGGACCCGCGCAATCCCCGTGCCGAGGTGCCGGCAGCCGGATTCGTCGCGGAGCCGGTGGCCGAGGTTGCCACTGCCCCTGCCACCGCCATTGCCACGACAGCGGCCGAGCTACCCGTCTGATTCACCCACGCTTGTCAATACGTTTGCGCTACACTGGGTTGCGTCTGCAACCCGACTGGAGAGGCCCACTGTGACGGAACACCGCGCTGCCAGCAACGATCTTTGGAACCACGACCTGGCGCCCACCAGCGCCGCCCAGCGCACCTGGCGCTGGTACCACTTCGCCGCGCTCTGGGTCGGCATGGTGATGTGCATCCCCGCCTATACGCTCTCGGCCAGCCTGATCGAAGGCGGCATGTCCGGCTGGCAGGCGGTGTGGACGGTGTTCCTGGCGAACGCCATCGTGCTGCTGCCGATGCTGCTGATCGGGCACGCCGGCACCAAGTACGGCATTCCGTATGCGGTGCTGGCGCGTTCCTCGTTCGGCACCTCCGGCGCCAAGCTGCCGGCCCTGATGCGCGCCATCGTCGCCTGCGGCTGGTACGGCATCCAGACCTGGTTTGGCGGCAGCATGATCTACACGCTGCTGGGCGTGATGGCCGGGCAACCGGTGGGCGGGGAGCCGATCGCGGGCCTCGGGATCAACCTCGGGCAGCTGCTCTGTTTCCTCGGGTTCTGGACGATCCAGTTCTATTTCATCGTGCACGGCATGGAATCGATCCGCAAACTCGAGACCTGGACCGCGCCGCTGAAAATCGCAATCTGCTTCGTGCTGCTCGGCTGGGTATACAACAAGGTGGGCGGCTTCGGCCCGCTGCTCGACCAGCCTTCGCAATTCGTCGAAGGCGGCAAGAAGGCGGGCCAGTTCTGGAGCACCTTCTGGCCTTCGCTGACCGCCATGGTCGGTTTCTGGGCCACGCTGGCGCTGAACATTCCCGACTTCACGCGTTTTGCGAAGACCCAGCGCGACCAGGTCATCGGCCAGACCATCGGCCTGCCGGCACCGATGGGCTTGCTGGCGGCGCTGGCCGTGATCGTTACCTCGGCCACCGTGGTCCTGTACGGCAAGGCGCTGTGGGACCCGGTCGACGTCGCCAGCCGCATGACCGGCATCGCGGTGCTGGTCGCCCTGATCGTGCTCCTGATCGATACCGTCAGCGTCAACCTGGCGGCCAACCTGGTCGGCCCGGCCTACGATTTTTCGGCGCTGGCCCCGAAAAGCATCAGCTACCGCGCCGGCGGCTACCTGACGGCCGGCATCGCACTCGTCATGATGCCGTGGAAGATCCTCGAGACGACCCAGGGCTATATCTTCACCTGGCTGATCGGCTACTCGGCGCTGCTCGGGCCCATTGCCGGCATCATGATCATCGACTACTACTTCATCCGCAAGACGACGCTCGACGTCGACCAGCTGTACCGGCATGGCGGCATTTATTCGTACGGCAGCGGCTGGAACGTGGCGGCGATCGTCGCTTTCGTGCTGGGTGTGGCGCCGAACATCCCGGGCTTCCTGAACGCGGCCTTCCCGGCGGCGTTCCCGGGCGTGGGCGAGACCTTCAAGACCATTTACACCTATGCCTGGTTCGTCGGCGTGCTCATTTCCGGCGTCGTGTACGGGCTGATGATGAAGGGGCGGGCGCTGCCGGCGCTCCAGCCCGCTGCTCATTCCTAAAACCTCTGGAGAACCCATGACGACGCTCATCCGCGGCGGCACCATCGTGAACGCCGACCGCGCCTTCCGCGGCGACGTGCTCTGTTTCGGCGACAAGATCGTCGCCGTCGACGACAACCTGGAGGCGCCGCCCAACGCGGTCGTCATCGACGCCCGCGGGCAGTACGTGATGCCGGGCGGGATCGACACCCACACCCACATGCAGCTGCCCTTCATGGGCACCGTCACCGCGGACGACTTCTTCACCGGCACCGCGGCCGGCCTGGCGGGCGGCACCACGACCATCATGGACTTCGTGATCCCCGACCCGAAGCAGTCGCTGGTGGACGCCTACGGCACCTGGCGCGGCTGGGCGCGCAAGTCGGCCGGCGACTATACCTTCCACGTCGCCGTGACCTGGTGGGACGAGTCGGTGCATGCCGAGATGGGCACCCTCGTGCGCGAGCATGGCGTGAACAGTTTCAAGCATTTCATGGCCTATAAAAACGCCATCATGGCCGACGACGAAACCCTGGTAAAAAGCTTCAGCCGCGCGCTGGAACTGGGCGCGATCCCGACCGTGCACGCCGAGAACGGCGAGCTGGTCTATCAATTGCAGCAGGACCTCCTGCGCCGAGGGGTGACCGGGGCGAAAGCGCATCCGCTGTCGCGCCCGCCTGAAGTGGAAGCGGAAGCGGCCAACCGGGCGATTGCGATTGCCAGCGTGCTGGGTACCCCGGTCTACATCGTCCACGTGTCCTGCGCCGAGTCGCTGGACGCCATCGCCCGCGCCCGCGCAAAGGGACAGCGCGTGTATGGTGAAGCGCTGGCGGGACACCTCGTGATCGACGACAGCGTGTATGCGAGCGAGGACGAGGATTTTGCGCGCGGCCACGTCATGAGCCCGCCGTTTCGCAGCAAGCACCACCAGCAGGCGCTATGGCAGGGCCTGCGCGGCGGGAACCTGCACACCACCGCCACTGACCACTGCACCTTCTGCGCCGAGCAGAAGGCGGCCGGCAAGGACAACTTCACGCGCATCCCGAACGGCTGCGGCGGTGTCGAGGAACGCATGGCCGTGGTCTGGGATGGCGGCGTGAATAGCGGGCTGTTGACGCCGTCGGAATTCGTGCGCGTCACCTCGACCAACGCCGCCCAGATCTTTAACATGTACCCGCGCAAGGGCGTGATCGCCATCGGGGCCGACGCCGACATCGTCGTCTGGGACCCGAACGGCTCGCGCACGATTTCCAGCAAGACCCAGTTCGCGAAAGGCGGCTTCAACGTCTTCGAGGGCCGCACCGTGCGCGGGATCCCGACGCACACGGTCGCCGCCGGCAAACTGGTTTTCGAGCGCGGCGATCTGCGCGCCGAAGAGGGCGCCGGCCGCCACATCGACCGCCCGGCCTTTGCTGTCCAAACGGCGTAACCATCACCCTGCACCGGAAAACAACCATGCCCGACACCCTGCGCATCAACGGCCAACGCCTGTGGGACTCCCTGATGGAACTGGCGCAAATCGGCGCCACCGAAAAGGGCGGCGTCAAACGCCTCACGCTGACCGACCTCGATCGCCAGGGCCGGGACCTGATCGTGCGCTGGGCCGAGCAAGCCGGCATGTCCGTCACCGTCGACAAGATCGGCAACGTCTTCATGCGCCGCGCCGGCCGCGACAACAGCCTGCCGCCGATCGTCACCGGCAGCCATATCGACACCCAGCCGACCGGCGGCAAGTTCGACGGCAACTACGGCGTGCTGGCCGGCCTGGAAGTCGTGCGCACCCTGAACGAGCACGGCATCGCCACCGAAGCGCCGATTGAAGTGGCGTTCTGGACCAATGAGGAAGGCTCGCGTTTCGTGCCGGTGATGATGGGTTCCGGCGTGTTCTGCGGCGCCTTCAGCCTCGAGACCGCGTATGCAGCGAAGGATGTCGACGGTAAAACCGTGCGCGAAGAACTGGAGCGCATCGGTTACCTCGGCGAGGAAGAGCCCGGCCAGCACCCGATCGGGGCCTATTTCGAGACCCACATCGAGCAGGGCCCGGTGCTGGAAGACGCCGACAAGGTGATCGGCGTGGTGCCGGCAGTGATGGGCCTGTCCTGGTACGACTGCATCGTCAGCGGCATGGAAGCGCACGCGGGCCCGACGCCAATGGGCCTGCGCCGCGACGCGCTGCAGGTGGCCACCACCATCATGCAGGAAACCGTGGCGATCGCGAACCGCTACCCGCCCTACGGACGCGGCACGGTCGGCATGGTGCAGGTATTCCCGAACAGCCGCAACGTCATTCCCGGCCAGGTCAAGTTCAGCATCGACCTGCGCAACGTGAACGAGGAGCTGCTCAACACCATGCACGAGGAGATGCTGGCCTTTGTCGCGAAGACGCGCGCCGAGACGGGCCTGGGCATCGAGGTCGAACGCGTGTCCTACTATCCGCCATGCCCCTTCCATCCCGACTGCGTGAACGCCGTGCGCGCCGCAACCGACAAGCTGGGCTACTCGACGATGGACGTCGTTTCCGGCGCTGGCCACGACGCGATCTACACTGCGCGCGTCGCACCGTCGGGCATGATCTTCGTGCCCTGCAAGGATGGCATCAGCCACAACGAGATCGAGGACGCGCAGCCGGCGCACCTGGAGGCCGGCTGCAATGTGCTGCTGCACGCCATGCTGGAGCGGGCACGGGTCGCCGACTGAAACAATGGGCACGCGGAAACGCAGCTAAAATGGCTGCATGCCGAGCAAAACCCCTACCTATCCCGGCCCGCTCACCGCGCGCGGCGCCGTGCTGGCCGTGCTGCTGTCGAACGAAGACCAGACCGGCACCGAGCCGTTGCGCGGCCGCGTCACCCTGGCCGCCATCGTCCGCACCTTGAAACGCAAATACAATTGGCCGATCGAAACGAGCAGCTTCCCGTCGAATGCCGCCGATGGCCGCGCCACCTGGGCAACGGTGTACAGCCTGCCGCCGGCCGTGATCGAGCGCGCGCTCGACCGGGGCGGCCGCGACTGGCTCAGGAGCCGTGCCAGCGCGAAGCGCCAGCCGCCGCCCGAGTTCGATTGACTGGAGAGCCATGCGTGACGCCGCCGCCAGCCCTCGTCCGCTCGTGACGCTGGCCTTCACGGCGGCGGCAATGCTTGCGTTTGCCGCCAATTCGCTGCTGTGCCGGCTCGCCCTGCAGCAGGGCGGCATCGACCCGGCCAGCTTTGGCGCGGTGCGGGTGGTGGCCGGCGCGCTGGCGCTGGCGCTGATTGTCCGCATGCGGCGCGGCGGACGCCCGGCCGTGCCCAGCGACTGGTGGTCGGCTGCGATGCTGTTCGCCTACGTCGCCTTTTTCTCGTTCGCCTATGTCAGCCTGCCGGCGGGCAGCGGCGCCCTGGTGCTGTTCGGCGCCGTCCAGCTGACGATGTTCGGCGTGGGGCTGCATCGCGGTGAGCGCTTCCCGCTGCCCGGCTGGATCGGGCTGGCCATCGCCGGCGCCGGCCTCGTCTACCTCGTATTGCCGGGCGTCGCCGCGCCGCCGCTGGCCGGCACGCTGCTGATGGTGGCCGCCGGCGCGGCCTGGGGTGTGTATTCGCTGCGCGGACGCGGCGCCGCCGACCCGCTGGGCGTCACTGCCGTCAATTTTCTCTGCGCCACTCCGTTCGCCCTGGTGCTCTGGCTGCCCTTCGCCGGCGTGGCGCGTGCCGATGGCAGGGGCATCCTGCTTGCCGTCGTCTCCGGCGCCCTGACCTCGGGCGTCGGCTATGCGCTCTGGTATACCGCGCTGCGCGGCTTGACTGCGATGCGGGCGGCGACCGTGCAGTTATCGGTGCCGCCGCTGGCCGCGCTCGGCGCTGTCCTGTGGCTGGGCGAAGCCGTCACCCTGCGGCTGCTGGTGGCCTCGATTGCGATCCTGGGTGGCATTGCGCTGGTGCTGAGGCATCGCGCGGTGGCGCCGGCACCCAAGCCCTGATCCTCAACCGAGGACTTTCTCCATGAAGACCGAAGGAATGCCGATGCCGGAGCGGTGCGGGTACAGCTCCTCGCGCAGGGCAACAAAGCCGGCGCGCTGGTAGAAGGGAAGGGCGTTCAGCGACGCCGACAGGAACAGGCGTTCGATGCCCCCTGCACGGGCGTTCGCCTCGAGCGTGTCGAGCAGGACCCGGCCGATACCACGGCCTTGGCAGGCCGGGTCGACAAAGGCGGCGTCCACTTCGCCGCTCAAGGGATCGAGCACGGCATAACCAATGATCGCGTCGTCCTCGACGGCCACCAGGCCGCCGCCGTGCTCGATGTGCCGTCCCAGAGAGGCCGGTGCCGGCGACGCCAGCCAGACCGCCAGCACCTCTGGCGTGTAATGCGCGGGGCAGCCGTGTGCGACCGCGCGCGTGCGCAGGTCCCAGAGCAGCGCGATGTCTTCAAGCGTGGCCTGGCGTAATGCGATCATGGCAGTGTTCGCTGCTTCAGGGTAAGGCCGGGCGTTCGGCCAGGTGACGGAAGAAGTCGAGCAGCACCTGCGCCGCCAGCTCGGCATCGTCGGCCGTCATCGTTTCCAGCGGGTTGTGGCTGATGCCGCCGTTGCCGCAGCGGGTGAACAGCATGGCGACGTCGGTCATCTGCGCCATCTGCATCGCGTCGTGGCCGGCGCCGGACAGCAGGTCGAAACGCGGCACGCCCTGGCGTTCCACGGCAGCACCAAACAGGTCCATCAGGCAGGGCGAGCAGGGCGCCGCCTCGGCCTCCACGATCTTCCACAGCTTTTCCTCGATGCCGCGCCGCGCGCAAATGGCGCTGATCCCGGCCAGGATGTCGTCCACGGCCGCGAGGCGCACGGCGTCGTCGGCAGCGCGGATGTCGAGCGACAGTTTGCAGGTGCCGGGGATCACGTTCACCGAGCTGCCTGGGACTTCCAGTTGGCCGACGGTGCCGACCAGCGAGGCGACGCCGCTGCAGCGCCCCTCGACCAGCAGCACAACTTCGGCTGCTGCGGCGGCGGCGTCGCGCCGCATGCCCATCGGCGTCGTGCCGGCATGGCTGGCCACGCCCGTCAATTCGACAAGGTAGCGAGAGCTGCCGGCAATGGCCGTCACCACGCCCACCGGCAGGCCGCGTTCAAGCAGCACCGGTCCCTGTTCGATATGCACTTCGACGAAGCCGAGCAGGTCTTCGGGGCGGCGGGCCAGCGCCGCAATGGCCTCCGGATCATGGCCGGCCTGCACCATGGCCGCGCGCATCGTCGTACCCGCCTCATCGACGGTGTCGAGCAGCGCCGGGTTGAAACGGCCGCAAATGGCGCTGCTGCCTAAAAACGTACTGCGAAAGCGCACGCCTTCCTCTTCCGCGAAACCGACCACCTCGAGATGGAAGGGCAGGCGCTCGCCGCGTGCATGCAGGTGCCGTACGATGGCAACCGGCAGCAGGATGCCGAGGCGGCCGTCGTACTTGCCGCCATTGCGCACGGTGTCGTAGTGCGAGCCGGTCATCAGGGTCTTCGCGTTCGGGGTGTTTGCCGCGTAGCGCCCGACCACGTTGCCGACCGCGTCGATATGCGCCTCCATGCCGGCTTCCTGCATCCAGCTGGCGATTTGCGCCGCGGTGCGGCAGTGCGCCGGGGTCAGGTAGGCGCAGGTGAGGCCGGGCTCGGTATCGCTCCAGGACCCGATGGTGTCGCACCACTCCATCACCAGCGCGCCGAGTTCCGGCATGATGCCAAGGAGGGCATTGAGGCGGATTTCGGCGATGCGGTGCACCTGGCGCAAGGCCTCGGCCAGCTCGTCGGCACGGGTGTTCTTCAGGCGCCGCGCGAAGGTCTCGATGATGGCCGTGCGCGTGAGCCCGCGCCCGGTCGGCCCCTTGACCGCGAGGATGAAGGGGAAACCGAACTTCGCGTTGTATTCCGAGTTGAGCTGATGCAGCCGCGCGTACTCATCAGGGCTGCACAGGTTCAGGCCCGAGGCGGCCTGTTCGCCTGTCGATTCCGCGGTCAGCTCGCCCGCAATCGCCGCCTTGCCCGCCAGTTCCGGGTGCGCGCGCAGGAGCGCGAGGCGTTCCTCCATGCTGGCCACGTCCACTGCATCCTGCAGCGCGAGCTTGAGGGCGGCGAGGCTTGCGAAGGGACGCTTGCCGGCGGCCCGTTCCGGAATCCACGGTGAATGTTCATAGATGCCGTTCAGTGCCGCCACGAAGGCGGGAGCGTCAATGGTGTTCAGGCTGGCAAGCGTGGTCATGAAAGGACTTCCTCGATGGAGCACTCAATGATAAATCCTGCAAGGCGCTGCATGTATATGCCCAGGCCGATGCGCCGCCTCGGCCCGCGCATATACCTATTTCACCAGCGCCCGCGCCGCCTGGCTGACCTGGTCGCGCAGCCATTTGTGTTCCGGCGAGCCGTGCACGCGCTGGTGCCAGAGCTGGTAGAAGCGCATCGGCGGAAACTTGAGCGGCATCGTGAAGGTTTTCAGCGGCAGCGTCTTCTCGTAGAAACGCATGAACTGGCGGCCGGTGGTGAGCACCAGGTCCGTTTGCGTCAGCATGTACGGGATCAGCCCGAAATAGGGCGACTCGACCGCGATCTTGCGCTGTAGCCCGGAGCGCGCGAGGAAGGCGTCGATCACGCCGTGGTAGCCGGGCAGGGTTTGCGAAGGCGCCACATGCGGCAGGCTGAGATAGTCTTCGACGGTCATGGCGTCGACGCCTGTCCTGCGCGCGTACGGGCTGTCGGCACGCATGGTGCAGACGATCGGGTCCTCGAACAGTTTCGAGATGTGCAGGTGGGCGGGCGGCTCGTCCCAGTTGGCGATCACTAAATCCATGTCGCCATCGGACAGCATGCGCAGGTAGTCGGCGCCGGCGCCCATGCCGTGGATGGCGACCCGGCTGTTCGGCGAACCGCGGCGCACGGCGGCCACCACGTTCGGCAGGAACTGGGTGTCGAGGTAGTCCGGCGCGGCGATGTGGAAGGTGCGCGCCGCGTCCTCGGGCACGAAGGGCGACTTCTTGATGAACAGGCTCTCGGTCTCGTCAAGGATGCGCTTGGCGGGTTTCAGCAGGCTTTCGCCGTGCTGGGTCGGCACCATGCCGCGCGCGCCGCGTACCAGCAGCGGGTCGCCGGTCAGCTCGCGCAGTTTGCGCAGCGAGGCCGAGATCGAGGGCTGCGGCTGGTTCAGCTTGAGCGCCACGCGCGAGACGTTTTTCTCCACCAGCAGCAGGTAGAGGATGCGGATCAGGTGCAGGTCCAGGTGCTGGGGCAGGGCGGACATCTTGAATTATTGGCGTATATCCGTTCGGTTATGTCGAATATACGTTATCTTTCATGTTGTACAAAATGATATCGGTTTATCTTCGCTCAGATACCACGATTGATAGTGCCACCCATAACGCTACAAGGACTGTGCATGGACGTGTTCGGATACCTGGCTCCTTACGGCCTCGAATGGCTCAACCTGCTCGTGCGCTGGCTGCACATCATCACGGGCATCGCCTGGATCGGGGCCTCGTTCTATTTCGTCTGGCTGGACAACACCATCCGCCCGCCCGCGCTCGGTTCCGAGCTGGCGAAAAAGGGCGTTGCCGGTGAGCTGTGGGCAGTGCATGGCGGCGGCTTCTACAACCCGCAAAAATACCTGGTCGCCCCGGCCGAACTGCCGAAGGAACTGCACTGGTTCAAGTGGGAAGCCTACTCGACCTGGCTCTCGGGCTTCGCGCTGCTCGTCATCGTGTATTACCTGAACGCGCAGGCGATGATGGTCGACCGCAGCGTGCTTGAGCTCTCCAGCTGGCAGGCGGTCGGCATTGGCCTGGGCAGCCTGGTGGTGGGCTGGCTGGTCTACGACGTGCTGTGCAAGTCGCCGCTCGGCAAGCGCGATCTGGCCTTTGGCCTCGTGATCTTCGCCTTCCTGGTTGGCGCCAGTTATGTGCTGACGCATCTGCTCAGCGGCCGCGCGGCCTACCTGCACATCGGCGCGATGATCGGCACCATCATGGTCGCCAACGTGGCGCACGTGATCATCCCCGGCCAGCGCAAGATGGTGAACGCGATGATGGCGGGGCAGCAGCCTGACCCGAGCTACGGCATCAAGGCCAAGCAGCGCTCGGTCCACAACAATTACTTCACGCTGCCGGTGCTGTTCCTCATGATCAGCAACCACTATGCGATGACCTATAACCACCGGCATGCATGGGCGGTGCTGGCGATCGTGATGGCGGCCGGCGTGCTGATCCGCCATTTCTTCAACCTGCGCCACAAGGGCCGCGTCGAATGGAAGTACCCGGCCGCCGGCGTGGCGCTGCTCGCCGTGCTGGCGGTGCTGATTGCGCCGAAGGCGCCGCAGGCCCCCCAGCCGGGCGTCGACCACGTGGCCCAGTTCACGCAAGTGCGCGCGATCATGGACCAGCGCTGCGTGAGCTGCCATGCGGCGCAGCCGACCCAGCCCGGCTTTGCCACGGCGCCGGCCGGCGTGCTGCTCGATTCGCCGCAGCACATCGCCCAGCACGCCGCGCGCATCTACCAGCAGACCGTGCAGCTGAAAGCCATGCCGCTGGCGAACCTCACCCACATGACCGATGCCGAACGGGCGCAGGTCGGCGCCTGGTTCGAAGCCGGCGCAAAAACCGGACAATGATCATGACCGATGCCCAGCAACAGCTCCTCGACTGGATCGATGCCCACTTCGACGAGGAAGTCGCCTTCCTTCAGAGCGTGGTGCGTATCCCGACCGATACCCCGCCCGGCAACAACGCGCCGCACGCCGACGCCGTGGCGGACATGGTGCAAGCCTTTGGCTGGGAAGCCGAGCGCCACGCCGTGCCGCAGCAGCTTGTCCTTGGCTACGGCATGGAAAGCATCACCAACCTGATCGTGCGCTTGGCGTATGGCGCAGGCGGCCCGACGGTGGCCCTGAACGCCCATGGCGACGTGGTGCCGCCGGGCGAGGGCTGGACCAGGCCACCGTACGGCGCGCAGATCGAGGATGGCTTCCTGTACGGACGCGCCGCGGCGGTCTCGAAGAGCGATTTCGCGACCTACATCTTCGCCGTGCGCGCGCTCGAAGCGCTCGGCGCGCCCTTGAAGGGCGGGGTCGAACTGCACTTTACCTACGACGAGGAGTTCGGCGGCCTGCTCGGGCCGGGATGGCTGCTCGAGCAGGGGCTTACCAAGCCCGACTTGGTCATTGCCGCCGGTTTCAGCTACGGCATCGTCACCGCCCACAACGCCTGCCTGCAGCTGGAAGTGACGGTGCATGGCAAGGCCGGCCATGGCGCCATGCCGGAGACGGCGGTCGATGCGCTGCAGGCCGCCACGCGCGTCCTGAACGCGATCTATGGCCAGCTGCCGGAACTGAAAAAAATCAAGTCGGGGGTAGCAGGCATCGACTCGCCAACCATGCTGGTCGGTCGCATCGATGGTGGGACGAATACCAATGTGGTGCCGGGCAAGGTGGTGCTGAAAATGGACCGCCGCATGATCCCGGAAGAAGACCCGGTCGCGGTCGAAGCCGGGGTGCGCGCGCTGATCGAGGATGCGGTCAAGGACTTGCCCGGCATCCGCGTCGAGATCCGCCGTCTGCTGCTATCGCAGGCCCTGCGTCCTTTGCCGGGTTCGGAGAAGCTGGCGGCGAGCCTGCAGCGCCATGCGCAAACAGTGCTGGGCGAAGCGATTCCGGCGCATGGCACGCCGCTCTACGCGGACGCGCGGCTGTATGGCGAGCGCGGGATCCCGGCGGTGATGTATGGCGCCGGACCGCGTACCGTGCCGGAATCGAATGCGAAAAAGGCGGACGAGCGGCTGGCGCTGGAGGATTTGCGCAAGGCGACCAAGGTAGTGGCCTTGACGCTGCTGGATTTATTGAGAGAGTAGCGTGGGCACAGGGTGCTCACGCTACCGACTGCGGGTTACGGCTGTCCTGCCGCCCCCGCCTTGCTCAGCGATTCCGCCATCCGCACCAGCTTGACGAATTCGGCGCGATAGCCATCGAGGTCCGCACCGCGGGCCGCGTTGGCCAGTTCGGCAATCTCGGCATGGCTGTAGTCGGCGACCTGCTGCTCGCCGCGCAGGCGCTGGCCGAAGGCGGCCACGGCCACCGCGAAGCGCTGGTCAGGCGGGCTTGACTCCAGCGTCGCATGCGCCGACTTCGCCAGCACCGGACGCTCGACCAGGCGGCTGCTGGATTCGCCCGGCAGCTTGTAGCGCACCCGCACGAAGCACAGCTCGTCGCCCTTGGCTTGCGATGCCGCCTTCGTCCCTTTGCCCTCGCCATAGCGCAGCGGATCGACCAGCCGGCCGGCGGCGCCCGCGGGCGTGATCTCGTAGATGGCGGTGACGGTGTGGCCGGCGCCCATGTCGCCGGCATCGACCTTGTCGTCCTTGAAGTCCTGGCGGTTCAGCATGCGCGTCTCGTAGCCGATCAGCCGGTAGGCTGCGACCTGGGCGGGGTTGAACTCGACCTGCATCTTGACGTCGTTTGCGATCGGGAACATGGTCGAGCCGAGTTCCTCCTGCAGGGCCTTGCGCGCCTCGAGCAGGGAGTCGATGTAGGCCGCGTTGCCGTTGCCCGACTGGGTCAGGCGCTGGATCAGCGCGTCGTTCAGGTTGCCGCTGCCGACGCCGAAGATCGACAGGTAGACGCCGCTCTTGCGCTTACCGGCGATGAAGGTCTCCAGCTGGCGCGGGTCCTGGATGCCGATGTTGAAATCGCCGTCCGTCGCCAGGATGATGCGGTTCACGGCCTTCGCGTCGAAGTGCTGCTCGGCCAGCGCGTAGGCGCGCTGCAGGCCTTCGGCGCCGGCCGTGCCGCCGCCCGCGCCGAGGGCGTCGATGGCGGCGAGGATCTTGTGCTTCTCCTGGCCCGTGGTGGGCTCGAGCGCCACGGCGGTGCCGTTGGCATAGGTAACGATGGCGACCCGGTCCTGGGGGCGCAGGCCTTCGGCGAACAGCCGGAAGCCCTGCTTGAGCAGGGGCAGGCGGTCCTGCATGGCCATCGAGCCGGAGACGTCGACCAGCAGCACCACGTTCATCGCCGGCCGCTCGGCGGGCGCCATGTCGAAGCCGCGCACGGCGATGTGGACCAGCTGGTTGCCGGCCTTCCACGGGCTCGGCATCACCTCGGTCGTTACCGCGAACGGCTGCGTGCGTGCGGCCGGACGGGCATAGCCATAGGGGAAGTAGTTCACCATTTCCTCGACGCGCACGGCGCCGGCGTGCGGCACCCGGCCGGAGTTCAACTGGCGCCGCACATAGGCATAGGAGGCCGTGTCGACGTCGGAACTGAAGGTGGAGACGGGCTGCTCCTCGACCAGCACAAGACCGTTGGCCGCCTTGTCGGGAAATTTGTCCTCGCTGCGCATCAGGATCAGCGGCGGCGCCATCACCGAATAGTTCGGCACGCCAGCTATCGGTGCGTAGCTGTGGAAGGGTGCGATGGACGAACCGGTCACGGCAATCCGCTGCGACACCTGGGGCGCCGGAGCGGGGGGCGGGGGAGCGATGGCGAGGGGGGCACCGGGGTGCGCACTTGTCGGCGAAGATGCGGGCGCCGACTGGGGAGCCGATTCCGGCGCCGTGCTGCAGGCGGCCAGCAGGAGGGAGGCCGCTGCCAGGACAGGCAGCGTGCGGTCGAAGCATCTCACGACATCACCGTGTAGGAATTGTTGTTCGTACAAGATGCTACAGTAACAACGGTGTTGCAATGGCCGTTACAAGTTGTAATTCTTTACCCGATGCGCATGGGACCGCCCCGGCCAGGGCATCAGCGCGGCACGATGGCGAACTGCGGTCCCTTGCTGTAATCGGCCTTGATGCTGCGCGCCATGAACAGGGCCCAGGCCTTGCGTCCGGCTTCGCCGCCGGCGGTCGCCGCATACGCCAGCGCCGGCTGCATGTTCGACGGGAAGCCGGCGGGAGCGTGCGAATAACCGCCCATGTCGCCCGGTTTGCGCTCGGTAGCGGCCGCCAGGGCGTCGCTGCCGCAGGGCAGGGCCGCTATCTCGGGGCCGACGGTTGCGGTATAGGCCTGCGCGATCGTCTCAAAGATGGGCGCCGTCGGCGAGGCGCGCACCGCATAGGTATAGTTTGCCGCCGTCATCCAGCAGGCGCCCGGTCCGAGCATGCGTGCAAGCGGGAAGCGCGCCTTGTACTTGAGGAGCGGTTCGGCGCCCTTGAAGCCGAGTTCCGCCACGTGGCCAACGCTCGATGTGAAAAAGTCGTCCTGCCAGGGCGCCACGCTGGTCTTTCCCCTGTAGACGGCAGCCCGGCCGTGGGTAAGCACACCCAGCTTGTTGGCCGCCGGGTTGGTGCTGTACTCGGCGTTGTACCAGTCGAGGTTGCTGGCGAGGATCGCGGTGAACTGGCGCTTGAGCGGGTGGCCGTCCGGCGTGATGTAGGCGGCCTGGCCGAGGGTGCGCAGGCCCCAGGCCTGGCCGCGCACCTGGTGCGGCGCCAGCAGGCCCTGGATGTTCTTGCGGTAGCTGGGGGGCGCGGTAAACACGTTGTACATCGCCCAGAACTGCAGCTCTTCCAGGTAGTAGTGGTCCCCGGTGACGAGGTAGGGAAGGTAGGCGAAGCCCGGCTGGTGCGCGACGTCTGCCCTGTTGGGCGTCTTGCATGCCTGCTTGTCGCAGGGCGGAAAGGCTTCCAGCTTGCCGGTCTGCGGGTTGCGCGTATCGGAGCGCTGGCCCAGCAGGGTCATGTAAGGATAGTCCATCAGGCCCACCGGCATGCCCGTGCGCTTGTCGCGGTAGTGGATCGACCAGCTGCCGGCCAGGTCCGCGGTGCCCAGCGTGATGTCTTTCGCCTGTGCGTCCATGCTGAGCAGGTACATCGCCGCCCAGCCCGGCAAGAGGCCGATATCCATGCGCCCGCCGGTCCCGGGCATGGCGCGCGCGGCGACACCGACACCCATCGGCTCGGCCGCCGGACCTTTCCATCTCGCGGCCAGGGACGCCAGGGCCGCGCTTGACACCACGACCGAGCGGTCGTAGTTCGGCAGTGCCCGCGTGGCGATGAGATATTCAGGATCGTGGCGCAGGTGCAGCGCCGGCGCCGCCCCGACCCAGGCCAGGTTGCGCCAACGGGCGTGGTGCCAGTGGGTGAAGCCCTGCTTCGCATACACCGGCTTGCCGCCGGCCGTGAGCTCGACGTCATAGATGATATTGCGCGGATCGGGTTCGAATGCCCAGTTGTTCTCGATGGCGACATCGACCCGCGCCTTCTTCGCCTCGCCATACCAGCGCACGGCAAAGCGCGCCGCGAGGTGCGGATGCTCGGCGCCCTGGGCGTTGCGCAGGGGCGCGGCCACCTGCAGTTCGGTCACGATCGGGCCGTGCAGCCAGACCTGCGCCTTTTGGGCCTTGAACAGCGCGTCGCTGGACGCGGTATAGCGCTCGCCGCCTTCCGTGATGCTGACGGTGGCGTCGGCACCGAGTCCCGCCCTGGCCGGTCCCGGGTCATCCGCTTTCCTGGGCGCCTTCACCAGGGCGAGGCCGACATCCTTGCCCGCCAGGCGCGGCAGCAGCAGCGACAGCACCGCATGGCGCACCGAGCCGTCGGGGTGCGAGGCCTTGACGTCCATCTGCAGCGGCAGCAGGGTGCCGTCAGCCAGTTTGGCGGCGAGCGCAGTGCCGCGCGCAACGTCGCCGGTTGCGAATACCTGGCCGAAGGTGACCGGCACCTTCGACTGTTCGCCGCGCCCGGTGCTTTCGATGACGACGCCGGTAATGCCGCCGGCCGGGATCGCGAGAGTGGGCCTGGCGACCGGTGTGTCGTCCCTGGACGCCTCTTTGGCGCGGCGCTTTGGCGCCGGGTTGCCCTGGTCCTCGTCCTCGTCTCCGGTATCGCTCCGGCGCTTGCCGGCGGGCCGGCTGTCGGGCTTCGGCCTGGCCTCGGCCGCCTTCCTGGCAGGGGGCTCCTGCGGCTGCGCCTCCGCGCCGTGGCGCTCGCCCAGCACGCGGCTGGAATCGAGCTTGCCGGTGGTGGGCAGGCCGACGAAGCCGGGATCATCGCTGGAGGTCTTCCTGTCCTGCGCCTGCACGCCGGTGGAGGCGAGGGCAAGCAGGCAAAGAGCGAGACGGGTACGGACTGAAGCGGGAGCTGGATGCATGCGGGCGCGTGAAAGTTGGTACGGATGAGTGCACAGTAAAACAAAAAGCGCCCCGGAGGGCGCTCGCTTGGCGTTCTACATCACTGCTTGAGCGTGCGCTCGAACAGCTTGTAGATCCGGCGGTACTGGTCGAACCAGCTTTCCGGCTGCGTGTAGGCGTGCCGTTCGAGCGGGTAGCTGGCCAGTTCCCAGTTATCCTTCTTCAGCTCGATCAGGCGCTGGGCCATGCGCACCGAGTCCTGGTAGAACACGTTGTCGTCGACCATGCCGTGCGCGATCAGGAGGTTCCCCTGCAGCTTGTCGGCATATTCGATCGGCGACGAGACTTTATACGCCTGCGGATCCAGGTCCGGTGTATTCAGGATGTTGGACGTGTACTCGTGGTTGTAGCTGGTCCAGTCGGTCACGGGACGCAGGGCAGCGCCCGACTTGAACATCTCCGGTGCGCGCATCAGCGCCATGAAGGTCATGAAGCCGCCGTAGCTGCCGCCGTAGATGCCGACGTTCGCCGTATCGCCCTGGTGGTGCGCCGCCATGTACTTCACGCCGTCCTGGTAGTCGACCAGTTCCGGGTGGCCCATCTGGCGGTAGATCGCCGTGCGCCAGTTGCGGCCGTAACCCTTCGAGGCGCGGTAGTCCATGTCGAGCACGACATAGCCCTTTTCGACCAGCAGGTTGTGGAACATCTGCTCGCGGAAGTAGACCGGGTAGCGCTTGCTCGTGTTCTGCAGGTAGCCGGCGCCGTGCACGAACATCACGACCGGGTATTTTTTGCCCGGTTCCATCTTCGCAGGACGGTAGAGTTTCGACCAGACGGGGTCGCCGCCGTCGCTCGACGGCACGGCCACGTACTCGGGCTCGATCCAGGTGCGCGCCTTGAACTCGGGCGTGCGGGTGTCGGTCAGCCTCAAAGGCGCGCCGCCCATCACCGGTACGGTGGCCAGCTGCGCCGGCATGTAGCTCGACGAGTAGTGCACCAGCAGCTTGCGCTCGTCCGGCGACAGCGCAAAACGTTCCACTCCCTCGAGGCCCGTCACTTCGCGGGTAGTGCCATCCTTCGCATTCACCGCGCACACTTCATAGGTGCCCGGGTTCTTGCGGTTGCAGAGCAGGTAGGCCGTGCTGCCGTCGAAGCTCCACTGCACGTCGCCGGCTTCCCACTTGCCGCTCGTGAGCGCGCGCGCCCGGCCGGCGGCATCCTGGGTGTACAGGTGCGCGTAGCCGCTTTCCTCGGACAGGTACCACAGCGTGCGGTTGTCCGGCAGCCAGCCGAAATCGCTGTTGTCGTGATTGACCCAGGCCTCGTCGGTCAGGCGGTGCACGGGTTTCAGTTTGGCCGCGGCCAGGCCGGCGTCGAGGCCGATGGTGGCGATCCAGCGGTCCTTGTTGTCGACGGCGCGCAGCATCACGGCCGCGAGCTTGCCGTCCGGCGTCCAGCGCACGGCGTCGGTCCGGTCGGCGATGCGCAGCGCGCGGTTGCCCTTCAATGGATCGAGCTTGGCGGCGGCGCGCAGCTGCGCCAGCGGGTCGACCGCGATGCCGGGCAGGGTGTCGAAAGGCAGGTCCTGGACCGTGCCCGTCGCCAGCTCGATCAATTTCAACGCATGCGGAGCCGGGTTGTTGCGGCCAACGCGGGTGCGCTCGTCGTCGGCTTCTTCGTAGCCCGATTCGGTCACGTAGCGCGGCATCTTGCCGATGCGGCCCTTGTCGCCGCCCTTGGCAGCGGTCACCACGACCAGCCAGCGCCCATCCGGGGACAGCGCGCTGTCTTCGATGGTGACCTTGTCGCCCAGGTAGACCGGGGCCGGCGCGCGGGTCAGATCGGCACGGCGCTCTTCCTCGCTGCGGGCACGCCCGGCGTCGCGGTCGTCTTTCGCGCGCTGCAAGGTGGCGATCAGGCGCAGCTGCATATCGCGCAGCGCGTCAGGTTCTTGTACGGCCGGGTCTTTCGCGGCGCGCGGCAGGGCGGTGGGCGCCTGCAGGCGGCTGGCGCGGTCCCAGCTGAACCAGTCATGGCCGACGCGGAACTGCACGGCGCGCTCGTCGCTGGAATACTGCGGTTCTTCGGCTTTCACGCCGCGCGTGATCTGGACCAGCGCACCGCTTTTCAGGTCGCGCTCGAACAAGTCACCATTGCGCACCAGGATGGTGCGTGTGTGCTTGCGGTCGTAGACCACGGCCGGGCTGTCGAGCTTGGCCAGTTCGCTGTCCGCTACCTTGCGCGGCCCGCGCGTACTCGCCAGGAAGGTATCGCGTAGCGGGGAGCCGGTGCGCTTCTGCTTGAAGTACACGCTCTTGGCGTCCCAGCTCCACCAGGCCTGTTCGACCGGGTTACCGATCCAGTCCGGGTGGGCCATGGCCTGGTCGAGGCTGATTGGCGTCGGGGTGGGAGCGGCTACGGCCACTGCCGGCAGCGCGGTCAGCGTCGTCAAGGCAGTAAGGAAAGTCAGTGCAGGAAGTCGCATCGTGATGTCTGGTGGGTGAAAGGGATAGCTTTCCGGCTAGAAAAATGCGAATGCATTCTAGCCCAGCCGCCATGCGAAGTGGGTGGTTCCGGTTAAATTATCGCGGTCGGCGGCCGTGTACATACGGTCTTGGCTCGATTCTTGCATCAGTTCCCCGCATGAACCCAGCCGACCAGCCCCGCAGCCTGCGCATCGTTGTCGTCAACAGCGGCGAGCTGCACACCGACGACGCAAGCCTTGCCGCCCAGGCCCGGCGCGGCGCGGCGCTGCGGGCCGGGCTGCTGGAATCGGGCTATGACATCGTCGCCTCGCTGCCGCCCGACGTCTACCTGCCCGAGCGCATCGCCCAGCTGCAGCCGGACCTGATCATCATCGACAGCGAATCGGATGCCCGCGACGTGCTCGAGCACATCGTGATCGCCACCCGCGAGGCGCGCCGCCCGATCGTGCTGTTTACCGAGGACGACCGGCCCGGGACGATGGAGGCGGCGGTCGACGCCGGGGTGTCGGCCTATATCGTGGCCGGCCTGCGCGCCGAACGGGTGCGGCCGGTGCTCGACGTCGCGCTGGCCCGTTTCAGGCGCGAGCAGAAGCTGCTCGGCGAACTGGCCGACACGCGCCAGCAGCTCGTCGAGCGCAAGACCCTCGACCGTGCCAAGGGCTTGCTGATGGCGCGCTACAAGCTCACTGAGGAAGAAGCCTACGGACGCCTGCGCAGCATGGCGATGAACAAGAACCTGAGACTGGCCGAGATTGCGCAGCGCATCCTGGACATCGAGGATTTGCTGGGCTAGGCCCGGCGCGGGAAGGATGGTATGGCAGGCTTCGAGGGTAGCGCAGGCGGGTACGTGGCGGGATCGGACCGTCTGGAAAAAGCCAGCGTGCGGATTGGCTTCATGCCGCTGGCCGATTGCGCACCGCTGGTGATGGCGTCCGTGCTCGGCTTCGACGAGCGCTACGGCCTGCGGCTGGTGCTGGAAAAACAGCATTCCTGGTCGGCCATGCGCGACCGCCTGGCGAACGGCGAGCTCGATGCGGCGCAGGCGCTCTATGGCCTGCTGTACGGCTTGCAGATGGGCGTCGGCGGCGCGCCGCGCGACATGGCGGTGCTGATGAACCTGAACCAGAACGGCCAGTCGATCGTGCTCTCTCGCGCGCTGGCCGCCGCCGGCGTGGGCGATGGACGGGGCCTGGCCGCGCTGATGGCCGCGCAGCCGCGCCGCTACACCTTCGCTCACACCTTCCCGACCGGGAACCACGCCATGTTCCTGTGCTACTGGCTGGCTGCCGCCGGCATCGACCCGACGACGGACGCCACCCTGGTCACCCTGCCGCCGGGGCAGATGGCGGCCAATCTCGAGGCCGGCCACATGGATGGGTTCTGTGCCGGCGAGCCCTGGAGCCGGCGCGCCGTGTGCGAGGCCAGCGGGGTGCTGGCGGGGCAGAGCAGCCAGGTCTGGCCGGACCACCCGGGCAAGGCGCTCGGCGCCCGCCAGGACTTCGCCGCGCGTCATCCGAACACCTGCCGCGCGCTGGTGGCCTGCCTGCTCGATGCAGCGCGCTGGCTCGATGCCTCGCCCGCCAACCGCGAGGTGGCCGCCGAGGTGCTGGCCAGCCCCGCCTACGTCAATACCGGCAGCGACGTGTTGCGCGCCTGCCTGCTGCCGCGCCGCTCCGGTTTCCCGGAGCTGCGCTTTTTCGGCGGCGGCGCCGCGACCTTCCCGTGGCTGTCGGACGGCATGTGGTTCCTGACCCAGCAGCGGCGCTGGGGCCTGCTGCGCGAGGATCCCGATTACCTGGCGGTGGCGCGGGCGGTGAACCAGGTCGACCTGTACCGCGAGGCGGCGCTGCTGGCTGGGGTGGACGTGCCTGGGGGTGTCATGCGCAGCAGCACGCTGATGGATGGCAAGGTGTGGGACGGGCGCGATCCGGCGGGGTATGCGGCGTCGTTTGCAATTCACCGGCGCGAGGCGGTTGCACTCTCCGACGTTTGATCAGACCCGTAGGGTGGGCGGGTCAAGCTCACGCTGCCCGAATACCATCCCAGTGCGCTTTCCCGCCTCATTTTCGCGCATGGTGCACTGCAATGTAGCGCACTCATCGGCACCAAACGCCCCTCCAGCCCCGCACCCCAGCTGGCACGGTTCCTGCAATTACTCCATCAGGATCAACGGCGATCCCTTCACACATTGCCGGCCCAACGATGGGCTGGCACCCGGACAACGGCGTCCGCCTCCCTTGGCTCCTGGCCTCGGGACGCGGACGCCTTTTTGTTTTCGACATCGAGGGATGACATGGCCAGCAAAGCGAACAGCATCACGCTTCTTAATTTCAGTACCCCGCAAATGCGGGCCTTCCACCTGACCTGGGTGGCCTTCTTCATCTGCTTCTTCGCCTGGTTCGCCTGCGCACCCCTGATGCCGGTGATCAAAGGCGAATTCGGCCTCTCGGTCGCGCAGATCGCCAACATCAATATCGCGGCGGTGGCGATCACGATCCTGGTGCGCCTGATCGTCGGCCCGATGTGCGACCGCTACGGCCCGCGCAAGACCTATTCCGGCCTGCTGGCCCTGGGCGCCATTCCCGTGCTCGGCGTGGCCTTCGCGCAGAGCTACGAAAGCTTTCTCCTGTTCCGGCTCGGCATCGGCGCGGTCGGCGCCAGCTTCGTCATCACCCAGTACCACACCTCGGTGATGTTCGCGCCCAAGGTCGTGGGCACCGCCAACGCTACCGCGGCCGGCTGGGGCAACGCCGGCGGCGGGGCGGCCCAGGCGGCCATGCCGCTGCTGCTGGCAGCCCTGGTCATGGCCGGCGTGAGCGAAACGCTGGGCTGGCGCATCGCCCTGATCGTGCCGGGCGTGGCCATGCTGATAATGTCCGTCGTCTACTGGCGCTACACCCAGGATTGCCCGGCCGGTAATTTCAGCGAGCTGCGCGCCGCCGGCATTCCCTTCGAGGGTGGCGGCAAGGGCGGCTGGGCGAGCTTCAAGGCCGCCTGCCGCAACCACCGCGCCTGGCTGCTGTTCGTTACCTACGGCGCCTGCTTCGGCATCGAGATCTTCATCCACAACATCGCCGCCGTCTACTACGTCGACCGCTTCGGCCTGTCGCTCGGCGCGGCCGGCCTGGCGGCGGGCAGCTTCGGCCTGCTGGCGCTGTTCGCCCGCGCCCTGGGCGGCTGGCTGTCGGACCGCAGCGCCCTGCGCGGTGACCTGAACAGCCGCGTCACCATCCTGTTCGTGCTGATGATCGGCGAGGGCCTCGGCCTGCTCTGGTTCGCAAACGCCGACAGCGTCGCCTTTGCCCTGATCGCCATGCTGTGCTTCGGCCTGTTCACCCACATGGCCTGCGGCGCCACCTACGCGCTGGTGCCCTTCGTGGCGCCAGGGGCGCTGGGCGGCGTGGCCGGCATCGTCGGCGCCGGCGGCAATGTCGGTGCGGTGGCGGCGGGCTTCTTGATGAAGGGGACGGGCGACATCCGCCAGACCCTGATGATCCTGGGAGGCCTGGTCGTCGTCGCCAGCCTGTGCGCATTGGGCGCGCGTTTCAGCAGCACTGCCACGGTCGCCGCGGCGGCCCGTGCTTAAGGAGTCAAATATGAACATCATCGTCATCGGCCACGGCATGGTTGGCCACAAATTCGTCGAAACGCTCGCTGCTGCCGCTCCGCACCTGCACATCACGGTGCTCGGCGAAGAGCCGCGCCCGGCCTACGACCGCGTGCACCTGTCGGAATTCTTTGCCGGGAAGACGGCGGACGACCTGTCGTTGGTCGCGCCGGGCTTTTTTGAGCGCACCAATCTCGACTTGAAGCTGAATGCAAAGGTCGTGGCCATCGACCGCGCCGCGCGCAGCGTGACCCTGGCCGATGGCGAGGTGCTGGCCTACGACAAGCTGGTGCTGGCCACCGGTTCCTCGCCTTTCGTGCCGCCGGTCCCGGGGCGCGAGCGCGCCGACTGTTTCGTGTACCGCACGATCGAAGACCTGGAAGCGATGCGCGAGTGCGGCGCGCGCTCGCGCACCGGCGTGGTGGTCGGCGGCGGCCTGTTGGGCCTGGAGTGCGCCAAGGCCCTGCGCGACCTCGGCCTGCAGGCCCACGTCGTCGAATTCGCGCCGCGCCTGATGGCGGTGCAGGTGGACGATCCTGGTGCGCGCGTGCTGCGCGGCCGCATCGAGGAGCTCGGCGTCGCGGTCCACACCGGCAAGAACACGCTCGCCATCGTCGATGGCGAGGACGGCACGCACCGCATGCAGTTCGCCGACGGCAGCCACCTCGACACCGACATGATCGTCTTCTCGGCCGGCATCCGCCCCCGCGACGAGCTGGCCCGTACCTCCGGGCTGACGCTCGGCACGCGCGGCGGCATCGCCATCGACGACAACTGCATGACGTCGGACCCGGACATCTATGCCGTCGGCGAATGCGCGGCCTGGAATGGCCAGCTGTTCGGCCTGGTGGCGCCGGGCTACGACATGGCGCGCACCGCAGCGCGCCACGTGCTCGGTGCGCCGGGCGGCTTCCTGGGTGCCGACATGAGCACCAAGCTGAAACTGATGGGTGTCGATGTCGCCAGCATTGGCGATGCCCATGGCACGACAGCGGGCAGCCGCAGCGTCCAGTACCTCGACGAGCGGCGCCAGAGCTACAAGAAGCTCGTTGTATCCGATTGCGGCAAGCGCCTGCTGGGCGCGGTGCTGGTCGGCGACGCGGCGGAGTACGGCACGCTGCTGCAGATGGCCCTGAACGGCGTCGACCTGCCCGAGGCGCCGGAAAGCCTGATCCTGCCACAGTCGAACGGCGCGCCGAAGCGTGGCCTCGGTGTCGATGCCTTGCCGGACAGCGCCCAGATCTGCTCCTGCAACGACATCTCGAAAGGCGCCTTGTGCGCGGCGGTGCAGGATGGGGCGACCAGCATCGGCGCACTGAAGAAGTGCACCACCGCCGGCACCGCCTGCGGCGGCTGCGTGCCGCTGGTCACGCAAGTGCTCAACGCCGAGCTGGCGAAGCAGGGCGTGGCAGTGAGCCGCGCGCTGTGCGAGCACTTCGCGCACTCGCGCCAGGAACTGCATCACCTGGTGCGCATCGGGCGCATCCGCAGCTTCGGCGAGCTGCTGGCGCGTCACGGCACGGGCCTCGGCTGCGACATCTGTAAACCAGTCGCTGCCAACATCCTGGCTTCGACCTGGAACGATTTCGTATTGAAGCCCGAGCACGCGAGCCTGCAGGATTCGAACGACTACTTCCTCGGCAATATCCAGAAGGACGGCACCTATTCGGTGGTGCCGCGCATGCCTGGCGGCGAAGTGACGGCCGATGGCCTGATCGCGGTCGGCATGATCGCCAAGAAATACGGCCTCTACACCAAGATCACGGGCGGCCAGCGGGTCGACCTGTTCGGCGCGCGAGTCGACCAGTTGCCGCCGATCTGGGAAGAACTGATTGCCGCCGGTTTCGAATCGGGCCATGCCTACGGCAAGTCGCTGCGCACGGTGAAGTCCTGCGTCGGCTCGACCTGGTGCCGCTACGGCGTCGGCGACAGCGCGGGCTTCGCGATCGCGCTGGAGCACCGCTACAAGGGCCTGCGCACGCCGCACAAGGTGAAGTTCGGCGTCTCCGGCTGCACCCGCGAATGCGCCGAGGCACAGGGCAAGGACGTGGGCCTGATTGCCACCGACAAGGGCTGGAACCTGTATGTGTGCGGCAACGGCGGCATGAAGCCGCGCCACGCCGAGCTGCTGGCCTCGAACCTGGACGAGGCGACGGTGGTGAAGCTGGTCGACCGTTTCCTGATGTTCTACGTGCGCACCGCCGACCGCCTGCAGCGCACCAGCACCTGGCGCGAACACCTCGAAGGGGGGCTCGACTACCTCAAGCGCGTCGTGGTCGAGGACACGCTGGGCATCGGCGCCGAGCTGGAAGCGGAGATGCAGGCCGTGGTCGATACCTACGCCTGCGAGTGGAAGAACGCAGTCGAAGACCCGGCGGTGCGCAAGCGCTTCCGCCATTTCGTCAACAGCGAGGCGCAGGACGACAACGTCGTCTTCATGCCCGAACGCGGCCAGGTGCGTCCGGCCACGATCGAAGAACGCCGCCGCACGATCCCGATTGTCGTCGTAACCTGAAGGAGTTCACCATGCACCGAGACACGCATTTGAATAAATTGCAACACTGGAGCGCGGTCTGCGCCGTCGACGAGATCGTGCCCGACACCGGGGTGTGCGCGCTATTGAAAGGGCGCCAGGTGGCGGTGTTCCGCGTCGGCGAACAGGACTTGTTCGCGATCGATAACTACGATCCGAACGCCAACGCGGCCGTGCTCTCGCGCGGGCTGGTGGGCAGCTTGGGTGAGCGCATCGTCGTCGCATCGCCGATCTACAAGCACCACTTCGACCTGCGCACCGGCGAATGCCTGGAAGCGCCGGCGCATTCGGTGGCCAGTTTCCCGGTGCGCGTCGAGAACGGCACGGTATGGGTAGCGACATGAAACCCCGCCTGGTCGTGGTCGGCAATGGCATGGCCGGCATGCGCACGGTCGAGGAGGTGCTCAATCTCGCGCCGGACCTGTACGACATCACCGTGTTCGGCGCCGAGCCGCACGGGAACTACAACCGCGTGCTGCTGTCGCCTTTGCTGGCGGGGGACAAGCAGATCGACGACATCATGCTGCATACGCGCGCCTGGTACCGTGAAAACGGCATCGCGCTGCATGCGGGCGACCCGGTGGTGCGCATCGACCGCAAGCGCCGCGTCGTCGTCGCCCGCTCCGGCCTCGAGGCGCCGTACGACCGCCTGCTGCTGGCGACCGGCTCGACGCCTTTCATGCTGCCGGTGCCCGGCAATACCCTGGACGGCGTGGTCGGCTTTCGCGACCTGACCGACGTCGACACCATGCTGGCGGCAGCGCGCCGCGGCGGCGCAGCGGTCGTCATCGGCGGCGGCCTGCTCGGGCTGGAAGCGGCGCATGCGCTCATGCGGCGCGGGATGGCGGTCACGGTGGTGCACGTGGCCGCCAGCCTGATGAACCAGCAGCTCGACTTCGAGGCAGGCCGCCTGCTGAAGGAGTCGCTCGAACGCGAAGGCCTGCGCATCCTGCTCGATGCCTCGACCACGGCCATCCTTGGCGAGGGCAAGGTCGAGGCGGTGCGTTTCGCCGATGGCCTCGAGCTGCCGGCCGACCTGGTGGTGATGGCGGCTGGCGTGCGGCCGAACACGGCGCTGGCACGCGATGCGGGCCTGCACTGCGAGCGTGCGATCGTCGTCGACGACACCCTGCAGACCTACGATCCGCGCATCTACGCCGTGGGCGAATGCGTCCAGCATCGCCGCGCCACCTTCGGGCTGGTGGCGCCGAGCTGGGAGCAGGCGCGCGTGTGCGCCGCCCACCTGGCCCGGAACGGGCACCGGCGCTACGTGCAGGCCGCCCTTGCCACCAAACTGAAGGTGACCGGCATCGACCTGTACTCGGCCGGGAACATTGCCGGCAGCGCCGACAGTGAAGAACTGGTGCTGCGCGACCGCAGGGGCGGCGTCTACAAGCGTCTCGTCCTGCAGGGCGCGCGCCTGACCGGCGCCGTGCTGGTCGGCGACGTGGCCGACGGCCCCTGGTATTTCGACCTGATCGGCCGCGGCGCCGACGTATCAGGCTTCCGCGACCGCTTGCTGTTCGGGCAGGCGCTCTGCATGCCTGCTGTTTAGATTACATCTGCAAAGGAAGCACCATGGACATGTCCCTCCCCGCGCCCACCGTGCGCACCACCTGTCCATATTGCGGCGTCGGCTGCGGCGTGACCGCCACCGTCCGTCCCGGCACCATCCCGATCATCGCGGGCGATGCGCAGCACGCCGCCAACCGCGGCCGCCTGTGCGTGAAGGGCGCGGCCCTGGGCGAAACGCTGGACCTCGATGGGCGGCTGCTGCATCCGATGCTCCGCGAAAGCGGAACCTTGCGGCAGGCAGGGTGGAATGAAGCACTGGAGCGGGTCGCTTCCGGCTTCGCATCGGTCGTCGCCGAGCATGGCCCCGATGCGGTGGCGCTGTATGTCTCGGGCCAGCTGCTCACCGAGGACTATTACGTCGCCAACAAGCTGATGAAGGGGTTCATCGGCAGCGCCAACATCGACACCAACTCGCGCCTGTGCATGTCGTCCAGCGTGGCCGGCCACAAGCGCGCCTTCGGCGAAGATCTGGTGCCCGGCTGCTACGAGGATTTCGAGCTGGCCGACATGATCGTGCTGGTCGGCTCGAACACGGCCTGGTGCCACCCGACGCTGTTCCAGCGCATCCTGCGCGCCAAGGAAGCGCGGCCAGGGCTGAAGGTGGTCGCGATCGACCCGCGCCGCACCGCCACCTGCGAACTGGCCGACCTGCACCTGGCCATCAAGCCGGGCACCGACGTCTGGCTGTTCAACGGGCTGCTCAGCTACCTGGCGCGCCATGGCGGCGTCGACGGCACCTTTGTTGCGGCGCATACCGAAGGGCTGGACGCGGCGCTGGCGATCGCCGACGCTGACTGCGCCGACCCGGCCGCGGTGGCCCGCATCTGCCGCGTCGACCCGGCCCAGCTGCTCGCCTTCTACGAAGGTTTCGCAGCCACGGCGAAAGTCGTGACGGCCTACTCGCAGGGCGTGAACCAGTCCTCCAGCGGCACGGACAAGGTCAACGCCATCATCAACTGCCACCTCGTCACTGGCCGCATCGGCCAGCCCGGCATGGGGCCGTTCTCGCTGACCGGCCAACCGAATGCCATGGGCGGCCGCGAAGTCGGCGGCCTGGCCAACATGCTGGCCGCGCACATGGACCTCGACAACCCGGTCCAGCGCGACGCCGTCCGCGAGTTCTGGGACGCGCCGCGGATCGCCTCCCGGCCCGGGCTGAAGGCGGTCGACCTGTTCCGCGCCGTCGAAGAGGGGAGCGTGAAGGCGGTGTGGATCATCGCCACCAATCCCGTGGTCAGCCTGCCCGACGCCGACCAGGTACGGCGCGCGCTCGACAAATGCGAACTCGTCGTCGTCAGCGACATCGTGCACGGCACCGACACCACGCTTCATGCCGACGTGCTGCTGCCGGCGCTGGGCTGGGGCGAAAAGGATGGCACGGTGACCAATTCCGAGCGCTGCATCTCGCGCCAGCGCGCCTTCCTGCCCGCGCCGGGAGAGGCGCGCGCCGACTGGTGGGCGTTGTGCGAGGTCGCGCGGCGCATGGGTTTCGCAGGCTTCGACTACGCCGGCGCACACGACATTTTCGACGAGCATGCGCGCCTGTCGAACTGGCGCAACGGCGAAGATGGGGCAGGGCGGCGCGTGTTCGACCTGTCCGGGCTGATCGGGATCGGGCAGGGGGCGTACGAGGCGCTCGAACCGATCCAGTGGCCGGTGGTGCGCGGAGCCGGCGGCGAGCCGGTGGCGACCGAGCGCCTGTTCGCCGACCGGCGCTTCGCCCATGCGGGCGGGCGGGCGCGCTTCATTCCTACGACGCCGCGCGCGCCCGTGCATGCGGTCGATGGCGACTTCCCGCTGGCGCTGAACACGGGCCGCATGCGCGACCAGTGGCACACCATGACGCGCACGGGCAAGTCGCCGCGCCTGAGCAGCCACTCCCCGGAACCGTTTATCGACCTGCACCCGAATGATGCGCTGCTGTGCGGCGTGCGCGAGGGCGAACTGGCGCGCGTCACCAGCCGCTGGGGCGCGATGGTCGCGCGCGTCACGCATAGCGGCGGGATTGCCCGCGGAGGCGTGTTCGTGCCGATCCACTGGAGCGGCCAGACGGCGTCGGACGCGCGCGTGGGCGCGCTCGTCAACCCGGAGGTCGATCCGGTGTCGGGCGAGCCGGAATTCAAGCACACGCCGGTGGCGGTGGCGCCCTTTGTCGTCGAGTGGCACGCCTTTGTGCTCAGCCGTGAATCGCTGGCGCTCGACAGCGTTGCCCACTGGACCCGCATCCAGGGCGAGGGCTTCGTGCGTTACGAGATGGCAGGGCGCGGCCCGGTCGACCCGGACTGGGCGCGCGCGCTGTTGGGGGCCGGTGAAGCGGCCGACTGGATCGATTACGAAGACGAGGGCCTGGGCGCCTACCGCGCGGCGCACCTGGTCGAGGGACGGCTGGAAGCCTGCGTGTTCGTCGCGCGCGGCTTGCGGTTGCCGCCGCGCGACTGGCTCGCCGGCCTGTTCGCCGCGCAGCAGCTGGCCGCAAGCGATCGCGCCACCCTGCTGGCCGGAAGCGCGCCGCAACGGGGCCCGGACCCGGGACCGACGGTCTGCTCCTGCTTCGGCGTGGGCCGCAATACGATCCAGATCGCGATCCGCGAGCACGGCCTCGAGACGACCGCGCAGGTGACGGCCTGCGTGCGTGCGGGCGGCAATTGCGGCTCCTGCGTACCGGAGATCGGCAAGCTGCTGGCGCTGGCCAAATGTGGAGAAGCGACGGCGTCCTAGCCCGCGCAGGAATGCCGCCCGTTTGCGGGGACGCGGCGGCATTCATTCCCGCACGCCTTGCCAGGGCCCGCCGGCCCGCTCGAACCTCCCTTTACGGCCCCCACGATGGGCGAGTACCAGCCTGCCCCGTGGAACAGCCGACACCACCGCAGTATCCTGCCACTCTTCCTATAAGCACGTTCCCACCGAAAATCCACCTTGCGGAGCCCTCATCGAACGGCCTGCTTGAGCGTGCGCAGTGCCTGTGTAAGGCCGCTTGCTTAATATAGTGGAAACGGAATGTGCTTTACGGTAACTCTGATGCCATTTTCGCACGTTCAACGCCATTCCGGTATCACCAGTGTGGAAGTGGAAGCACCTGCCGTACCTGTCCGTGGAACGCCGGCGCTGGCGAACAGCCTGCGGCAAGTCTCGCAATCAGTGAATGGCGCCCGACAACCATCGTAGTGCGCAACTCGGCATGACCCCTTGCCGCCTGAAGAAAGGCTGGCCCATTCGGCAAATGCTCTGGCGGTGGCTGGTTGCGCGACAACCGATTGACAATCAAGAGTGCACGAAAGAAGTATCGCGAACTCATTACTATTGGCGGGTATAACAGTGAAAATGACCGGACCAATGGATGGTGTCCTGAGCCCCGGGAAATTACGGGAGCTCGATGGCTCATCGATGAGCGTGGAATCCACGTCACTGAAATCCAGAAATCTACGCATCAGCCTGAAGCAGTGGAAAATGTTCCATGCGGTGATCGATTTCGATGGGTTCTTCGGCGCCGCCGATAGCCTGCACGTCACTCAGTCAACCATCAGCCACGCCGTTGCGAAACTCCAGGAACAACTGGGCGTGCCCCTGCTTGCATTGAAGGGCCGCAAGGCCCAAATCACCGAGGAAGGAAGGATCTTACTCGAGAGGTCGCGCGACCTGGTCAGGAACGCCGTCGAACTCGAGGAGCTTGCCGAGAACCTGCGGCAAGGGTGGGGGCCGGAGATTCGTCTTGCAATCGACCCCAGCTTCCCTCCCGACCTGCTCATGCTCGCGCTACGCAAACTGTCGTCCTCCCCGCAGAGGATCCGGCTGGCCGCCAAAGAGGTGACGCTCGACCAGGCCAAGCAGGCGCTCCAGGATAGCACCGTCGAGCTGGCAATCAGCAGCCAGGTGCCATTTGGCTTCGATGGCAGGGAATTGATTGAGATCGAACACGTTGCGGTCGCTCATCCGGAAAATCCTTTGTTCGGATTAAAGAGGGAAATTTCGTTTGACGACCTCAAGACGCAATTCCAGGTCGCGATTTCCGGTGTCGACGATTATGTTGCCGCCGACGCCAACTACCGCTTGCCGCGCTATCCACGCACCTGGAATGTAAGCAGCCTCGACAGGGCGATTGGCGTACTGAGGCAGGGTCAGGGTTACGCCTGGCTACCGAAATATCAGGTGCATCGATGGCTCGACGGAAATCACGTCCGTATCCTGCCGCTTGCTGGCGGATCGAGTCACAAGACGAAGTTGCACCTCATTTTCGGGAGGCCTCCCGCTGCAGACTCGGTTGCCGAGAAGTTTGCCCAGGCGCTTCATTCTTGTAGCGAATGCTTTTTCTGAACTGCGATAGGCGGTTGTTGCGCCCGGCCTGGGCCGATCACGCCGGGCTCGCAGGTCGCCGATCCACAATGGAAGGATGTAGATCCTGTTGGTGCCCGTAATCTCCTCAACATTTAGGTTGTAAAGAAATGATGCCAATCAAGTACAGCAAAATGAACAGATACCTCCAACAGCTGCGGAAAGATAGCAAAGATGGGAAGGGGGCATCCGACTCGATATTTCAACTCGGGAGTATCTTGCGTAATGGTTGGCTGATCGTGAGCGTTGCAATCATCGTCGCCACGCTCGGAATCATCTATGCGCTGACCATGACCCCGGTCTATGAGTCGAACATGCTGATCGAAATAAAGCGCAACGCTTCGCTGCCCGGGGAAAATCAGGCGGAAACGCCTGCTGCCACCGAAATCGAAATCCTTCGGTCACGTTCGATACTGTCCGGCGTCGTTAACAGCTTGAAGCTGGACATTACTGTTGAACCGAAATTATTTCCTGTTGTAGGTTCGTTCATCGCGAAAAAGAACAAGAAAGTATCGAATCCAGGGCTGTTCGGACTCGGTGGCTATGTATGGGGCTCGGAATTTGCCCGGATATCCGTATTCAACATGCCGGCTCCGCTGATGAGGAAGCCATTCGTACTGACCATCGCGGATAACCACGAATTTACGCTTACCCAGGAAGAGCTGGCCATCAGGATGAGAGGACAGATCGCCAACATGGCGAGAGCACATACAAAATACGGACTGATAGAAATTCTTGTTTCGGAGACGTCGGCAAAGCCGGGCGCGCAATTCGTGGTGAGTCGGATTCCCGCATCCCAGGTCGTCGCGGGCTTGCAAAAATCCTTGGCTATTTCGGAAAAAGGAAGGCAGTCGAATGTGATCGGGGTCTCGCTGCGGGGTTCGAAACCGGAACTGATCAGCAGGATCCTGAACGAGCTCGGCAGCGAGTACGTCCGCCAGCAAGTCGCGGAGAAATCTGGCGAGGCGAAGAAGGCGCTTGCTTTCTACAATCAGCAGGCGGAAGAATCGAAAAAAATATTGCAGAAACTCGATGCCAGGCTGGCCGAGGTCCTGCGCCGTCACGGGACCTCCGACTTGAGCGAGGAAGCAAGAACGCTCGCCGAGCAATCGGTTGCGCTGCAAACGAAGTTGGCTGAGAAGGAGCAGAAGAAAGTCGAACTCTTGGGCCGCTTTGCAGAACTGCATCCGGAAATCATCACGGCAACGCGGAACATCGAGGATGCCAGTCGTGATTTGAGCAGGATCGAAGCGAAACGGCAGGTCATCGCTGCGGCACAGCAGGAAATTATCAGTCTCAACCGCGATAAACAGATCAATAGCGAAATGAACGTCGCGCTCTTGAATACACGCCAGAAGCTCGACGCGTTGACGCAATATAACAATGTACATGTACGGCTGGTGGATCGCGCCGAAGTGCCAATGCAGCCAGTGACGCTGAAGCTATCGGTCATGATTGTCACCGCCTGCCTGCTTGGGCTGGTCCTGGGCGTCCTCGCTTCGATGCTGAAAAATGCCATTGTTGGACGACATCAAGGCGCCGAGGGAGTCGAGAGCGTGCGCCGCATCATGATCAGCGCGGGTAATCCGAACTATGAAGTCGATAATAGGGCGGACAAGAAATCTACCGAAAGCTGAGGCGACGGCTTCTGTAGATTCCAGTACTTCCTCCAAGCGCCAACCCTTCGTCTCCACTCCCGTTGCGGGGATCGTCGGCACGGCGTCCAGCGGCAACATGGCGGCCCAATCAAGGGCCGCTGTGCGTTTCTGACGCCTCTTTTTGAGCGGGACCGGCCAGGCCCAGCGTCCGGTGGAACCGATTCTGCATCCTCGTTCCGACACCAGGTCCAGAAGCTGGTCAGTCAGCGATCCGGACAAGTCTGAATATTGCCCATTTCGATCGCTCGTCACTGCACCGGCATCCTGTGAACCGCACAGGAATCCGGCACGCTCAGTCCTCCGTCACGCACAGCTAGGCTGCGGTGCGGCCGCAGAGCTACCTAAGCAACACTGCTGCGAAGAAGCTTCTTCCTCCAGCAGGCTGAGCGGGTCGTCGGGGTGCACCCATGTCCGCGAGCCGACGACGGGCAAGGCATTCACTGCCGAAACCAGGCACTGACCTTGCCGGCCTGGGCGCGCCGCAACGGCTGTGTCCCAGACAAGCCTGTAGTCCCCGGCGCCTGCCTGTCTCAAGTTCAGTGCTTCACCTTATCTCCCTCACCCATTCCATCCCCCAAGTGCAAGCGGTTCCGTCGGCACCGTAGCGCTTCCGCCTGCCGCCTGATCGCCTCCCTCCGGGTATCGCCACGCTTCAAACATCGTCTCTACCGGCGAAATACATAGTTGCCGGGCCACGCCCGCATATTAATTTCCAGTCGGACTTTTTTATCCAATAAATCAGGTAACAGATGCTGTGATTCATAAGGGAAATAATTAGCGTCGCCTATAGGAAATATTTTCTTATGCGAAATTCATTATAAAAAAACATGTGAAGCGGGAGAATTGGCGAATAAGCATCGATTTTTCCAACCTTATAAAAGAAGGGGATTTGTTAGAGTAAGAACCCTGTGGACAATTTAAAAACATTTGCGCCAAGCCGGGCTTCGATCGCCTCCGGGAAATAATCGTACGGAGGGCATTGCGCTGATATTTTTCGTGAACGCGAAAGCGAAGATTTTGTTACGTCAGAATGGAGTCTGCCATGGCTGTTCAAGAAATACTCTATCGGGGGTATCAATTAACTATGTCTGAAATGCGGGATTGGGCGTTCCTGGAAACTCTTCTGGTGGCATTGCTGGTCAGCCTGGCAGCGTGTGCAATCAATATTGTTACTGAGCGCTGGCATGGGCGCTATTCTTTCGACCTCGACGTGCGCGGCATCCAGAAAGTCCATAAAAACGTGGTGCCGCGAACCGGAGGAATTGCCTTATTGTCCGGAGTGCTCGCCGTTGCCGTATTCGGGAATTTCGCGTACCTCTCGGTGTCGCTCCAGGCTGAAACCAGAATCGTCATATTAAAACTCCTGCTGGCGGCGATTCCCGCTTTCGGTGCGGGGATCATCGAGGACCTGACCAAAAAAGTTTCCGTGCGAACGCGTTTATGCTCGATTTTTGCCAGCGCGGTTCTCGCTGCCTGGCTATTGGGTGCCCATCTGCCGCGCCTCGACATATGGATTCTGGATGGCGCGCTTGCCTGGATTCCGATATCCGTCGCGATTACCGCATTTGCCGTGGTAGGGGTAACGAATTCGATCAATATCATCGATGGCTTCAATGGCGTGGCCGGCGCGACCGTCGCCATTGCGCTGGCCGGAACCGGGTACCTGGCCTGGAGGGGAGGGGATGCTTTGGTTGCGCAGCTCGCGTTCGCCGGGATCGGTGCGACCATCGGCTTCCTGTTGCTGAACTATCCTACCGGACGCCTGTTCATGGGGGATGGCGGCGCATATTTTATCGGCTTCTGGGCGGCGGAAGTGGCGGTGCTCACGATTGTCAGGAATCCCGGGATCAATGCGTGGCAAGTTCTCGCAATTTACGCCTATCCCGTCATCGAAGTACTGTTCAGTATGTACCGCCGCAAGATCCTGCATAACACGCTGGTGGGCGCTCCTGACCGTCTTCATCTTCACTCCCTTTTCTATCGTCGCGTTGCCTGCCAGCGGATCAGCGCAAAAAAATATCCGTGGAGCCGCAACGCCGGCGTTGCCTGTTTCGTGGCCGCATGGCTTACCACAGCAACGATTACTGCTGTCCTGGTCGGTAACACCATACCTGGCGCCGTCTCGCTGGTATTAGCGCAGGTCCTGATCTACGTGGCTGTCTATATGCGCCTGGTCCGCGGACATTGGGGCCGCTGCCGGAATCCCGCGGTAATTCTTGGATTGCGGCCTCAATACAGGAGCCGATCTATCTAATTACTCCGTGTACTTTCTCGTCCGAATATCTTTTGGTTCCAGCTGTAACATCATAGGCACAGGCTCATGAATAACTTTGAACGAATCCAATCGGTCCTTCGCAGTAATCCACGGAAATGGCTGATCACAGGCTGTGCCGGATTTATCGGCTCCAATCTGCTCGAGACGCTGTTGAAGCTGGATCAGACGGTCGTCGGACTCGACAATTTCTCGACCGGGCACCAGCACAATCTGGACGAAGTCCGCAGCCTCGTGAGCGAAAGCCAGTGGCAACGTTTCAGCTTCATTCGCGGCGATATTCGCGACAGCGAAGCCTGCAAGCAGGCGGTCTCAGGAATCGATCATGTCCTGCATCAGGCGGCCTTAGGGTCGGTCCCCAGGTCCATCGAAGATCCGGTCCTCACAAATGATTCGAACATCAACGGCTTCCTGAACATCCTGGTCGCCGCAAGAGACGCATCGGTCAAGTCATTCGTGTATGCGGCCTCGAGCTCGACATATGGCGACCATCCCGGCTTGCCCAAGGTGGAGGACCGCATTGGCCGGCCTTTGTCGCCCTATGCGGTGACCAAATATGTGAACGAACTGTACGCCGAAGTATTCGGACGGTGCTACGGATTCCGGACAACCGGCCTGCGCTATTTCAATGTTTTTGGAAAGCGGCAGGACCCCAACGGCGCCTATGCCGCTGTGATCCCCAAGTGGATTGCCACCATGGTCGCGGACAAACAGGTCGTCATTAACGGGGATGGCAGCACCAGCCGCGATTTCTGTTACATCGCGAATGCAGTCCAGGCGAACCTGCTGGCGGCGATGAATCCAGACGGCCCGGCTAGCGGCATTTACAACGTCGCCGTCAGCGATGCCACCACCCTGAATCAGCTTTTCGATTATCTGAAAGCGATCTTGAATGCGAACGGCATCACCGTGACCAAGAGCCCGGCATACCGGGCGTTTCGCGACGGTGACGTCCGGCATTCCCAGGCGAATGTGGACAAGGCCATGCGGGAACTCGGCTATGCGCCGGAGTGCCGCATTTATGACGGACTCGAGGCCACCATACCTTGGTACGTCCAGCGAATCAGCAAAGAAGCTGCGCTGGAAGCGGGCCAGTAACTGCCTTCCGGTGGGCTACGTGACCCTCGGCGCCGCCATCGTCGGCGCCAGGAATCCCATCGTCGGACAAGATTTGGGCCGAGATACGGTTGTGCGAACGATGCCGTGCGAGAGGATCAAGTGAGTTTCCTGACTACCCTGAGTACGCGATTCAGGACGGCCGATCCGCATCATTCGGCCATCGTGAAAGGCATGTTGACCGTCGCCTTGTTCACTTTGCTTGGCAAGCTGATGAGCGCGGCAAAAGAGATGGTGGTGGCCTACCGTTATGGACTGGCTGCAGAGGTCGACGCCTATCACTTTGTCTATAACCTGGTGTCCTGGCCGCTCGGTATCTGGTGCAGCGTGCTCACTGCGGTGCTGGTGCCCCTGGCAACGCGGATGCGCGAGCTCGACAAGGAAGCGATACCGCATTTTCGTTCGGAGCTGTTTGGATTTGCACTTCTGCTGGGGCTCGCGATGGCCCTGCTGGGATGGATGGCCATCCGGACCATGTTGGCGCTTGGCGGCAGCGGATTGCCACCGAATTCGGCCCAGTTCGCGCTGGCCGCGCTTCCCGGCCTGGTCCTGCTGCTTCCGTTGGGAATGCTCGTTGCTCTGCAGTCAGCCTGGATGCTCTCGGCACGCAGGCATGTCAATACCTTGCTGGACAGCGTACCGACGTTTTTTATCGCTGCGGCCATCCTGGTCTTCCCCAGCGGCGGTATCGGTCCGCTCGTGTGGGGCACGGTCGCCGGCTCTGTCTTTCATCTGATTGCGCTCCTGATCCCCAGCGCACGGCGCAAGGAGCTTGAGGCACCTGTTTTCACCCGCGCTTCGCTCCAGTGGCGGGGGTTCTGGCAGGGCTTCGGGATCATGCTCGGCGGGCAGGCGCTCATCAGCTTTACCGTCATTATCGACCAGTTTTACGCAGTGGGCCTGGGGACCGGATCGGTCGCCACGCTCGGTTACGCAAATCGCGTCCTGTCACTGATCCTTGGTTTGGCCGCCGTCGCAGTGTCGCGCGCCACGCTGCCAGTGTTCTCGCAGTCCAGGCCCGAGGGGGCAGGGGATGTGTATACGGTCGCCAGCTACTGGGCACGCTTGATGTTCGTGCTTGGGATCGGGGTCATGCTGGTCAGCTATGTGGCCGCGCCCTGGATAGTAAAGCTGCTGTTTGAACGTGGCCAGTTTCTCCCTGAAGACACCGTGATCGTGTCCGAGGCGCTTCGTTATGGCCTGCCGCAACTCCCGTTTTATTTCTCATGCATGGTCCTGGTGAGCTACGCACTGAGCCAACGTCGATACACATTGATTTTCTGGTCGGGCGTCATCGGCTGCGCGGGAAAAATCGTGGGAAATCTGCTGCTGGTTCCGCTTCTTGGAATTAATGGCATCGCTCTCGCAACAATTTTTGTCTATGGGCTCAACGCACTCTTCTTCTGCTTGACTTTGAGACGTCCGCGATGACGTTCCGCCACAGGCTCTTCCAATGATGCTTGCTAATGGAGTGGTTCAATTGAAAATCCTTATTTTCACCAACAGCCTCGCTGGCGGCGGCACCGAGAGGGTGGCCGCCACGCTTGCCAACTTCTGGGCCCGGCAAAACCGGGATGTGACGGTCGTCACGCTCGATCCCGAGAGCCAGGATTTTTACGTCCTCAATCCCTCCGTCAAACGGGTGACATTGAACCTTTCCGGCGCCAGCGCCAACGTGTTCGATGCCCTGCGCCAGAATGGACGGCGCGTTCTGGCGCTACGGCGGGTCATCAAGCAGGTGCGTCCGGACGTGGCCCTTTCGATGATGAGCACGCCGAACGTCCTGCTGGCATTTGCCAGCCGCGGCATCCCCAATTTGTGTACGGTCGGCTCCGAGCATTGCTATCCTCCCCATGCGCCCTTAGGGCGAATTTGGGGCACCTTGTGCAGCCGGATGTACGGCAAATTATCCGCGGTTGTCGCATTGACGCGTGAGTGCGCGGAATGGATTGCGACGCATTCGTCGGCGCCACACGTGTCGGTCATTCCAAACGCCGCGACCTGGCCGTTGCCCGATAGCTCGCCAAAAATTCTTCCCCATTCGCTCTGCTCTCCGGAACGCAAAGTCTTGCTTGCAGTGGGCCGATTGAACGTGGTGAAGAACTACGAAGCGCTCCTGGCCGCATTTGCGCAGCTCGCCGGGAAGCATCCGGACTGGGACCTTGTCATCCTCGGAGAAGGCCCGGAACGCGCATCGCTTGAGTCGACTATCCGTGCCAGGGCGCTGGGTACGCGCGTGCTTGTTCCCGGAATAGCCGGGAATGTTGGCGAATGGTATGCACGCGCCGATTTATACGTGATGACTTCCCGCTCCGAGGGTTTTCCCATGGCCCTCGCAGAGGCCCTTGCACACGGGGTGCCGGCGGTGAGCTTCGACTGCGACACGGGGCCGCGGGACATTATCCGGCACGGTGTGGATGGGCTGCTCGTGCCGGCTAACGACACTGCCGCGTTAACGGAGGCATTGGATCGTGTGATGGGCGACGCGAACCTGAGGGAGCAGCTGGCAGCCAGGGCCCCCGAGGCAAGAGCGCGTTTCTCCATCGAAAAGATAGCAGGAATGTGGGAAGAGCTATTCGCTGAACTTTCTGATACCCGCGTGTTGCCGAAGCTGGCCAACAACGTTCCGGCGACGAAAGGCGGGGGCCATGAGTTCTAAGTTCTTTTCCCAGCCAGATCTTTATTCGCTGGAGAAGCACGCTTCGCGGTCGACGCCACGATCAGGTAGCAGCTTTCTTGTCTGGTACCACACCCTGGTCCTGGGCATCGCGCTCGCCGTTATTTATTCGAATCTTCCAATTTATGGTTACGTCCTGAATCCTGGCTTGCTCCCGAAATATGCGTTTTTTGGCATTTTTTTCCTGATGATGCCATTGGTGCTCATTAAGTATCGGGCCTGGCCGGCATACCTGGCTTCGCCGTTCTTTGCATGTGCAGCATTATTTTTGGTTCTCAACCTGATTCACCTTGCGGGATTTTCCCAGAGTAGCGATATCGGCGGGATTTATGTCGAGGACAGTGAAATGCAGGCCCAGCGTTCGCTTGTTGCGACGCGCGTTCAATACATCCTGTTCTCGATGGTCCTGGGATTCGGCGCCTATACGAGTACCACGAAATCCTATCTGTACTTCGTGGTTTTTCTGATGGTTTTGCTTCCCTGCGCAGTCATATTCGACTTCGCTCAGCCTGGCGTTTTGTATCCCATAGAAACCGATGGCGCGGTACTTGGCCGCGCCGCGGCGATGTTCATCAATCCCACCATGGCAGGGGAGGCCGTCCTGCTCGTGTTTTTGCTTGGTTGCGCGGTGACGAGAATGAAATATCGCGTCCCGCTCTTCCTGCTTGCCGGGGCCGGGGTAATCGCGACGTTCTCCCGTTCGTCCATCATCGCGTGGGTGCTGATATTGGCCATCCTGATCCTGAAGAAGACATTGCCAAGAACGGCAATCGTCGCCACGGCGATGGTCGTCGGGATTGCCCTGGCTTTCCTGGGGACCTTCGAAACGTATCTTCATTCGCGCGAAGAACTGGACGCTGCGTTCGGCAATATTCTGTCGCGGCTCAATTTCTTCTCGAGTTTTAGCTTCGATGACGATAGCTCCGAAGAGCGCGCCGATGTGATCAGAGCCGGGTGGGAGCTTTTTTTGCAAAACCCGGTGTTCGGGGCAGGGGCTGGCGCCACGCAGTTCTGGTCGGAGAGGGGAAGCACCCACAACCAGTTGCTGCTGCTTGCCGCGGAGTACGGCATCGGCGGTATTGGCCTATGGGTGTCACTGCTGGTCATTCTGTGGAAGGGCACATTCTTCGAGGACAGGGGATTGCAGTGTGCGATGACGTTTCTGTTTGTATTCATGTCGCTGTTCACGCACCAGATGTTTGATTCCGCATTTTACTGGTTGGCGACTTTTGCATTGATTTCAATCAGAGGAAATAAAACTAATCCTCCATCGTCCGAACGGGCGCGAAAATAAACTGAGCAAAGCAGGCATTCCATGAGAATGATCAGGACTTTTCGCTTTGGATCGATTTTCCGGCAATCCACGCGGCTCGGGGAACGGAAATCGGGCGACGGTGCTGCGTTAATTTCGTAGCAACATTCATCTCTGTCAAGTCGCGAATGGCCCGCCTCAGTAATATGGATAGCGGCCCTGCAAAGATTTCTCCGATTTGACGGGGCAATCCCCGGAATGCGCTTCGTAAGGCGTTCGCATGCCGCCTGCCAGGACACCTTGAAGAATCAAGCGTTAGGTGAACAACCATGAGTACTGCAAAATTTGTCATCTCGCTGGACTTCGAGCTTTTTTGGGGAGTCAGCGATACACAGACGGTTGCTGGTTATGGCCAGAATGTGCTTGGCGAATGGCAGGCAATTCCCCGTTTGCTGGCCCTGTTTTCCCGGCATGGCGTCAGCGTGACCTGGGCAACTGTCGGAATGCTGATGTGCCGCGATTACAAACAGTGGCGCGACCTGCGGCCAGCGATCCTGCCAGGGTATATGCGCGCGAATATCTCGCCTTATTTCAAAGACGGCCTGGTCAGGGAAAATGCCAAGCTGTTTTTTGCCCGGCCCCTGGTGGAACAAATACTGGCGACAAAAGGGCAGGAGCTGGCGACGCATACTTACAGTCATTTCTATTGCAAGGAAGCAGGCGCCACCCCTGATCAATTCTCGGCAGACCTGGATTGTGCCCGAACCATTGCAGCGGACATGGGGGTGAAATTGCGTAGCATCGTATTGCCGCGTAATCAGATCGATGAAAAATGCCTGTCCGTATTGCCGCGGGCCGGAATCCAGGTGTACCGCGGAAACCCCGAGCATTGGCTGTACAAAAACGGCGATGCCGTGGCCGGCGGGATTGCCGGACGCGTTGCCCGGTTTGCGGATGCCTGCATTTCCCTCAGCGGTCAACGCAGCGTTCGCGCACAGCACAGCTGCGGACTGGTGAATGTGCCGGCGAGCCTGTTCATGTACCCCTGGTCTCCAAGGCAGCGGGCATTGTCGACCATGCGCTTGCACCGCTTGAAGCAAGGCATAACGAGGGCCGCACAGACGGGCAGCATCTTCCACCTTTGGTGGCACCCGCACAATTTTGGTGTGAACATTGAACAGAACCTGGCGATGTTGGAGCAAGTTCTCCGGCACTACCGCATTGTGGCCGACATCTACGGGATGCAGTCCCAGTGCATGGGGGAATTTGCACCATCGGCAGGTCCCGCAAGTCGGGACGCTGGCCGCAGCGCGCTGCCCGACATGGCGGTCGCCGCCGGTGATTCCATGCAAGGGGATCGTTCATGAGCCGGCACGTCCTGCATGTGATTACCGGTCTGGAAGTCGGCGGTGCCGAAATGGCGCTCTATCGGCTCATCCTCGAGTTCCGCGGTAGCGCATATATCCATACGGTCATCGCACTGACCTCGGAAGGCGGCATGCGTCCGCGCTTTACCGAGTCCGGGATCCAACTGATTGTCCTGGACGTCAGGCATTCCCCGGTTTCGCAGCTCGTGCGGCTGTATCGGCTGGTGCGGTCGTTGCGGCCCGACATCGTGCACACCTGGATGTACCACGCCGATTTTTTTGGCGGACTCGCTGCCCGCATTGCAGGGATCCGCAACGTCATCTGGGGTCTGCGGACCACCGATGTCGACGGCGGCTGCGCACGCGCGACATCGGTCGTGCGCCAACTCTGTGCCTCCTTGTCGCGGAGGGTCCCGCAGACCATCGTGTGCGTCGCGGAGGCGGCGCGCCGCTCGCATTCCCTGATCGGTTACGACCAGGACCGCATGGTGGTCGTCGGTAACGGCTTTGACCTGTCGGCGCTGACGGCAAGCCAGGCCGAGCGACACGGGTTGCGCGCGCAGTGCGGGTTCGGCGCGGACGACATCGTGCTCGGTACCCTGGGCCGGTTCAACCTGGACAAAGACCACGCCAACTTCGTGCAAGCGGCCGGTCAGCTCGCTCGACGGCATGATCGTGTGCGGTTTCTGATGGTCGGCAAAGACCTCGATTCCGGCAACACCGAGCTCATGCGTTGGATCGATGAAACGGGATACGCGGATCGGTTCGTGCTGCTGGGCGAACGCAAGGATGCCGCCGTGTGCCTGTCGGCCATGGATATTTTCTGTCTCTCCTCGAGGACGGAAGCTTTTCCCAATGTGGTGGGCGAAGCGATGGCGATGGGATTGCCTTGCGTGGCCACCGATGTCGGAGACGTTGCCGTACTGATGGCCGACACGGGTGTTCTTGTGCCGAAGGCTAACCCTGATGCGCTTGCGCAAGGAGTGGCCCAGTTACTGGCGCGCGGTCCGGATTACCGCAGGCAGCTGGGGGAACGCGCCAGGGAGCGCATTCGCGCGACGTACACCATGGCCTGTGTGCGGCAACAGTTTGAACTCATTTATGAAAACGTCATGGCGAGAGGGGAAATCTGATGTGCGGACTTGCCGGCTTTCTGGGTGCGACCCCGTTTCAAGCAAAGGGAGAACACAAAGCTTTACTCAAGCGCATGACGGATGCGATTACCTATCGTGGCCCGGACAGCGGCGGCTACTGGTGCGACGCCGAACCTGGAATCGCACTCGGGCACCGTCGCCTCTCGATTATCGATCTGTCTCCGGCAGGCGAACAGCCGATGCACTCAGCGTCTGGCCGGTATGTAATTGCATTCAACGGGGAGATTTATAACCACCTGCTGATGCGAAAAGAGCTGGAATCGGGCCGCAACGCCCCCGCGTGGCGCGGTCGCTCCGATACCGAAACGCTGCTTGCCGGCTTCGATGCCTGGGGTGTGCAGGGCACGGTCGAACGTGCCGTCGGCATGTTTGCCTTTGCCGTGTGGGACCGGCAAACCCGCACGCTGACGCTCGGGCGCGACCGGATCGGCGAAAAGCCCCTGTACTACGGATGGCAGGGGCGGGGGAGCAAGGCCGTTTTCCTGTTCGGCTCGGAACTGAAAGCCTTGCGCGCGCATCCTGTGTTCGAAAACGTCATCGACCGTGGAGCACTCTGCCTGCAAATGAGGCACAGCTATATTCCGGCGCCGTATTCGATCTACCACGGCATCGCCAAGTTGCCGCCAGGCTGCCTGCTGACCGTCTCCATGGAGCAACCCGAACCGGCGCTGACAAGCTACTGGTCAGGCGCACGGCACATGGTGGCCGGGGCCGCTGCGCCGTTTCGTGGTACGGCGGACCAGGCCGTAGACGATCTGGAGAAATTGCTGAAAGAAGCCGTCGGTGCGCAGATGATCGCCGACGTCCCGCTTGGCGCATTCCTGTCCGGCGGGGTCGACTCGTCGACGATCGTGGCCCTGATGCAGGCGCAGTCCTCGCGCCCGGTGAAAACCTTCTCGATCGGGTTCCATGAAGCCGAATATAACGAGGCGGAGTATGCTAAGGCCGTGGCCCGCCACCTGGGAACGGATCATACCGAGCTGTATGTCAGCGCCGAGCAGGCCCTGGCGGTCATCCCGCGCCTGCCTTCCATGTACGACGAGCCGTTCTCCGACTCGTCCCAGTTGCCGACCTTCCTGGTATCCCAGCTCGCCCGGCAGCACGTCACCGTATCGCTGTCCGGCGACGCCGGCGACGAACTGTTTTGCGGATACAGCCGCTATCAATTCGCCTCGAGTCTCTGGAACACCATCAACGCCGTGCCCATGCCCCTGCGCAGGCTCGTTGCCAAGGGACTCACCGGCGTCCCGGTCGAATCCTGGAACAGGATCGCGCGGATGCTGGCGCGATGCTTGCCACGCTCGATGCGGTTCGCCAACGCCGGGGACAAACTGCACAAAGGCGCCGGGGTCATCGCCAGCCCGACACTGGATGCTTTGTATCTGGGGCTGGCCTCGCATTGGGCGGATCCGGCTTCACTCGTGCTCCGCGGCGCTGAACCATCCACCCTGTTGACAGGCAATGCCCCGGCGTTTGCCGGACTGGACGGCATCCAGCGCATGATGGCGCTCGACCTGCTGACTTATCTGCCGGACGATATCCTGGTCAAGGTGGACCGCGCGGCGATGAGCGTGTCGCTGGAAACGCGCGTTCCCTTCCTGGACCATCGCGTGGTCGAGTTTGCCTGGAGACTGCCTCAGTCGATCAAACTGCGGGACGGCGTCAGCAAATGGGCGCTGCGCCAGGTGTTATACAAATACGTCCCCAAAGCGCTGATTGAGCGCCCCAAAATGGGATTCGCCGTGCCAATCGGCGCCTGGCTGCGTGGTCCCTTGCGGGAGTGGTCCGAGGCCTTGCTGGCCGAGTCAAGGTTGCGTCGCGAGGGATTCTTCGACCCGGTCCAGTTAAGAAAAAAATGGCAGGAACACCTTTCCGGCCAACGTAATTGGCAGTACCACTTGTGGGATGTCCTGATGTTCCAGTCCTGGATCGAACAGCAGTCCCTCGATCACCGGGGCGATCACGCCCCTTCCATCGAACGCATCCGCCCGGATGACATGCACCCAATGCCCGAAGTTGCAACGCGAACATCATGATCGGTTCGCCTCAGATTCGTATCACCCCGGTATCAGCACGGTCTTTCCGACATTGTCGACGCAGCGCATTGGTTACAAGCGATGGTGAAATCATCTGATCGAGGACGGTAGATTATGAACAAGAAGATCGTAATGTCGGTGAATACCGCATGGAATATCCATAATTTTCGTGCAGGACTGGTCAAAGCCCTCACTCGGCACGGTTACGACGTCATGGTGATGGCGCCCGACGATGAATACTCGCGGCGTCTGGCACCCCTGGGCTGTCGTTTCAAGATGCTTTCGATGGATAACAATGGCACCAGCCCGGGGCGCGATCTTGCCTTGCTGGTCAAGTATTGGCGCGTATTCCAGTCTGTGCGGCCGTTTGTTTACCTGGGCTATACGATCAAGCCGAATGTCTACGGGTCGATTGCCGCGCACGGACTCGATATTCCCGTAATCAACAATATTGCGGGACTGGGTACGACATTCATCAACAGGACGGTGTTGACCTGCGTGGTGAAGCGGCTGTACCGCACATCGCTGCGCAGGTCCAACCGGGTTTTCTTCCAAAATTCCGACGATCGCAACCTCTTCGTCCAGGCCGGCTTGACGCAAGAAAGCGTGGCCGACGTGTTGCCTGGGTCGGGAATCGACTTGAAGCATTTTCTTCCGCTGCCACTGGCGCCGCTGCAGGGCCGGCCCTTCCGCTTCCTGCTTGTCGCAAGGATGCTCAAGGATAAGGGAGTTGAAGAGTTCGCCGCGGCCGCGGAGATTGTGCGCCGGGTTCTACCCGCCGTCCAGTTCCAGTTGCTCGGCCCTGTCGACGCGAAAAACCCCAACTCGATTTCCTTGCAAAGGATCAGGCAGTGGGAAGAAAGCGGCCTTGTCCAGTATTTGAACGAGACCGATGACGTACGCCCGTTCATGGCGGACGCCGATTGCATTGTGTTGCCATCTTATCGGGAAGGAGTGCCGCATTCGCTGCTCGAGGCAGCCGCGATCGGGCGTCCCATCATTACCACCGATGTCGTCGGCTGCAAGGATGTGGTTGACCATGATTCCAACGGCTTCCTGTGCAAGGTAAAGAACCCCACCGATCTGGCGGAAAAAATGATGCAAATGGTCGCCCTGCCGCACGAGCAGCGTCTGGAAATGGGGGCGCAAGGAAGAAGAAAAGCGATTTCCCAATTTGACGAGAACATCGTCATTGGCAAATACCTGAACGCCATCGCTCAGCTCGAGGTCGCCGGCAAGGGGCGTTCGGTACAGCGTTTGAAGGCCACTGTGGAAAGCCTGGAATAAGGCCGGGCCGCCTCTGCCTCCTGGATTACCTTGCACACTGCACGACCCTGAGCCGACTGCGGTTCATCGTCTTCAACGGAGTAAACATGCATCTGGAGCTGCTGACCGGAGACGACGCGCTTGAGCGCGTCAATTCGGAAGAATTTCAGTCGAAGTGGAAGGCGCTCTATGGCCGCTGTCCCTGGGCTGCAGGCTCGCTGCACCCTGATTTCGTGGCGCCCTGGTACCGGCTTTACCACTCCCGGTTCCTGCCCGTTGTGGTCATGGAGACTGCCGACGACGGTTCCCTGACCGGGCTCCTGACGCTCGCCCTGCGCCGCAATGGTACGAAGCTGACGGGGGCGGGAGAGCAGCAGGCGGAGTACCAGGGATGGATCCAGGCAGGGGAGGCCGGCAGCAGCTTCATTGTCAATGCGATACGGGAAATCCGGGTGCGGTTGCCCCGCGCTGATATTTGCCTGAAATACCTGCCCCCCGGGATTCCCCTGGACTGGATCGATGAGAAGGGACATTACGGAGAATTCTGCTCCCTGCGCAGCCACGTCCGGCCGGTGATGCGCATCGATGCGGCCGCAATGGACCGTCAAAGAAACAAGAAAAACCACCGGCAGAACTATAACCGGCTGAAAAGGCTGGGCGAAGTCAGGTTCGAGCGCGTCGTCGAGCACGAGCAGTTCATTCGTGTTTTCGACGAGATATGCCGTCAATACGATTTCAGGCAAGCGGCGCTCTACCGGACCATGCCCTTTGCGAGCGACCCCGCCAAAAAACCGTTTTACCTCGAGCTGCATAAAAACGGCTTGTTGCACGTAACGATACTGACCGTGGGCGGCAAAGTGGCGGCTTCCCATATAGGCCTGTTGAGCGAGGGCTGCGCGGTCCACCTCGGGATCAATACCTACGACCCCGCGCTTGCCGCGCATTCGCCGGGAAATCTGCTCCTGGCGATGCTCGGGGTGCATCTTGCTACGGAGCAGATGCCCATCCTCGATCTGACGCCGGGTGGAGACGGCTACAAGGAACACTTCGCCACGGAGCACGATGCGGTAGGCGAGCTGACTGTTTACAGCAATACGAAGCGGCGCCTGAAGACGGAGGCGACGCTGAGCGTCATCAGGTACTCGAAAAAAAGCTTGCAAACGGCGGGGTACCGTCCCGCCGATGTGCTCGCGGTGATCGAAAAAGTCAAAGGGTTCAGGCCATCGGGATGGCGGGAGCTGCTGGGAAAGCTGCGCCTGCCGACGAATTCGCGGCCATGCGAATTGCGCTACCGTCGCAGCGCGCCGCCCGCCATGACAGACAGGCTGCCGATCTCCAAGAACCGCTTGCACGACGTATTCAAGTTCGATTCGCAGGGCTCTCCAGCCAGGTTCCGCGCGTTTTCGGACCTTGTGATGAAACGGATGGAGAGGTCCAGCGATTTGTACTCCTTTGTACACGAGGATCAGCTCCGGATGTTTTGCTGGGCGCGGACCTGTACTGCCGAGCGCGCCTCGCAACAGCCGGCGCAGGAATCGGCAGCTCCTGCCGATTCCATTGTTCTATTCGATTTGTACGTGCATCGCCGCCTGGAGAACAAGGAACTGGTACAGCGTTTTGTCGAGCAAATATTGCTTGAGCTGAAAAAACAAAAATCCGACGCGGAAGTGCTCTACCGCGGCGCTCTGGACGACGAGTTGCAAACGGTGGTGGAGCGATGTGGATTCGTCGATGAAGCGAAGTAGCGGTCCGGCCGTTGGTAACCGTATGCCGGACCTTGGGGAAGTAGTGACATTTCACGCTGTGGGAACTGCGATCATGAATATGAATGAATTGGCTGAGGCTGGCGAAACATCTATTTCTTGTTATCTGAATGAGATTCCGTCGTTTATCGAGGCGGAGCTGGTCAAGTCATACGAAACACTGCATTCCTCCTTGCCGTTCTTTAAGACGTACAGGTCGATCGACGGTGTGAACTGTTATGTCCGCGAGCGGAAGGGCCATCCGAAGACCGTTCTGTTATTCACCTTCCGCAATAAACGGATCGATGTGCTGAACGAGATGATCGAGATCGAGCAATCGGAAGTCGATTGTTTTGCGCGCTATGTTTTTACGCGATTCGAACAGGTGGACATCATCAGTTTCAAGGCCTTGAAGACGACCGTGCATGAATCTGATTTTCCAGTCCAGAGGCACAGTTCGAAGGACACCTATGTGATTGCGCTGCCCGGAACGGCGGAAGAATATACCGAGAGTATTGCGAAGTCGACACGGGCGGACATACGGCGCCAGACGCGGAACGTGTTGAGGGATTTCCCTTCGTTTACCTCGCAATTCTTTGTCAATGAAGAGGTGCGCGAGGAGCATGTCCGCGAAATTATCGCATTCAGCGAACGCAAGATAAATTCCAAAGGGGTAAAGCTTTCGCATGATGTGGACCGTATCATTGCGCTGGCGCGGATGTGCGGGTTCATCCACGTGCTGCTGATCGATGGCCGTGTTTGCGCGGGTTCGGTGAATTACCGGATCGGGTCGAGCTATTTTGGCGACGTAACGGGGTATGACCCCGAATACGAGAAATACGCCCTCGGAAAACTGGGGGCCTATCATACGATTTGCGAAAGTATTGCGCGGGGCGGCACCAGGTTTTACCTGGGCGGAGGGGTGTTCGAGTTCAAAAGCAAGATGTCCGGCGTCATCCTCAGCATGGATGAATTACAGATCTACCGCTCGTACTTCAAAATGCTGGTTAACCTCGACAGGGTGGCAAGGACGTTTGCCGCCCGGTATGTCGGTCGTCTGAAGAAGCATTTGCACCAGCATAAGCAGGAGATGTGGGCCAGGGCTATCTTCAAATCGTTTTATTTTTTGAGCAATAAGCTGGCGAAATAGGTGGCGGCGGCATTGTCGACGGCAGTACACGAGTCCGGCGCGAAGAATGCAAGGCTCCCAAGAATCATCGTTCCCGATCGAGAGGCGGCGCACATGTGCATCAAGAGGAGGACGGGCAGTGCTGCGCGTCGGCGTGCGCTTCTGCTCGGCGGCGTGGGCGCCTGCGTTGCAGGCCTGGCGCCGGTGCACCTTGCCGAAGCGCCGCCAGGCATGATGCGGAGCGGCAGTCCTGGGGGGAGCGGCGATGCCCGGGTGCCGCCCGCCACCGTCAGTCTCGCCGACTATGGCGGCAAGCCCGGGGCAGGGCGGGCCGTGCTGGTCAGCGCCTTCGGCCGTGCCTTCGCTGCCCTGACTGAGGCCGGCGGAGGAACCTTGCTGGTTCCGGCCGGCGTCTATGATTTCGGCAGCTATGCAGATGCCGCCGATATTATTTTATGCCGCGATTTGCGCAACATCGCTATCTCGGCGTATGGGGCTACGTTCATGGTGACCACGACGGCCAGGGTCGTGCCGAATTTTTTCTATTTCTTCAATTTCCATAACATTACGCTTGCCGGCGCAAGCTTCATCGACCGGGGCTTCAGCCCGTGGTTTAACTGGAAAGGAATGTACTGCGTCGGCATTCAGGCCGATAAGTCGAGCAGCGGATTGAGGATCGTGGACTGCCGTGCGGAGAGGGTAGTCGGCTTGCTGGCGTCCCATAACAATGCGGCGGGCCGTAAGCACCTTTCGGACATCAGCGTGCATGGCGAAGTGCGCCACGCATACTATGGAGTGGGCGCGAATTTCATCCGGGAGCAGGTGCACGTCGAACTGGTTTGTCACAATGTCAGGCGCGCCTTCATTGCCTACTCACTGAAAAATGCCGCCATCCGGGTAGTCGCGTCCAGCACTTCGGATTGGCCGGGCAGCAATGGCTTGGTGGCGCTTGTCTCGGGCGGGGCCAGCACGGGTAACGTGGAAAACGTGCGGGTCAGGGTGGAGGTGTCAGGCGAGTGCATACACAGCAGCTATGTGCATTTCTACCATCAGGGCTCGGAAAGAGAAGGCCATATGCGCGACATCGACGCCACCGTCAATGTCATCAATGCGAGTTCGGTGCAGGACCTGTTCGTGTTCGACCATGAAACCGATGGCGTACAGGCGAAAACTGCACGGATATGGGACCGTATCTCGTTGCATGGAAGCGTTACCGGGAGATTCACGGGAAGGGTGATATCGAACAGGTCCGTGAGTACCTCGCCCGGCACGGTATATCTGGATCGTAACCTGACAGAGATGGGAAAGATGGATGTCCTTGGTGCCGGCTTTCGTGTGCGCTCCCCTTGAGAGCGTGGCGCGCTGTGACGCTGGTGTCGGTGTCGAAAACCTAACCTGACTTTCATATGCGAATACTTATCTATATTCATTCCCTCGAGAATGGTGGCGCCGAGCGTGTTGTCTCCAACCTTGCCAACTATTGGGCCTCGATCGGATGGGATATCACGGTCGTGACGGTGGCCTCGCAGTCGACCGATTTTTATGTGCTCGATCCGACCGTCACGCGCATGTGCCTCGATCTCACAGGGAGCAGCCGCAATGTGCTGGCCGGTTTTGCGCGCACCGCCCGGCGGGCGCAGGCCTTGCGCCGCATCCTGCAGCGCGTGCAGCCGGACGTTGCACTGTCGGCCATGCATACGGCGAACGTCATCCTGTCCCTGGCGGCGCGCGGATTGCCTGGCCTGCGTACGATTGGATCGGAGCATAATTTCCCTCCAAAAGCGCCGATGGGCATCATTTGGGAAACGCTGCGGCGCCATGCCTACGGCCGGCTGACGGCCGTGGTCGCATTGACGCAGGAATGCGCTGACTGGCTCGGCGCCCATTCTTACGCCAAGCGCATCCTGGTCATTCCTAATCCCGTTGCCTGGCCACTGTCGAGCAATGAGCCACGCGTTCTTCCCGCGGCATCTTGTCCGGCCGGGCGGCAGATCCTGCTTGGCGTCGGGCGCCTGAGCGAGGAGAAGAACTTCGCAGCACTGATCGATATTTTTTCCCGGCTCGCACCGAGGCATCCGGACTGGGATCTGGTCATCCTTGGCGAGGGCCCCGAGCGCCAGGCATTGACGGCGCAGGTGCAGGCCGCGGGACTCGCACAACGTATATTCTTGCCTGGTAGCGTCGGCAACATGGGCGACTGGTACGAGCGCGCGGCCCTATATGCCATGAGTTCCCACTTCGAGGGGTTTCCGAATACGCTGGTGGAAGCGATGGCGTATGGCCTGCCGGCAGTGAGCTTTGATTGCGACACCGGTCCGCGAGACATCATCCGCCACGATGTCGACGGGTTCCTGGTGCCGCCAGGCGATGCGGACGGGATGGCGGCCGCGCTCGACAAGCTCATGGCGGACGAGCAGTTGAGGGCAGGGTGCGGCCTTCGTGCCAAGGAAGCAAGGGAACGATTTTCGATGAAGAAGGTTTCATGCATGTGGGAAAACTTGTTCATGCCTGAGCCCGCGCCGTACCCATATCAATTGAAACAGTCACTGGACTAGTCCGGCCCACTTCACCCTGGTCTTTTGCCACGGCTCCTCGGCCCTGCATCCAGCCGCTCCTGATTCAGTCACCGAACAAGCTGCGCGGGGCAGGGCGCTACAGCCCGCTCCCCGCCAGCTACCCTTCCAGCGCGCTGCGCTGTTCCCATCACACAGCCACTGATGCCGTCAACACTCTGTCGAGTCTAACGGTCTCGGCTCGTCCCCCTTCATATACACGCATTTGCCACGCGACGCGGAGCGCGCGTGGCCACGTCCCGCGCGCCGCTTATCCTTCTAAATAATTGGTCCAGGGCAACCAATTTCCTATTTGTTGCAATATTACATGTTTCACAAAGAAAATATTTTTTTTGATTTGCGGAACTAATCCCTGGAAGCAACCCTCCAAGTTACTGATCGGCTCGGCTGCGACGCGCTTTTTGGAAAAGCTCAAGTGGTCAGGAGAAGTGATCAAGTAGACATACATTGGAGGTGGTTGCTTCTTTACGGCAACATTTGATGTTTCACGAAGAAAATATTTTATTTGATTTGCGGAACTAAATCGCCTACCGGCAACTCAAACGAGTTCAGCAGTTTAGAAATTGAGGACTTTCGTGACAAAACGCAACTCATTTCAGCCCACCGGAAAATCCTTTTCAAGGGTCTCGTTCGTGATGTTTATTGCATCGCGTGGTGGAGAGACATTCCTGGTTCGACATCGTCAATTACCCACCATGGCGCTCGAATAAGCGCTCCCGCCGCTAACTGACTAAATAGATATCAGTTAGTTTCTTTTAGTAATCCTGCGGATTATCCCTGCCACTTGCACTGCGAGTGGGCGGTCGGGTTGTCACGCACTGGTTCCTGCGGATTATTCCTGCCACTTGCGTTGCGAGGGCAGCTGGATTGTCACGCTCTGAATGTTCAGCACTTTTATATAGAAGCCATTTTAAATGTTATCTTTTTCCGCACCTTTCGTTCGCCGCCCAATCAATCTGATGCTGGTCTGTGCCGGACTGATTTCCACCCCGTTCGCGCTGTCTGCTATTTCCACTCCTGCAGTAGCCCAAACGGCGCAGTCCACGGCCACCAGCAACAGCACCAATGTGTCCGTCAATATCCGCTATTCCGGCGCTCCGGCCTGGGTGCGGGTGTTCATTGATACGGACCGGGTCGCAACGAGCGGTTTTCCGATGAATGGCATCGGCGCCAACTACTTGATTGAAAATGGCCGCCTGTACCGCTATTCGGGTACCCGGGGCGCATGGGCCTGGACCTTTGTGAAACCGCTGGCTTACACGTCGGGCAATGGCCTGGCTGCCGTGACCGTGGCTCGCGCCGATATCGGTTCTGCCACTTCCACTGGCCTGAACCTCATCACGCAAACCGATGCACCGTCGGTCGTGTCGCCTGTCATTCGTCTGGCATTCACTACGGCGACGCCGACCCCAACGCCAACGCCAACGCCAACGCCGACGCCAACACCGACGCCGACCCCAACCCCAACCCCAACCCCGACGCCAGAGCCGACCCCGACCCCGACGCCAGAGCCAACCCCGACGCCTACGCCTACGCCTACGCCTACGCCGACCCCAACGGCTCCTCCAGGTGCTTCGGTCCCGGTCAACTACACGGCCAGCACGGCGATCATCACCAATCCTGAGCGCGGTTTCTATCGTCACGTCGGCTGCGAGTCGCCCCTGAGCCAGAGCCAGCTGACCAGCTTCCGCACCTCGGGCGGCGAATCGCTGATGCTGTGCGTGTTCTACCTCCGTAACTTCGTGAACTCGCCGATCAACCAGGCCACGCTGAACCTGTTCCAGACGCAAATGGACACGGTGCGCAAGGCCGGTTTGAAAGCGATCATCCGTTTCGCCTATAACGATGCCAATTCGCCAGTCGATGCGACGCCTGCCATGGTCAACACCCACCTGACCCAGCTCGCTCCCTACCTCGCGGCCAACAAGGACGTCATCACCGTCGTGCAAGCCGGCCTGATCGGCGCCTGGGGCGAGTGGGGCAATACGAACAACTACGGCGACAGCTACAACATGACGGCGAAAAACATCGCCGACCGCAAGTCGGTGGTGGACAAGCTGCTGGCGGTGGTGCCTGCCGAACGTATGGTCCAGCTGCGCATGCCGCTGTTCAAGACCAAGCTGTACACCCCAACCGCGCTGACCGCAGCTGAAGCCTTCACCGGCACGGCCAAGGCACGCCTGGGACACCACAACGATTGCTTCCTGTCGAATTCGTCCGACTACGGCACCTACATCAATCCGTCGGTCGAGTTCCCGTACCTGGTGACCGAGACCAACTATGTTGCCTCGGGCGGCGAAACCTGTGGCTACTCGGCGCCGCGCAGCGATTGCCCGACCGCCATCAGCGAAATGACCCGCTTCCACTGGTCGTACCTGAACCTGGACTACAACACCACCGTGCTGGACAAGTGGAGAAGCCAGGGTTGCTTCGCACAAGTCGACCAGAAGCTGGGCTATCGCTTTGTCCTGAAGACCGGTTCGTACTCGAGCAGCGCCAAGCCGGGTGGTGGTTTCACCGTGAACCTGCAGGTGCAGAACGCGGGTTGGGCTGCACCGTTCAACGCTCGTAACGTGGAACTGGTGTTCCGTAACACGGCAAGCGGCGCACTCTACCGCGTCAAGCTGGCTACCGATCCACGCCGCTGGACCGCCAACCAGACGACCACGATCAGCCAGACCGTGACGCTGCCGGCCGGCATGGTCAAGGGTACGTATTCGCTGCTGCTGAACCTGCCAGATCCGATGGCTTCGCTCAACAGCCGTCCGGAGTACTCGATCCAGCTGGCCAACACCGGCACCTGGGAAGCCTCGACGGGCTTTAACAACCTGAACCACACCGTCGGCATCGCTCCTTAAGCGGCGCCAGCGGCGGGGACCGGCAGGGCGGATGCAGTTGTCCGCCCCACCTGGTCCGGGACCGTCAAGCAAAAGGCCGGCTCACAGAGCCGGCCTTTTTGCGTTGACACCGCAGGGGACGCAGAAAGCAAAACAGCCGGGCTGTGACCGGCTGTCTGGAGGAATATGCGAGGATTCTGGTCGGGGTGAGAGGATTCGAACCTCCGGCCTCTACGTCCCGAACGTAGCGCTCTACCGGGCTAAGCTACACCCCGACTGGGTTTGAGACGCTCGATCCGAACGTCTCGGGATAGGCATAATCATAATTTTCTCAATGGTTCCTGTCAACAGCGAAGCTGCACAGCTGGAGCAGGCTTTGCTTGTACACGCTGTCGGGCAGGTCCGTGATGGATTCGGCGGCCCGGCGCGCGGCCGTTTCGGCTTCGCGGCGGGTGTAATCGAGCGCGCCGCTCGCCGTGACGGCGGCCAGTACGGCGTCGAAATGCTGCTCGTCGCCTTGCTCGATGCAGGTGCGCACGAGTTGGCGCTGCTCCGGCGTGCCGTGTTCCATCAGGTAGATCAGCGGCAGCGTCGGTTTGCCTTCGCGCAGGTCGTCGCCGACGTTCTTGCCGATCTCGGTGGCGTCGCCGGCGTAGTCGAGCACATCGTCGATCAGCTGGAAAGCGGTACCCAATGAGCGCCCGAATTCGCCGGCCGCGGCGACTTGCGCATTGCTCGCGCCCGCCACCAGCGCGCCGAGCTCGGCGGCCGCTTCGAACAGCTTGGCGGTCTTCGAGCGGATCACCTTCAGGTAGCTCTCGTGGGACACGTCCGGGTCGTGCATGTTCAACAGCTGCAGCACTTCGCCTTCGGCGATGACGTTGGTCGCGTCAGACAGGATCTGCATGACGCGCATGTTTTCCAGGCTGACCATCATCTGGAACGAGCGCGAGTAGAGGAAGTCGCCGACCAGCACCGAAGCGGCATTGCCGAACAGCGCGTTGGCGGTCTGGCGGCCGCGCCGCATCGAGGACTCGTCGACGACGTCGTCGTGCAGCAGGGTCGCGGTGTGGATGAACTCGACGACGGCGGCCAGCTCGTGGTGCGCAGTGCCGCGATAGCCGTAGGCATTGGCCAGCAGCAGCACGAGGACCGGGCGGATACGCTTGCCGCCGGCGCTGATGATGTACTCCGCGATCTGGTTAACCAGGCTCACTTCCGAATGCAGGCGCTGGCGGATCACCGTGTTGACCGCGTCCATGTCGGCGGCGATCGATTGGGTAATGTTGTTCTGTTGTGCTGGAGGGGTAGCGGCGGACAAGGCGAACCTGCAATAGACGTTGATGTGCGGAGGGTGGGGCGATTATACGACATGCAAGCATAAGCCGTGCCATTTCACCAAGCGGTGCGCACGCCCCCGGTGCCGCCGCCGTCCTGCCGGGCTGGCCGGCTTCGTTGCCGCGATGCCACGCCATCTTGCGGACGGAGCCGGCTTTTGACGCATCAGATCGAACCGTGTATAATTCCCTGTTCCCCGGCACCAGAGAAGCACGACGCAAGCGTCGCCGCAGGGATTTTTATTAAACAATTGATGAGGTTTTCAATCATGTACGCGGTCATAAAAACCGGTGGCAAGCAGTATAAAGTTGTCGCTGGCGAAAAACTTAAAGTAGAACAGATACCGGCAGACATTGGTTCCGAACTCACGATCGATCAGGTCCTCGCCGTTGGCGCGGGCGAAAGCATCAAGTTTGGTGCTCCACTGGTCGAAGGTGCAACGGTTCTGGTGAAGGTCGTTTCCCATGGTCGCCACGACAAGGTCCGCATTTTCAAAATGCGCCGTCGTAAGCACTACCAGAAGCGTCAGGGCCACCGCCAGAACTTCACCGAAATCCAAGTGGTTTCAATCAACGGCTAATTGCCCCTCTCTTCAAAGTCATCAAGGAGTACTTAAATGGCACACAAAAAAGGCGGCGGCACTACCCGTAACGGCCGCGATTCAGAAAGCAAGCGCCTCGGCGTGAAGGTGTACGGCGGCCAGGCGATCAACGCCGGCGGCATCATCATCCGTCAACGCGGCACCCCAGTGCGTCCAGGCACCAACGTCGGCATCGGCAAGGATCACACCCTGTTCGCGCTGGTCGACGGCACTGTGAAATTCGTCAAGCAAGGCGTCGGCTCGAAGCAATTCGTCACCGTCGTTGCTGCCCAGGCTGCTGAAGCAGTCGCAGCGTAATTGACGTAAAGCGCCGCTTCGTGCGGCGCATCCTTGTAAGGCGCAAGCCTTCCATCGAAAGGCTCTGCCCACGGTAGGGCCTTTTTAGTTTTTTGGCGGTCAAAATGAAGTTTATCGACGAAGCAAGAATTGAAGTCATCGCGGGCGACGGCGGCAACGGCTGCGCATCGTTCCTGCGCGAGAAGTTCCGTCCATTCGGCGGTCCCGACGGCGGCGACGGCGGCAAGGGCGGCTCGATCTGGGCGATTGCGGACCGTAACATCAACACCCTGGTCGACTTTCGCTATTCGAAAACCCACCATGGCCGCCACGGCGAACCGGGCCGCGGCTCGGATTGCTACGGCAAGGGCGCCGACGACGTCTATCTGCGCATGCCGGTCGGCACGCTGATCATTGATAACGTCAATGGCGAAATCATTGCCGACCTGACCGAACACGGCCAGACCGAACTGCTCGCCAAGGGCGGCGAGGGCGGCTGGGGCAACATCCACTTCAAAACCTCGACCAACCGCGCGCCGCGCCAGAAGACCGAGGGTAAAGAAGGCGAACGCCGCGAACTGCGCCTGGAACTGAAGGTGCTGGCCGATGTGGGCCTGCTGGGCATGCCGAACGCCGGCAAGTCGACCTTCATTACGGCCGTGTCGAACGCCAAGCCGAAGATCGCCGACTATCCGTTCACGACCCTGCATCCGAACCTGGGCGTGGTGCGTGTGTCGCACGAGAAGAGCTTCGTCATCGCCGACATCCCGGGCCTGATCGAAGGCGCCGCCGAAGGCGCGGGCCTCGGCCACCAGTTCCTGCGCCACCTGGCGCGTACCGGTCTGCTGCTGCACATTGTCGACATGGCGCCCTTCGAGGCCACGGTCGACCCGGTCAAGGAAGCGAAAGCCCTGATCAAGGAACTCGAGAAATACGACGAGGACTTGCTCAACAAGCCGCGCTGGCTCGTGCTCAACAAGCTCGACGTGGTGCCGGAAGAAGAGCGCAAGAAGCGCGTCAAGGACTTCATCAAGAAGATGGCCTGGAAGGGACCTTACTTCGAGATTTCGGCCCTGAACCGCGAAGGCTGCCAGGAACTGATCAATGCCATCTACCTGCACCTGGAAACGAAGCGCGCTTCCGACCTGCGCGTGGATGAGTCGATCCAGATGACCGAGGAAGCGCGCGGCATCACCTCAATCGACCCGGACGATCCTCGTTTCAAGATCCTTGAAGACTAAGGATCACCTCCCCAGGCAGCGCCCGGTGAATGGTACGGGGCAACGCTTCACGAGCGCCTGGGCGCGCGTGAAGCTTCTGCAGCTGGTGGCCACCGTCAGTTCGCTGGCGGCGCTCATTGCCATGCTCGACCCGGACCGGGTCGCGGCGGCAATGGGCCTGTTTCTCGTTGGCGTGAACGGCTACAGCCAGTTCTACGCCATCTATGTTGGCATGCGCCTCGCTACCGCGGGGTTGGCATGGCTGGCGGCGAGCCGGAGCGACCAGCCCCTGCTCGGCGATCTCGTTGCACTATTCCTGCTGGCCCAGCCGGCCGGGCGCCTGGTCGCGGCATTCGCGATCGGCCTGCCGCGCGGGGTCTTGTTCATCGTATGCGGGATCGAGTTGCTGGTGGGCCTGGCCCTGCTGGCGCTGCGCCCGCGGAAGATCAGCCTTGCACCATGAGACTCGCCCCATGAATTCCGTCATTCAGCAAGCCGCCCGCATCATCGTGAAAGTCGGCTCCTCGCTCGTCACCGACGAGGGCCGCGGCCTCGACCACGGCGCCATTGCCCGCTGGGCCGCGCAAATCGCGGCGCTGCGCGCACTCGGCAAGGAAGTCGTGCTGGTCAGCTCCGGCGCAATTGCCGAGGGCATGCTGCGCCTCGGCTTCGCCGCCCGCCCGCACGACATCCACGAACTGCAGGCCTGCGCCGCCTGCGGCCAGATGGGCCTGGCCCAAATCTACGAGACAAGCTTTCAAGCACATCGCGTCAAGACCGCACAAGTCCTCCTGACCCACGCCGACCTCGCCGACCGCGAGCGCTACCTGAACGCCCGCGCCACCCTGACGACCCTGCTGCGCCTGGGCGTGGTGCCGATCATTAACGAGAACGACACCGTCGTCACCGACGAAATCAAGTTCGGCGACAACGATACGCTGGGCGCCCTGGTCGCCAATCTGATCGAAGCCGATGCCCTCGTCATCCTGACCGACCAGCGCGGCCTGTATTCCGCCGACCCGCGCAAGGACCCAGCCGCAAAGCTGATCGAACAGGCGCAGGCCGGCGACGACAGCCTGGTGGCGATGGCCGGCGGCGCCGGCAGCAGCATCGGGCGTGGCGGCATGCTGACCAAGGTGCTGGCCGCGCGCCGCGCCGCCCGTTCCGGCGCCCACACCGTGATTGCCTGGGGCCGCGAACCGGACGTGCTCACGCGCCTGGCGCAGGGCGAGGCGATCGGCACCCAACTGAACGCCTCCACCACGCGCCTGACCGCACGGCGCCAGTGGATGGTCGACCACCTGCACACGGCGGGCGAGGTCGTGCTCGACGCCGGCGCCGTGCAGAAGCTGACCCGGGAAGGCAAGTCGCTGCTGCCGATCGGCGTCATCGCGGTCAAGGGCGAATTCGGGCGCGGCCAGCTCATCACCTGCGTCAGCGAAGCCGGCCTCGCCGTCGCGCGCGGGCTCTCCAGCTATACCAGCAGCGAAGTGCGCCGGATCATGCGCCATTCCTCGAACGAGATCGAGGCCATCCTCGGCTATATCGAAGGGCCTGAACTCGTGCATCGCGATAACCTGGTCCTTCTCTGAAAGCACACATGACAACTCCCGCCGCCGTGGTCCAGGCCCAGCTCGACGCCTACAACGCCAAGGACATCGACGCCCTGATGGGCACCTATGCGCCGGATGCGCAGCAGTTCACGCTGCACGGGCCGCTGCTGGCCGAGGGGAGTGAACAGATCCGGCCGCGCTACGTCGCGCGCTTTGCGGAGCCGGACTTGCATGCCCGCCTGCTCAGCCGTACCGTGCTGGGCAATATCGTCATCGACCTCGAAGTCGTGACCCGCAATTTCCCGGAAGGGAAGGGCGCGGTCGAGATGCTGTGCATTTATGAAGTGGTGGAGGGCCGCATCGCGCGGGCCTCGTTCGCCGTCGGTCCCGCCACGTTGTACGCAGGCTGATCTTCCGGCCCCGGCCACATCTGTGGCCTGCGTAACAACTTCGATATTCTTCGTTTAATTGTGTTGCGGTGCGCGGACAGGCGCCCCACATAAGCCTTTCCATATCCTAATTTTCGTTGCTGTAAAGACACGGGTCACGTAGACTATCTGTTATTCCTGTCTCAATATATTTGCCTGCCGGGGAGGGTCGATTGCTGCGCGCTGGTGGTCCGATCCTGTCCGGGACTGGCAGCCCAAGAAAGCGTGTATGAAACTGAGCCGTAAACTTCCCCTCTGCTTTGCCGCCGTTGCCCTGGCGGTTGCCTGTGCCGGTTTCTTCGGCCTGTGGGAGCTGAACCGTTCCATCGCCACCTATGAAGGCGCGGTCGCCAGTTACAGCCAGGCCCAGGGGGTCGAAACCTTGCTGTCGAGCTTCAAGACCCAGATCCAGGAGTGGAAGAACACGCTCCTGCGCGGCAAGGACGAAGCCCAGCGCGCCAAGTACTGGCAAGCCTTCCAGGACGGCGAACGGAAGGTCGCGGACGAAGTCGCGCAGCTGGTCAAGGGTTTGCCGGCCGGCCCGGAGCGCGAGGTGCTCGAAGAGTTCGGCCGCGCGCATGCGCAGATGGGCCAGGATTACCGTAAGGGCTATGGCGAATTCGAGGCTGCTGGATTCGATCCCGCCGCCGGCGACGGGGCAGTCAAGGGCAAGGACCGCGCGCCGTCCGAGCTGCTGGTGAAAGTACGCAAGCAGATCGTTGCCACGACCGAAAAGAACGTCGCCCAGGCGAACGCCAGTAGCGAGCGCGCTACCTTGCTGAGCCTGCTGGCGATGGTGACGGTTTCCGCCGCTGCGATCCTGGCCGGCGTGCTTGTCTCGCGCTCGATCGTGCGTCCACTGGGCCGCGCCGTCGAAGTGGCCCAGTCCGTTGCGAGCGGCGATTTGCGCGCCCGGATCGAGGTTACGTCGAACGACGAAACCGGTCAGCTGCTGGCCGCGCTGAACGCGATGAATACCAGCCTGAAGGCCATCGTGACGAAAGTGCGCAGCGGCGCCGAAACGATCTCCGTGGCGTCGAACGAAATCGCGCAGGGCAATATGGACCTCTCGAGCCGTACCGAGCAGCAGGCTGGCGCCCTCGAGGAAACGGCTTCCTCGATGGAGGAGCTGACCTCGACCGTCAAGCAGAATACGGACAATACGCGCCAGGCCAATCAACTGGCGATTTCCGCCTGCGACGTGGCAGTAAAAGGTGGCGAGGTGGTCGAGCGTGCTGTGGCGACGATGTCATCAATCAATGAATCGGCCAAACAAATCGTCGACATCATCGGCGTCATCGACAGCATTGCCTTCCAGACCAATATCCTGGCCCTGAATGCGGCCGTGGAAGCGGCGCGCGCCGGCGAGCAGGGCCGCGGCTTTGCCGTCGTGGCCGCGGAAGTACGCAACCTGGCACAGCGGTCAGCCACGGCGGCGAAGGAAATCAAGACCCTGATCGGCGCCTCGGTCGAGCGCGTCGAAGCGGGCAGCGTGCTCGTCAACGAGGCGGGTGCGACGATGGCCGACATTGTCACCAGCGTGAAACGGGTGATGGACATCATGTCCGACATCAGTGCCGCTACGGCGGAGCAGGGTGCCGGCATCGAACAGGTCAGCATGGCCGTCATGGAAATGGATGCTGCGACCCAGCAGAACGCCGCACTGGTCGAAGAAGCCGCCGCAGCGGCACAGGCCCTGCGCGAGCAGACCAGCGCGCTCAATGGGGTGGTGAGCGTGTTCAAGCTCGATGAGGACGCGGCGGTCGCAGGCGCCGTGGCGCGGCGTGCGCAACGCCAGGCGCACGCCACCACCCCGGGCGGCTTCCTTCCTGTCCACATCACCTGACCACCGGCACGCAGGCGCGGAACATGCTCCTTGGCCGCGGCGCCGTCCGGCGCGGCGGCTTTTTGCCATTTGGCGCGGGCGCAGCGATAGTGCGGGCGCCAGCTGGACGGTCGCTTTACTGCGGTTCCACCGCCTCCGGCGCGGTCGCCCGCACCGGTTTCGACCGCCGCTGCCCGCTCAGCAAGACACCGATCAGCGTGTAGCGCACCAGCAGCTGGTAGCTGAGCAGGCAGGCGGCCGTCGTCGCCAGGATGTTCAGGGACATTTTGGTGAGCGGCCCGAAGGGCTGGCCGTACAGCAGCGCACCGAAGCCGATCGTTCCCAGCATGTGCACCAGGTAGACCCAGTACGAGCTGTCCGACACGTACTGCATGATCCGGTTCTGCGTCGGCAGGTAGCGCAGCGCCAGGCCGATCAGGGCGAAGCTCCACAGCCAGGTGGTCAGGTTGTAGAGGAAGGCGATCACGGCTTCGATATGCGCGATTCCCTGCGGATTGGCGGTAAATGATTTGAAGGCGGCGAGCGCCAGTACGAAGGGCACGAAGCCTGCGACCGTGTTGCGCCAGCACCTCGCCGTCAGCAGCGGAAAGAGGCCATCCTGATGGCGGTACAGGTAGAGGCCGAAAACGAAAAACATCCCGTTGTGTATCAGCTCGCCGAGGTTCGGGATGAACGAGCCGTTCGCCGCCAGCACGCCGGCCCGGTAGGACGAGCCGATGATCGCAAGCGGGATGGCCAACACAAATGCTCCCCACCATTTGCCCGCCAGCGCGCGAAAGCCGGCGTCGGCGGCCCTGCGCACTCCGGCCGGTACTTTTGACGCCAGCGGCGCCAGGACTGCCGTGAAAACGCAGAACCAGATCAGGTAATAAATGAACCACATGTGCATGGTGTTGAACGGGGATGTCGCCTCCGTTTTCTTCGCCAGCAACGACGGGTCGATGCCGAAGGTGCCGTAGGCCATCAGGTGCAGATAGACCAGCATCAATACCGACGTGCACACGATCAGCAGCGGCCAGAAGATGGCAAAGGGCAGGGCCAGCCTGCGCATGCGGTGCACCAGCATGCCCTTGGCGCCGCGCCGTGCGACGAGCAGGGCCACGAAATAGCCGGCCAGGATGAAGAACACGGGCATGCGGAAGGCGTGGATGAAGACCAGCAGCAGGTCGGCAATCGGAGTCGTCTGGGTGTCGCGCCACGGCAGGGCGGAGGGGCCGGTGATGTGGTTGATCGCCACGTGGATGACGATCCCGAGCCACATCATCATGGCGCGCAGGTTATCGAAGGAATGCAGGCGCCGTGATCCGTCCATGTACGTACTTTCTGTGATTGTCGCCGGTTGGCGGAGCGGCTTGAGCGCCAGTCGCAAGCATTCTAGTACAAAAAGTTACTGAAATTAAACTGTATGCATCCAATTTTATTGCTCAGTCCGCTCAGTTTGCTCCGGGGCAGATCGAGCGGGAGGCATGCCAATTTGCCACGACGCTGTTCATCCATGCCATCGCCTGGGCACGCCCCCTTTGCCTGCGGCCGAGCAACAACCTCAGCGGCAGTTGCCGTAACTATTTCACCAGAAGTAGAGTTTTCTTCGGTATCATATTTCGTTTTAGAAATATCAGCCGGCCACCCGCATGGCATGACGCTTCCCGCTGCACAGCGCCCACCGGCATCAACCCGAGAATATGCCATGACCGATTTTCACCACGCAGCGACCCTCGACGAGATAGACGCCATTGCGCTGGAGGAGGAACCGCTGTTTTATGTGGTCTCCAAACGCAAGTTTGTCCTGCTCTACCTGGCTACCCTCGGCATGTACGGAGCGTACTGGTTCTACAAGAACTGGGCCCGCTACAACAAGATTTCGCCCCATGCATCGAAGGCCGGAAATGGGGTCTGGCCGCTGCCACGCGCGGTGTTTGCGGTCTTTTTCGTCCACTCCCTGTTCGCCAAGATCAAGGCATACGGCAGCGTGAAGCTGGAGGTCGGCGCCTGGCAGGACCGTTCCCATGCGACGGTGCTGGTCGTACTGCTCCTGCTGTCGAACGGGCTCGACCGGGCGGCCAACAAATCGCTGGGTTCGCCGACGACGGATATCCTTGCGCTGCTGATCCTGCTGCCGCTGGCTCACCAGCTGCTGCAGGCGCAGGAAATGATCAACATCAGCTGCGGCGATCCGCAAGGCAGCGGCAACGCAGCATTCAGCACGGCTAACTATGCGTGGATGATCGCTGGCGGCCTGCTGTGGTGCCTGATACTGCTGAGCATAGTGTATCCATAACACCGGCCGGTCAGTTCGGCCGGGAGGACAGGTTTCAGCCTTCGGGGAGGACGGGCGACTCGGTGCCTTCCGGCGCAATCAGCCCATCCGGCGCCGGCGTCTTGTCGCGGAACTCGCACAGGTCCTGGATGACGCAGTTCCAGCAGCGCGGCCGGCGCGCGACGCAGGTGTAGCGGCCGTGCAGGATCAGCCAGTGGTGCGCATCGATCAGGAACTCCTTCGGCACGACCTTCAGCAGCTTCATTTCCACTTCGTCGACATTCTTGCCCGGCGCGATTTTCGTCCGGTTCGAGACGCGGAAGATGTGGGTGTCAACCGCCATCGTCGGTTCGCCAAAGGCCGTGTTGAGCACCACGTTGGCGGTCTTGCGGCCGACGCCCGGCAAGGCTTCCAGGGCTTCGCGCGAATGCGGCACTTCACCGTCGTACTGGTCCACGAGGATCTGGCAGGTGGCGATCACGTTCTTCGCCTTGTTGTTGTACAGGCCGATCGTGGAGATATAGGTCTTGAGCTCGTCGATACCGAGCTCGAGGATCTTCTGCGGCGTGTTCGCCACCGGATACAGTCGGCGCGTGGCCTTGTTGACGCCGACGTCGGTCGACTGTGCCGACAGCAGCACGGCAATCAGCAGTTCGAACGGCGTCGTGTATTCCAGCTCGGTGGTCGGATGGGGATTGGCGGCGCGAAAGCGCGTGAATATTTCTAAACGTTTTGCCGGATTCATGAATCAGTCTTGTCTGGAGGAGGCGGCGCACTTTCCGCCGCGCGCAGGCGTGCCCGTTCCATGGCAGCGGCGATGATGGCGCGCTTGCGCTCCTTCTCGGCCAGTTCCTCGGGCGAATTTGTCGCCTCGGCGGTGACGGCGCGCATTTTTTCGACGGCTTTCGCCGCCAGCCGCGCATCGTTTTCCTCGCGTTCGCGTGTCAAACGTTCGGTGCGGAAATCGTGGCGCGCGCGCGCCGCGTCGGCTGCTTCCTGCGACCAGGCGGCCCAGCCCGTCAGGTCCCCGGTGACCGGCATCATACTGATGCAGTCGACCGGGCAGGGCGCCACGCACAGGTCGCAGCCGGTGCACAGGCTCGGCAGGATGGTATGCATCTGCTTGGCCGCGCCGATGATCGCGTCCACTGGACAGGCCTGGATGCACAGCGTGCAGCCGATGCAGAGCGACTCGTCGATGAACGCGACCGGACGCGCGCGCTCGATGCCGTTCGCCGGATTGATCGGAATGACGGGGCGCCCGGTAACGCTCGACAAGCGCCGCACGCCCTCCATGCCGCCGGGCGGGCACTGGTTGATCTCGGCTTCGCCGCTGGCGATCGCTTCCGCATAGGGACGGCAGGCCGGATAGCCGCACTTGGTGCATTGCGTCTGCGGCAGCTGGTCTTCGATCAGGTCGGCAAGGGTCTTGGTCACGGCGGGGCGGCGGGTTAAAGCCGCCATTATCCAATAAATGAGCGACAAAAGCGCGACACCTGCGATGTGCTGAAGCGAGCTCTGCACTTAGGCGGCGGAACGTACAGAACGGGGTCACAATCCATGGCTAACTAGCGGTATTGGGCACGCGGCCCGAACACCTCCGGGAGGAAGACCATGAAGTCGAACATGATTGCCAAGGCAATGATTGCCCTCGCGCTCGCGGGGAGCTTCCCTGCCGTCGCGCAGGACCGCGGTTATGAACGCGCCCAGGAGCGCCGCGAAGACCGCCGCGACTACCGCGAGGACCGCCGTGAGTACCGCGACGACCAGCGAGACGCACGCCGCGACTACCGCGACGATCGCCGCGAAGCGAGCCGCGATGCCCGTGACGACCGCCGCGACTACCGCCAGGCCCGGGGCGCCGGCCCGCGCCACGACCTGTATCGCGGCCATCGCCTGCCACCGAGGTACCACACCCGCCATTACGTGGTCGACAACTGGCGCTCCCACCGCCTGAGCGCGCCGCCGCGCGGGCACCACTGGGTGCAGGTCGGGAACGACTACGTTCTGGCCGCGATCGCCACCGGCATCATCGCCAATGTCCTGCTTGGCAACTGAATAGGCAACTGAAGCGGGCATCTACGAAGGCCGCTGCTATGATGGCGATATGTCATGGCTGCGGCCTTTGCCTATAACGGAGAACATAATGAACGAATGGATCATCGCCCCCTTGGTGGCTGCCGATGGAACGGCGACACACCGTCCCGGCAACAACGGCAGCGAGGTGGCCAGGGACAAGCAGGACGAGCCCGAGGAAGAGCGCCGTCATGGCGACCGGCGCGATAACCACGACGAGGAAGTCGACACCGACTTCGCGCGCGGCGAAGACCGGCGCGAGGACGTGCCCTGAGCCGGCGGCGCGTGCGGTAATCGAGAAGCGTGCAGCAGGACGTAGGGTAAGCGGCTCGACCGGGTGCTGGCCTGGCCCGCGGCCATGACGCCGCCCACCCTACGGGTATGATGGAACCTGTAGCAGGAACCAAACCGGATAAAAAAATGCCGCGCAAAGGCGCGGCATTGTCGTTTCTACTGCATTCGATCAGCGGAATTCGCGAATGAATTCGCCGATCTTCGGGCAGATCGTCTCGCGCCAGCGGCGGCCCGAGAAGATGCCGTAGTGGCCGGCTTTCGGCGCCACGAAGTCGCGCTTCATGTGTTCCGGAATGCTGCTGCACAGGTCGTGCGCGGCTTGGGTCTGGCCGGCGCCCGAGATGTCGTCGAGCTCGCCTTCGATGGTGAACAGCGCGACCGTCTTGATGTCCTGCGGGCGCACCAGCTGGCCGCCGACGTCCCAGGTGCCAGCCGGCAGGCGGAATTCCTGGAACACGGTCTTGATCGTGTCGAGGTAGTACTCGGCCGGCATGTCGAGCACCGCGTTGTACTCGTCGTAGAACTGGCGATGGCTCTCCGCCGAATCATCGTCGCCGCGCACTAGGTGCTGGTAGAACTCGCGGTGGCTCTGGGCGTGGCGGCCCGGATTCATCGCGATGAAGCCGGCGTGCTGCAGGAAGCCCGGATACACTTTGCGCCCGAAGCCCGGGTAATTGCCCGGCACCGAGTAGATCACCGTATTCTCGAACCACGAGAACGGCTTTTCGACGGCCAGGTCGTTCACGGCCGTGGGCGACTTGCGCGGGTCGATCGGGCCGCCCATCATCGTCATCGTCTTCGGCAGCTTCGGGTCATTGTTCGACGCCATCAGCGAGATCGCGGCGAGCACCGGCACGGTCGGCTGGCACACCGAAATGACGTGCACGTCCGGGCCGAGGGTGCGGATGAAGTCCTGCACGTAATAGATGTAGTCGTGCAGGTGGAAGGCGCCGTCGGACAGCGGAACCATGCGCGCGTCGATCCAGTCGGTAATGAAGACGTCGTGGTCGGGCAGCAGGGCGCGCACCGTGTCGCGCAGGAGCGTGGAGTGGTGGCCGGACAGCGGCGCAACCAGCAGCACGGTCGGCTGCGCCAGGCTTGTTATCGCCGCCTCGGGCAGGTCTTTTTTGAAATGTACGAGTTTGCAGAATGGCTTGGTGACGGCAGCCTCTTCGACGATGCCGACTTCCTCGCCCTTGATGGTGGTAGTGGGGATGCCGAACGCCGGCTTTTCGTAATCCTTGCCCAGACGGTACATCAGTTCATACCCGGCGGCGATACGCTGTGAGAACGGAGTGTGGGCGAATGGAGAAACCGGATTCGAAAACAACTTCGATGACGCATCCGCCCATTGCATGAGCGGGGTCAGGAAGGAGCGTTGCATCTCGTGCAATTGGTAGAGCATAGTATTCCTTCGTTGTCGAGCGCGTCGCGTTTGATACGCGATATTTCATCAAATCATTATAGGGTAAGTCGCTTGGCCAGTGGAAATATCTGTTCCCGGGCAGACTGCGTTTGATGTGCGCTTAACGGGGTTATACACCCCTTTTTGTTACGGCGTCAGTGATGCGACGCACATAAAAAACAATGCCCCGCAAAGGCGGGGCAGTGTGGTTTTCAAGATACTGGACGAATCAATCGAAGACCGGCGTCTCGACGCCGAGGATCTTGTGCAGCTTCGGCGAGGTCGTCGTGTACTGCATGTGGATCTTCTTGTCCGGGAAGATGTAGGGCGCCGCGCCGAAGGCAGCCAGTGCTGCTTCGTGGAAGCCCGACAGGATCAGCTTCTTCTTGCCCGGGTAGGTGTTGATGTCGCCCACGGCGAAGATGCCCGGCACATTGGTCTCGAACTTTTCGGTATCGACGACCTTCAGCTGGCGGCGCTCGATGTCGAGGCCCCATTCGGCGATTGGGCCCAGCTTCGGCGACAGGCCGAAGAACACCATCAGCATGTCCAGCGGGACGCGGCGGGTGACGCCGTCGGCGCCGGTGACCTTCACTTCGCTCAGTTTGCCGTCAGTTTCGTCAAAGCCGGTGACCTGGCCGATGATCAGCTGCATTTCGTATTCTTCGCACAGGGCCTTCATCTTGGCCACCGAAGCAGGGGCGGCACGGAAGTCTTCGCGGCGGTGCAGCAGCACGACCGATTCGGCCTTGCCGACGAAATTCAGGGCCCAGTCCAGGGCCGAGTCGCCGCCGCCGCAGATGACCAGGTTCTTGCCTTCGAACAGCGACGGGTCCTTGACGCGGTAGTGCAGCTGGCTGCCTTCGAACTTGTCGATGCCATCGACCTTGATCGTGCGCGCCTGGAACGAACCGACGCCGGCCGCGATGAAGATGGTCTTGGTGATGAAGCGGGTGCCGGCCGAGGTTTCGACGTTGAAGCGGCCGTCTTCGCGGCGCTGCACGGTGGTAACTTCCTGGCCCAGGTGGAAGGTCGGCTCGAACGGCTCGATCTGCTTGAGCAGGTTGTCGGTCAGTTCCTGGCCGGTGCACACCGGCACGGCAGGGATGTCATAGATCGGCTTGTCCGGATACAGCTCGACGCACTGGCCGCCGACGGCCGCGAGCGAGTCGATGACGTGGGCCTTGATCTCGAGGAGGCCGAGTTCAAAGACCTGGAACAGGCCAACGGGACCGGCGCCAATGATGACGGCGTCGGCGTCGATGGCGCCGGCGAACGAACTGTTAGGGGCGATGCTGCCCGCATCGTGGGTGGCACTGATAGTCATGCGCTAAATCCTGTTGATTTTGAATAGAGGGCGCTGCAGGTAGGCCCGTTGAATGCGGGCCTGTTCGTGCGATGGCCGCTAGTGTGCCATGGATGACGTGAGCCTGCTGGCAAAGGCCGAAAACCGGCCAGCAGGCGCTGCGGCTGCTTGCTTCTTAGCGGGCCAGCTGTTCCAGCTTGCTCTTGACGTCTTTCCACTCGTCCGCATCGGGCAGGGCCGGCTTGGTCTTGGTGATCGAAGGCCATGCGCGCGACAGGTCGGCGTTGAGCTTGATGAATTGCTGCTGGTCGCCCGGCACGTCTTCCTCGGCATAGATCGCATTGACCGGGCACTCGGCCACACAGACGGCGCAGTCGATGCACTCGTCAGGATCAATTGCGAGGAAATTCGGGCCTTCCCGGAAACAATCGACCGGGCATACATCGACGCAGTCGGTATACCGGCAGCGGATGCACGATTCGGTGACAACGTGGGTCATAACAGTCCTATCTATGGTGGGGTGCCGCGGCGTCAGCGCGAGGTGAGGCCGCCAACATGGCAAAGCACTGTATTTTAGGGCAATTCAGCTTTTCCTACAAATTACGCTTAGACACAATATACATAAGCAAATGAGGAGCGTGACGCCCGATTCAGACGTGTTATGCACCATCGCACGCCGAAGGACGGAACCCATTCCTACACCGCCCCACGCAAATGCGCCAGCAACCCCTGCCATTCCGTCGCCCCGAGCGAGCCGTCGTCCGCCAGCACCACCGACTTGCAGCGCCCGCCATCCTCCACAGTGATTTCCCAGCGCGGCAGGTCCGCCCCGACCGCGCAGGGCGGCGGCGCGCCGAAGAAGTCGACCCGGTGCAGCAAGGCCTCCAGGTCGCGGCCGCCGGCGATGCAGGCCGTGTCGAGCTCGACCTGCCGCGCCAGGCCGGCAAAGCCGCCTCCCATGGTCGCCCTGATCTTCACGGCCGGTCCGCCGCCGCCGCGATCGCCGCGGCGGCCAGCGCGCCTGACTCGTCGGGCGCCGGCGCTTCCGCTGTGCCTTCGCCGGCCGGCCCGTTCCGCCCGCGTTCGGCGCACCAGCGCGCCAGTGCCTGCGCTTCGGCCTCGAGTACGCGTTCGATGTTGTAGTACTCGGCCAGGTTCATGGTGCCGCAGCAGGCGCGCCGGTCCTGCATGGCGCCGGGTGCGTCGCAGACTCCAGCGGCGAGCCGCTTGAAGCGAGGCTTGAGTGCCGGCGTTGCCGCGTCCGTCGGGTCGACCGGGGCCGGGGCTTCGCCGGAATAGTCCGGTTCCGCCACGACTTCGCGGATGGTGAACTGGTGGCGGATCGCGTCACCGTAGCTTGCCGGCTTGCCGTCCTCGATCGCCAGGCGCAGCATCTCGTTGGCCACGTCGGCATAGGTGGCGGCAATGTCGGGCGCCGCCACCAGCGCGCGCAGCACCAGCCCGCGCAGCCAGGCCGCCACCCGGTGCAGCACGGCGGCGTCGTCCTCGAGCGCCGGGTTGCGCTCGAGCGCGAAGAGATCGGCCAGGATGTCGTACACGGCGCCGGTGAACACCTGCGAAATCGCATGCACCTGGGTGCCGGCCTGCGACAGCGTCAGGTCGTTGTCGGCATTGCGCAGGCCCGTGGTGCCGCCCAGCGCCAGGCCGAACTGCTCGGCGATGTCGGCGAGGAAGGTCTTGTCGTGCAGGCGCGCCTTGGTCTGCGCCACCACGGCTTCGCACTGGTCCAGCTGCGACAGCGCCAGGAAGATGGCGGTGAGGTCGCCGAAGGCTTCGTGCAGGCCGCCAGTCTGGGGCGGCGCGTCGGCCAGCAGCCAGTGGGGCTTCAGGCCGTCGAGCACGGCGTGGCCGGTCTCGTGGGCGACGATGTCGAAGGAGCGGCAGGTGAACACCCGCTCTGTTTGGCCGGACGGCACGAAGTCGCCGAACTTCAGGCAATTCTGGGTGCGGCTGTAGAAGGCGTTCATCACGTTCGGCAGGCCGTAGGGGAAGATCTGCAGCGGCGCCGTGTCGATACTGCTGTTCCATTGCCACGGCAACGGCATCTCACTGCCGCTCGACGACAGCGAGCGCTGGTACATGGTCAGCGTCTGGCGTACCACGGCAAAGGTGTGCACGGCGTCGAACTGCGGCGTGTCGGGCATGGTCACGAAGTCGCCGAAGGCATTCGGCTCGACCGGGGAAATTCCCGGATCGCCCGATGCGATGCGGGCGTCGCGCGGGCCGGCCAGCACGATGCCCGGCAAAAAGGCCTTGCGCGTGCCCATGTCGAGCACCGACGGATCCTGCTTCCACATCAGCACGCGCGCGCCAAAGGCATAGGGCAGGGGGACGCTTGAGTCGGGCGGGGCGTCGACCGCGCGGGGTATGCCCGGCTGGTCGAGCAATTTGGTCGCCTTGCGGTGTTCGCGGTAGGGCGCGCTTGGGGTGGGAATAAAGGCGACCGGGGGCTGGTCGCGTTCGAAAGTGACAGGGTCATCCGGCAGCAGGGCTCGTTTCTGATTCATTGCGCATCCTCGCGTGATTGAGATACATCAGCAGATACTCGCGCCCCCGGCGGATCGAGTTTTGACCCACGTCAATTGCACAGTGGACTGGTATCTCTCCCATGCAACTGGCATCATGGCGGATTGTCTTGCGTTTGCAGAGGAAGGAAACACAGATGGCCGACATCCAGATCGTCCAGGAACACAACCTGAGCCCGGAGCGGGCACGCGCCGCGGCGCAACAGGTGGCCGACAAGGTGGCCACCGAATTCGGCATGGCCTGCCGCTGGGATGGCGACGTGTTGCGTTTCGAGCGCAGCGGGGTCGAGGGCGCCCTGACCCTGGGCGAGCAGCGCGCGGCGCTGCGGATCAAGCTCGGGTTCCTGATGAGTGCGTTCGGGCCGGCGATCGAGGCGAAGGTGGCCGACAAGATGCGCCGGGTGTTCGCGGCGGCGTGAGGGGTGCCACGCCGCGCGCGCGGCTGATCAGCCCTTCAGCTCTTCAATCAAATCGATGTACTGCTGCATCGCGTCTTCTTTCGAGGTGCCTTTCAGGCCATCCCATGCGTCGAACTTGGCGCGGCCGACCATGTCGGTGAAGCCTGGGCGCTCGCCGCTGGCGTCGCCCACGGACGCCTGCTTGAACAGCGCGTAAATCTTCAGCAAGGTCATGTTGTCCGGGCGTTCCGGCAGGTTCTTCGAATCGGCCTGGGCCTGGGTAAACTGGTCTTGCAAGCTCATAAAAACTCCTGTTGGCTGGTTGTTCAGTAAGCATTGATGCTAAGGCAATGCACCCAGCCATCTTAGCCGACGCTGCCGTGGATCATGCGGTTTCGCGCCGCACTTTAGAGGGCATGCTCGACCATGGCGGCCCCTGAAACGCAAACGGCGCCCGCAGGCGCCGCTTGACATCGCATGGAGCGATGATTACACCGCCAGCAGTTCGACGTCGAAGATCAGGGTTGCGTTCGGCGGGATGGCGCCGCCGGCGCCGCGTGCGCCATAGCCCAGGTTTGCCGGGATGGTCAGGCGGCGCTGGCCGCCGACTTTCATGCCCTGCACGCCTTCGTCCCAGCCGCGGATCACGTGGCCGGCGCCCAGCGGGAACTGGAACGGGTCATTACGGTCCTTGCTCGAATCGAACTTCGCGCCAGGCGTACCGTCGTCGTTGCGCAGCCAGCCGGTGTAGTGGACGGTGACGTAAGCGCCGGCTTTCGCCTCGGCGCCTTCGCCGACGACGGTGTCTTCGTATTGCAGGCCGGAAGCGGTGGTAGTAGTGGTCATGATTTTCCTTCAATATTCGGGTTGAGGGGCGATTGTAGTGCAAGGTTTCACAACGTGCCATTCATACCCGCTTGCGGCATCCGCTTGCGGCTCCCGCTTGCGGGCACCGGCCCCGTGAATTCTGACTACAATGTGCTTTTGCTATCGGGAGCGTCCCACCATGCCAGCACCTGTTCCGTTCATCCCCGGGAGGCGCGCATGAGCGGCGTCGCCCGCGCCTGGCGCCGCGCGCTGCGCGCCCAGTTTTCGCGGCGCATGCTCATGCTCTCCTTCGTTCCGCTGCTGCTGTCGCTGCTGGCCTGGGGCGGCCTGTTGTGGGCCTTCCTGCCGGGCCTGCTCGACTGGCTGCACGCGCTGTTCGTCGAATACGGCTGGTTCCAGTCGAGCAACAGCATGCTGTCGACCCTGGGCCTGGGCGCGCTGAAGGTGATCGTGGTGCCGATCGTGGCGATCATCCTGCTGTTGCCGCTGATGATCGCCTCCTCGCTGCTGTTCATGGGCATTTTCGCCATGCCCGCCATCGAGCGCCATGTCGGCCGGCGCGACTACCCGAAGCTCGAGCAGAAGGAGGGCGGCAGTTTCGCCGGCAGCGTATGGATGAACCTGTCGAGCGTGGCCGTGTTCGCGCTGCTGTGGCTGTGCACCGTGCCGCTGTACGCCATTCCCCCGCTGGCGGTGGTGGTGCAGGCGGCGCTGTGGGGCTGGGTGGCGTCGCGCGTGATGAGCTACGACGCGCTGGCCGCCCACGCCAGCGAGGCCGAGCGCAAGGCCCTCATGCACAAGCACCGCTGGCCGCTGCTGGCGATCGGCATGGCCTCGGGTGCGCTGGGCGCCTTGCCAGGCATCGCGTGGATCGGCGGCGCGGTGCTGGCGGTGGTGCTGTTCCCGATCCTGGCGATCCTGTCGGCCTGGCTCTACCTCGTGATTTTCCTGTTCACCGGCCTGTGGTACCAGTACTACTGCCTGCAAGCCCTGGAAGAGCTGCGCCTGGCGAGCCCGGCTGGATCAGTGCCGGCGCCCATGCACGGCGACAGGGCCTTGTAACCCGGCCGTGTAGGAGTCGAATACCCATGCCTGTAGGCATCAATGCCATCCAGATAACTCTGCCGTTGTTTTTTTGCGAAAAAAATCAGGGCAGGTCAAATTTGTTGAACAGGGCTTCATGCAAGACCTGTTGATGTGGTGGAATGGTGGCTTGGGCGCGGTGAAATCCGCAGCATTTTGCAGTTGTTTTACGGCGCCCAAAACGTGAACCAACGACGACCTCGAACACTCGAACAGACCGGTAGCAGGGATGGCGAGCAGGTTGACAGGCATTGCAGGAAAAACGATTCAAACCGGTTAAGCCATCATGGAAAGCACTCGCCGTTTCAAACGGCCTCGTAACGTATTTCAGGCGGTGCGCAACCTGCGCACCCGCTCCGACGGCAATGCCGCGCCCGCCATGGACGCGGGGGGCCAGGAGGCAGCGCAGTACGACACCGTCCCCCATCTGTCGCTGGTGACAGGGTCAGGAACCGGCTCGGCGACGGCCGCTGCCGCGGTCGTCACCGACCCTGTGCCCGGCGGCGCAGGCGAGCCTCCGGCGAGCGAACCCGAGCGCGAAGGCGAGCCGCCGCGCGGCACGGGCCGCGGCAAGCGGCTCCTGTTCGGCCTGCTGCTGGTGGTCGTTGCCGCCGGCTCGGCCTATGCCGTCTACGAAACCCGCACCTCGACCCTGCAGGCCAAGATTTTCGCCGACATGATGGAGGAGGTGAACTTCCGCATGGCCAAGGGGCCGAGCGACTCCATCCGCTTCCCGGCCATGAGCCCCTATGACGCGCGCCTCGGCTACGCGCACATGCCGTCCTACCTGGCCAAGCTGCAGGCGCGCGACTACGTCGTCGAGTCCCAGGCGCGCATGTCGCCGAAGATGCTCGAACTGGCCGAGCACGGCCTGTTCGCCACTTATCAGGAAAAGACCCGCACCGGCCTGGAAATCCTCGATTTCCGTGGCGAGCCGCTGTTCGGCACGCGCTTCCCCGAGCGCTCCTACGAGCGCTTCGACGACACGCCGCAGCTGCTGGTGCAAAGCCTGCTGTTCATCGAAAACCGCGAGCTGCTCGACCCGGCTTACCCGAAACGCAACCCGGCCGTCGAATGGGACCGCTTCTCGAAAGCCGTGTTCGACAAGGCCTTGTCCTCGGTCGGCATTGGCGGCGGCGGGCGCGTCGCCGGCGGCTCCACGCTGGCTACCCAGATCGAAAAATACCGCCACTCTCCGGAAGGGCGTACCGCCTCGCTCGAGGACAAGCTGATCCAGATGGCCTCGGCCACGCTGCGCGCCTACCGCGACGGCGAAGACACCACCGGCACCCGGCGCCAGATCGTGCTCGACTACCTGAACACGGTGCCGCTGTCGGCCAAGCCCGGCTACGGCGAAGTGAACGGCATCGGCGACGGCATGTGGGTCTGGTACGGGCGCGATTTCGCGAAAGTGAGCGCCGCCCTGAAGGGCCGCCTCGACACGCCCGAAGCCGTGCTCATCTACAAGGAAGCGCTGTCGCTGATGATCGCGCAGCGCCGTCCGGCCTATTACCTCGGCGCCGGCAAGGCCGACCTGGAAACGCTCACCGACAGCCACCTGCGCGTGCTGGCCCAGTCCGGCGTGATCACGCCGCAGCTGCGCGACGCCGCCCTCAGGGCGAAGCTGCATCCGGCCCTCTCGTCCGGCGTCGAACCGCCGGCGGCGAACGCCTTCGTCTCGCGCAAGGCCGCCAACGCGGTGCGCAACCACCTCGGCTACATGCTGGGCGAATCGCGCCTGTACAACCTCGACCGCCTCGACATGTCGGTCGTGTCGACGCTGGACGGCCAGGCACAGCAGGCCGTCACCAGCGTCCTGCGCCAGCTCACCACGCCCGAGGCGGCGGAAGCGGCCGGCCTCACCGGCAAGGGCCTGCTCGGCAACGGCGACCCGGCCAAGGTGATCTACAGCTTCACGCTGATGGAGCGTGGCGACAACGTCAACTACCTGCGCATCCAGACCGACAACTACGACCAGCCGCTCGACATCAACGAGCAGGCCAAGCTCGATCTCGGCTCCACCGCCAAGCTGCGCACGCTCGTCACCTACCTCGACATCGTCGACCAGCTGTACCGCCGCTACGAGCCGCTCGACGCGAAGGCGCTGCGCGAAGCACGCATCGATCCGAAGGACCGCATGAGCCAGTGGGCGGTCGAGTACTTCCTGACGCTGCCGGCGAATGCCGACCGCAGCCTGAAGCCAATGCTCGACGCGGCCATGCAGCGCAAGTATTCGGCCAACCCGGGCGAGGGCTTCTTCACCGGCGGCGGCCTGCATTACTTCGGCAACTTCAGCAAGCTCGACAACTCGAAGATCATGACGGTGCAGGAAGCGCTGCAGCAGTCCACGAACCTGGTGTTCGTGCGCATGATGCGCGACGTGGCCCGCTATTACATGTTCCAGCTGCCGGGTTCCTCGGCCGCCCTGCTGGCCGACGCCGACGACCCGCGCCGCGCCCAGTACCTGGCGCGCTTCGCCGACAGCGAAGGCAAGACCTTCCTGGCGAAGTTCTGGAACAAGTACAAGGGCAAGACCCCGGCCGAAGTGAATGCGCTGCTGCTGGCCGGCATCCGTCCGGCAGCCTCGAAGCTGGCGGCGGCACACCGCACGATCGCCCCGAACGCGACCTTGCAGCAGTTCGGCGCCTTCATCAACCAGTCGCTGCCGACCAACGAGGTGGACCAGGAACGCATCGAGAAGATGTACGACATGTACGCGCCTGCCAACATGTCGCTGGCCGACCGCGGCTACGTCGCCTCGACCCACCCGCTGGAACTGTGGCTCGTGGGTTACCTGCGCAACCACCCGAAAGCGACCTGGAGCGAAGCAGTCGCCGCCAGCGTGAAGGAGCGCCAGGAAGTGTATTCCTGGCTGTTCAAGACCAATCGCAAGAACGCCCAGGACAAGCGCATCGCCGGCCTGCTGGAAGTCGAGTCCTTCCTGAAGATCCATGCGCAGTGGAAGAAGATGGGCTACCCGTTCGATTCGCTGGTGCCGTCGTATGCGACGACCCTGGGCGCCTCGGCCGACCGTCCGGCCGCGCTGGCCGAACTGATGGGCATCATCATCAACGGCGGCGTGAGGAAACCTGTCGAGCGCATCAATTCGCTGCACTTCGCCAAGAACACGCCTTACGAGACCCTGGTCAAGCGCTCAAGCAAAGTCGAGCACGAAGTGGTGCTGTCGCCAGAAGTGGCGCGCACCGTGGCCGACGCCATCCGCGGCGTGGTCTCGGACGGTACCGCCAAGCGCGTCAAGACGGCGTTTGCCATGGCCGACGGCAACATCGTTGCCCTGGGCGGCAAGACCGGTACCGGCGACCAGCGTTTCGACGTGTACGCCCGGGGCGGACGCCTGATCGAGTCACGCTACGTGAACCGTTCGGCGACCTTTGTCTTCAACATCGGCGAACGCTTCTTCGGCAGCATGACGGCCTATGTGCATGGCCCGCAGTCGGAAAACTACGACTTCACCAGCGCGCTGCCGGTGCAGCTGCTCACGTCCCTGGCGCCGAGCCTGATGCCGATGATCGAAGCATCCCGGGGCGGCGTCGCGGCGCAGCTGCTACAGCCGAAACCGCAAAAGCCGGCGCCGCAGTTCGCCCAGCATGCAGAATCGCAGCCGGAGTCTGCTGAGGCGCAGCCAGCGGAGCCGAAGCTGCAGCCTGCAGACTCGAAGCCGAAGGCGGTGGAGGCGAAGGCAGCAGAGCCGAAGCCGAAGGCGGCAGAGCCGAAGCCGAAGGCGGCGGAGCCGAAGCCGAAGGCGGCAGAGCCGAAGCCGAAGGTGGCAGAGTCGAAGCCGAAGGCGGCAGAGCCGAAGCCGAAGGCGGCCGAGTCGCACCCGAAGGCGGCGGAGCTGAAGCCGAAGGCGCAACCGGTGGAGTCGCAGACGGCGCAACCGAAGCAGCAGGCGCAGCCTCCGCGCTCAGAGTCGACCCTGTTCTGAGGTGAGGGGAACACCCACGGGCGAACGCGCGCGCCAGGCTAGCCGGCGTGCGGTTTCCCGCATCCGCAATTTCAGTTTCGTGTCCCTGCGCGATCTGCTGGTCGCGGCAGGGCCGACCATTCTCCTGGTTGGCATCGCCTGCTTCGTCGCCTACCTGCTGGTCGACCCGGCGCCCCCGCGCCAGGTGCGCCTCGCCACCGGCCAGGAACACAGCGCCTACGAAGCCTTCGGGACCCAGTATGCGAAGGAACTGAAACGCGACGGCATCGTCGTCAGTCTCCAGCCCTCGCTCGGCTCCCAGGAAAACCTCGAACGCCTGCAGCGCGGGCAGGCCGACATCGCCTTTGTGCAAAGCGGCTCGACCAGCGAAGAGCAGGCCGGCAAGCTCGGCCTCGTGTCGCTGGGCAGCCTGTTCACGGAACCGGTGTGGCTGTTCCTGCGCGATACGGTCAAAACGAACAACTTGACCGGCCTGCGCGGCCTGCGCATCAACCTCGGGCCGGAAGGCACGGGTGTGCCGACTTTGTTCCGCCAGGTGTTATCGGTGAATGGCGTCGAACCGAACGAGCTGACCATCGGCGCGCTCGAGAACACGCCGGCGACGGTCGAGCTGCTGGCCGGACGCATCGACGGGCTCGTCTTCAGCTCGGCGCCGGAAGCGCCGCTGATCCAGATGCTGCTGCAAACGCCCGGCATCCGGCTGTTCAACTTCAGCCAGGCCGAAGCCTATACGCGGCGCCTGCCTTTCCTCACCCATGTGACGCTGCCGCGCGCGATCGTCGACCTCGGGCGCGACATCCCGGCCCAGGACTATCACTTGATTGCGCCGACAGCGACGCTCGTCGCCCGCGAAGACCTGCATCCGGCGCTGGTCGACCTGTTCGTGAAGGCGGCCGTCGAGATCCACGGCGGGGCAGGGTGGTTCCAGCAGCAGGGGCAGTTCCCGTCGCCGAAGTACACCGAGATTCCCGTGTCCGACGAGGCGGCCAAATACTATCGCGACGGCCCGCCTTTCCTGCAGCGCTACATGAGCTTCTGGCTGGCCAACCTGTTCGACCGGCTGTGGGTCGTGGTGGTCGCGCTGGCGGCGCTGGTGATCCCCCTGTCGAAGATCGTGCCGCCGCTGTACGTGTGGCGCGTGCGCTCGCGCGTCTACCGCTGGTACGGCGAACTGCGCGCGGTCGAGCAGGCCTGGGAGGGCGTAGTCGACGAACAACGAGAAATCGTGCGCGCCGATCTGCTGCGCCGGCTCGACGAGATCGAGGAGAGCGTCAACCACATCTCGATTCCGCTGGCCTATGCCGACGGCCTGTATGGCCTGCGCGGGCATATCAATATCGTGCGCCAGCGGGTTGCAGCTGATCCTGCCGCACTGCCGGCGGGCGGGTTGGCCGAATAACAATTCTCTCGGGAATCCGATTACACTGGCGGCCCCTGTACGTTCCGAAAGAATTCACGATGCGCCGTCCGCTTCCCCTCCTGGCCCTGAGCATTGCGCTGGGGTTCAGCTCCCTCGGCTCTCCCCTTGCGCTGGCGAATAACCTGGCAGCCCAGGCAAGCGACGCACCGGCCGCAAAACGCAACCTGCGCGCGACCTACACCAAGTACGAGTACCAGATCCCGATGCGCGACGGCGTCAAGCTGTTCACGGCGGTGTATGTGCCGAAGGACAGCAGCCGGACCTATCCCTTCCTCATGCAGCGCACTCCCTACAGCGCCGGCGTGCAGGCGCAGGGCGAGTTGCGCTACGGCGTCGACTGGTTTCCGGAATCGATCGGGCCATCGCGCGAGTTCGAGGACGCCGGCTATATCTTCGTGAAGCAGGACGTGCGCGGCCGCTTCATGTCGGAAGGGAAGTGGCAGGAGATGACGCCGCACGGCAAGGCCAAGCGCCAGGCGGGCGAGGGCGAGGAAAGCCAGGACATGCATGACACCGTGGAATGGCTATTGAAGAATGTGCCGAACCATAACGGCAAGGTCGGCATCCACGGCATCAGCTATCCGGGCTTTTATACGGCGGCCAGCATCATCGATTCCCACCCGGCGATCAAGGCCGCCTCGCCGCAGGCGCCGATCGCTGACCTGTACATGGGCGACGACTCCTATCACGGCGGCGCCTTCATGCTGGCAGCGAACTTCGACTTCTATGCCGCCTTTACCGAGGCCCCGAACCCGACGCCGCTGCCGAAGACGCGCGCCGGGTTCGATTATGGCACGACCGACGGCTACGACTTCTTCCTCAAGCGCCTCACCCTGCCGAACATCCTGGCCACCATGACCGCAGAGCAGCGTGCGCTGCTCGTGCCGACGATCGAGCACGACACCTACGACGAGTTCTGGCAGTCGCGCGCCATCGGTCCGCGCATGAAGAATGTCAAGGCGGCCGTGCTGACGGTCGGCGGCTGGTTCGATGCGGAAGACCCGCAAGGCCCGTTCACGACCTATGGCGCGATCGAGAAGCAGAACCCCGGCATCCAGAACAGCCTGGTGATGGGCCCCTGGGTGCACGGCGGCTGGGCGCGCGGCGAGGGCGCGCGCCTCGGGCATGTGAGTTTCGATAGCAAGACCTCCGAATACTTCCGCAAGGAGCTGCAGTTCCCGTTCTTCGAGCAGCACCTGAAAGGCGTCAAGCCGGCCGCCGGCGTTGCCGAGGTCACCGCCTTCGAGACCGGCAGCAACGTCTGGCGCCGCTACACGGCCTGGCCACCGGTGCAGGCCAAGCCCCTTACGCTGTACTTCGGCCCCAACGGCAAGCTGGAGTGGAAACAGCCGGCGGCCACAGCGGGTGCGGCGTACGATGAATACCTGGCCGATCCCCGCAAACCCGTGCCCTTCATCGCTTACCCGGCCACCGGCGTGCCGCAGGAATACATGGTGTCCGACCAGCGCTTCGCCGCCACGCGCCCCGACGTGCTGGTCTACCAGAGCGAGGTGCTGGAAGAGGACGTGACGCTCGCCGGCCCCGTGACGCCGAAGCTGTTCGTCTCCACCACCGGCACCGACGCCGACTGGGTGGTGAAACTGATCGATGTGTATCCGGCGGCCTATCCAGAAGCGCCGCACGAACGCAAGGGCAGCGACGTGCCCGTGCCGACGCTCGAGATGGGCGGCTACCAGCAACTGGTGCGCGGCAACCCGCTGCGCGGCAAGTTCAGGAACAGCTTTGAGAAGCCGGCGCCGTTCACGCCGGGGAAGGTGGAGGCAGTCAATTTCGACATCGGCCAGGTCAACCACACCTTCCGCCGTGGCCACCGCATCATGGTGCAGGTGCAAAGTTCCTGGTTCCCGCTGGTCGACCTGAACCCGCAGACGTTTACGCACATCCCGAAAGCGCGCCCCGAAGACTTCCAGAAGGCAACCCAGCGCGTGTACCGCGCGCCAGGCACGGCGTCGGGCGTGCAGGTGCTGGTGCTGCCCCGCTGATGACGTAGGGTGTGCGGCTATACCCGAACGTTGGCGTTCACGCTGCTCGAACGCCTGCGTTGCGTTCCGCGGGCATTTAGCCCGCGTCACCCCACGCGTTCAACGCTCGGTTGATCATTCGCGGCGGATCACCCATGGCTGAACGCGTGAGCGGCAGAGCCGCCCACCCTACATTTTTTACGCCCCGACCCAGGGCAGCCCCGCCTTGCACCAGCCGCCGAGCGTCTTGCGGTGGCCTTCGCCATCGCGGTCGCCCTCGAAACCTTCCAGGATATCGAACGAATTGGCGTAACCCAGTTCGGTCGCCACCCGCGCGCTGTGGCGCGAGCGCACGCCGGAGCGGCACAGGAACAGCAGGATTTCGTCCGGGTTCGCCACCTGGGCCAGTTGCTCGCCGAACTGGGGATTCGGCTGGCCCCCGGGGTAGGTGGCCCACTGCACCGCCACATGCTGGGTGTCCGGGACCGCGATGCGGCCCACCCAGTCACGCTCGGCATTGGTGCGCACGTCGACGATCTTGACCCTCGGGTCGGCCTGAAGCAGTGCAAACGCTTCCTGCGGGGTCACGGCACCGGCATAGGATTGGCCCGGCGTGCGGGTACGTGCTGTTGCGAGAATGTCGTCAATCGTCGTCATGGTGTTCCCTGTTCGGTGAATCCGCACCCAATTGGGTCGGTCTTGCTGAAACGGTGCGTGGTGCTTCAAAATGGTGCGCTTTGTCCAGCCCGCACCAAAAAGGTGCAAAAGATGAGTTGGCTGCACCGCGATGGAAAACCGTACTCCGCAAGATTTTATGGTTAAACTCTCGTGTTGCCAAAGAACGATTGCGTATTTGTTCATGCTGGGGAGCTGGCACAGTTCCTGCATTAACGGTAGCAAGCAGGCTGCAGGCAAGCTGATCGGTTTCTGGAAACCTCGCTACCAGCAGCAACCCATTTCATTCAGGAGAAACGCATGGCAAAGACCGCCGCAGATGTGATACAGATGGTGAAGGACAACGAAGTCAAGTTCGTGGATTTCCGTTTCGCGGACACCCGTGGTAAAGAGCAGCACGTCACCGTTCCTGTGTCGCACTTCGACCTCGACAAATTCGAGTCGGGCCACGCCTTCGACGGCTCGTCGATCGCAGGCTGGAAGGGCATCGAAGCATCGGACATGATCCTGATGCCGGACCCGAACACCGCCAACATCGACCCGTTCATGGAAGAGACGACGATGTTCATGCAGTGCGACGTGATCGAACCGTCGGACGGCAAGGGCTACGACCGCGACCCGCGCTCGATCGCCAAGCGCGCCGAAGCCTACCTGAAGTCGACCGGCCTGGGCGACACCGCCTATTTCGGTCCGGAGCCAGAATTCTTCATCTTCGATTCGATCCGCTGGAAAGTCGACATGTCGGGTTGCTTCGTCAAGATCGATTCGGACGAAGCCTCGTGGTCGACCGACGCGAAAACCGAAGGCGGCAACAGCGGCCATCGTCCAGCGGTCAAGGGCGGCTATTTCCCAGTGCCTCCGGTCGACAGCTTCCAGGACATGCGCTCGGAAATGTGCCTGATCCTTGAATCGCTCGGCATCCCTGTCGAAGTGCACCACCACGAAGTGGCCGGCGCCGGCCAGAACGAAATCGGCACCCGCTTCTCGACCCTGGTCGAGCGCGCCGACTGGACCCAGAACCTGAAATACGTGGTCTGGAACGTCGCCCACAGCTACGGCAAGACCGCCACCTTCATGCCAAAGCCGATCAACGGCGACAACGGCTCGGGCATGCACGTGCACCAGTCGATCTGGAAAGACGGCAAGAACCTGTTCGCGGGCGACGGCTATGCCGGCCTGTCGGAAACGGCGCTGTTCTACATCGGCGGCATCATCAAGCACGCCAAGGCACTGAACGCGATCACCAACCCGGGCACCAACTCGTACAAGCGCCTGGTGCCTGGCTACGAAGCGCCGGTGAAGCTGGCCTACTCGGCCCGTAACCGTTCGGCCTCGATCCGCATCCCGCACGTTCCGAACCCGAAGGGCCGCCGCATCGAAGTGCGCTTCCCGGACCCGCTGGCCAACGTCTACCTGTGCTTCGCGGCGCTGCTGATGGCGGGCCTGGACGGCATCCAGAACAAGATCCATCCGGGCGAAGCCGCCTCGAAGGACCTTTACCACCTGCCGCCGGAAGAAGACAAGCTGATCCCGACGGTCTGCTCGTCGCTCGAAGAAGCGCTGGAAGCGCTCGATAAGGACCGCGAGTTCCTGACCCGCGGCGGCGTCTTCAGCGACAGCATGATCGATGCCTACCTGGAACTGAAGATGCAGGAAGTGCAGCGCATGCGCATGACCCCGCACCCGGTCGAATTCGACATGTACTACTCGGCGTAATCGGAAGAAAATACCGAGCTGTTGCGCTACGGCATCAAAAGCTGTAAGCCGAGGTAACAAACGCGGGGAAGGCCAGTGGCTTTCCCCGCGTTTTTATTTGGATGCGGTATATTCGGCTCAACTTTCACTTGCACGGCATACCGTGCTGCTCCTACCGATGCGAACGATGAACACTGGTTTTCGCCGCGGCGCGGCTCTCCTGGCGGGCGGCCTGGCGCTGCAGTTTGCCGCGGCAGCCCAGGCCCAGGTCTACCGTTGTACCGATGCCAACGGCGGCAAGCTGTACACCGACATGAAGAAGGGCAATTGCGAGCTGATCGAGTCCGCGCCCGTCGCGCCGCGCCCGCCGGCGGCGTCCCCGCTGATCCCGGCCGTGCGCCCCGGCAATCCGGCAGCGGCCGCGTCCGGCACCGGCGGCGGGACAACGGCGGCCACGCCGAGCCCGTCCAACTTCCCGCGCGTGGACACCTCGCAGCAGCGCGTGCGCGACGACGACCGCCGCGCCATCCTGAACGAAGAATTGCGTGCGGAAGAAAAGAAGCTGGCCGAGCTGAAAGCGGTCTTCAAGAACGGCGAGCCCGACCGTCAGGGCAACGAGCGCAACTACGCCAAATACCTGGAGCGCGTGGGCCAGATGCGCGACGATATCAACCGCACCGAGCGCAATATCGAAGCGCTGCGGCGCGAGATTGCGAACGTCCGATGAGCACGCCAGCCAGCGCGCAGCCGGCCCGCTTTGCAGGCTTGGAGCTGCTGGCCTCGAGCGTGCTGCTGGTCGACCCGTCCGACCGCGTCTGCTACGCCAACCCGGCGGCCGAGAACCTGCTCGACGCCTCGCTCAAATCGCTGTCGCGCCAGACCCTGGGCGCGCTGTTTTCCAACGGCGAAGAGCTGGCCGCGCTGTGCGCGCAGGCGCGCGCCCATCAGTACGCCGACCTGCGCCAGGACCTGGCACTGGAACGTCCCGGGCGCGAGATCCTGCATGTGCACAGCATCGCCAGCGCCCTGGGCGATGGCGAAGTGCTGATCGAACTGCGCGAGAACGTCCAGCAGCTGAAACTCGACCGCGAGGAGCGATTCCTCGACCAGAGCCAGGCCAACAAGGAACTGATCCGCAACCTGGCCCATGAGATCAAGAACCCGCTGGGCGGCATCCGCGGCGCGGCGCAGCTGCTCGAGCTCGAGCTGCCGCCGCTGCACCTGGGCGAGCTGAAAGAATATACGCAGGTGATCATCAAGGAAGCCGACCGCCTGCAGACCCTGGTCGACCGCCTGCTGGCGCCGCACAGGAAGCCCCACATCGTCGGCGACGTCAACATCCACGAAGTCTGCGAGCGCGTGCGCAGCCTGGTGCTGGCCGAGTTCCCGAACGGCCTGTCCATCCGGCGCGATTACGACGCCTCGATTCCCGAGTTCCGGGGCGACAAGGAGCAGCTGATCCAGGCCGTGCTCAACATCGTCCACAACGCCGCGCAGGCCCTGGCCAAGCGCATCGCCGCGGGCGACGCCGAGATCGTTTTACGCACCCGCGTGGCGCGCCAGGTGACCCTGGCCAAGGTCCGCTACGGGCTGGCATTAGACTTGCATATCATCGACAATGGACCGGGCATCGCACCGGAGATCCGCGACCGTATCTTCTACCCGCTGGTGTCGGGCAGGGATGGCGGCAGCGGCCTGGGGCTGACGCTGGCGCAAACCTTCGTGCAGCAGCACCTGGGCATGATCGAGTGCGAAAGCCGGCCTGGACTGACGGATTTCCGGATCCTGCTGCCGCTTCCATAAGAAGGGGCCGTGTTTCCGCCGTGTCCACGACGAATCTACTGCGGAAAGCACGACTTACATGAAACCAATCTGGATTGTCGACGACGATGCATCGATCCGCTGGGTGCTGGAAAAGGCGCTGGCGCGCGAAAACCTGGAGACACGCAGCTTCTCCAACGCGCGCGACGCGCTGACCGCATTCGAAACCGACACGCCGCAGGTGCTGGTGTCGGACATCCGCATGCCGGGCGAATCCGGCATCGACCTGCTGCAGGCCGTGAAAGCGCGCCATCCGGGCCTGCCGGTCATCATCATCACCGCGTTTTCCGACCTCGATTCGGCGGTCGCCTCGTTCCAGGGCGGCGCTTTTGACTACCTGGCAAAACCCTTCGACATCGACAAGGCCGTCTCCCTGATCCGGCGCGCGCTCGAGGAGAGCCTGCGCGAAGCGAGCGTGGAAGCCGCGCCCGCCGAGACCCCGGAAATCCTGGGCCTGGCGCCGGCGATGCAGGAAGTGTTCCGCGCCATTGGCCGCCTGTCGCAGTCGAACGTGACGGTGTTGATTACCGGCGAATCGGGCACCGGCAAGGAGTTGGTGGCCAGCGCCCTGCACAAGCACAGCCCGCGCGCCCAGCAACCCTTCATTGCGCTCAACACGGCAGCCATCCCGAAGGACCTGCTCGAGTCCGAACTCTTCGGCCACGAGCGCGGCGCGTTTACCGGGGCCCAGGCGATGCGGCGCGGCCGCTTCGAGCAGGCCGAAGGCGGCACCCTGTTCCTGGACGAGATCGGGGACATGCCCTTCGATTTGCAGACGCGGCTTCTGCGCGTGCTCTCGGACGGGCACTTCTACCGCGTCGGCGGACACCAGCCCGTAAAAGCCAATGTGCGCGTGATCGCAGCGACCCACCAGAACCTGGAACAGCGCGTGCGCGACGGCCTGTTCCGCGAAGACTTGTATCACCGCCTGAACGTGATCCGCCTGCGCCTGCCGAGCCTGCGCGAGCGGCGCGAGGACATCCCCTTGTTGGTGCGCCACTTTTTGGTGCAGAGTGCCCACCAGTTGGGCGTCGAACCGAAGCGCATGAGCGAGAGCGCGATGCGCTTCCTCTCCGGCCTGGAGCTGCCGGGCAACGTGCGCCAGCTGGAAAACCTGTGCAACTGGATCACCGTGATGGCCCCCGGCCAGACCGTCGAGATCAAGGACCTGCCGCGCGACCTGACCCAGGCGCCGCCAGCCGGCGCCATGCCTGCTGCGGCGCCGATGGACGGCCCGGCTCCCCTGCCTGTCTCGCTGGCGAGCGCGCCTTCGCCGGACGGCTGGATTGGCCTGCTCGAGCTGCAGGCGGCGAGCATGCTCAGCGCCGGCCAGTTCGAGGTGATGGACACGCTCGGCAAGCAGTTCGAGTCGGTCCTGATCAAGGCCGCCCTGAAGCACACGCACGGCCGCAAGAACGACGCCGCGATGCGCCTCGGGATCGGGCGCAACACGATCACGCGCAAGATTGTCGAGCTGGGGATCGACGGGGCGCGGGAAGAGTAGTCGCCCACCCTGCAGTAATATGCGGCGGATAGTGTAAGCTCTCGCATCCGCCGTCCCATCCATTGCAACTCCCATGCTGATCAACTGCGTCGCCTACCAGGAAGGCAAAAAACTGTCCGATATCCCGGTCGAGGATATCAGCGAGTACCTGAAACAACCGGACTGCTTTGTCTGGGTCGCCTTGCGCGATCCGGACCCTGGTGAGCTGGTCAAGATGCAGGAGGAATTCAGCCTGCACGAACTGGCCGTCGAAGATGCCTCGCGTGGCCACCAGCGTCCGAAACTCGAGGAATACGGCGATTCCGTGTTTACGGTCGTGCATACCGTGAATCTGAACGGCGACGAAATGTGTTCCGGCGAGGTGGCGATTTTCGCGGGACCGAACTACGTGCTGTCGGTGCGGCGTGATTCATCGCAGGGATTTCTCGGCGTCAGGGCACGCACTGAACGCGATCCGCGCTTGCTGAAAATGGGCTCCGGCTTCGTGCTGTACGCGCTGATGGACGCGGTCGTCGACCGTTATTTTCCGATCGTCGACAAGCTCGAGTCCGACCTGGAATCGATCGAGGACCGCATTTTCGGCGGCCAGGGCGCGCAGCGCGACAACATCGAGCACCTGTACGACCTGAAGCGCAATACGCTGGTGCTGCGCCATGCCGTCATTCCGCTGATGGACGCGGTCGGGCGCCTGCACGGCGGCCGGGTGCCAACGGTTGCCTGCAATACCCAGGAATATTTCCGTGACGTCCACGACCACCTGCTGCGCATCTCGGGCCGGCTCGACACCATCCGCGACACCATCGCCACCGCGATCCAGGTCACGCTGTCGATGGTCACCATCGAGGAAAACGACATCAACAAGAAGCTCGCCGCCTATGCCGCGATCTTCGCCGTGTTCACTGCCTTTGCCGGCGTATGGGGCATGAATTTCGAGTTCATGCCGGAGCTGAAGTGGAAGTATGGCTACCCGACCGCCGTCGGGATGATGTTCGGCGTGTGCGGCTACCTGTATTACCGCTTCAAGAAATCGGGCTGGTTATAGCGCGAACACCTCAGGCGGACAGGGGCAGCGGTGCTGCCTCTGCGGAAACGACCCGGTTTCTCCCCGAGGCCTTGGCGGTGTACAGGGCGCTGTCGGCGCGATTGATCGTTTCCGAAAAGCTTTCTCCGTGACGGAACTGGGCAATGCCCATGGAAACCGTCACCTGGATCTTGGCGCCAAGCTCGCCCAGCGACAGCGCCGCCACGCGTTGGCGGATTCTTTCCGCAAACGCTCCAGGGTTGAAGCTGTCGCAGCTCTTCAGTATCAGGATGAACTCTTCGCCGCCATAGCGGCCGAAGCAGTCTTCCTCGCGTACCTCGCTCTGAATGGACTTGGCGACCGCTTGCAGGACCAGGTCGCCCGCGGCATGACCCATGGTGTCGTTGATCTGCTTGAATCGGTCGAGGTCGATCAGGCAGATATGGAAAGTACCGGCGTTCCCCTGCGCGCCTTGCTCCTCCTCCTGCATGCGCTCCCAGATGTAACGGCGATTGAAGATGCCTGTCAGCGGATCGCGAATGGCGAGCTGCCGAATGACGGCGTTGGCATCCTGCAGCCGCCGGAATGCCTTCTTCCTCGAGGCGTCGACCATGGCAACAAAACAAACAATGCCGACGCTCAGGAAGATCATACTGAAGGTGTACATGAAATCCATGTTCTGCTGGACGTTTCCGAACATGCTCACAGTTCCACCGTACAGGTGATATAAAACGAGCAGGCTGGCGGTCGTAATGCCGAGCCAGCACACTCCCGAGAGAACACTTCCAAGCAGGATAGCGATTGTCGGCATGGCGATGAACCACATGCTGCCGGGAGAACTGACACTTGCCAGGAACATCGATTCGAACAGTTTGAACACGAACAAACTGATCAGAAAACTCTCCCGTGCGACCGCGAGGCTGGCGCTCTTCCAGTAAATCCAGGGAGAAGCGACCATCACGACGCCGGCCAGGGCAAGGGACAAGGCAAGCTGCCAGATCCCGAAAAATGCAAACTCGGCTACAAAACCAGCAAGGACCGGCACCGCAAGCAGCGCAAGGTTGAGCAGCCTGGCAATGTCGTCCGCTTCCTCGGAATTCGGGTCGACTTCGGGCGGCGTGACGCGCGCAAGCAAGGACAAGTAGCTGTGTTGAAGGAATTTAGTCAACCGCTCCATATTTGTCACCGAATAACCGAGAAGAGTAGAACCAAACATTATAGGATGTTGCCGTTTGGAAATGTAAGTTGGTCCCGATTTTTCGTGCTCGACTGTCTTTTTTTGGTTGGACCGCCGCTAATTTCGCCCGGCCGTGGCCGCGCTGCCTGCAGTGGCGGCAATGATCAGCGCAATCGCCACCCACTGCACGCCGGACAGGCGCTCGCCGAGCACGAAATAGCCGGCCAGCGCGCCGATGGCCGGGCCGGCGCTGACCAGGATGCCGAACACGCGCCGCGGCAGGCGCGCCAGGGCGCCCATCTCGAGCGAATAAGGCAGGATGCTCGACAGGACGGCGACCGCCAGCCCGGCCGCCAGCACGCTTGGCGCAAAGAGCGCCGTGCCCGCCTGCGCCACGCCCACCGGCACGGCGCACAGCGAGGCCACCAGCATCCCCCAGGCGACCGCATGGCCGCCCTCCAGCGTCGAGACGCGCTTGCCGAACACGATGTACATGGCCCAGCAGAAGGCTGCGCCCAGCGCCCAGGCGACGCCGACCGGGTCGAGCGCCGAAGACGAAGCGCCACCATACAGGGGCGAGAGCAGCCACAGGCCCACGGCGGCGCAGCCGACCCAGGCGACGTCGCGCGGGCGGCGCGAGGACAGCAGCACCAGCGCCAGCGGGCCGGTGACTTCGATGGCGATCGCCACCCCGATCGGGATGCGCGCAAAGGCGGCGTAGATGGTCAGGTTCATGCAGCCGAGCATGAGCCCGTAGACGAGCAGGTTGAGGGCGTCGGCGCGGCCGGGCAGCCGGCGCCAGGGGCGCCAGAAGGCGAGCAGCAGGAGGGCGGCCAGGCCGACGCGCAGCGCGGTGACACCGGCGCTGCCGACGAGCGGGAACAGTCCTTTGGCAAAGGCCGCGCCGACGTTCACTGATACCATCGACGCCAGGATGGCCAATGCCGGCCCGAGGGCCGGGCCGGCGCCCGCCACACCCGCCGGCGGCAAGTTAAGCCTGCAGCGCGGGCACTTGCACGCCCATCGCCAGCGCCACCGCTTCGGCCACGCGGATGCCGTCCACCGCCGCCGACATGATGCCGCCGGCGTAACCGGCGCCTTCGCCGGCCGGGAACAGGCCGCGCGTGTTCAGGCTTTGCAGGTCGTCGTCGCGGCGCTTGATGCGGATCGGCGACGAGGTGCGCGTCTCGACGCCGGTCAGCACCGCGTCTTCCTTGTAATAGCCCTTGATCTGCTTGTCGAAAGCGACAAAGGCTTCGCGCATCGCGCTAATCGCGTATTCGGGCAGGGAAGGGGCGAGGTCGGTCAGGTGCACGGCCGGGCGGAAGGACGGGATCACCGAGCCGAACTCTGTTGACGGCACGCCGCGCACGAAGTCGCCCATCAGCTGGCCCGGCGCGTCGTAGTTGCTGCCGCCCAGTACATAGGCGCGCGACTCGAGCTCGCGCTGGAAGGCGATGCCGGCCAGTGGATGCCCGGGATAATCCTCGGGCGTGATGCCGACCACGATGGCGCTGTTGGCATTCCTCTCGTTGCGCGAGTACTGGCTCATGCCGTTGGTGACGACGCGGCCTTCCTCGCTCGAGGCGGCAACCACCGTGCCGCCCGGGCACATGCAGAAGCTGTAGACCGAGCGCCCGTTCGCGGCGTGGTGCACGATCTTGTAGTCGGCCGCACCCAAAATCTTGTTGCCGGCGTTCGGGCCGAAGCGGCAGACGTCGATCAGCGACTGCGGGTGCTCGACCCGGAACCCGATCGAGAACGGTTTCGCTTCCACATACACGCCGCGCTTGTAGAGCATCTCGAAGGTGTCGCGCGCGCTGTGGCCGACCGCCATCACGAGGTGGGTGGTCGGAATGTGTTCGCCATTGGCCAGCACCACGCCGCGTACCTGGCGCACGCCGTTTTCCTCGCTGACGACGATGTCGTCAACGCGCGTCTGGAACCGAATTTCGCCGCCCAGCGAGATGATTTCGGCCCGCATCTGCTCGACCATTTTCACCAGGCGGAAGGTGCCGATGTGCGGCTTGCTGACATACATGATCTCTTCCGGCGCACCGGACTTCACGAATTCGGTCAGCACCTTGCGCCCGTAATGCTTCGGGTCCTTGATCTGGCTGTACAGCTTGCCGTCCGAGAAGGTGCCGGCGCCGCCTTCGCCGAACTGCACGTTCGACTCGGTGTCGAGCTTGCGCTTGCGCCAGAAGCCGAAGGTGTCGACGGTCCGTTCGCGCACGATCTTGCCCCGTTCCAGCACCAGGGGATTGAGGCCCATCTGGGCCAGGATCAGCGCCACGAACAGGCCGCAGGGGCCGGTGCCCACCACGACCGGGCGCGGCGTGCCGGCCGGCGGGCGCGCGGCGTCGACGAATTTGTAGCCGGTGTCGGGCGAGGGCAGGATGTACTGGTCGCCCTTCAGGCGCGCCAGCACCGCTTTCTCATTGTTGACCTCGACGTCGATCGCGTAGATCAGGACGATGGCCGCTTTTTTGCGCGCATCGTAGCTGCGCTTGAAGACATTGAAGTCGATCAGGTCGCCGGCCTCGATGCCAAGGCGCTTGAGAATCGCGTCGCGCAGGGCGTGGTCGGGGTGGTCGAGGGGAAGTTTGAGTTCGTTAATTCGCAGCATATGAGTCAGGGGTGCGCCCGCGCGAGGAGGGCGAATCGGTGTAATGCGCAAGTATAAGGCATAGGGCAGGGCGGGGAGCCGTAAGCGCCGGCGCAGGGTGGGAAACAGACATTCCTGCCTCGGCAGGCGTTTATTGCAGTCGCATAGTTAAAAAGAAATCAATGATTTAACACCCGGAGGCAGATGATTGCGCCATTTTGGCGCGCCGCGACAGAATGTTCGGTTTTGGTGCAGGCGTGCCTCTTTCGATAGCGCAGCAGTTGCTGCGACGCACCATAAAAAAGCGTTGGATTTAACCTGTTGTTTCTATGTAAGCGGGCTGTCGCGTTTTGTTGACACCCGGACTTTTGGTATGGTTTTATGTATTCATTCAGATAATGTTTGATTTGATTCAAGCGTTAATTGAGAGTGCCTGTGCTAACCCGCCAGGCCTAAAAAAACAGCAGGCATGCAAAGCGGTAAAAACCAGTTGCCTTATTTTCGGCCGCTTTGCCGCAAACATACTTCACCTGCCGCCCGCGTCAGCGCGGACAGGCAGGGATGCGCCGCAAGGGGCGTCACGGTCGAGAGAGACAGACAGTTTTCCCCGGTATTTGCCGCGGGAATGCTGAATGAAAAAAACCACTTTAAAAAAGCCCAAGAAGGAGAAGTATCCATGACGTTCAAGTTGAAGTCGATGCCTCACGCAATCGCGATCCTGGCAGCCACAGGCGCCCTGGCAGGCATGAATCCGGCGATGGCGCAGCAGCAGCCTGAAACAGCCGCCATGCAGCGCGTCGTCGTGACCGGCTCGCTGATCAGCCGTGCCAACACTGAAACCCCGACCCCGGTCCAGGTGCTGACCGCGCAAGACATCCAGCGTAGCGGCAAGACTTCGGTCGCCGAACTGCTGACCGACCTGGCCGCCAACGGCGCCGGCACCCTGGGCACCGGCTTCTCCGGCGCATTCGCCAACGGCGCATCGGGCATCTCGCTGCGCGGCCTGACCGTCGGCGCCACCCTGGTGCTGATCGACGGCCATCGCATGTCTCCGTACCCGCTGTCGGATGACGCACAGCGCTCCTTCGTGGACGTGTCGTCGATCCCGTTCGACGCCATCGAAAGCATCGAAGTCCTGAAGAGCGGCGCATCGTCGCTGTACGGTTCGGACGCGATTGCCGGCGTGGTCAACATCAAGCTGAAGAAGCAATTCAAGGGCACCCGCCTGAACGCCGAATACGGCGACACCGATCGCGGCGGCGGCAGGACCCGGCGCACCTCGTTCAGCACCGGCATCGGCGACATCGACGCCGATGGCTACAATACCTTCATCACCGCCGAGTGGCGTGAGCAGGAGGCGATCAAGGTTGCACAGCGCGACCAGTACGGCTGGGCCAACCGCAACTGGCTTTCGCGTGGGGGTAACGACCTGACCCTCGGCGTGCCGACCAGCCTGAACGGCGGCCTGACCGCGGCCAGTACCCCGTTCCTGTACAACTCCGCGACGGCTGCCCAGGGTAACCCGAACCCCGGTGCTACCAACCCGGCCAACTTCCGCTTCCTGGATCCAAAGTGCAACTACGAGCTGTACCGCGCCGGCGGCTGCGCGGTGCGCGACGAAGTCTCCAACATCCAGCCTGCAACCGAGAACCTCAACGTCGTGATCGGCATGACCAAGAAGCTGAGCGACGACTGGGAAATCGCGTTCAAGGGCTCGCTGTTCAAGCGCGACAGCATCAACAACCGTGGCGTCCCCGGGGCCTATTCGCCGAACAACTTCGCCGGCAGCACCACCCTCGTCAACGGCGTGCTGACCGGTGGCGTGAACCGCATTGCGAATACCCGCTTCGCACCGGGCGCGCCAGTCGGCTTTGGGCGGACCAATCCGTTCGGCCAGGCCGCCTCGCTGTACGGTTATATCCCGGGACTCGCTCCACTCAACACCACGGACAACACCTCGAAGAGCACGCGTTTCTCGGCCGACCTGACCGGTAGCGCCTACGGCTGGGACGTCAACGCCGCCGTCGGCGCCACCCGCGTCAAGGTCGATGCGGAATACAGCGGCTACGTCAACCGTGCAGCCCTGTACAACGCCATCAACCAGGGTCGCTGGAATGTGCTGGGCCCGAACTCGCCTGAGCTGATCCAGGAAGTCTCGCCGACGTTCAGCAACAGGCTGGAAACCACCCTCAATTACTTCGACCTGTCCGGTTCGCGCGAGCTGATGCAACTGGGCGCAGGCCCACTGGCCGTCGCGGCCGGCGTCCACTGGCACAACCTGAAGCAGAACGCGCCGCCGTCGAGCCAGACCCTGAACGGCGCGGTGGCCAGCACCTCGGCCTTCGCCATCGGCGAAGAGACCAACAGCGCGGCCTTCGCCGAAATCCGCGCGACCCCGATCACGAACCTCGAAGTCAGCGTCGCCGGCCGTTACGACCACTACGATACCTACGGCCGCTCGTTCACGCCGTCGGCCAACTTCAAGTGGACCCCGATCCGCCAGGTCGGCGTGCGCGGTAACTTCGCACGCGGCTTCCGCGCGCCGAATCCGTCCGAGGTGGGCAATGCAGGTTCGTTCTTCACCTTCAACGCGATCAACGACCCGATCCTGTGCCCGAACGGCCTGACCAGCACCGCCGGCAACGTCATCGCGGCCTGCGGCCAGAACCCGCCGTACGTCCAGACAACGACCAACCAGAACCTGTCGCCGGAAAAATCGAAGTCGTACACCTTCGGTATCATCGTCGAGCCGATGCGCGGCCTGAACATGAGCCTGGACTACTACAACATCGAGATCAGCAACCTGATCGTGACGCGCGCTGGTAACGATCCGACCTACGTGCCCCAATGGGTACGCGGCGCGGCGGTGCCGACCACGGTGTCGGCTGGCGGCACGGCCACGACGCTGGCAACCCCGATCGTCGGCCCGATCCTGTACGGCGAGTCGCCGTACATCAACGCGGGTAGCACCCAGACCCACGGTATCGAAGCGGACGTGCGTTACCGCTGGCGCCTGGCGAACGACTTGGGCGCCGTAACGGCAAACCTGAGCGCGGCCCACACCTTCGGTTATGAAACCACCGTGGCAGGCACCACCTACCAGCTGGCCGGCACCCAGGGTCCGTCGTCGGTCGGCGGCGCCACCGGCAACCCGAAAAACCGTGCCCAGCTCGCCCTCGGCTACAACCGTGGCCCGCTGGATGTGACCGCGACGGTGAACTACACCAGCGGCTTCTCGACCAAGGATCCGTCGCACGACGCCGTGGATTGCAACAGCACCGCTCTCAACGTCGGTGGCCGCACCTACTTCCAGGGTCTTCCCCAGCCTCTGGCGTACTGCGACGTGTCGTCGTTCACCACGACCAACCTGAACGTCCAGTACAAGCTGAGCGAGAACCTGACCCTGCGCGCCGCTGTCCTGAACCTGTTCGACAAGGAGCCACCGTATGACGTCGGCACCTACGGCAACGCCGGTGCGCAGACCTCGTACAACGCTTCGTTGCACCAGGCTGGCGCCATCGGCCGCTTCTACAGCCTGGGACTGGCTTACCAGTTCTGATCGGCTGATGTGATGCGGCGGCAGCGATGCTGCCGCTTGAATACAAAACCCCGGTAGCAGGGATTCCTGCGACCGGGGTTTTTTTCGTGTAGCGAATGCTGGCAGCCGCTTGTTTATATACCGTTCCAGATCCCGCCCAGCATCGCCAGCGCCGCCAGCGCGGCGGTCTCGGTGCGCAGCACGCGCGGGCCCATCGACAGCGCCAGGGCGCCGGCCGCCAGCGCCGCGTCTTCTTCCTCGCGCGTAAAACCGCCCTCGGGGCCGACCAGGAGCGTGAGCGGTTGCGGGGAGCTCGCCTGCGCCCATCCCGCCAGCGATTGCGTGGCCCGCGGACTGAGCAGTATGCGTGGCTGCGGCGCGGCCGGCGCCGTGCCCAGCCAGCGCCCGAAGTCCGCCAGCGGGGAGAGGGCGGCCAAGCGGTTGCGCCCGCTCTGCTCGGACGCCGCCACGATCACGCCCTGCCAGTGCGCGTGGCGCTTCTCCGCGCGCTCGCCCGACAAGCGCACCACGCTGCGCTGCGCTGCCAGCGGCTGCACGGCGGCTACCCCGAGCTCCACCGCCTTTTCGATGATCCAGTCCATTTTCGAGCCCTCCGGCAAGCCCTGGGCCAGGGTCACGGCGTAGGGCAGTTCGACCTCGACCGGCTCATGGGCCCCCACGCTGGCGCTTGCCCGCCGCTTGCCGATGTCGACCAGCGTTGCCCCGTACTGGCCGCCATGGCCGTCGAACAGCGTCAGTTCGGCGCCCGGCTGCATCCTGACGACGTGCAAGTGATGGGCAACGGATTCCGGCAGGTCGACGAGGGCGCCGCCCGTGAGCGGCTGGGGACAGTAAAAGCGGGGCATGCGGCTCCTTATATAAACAGGCAAAACCTGCATTTTAATTCGGCAGCGATTGGGCAAGGGAGTGCTCTGGTAAAATACCGGGTTACGGCCAGCCGCATCGCCTCCGCCTTCAATCCAGACCACGTTTTTCATGACATCTATGCAAACCACTACCTTGATGGCCAACGCGATCCGCGCGCTGGCAATGGACGCTGTCCAGAAAGCCAACTCCGGCCACCCTGGCATGCCAATGGGCATGGCGGAAATTGCCGTCGCCTTGTGGGACAAACATTACCGCCACAACCCGGCCAACCCGGGCTGGCTGAACCGCGACCGCTTCCTGCTGTCGAACGGCCACGGCTCGATGCTGCACTACGCGCTGCTGCACCTGGCGGGCTACGACCTGTCGATGGACGACCTGAAGGACTTCCGCCAGCTGCACTCGAAGACCCCGGGCCACCCGGAAGTGCACATCACGCCGGGCGTGGAGACGACTACCGGCCCGCTGGGCCAGGGCATCGCCAATTCGGTCGGCATGGCGCTGGCCGAGTGGCTGCTGAGCTATGAATTCAACCGCCCGGGCTTCGAGGTGGTGGACCACTACACCTACGCATTCCTGGGCGACGGCTGCCTGATGGAAGGCATCTCGCACGAAGTCGCCTCGCTGGCCGGCACGCTGCGCCTGAACAAGCTGATCTGGCTGTACGACGACAACGGCATTTCCATCGACGGCAAGGTCGAAGGCTGGTTCACCGACGACACCCAGAAGCGTTTTGAAGCCTATGGCTGGAACGTGATCCCGAAGGTCGACGGCCACAACGTCGCGGCCGTCTCGGCAGCGATCGAGCAGGCCAAGGCGTCGGACCGTCCGACCCTGATCTGCTGCAAGACCATCATCGGCAAGGGCGCCCCGAACCTCGAGGGCGGCGACAAGGTCCACGGCGCCCCGCTGGGCGACAAGGAAATCGCGGCCGTGCGCCAGCACCTGGTATGGGATCCGATCCCGTTCGACATCCCGACCGAAATCTACGACGCATGGGACGCGAAAGCGCGCGGCGCCGAGCTGGAATCGGCCTGGAACACGATGTTTGCCGAATATGCGGCGAAGCACCCGGACATGGCTGCCGAACTCGAGCGCCGCATGAAGGGCGAACTGCCGGGCAACTTCCAGCAGACGCTGGACGCGGCGATCGCCGCCTGCATCGACAAGAAGGAAACCATCGCCACCCGCAAGGCCTCGCAGAATGCGATCCAGGCGCTGGCGCCGGTGCTGCCGGAATTCCTGGGCGGCTCGGCCGACCTGACCGGTTCGAATCTCACCAACTGGAAAGAATGCGTCGCCGTGCGTTCCGGCATCGCCGGCAACCACGTCAACTATGGCGTGCGCGAATTCGGCATGGCCGCGATCCAGAACGGCGTTGCCCTGCACGGCGGCTTCATCCCGTTCGGCGCGACCTTCCTCACCTTCTCGGACTACAGCCGCAATGCCCTGCGCATGGCCGCCCTGATGAAGATCCGCTCGCTGTTCGTGTTCACCCACGACTCGATCGGCCTGGGCGAAGACGGCCCGACCCACCAGTCGGTCGAGCACGTCTCCTCGCTGCGCCTGATCCCGAACCTGGACAACTGGCGTCCGTGCGACACCGTGGAATCGCAGGTTGCCTGGGGCGCGGCAGTGCAGCGCTGCGACGGCCCGTCGACCCTGATCTTCTCGCGCCAGAACCTGCCGTTCATGGAACGCGACGCCGCCACGGTGTCGAACGTGGCCAAGGGCGGCTACGTGCTGCGGGATGCGGAAAACCCGGCCGTGATTCTGATTGCCACCGGCTCCGAAGTCGAACTGGCCATGAAGGCCGCCGATGCGCTGGCAGGCGAGGGCGTTGCCGCACGTGTGGTATCGATGCCGTCGACCGACGTCTTCGAGCGCCAGGACGCAAGCTATAAAGCCAGCGTGTTGACACGCGGCACGCCACGTGTTGCCATTGAAGCCGGCGTGAGTGACTTCTGGTACAAGTATGTCGGCCTGGAAGGCGCGGTCGTGGGCATCGACACCTTCGGCGAGTCGGCACCGGCGCCCGTACTGTTCAAGCACTTCGGCTTCACTGTCGAGAACGTCGTGGCGAAGGCCAAAGCGGTCATCGCAGGCTAAGAACAAGCACACAATAAGGTCGCGGGAGAGGCTGGTCCCTTCCCGCCTGCTAACGGTTTTTTTTAATCAGGAGCAAAGAGTATGACCATCAAAGTTGCAATCAACGGCTACGGCCGCATCGGCCGTAACATCCTGCGCGCTTTCTACGAAGGCGGCAAACAGCAGGACATCCAGATCGTCGCCATCAACGACCTGGGCAATGCCGAGTCGAATGCCCACCTGACCCGCTACGACACCGCCCACGGCAAGTTCCCGGGTACCGTCACGGTCGAGGGCGACAACATGATCGTCAACGGCGATTCGATCCGCGTGTTCGCGCAGCGTAACCCGGCCGAAATCCCATGGGGCGAGCTGGGCGTGGACGTGGTCCTGGAGTGCACCGGCTTCTTCACCACCAAAGAGAAGGCTTCGGCCCACCTGAAGGGCGGCGCCAAGAAAGTCATCATCTCGGCGCCAGGCGGCAAGGACGTCGACGCAACGATCGTCTTCGGCGTCAACCAGGAAGTGCTGAAAGCGACCGACACGGTCATCTCGAACGCATCCTGCACCACCAACTGCCTGGCCCCGCTGGTCAAGCCGCTGAACGATGCGATCGGCCTGGAAACCGGCCTGATGACCACCGTGCACGCCTACACCAACGACCAGGTGCTGTCGGACGTGATGCACGAAGACCTGCGCCGCGCGCGTTCGGCCACCCAGTCGATGATCCCGACCAAGACCGGCGCCGCTGCCGCTGTCGGCCTGGTGCTGCCGGAACTGAACGGCAAGCTGGACGGCTTCGCGATCCGCGTGCCGACCATCAACGTGTCGCTGGTCGACCTGTCGTTCATCGCCAAGCGCGACACGACCGTGGACGAAGTCAATGCGATCCTGAAGACGGCTTCGGAAGGCGCCCTGAAGGGCATCCTGACGTACCAGACCGAACCGCTGGTCTCGATCGACTTCAACCACAACCCGGCCTCGTCGAATTTCGATTCGACCCTGACAAAAGTCTCGGGCCGCCTGGTGAAGGTGTCCTCGTGGTACGACAACGAGTGGGGCTTCTCGAACCGCATGCTCGACACCACCGTCGCGCTGATGAACGCCAAGTAATTCTCGTCACTCAGGTAGGTCACTGAGGTACAAAAAACCCGCCGATCGGCGGGTTTTTTTGTAGGGTGGGCACTTGTGCCCACGCGGTCTCAGCAGTGGATACCATGCGGCTCGATCGCAACGGCAACCTGTGATCAAAGGCCGTACCGCGTGGGCTCAAGAGCCCACCCTAAGAACACCGCGAAACCAACATCGGAACGCCTCAGCCCTTCGGCCAGGGCGTCAGGATCTCGAAGCCATTGCCGGTCACGGCGATCATGTGCTCCCATTGGGCCGACAGCGAACCGTCGCGCGTGACCACGGTCCAGCCGTCCTCGAGCTGGGCCACTTCGTCGTCGCCGGCGTTGATCATCGGCTCGACCGTGAAGGTCATGCCTTCCTTGAGCAGCAGGCCCGTGTTCGGGCGGCCGTAGTGCAGGACCTGCGGGTCTTCGTGGTAGACGCGGCCGATGCCGTGGCCGCAATAGTCGCGCACCACGGAGTAGCCGGCGCTTTCCGCCAGCTTCTGGATCGCGTGGCCGACGTCGCCCAGGCGCGCGCCGGGGCGCACCGCGCGGATGCCCGCCATCATGCACTCGAAGGTGGTGTCGACCAGGCGCTTCGCTTCAGGACTCGGGGTGCCGGCGTAGTACATGCGGCTGGTGTCGCCGTGCCAGCCGTCCTTGATGACGGTGACGTCGATGTTGACGATGTCGCCGTCCTTCAAAATATCGGTTTCGCTGGGGATGCCGTGGCAGACGACGCCGTTGACCGAGGTGCACAGGGTCTTCGGGAAGCCGTGGTAGCCGACGTTGGCCGGCGTGGCCTTTTGCACCTTGCGGATGTATTCGTTGCAGCGGCGGTCGAGCTCCTCGGTCGAGACGCCGGGCTGCACGTATTCCTTGATCATCTCCAGCACCTCGGCGGCCATGCGGCCGGCGACGCGCATCTTGGCGATGTCCTTGTCGTTCTTGAGTTTGATTGCCATTGTTCGTGTAGTCGATAAAGCGGCCGCGCCGCTCAATCCGCCATGATACCGCAGCCCGGAATGAAAAATGCCCGCCGGGGCAAACCCCGGCAGGCATCCTGGCTGGACCAGCCTTCGTCAAGAGAGGCCCTTGCGGGCCCCAGCCATCAGAACGACTGGTTGTAACGCACGTAGAAGAAACGGTCGAGCGGGAAGTCGGCGTCGACCAGCGACGACGAAGCTGCACCGTCCACGGTCATGCGTGGCTCCTTGGCGAAAATGTTGTTCACGCCGACCAGGATCTGGCCTTTCCAGGCCGTCTTGTAACCGACGCTCAGGTCGGTGTAGGTCACGCTGCCGAGCTTGTTGTAGTTCGTGCCCCAGCTCGCCGTGCCGCCGATGCTGTTGCACTCGGTTGCGTTGACCTTGTAGCAGTGATCCTTCACCGGGCTGTAGTAACGCGCGGTGACGGTGCTGCTCCAGTTGCCCAGGCTCCAGTCCAGCGACAGGTTCGACTTCACGCGATTGTAGAAGTACTCGCCTTCGTAGTTGACCCACTCAGCGCCGGTCTCGGCCTGGTCGCGCAGGCTGTCGACGTAGCTGGTTTCCGAACGGATGTTGAACGCACCATAGGCAGTGCGCGGCAGGCGGTAGCCCAGCGACAGGTCCAGGCCTTCGGTTTCCAGGGCACCCTTGTTGGCGTTGCCGCGGTTCAGCGAGATGATCTGGCCGCTGGCCGGGTCACGCTTGAGCGCGCCGCAGAACGACGGCAGGCCGCGCACGTAGCAGTATTCCGCCACTTCGCTTGCGGTAATGCCGGTGATCTGGTTCGTGACCTTGATGTTGAACCAGTCCAGCGCAGCCGAGAAGCCTGGCAGGAAGGATGGGCTGTAGACGAAACCGGCGGTCTTCGTGATGGCCGTTTCAGGCGACAGGAAGGCATTGCCGGCGCCGCCGACGAACGGATACGGCGACTGGTCGCCGGCCGCGCTTTCGATCGGGCCGGTCTGTGCGAACTGACGGAAGCCCGGACCGGCGCCGGCCGCGGTACAAGCCGCTTCCACGCCCGGCGCGCTGCGCTGGCCATATAGCGAGTCGCACGGGTCCAGGTAGTCGTCGAAGGTCTGCTGGCCGCCGCCGAAGGTGTCGCCCACCGCCGGTGCGCGGAAGCCTTCCGCCCAGGTACCGCGAACCAGCACGTCCTTGACCGGCTTCCACATGAAGCTGGCCTTGCTGTTGTTGGTCACGCCGAAGTTGCTGTAGTCCGAGTGGCGCGTTGCCAGGTTGACGCTCAGCAGTTCAGCGAAGGGCACGCCTTTCAGCAGCGGCACGTTCAGCTCGGCGTAGGCTTCGCGCACGGTGTAGCGGCCGCGCGTCGGGTTGCCGGCGAGGTCGCTCGAGTAGCCCGATTGCTCGAACTGGCCCGGCTGGTCATAGCCGCGCACTTCACGATGCTCGATACCGCCGGCGATGCCGATGGCGCCGGCCGGCAGGGTGAACAGTTCACCGGCGAGGTCGGCGGTGGCGCTGTTGATGGTCGAGCCATAGGTGGCCTGGCCGGTCGACATCACGTAGGCGATCGCCGCCGGGGTCGAGGCCGATGGGCCGCCGATGATGTTGAACGGGGTGCATTCGGTCAGCGAGATCGGCGCGCCCGGCGTGCCGCACTGGACCACGCCCGAGGCGTTGCGGAACGACGGGCCGAGGGCGCGCTTCAGGTTCAGCAGGTTCAGGTTGCCGGTGCCGAAGGTCGAGCCGTTGACGGCGCTGTGGTTGTAGCCGACGCTCCAGTTCCATGGCAGCGAACGCAGGTTGAAGTCGCCCGACAGGGTGGCGTCGACGTGGAAGGTGCGGTTGGTGTTTTCGGTCACGCGCGGCTGTTCGATCGTGCGGCGGACGAAGCCTACGTCAATGCCGTTGCCGGCGCCGGCCACCGAACTGCCGAAAGGATTGTAGTAGCTGTCCTTGTCGACATACACAGGAAAGGCCGGCTGGCTGAAGCTGTTGAGCGGGTAGCCGGCGATCTGCGCGCTCGACTTACGCTGCGAGAACATCGCGGTGGTGGCGAACTGCATGCCGTATGGCAGTTCGACGGTGCCCTTGGTGAAGATCGTGTCCAGGCGGTTCGGCATCTGGAACATCATCTGCGACGCGCTGTTGAACTTGTCTGCAGCGATGCTGCTGCTGTAGTCGTGGTAGTTCGCCGGGTTGCGCGAATCGGCGCCGACGCCGTCGCCGATCTCGCTGCCGGTGTGGTTCAGTACCAGGTCGAAGGTGCCTGCATCATCGAAGATGTTCGCCCATGGACCGGCGCCGAGGCCTTCGGTCGGGTATTTCGGGGTGCGCGGGAAGCGGGTAATGTCGCGGCTGCGGGCCCAGACCACGCCCTGCTCGGTGTGCGACAGGCCGAACATCAGCGAGACTTTGTCGCTGTTCGCGCCGAAACTCAGCGAGAAGTCCTTGCTCTTGCCGTCGCCGTGGTTTTCGTTGGCGCCGATATAGGCGCTCAGCTGGCCGCCTTCCAGTTTTTTCTTGAGGATGATGTTGACCACGCCGGCGATCGCGTCCGAGCCGTAGATCGACGAGGCGCCGTCCTTCAGCACTTCGATGCGGTCGATCATCGACGATGGAACGGTCGACATGTCGGTAAAGCCGTCGACGGTCTGGGTCCAGCGCTTGCCGTCGACCAGCACCAGCAGGCGCTGCGAACCGAGGTTGCGCAGGTTGATGTACTGGCCACCGTTTTCACGGTTCGAGGTCAGCGAGCCGCCCTTGCTGAAGTCCGGCGAACCTGCCGAGGAGAGTTGGTTCAGGATGTCGCCCACGGTGACCAGGCCGGTTGCCTGGATCTGCTGCTGGGTCATGACCTGGACTGGCTGGGCTGTTTCCAGATCGACCTGGCGAATACGCGAACCCGTGACCTCGACGCGTTGGAGCGGCTGCGACACTTCCTGCGCGTACGCGGCGTTGACGCCGAAAGCCATACCGCCCAGGCAGATCGCGCGGATCGACCGGGACAAGATTGTTTCCATCATTTTGCAAAACTCCTCAGTAAAAAACGGGCAATGTCTGCGATTGACACTGGCTCTTCGTTACGAATCGACAGCACAAATTGTTCGTATGCGCGTGACTGCGCTATACAACTGGGCAATGGAATCATTCAGCGTCTGATCTTGTCAATTCATCAAGGGTAGCAATCGATAATGTTGTTAATTTGCGTATTGACATTGCCTTCGTGCCGCATACGGTTTGGCGCCATGCCTCCGGCGAGTTACAAGGCGCTCGCCAATGAAAAAGCCCGGCCCCTGAGTACAGGGGCCGGGCCTTGGGTGCCTTCCTCAGGTGAGGCCCTTGCGGGCCTCATCCATTAGAACGACTGGTTGTAGCGGACGTAGAAGAAGCGGTCCAGTGGCATGTCAGCGTCGACCGACGAAGCCGATGCTTGCGTGTTGTACACGATGCGTGGCTCTTTGTTGAAGACGTTATTGACACCGACCAGGATGCGGCCGTTCCACGAGGTCTTGTAGCCGACGCTCATGTCATGGATGGTGACCGAACCGAGCTTGTTGGCGCCGGTGCCGAAGGTGGTGTCGGCGGTTGGCATGTTGCACTCGATGTCGGTGTCCCAGCAGCTGTCCTTGACCGGGCTGTAGTAACGGAAGCCCCAGTTGGCGCTCCAGTTACCCATCGACCAGTCGACCGAATTGTTCGACTTCACGCGGTTGTAGAAGTACTCGCCGGCGTACTCGTTCCACTCCGAATCGGCGGTGCCGCGGGTGCGGAAGCTGTCGGTGTACGAGGTTTCGCTACGAAGGCTGAACTGACCGTAGGCAGTGCGTGGCAGGCGGTAGTTCAGCGCCAGGTCCAGGCCTTCGGTTTCCATCTCGCCCAGGTTGGCGTTGCCGCGCGACAGCTGGTTGATCTGGCCGGTGATTGGGTCACGACGGATCACGCTGCAGAAGTTCGGGCTGCCTTCGATGTAGCACTGGTTCGCAACATAGCCCGCACCAATCGCGGTGATGCGGTTCTTGATGGCGATGTTGTACCAGTCCAGGCCGACCGTGAAGCCAGGCACGAACGATGGGCTGTAGACCAGGCCGGCGGTCTTGGTGACCGCGGTTTCCGGGGTCAGGAACTGGTTGCCGGCGCCCGAGTTGAACGCGACCAGGCCCTGGGTGCCGCCGGTGCTGGTGATTGGCGTGCCTGCCTGCTGCAGCTGGCGGTAGGTGGCATTCGTGCCAGCGGCGACGCAGCGCGCCTGCACCGTTGCGTTACGCGATGCTTCGCCGAAGCGAGTGTCGCATGGATCGAGGAAGGTGTCGAACGACTGCGAACCGCCGCCGGAGACGTCGTCCACGGTCGGGGCGCGGAAGCCTTCAGCCCAGGTGCCGCGGAACAGCACGTCCTTGACCGGCTTCCACATGAAGCTGGCCTTGCTGTTGTTGGTCACGCCGAAGTTGCTGTAGTCGGAGTGGCGGGTCGCCAGGTTGAAGCTCAGCAGTTCAGCGAACGGCTTGTTCTTCAGCACAGGGATGTTCAGCTCGGCGTAGGCTTCACGGACGCTGTACTTGCCGATCGTAGCCTGGCCCGACAGGTTGGTCGAGTAGCCCGACTGCGAGAACTGGTCAGGAATGTCGTAGCCCTGGACTTCGCGGTGCTCGATACCGACCGCCAGGCCCAGCGCGCCGGCTGGCAGCTGGAACAGTTCGCCGGCGAGGTCGGCGTTGGCGTTGTTGATGGTCGAACCGTAGGTCTTGGTGCCCATGGTGTTGACGTAGGCCAGCGCCTGCGGGGTCGAGGCCGACGGGCCGCCCAGGATGTCGAACGGGGTGCACGAACCGAGCGCGATCGGCGCGGCCGGGGTGCCGCACTGGATGACGCCGGAAGCGTTCCGGAACGACGGGCCGAGGGCGTTCTTCAGGGTCAGCAGGTTGATGTTGCCGGTGTCCTGCTGGGTGCCCGAAACCTTGTTGTGGTTGTAGCTGACGCTCCAGTTCCACGCCAGGTCACGGACCGTGAAATCGCCTTCCAGTGCTGCATCGAGGTGCAGAGTACGGTTTTCGTTGTCGGTGACGCGCGGCATTTCGATGGTGCGGCGTGCGAAGAACAGGTCCTGGCCCAGGCCGGCGCCGGCGACTTGATTGCCGAACGGATTGTAGTAGCTGTCCTTGCTGATGTAGACCGGGAAGGCGGCCTGCGAGGTCGACTGCAGCGGGTAGCCGGCGATCGTGCGGGTCGACTGGCGCTGCGAGTACATCGCGGTCGTCTTCAGGCGCAGGTCGCGCGGCAGCGCGATTTCGCCCTTGACGAACAGGGTGTCGAGCTTGTTCGGCGAGAGCAGGTCCATGTCCTGGCTCGAGTTGTAGCGGTCCTCAGGCGCGCCGGTGAACGCGTGATAGCTGTTCGGGTTGCGCGAATCCTGGCCGACGCCGACGCCGTCATAGGTGCCGGTGTGGTTCAGGATGCGGTTGAAGCCGCCGTTGGCTGCCGAGGTGTTCGAGCCGCCCGAAGCGCTGACCGGGGTGATGCGACCCCATGGGCCGCCGCCGAGGCCGTCGAACGGATGGGCGGGACCGTAGGTCGTTGCCGTGATGGCACGCGTGCCGGTGCGGACGATGCCTTGCTCGGTGTGCGACAGGCCGAACATCAGCGACGCTTTGTCGCTGCCTGCGCCATAGCTCAGCGAGAAGTCCTTGTTCTTGCCGTCTTTTTCCTGGTTCATGCCGGTGTACAGCGACAGCTGGCCACCTTCCATGTTCTTTTTCAGGATGATGTTGATCACGCCGGCGATCGCATCCGAGCCGTAGATCGACGAAGCGCCATCCTTCAGGATTTCCATGCGCTCGATCATGGCCGACGGAATGGTCGACAGGTCGGTGTAACCGGCCGCGGTCTGGGTCCAGCGCTTGCCGTCCACCAGCACCAGCAGGCGGTTCGCCCCGAGGTTGCGCAGGCTGACGTACTGGCCGCCGGCTTCGGCGTTCGAGGTCAGCGAGCCGCTGCGGCTGAAGTCAGGCGCACCGGCCGACGACAGGTTGTTCAGGATGTCGCCGACGGTAACCAGGCCGGTCTTCTGGATCTGTTCCTGGCTCATCACCTGGATCGGCTGGGCCGTTTCCAGGTCGACCTGGCGGATACGCGAACCGGTAACTTCAACGCGCTGCAGTGGCGCGGAGGCTTCTTGTGCGTACGCGGCGGTCATGCCGAGGGCCATACCGCCCAGGCAGATCGTACGGATCGACCGGGACAAGATTGTTTCCATCATTTTGCAAAACTCCTAGGGTGAAAACGCGGCGTGTTGAGCACAGCACTACCGCGACGAATAGTATCGCGTGACGCGATCGATCAAAACCAGCAGATCTTTATGACCTCTGCATGACTTGCAGGATGCATGGAAGCATCCGCGCAATGATTCTGTCAATCAATCCGCTTGAAATTCTGTCATTGTTGCAAACATGCGTATTTACATCAAGTTGATGTAACGAATCACTCTTGACGATTCGGGGCTCATGCTCTAAAGGCGAATATTTGTCATTCGTGGCGCGAATCCGTGCACAGGACGCGGCGGGAAAAGCGGCAAGCGGGAGCAGGGCCCATATCGACGGGCAAAAAAAAGCCCGCCGAAGCGGGCTTTTCAGTCAGGCGTTCGGAATCAGAACGACTGGTTGTAGCGCACGTAGAAGAAGCGGTCGATCGGCAGGTCGGCGTCCACCGTGGTGGCCGACGAAGCGCCGTCCAGGGTGAAGCGCGGCGCCTTGTTGAACGCGTTGTTCACGCCAACCAGGATGCGACCCTTCCACGAAGTGTTGTAGCCGACGTTGAAGTCGTGGTACGTGAGCGAGCCGAGACGGTTCGCGCCTGGTGCGGTGAAGCCTGGGCGGACGGTATCCGGCAGGTTGCACTCCCAGCCGCGCGGACGGCTCAGGCACGCGTCCTGGACCGCGCTCATGTAACGCATGCCCCAGGTTGCGGTCCAGTTGCCCAGCGACCAGTCGGTGGTCAGGTTCGACTTCCAGCGGTGCAGGTCGTACTCGCCCGAGTAGTCGATCCAGCGTGCGGTTGCCGACGCCTGGGTCGAGTACTCGTCCAAGTAGGTCGTTTCGCTGCGCACGTTGAACTGGCCGAACGTGGTGCGCGGCAGGCGGTAACGCAGTTCCAGGTCGACGCCCTCGGTCTTGATCTTGCCGAGGTTGGCGTTGCCGCGCGACAGGCCGATGACCTGGCCGGTAACACGGTCACGCACGATGCTCGAGCAGAACTCGGCCAGGCCTTCTTCGAAGCACTGGCGTGCGACGTAGCTCGACGAGACAGCCGTGATGCGGTTGTCGATCTCGATGCTGTACCAGTCGACGGCTGCCGAGAAGCCAGGCACGAAGCTCGGGTTGAACACCAGGCCCAGGGTCTTGGTGACCGCGGTTTCCGGCTGCAGGAAGGCATTGCCGGCGCTGGCGTTGAACGGGTAGGCCGTCTGCGCGCCGGCACTCGAGGTGATCACCGCACCGCTCTGGATACGCTGGCGGTAGCCGGCCGGGGTGCCGACCACGCCGCCGAAACCGGCGGTGCAGCGTGCCAGCGTGGCAGGGCTGCCGGCGGCAGCGCCGAAGGCCGTGTCGCATGGGTCGAGCCAGCCGGTATCGAAGCTCTGCTGGCCGCCACCGAAGGTGTCGCCCACGGTCGGTGCGCGGAAGCCTTCAGCCCAGGTGCCGCGGGTCAGGAGATCCTTGGTCGGGCGGTAAGTGAAGCTGAACTTGCTGTTGTTGGTCGAACCGAAGTTGCTGTAGTCCGAATAACGGGTAGCCAGGTTGAAGTTCAGCGATTCGACGAACGGCAGGCCTTTCAGAACCGGGATGTTCAGCTCGGCGTACGCTTCCTTGACCTTGTAGTCGCCATAGGTGGCGTTACCGGCCAGATCGGTCGAGTAGCCCGACTGCTCGAACTGGCCCGGCTGGTCGAAACCGCGCACGGTACGGTGTTCCAGGCCCGCGGCAACGCCGAGCGCGCCTGCTGGCAGGGTCCACACTTCGCCGCCGACGTCGATCGTGCCGCTGTCGATCTTGCTGCCGTAGGTGGCCTGGCCGGTCGACAGGATGTACTTCAGCGCTTCCGGGGTCGAAGCCGATGGGCCGCCCAGGATGTTGAACGGTACGCACTCGCCCAGCGCGATCGGGGCGGCTGCGGTGCCGCACTGGACCACGCCCGACGCATTGCGGAACGACGGGCCGAGGGCGCGCTTCAGGTTCAGCAGGTTGGTGTTGCCGGTGCCCTTGGTGCCACCGTCGCTCTTGCTGTGGTTCCAGCCGATGCTCCAGTTCCACGGCAGGTTGCGCAGGTTGAATTCGCCTTCCAGGGTCGCGTCGATATGCAGGGCGCGGTTGGTGTTTTCCGTGGTGCGTGGTACTTCGATGGTGCGGCGGTAGAAGAACAGGTCCTGGCCGAGGCCGGCGCCGGCAACCTGGTTGCCGTACGGGTTGTAGAAGCTGTCCTTGTCGATGTAGACCGGGAACTTGCTCTGTGCGCCGGACTGCAGCGGGTAGCCTGCGGTGGTCGACAGGCTCTTGCGCTGCGAGTACATTGCAGTCGTTACCAGGCGCGTGTCAAATGGCATCTCCAGCTCGCCCTTGGTGAACAGGGTGTCGAGCTTGTTCGGCATCTGGAACACCATCTGACGGGTGGTGTTGAACAGGTCAGCCGCGACCGGAGTCAGGGCCGCCACATCATGGTAGTTGGCCGGGTTGCGCGCATCGGCGCCCGTGCCGTCGCCGAGCTGTCCACCGGTGTGGTTCAGGATCTTGTCGAAGCCGGTCGCGCCGCCGCTGGCGCCGACCTGGCGGATACGGCCCCATGGACCGCCGCCGAGGTTTTCAAGCGGGTAGTTCGGGCCGCGCGAGTAGGCGGTGATCTCGCGGTCACGTGCCCAGACAGCGCCGGCTTCCGTGTGCGACAGGCCGAACATCAGCGATGCCTTGTCGTTGCCTGCGCCGTAGCTCAGGGAGAAGTCGCGGTTCTTGCCGTCGCCTTTTTCGTTCTGGCCGGCGTACACGCTCAGCTGGCCACCTTCCATCGACTTCTTCAGGATGAAGTTGATGACGCCTGCGATTGCGTCCGAGCCGTAAATCGCCGAAGCGCCGTCCTTCAGGACTTCGATGCGGTCGATCATCGACGACGGAATCGTCGACATGTCGGTGAATCCGGCGACGGACTGGGTCCAGCGCTTGCCGTTGACCAGCACCAGCAGGCGCTGACCGCCGAGGTTGCGCAGGTTGGCGTACTGGCCGCCGTTCTCGCGGTTCGAGGTCAGGGCGCCGCCCTTGCTGAACGCTGGCGAACCTGCCGACGACATGTTGTTGATGATGTCGCCGACGGTGACCAGGCCGGTGGCCTGGATCTGCGCCTGGGTCATCACCTGGATGGGCTGCGAGGTTGCCAGGTCGACCGTGCGGATACGCGAACCGGTCACTTCGACGCGTTGCATGCTGTCCTGGGCCTGGGCCACCGACACCATGGACTGAAGGGCGATCGCCACGGCCAGCGCGATCTTGGTACGTTGTTGCATGTGCTCTCCGGATTTATTTGCCGCTCGTGACGGCTGTTTCTACAAACTGCAACGATGCGTTATGTAATGACGCAACCCTATGAAAGCATTGAATATTGATTAATGTCAATATCCGGCAGGAGTGTTGTGTGTATGGAAAACAACATGCCGAAGTGCAAAGAAAAGTGACCGTAAAGTCAGCAATGGGATACATACGTTTGGTCGCCCGCGAAGTGTGCAGATTTCGGCCGATTCGGGCCGAAATGCACCGAATTCGGGCGAATGTCGCCCTGAGCCAGGGCGGCATCCGCCAAATTTGGCAGCGTGGTTTTTAGCCGAAACAGGCTTGCCAGAGACGCCCGACCTGGGCTGAATAAGCGCGTACCACACCCGGTTCGATGCGCGCTTCACGCCCTTGCAGGCGCAGCTGGTGCTGCAGCTTGCGCATCGCGCGGTAGGCATCGGCGGCGCCCCGGGCCAGCTCGACATCGATCAGGCCGAGTTCCGCGCTGCGGTGCAACAAAGCGATATTCCCGGCATTCGCCGTCAGTTGCGGATGCATCGCCGCGTAACGCAGCACCAGGTACTGGACGATGAATTCGACGTCGATCATGCCGCCGGCATCCTGCTTGAGGTCGAACAGCGCGCTGCGGTTCGGAGTGGCCTCGTGCATGCGCGTGCGCATCTTGAGCACCTCGGCCTTCAGTTCCTCGGCCTGGGTACTGCGGTCGCGCCGCAGTACGCTTTCCCTGATCGCCTCGAAGCGCGCGCCGATGGCGGCGTCGCCGGCGCAGAAGCGGGCGCGGGTGAGCGCCTGGTGCTCCCACACCCAGGCCGCGTTGTGCTGGTAGCGTTCGAAGGCCTGCAGGGAGCTCACCAGCATGCCGCTGGCGCCGTCCGGGCGCAGGGCGGTGTCGATGTCGAACAGGATGCCGGCCGGCGTGTGCGCCGTCATCCAGGTGATGAAGCGCTGCCCCAGCTTCGCGTAATTCGACGGCGCCATGTCGTCCTCGTCGTCGAACAGGAAAATGACGTCGAGGTCGGACACATAGCCGAGCTCCTTGCCGCCGAGCTTGCCGTAGGCGATGACCGCAAAGCGCGGCTCCTCGATGTGGCGGGTGGCGATCGTGCGCCATGCCCAGCGCACCGTGGCGGCCACCACCACGTCGGCCAGCGCCGACAGATGGTCGGCGAGGCGCTCGACCGACAGCTCGCCGGCCAGGTCCAGCGACAGCAGCCGGAACAGCTGGGCGTGGTGGGTCTCGCGCAGGATGTCGAGCTGGCGCTCGGTGTCGCCATCGGCTTCAAGCAATGTGGCGTCGAGGCTGGCCGATAGCGTGGCCGGCTCGTCGATGCCGCTGCCGCGGTCGTCCAGCAGTTCGTCGAGCAGGATCGGGTGCAGAGTCAGGAAGGTGGCGGCCCAGCCGCTGGCATGCATCATGCGGATCACGCGCTCGAGCGTGTGCGGGTATTCGGTCAGCAGCGAGAGGTAGGCCGAGCGGCGCGCGATCGCCTCCAGGAAGTCGAGCAGGCGCCCGAGGGTGGCGCCGTGGCTGCCCGGATTGCCGCCCGCCTTGGCTTCGGCCACCATCTCGGCCACCTGCGGCAGCGCCATGTTGACCAGGGCCAGCAGGCGCACGCGGCTGGCGTCGGGCAGGCCCTGCAGGCGCGGGGCGTTCCAGGTGCCGGCCAGGCGGCGCGCGCTGCCCGCCGGGTCGTCGTAGCCGAGCCCGGCAAGGTGGGTTTCGATTGCCTTGATCGCCTCCGGGTCGGCCGCGATCGCTTCCAGTTCGGCACGCTCCTCGTCGACGGGCGCGCTCTTGTCGGCGAACATGTCGTCGAACTGCGCGGCGACGAAGGCGCGCTGTTCCTCCAGGCGGGCGAAGAGGGTGGCCACGTCCGGGAAGCCCATCATCTGCGCCACCACCAGGCGGTCGGCGTCCTGCGCGGGCAGGGTGTGGGTTTGCGCGTCTTCCAGGTATTGCAGGCGGTGCTCGAGGTTGCGCAGGAAACTGTAGGCGTCCAGCAGGCGCTCGACCGTGTCATGCGTCATCAGCTCGCGCTCGGCCACCAGGCGCAGCGTCTGGCGCGTGGAACGCTCGCGCAGGGCCGGATCGCGTCCACCGCGAATCAACTGGAACACCTGGGCCAGGAATTCGATTTCGCGAATCCCGCCACGGCCGAGCTTGACGTTGTGGCTGCGGTCCGGGTGCAGGCGTTCCTGGCGGTTGACCTCGGCGCGGATCTGGGCGTGCATGTTGCGGATCGCGTCGATCACGCCGAAGTCGAGGTAGCGGCGGAACACGAAGGGGCGCACGATGGCGTCCAGGGCCGCGATGTCGGCAGGCGTTCCGGTGACGGCGCGCGCCTTGACCCAGGCATAGCGCTCCCATTCGCGGCCCTGCACGATCAGGTATTCCTCGACCATGTTGAGGCTGGCGGCGAGCGGGCCGGAGTTGCCGTTGGGACGCAGCGCCATGTCGACCCGGAACACGAAGCCATCCTCGATGACTTCCGACAGCGCGCCGATCAGGCGCCGCCCGAGGCGAATGAAGAATTCATGGTTCGAGAGCTGGCGCTGGCCGGGGCCGGCGGCCGTCTCGCCATCTTCCGGATACACGAAGATCAGGTCGATGTCGGAAGAGACGTTCAGTTCGCCGCCACCCTGTTTCCCCATTGCCAGCACCAGCATTTCCTGGGGCAGGCTTGACTCCGCACCGATCGGCGTCCCGTGGGCGGCCACCAGCTCGGCCATCAGGTCGGCGAGCATGGTGCGGATCGCGAAATCGGCCAGGCCCGTCATGGCGCTCACGACTTCGTCGAGGTCGGCTTGCCCCTCGAGGTCGCGCCGGATCAGGCAGCAGACGACCAGGTTGCGCAGACGCCGCATGGCGCGCGGCAAGCCAATGCCCGCGGACAACTCCTGTTCCAATAACGCGCCGAAATCCGGGCAAGCCAGCGATAATCTGGACAGGGAATCGATACGCTCGGCGCGGCCGGGCGCCGCATCGATCCAGCGTTGGTAGAAACGGGAAGCACAGGCGGTGGAAGCAGGGGGCATAGGAGGCGGCATGAGGCGGGTCCGGCAGGAGTGTAAAAGCGGTCCGGCAGGCATGCTTGCGGTAAAATTGCCCGCCGTGCCTCCCCGGTTAGCACGATGGTAAGGTAGACGCCGCATTCCTAGCAAGCGCTCTTCTTTCAAAGAATTCCGTTGCTTATTTGCCTTGCTTATATATTCACTGCAGATCCACTTTTAGATTCACTTACGGCGAGCCTTTTTTATTAGCACCTTGATGCACAATCCGGAACCGCAGGAGGCTGACGCAATCGACGCACACGTGCCGCAGAAGCTGCTGACGGCGCGCTGGCGGCGCCTGCGTGCGACCTACCGCTATGCGAACCTGGCCTCGCATCACGTGCTCGGCTTTACCGTCAAGCTGGTGCTGGTCGTGTATTTCGCGCTGGCCCTGCTGTTCCTGGCGCTGCGCTACGCCGTCCTTCCGAACATCGACCTGTATAAAGACGACATCGAGCGCCTGGCCAGCCGCGCGCTTGGCAACCAGGTTGCGATCGCGCGCATCTACGCGTCCTGGAGCGGCCTGAATCCCTCGCTGTTCCTGGGCGACGTCACGCTGACGGACGCGGCCGGGCGCCAGGTGCTGGCGCTGCCGTCGGTGTCGGCGACCCTGTCGTGGTGGAGCCTGGTGGCGGCCGAGCCGCGTTTCGAGACGCTCGAGCTGATCCGCCCGCAACTGGAGGTGCGGCGCGACGCGGGCGGCGTCATCCACGTGGCCGGCATGCGCCTCGACCCGCGGGACGAGGACAAGGGCGGCCCGGGTGGCGACTGGGCGTTTCGCCAGCGCGAGATCCTGATCCGCCAGGGCCGGGTCGACTGGCTCGACGCCCACCGCGGCGCGGCGCCACTGGCCTTGCGTGACGTCACGGTGGTGCTGCAGAACCGCTGGACCACGCACCGCTTCGCGCTCAAGGCGACGCCCCCTGCGGCGCTGGCGCAACCGCTCGACGTGCGTGCCCGCTTTACCCATCCGCGTTTCGGCAGCCGCTCGTCCGACATCGCGCTGTGGAAGGGCGAACTGTATGCCGACCTGCGCGAGGCCGACCTGGCCGCCTGGCGCCAATACCTCGACTATCCATTCCAGGTCGGCAGCGGGCGCGGCTCGGTGCGCGCCTGGATGCAGCTCGACCGGGCGCGCCTGGCCGGTTTCACCGCCGACCTGGCGCTGGCCGGCGTCGCCACGCGCGTCAAGCCCGAGCTGCCGGCCTTGCGCTTTGCCAGCGTGTCGGGCCGTCTGTCGGCGCAAGAGACGCTCGTGCCCGGCAAGGCGGACGGCAAGCCGACCTTCGGCATCCACGGCCACACGGTGAGCCTGGACAATTTCCGGGTTGTTACCCGCGATGGACGCGCGCTGCCGCCGGCCACCTTCACCGAAACCTTTACCCCGGCCCGGGCCGGCAAGCCGCAACGGGTCGACATCCAGGCGCGCCAGGTCGACCTCGCCGCACTGGCCGAGCTGGCCATGCAGCTGCCGCTCTCGGCCATGCAGCGGGGGGCGCTCGCCGGTTTCGCGCCGCGCGGCCAGTTGCTCGATTTTTCCGCTTCCTGGGATGGCCAGTATCCGCGCCTGGCGGGCTATCGCGTCAAGGGCAGGGTGGCGGGCCTGGGCCTGCAGCCGCGTCCGGCGCGCGCCGCAACGGCCGCGGCGCCCGGTAGTCCTGCGCAGGCCGCCCTGCCGGCCCTGCCGGGTTTCGACAACCTGTCGGGCAGCATCGACGCCACGGACAAGGGCGGCAGCGTCACGCTCGATTCGCACGACCTGGCGCTGCGCATGCCGGCCTGGTTCGCCGAGCCGGCGATGCCGCTCGACCGGCTGGCGCTGGGCGCGCGCTGGAGCTACCAGCCGGGGCAACAGTTGCTGGTCGAGGTGGACAAGCTGGAGTTCGCGCAAGGGCAGTTGCGCGGCAGCCTGTCCGGACGCCATCAACTGCCCCTGGGACCCGGACACGGCCCCGGCGTGGCCGACATCACCGGCACGCTCGACGGCTTCCAGATTGCACAGGTGGGCCGCTTCCTGCCGCTGGCCACGCCCCCCGGGCTGCACGGCTGGCTGACCTCGGCCCTGCAGGGCGGCACCTTGAACGAGGTGCGCCTGCGGCTGCGTGGCAACCTCGCCGACTTCCCGTTCCGTGCCGACAGCGCGTCGGAACGCGCGCGCGGCGAGTTCCGCGTCGCCGGGCGCCTGGCCGGTGCAATCCTTGAATATGCGCCGGGCCACCGCACGCCCGAGAACAAGCCCAAGTGGCCGCTTGCCGAAGGCATCGACGGCAGCATCGTGTTCGACCGCGCGCGCATGGAAATCCATGGCGAAACGCTGCGCACGCTCGGCCTCGAACTGAAGGACGTACGCGCCGTGATCCCGAACCTCGGCGGGCAGGGCATGATGCTCGACATCCATGGCACCGCAAGCGGCGCGCTGCAGGATTTCCTGCGCTACGTGGCGGCCAGCCCGGTGCCCGGCTGGATCGGGCATTTCACCGACGACACCCAGGGCAGCGGCAACGCCCATCTCGACCTGAAGCTGCAGATGCCGCTGGCGAACCTGGTCGACACCAAGGTGCAGGGCGCGCTGCAATTGCAGAATAACGACGTTCAATTGTTCCCCGACTTGCCACCGCTCCAGGCCGCCCTGGGCAAAGTCGAGTTCACCGAGCATGGCTTCAACCTGAACGGGATCGGCGCGAGTTTCCTGGGCGGCCCCTTGTCGCTTGCCGGCGGCACCGGACGCGACGGCGCGATCGCCATCCGCCTCGCCGGTACCCTGTCGGCCGACGGCATGGGGCGCAGCGCCCCTCCCGGACTGGCGCGCCTGGCCACGCGTTTGTCGGGCAGCACGCGCTACACGGGTGCCATTACGGTGCGCGAGCGCCGATTGGGCGTCACGATCGATTCCAGCCTTGCCGGACTCGGACTGGAACTGCCGGCCCCGCTGAACAAGCCGCAGGCGGACAGCCTGCCGCTGCATTTCGTGCTCGATGGCGCGCCTGCGGTGGATGGCGTCGGGCGCGACGAATTGCGCCTCTCCCTGGGCAATGCGGTGGCCGCACGCTACCTGCGCAGCCGACAGCCGCGCAGCGGCTGGCTGGTGGAGCGCGGCGGCATCGGCGTCAACGTGCCGGCCCCCGAGCCGGACGAGGGCATGAGCATCAACGTCGACATGAAGTCACTGAATGTCGACGCCTGGCTGGCGGCCGGGCGCGCGATCACCGGGGAAAGCGCCGCTGCCGGCGCCCCTGGCGCGGGCAGCGTTGGCGCTGGCTCCTCCGGCCCGAATTTCGCGCAATACATCATGCCGACGACGATCGCGGCGCGCGCCACCGAACTGTTCATCGGCGAGCGGCGCATGGCCGACGTGGTGGTGGGCGCTTCGCACCGCGGCAGCGCCTGGCAAGCCAATCTGAATTCGCGCCAGGCTTCCGGCCACCTCACCTGGACCCAGGGCCAGGGGCAGGGGGTGGGCAAGGTCACGGCGCGCCTGGCCTCGCTCGTGATTCCGGCATCGTCGGCCGCCGAGGTGAAAGACCTGCTCGAATCGAGCCGCGGCGCCAGCGCCACCATTCCGGCGCTCGACATCGTAGCCGAGCGCTTCGAGCTGTTCAACAAGCAGTTCGGGCGCCTGGACCTGCAAGCGAGCAACGTGCCGGCGCTGGCGGGCAAGGAGTGGCACATCGACCGCCTGACGCTGGCCAACCCGGACGGCGAGCTGAAGGCGACCGGGCGCTGGCTGACGAAAGACGGCAAGAGCAATACCGGGATGAATTTCACGCTCGACATCATCGATGCCGGACGCCTGCTCGACCGCCTGGGGTTCCCGGAAACGCTGCGCCGCGGCAAAGGCAAGATGTCGGGCGACATCTCCTGGAACGGCCTGCCGTATTCGCTCGACATCCCGACGCTGTCGGGCCAGATCGAGATGAACGTGGGCGGCGGCCAGTTCCTGAAACAGGACCCGGGCGCGGCCAAGCTGCTTGGCGTGCTCAGCCTGCAAGCGCTGCCGCGCCTGCTCAAGCTCGATTTCCACGACGTGTTTTCCGAAGGCCTGGCGTTTGATGGCATCAGCGCCAACGCCATGATCACGCGCGGCGTCGTCAAGACCGACAACCTGAAAATGCACGGCGTGGCCGCCACCATCCTGATGGACGGCACGGCCGACATCGCGAACGAATCGACCAACCTGCGCGTCGTGGTGATTCCCGAGTTCAACCTCGGCACCGGCCCCCTGGTCTATGGCCTGGCGGTCAATCCGGTCATTGGCCTCGGCTCCTTCCTGGCGCAGCTGTTTCTGCGCGCGCCGGTGATGAAGGCGCTGACCTACCAGATGCGGATCACGGGGCCGTGGAAATCGCCTACCATTACCAAGATCGACAATCCGCCGCCACGCCCGGTGGCCGCCAAAGCGAAAGAGGGATAATCACATGACACGTGTTGCCGCAGTCCAGATGGTGTCCACGCCTGTTGTTGAGCAGAACATTGCCACCGCGCGCCGGCTGGTGGCCGAGGCCGCCGCCGGCGGCGCCACGCTCGTGACCCTGCCCGAATACTGGCCGATCATGGGCATGACGGATACCGACAAGGTCGCGCACGCCGAGCAGCCGGGCAGCGGTCCGATCCAGGACTGCCTGGCGGAGCTCGCCCGCGAACACGGCATCTGGCTGATCGGCGGCACGCTGCCCCTCGTTTCGAGCGACGCCGGCCGCGTGCTCAACACCACGCTCGTGTACGACCCGCAAGGCTCGGCCATCGGCCGCTACGACAAGATCCACCTGTTCGGCTTCAACAAGGGCAGCGAATCCTACGACGAGGCGCGCACCATCGTGCCTGGCGAATCAGTCGGCAGCTTCGAGGCGCCGTTCGGCCGGGTGGGGTTGTCGATCTGCTACGACCTGCGCTTCCCGGAACTGTTCCGGGCGATGGGCGAGTGCGCCCTGATCGTGGTGCCGGCCGCATTCACGCACACCACGGGCCAGGCGCACTGGAAAGTGCTGCTGCGCGCCCGCGCCATCGAAAACCAGTGCTATGTGCTGGCCTCGGCCCAGGGCGGGCTGCACGCGAACGGGCGCCGTACCTTCGGGCACAGCATGCTGGTCGACCCATGGGGCGAGGTGAAGGCGGTATTGCCCGAGGGCGAGGGCGTCGTCAGCGGCGAGCTCGATCCAGCTTTCGTGGCAAAGGTGCGCGAGAGTTTGCCGGCCTTGCGGCATCGCAAGATGTAATCATAGCGCCCGCACGAACCTGGGGCTGGCAAGCTGCGCCCCGCCCGTGCCCGCACCGGTATGATCGGGGCGGATATGGCACAATGCCCGAATCCACACGAGCTAATACGCAAAATGATCCCATTCGAACCGAACCTTTCCTCCCTGGCCGTCGCCCGCGATGTGCTGCTGACGCCGTTTGGCCTCGATGAAGGCAAGCTGCTGCGCACGCTCGGAACGATGTTTACCCACAAGGTCGACTATGCCGACCTGTATTTCCAGTTCACCAAGAGCGAAGGCTGGAGCCTGGAAGAGGGCATCGTCAAGACCGGCAGCTTCTCGATCGACCAGGGTGTCGGCGTGCGCGCCATCTCCGGCGACAAGACCGCCTTTGCCTATTCCGACGAAATCTCCGAGAGCGCATTGCTGGACGCGGCAGCGGCCACGCGCACCATCGCGCGCGCTGGCGCCGGCCGCGTGAAGGTGGCAAGCTCCGCTCAGCCGACCGGCGGGCGCTCGCTCTACCTGCCGCGCGATCCGCTCGCCTCGCTCGATGCCACCGCCAAGGTGAAACTGCTCGAGCGCGTCGAAAAGATGGCGCGCGCCAAGGACCCGCGCGTGGTGCAGGTGATGGCAGGCCTGGCCGGCGAATACGACGTGGTGCTGGTGGTGCGCAGCGACGGCGTGCTGGCGGCCGACATTCGCCCGCTGGTGCGGGTGTCGGTCACCGTGATCGCCGAGCAGAACGGCCGGCGCGAGACCGGTTCGTCCGGCGGCGGCGGGCGCTTCGACTACGGCTATTTCGACGACGCCATCCTCGAGCGCTACGCCGACGAGGCAGTCAAGTCGGCGCTCGTCAACCTCGATGCGCGTCCGGCGCCGGCCGGCCCGATGACGATCGTGCTCGGGCCGGGCTGGCCCGGCGTGCTGCTGCACGAAGCCGTCGGCCATGGCCTGGAAGGCGACTTCAACCGCAAGGGCTCGTCCTCGTACGCGGGCATGATCGGCCAGCGCGTGGCCGCCAAGGGCGTCACCGTGGTCGACGACGGCACCCTGCAGGACCGCCGTGGTTCGCTCAACATGGACGACGAAGGCAACCCGACCCAGTGCACGACGCTGATCGAGGACGGCATCCTGAAGGGCTATATCCAGGACACGATGAACGCGCGCCTGATGAAGATGCCGATCACCGGCAACGCCCGTCGCGAATCGTTCGCGCACCTGCCGATGCCGCGCATGACCAATACATACATGCTGGCGGGCGACAAGGACCCGGCGGAAATCCTCGCCTCGGTGAAGAACGGCCTGTATGCGGTGAACTTCGGCGGCGGCCAGGTCGACATCACCAACGGCAAGTTCGTGTTCTCGGCCAGCGAGGCCTACATGATCGAGGACGGCAAGATCAGCTACCCGGTGAAGGGCGCCACCCTGATCGGCAACGGCCCGGATGTCATGAACCGCATCTCGATGATCGGCAACGACATGGCGCTCGACGCCGGCGTCGGCGTCTGCGGCAAGGAAGGCCAGAGCGTGCCAGTCGGCGTCGGCCAGCCGACGCTGCGCATCGATGGCGTGACGGTGGGTGGTACGGCGTAAGCGTTGCTGCTGCGTTGAAAACAAATGCCCGGCGTTGCCGGGCATTTTTTTGCGTGAATTCCCGCAAACGTGTGCGCTTGACCGTTGGCCTCCTCAGAACTTGTACGTCAACCGCATATACACCGTCCTCCCCAGCGGATCCGTGAAGCGCGGGTCGTAGCCCAGCTGGAAGTTGGTGACCTGGTTGGTGAACGGCGGCTCTTCATCGAACAGGTTCTTGATCCCGGCCGTCAGCTCGAACTGCTTGTTGCCGGTATAGGTCGACGACAGCGACCAGATCGAGTAGTGCTCGACGTTGTTGGCGAACTCGGGCGCCACCGCCGTGTTCTGGTCCTCGTAGTGCGACATGTAGCGGTTGGCCAGGTTGATCGCATAGTCGCCGCGCACGAGGGTTAGCAGCAGGTTGTGGCGCCAGCGGAACACCGGCCCTTCTCCGACATAGCGCCCGACGTTCTTGGTAAACGCGCCACCTCGTTCGTTCTGGAAGTCGTACTTGTCGACATAGGTGCCATCGATGCTGAGGCTGAGCCTGCCGAACGGATTGCTCGGCAGCCGGTACAGCATCGACAGGTCAAGCCCGCGCGTGCGCACTTCGCCGAGGTTGTTGGTAATGTTGAGCACGTAGTTCAGGCGCGTGCCGCTGGCGTCGTACACGAACTGGTTCCGGTAGCGTGCAAAGTCGCCGAAGATGATCTGTTCGTCCAGCGTCTCGATCTTGTCCTTGAGCCTGATGTCCCAGTAGTCGGCCGACAGCGTCAGCGACGGGATGGGCTCGAACACGATGCCGGCGCTGTAGGTACGCGAACGCTCCGGCTGGAGGTTGACGTTCCCGCCCTGGCGCACGAACTGCTGCTGTCCGCACACGATGCTCGGGTTGGCGCCCGGGATGGCCGCGCCTCCTGGGCACAGCACCGGGTCGTCATAGGAGTCCGACGTGTTGGTGGTCGATTGCGGGCCGTACAGGTCGAACAGCGTCGGCGCGCGGAAGCCCTTGTTGAAGGAGCCGCGTACCAGCACCTGCTTTGTTGGCTGGTAGCGCAGCGACACCTTCGGGGTGAAACCATCGCCGACGTCGCTGTAGTGGTCGTAGCGGCCGGCGAAGTTGAGTTCCATGTCCTTGATGACCGGCACGTTCAGTTCGGCGAACAGGGCGGCGATGCTGCGCTGGCCAGCCTGGTCCTGGGCATCGGCATAGCCCGAGCTGGACGCCTGCCCGGCCAGGGCCCGGTTGACGAAATACTTGGCGCGGTCGCGCCGGAACTCGGTGCCCACGGCAAAGCCAAGCGGACCGGCGGGCAGCGCCATCAGCTCGCGGCTGGCGCGGGCATCGATGGCGCTGCTGTTGATGCGCGCATGCAGGTATTCGCCCAGCAACAGGGAATTTGCCAGGAAGTCGGCTCCCGCCGGGCTTTGCGGGCCGAACGGGTTGAGGATGCCGGCGCCGATGCCGTCGATGATGCGCTGGTCGACCAGGTAGCCGCCACGGAAAGAGCTGCGTGCGCGTCCCAGCGAGTGCGAGATCGCGGTGTTGTAGTCCCACCCGGCCAGGGTGCCTTCCAGGCTGGCCTGGAGGCGGTAACTCTGGCTGCTGTCGTAGTTCACGCGGCGGCCGGACTCGATCGGGCGCCAGCTGATGTCGAGGTTTTCGCCGCTCAGGCCGGGAAAGGCCGGTACGGTGCCGTTGCCGGGGTAATACGGGCTGGCGGCCGTCATGGTGATGCCGAGGTTCGACATGGGCGGCGGCGCCACGCGCGATTCATTGGTGCTGCGGCTCCACATGAACTCGATGCTGCCCAGGTGATCGGGGGTGAACTGGCGGTTGAACTTGCCCATCGCGCTGTACTGGCGCGTCTTGGGAATGTTGTCCACATACTGGGTGTAGTCGAATTCGCAGACCGGGTCGTCTGCCGCCGGCGCGGTGTCGCGCGAGGTGCCGGTCACATTGCAGCCACTGGCGTAATACGGGTTGCCGGCGACCCCAAGGTCGGAGAAGAAGTTAGCCGGGAAGGTGGTGCGGCTGACTTCGTTCATGCCGCGATCGGGCCGCACCCCGGTGCGCGAGAAGCTGCGGTCGGTGGCTTGCAGGTCGCTCTGCTGGTGGTAGTCGAGCACGCCGAACATGCTCCAGCCGTCGGTGGCGAGGTTGCCCCAGCCGCCGGACAGGTTGAGGCGCTGCTCGTTGCCGCCGCCCCGGCGCAGCGGCTCGTAGCCCTCGAAAGTGAGGGCTGCGCCCTCGACCGAACGTTTGGTGATGAAGTTGATGACGCCGCCGATGGCGTCGCTGCCGTAGATGGCGGAGGCGCCGTCGCGCAGCACCTCGACCCGTTCCAGCGCCGCGATCGGGATGATGTTCAGGTCCACCGTATCGGCGAAGTAGGGGTGGTTGGCCAGGCGCCGGCCATTGAGCAGCACCAGCGTCTTGTCGCCGCCGAGACCGCGCAGGTCGGCCGTGGAGCGCCCGCCGGTCCCGGAGCCGACCGCGGACGACCCGATTTCGGAAGACTGGTTCATCGGAATGGTATTAAGCACTTCCTGCGCCGTGGCCAGGCCCTGCTTGGCGAAGTCGGCGGCGCGGATGGTGGTGATCGGCAGCGAGCTTTCCGCAGCGATGCGTCTGATCGACGAGCCGGTCACCTCGACGCGCTGCATCGGCTGGCCGGTCGTGTCCTGGGCCACTGCGAACGGACAGGCCAGCAGGCCCAAACCGGCGGCGGCGCCGAACAGCCGGCGCACGGAACGGGACAACAGTGTTTCATTCATTTCCGGCTCCTGGTATCGGGTTGTGTATTCCTTGCTGCAGAAGATCAGGTTTCCATCCAAAGCAATTGACCGTTAGCATGAACAAGCGTGGTTGGACGGGTTGGTGAAACAAGTCTTGCACTGCAGGCTCCAGTGCGGGTGATTTCGGCCAAAAGAATCAGGTTTTGTGGAATAACTGCGACTCGACAGGCAGCGCTGCCGGGCGGGCGCCGGATGGGCGCCACAACCGTATCCGCACCAGGCAGGGAAGGGGGCTGGGCCTCGAAGGGCCGCGAGCGCCGGACAGGCGCACGCGGCCACCACCGCATCAGAACGTGTAGCGCGCTCCGAGTGTGAAGCTGCGTCCAACCGCGCCCAGGAAATCGAGCGGATTGTAGGCCTGCGCACCATAGGTCAGCGGGTCGAGCGGGGCCACCTTGTCGAACAGGTTCTCGACCGTGCCGAACACCTCCCAGCCAGGCCGCGGTTTCCAGCGCACCACCAGGTCGAAGGTCGTGAACGACGCCAGTTTGCAGTTGGTCGGCGCGTCGTCGCCATTGGCGAAGTGGCTGGCGCAGCCCTCGGGGTCACCCTTGAACAGGACGTTGTCGATCGCGCCGCGGTAGTTGGCATTGAGCGCCACACGCCAGTCGCCGCGGTCCCAGGCCGCGCGCAGGTTGGCGCGGTGGTCCGGGGTGCCGACGCAGTTGCTGACGTCGCAGTTGCCGTGGGTGCCCGCGAAGTCGCGCGAAGTGCCGTCCTGTTCGGTACGCTCCCACTTGTCGAGGAAGGTCCATTTCGCGTCGAGCAGGATATTGCCCCAGGCGTTAGGCAGGCGCACCGTGTGGCGGGCGTCGATGTCGATGCCCTGCACCTCGGTCGAGGCCGAGTTGACGTAGTTCGTCAGCACGGCCGTGATGGCGCCGGGGTCGCCCGCGGTGCCCGGCTGGGCGGTCGACGGGTCGCGCGCCACGCGGCCGCCGGCAATGGCCGCGTCGACCAGCTCCTGGTTGATCTCGTTGCTGCGCTTGATCCTCCAGAAGTCGACCGAGATGCTGGTGCGCGGCAGCGGGTCCCAGATGACGCCGACGTTATAGCTCTTCGAGCGCTCGGGCGAGAGGTTCGGGTTGGGCGAGGTGATCAGGGCGATCGAGGCCGGATTACAGGCGGCCTGGACGCCCAGGCCGCAGCGCAGCGGGTCGGCGGCGGTGGAGAAGGCGGCCAGGCCGCCGACGCCGTTTTCGGCCGCGCTCGGGGCGCGGAAGCCCTTCGCAAACGTGGCGCGCACCGCGAGCTGGCGTGCCGGTTGCCATTTGACGCCGGCCTTCGGCGTCCAGGACCGGCCGACGTCGGTAAAGTCGTCGAAGCGCAGCGCGCCGGTGACCTCCAGGCCCGGCAGCACCGGCGCCAGCACCTCGCCGTACAGGGCGAACACGTTGCGCGCGCCGCTGTAGGCCGAATACCCGAGGCCGATTACATTGCCGCGCTCGGTGCCGGTGGTGGGGTTCAGCTCGGTTTCCTCGCGCCGCCATTCGGCGCCGACCGCCACCCCGATCGCACCGCCCGCCAGTTTGCCGAACTCGCGCGTGCCCTTGACGTCGCCCTGGATGATCTTGGTCTGGGCATCGTTCGCAATCATCGGCGAGAGTGCCGCGTACACTCCCGGGCTGTTCAGGCCCGCGTTCTCGGCGATGCGCCAGACGGTGCCGATCGGCAGCGCCGCATAGGCCGGGCTGGTGCCGAGCGCGGCAGCGATATTGGTCGGGCTCGGGTCCAGCATGGCGAAGGTGACGTCGCGCTGCAGGTAGCCGTAGCGCTCGTTGGTGACGGTGCTGCGCGAGAACAGCAGGGAGGTGTCGTATTCCCAGCCGAGCAGGGTGCCCTTCACGCCGGCCAGCGCGCGGACAAAGAAGGAGTCGATCTTCGACCTGCGCGGCCCGACGTCGCCGGCCAGGTAGCGCAGGCGCGCGGCCGTGCCGAAATACGGATTGTCGGGGTGCGCCGGCCCCAGCTGCACCGCCGCATTGCTGACCGGGCCGCCCGGAAAGCCGACGTTGGCGCTCACGTTGTTCGGCGTGGTCGACGACGCGGACTTGCTGCTGTAGAGGTTCAGCTCGGTGTAACCTTCCATCGCCGGGGTGATGCGGAAGGTGCCGCGCCCGAAGATGCTGTAGTTTTCCTGTTCCGGCTGGATCTGGTTGTACGCCAGCGTCGAGTCGATCAGGCAGCCGCCGCCGGGGTCGCCCTGCGGCTGGCTGGTGAAGTTCGAGCAGGCCGCGCCCGGGAAAGTGCGGGTGAAGCCGGCGGCCGGGTCGAGGCTGCCGCGGTTGTAGTAGTTGTTGGTGACGGGGTTGCGCACGTTGCCGTTGATGGCGCTGCCGGCGGCATTCGGGCCGGTAATGGCGCCGGTGCCGCCGAGCGCCTCCTGCGCGGAAAAGCCCCAGTTGCGCAGGTCGATGCGGCCGATGTAGCGGCGGTCGTCGCGGTCGCGCAGCCAGATGTCGTTGAGGCGCTTGAACTCGAAATTGAGCAGTACGTTGTGGCCATCGGCGTCGAGGTCGCCAAAGCCGTGGGTGATGGCGAGGTTCTGTTCTTCGCCGTCCCATTCCTCCGTGATGCCCAGGACTCCGCGCACGGTGGTGCCCTTGAAATCGCGCCGCAGGATGATGTTGACCACGCCGGCGATGGCGTCGGAACCGTAAATGGCCGAGGCGCCATCCTTCAGGATCTCGATGCGGTCGACGGCGTCGGTCGGGATCACGTTCAGGTCGGAGAACACTTTCTGGCCGTCATCGGCCAGGCCGTACGGGGCCATGCGGCGGCCGTTGAGCAGTACCAGGGTCGAGGCTGTGCCTAGGCCACGCAGCGAGATGCCCGAGGCGCCGGCCGCGAAGCCGTTGCTGAAGGAGGTGGGCACCGAGCCCTGGTTGTCCACCGCCAGGGTTTGCAGTAGTTCGGACACCGTGCTCTTGCCCGAGCGCTCGATGTCGGCGCGGTTGACGGTCAGCACCGACGAGGCGGTTTCGGCTTCGGCCCGGCGGATGTTACTGCCGGTAACGATGACACGCGCAATCGGCCGCTCCGCCGCTTCCTGCGCAACGGCCTGCGGCTGGGACAGCAGGGCCAGGCCGATCGCGCCGCCGCCGGCAAACATGCGGCGCACCGATCGGGATAACAGAGTTTCAATCATGTCCGGACTCCAAGGGTCATAGTGAGATCCCTGTCCAATGAACTGCCACTTGCGTTACCTCATACATTGGACAGAAGGAAATTGACCTTGTACAAGACGTGTGCAGACCGGACGGGGGCTTGTCTAGACTTTTGCATTACTGACAACGGGATGTCTGATATCTGTCAATGGTCAGACGTACGCGCCGACAGGCTGTCTGTTTGAAGCAACCACTCGCTGCAAACGACCCGTTTACAAGGCGGAAAGGGGTTTGGTGCAGTGCGGGATAAAGAGCTTGCCAATCTTCACAGGTTGGCGTTATAGTCAGTTCGACCTCACTTGGATCTGCACATGCGCAACGCAGCTTTTTTTACCCGCTATTTTTGGTTTAGCCATTCCGGCCTTCAGGCGGTGGAATAGCGGCGGGTTGACGTACCAGCGACCAGACCGAGATACCGAAAACCGCCAGCGATGGCGGTTTTTTTTTACCCACGCAAACGGAGTACCGCATGCCCCGCACCGACGATCTACGCATCCGCGAAATGAAGGAACTGACGCCGCCCTCGCACCTGATCCGCGAGTTTCCGGTCACCCCGGCGGCCGAGGAAACAGCCAGCGCGGCGCGGATTGCGCTGCACCGCATCCTGCACGGCCAGGACGACCGCCTGATGGTGGTGATCGGCCCCTGCTCGATCCACGATCCGAAAGCCGCGCTCGAATACGCGCGGCGCCTGGCCGAGCAACGCCAGCGCCTGAAGGGCGACCTCGAGATCGTGATGCGGGTGTACTTCGAAAAGCCGCGTACGACGGTGGGCTGGAAGGGGATGATCAACGACCCCTACATGGACAACAGCTTCCGCATCAACGACGGCCTGCGCATGGCACGCGAACTGCTGCGCGACGTCAACGAGATGGGCCTGCCGGCCGGGACCGAATTCCTCGACGTGATCAGCCCGCAGTATGTCGCCGACCTGGTGAGCTGGGGCGCGATCGGGGCCAGGACCACCGAGTCGCAGGTGCACCGCGAGCTGGCTTCGGGCCTGTCATGCCCGGTCGGTTTCAAGAACGGCACCGACGGCAACATCAAGATCGCGGTGGAGGCGATCAAGGCCTCCTCGCAGCCGCACCATTTCCTGTCGGTGACGAAGGGTGGGCATTCGGCGATCGTGTCGACCGCCGGCAACGAGGATTGCCACATCATCCTGCGCGGCGGCAAGACGCCGAACTACGACGCCGCCAGCGTCGAGGAGGCCTGCCGCCAGATCGCCGCCCTCGGCCTGGCGTCGCGCCTGATGATCGACGCCTCGCACGCGAACAGCTCGAAGAAGCCCGAGAACCAGGTGCCGGTCTGCGCCGACATCGCCGCCCAGGTCGCGGGCGGCGACGGGCGCATCGTCGGCGTGATGGTCGAATCGCACCTGCTGGGCGGGCGCCAGGACCTGGTGCCGGGCGCCGAGCTGACCTATGGCCAGTCGGTCACCGACGGCTGCATCGACTGGGAAACCAGCGTCGGGGTGCTGGAAGGACTGGCCGCGGCAGTGCGCCAGCGCCGCCTGCGCCAGGAGTAGGCGGGGGGAAAAGTAAAAAAAAGGCGGACCGCAAGGTCCGCCGTTTTCGTTGTTACCACACCTGACGGATCAGAACGTGGCGGTCAGGTTCAGGAACACGCGGCGGCCGAACGCATCGTAGACCTGCGGGTAGGTGTTGCCGTTGCCGTAGACGGCGGCCACCACGCCGGTGATCGGCGGGTCCTTGTCCAGCACGTTGTTGACGCCGGCGCGCAGTGCCAACATCTTGTTGATCTGCCAGTTGCCGGCCAGGTCAAGGTAGTTGCGTGATGCCAGCTTCTCGTCAGCCGGCTCGAAGTCGGTCGACAGGAGCGGGTTGCTGCTGGTGGCGTCCAGCTTGACCTCATCGATGTGGCGCCAGGTCACAGCCAGCTCGACGCCGCGCCATGGCGTGCTCCAGGTAGCACGCAGCTTGTGGCGCCATTCCGGCATCGGCGTGCCGCAGGAGGTGCCGTGCAGGCCGGCGCAGTCGTACACGCCCGAGCCAGGGAAGTCTTCCTGCAGGAATTCTTTCAGCCAGGTACCGCTGAAGTTGAAGTCCAGGCCGCCGTAGGCGCCGAACTTGGCGCCATAGTTGGCGCTGAAGTCCATGCCTTTGGTCGACATCAGGCCCAGGTTCTGGTTGGTGGCCACCACCTGCGCGGTCGGCAGGGCCCACAGCGTACCGAGGCGGTCACGCGTGATGAGCGAGCAGAAGGTCGGGTCGCCGGTCTCCAGGCACTGCGCCAGCGTGGTCGATGCCGGCAGGCCGCCGATCACGTCCTTGACTTTCATGTCGAAGGCATCGACCGTGAAGCTCAGGTTGCGCATCGGCGTCAGCACCATGCCCAGCGTGAAGGAGTCCGACGTTTCCGGAGCCAGGTTGGCATTGCCGCCAAACAGGGCGTTGTACTGCTGCGCCGGGCTGTCTTCGATGCGGCCGTACTGCGCCGCCGTGACGCCGCTACGGGCGCAGGCAGCGGCCGTGGCTGTCGGCGCCGCACCGGCGCATGGATCGCTAGACATTCCGAACAGGCCCAGGCCTTGCGGCGTGAACAGTTCGACAACGTTGGCGGCGCGGACTGCACGCTGGTACGAAAAGCGCAGTTTGGCCATCTCGATCGGCGCCCATTCGATGCCAAGGCCATAGGACTCGGTCTTCTGGCCGGTCGAGTAGTCGGAACTGCGGGCGCTGGCGTTCAGGCTGAGCCGGTCGGCGAACGGCTGCTTTTCCAGCACGGGGATGCGCGCTTCGGCATAGAAGTCGCGTACGCTGAACTGACCGGAAACGCCTTGCGTCGGACCGCCCTGGCCGGCCAAGTCACCGGTCTGGAATGCGGAATCGGTGGCCAGTTCCAGCTTCTCGGTGCGGTGCTCGGCGCCGAAAGCGATGCCGATGCCTTGCGTCGAGGTCGGCAGCTTGATGCCGTACTCGCCCAGGTCAGTTGCCAGGTTGATGCCCTGCACGCTTTGCGAGGTGCTGCCTTTCTGGAAGCCAGGCACTTGCAGGTAGGCCAGTGCCTCTGGCGTGACCTTGCCCAGTGACCAGATGTTGTAAGGCACGCAGTTCGGGTCGACGCCATTGACGACGCTGCGGCAAATCGGGTTGCCGTTGGCGTCAGCAACGACGTCGATGGCGCGTGCGCTGCGGCTGATCGAGAAGTCGTTCAGGTAGTTTTCTGAGTAGATGACCTTGCCCATCTGCGCGAAGATGTCGTAGTTCCAGTTGCCGATCTCGCCCTTGACGCCGACCACGCCGCGGTAGGAGGTGTGGCGCTGGTCGTCCTGGCGTCCGCCGCCTTCGACGTTGCGGCGGAAGATGATCGCATCGGCGGTGGTTCCCGGACCGGTCAGGCCGAGGGCACTGCGCCAAGCGTTCGAGAGGAACGGGTTTTCGAAGCGGATCGCATTCGCGCCCGAAGCATCGAGGCCGAACAGGCCGGATGGTGCGATCTGGGCCACGGTGCGGTCGTCGTGGAAGCTGCCTTCGGCATACAGGCGCATCGTGTCGTTGATGTCGTAGCGGGCGAACGAGCTGAAGGTGTAGCGCTCGGAAGGACGCTGGTAGTAATTCAGCGGGCCGAAGTTGTACTGGTCGGTGGCGGCAACGTAATTGCGCACGCCGCCGTTGGCGTCGGCCACCGTCTTCTGGCCGGTCGCGGTGAAGAAGCGGCCCGGGAAGCTGGTGCCGGAACCGCCGCAGTTAAAGGTGTTGCCGGAGCTGAAGCCGTCGAGCGAGCAGGACGAGTAGTCGCGCTGGGACTGCAGCAATGCGTCTTCCTTCTTGTAGCCGAAGAACACGACGGCATTGCCCTTGTCGTCGGCAAAATTGCCGCCCATCAGCAGGCTGGCGTCGCTGATCCTGCCGTCGGCGCCCTTGTCGCCCGGGACCGGGTAGTTGCGGCGCTTGGCGGCCTGGGCTGCCGGGCCATCGTTCTGCTGGTGGTTGTAGAAGCTGTGGTTGGCTTCGATCTGGACGCCCTGGAACGAGTCGTTCATGATGAAGTTGACCACGCCGGCCACTGCGTCCGAGCCGTAGATGGCGCCGGCGCCGCCGGTGAGCACTTCGACGCGCTTGATCAGCGGCGCCGGGATCTGGTTCAGGTCGGCTGCGGTATTGCGCGGGCTGCCCGACGGCAGGCGGCGTCCGTTGACCAGCACCAGGGTGCGGTCGGCGCCGAAGTTGCGCAGGTTGACCGTCGCGGTGCCCGTCGAGCCGTTCGAGATCGTGCCGCCCTGGTCGGCGAAGACCTGGGGCAGGTTGTTGAGCAGGTTCTCGACCGAACGCACGCCGTCCATCTTGATTTCCTTGGCGCTCACGACCGAAATCGGGCTGGTGCTTTCCAGGTTGGCGCTTGGAATGCGCGAACCGGTCACCTCGACGCGCTGCATGCCTTCAGGGGCGGCCGCAGCCGTGTCCTGGGTTTGCTGTGCAGATGCCGAACCCATTGCGACGGCCATGCCGCCGGCAAATATCAACCGAACCGAACGGGATAAAACTGTTTCAACCATCATCGTGATCTTTCCAGTGAGCGCTGCGCTACCCTGTAGGGAATGCGCAGTTGTTTCGATAACATTGTCGTTTTCGGTAAAAACAACGACATCAATTGATGCATGTCAATACAAACATTCGTACATACATGTTGTCAATCGGACGAAGGTTGCGCTGGTGAAAATACAACTGTTGCGCTAAAGCTAAAGAAACGGTTTTACAAAAAGTTACACGCGTGTTACGCGGGGGGATTGGAAAGCCGGGCCGCACAAATTTGCACAGCGCCTTGCCCCGGATGTGCGCTATCGTTACGCCTTTTCGATACCGCCGAGCGGACGGGCAGGGGCCTGGCCGCGGGAGTGGACGCTCACTGGATTCCTTGATGCTGGCTTACATATTTCGTCGGCTGTGGCAGATGCTGCCGACCATGGCGGGCGTGATCGTGCTCGTCTTCCTGCTGTTCAACTGGGTGGGCGGCGACCCGGCCTATCTGCTGGCGGGCAAGATGGCGGACGAAGCGGCGATCGCCAACATCCGCGCCCAGCTCGGCATCGACCAGCCGTACACGGTGCAGCTGTGGATTTTCGTCAAGCAGATCGTCAGCTTCGACTTCGGCAACGCCTGGAGCACGGGCGAACCGGTGGCGCAGATCATCGCCAGCCGGCTGGGCCCGTCGCTCACGGTGCTGGTGCCGCTCACCTTGCTTGAAACCGTCTTCGGCATCGCGCTTGCGCTCGCCATTGCCTTCGTGCGCGGCTCGCTCACCGACCGCGCCGTGATGGTGGCCTGCACGGTCGGCATGTCGATCTCGATCCTGGTCTACATCATCGTGTTCCAGTACTTTTTTGCCTATAAGCTCGGCCTGTTTCCGGTCCAGGGCTGGGGCAATAGCCTGGGCGAAAACCTGCTGCGCTATGCGCTGCTGCCGATCATCATTGGCCTGGCGGTGTCGATCGCGCCGACCCTGCGCCTGTATCGCAGTTTTGTCCTCGACGAGGTCGGCCAGGACTACGTGCGCACCGCGCGTGCCAAGGGCCTGGGAGAGCGGCGCATCGTCTGGGTCCACGTGCTGAGGAATGCCGCCATTCCCATCATCACCCACGTGATGGCCAACCTGCCGGCGCTCCTGATCGGGGCTTTCCTGCTCGAGCGCTTCTTCGGCATTCCCGGCATCGGGCGCGAAGTGATCCTGGCGGTGGAGCGCAGCGATTTTCCCGTGATCAAAGCCATTACCGTGTACGTGGCCGCCGCCACGATGGTGTTCAACCTGCTGGCCGACCTGCTGTACCGCGCAGTCGACCCACGCGTGCAACTGAAGTGAGGGCGGTTTGACGAACAATACGGTTTCCCCCGGCCTGTGGATGCTGGCCTGGCGCCGCCTGCGCGCCGACCGGGTGGCGATGGCGGCCCTGACCGTGGTCGGGCTGTTCCTGCTGATGCTGGCGGCCTCGATGGGCGGACTGCTGGCCGCCGACTGGGAAGAGGAGGTCGCCGTCAACTACGCGCCGCCGGGCTTCGTTGGCGCCGACCCGGCGCTAGCGGCGCTGGCGCAGCCGCCGCGGCCGGTGCTGCCGAATGCCTTCGATCCGTTAGCAAGCGAACTCGAGGCGCTCAAGGCCGAGGTCAGGGCGGCGCATCCGCCCCGGCCGAAGGCATTGACCCTGCCGTTCGGGGCCGACAAATGGGGCCACGACGTGCTCAAGAAAACCATCAAGGGCGGCGAAACCTCGATCGTGGTCGGGCTGGTGGCGGCCTTCGTCGCGGTGGCGCTGGGCACCCTGTTCGGCGCCATCTCCGGCTTTTTCGGCGGGCTGGTGGACGACGTATTCAACTGGTTCTACAGCATCTTCACCTCGATCCCGTCGATCCTGATGATCCTGACGGTGGCCGCCGTGCTCCAACAGAAGGGCGTGATGACCATCGTGCTGATCCTGGGCCTGACGGGCTGGACCGGGCCGTACCGCCTGATCCGCGCCGAATACATCAAGCACAAGGCGCGCGAATACGTGATGGCGGCCGACGCCATCGGGGCATCGAGCTGGCGCAAGATGTTCTCGCACATTTTCCCCAACGTGTCGCACGTGGCGCTGGTGCAGTTGTCGATCCTGGTCGTCGGCTTCATCAAGGCGGAGGTGATCCTCTCCTTTCTCGGCTTCGGCGTGCCGGTCGGGACGGTGTCCTGGGGCAGCATGCTGAACGAGGCGCAGAACGAACTAATCCTTGGCAAATGGTGGCAGCTGACCGCCGCCGCCGGCGCGATGGCGCTGCTGGTGACCGCGTTTTCGCTGTTCACCGATGCGCTGCGCGATGCGCTCGACCCGAAACTGAAATAAGGCAGCCATGCATCAGCCAAATTCGCCAGACCCAGACATGCTGCTGCAGGTACGCAATCTGCGCATCGCCTTCCGCGTCGACAAGAAGAACACGCTTGATGCGATCAAGGGCATCTCGTTCGACATTCCATACGATTCCACCGTGGCGCTGGTGGGCGAATCGGGCAGCGGCAAGTCGGTCAGCTCGCTCGCGGTGATGGGCCTGCTGCCGCCCGATACGAGCATTGTGCATCCGGGTTCAAGCGTGCTGTTCGAGGGCCGCGAGCTGTTGAGCATGCCCGTGTCCGCGCGCCGTGCGCTGTGCGGCAAGGGCATCGCCATGATCTTCCAGGAGCCGATGTCCTCGCTTAACCCGGTGTTCGCGGTGGGCTTCCAGATCGGCGAGGTACTGCGCCTGCACATGGGAATGAACAAGAGAATGGCGCGTGCCCGTACCCTGGCCTTGCTGGAAGAGGTCGGCATTCCCGACCCGGCCAGCAAGATCGATGCTTATCCGAGCCAGATGTCGGGCGGGCAGCAGCAGCGCGTCATGATCGCCATGGCCATTGCCTGCGAACCGAAGCTGCTCATCGCCGACGAGCCGACCACGGCGCTCGACGTGACCATCCAGAAGCAGATCATGGAGCTGATCGCGTCCCTGCAAAAGAAGCACCGCATGTCGGTGCTGTTCATTACCCACGACCTGGGGCTGGTGGCCGAGATTGCCGACCGCGTGATCGTGATGCGCCATGGCGAAGTGCGCGAGGAGGGCAGCGCCGCCCAGGTATTCGGCGCCCCGCGCGACTGCTATACCCAGGCACTGCTGCACTGCCGGCCGAAGCTGGGCGAACGTCCGCTGCGCCTGCCGACCATCGACGATTTCCTGAACGCGGGCAGCGAGCCGCAGATCATCCTGCCGCAGCGCACGCGCGGGTATGCGCCTGATGATGAAAACGTACTGGTTGTAAACAAGCTGCAAAAAAGCTTCTGGCTACGCGAGGGGCTGTTCGGCAAGCGCGAGTTCCGCGCCGTGAAGGATGTGTCGTTTACGCTCCCGCGCGGGAAAACACTGGGCGTGGTGGGGGAGTCGGGCTCGGGCAAGACCACGGTCGGGCTGACCCTGCTGCGGCTGCACCGCGCGACCGGCGGCAGCGTGCTGTTCGAGGGGCGCGACCTGCTCGCCATGCCGGACCGCGACTACGCGGCCTACAAGCGGCGCATCCAGATCATCTTCCAGAATCCGTATGCATCGCTCAATCCCCGGTTTACTGTCGGGCAGATTCTGCTGGAACCGATGCGCATCCACCGGATCGGCGGCGATGACAAGGAGCGCACCGCGATGGTGCATGCCTTGCTGGAACGGGTCGGGCTGCCGGCAGCCGCGTTCGGCCGCTATCCGCACGAGTTCTCCGGCGGCCAGCGCCAGCGCATCGCGATCGCGCGCTGCCTGACGATGAAGCCGGACATCCTCGTCTGCGACGAATCGGTCTCGGCGCTCGACGTATCGGTGCAGGCCCAGGTGCTCAATCTGCTGCAGGACCTGCAGGACGAATACAAGATGAGCTATATCTTCATTTCGCATGACCTGTCGGTGGTGCGCCATATCGCCGACCGGGTCATGGTGATGCACCAGGGCAGCGTGGTCGAGATGGCGGATTCCGACGAGCTGTACCGCAATCCACAGCACCCGTACACCCGAAGCCTGCTGGCGGCGATTCCGCGCGGCGCGTAGCGCCGCCTTGGCAACACAACCGTTGTATAAACCCGCCACCCGCCAGCCAGAAACGGCCAATTCGGCTACCATGAGCGGATGTCCCAGCTCTCGCTCCTGATCCAGAACCATGGTGCCCTGCTCGTTTTCGGCACGGTGCTGCTGGAACAGTTCGGCCTGCCGATCCCGGCCTTCCCCGTGCTGGTGGTGGCGGGGGCAATGGCGATGCAGGGCGGCGCCAGCTGGCAGCTGTGCCTGCTGGCCGTGGTGCTGGCCTGCCTGGTGTGCGACATCTTCTGGTTCCGCGCCGGCCGCTACTACGGCAAGCGCGTGCTGCGCCTGCTGTGCCGTATTTCCCTGTCGCCCGATTCCTGCGTCAACCAGACCGAAGACCGCTTCCGCCGTTACGGCGCCAAGTCCCTGCTGGTGTCGAAATTCATCCCCGGTTTCAATACCATTGCCGCGCCGATGTCGGGTGCGCTCGGCACGCCGCCGCGCGCCTTCCTCGGCTTTGCCGCCACCGGCGCCTTGCTGTGGGGCGGCACCGGTCTTGCCGTCGGCGCGATTTTCAGCGACAGCGTCGAGCGCGTGCTCACGACCCTGGAAACGCTGGGCAGCACGGCCCTGGTCGTGCTGGGCATCTTGCTGGGAATGTTTGTCCTCTATAAATATATCGAGCGCAAACGCCATCGCGCCAACCTGGCCGTGCCGCGCATTGGCGTTTCCGAACTGCGGGCGCTGATGGACGGCGGCCACGATCCGCTCGTCATCGACGCGCGCAGCGTCACGGCACAGGCGCTCGAGTCCGCCATTCCCGGCGCCTTGTTGTACAGCGAGTGCGAACCGGGGCAATTGATGGCCGGCCTGGACAAGGACCGGCATATCGTCGTCTATTGTTCCTGCCCGAACGACGTGACGGCGGCGCAGGTAGCGAAAGCCTTCCTGGCCAACGGCTTCCACCGGGCGCGGCCGCTGCAGGGCGGGCTCGACGCCTGGCGCGCCCATCATGGAGATCAAATGGCAGCGTAGTTGTACTACTAAAGCTGCTAGGGTTAGCGTGGTATTTACTCCCATGCTGTGTACCTAAACTACAAAATTCCCTTGTAAGTCCGTAAAGAAATCCAGTAAGCTTGGACATCCCCAGCCACGTGTCCTGCAATGACTGCTTCTTTGCCCGTAACCATCGCTTCCGCCGCCAGCCAATTCGACGCTCCACGCCTGCTTGCCGACGTGGGCGGCACGAACGCGCGCTTTGCGCTCGAGCTGGCGCCGGGGTGTTTCGAGCGTGTCCAGGTGCTGGCCTGTGGCGACTATCCAACGCTGGCCGATGCGGTGCGCGCCTACCTGGCGATGCCGGAAGTTGCCGCTGCGGGGCAGGTAAGGCATGCGGCCGTGGCGATTGCCAATCCGGTCGATGGCGACCAGATCCGCATGACCAACCACCACTGGCAGTTCTCGATCGAGGCGCTGCGCCAGGAGGTCGGCTTCGAGACGCTGTTGGTGGTCAACGATTTCTACGCGCTGGCGCGTTCGCTGCCGCACCTGCATGACGGCGACAAGGTCCAGGTCGGCGGCGGCAGAGCGCGCGCCGGTGCGCCGCTCGGCCTGCTGGGCGCCGGCACCGGTCTCGGCGTGTCGGGCCTGATTCCTGCGGGAACGAGCTGGACCGCGCTGAGCAGCGAAGGCGGCCACGTGACGTTTGCGCCATGTAACGAACTCGAAGTGGCCATCCTGCAATACGCCTGGCGCGAGTTCGAGCATGTGTCGGCCGAGCGCTTCCTCTCGGGCGCCGGAGTGGAGCTGATCCATCGGGCGCTGGTGCACATCCAGGGCCTGGCCCCGAGCACCTTGTCCGCGCCGGAAATTTCCCGCCGTGCCCTGGCGGGCGAGTGCGCGGTATCTAGCCAGGTGCTCGACATCTTCTGCGGCATGCTCGGCTGTGTCGCTGGCAACCTGGCCGTGACGCTGGGCGCCCAGGGCGGCGTGTACATCGGCGGCGGCATCGTCCCGCGCCTGGGCGAACGCTTCGCCGCGTCGCCGTTCCGGACCCGCTTCGAACAGAAGGGCCGGTTCCAGTCCTACCTGTCCTCGGTGCCGACCTATGTGATCACGGCCGAGTATCCGGCTTTCCTTGGCGTGTCTGCCATTTTGTCTGACAAATTTCCGTCTTGACGTGTCGGCTTGAGCCCACGTGGCCGCGCACCCCTTGCGCAAATGGCCGTTCCCGTGTTTTATCGGGTACAATGACTGGCAGTTGGAAGAAACGATGTCGATTGCCGTCATGGTGCGCCCACGAGCCACGCCTCCAAGCCGCATGCCGAGCCCGCGTTTCGGTTGAAATTTCGCTTGAAAATCACCAATCGGCAGCCCGCCTGACACGCAGGCAGCCCTGTGGCCGGGTCCTGTCCCGCCATCGTATTCCGCCCGTCGCGTCCAAGCGCGGGCCACTGATTCCTGTTTCAACGAGCAGCACCCGCGAGCCGCCAGCGCGAGCCCTATCCGTCGCGACGGCTGCCGGTATGCCTCGAACCGAACCGCCGGGCCTTGTGCGTGCGGATCGTTGAACAATGTTTGTTTGATATTTTCTTGGCACGAGCCTGACGACATCGAGAATGAAGACTGATGAGGCCAAGCGAGTCCTCGAGACCGCCTTGCTGTGTGCACGCGAGCCGATGTCGCTGCACGGCATGAAGAAGCTGTTCGCCGATGTCGACGGCGGCGGTCGCCAGGTCGGCCCCGGGGTGGGACTCGATACCATCAAGCTGCTGCTTGAAGAATTGCGCCACGACTGGAAAGACCGCGGCATCGAAATCGTCAGCCTGGCATCGGGCTGGCGTTTCCAGAGCCGGCCGGAGATGAAGCCCTACCTGGACCGCATCACGCCCGAGAAGCCGCCGAAGTATTCGCGCGCGACGCTCGAGACGCTTGCCATCATTGCCTACCGGCAGCCGGTGACGCGTGGCGACATCGAGGAGATCCGCGGTGTCGCCGTGAACTCGCAGACGGTCAAGATGCTGGAAGACCGCGGCTGGATCGATGTCGTCGGCCACCGCGAAGTGGTTGGCCGGCCCGCCCTGCTCGGCACGACGAAGCAGTTCCTCGACGACCTCGGCCTGGCCTCGCTGAGCGGGTTGCCGCCGCTGGAAAGCATTGCCGACGCCCAGGACGGGCGCAGCCTCGAAGCGCTGGAAGCGGCGCTGCAACAGAATTTTGACAAGGCGGATGCCGTAGCGCCCGCCGACGACGAACAAGTTACTTCACCCGTTGAAGTACCAATTCATGACCCGCAACCGGCCATTGGCTCGGTACCCGGTCAGCACAACAACGAAACGAATGATGAATCCAACTGACACCACCGAGACCATTCCCGCCGAGCCGGGCAAGGACGACGCGGCCAAGCCGAAGCGCCGCACCAAGGCGGTAGCCGCAACGGCGCCCGTCACGGGCGACGCCGCACTCGCCGCCAAGGCGGAAGCCAAGCCAAAGCGCCGCACCAAGGCCGCTGCTGCCGCGACCGATGCCGGCGCTGCACCCGCCGCCAGCGCGCCGGTCGAGCCCGCCGCTGCCGCGCCGAACGAGCCTGCCGCCGCAGCGCCGCGCAAGCCGCGCGCAACGAAGGCAAAGCCGGCCGCAGCACCTGCGCCGGAAACCATGGAAACCTGGCCGCAGCCGGTAGAGGCGACGCCCCAGGCAGCCGCTGCCGCGCCAGATGCGCCGCAAGCCGAGGCCGGCGCGCGCAAGCCGCGCGGTCCGCGCCAGATGCGCGAACAGCGCGCCGTGCGCGAAGCACGCCAGCCGGCGCCAGTGGCGCAGGCTGCACCGGCCGCAGCGCCCGAGGCGCCGGCCGAAGGCGGTGACGCCGGCGTGGTCCAGGCTCCGGTCCAGGGCGAAGCACGCCGCGACGGCCGCCAGGCCAAGGGCAAGGGACGCAACCAGAAGGGCGCGCAGCCGAATGGCCAGCAGAATCCCCAGCAGGGCAACCGTCCCCAGCAGGGCAAGGGCGCCAAGCAGAACGGCCGCCAGAATCCGGGCAAGCCGGGCGCCGGCAAGCCGAGTGATGCGGATGCCGTGTTCTCGTTCGTCACCTCGGACGCGTTCGACGCGAACGAAGGCGGCCGTGGCCAGCCGGCCAAGCCGGCACGCCGCGACCTGACCGCCGACGACGACGCACCGAAGCTGCACAAGGTGCTCGCCGAAGCCGGCCTCGGCTCGCGCCGCGACATGGAAGACCTGATCGTCGCCGGCCGCGTGTCGGTCAACGGCGAGCCGGCCCACATCGGCCAGCGCATCCTGCCGACCGACGCCGTGCGCATCAACGGCAAGCTCATCCAGCGCCGCGTCAACAGCAGCAAGCCGCCGCGCGTGCTGGTGTACCACAAGCCGGCCGGCGAAATCGTCAGCCACGACGATCCGGAAGGCCGTCCGTCTGTGTTCGACCGCCTGCCGACCATGAAGACCGGCAAGTGGCTGGCCGTCGGCCGTCTCGACTTCAACACCGAAGGCCTGCTGCTGTTCACTACCTCCGGTGACCTGGCTAACCGCCTGATGCACCCGCGCTACAACATCGACCGCGAATACGCCGTGCGTACGCTGGGCGAGCTGGAGGAGGGCATGCGCCAGAAGCTGCTGGCCGGCGTCGAGCTCGATGACGGCATGGCGAACTTCACCAAGATCGTCGACGGCGGCGGCGAAGGCATCAACAAGTGGTACCGCGTGGTGATCGGCGAAGGCCGCAACCGCGAAGTGCGCCGCATGTTCGAGGCGGTCGGGCTGACCGTTTCGCGCCTGATCCGTACCCGCTATGGCGCGATGACGCTGCCGTCGGGCCTGAAGCGCGGCCGCTGGGAAGAGCTGGAAGAAAACGACGTGCGCAGCTTCATGTCGGCCTTCGGCATCGAGAAGAAGGGTGGGGCCGCCGGTCCCGCCGGCAAGGGCCAGGGCAAGGGTGGACAAGGGGGGCAGCCTGACCCGCGCCGTTCCGACGGCAACCGCATCGACCGCGCCGACGCCAATCGCAACGTCGATCCGTTCGGCCCGCAGGCGGCGCGCGTCGGTGCGCCACCGCGTGGCGGCGCCGCGCCGGTCGGCCGTGGTGCCGGTGGTCCCGGCGGCAAGGGCCGCGGCGGCTTCGCCGGTGGCGCCTCCTCGGGCCGTCCGGGCAGCAACGCCGGCGGCAGCAGCCGTCCGCGCCAGCCCGATCCGCTGCAGACGACCTTCGGCTTCGGCAACGCTGGCGGCGCCCGTCGTGGCGGCCAGGGTCCGCGCAACGCCGAGCCGGGCGCGCCGCGTCGCGGCCGCCGCGGTTAAGGTTTTTGCAGGGTGGGTTCAAGAGCGGTTCGCCGCCCGGCCACCCCACGTAAAGCCGAGCTGGCCGTTGTATCGTCGTCAACCTTGCATTACCGTGCGCGGCTGTTGTTTGCTTGCTCATAAAATGGTATGGCGATTGCAGCGTGCCCTCGAATACGTTATAATCCGCAGCCTAATAGAAGTCCTTCCCGAGTATTAATTTGGTGCAAGTGCTTTCATCTGGTTGGGTTGTAAATACAAAAAGATGGGCAGATGCCCATTTTTTTTTTGGTAAATCGTTTTAGCACCGTGGAGAAGCGTCGTGCAGCAGTTTGATTTGATCGCCAAGACAGTCGGTGGCCTGGGCTACGAACTCGTTGATGTTGAACGGGGCGAGCGCGGGGTTCTGCGCGTGTTTATCGATTTTCCCGCTGCCGTCGCGGAAGAGAAGGGCCTTATTACGGTCGAGGACTGTGCAACGGTGAGTCACCAGTTGTCACACGTGCTGACCGTGGAGAACGTCGATTACGAACGTCTCGAGATTTCGTCGCCCGGGCTCGACCGTCCGGTGCGCACCCTGGCCGATTTCGAGCGCTTTGCCGGCCACGAATGCACGGTAAAGCTGCGCGTCGCCATGCCTGGCAGCGCGAACCGGAAAACCTATACGGGAATCCTGGTGGCGCCGGAAGGCGACAAGATCGGTCTGGAATTTGAAGGTAAAGATGGGCCCGCGTTGTTGGAATTTACGCTGGCCGAATTGGACAAGGCACGGTTGGTGCCGCAGGTGGATTTTAGGAGTCGCAAAGCATGAGTCGCGAAATTTTGTTGTTGGTTGATGCGCTTGCGCGCGAAAAGAATGTCGATAAGGAAGTGGTGTTCGGGGCGCTCGAGTTCGCCCTGGCCCAGGCCACCAAAAAACGCTATGAAGGCGAGGTCGACATTCGCGTGAACATCGATCGCGACACGGGCGAGTTCGAAACTTTCCGCCGCTGGCACGTGGTACCCGATGAAGCCGGCATGCAGTTGCCGGACCAGGAAATCCTGCATTTCGAAGCAAAAGAGCAAATTCCCGACATCGAAGTCGACGAATACATTGAAGAGCCGGTGGAATCGGTCGATTTTGGCCGCCGTTTCGCCCAGGACACCAAGCAGGTCGTGCTGCAGCGCGTGCGCGATGCCGAACGCGAGCAGATCCTGCAGGACTTCCTCGAGCGCGGCGACTCGCTCGTGACCGGCACCATCAAGCGCATGGAACGCGGCGATGCGATCGTCGAGTCGGGCAAGATCGAAGCGCGCCTGCCGCGCGACCAGATGATCCCGAAAGAAAACCTGCGCATCGGTGACCGCGTCCGCGCCTTCATCCTGCGCGTGGACCGCAACATGCGCGGCCCGCAGGTGATCCTGTCGCGTACCGCGCCGGAATTCATCATGAAGCTGTTTGAACTGGAAGTGCCGGAAATCGAGCAGGGCCTGCTGGAAATCAAATCGGCGGCCCGTGATGCCGGCGTGCGCGCCAAGATTGCCGTGTTCACGTCCGACAAGCGCATCGACCCGATTGGTACCTGCGTCGGCATGCGCGGTTCGCGCGTGCAGGCCGTAACCGGCGAACTCGGCGGCGAGCGCGTCGACATCGTGCTGTGGTCGGACGATCCGGCCCAGTTCGTGATCGGCGCCCTGGCGCCGGCGAACGTGTCGTCGATCATGGTTGACGAAGAAAAGCATGCGATGGACGTCGTCGTCGACGAAGAGAACCTGGCCATTGCGATCGGCCGCTCGGGCCAGAACGTGCGCCTGGCGTCGGAGCTGACCGGCTGGAAGATCAACATCATGACGGCCGAGGAATCGGCCAACAAGGTGGCCCAGGAAACGGCAGCGATTCGCGTGCTGTTCATGGAAAAGCTCGACGTCGACCAGGAAGTGGCGGACATCCTCGCGGATGAAGGTTTCTCGAGCCTGGAAGAAATCGCCTACGTGCCGATTTCCGAAATGCTGGAAATCGAATCGTTTGACGAAGAAACCGTCAACGAACTGCGTACCCGTGCCCGCGACGCCCTGGTGACCGAGGCAATCGCTTCGGAAGAAGGCCTGGAAGGCATGGAAGAGGAACTGGTCAACCTCGAAGGCATGGACCGTACCACTGCCGGCAAGCTGGGACTGGCCGGCATCAAGACGGTGGAAGCCTTCGCTGGTCTCGCGTACGACGAATTCGGCGCCATCCTGGCCCTGTCGTCGGACCGCGCCCGTGAACTGATCAAGAATGAATTTAATGATGTGACCGACGATGAGATGAAGCTGGTCGACAGTAAATATGATGACCGCGTCAAGGCGCTGCAGGCGAAAGCCTGGAGCCTGACAGAAACGGCCAAGGCATAATTTGCAAATCTTTATCATCTCCGCGACACATAGAAAAGAGGACTGAATGGCGAGTAACAACGTAGCCCAATTTGCCACCGAACTGAAGATGCCTGCAGATTTGCTGCTGACGCAGCTGCGTTCTGCCGGCGTCGACAAGAGTTCGACGTCAGATCCCTTGTCAAAGGATGATAAGGACAAGCTGCTGAATCACCTGCGCCGTACCCACGGCGCCGGCGAAGGGACCGAGAAAAAGAAGATCACGGTGACCCGCAAGGAAACGAGCGAGATCAAGCAGGCTGACGCGTCAGGCAAGTCGCGGACGATCCAGGTCGAAGTGCGCAAGAAGCGCACCTTCGTGCAGCGCGATGACGTGGTAGCAACGACGCCTACCGCACCCGCTGAAGCGGCTGCTCCTGTCGTCGATGCCGCCGAAATCGCACGCCGCGAGGAAGAGTCGCGCCGTCATGCCGAGCTCGTCGCTCGCCAGGAAGCGGACCTGCGTGAAAAGCAGGAACGCCTGGCCAAGCTCGAGGCGGAACGCGCCGAGCAGGCCAAGGCCGACGAAGAGCAGGCCAAGCGCGACGCTGCGGAAGCAGCCAAGCGCGACGCCGCAGCAGCGGCCGCAGCCAGTTCGGCTGCCGGCGAGCAGGCCAAGCAGGCCGCCGCCGACGACGCCAAGCGCAAGGCCGAGGAAGCTGCCAAGGCAGCCGCCGAGCGCTCTGCCGCCACCGAGAAGGCACGCAAGGCCGTGGCCGACGAAGTGGCACAGATCAAGCTCATGATGGCGCAGCCGCGCCGCGTGATCAAGGCGCCGGAACCGGTTCCTGCACCTGTCGTGGCCAAGCCGGCCGCACCTGCCGGCACGCTGCACAAGCCTGCCGACAAGAAGCCTGCCGATGCCAAGCCGGGCGACAAGAAGCCGGCCGACAAGAAGTCGATCAAGTCGGCGAACGTGTCCTCGACCTGGTCGGACGACGCCAAGAAGCGTGGCGCGCCAAGCGGTGCGAAGGGCCGTGGCGCCCCGAGCGCGCCGAGCGGCCGTGACGGCTGGCGTAGTGGCGGCCGCAGCGGTGGCCGTCGCAACTCGCACGACGATCGCGAAACCAATTTCCAGGCGCCGACCGAGGCGATCGTCAAGGACGTCCACGTTCCTGAAACGATCACCGTGGCCGAACTCGCCCACAAGATGTCGGTGAAGGCATCGGAAGTCATCAAGCAACTGATGAAGCTGGGCCAGATGTGCACCATCAACCAGGTGCTGGACCAGGAAACCGCGATGATCGTGGTGGAAGAGATGGGCCATAAAGCCTTCGCTGCCGCCGAGGACGATCCGGAAGCGCTGCTGGCCGACCAGGGCGAGCATGCCGAGTTCGAGTCGACCGCGCGTGCACCGGTCGTGACCGTCATGGGCCACGTCGACCACGGCAAGACCTCGCTGCTGGACTACATCCGCCGCGCGAAAGTGGCTGCGGGCGAAGCCGGCGGCATTACCCAGCACATCGGTGCATACCACGTGGACACCCCGCGCGGCATGATCACCTTCCTGGATACCCCGGGCCACGAGGCGTTCACCGCCATGCGTGCCCGTGGTGCCAAGGCCACCGACATCGTCATCCTGGTGGTGGCGGCGGACGACGGCGTGATGCCGCAAACGAAGGAAGCGATTGCCCACGCAAAAGCTGCCGGCGTTCCCCTCGTCGTGGCGATCAACAAGATCGACAAGCCGGGCGCGAATACCGACCGCGTGACGCAGGAACTGGTCGCCGAAGGCGTGGTGCCGGAAGAATACGGTGGCGATTCGCCGTTCGTTCCAGTGTCGGCCAAGATCGGTACCGGTATCGACGACCTGCTCGAGCAAGTGCTGCTGCAGGCCGAAGTGCTGGAACTGAAGGCACCGGTCGGTTCGCCGGCCCGTGGCCTGGTGGTCGAATCCCGCCTCGACAAGGGCCGTGGCCCGGTTGCGACGATCCTGGTGCAGTCGGGTACCCTGCGCCGTGGCGACGTGGTACTGGCCGGTTCGGCTTATGGCCGTGTCCGTGCAATGCTGGACGAAAACGGCAAGGCCGTGGCTGAAGCCGGTCCGTCGATCCCGGTCGAGATCCAGGGCCTGACCGAAGTGCCGGCTGCCGGCGAAGAAGTCATGGTCATGGCCGACGAGCGCAAGGCGCGTGAAATCGGTCTGTTCCGTCAAGGTAAGTTCCGCGACGTGAAACTGGCCAAGCAGCAGGCAGCGAAGCTGGAAAACATGTTCGACCAGATGGCCGAGGGCGAGGTGAAGAACCTGCCGCTGATCATCAAGACGGACGTGCAGGGTTCGCAGGAAGCACTGGTCAGCTCGCTCCAGAAGCTGTCGACCTCGGAAGTGCGTGTGCAGGTCGTGCACGCCGCTGTTGGTGGCATCACGGAATCGGACGTCAACCTGGCAGTGGCCTCGAAGGCAGTCATCATCGGCTTCAACGCCCGTGCCGACGCCCAGGGCCGCAAGCTGGCCGAGGCCAACGGCGTGGACATTCGTTACTACAGCATCATTTACGATGCGATCGACGAAATCCGCACTGCGCTGTCGGGCATGCTGGCGCCGGAAAAGCGCGAGACCATCACCGGCCAGGTCGAGATTCGCCAGGTCATCCTGGTGTCGAAGGTCGGCGCGATTGCGGGCTGTCTGGTCACCGATGGCGTCGTCAAGCGTACCTCGTCGGTTCGCCTGCTGCGCAACAACATCGTCATCTGGACCGGCGAAATCGACTCGCTCAAGCGCTTCAAGGACGATGCGAAAGAAGTGCGCGCCGGCCTCGAGTGCGGCCTCTCGCTGAAGAACAACAACGAAATCCAGGTCGGCGACGTCCTGGAGGTGTTCGAAGTGACCGAAGTGGCCCGTACGCTGTAATCCAAGCGACGCCAAAAGCGCCATCCGCCGGGCTCACGCCCAGCCGATGGCGTTTTTTTTGATTGGCCAGATTTGCGCCCGCCCGCACCCGATAGATGTACCATCACCAGAAAAATACCTAGATATCACCATGGCAAAACACAGCAAAACCATTCCCCAGCGCGGCCTGCGCGTTGCCGACCAGATCCAGAAAGACCTGTCGGAACTGATCGCCTTCGAGCTGAAGGACCCGCGCGTCGGCATGATCACGCTGACCGAAGTCCAGCTCACGCCGGACTACGCGCACGCGAAGGTCTACTTCACCCTGCTGAAAGACAGCAAGGAAGAAGTCAAATCGACGCTCGAAGGCCTGAATAAAGCATCTGGCTACCTGCATAACATGCTCGGCAAGCGCCTGCACATCCACACGCTGCCGCGGCTGCACTTCGTGCATGACACCTCGACCTCGCGCGGCCTGCAGATGTCGGCCCTGATCGACCAGGCGAACGCGGTACGCGCCGCCGACTTCGTGGACGACGCGCCGAAGGCGGATACGACCCCTGGCATCGACATGGATGCAGACGCAGAGTGAACGCCCGCCCGCCCAAAAAGCCGCGTGACCTGGTCGACGGCGTACTGCTGCTCGACAAGCCGGTCGGCCTGTCCTCGAACGACGCCCTCATCAAGGCCAAGCGCGTCATGAACGCGAAAAAGGCCGGCCACACCGGCACCCTCGATCCGTTCGCGACGGGCCTGTTGCCGCTGTGCTTTGGCGAAGCGACCAAGTTCTCGCAAGACCTGCTGGAAGCGGACAAGACTTACGACGCCACCGTCCACCTCGGCATCATGACGACCACCGGCGACACCGAAGGCGAAGCGCTCGAGACGCGCGAGGTCGACGTGACGGTAGAGCAGATCGAGGCGGCGCTGGCGCGCTTTCGCGGCCCGATCCTGCAGGTGCCGCCGATGTACTCGGCGTTAAAACGCGACGGCAAGGCGCTCTACGAATACGCGCGCGAAGGCATTACGCTCGAGCGCGAGGCGCGGCCGGTGACGATCCACGGGCTGGAGCTGGTCGAGTACACGGCGCCGATGCTGAAAATCCGTGTGACCTGCAGCAAGGGCACGTATGTGCGCGTGCTCGGCGAGGACATCGGCGCGGCGCTCGGCTGCGGCGCGCACCTGAACGCGCTGCGGCGCATCCAGGTGGGGGCACTGACGGCGGCCACCATGATCTCGCTGGAAGACTTGCAGGCGCATGCGGAACCGCTGTCGCTGCTGGCCCCGGTCGATGCCTTGCTGGCGACCTTTCCGTCGGTCGAATTGACGCCGGAACTGGCGAAGCGCTTCCTGAATGGCCAGCGCCTGGCGCTGGGCAAGGAGTCGGTGCTGGTGCCGCAGGAGCTGGGCAGGGTGCGCGTCTATCACGAGGGCAAACTGCTCGGGACGGCGAACCTGCAGGAGTATGCGATCCTGGCGCCGGAGCGCTTGATCGCGGCGTCGTAGGGTGGGCGGGGGATAACAGTCTGGGAGACTGTTATCCCGCTCACGCGTTCAACCCGCGTTTGCTCAGCCGCGCGGCTATTCATCAGCTGGTTGAACGCGTGCGCGGCGAAGCCGCCCACCCTACGTCCTGCTGCACATGTCTTGAATAATCGGTCAAAAACCCCGGAAAACCGTTAAAAACCCAGCAAGCCGTTGAAAATGCGGACCTTTTCACGGAAAGGTCACATTATCCTGCTATACTAGTCGGTTTCCGAAATTGGCAGCACCGTACACATCCGTACATCACGCAAAACCACGCTGAAATCACATGTCAAATACCAAACGCGCAATTCGTAATATTGCAATCATCGCCCACGTTGACCACGGCAAAACCACCCTCGTGGACATGCTGCTGCGCCAGTCCGGCACGTTCCGTGAAAACCAGGCCGTGGAAACCCGCGTGATGGACTCGAACGACCTCGAAAAAGAACGCGGCATCACGATTCTGTCGAAGAACTGCGCGGTCGAGTACGAAGGCACCCACATCAACATCGTCGACACCCCAGGCCACGCCGACTTCGGCGGTGAGGTCGAGCGCGTGCTGTCGATGGTCGACTCGGTGCTGCTGCTGGTCGATGCCCAGGAAGGCCCGATGCCGCAGACCCGCTTCGTGACCCGCAAGGCACTGGCCCTGGGCCTGAAGCCGATCGTCGTCGTCAACAAGGTGGACCGTCCGGGCGCGCGCGCCGAGTGGGCCATCAACCAGACCTTCGAACTGTTCGACAAGCTCGGCGCGACCGATGACCAGCTCGACTTCCCGATCGTCTACGCCTCGGGCCTGAACGGCTACGCCGGCCTGACCGAAGACGTGCGCAGCGGCGACATGAAGCCACTGTTCGACGCCATCCTGCAGCACGTGCCTGTCCGTGACGACAATCCGGAAGGCCCGCTGCAGATGCAGATCACCTCGCTCGATTACTCGTCGTACGTCGGCAAGATCGGCATTGGCCGCGTCAACCGCGGCACCATCAAGACCGGCCAGGACGTCATCGTCATGAACGGCCCTGATGGCACCCCGATCAAGGGCCGCATCAACCAGGTGCTGAACTTCAAGGGCCTCGAGCGCGTGCTGGTCGACGAAGCCGTCGCCGGCGACATCTGCCTGATCAACGGTATCGACGAAATCGGTATCGGCTCGACCCTGTGCGCACCGGACACCCCGGAAGCGTTGCCGATGCTGACCGTCGACGAGCCGACCCTGACCATGAACTTCATGGTCAACAACTCGCCGCTGGCCGGCCGTGAAGGCAAGTTTGTCACCAGCCGCCAGCTGCGCGAGCGCCTCGATCGCGAACTGAAGGCCAACGTTGCACTGCGCGTGGCGCCGACCGACGACGACACGACCTTCGAAGTCTCGGGCCGCGGCGAGCTGCACCTGACGATTCTGCTGGAAAACATGCGTCGCGAAGGCTTCGAGCTGGCCGTGTCGCGTCCACGCGTGGTCTTCAAGATGGTCGATGGCGTGCGCCACGAGCCGTTCGAAAGCCTGTCGGTCGACGTCGAAGAAGTCAACCAGGGTGGCGTGATGGAAGAACTGGGCCGCCGCCGTGGCGACCTGCAGAACATGGAATCGGATGGCAAGGGCCGCGTGCGTCTCGAGTACCTGATCCCTGCGCGTGGCCTGATCGGCTTCCAGGGCGAATTCATGACCCTGACCCGCGGCACCGGCCTGATGAGCCACGTGTTCCACGAATACGCGCCAGTCGACAACACCCGCGGTGAAATGGCCGGCCGCCGTAACGGCGTGCTGATCTCGCAGGATGACGGCGCTGCCGTTGCCTACGCCATCTGGAAACTGCAGGACCGCGGCCGCATGTTCGTGTCGCACAACGATCCGGTGTACGAAGGCATGATCATCGGCATCCACTCGCGCGACAACGACCTGGTCGTCAACCCGATCAAGGGCAAGCAGCTGACCAACGTGCGTTCGTCGGGTACCGACGAAGCCGTGCGCCTGGTGCCGCCGATCCAGATGTCGCTCGAGTACGCCGTCGAGTTCATCGAGGACGACGAACTGGTCGAGATCACGCCGAAGTCGATCCGCCTGCGTAAGCGTTACCTGAAAGAGCACGAGCGCAAGAAGGCCAACCGCGAGGGCTAATCCTCACGGGACGCGCTCCTGACAAAAAACCCGCTGTTCGCAGCGGGTTTTTTTACGCCTGTCGATGCCGTCGGCCAAGGCTGGCTCATCGGTGCGCAGGCAGGGCGCCGTGGTTGGTAACATGGCTCATGCGCATCCTCTGGATCTACCTTAAGCCTCACTGGCGCCTCGGCCTGCTGGCCCTGCTGTTCGCCGCCACCTCCCAGATCCTGGCGCTGGTCGATCCGATCATCTTCGGTACCATCATCGACAGCGTCACCGGGCCGAAGCGCCTGCCGGACGCTGAACTCATGCCCTACGTGACGCGCCTGCTGGGCCTGGCGGTGCTGGTGGCGGTGCTGTCGCGGCTGGCCAAGGCCTTGCAGGAATACGTGACCCGGCTGGTGGTGCAAAAGCTGGGGGTGGCGATTTTCAACGATGGCCTGCGCCACTTGCTGCGCCTGAAATTCCAGGAGTTCGAGGACTTGCGCAGCGGCGAGATGCTGTCGCTGCTGCAAAAGGTGCGCGCCGACAGCGAGCGCCTGATCAATACCTTCATCAACACGGCCTTTGCGGCGCTGGTGGGCGTTACGTTTCTGGCCTGGTATGCGGTCACCAAGCATTGGCTGCTGGTGCCGGTGTTCCTGGTCGGCGTGCTCGTCCTCGGTGGGCTGACCGGCTTGCTGAGCCGCGAGATCAAGACCCAGCAGCGCTCGATCGTGCGCGAGACGAACCGCAACTCCGGCTTCATCACCGAGTCGCTGCGCAATATTGAGCTCATCAAGAGCCTGGGGCTGACGTTTCCGGAAATCCGGCGCCTGCGCAGCCAGACGGACGCGATCTTTGCGCTGGAGATGGAGAAGGTCAAGCGGATCCGCCTGCTGTCCTTTTTGCAGGGCTCAACGCTGAGCCTGCTGAAGCTGGCGATCCTGTTTGCGCTCTTGTGGCTGATCTTCCGCGACGTGCTCACCACGGGCGAGCTGATCGCGATGCAGTTCATTTCGGTGTCGATCTTCGCGCCGCTGCAGGAGCTGGGCAACATCATCCTGGCGCACCGCGAGGCGGAGGCGTCGCTGCTCAATTTCCGGACGCTGATGGACAAGCCGGTGGAGCGGCGTCCGCCCGATCCGGTCGAGATCGGGGCCCTGCACGAGCTGCGCTTTACTGACGTGCGCTTTCGCCACAAGGGCGCGGGCGAGGACGCCCTGGCCGGTGTGTCGTTCGCTGCGACCCTGGGGCAGACGATTGCCTTTGTCGGGCCGTCGGGTTCGGGCAAGTCAACGCTGGTCAAGCTGCTGGTGGGGCTGTACACGCCGAACGCCGGCGAGGTGTCGTACAACGGCGTGCCAACGACCGACCTGCGCTTCAATCGCGTGCGGCGGCAGATTGGCTTCGTGACCCAGGAGACCTATCTGTTTGCCGGTACGATCCGCGACAACATTCGTTTCGTGAAGCCTGATGCGAGCGATGAGGAGATCGTCACCGCCATGCGCCAGGCCGCGTGCGCCTACCTGCTCGAGCGCTCGCCGGAGGGGCTCGATACGGTGATTGGCGAGCGCGGCATGAAGCTGTCGGGCGGGGAAAAGCAGCGGCTGTCGATCGCCAGGGCGCTGGTGCGCCAGCCGGCGCTGCTGATTTTCGACGAAGCGACCTCGGCGCTCGACTCGATCACCGAGGAGCAGATCACCAATACGGTGCGCGAGATATCAAGCAGGGCGGCGCAGATGACGATCCTGATTGCGCACCGGCTGTCGACGGTGATGCATGCGGACACGATTTTCGTGCTGGAGAAGGGGAGTGTGGTGGAGAGCGGGACGCACGCGGAGCTGGTCGAGGCGCGCGGGCTGTATTACGCGATGTGGCGGCAGCAGATTGGGGAGAGGCCGGCGTTTGCTTCTTGAGGCCGGTCCCCACGACAGGATTCGCCCTTACCGCATCCCCAGCAGCGCCAGTACCCGCTCGCGGCTCACGCCCACCAGGGCCGAGGTGATCGCCAGCAGGGAATCGTAGTCATGGCTGGCAGCGGTGGAGGCGAAGTCCTGCGCCGTCAGCGCCAGGACGTCGGCGCTCATTTCCGGCTGGGCGGCGCGCTGGGCGGCGGCGCTCAGGGCGGCGCTGGCGGCGGCCTGGGAGCGGCGCACGCGCTCTAGGGCCTGCACCACTTCGCGCAGGCTCTGGCGCAGCGCGTCGGGGTTGCCGGCCTCCAGGTCCTGCAGTTTCATGTCCGGCGCCACGGCTTCAGTCGCGACGCGGCCGCGGCCGGAGATGGCGATGCTGTCGCGTACCGCCGGCCAGTTCGTTTCAGCGGTGGTGAACTCGATCCGGCCCTGGCCGTCCAGGCCGGCGCGCACCTTGAGCGGGGCGAGGGTGCGGTCGAGGCGTCCAGCAATCTGTTCCGGGGTCATGTCCGGTTCGATGCTTGCGGCCAGTTGCGGGCCGCCGGCGCCGCCGATCGAGAAGGCCAGCGACAGGGGCGCGGCCGCCTGCAGCATGCCGGCGTCGAGTCCCTGGACCCGGAAGCGCTGCTGCGCCGGTGCGCCATCGGAAAATTCCAGTTGCGCGTCGACCGAACCGCCGGCGCGTGCCGTGCGCGCGGCAATCGAGGCGCCGAGCTGGCGTGCCCGTGCCTCGAGCTCGCGCGCGCCGCTCTTCATGCCGGCCAGCTTCGCGCTCAGCGCGGCCTTGACCGATTCCAGCTCGCGCGCGACCTGGTTGAGGTAATCCTGCGCCTGCTGGGCGCTGGCGACGTTCGCTTGCAGGCGGGTGTCCCACTCGGGCCTGCTGCGCCGTGCGGGAGCGGGCGTGGACGCGCGCGGCGCCGGGCGGGCTTCCGCGAGCTTGTCGCGGTCGCCTGGCACGGCCTCGGTGCGCGCGGGTCCGGACGGGGACGCGGGCGCGGTCCTGGCGGGAACGATGCCGGCGCCGGTGCTGGCCGTGCCGACGGTCGTCGTGGTGATCGCTGTGCGGAGCGTGGTTTCCATCGATTACAGGGCGGAGAACAGGGACAGGGAACCGATCCGGCCGTAGGCCTTGTAGGTGGCCTGCAGCGCCGTCGAATAACCGTTCAGTTCGGTGGCGGCAACGCCCATGTCGAGCTGGCCGATGTCGGTGATCGCCATTCGGTTCGACAGGCTGACGTTGCTGTGGTTGGCATCGAGGGTGTCGAGGATGTTCTGGGTGCCGCCGAGGACGGCGATTTTCCCCGAGATATCGTTCAGCGCGTCGTCGAAACCATCAAGGTTCGCCCTCAGTATCGCGCGGGTACCCGTCTGGTTGACGTTGCGGTCGCCCGTGGTGAGTTCCTCGATGGTGGCGTTGATCGCGTTGAGCAATTTTTCCATGCCCGCCATGTTGTGGTTGGCAACCTGGGTCAGGCCGCCGCTGGCGACGACGACGTCTTGCGTGTTCTCGTTGCCGGTGAATTCGTAGAGCCCGTTGTCCGGATTCAAGGTCATTGCGGGCGTCGATGTCTTGGTGCCGGAGAAAACGTAGTTGCCTTCCTGGTCGACCGTGTTGGCGGTGAAGAGCAGGCTGTCGCGCAGCGAGGTGAGCGGACTGATCAGGGCCTTCAGGTCGTCGGGCGTGTTCGAGCCGTCCAGTGCAAAGACCAGCAGGTCGCGGCCAGCGGCGATGTCGTTGACCATGTTGCCGAGATAGCCTTCGGTCCTGGTCAGGCGAATTTTGATGGAATCGATATTCTCGCGGTACTGGGTAATGGCCGCTTCCTCGCGCTGCAGGCGCGAGAGGCGCACGCTGTCGACCGGGTCGTCCGAAGGCACGAGGATGCGCTTGCCCTCGGCCATCTGCTGGGTGAGCTTGCTGAGGCGCTCCTGATTCAGCTGGAGCGACTGGTTCATGTTCGACTGGTACTGGGCGGTGGCGATACGCATGATTGCTCCTTAACCCATCATCGCCAGCGTGGCGTCGAACAGGGAGTTGGCGACCGACATGACTTTCATGTTGGCCTGGTACATGTTCTGGTATTCGACGAGGTTGATGGCTTCCTCATCCTGGTTGACGCCGCTCGTGGACTGCCAGTCTTCTTCCGCATGGGTGCGCATGGTGCGCGCTGTGGCGAGGGCAGCCTGGTTCTGCTGGCTGAGCACGCCGAGCTTGCCGACCAGCTGGGTGTCGGCGTCGCTCAGCGTCGCGCCGCTCTTGTCCTTGAAGGTGACCAGCTCGCTGCCGATCTTGAGCAGATTCTGCAAGTTGCCCGTGTCGCCATCGGCGCCGTCGCTGGAAAACGCCAGATCGGCCGGCACCAGGCCATCGGCGACGGTCAGGATATGGTTCGAACCCTTCGTGAAGACGAACAGCGCCTTGCCGTCAGGTATGGTTGAGGTGCTGCCCATCACATAGCCTTCGCCCAGCGTCTTGTTGACCTGGGCTGCCAGCTTCCCGGCGATGGCTTCCACGTCTTCCTGCATCGACGTGAGGGTGCCGCGCTCGTAGACCGACAGACCACCGAGCTGGCCGCCGAGCTTTTCGGCGTCCAGCATGAATTTGGTTGATGCGAATTCGAGGGAGAAAACCTGCTCGGCGCCGGCGCTCTCGGCCTTCAAGCTGCCGGCGACATTGCCGATCACCAGCGCCTGGCCCGTTTTCAGCGAAATGTCGCGCACGCCGCCGGGCTGCTCCGACACTTCCAGCGCCATCTGGCCGGCCAGCTCATCGATGGCAAGGTCGCGCGCATCGATCAGGCTCGACACCGGGGCGCCGACGGCATTGCCCTGGGTGATGCGGGCGTTCAGGGCGGCGATCTTCTCGATGTTGGCATTGGCCGACGCGACGATGGCGCCGCGCTGCTGGGTGATCGACATGCGCTGGGCATTGAACACGTTGTTCAGGCTGTTGAAGCGCTGGGCCAGCAGGCCCGAGGCGGTCAGCACCTGCTGGCGCAGCGGGGTCGAGGTGGCGCTGTCGCCGGCGACAGCGTTGAGCGCGGCGAAGAAGCCGTCGACCGCGGTCGACAGGCTGGCCGTCTCGTCGCCCATCACGCGCTCGAGCTGGGTCAGGTAGGGTTGGGTTTGTGAATACTGGCCCGTCTCGGCCGCCGCGCGCCACATCTGCTGGCTCTTGTAACCGTCGGAAAAACGGATCAGCGAGCTGACCTGCACGCCATTGCCGATGGCTTTGCCGCTGGAATCCGCACCGACGGCGGAGAGCAGCGCGGCCTGGCGCGTGTAACCCTTGGTCTGCAGGTTGGCGATGTTCTGGCTGGTGGCCGACAGCGCGAGCTGGGAAGCAAGCGCGCCCGACAGCGCGTTGGACAGGATGGTCATGGCAGGGTCTTTCTCGAGAAACAGGGGGCCTACCTAGGATAGGCGACCAGTTACTTTGGATTATTAAGTTTTGCCGGGAGTAATTGCTTGCGGAGTTGCCGGCGCAGTTGCCGGCGTAGTCACCGCGGCTGGCAGCAGCTGCCGCAAAATGGCATCGGCGACGCCGAAGGCACGCTGGCCGGCCATCTGTTTCGACAGGATGCCATCGGCCATGTCCTGCATGTCCTGGTTGACGCGGTCCTTGAAGACGCTGTCCTCGTCGGCCATTTCGCGGGTGGTGGCGCGCATGTCCTTGAGCATCTGCGAGATGAAGAAGCTTTCGAACTCGACCGCGGCTTTGGTGGCTTGCGCCACGTAGGCAGGATCGGGCGCGCCCCCGGCAGCGGGAGCGATAGCATCAGTCGCGGCCCCGGGGCGGCCGGGCAGGGGGAGGAGGTTGTTCTTCGTTTCCATCAGATCACCACCAGTTCGCCTTCGATCGCGCCGGCCTGGTCGAGCGCCTGCAGGATCGCCATGATGTCGTCCGGCGACGCGCCCAGGCTGTTGACGACGTCGATGATCGTTTGCAGTTTGGCGCCGGCCGGCCACCTGAACATCTGGCCCGAGCCCTGGTCCACCGACACTTGCGATTGCGGCGTGACCGCGGTCTGGCCGCGCGACAGCGGGCCCGGCTGGCTTACCCGCGAGCTCTCGGAAATCACGACTTTCAGCGCGCCGTGGGTGACGGCGGCCGATTTGACGCGCAGGCCGTCGGCAATCACGACGGTGCCCGTGCGCGAATTGAACACGACCTTCGGCACCTCGACCCCGGCTTCCACCGGAATATTCGACAGCTTGGCCACAAAGGCCACGCGCGCGGTCGGGTCCATTGGTGCGATGACTTCGACGCTGGTGCCGTCGGCGGTGGTGGCGACCTGGCCGAAGCGGCGGTTGATCGCCTCGACCACATTGGTCGCGGTCTCGAAATGGGGGTGGCGCAGGCGTAGCAGCACTTGCGGGCGGGTGGCGAAATCGGTCGCGATTTCGCGCTCGATCATGGCGCCGTTCGGGACACGGCCGGTGGTCGGGGTATTCACGGTCACCGAGGAGCCGCTCTTGCCCGAGGCGGACAGGCCGCCGACGACCAGGTTGCCCTGGGCCAGCGCATACACTTCGTTGTCGGCCGCGCGCAGCTGCGTGAGCAGCAGGGTGCCGCCGCGCAGGCTCTTGGCGTCGCCCAGCGACGAGACGGTGATGTCGATCGCCTGGCCACGGCGGTAGCCCGGCGGGAACACGGCTGACACCATGACGGCGGCCACGTTCTTGTTCTTGGCGTCCTGGCCTTCCGGCAGCTTGACGCCGAATTGCTTGAGCATGTTCAGGACCGACTGGCTGGCGAACTTCACCTGGGTTGAGTCGCCAGAACCGTTCAGGCCGACGACCAGGCCATAGCCGACCAGCGGATTTTCGCGCACGCCTTCGATGCTGACCAGGTTGCGCAGCGCCTGCGCGGCCTGCGCGGGTGCCACTGCGGCCAGGCTCAGCGCGGCGGCGAAAATGATACGGCTGAAGAGGGCAGGGCTGCGAGACTGAATCATGTTCATCCTAATTAAAACGGCATCAGCGGTCCGGTGAAGAACCGCATCAGCCAGCCGGCCTGATTGGCGTCGGCCAGCACGCCCTTGGCCGAGTAGGCGATGCGCGCATTGGCCACGCGCAGCGACGACACCCGGTTGTCCGCGTCCACATCGGCGGCGCGCACATAGCCCTTCAGGCGCACGAATTCTTCGCCCTGGTTCAGGGTCATGTTTTTCTCGCCCGCCACCCGCAGCAGGCCGTTCGGCAGCACTTCCTGCACGATCACGGTCAGCGCGCCCGAGAGCGCGTTTTGCTGGGTGCTGGTCGAGTCGCCCGAGAAACCGCGCTCGGCCGACACATCGATGGCGGTCTTCGGGAAGGTCTTGCCGAGCACGCCCAGCGGTGAAACACCTACCGACGACTCCTTGCTGAAGCTGGTGCCGGCGCGCTTGCTCGCCTGCGTGGTCTCCTGCAGGATCACGGTGACCACGTCGCCCACGCGGTAGGCGCGGGCGTCGGACGTAAGCGACAACGCGTCGTTGCTGAAGACGCCGCCCGAGACGCCGCGCGCGGTCGTGCGCGCAACCGGGACCGGGGCATCGTCTTCCTGCACGATCGGTGCGCGCGAGGCGCAACCGACCAGCAACACGATCATCATAGTTGCTGCAAGGATAGAGCGCGTCATTATCGCGCGGCCTGTGCCAGGTATTGCAGCATGTTGTCGGCGGCCGACAACACCTTGGTATTCATCTCATAAGTACGCTGGGCGGCGATCATGTCGACCATCTCTTCGACCACCTGCACGTTCGAACCCTCGAGCGCGCCCTGCTTGAGCTTGCCCAGGGCGCCGTCGCCCGGACGGCCTTCGGTCGGCGTGCCGCTGGCAGCGGTTTCCTGGAACAGGTTTTCGCCGAGGGCCAGCAAGCCGGCCGGATTGACGAAGCTGGTCAGCGTCAGCGCGCCCAGTTCGGTCGGCGCCGATTGGCCCGGGACGGTGGCCGAGACGGTGCCGTTTTCGGCGATGGTGATCGCGGTGGCATTGTTCGGCACGGTGATCTGCGGCACGAGCGGCAGGCCCTGGGCATTGACAAGGGTGCCGTTGGCGTCGATCTGCAGCTGGCCGGCGCGGGTGAAGCCGGCTTCGCCGTTCGGGCGGCGCACCTGCAGGAAGCCGCCGCCGGAAATGGCGACGTCGAGCTGCTGGCTGGTCGTTTGCAGCGAACCGTTGGTGAACACTTTCTGGGTGCCGACCAGGCGCGTGCCGTTACCGAGCTGCACGCCGTTCGAGACGGTGTTGTCGGCGCTCTGCGCGCCCGGCTGGGAATCGACCTGGTAGTGCAGGTCTTCGAACACGACGCGGTCGCGCTTGAAGCCGACGGTGTTGACGTTGGCGAGGTTGTTGGCGATGGCCTGCAGCTTGGCGTCCTGCGCCTGCACACCGGTCTTGCTGATCCACATTGCTGGATTCATGAAATTCTCCTTGGGTTGTCAGCCGCGCTCAATCAATTTGAGTTACGCGCCGAGCAGGCGGTTGCCCGCCTCATTCATCTTGTCGCCGGCCTGGAACAGCTTCATTTGCAATTCGAAGCTGCGGTTCAGGGCCATGGTCGCGACCATCTCTTCGATGGCCGACACGTTGCTGCCTTCCAGCGCGCGCGAGCGCACCGTGATGTTGGCGTCCGCCTGCAGCTGGTCGCCATTGCGGGCGACGATCAGGCCGGCTTCGTTCTTGGTCAGCTCCGGGCCTTCGGCGTTCACCAGGCGCAGCTTGTCGACGACTTGCATCGTGGTCGCGCCTTCGGCCATGACGGACACGGTGCCGTCGGTGCCGATCTCCACCGCCGAGTGCGGCGGCAGCACGATCGGGCCGCCTTCGCCCAGGATCGGGCGGCCGGCGACCGACAGCGCGCCCGTGGCGTCGATGTCGATGGCGCCGGCGCGGGTGTAGGCTTCCTGGCCGTTGAATTCGACCGCGAAGTAGCCGCTGCCGTTGATCGACACGTCGAGCGCGCGGCCCGTTTCGCGCACGGTGCCCGGCTTGGTCGAGATGGCGTCGGCCTGCGTGCGTGCCATGTGCACGTCGTCGTAGCCGTAGCCGCCGAGCGACTGGGTGGTCACCAGTTCGAGGTTGGCGCGAAAGCCGGGCGTGTCCATGTTCGCCAGGTTGTTCGCGTGGACCTGCTGGGCACGCAGCGTGTGCTCGGCGCCGGAGACGGCGGTGAAGATCAGTTTATCCATGACGGGTCTTGATTACAGTGCCTGCATCAGCGACTGCATCATCTGGTTCTCGGTCGTGATGACCTTCGAGTTCGCCTGGTAGTTGCGCTGCGAAGTCATCAGGCCGACGAGTTCGGAGGTGATGTCGACGTTCGAGCCTTCCAGCGCGCCCGTATTGAGCTTGCCCGACAGTCCCACACCCGGGGTGCCGTACAGCGCCAGGCCGGAGCCGGCGGTCGCCTGCCAGCTGGTCTCACTGGTGGCGGCGAGCGCGCCTTCGTTGCCGAAGGTCGCCAGGGCGATGGTGCCGACGGTCTGCTTTTGCTCGTTGCTGTAGCGTGCCACGACTGAACCATCGGCAGCCAGCTCGACGCCGACATAGGCGCCCGAGGCATAACCGTTGGTGTTGTTGTTGGTGGTGGTCGCGTCGCCGGCGAACATGGTGGTGCCGGTGTAGTCGATCTTGAAGACGATGTCGTCGGCGCCGTTCGTGTTGTCGAGGGTCAGGTCGCCGGTTTGCGGCTCGCTTGTCAGTTGGCCTTTGCCGTCGAAGGTCAGCGTGCTCGTTGCGCCGGCTGGCGGCGCGCCGTCGAAGCCGTAATGCACGACGACATTGTTGCTACCGGCCTGCCTGACGAAGTATTGCGACACGGTGTGCTGGGTGCCGAGCGAATCGAACAGGATCGACTGCTTGACCATGTTGTAGGATTTCGGATCGGTGCTCTTGAAGCCGTCAGCGGTCTCCGGCGCTTTCCAGTCGGCCGACAGGTTGCCGGTGTAGTTGACGTTGGTCGATGCCGATGCGGCGATCTGGCCGGTCGGGATCTTGATGTCGCCCATGACGCCCAGGTTGCCGTTGGCGGCCGGGCCGTAGCCTTGCACCTTGCGGCCGGCGGCGTCGATCAGGTTGCCGCCGTTATCGGCGGCGAAGATGCCGACGCGGCTGTACGACAGCGCGCCGGTGCTCTCGCGGCTGACGAAAAAGCCGCGGCCGTCGATGGCGGCGTCGAGCGAGCGGCCGGTCGATTCGACCGAGCCGTTCAGGCCGATGTTCTGGGTCAGCGAGCCGACCTGCACGCCGGTCGCCTGGTCGCCCGCATACATGGCGGAGAAGTTGGCGCGGCTGCTCTTGAAGCCGTAGGTGCTCGAGTTGGCGATATTGTTCGATACGGCTTCCAACTGCTCGTTGATGGCCTGGATACCGGAGAGGGCGATGTTAAAGCTCATGGCGTGGTCCTTGGATTCTTGAATTAGTTGGCGGCGACCTGATTGGCCTTGCCGTTGAAACCAGTAATGGCGGAGGGGTCGACATCGCCGACGCCAGCCACCTGCAATACGACGGAACCGGTGCCCGACAGGCGCACGCTGTCGACGCGACCGGCGATCTCGACGGGCACGCGGGTGCCGTCGGCGGCCATGGCCGAGATCGAATAGCTGCCCGGGGCCATGCCGAGCGCGGCCGGGTCGAGCTTGAACGGCTGGCTACCTGCCGTATGGAAGGGCAGGGTCATCGTGTGTTCCTGGCCGCCGGCGCCGGTCAGCACCAGGGTGCTGGCGCCGGCGGACGGCAGGGAGATGCTGCCGTCGATGGCGGCACCGTCGACGCGCACGCGGTCGGTGGCGACGGTGACCGTCGAGCCGACCTGGCCGCCCATCGCCAGCACCTGCAGGCTTTGCAGCACACTGGCGCTGGCGCTGGTGGTCTTGGAGAGGCTTTGCAGCGCTTCGGTCTGGGACAGCTGCGAGAGCTGGTTCACGAACTGGCTCGGGTCGGATGGCGCGAGCGGGTCCTGGTTGCGGATCTGCGCGACCAGCAGCTTGGTGAACATGTCCTTGTTGGCGCTGACATCGGCGTTCGCCGAGACGGCGCCGGTGCCCGCGGTGTTGTTCGAGGCTGCGAGAGAGTTATTGGTCAGCATAGTATTAGTCTTAACCTCAGCCTTCGCCCAGTTTCAGCAGCGACTGCTGCATCGATTTGACCCGGCCCAGCACCTCGACGTTGGTTTCGAAGGCGCGCGAGGCGGACATCATGTCGGCCATTTCAGCGACCGAATTCACGTTCGAGTAGACGACCATGCCGTCGGCGTCGGACAACGGGTTGCCCGGCTCGTAGACCTTGCGCACCGGATCGGCGCTCTGGACCACGTCGAGCACCTGCACACGGCCGCCCGCGTCGTTTTCCATGATCGCGGCAAACACGGGTTTGCGCGCACGGTAGGCTTCGGCTTCCGATGGCGCAGCGGTGTCGGCGTTGGCCAGGTTCGAGGCGATGGTGTTCAGGCGCACCGACTGGGCCGCCATCGCGGAACCGGCAATACTGGAGATATCCTTGAAGCTCATGTGATCACTGTCCGTTGATGGCTTTGGCCAGGCCGCGCAGCTTCATGTTGATGAAGGTGAGGCTGGTCTGGAAGTCCGAGGCATTCTGCGAAAACGCGGCCTGCTCGACGCCGATTTCCACCGTGTTGCCATCGGCGCTAGGGTGGAAGGGCACGCGGTACAGCGCTTCGCCTTCGCTCAGGGTCGCTTCGCCCGCTTCGGCGTCGATCCGGTCCTGCAGCACGGCGCCGAAGTCGAGGTCGCGCGCCGTGTAGCCCGGCGTGCTTTCGTTGGCGATGTTCGCGGCCAGCACGCGGGTGCGCTCGGCGCGCACATGCAGCGCGTCGGCATGCACTCCCAGTGCGTCCTTAAAATTAATCGTCATTCGCTTGTCCTCCGTCGTGAACTGCAGGGTGTTTCGTTAGAATGGGTAAATCTTTGATTGCCAGGGTTTGTCGCAATGATTCGTCGTGCCGCTCGTATTCTTGTCCTGCCGCTCCTGCTGGCGCCTCTGCCGGCCTTGGCTGCTTCGCCGATCTCCATCGCCAGTCAGGTCGAGGAGACTGCCCGCGCCCAGCTGGAAAAACAGGCTGCTGCGTCAAACCTGCGTGATGCCCGCTTCGAGCTGGCTGTGGTGCCGCCGCGCGTAGCGCCCGCCTGCACCGGGCCGGTCGAGGTCGACACACTCGACACCCGGCAGGCCACCCGGATGCGCTTCGCGGTGCGCTGCCCGGGGCCTGGCAACAGCCGCCAGGAATACATCGTCCGGGCGCGCATCTCGGCGTCGGTGGTGGTGGCGGCAACACCGATCGCCGCCAACGAAGTCCTTACCGACGCCCATGTTACCGTAGAGCAACGCGAGATTACCAGCATTGCGGACCCCGTGATCGATCCAGATGATGCGGTAGGGCAAACCAGCCGCAGATTGTTGCGTGCTGGCGACGTTCTGCGTAACAATTCACTAAGTGCACCCGTGCTAGTCAAGCGCGGCGACGCCGTCGTGATGATTGCGCGCATCGAGGGCATTGAGATCAGCACGGCCGGGGAAGCGCTCGATACCGGAGCGCGCGGTGCGACAGTGCGGGTGCGCAACAGCGCCAGCGGGCAGACGGTGCGCATGCGGGTTACCGCGCCGGGCACGGTCGAACCCGTGGACATGCCCCGCGTCAGCCGTTGATACATCAGCCGTTGATACCCTGCAGCTTGCCGGCCAGGCGCGACAGTTTGGCGGCGTAGGCCGGATCGGTGGCGTAACCGCCTTTCGCCAGGCCCTGCGCAAAGGCATTGGCGTCACTGCCGGCGCCGATCGCCCCGCGATAGCGCGGATTCTCGAGCAGCATCTGGGCGTAGTCGCGGAAGGCGCTGGCGCCGTCCGGATAGGCGCGAAAGCGCGCGCTGGTTTTCACGGCCGCGCCGCCGACATATTCGGTGGTGGCCGTCTCGCTGACCGCGCCATTCCAGCTGGCGCCGGCCTTGATGCCGAACAGGTTGTGGCTGCTCGCACCAATGGCGTCGCGGATCGGACGCTGGCCCCAGCCCGATTCGAGCGCGGCGTGCGCCTGCACCAGTTCCGGCGCCACGCCCAGTTTATCTGCCGCTTCCTTCGCCCACGGGGCGATGCTGTCCAGGAAGGCCTGTTGCTCGCTGCTGGTGGAACCGCCTTCGTCCTCGGGCGCGGCCAATACGCTGGCGGCGCTGCGCGTATGCCAAATGCTGCCCTCAGGGCTCAGCGCCGGTGACGTGTCGCCGCCGCCTTCCTGGATAAATGTCGCCACTTCGCCCTGTACGTCGGCAAAGGCGCGGCCGAAACCGCTGCCGCCGCCGATCGCGGTGGTGGGGCGGGTCGGGGCGGTCGGCAGCGTGGCCGGCACGGCCGTCGTCGAAAACTCAGCGTGGCGCATAGGTACCGTCTCCGCCCTGCAGCACGCGCTGCATGGTCGTGAATTGATCGGCCAGCAGGTTGCCGTTGCGCGTGGTCGCCGCCTTGCAGGCGACCACCACGCGTTCCAGCTCGCTCCAGGCGGCCGCCAGCGGCGTGCGGCCGGGTTCCGGCTGGGTGGCGATGAAGCCGGCCATCGTTCCGTCGAGGCCGTGCAGCGCGCGCACCAGCGCCACGCGCTGGCGGCGGCGGGCGTCCATGGCGTCCAGCACGGGCGTGAGTTCTTCGGCCAGCAGCGCCAGCTCCGCGCCCTGATGGCGCAGGGCGGCGTCGAACTGGCGCTCGAGCAGGGCGAGGATGGCGGTTGCGGCGATCAGGTCCTGGTCGACACCTTCCACCAAGGCGGCGGCGGCCTGCTGGCGCGTCATGCGGGAAGTCATCAGCGACCCCCGTGGAAACGCTGGATCAGGCCTGCCAGGCGCGATGCATCGAAGGGCAGCTCGCCCTTGGCCAGGGCGTCGCGCAGTTCGGCCACGCGCGCCGCGTCGATGTCGGGCATGGCGCGCAATGCCTGGGCAGCCGGCTGCAGCACGCTTGACTCCAGGGCCGCAGGGGCGGCGCTCATAGGGCTGCTGACAGGTGCGGGGGCGGCCGCGGCGCCACCGACGGCGGGCGTCATGGCTGGGGCGCCGGTTCCAGTGATTTTCATGCGGGTACCTCGGGTTTTCGATTGGATCGTCATGGTTACTTCGCCAGTTGGCCGCGCAGCGTTTTCATCTCGCCGCTGCTGTCTTCGCCACTTTCCCGGGCGCCGGCGGCGCTGACGGACACGCCGTCGGCCAGCGGCTGAGTCGCGCCGGGCGCGCCGAACATCGCGGCAACCGTGCGCGATTGCGCGCGCGTCAGGATCATCAGTTCAATACGGCGGTTTACATCTGCATCGGTGCGCGCTTCGTCGATCGGCGCGCGGTCGGCCATGCCCACCACCTGCAGCACGCTGTCGGCGCGCATGCCGCCCGTGAGCAGCTGGGCGCGTGCCGCCATCGCGCGGTTCGTCGACAACGACCAGTTCGACATGCCGGTACGCTCGGTGAAGTTGTACTTTACCGAGTCGGTGTGGCCGACGATCAGCATCTGGTTTTCCATCTGCGCGAACAGCGGGCCCATTTTCTGCAGCAGGCGGGCGAAGCGCCCGGTGGGCAGGGCGCTGCCGCGCATGAACATGCCTTGTTTGTCGGTGTCGTGCAGCATGACGCGCAGGCCGAACGGGGTCACGGTTGCTTCCAGGTTCGACGCCAGGCCCGCGTCTTCGCTCATCTTTTCCAGCTTTTTCGAGAGCGCCGCGAGATCGGCCGGCGAGTCGTAGGAGACCTTCGCCGCCTGGCCGTCCTTGCCAGGGCCGGTGCCGTCATGCATGGTCGGGAAGCGCTCGATCAGGCTGCCGCTCGGGCTGCTGTCGATGTCCGGACGCTTGCCCGGGCCTTCGAGCTGGCCGGCGGACAGGTCCTTGAGCATGTTCTGGGCCGCTTCCTTTTCGCGCGCGGCCATCAGCCACAGGACCAGGAACAGGGACAGCAGGGCCAGGCAGAAGTCGGCGAACGCGACTTTCCAAGCGCCGCCGTGCTCGTCGTGGTCGTGCTTGCCGCCGCCACGCTTGACGATCGTCTGATCGTGGTGCTTGTCGTTCAGCTTGGACACTGCTTACCCCGTCATCCGGTCGCTCGAGCGGCGACGCTTGACCTGCGATTCGTCTTCGCCACCGCCCATGGCATTGATCCACTGCTCCAGCTGGGCGAAGCTTGGCTTGGTGTTGAGCTGGATCAGGCGGCGCCCGGCGTCGATCGCCAGCAGGGCTGGTTTGCCGGCTACGTGGGTGCAGAGGACGACTTTTACGGTTTCCATGGTCGATGCTTCGCCGTTCACTAGCTGCTTCATCATATTCGAGAGCGGGTCCAGCAGGCCGTAGCAGAAGAAGATGCCAATGAAGGTACCGACCATCGCCGCGCCGACTTTTTCCGCAATCGCGCCCGAGTCGGCGCCTTCCGAGACCGAATACATGGCCATCACGATGCCCAGCACCGCGGCCAGGATGCCGAAGCCCGGCATGCCTTCGGCGATCTTGTGCAGCGACTTCGACGGCTGGGTGAGTTCCTCGTGGATGGCTTCGAGTTCCTGCTCCAGCACGCCTTCTAGTTCGTGGGCATTGATCTTACCCATGGCCATCAAGCGGAAGTTATCAACGATGAAGGCAAGGAGCTTGGGCTCGTCCAGGATGCGCGGGTAGCGCTGGAAGATTGCGCTTTCGCGCGGCGCTTCGACGTGGGCATCAAGCGCTTTCAGGCCACCGGAAGCCAGTTGCAGCAGTTCGTACATCAGCAGCAGCAGCTGGCGCTGGAATTCCGAATCGTGCTTTTTGCGCGAGGCGATTTTTTTCAGCTGGTGCGCCATTTCGGTCAGCACGTGCTTCTCGTTGCCGATCACGAGCGCACCAAAAGCGGCGCCGACGATGATCAGGATCTCGATGGGATGCCAGATCGCGGTGACCGTGCCGCCCATCAGGGCAAAACCGCCGAACACGCAGCCGAGCACAATGAGGATACCGATTAATTGCTGCATGACGGGCCTTTCAGGATGGTGATCATGGTTGTTTCTCTTGTTTCTGTACTGATTAGCGTGGCCCGAGGGCGGCTTTCATCTTGGCCAGTGCGCTCTTGTTGAGCTGGCAGACGCGGGCGTCCGACAGGTCGAGCACGGCGGCGATTTCTTTGTAGCTGAGCTCGAACTCGTAAATCATCTGGATCACGCGCTGTTCTTTCTCCGACAGGCCGCCCAGCGCCTGCTCCAGGCTGCGGCGCACCATGAAGGCTTCTTCCGGCCCCGGCGTGCTGTTGGCGGGATCAAGCGCTTCCTGCAGCACTTCGTCGAAGCTCAGCATCTCTTCGGCGCTGTCGTCGAGCAGGTGCTCGAAGTAGGCTTCCTGGGTGATGCCCAGCGAATCGGCTGCTTCTTGCGGCGTCGGCTCGCGCCCGAGCGAACGAGTGAGGGCGCGCAGGGCGTCGCGCACGCGGTGCGCATCCTGGCGCACGGCGCGCGGGCGCCAGTCCTGGCGGCGCAGCTCGTCGAGGATGGCGCCGCGGATGCGCAGCGACGCGAAGCTGCCGAAGCCGGTGTCGGGCGCGCCGTAGCGGCGCAGCGCCTCGAGCAGGCCCATCAAACCGATCTGCTCCATGTCCTCGCGCGACATCGCCCCCGACACCTGCGAGTTCAGCTGGCGCACGATGCGCTTGACCAGCGGCGCATAGGCCACCAGGTGCTGCTGCTCTTCACGCGCGCTCATCCCCGAGGCGACAGCGGCCTCCTGGTATTCGCCCGCGCCAGCGGTATCAAGGTAATCGGCGGAATAGGCCACGTGGTTCCCGGTGTTATTCGATGATCAGTTTGCCGATCATGACTTCGTCGAACGGCTTGTCGCGTTCTTCGCTCGCATAATTGGCATCAAAGGTTTTATTCAGCTGGGCGGCGAACTGCTCGACCGTCATGTTCGACGCGTCCGCCAGCGTGTGGCTCGAGAGTGCGCGCACGGCCACCGCGCGCAGCAGCGGCAGGTGTTCCTTGGCCTGCTTCTCCTGGTCCACGGTAGTGGCCAGCACCAGGTCGGCCGACAGGTAATGGGCGCTCGTTTCGTTCGGGCCGCGGCGCAGCATGACGATCACCTTGTCGAGGGTGACGTACTTGGCCGGCTTGTCCGCTTGTTCCTTCTTTTTTGCCGCCTGCTTGGTCGCTGCGGCTTCGGCGGCAGTCGGCGCTTTCGCTTCCGACTGCATCCACCACATGGCGCCACCGGCCGATGCCGCGCCCACCAGCACCACGGCGACCACGCCGATCATCATCTTGAGCTTGCTGTTCATCTGTTCTTTATTCTTTATTCTTACGTCGATGCCCGGCCGTTCAGCGAGAACGGAGAGGCGCCGGTATTGGCTTCGGCCAGGGCATTGCCCGGGTGTTGTTCCTCCTGGCCTTCCTGCTGGCGTCCGCGGCCGCTACCGTCGCCGGCGAACATGTTCGTATTGTTCGTAGCGGCCGCACGCGGGGCTGCGGCGATGTTGACCGCGACATCGGTGAACTGGCGCTGGGCCAGGTCGTTGCGCAGGTTCTCGCCCACCGCCTGCAGCTGGCGCAGCACTTCGCCGTGCGTGGCCGAGATGTGCACTTCGAGCGAGCCGGCGCTGTGGCGAATCGCAATCTCGACCCGGCCCAGCATCGGCGGCTCGAGGCGGATCACGGCCTGCTCGGCGTTCTTGCCGACCTGGAGCTGGAGACGGTCGCCGAGCGCTTCCTGCAGGGTCTGGCGCCAGGCAGTCGGCGGGCCGGACAGGGTCACGGTGTCCGCCGTCCGCCCGGCGTTGCCCGGGGCAGGGGCGGCAATGCCGACCGTGTTCGCGGCGCCGCGCTCGACGGTGGGCTGCGCCTGGTCCTGCGGCGCGTCGCCACTGGACGCGAGCGTCTCGGCCGGCAGGGCGGCAGGCGCCGCGCCGGCGTTCGTCACCGTGCCGGACACCGGTTTCAATGCGCCGTCCGCGACCGCCAGGGCCGCGCCGCCACGCTGGGCGACGGGTGCGCCGGGCAGCGAAGCAAGCTCGGTGTCGGCGGCAGGCGCCGCTTCTTTGGTGTTTGGGGCGCCGGGCAGCGCGGCGGCAAGAGCAGCCAACGTCGCCTGCGTGCCTGGCATCAGCGGCATGTTCATCGCCATCGCGCCCAGCAGCGGCGTGTCGGCATTCGCCTGCTGCTCCTCGACAGCGGTCGTGCCGTCCGGCGCGGCCATCGTGGCACCACCGGCAGCGGCCGGGTCGGCCGAGGCAACCGGTTCCAGCCCGAGCCATTGAGCGAACGCCAGGGCCGGCTGTGCAGGCGCTGGCTGCGTGCTGCCGGCAGCGGCCTGGCCAGCGTCCGGAGCGCCGCTTGCGTCCTCGGCGAGCGGAGCGGCGGTATCGGCGGCGGCAGGCGCTGCAGCCCTGGCTTGGGCGGCCGGCCCGTTCATGTTCGTGAAGGTCAGGTTCATTCTTGGTGTCCGGCAGGTTCGGTGTCGCTGGCGAGCGCATAGGCGATCCAGCCGTCTTTGTTGTTGCGCAAGTCGGCAAGGCGCCCGCTCAAAGTGCCGAGCGCTTCGGCGCAGGCCGCGGCCGCATTGTCGTGGTGTGCGCGCAGCTGCGCCAGTGCGGCGAGTTCGGCGCGGCTCCACGGGCCGCGCATTTTCAAGGCGGCCAGCTGCGGCGCGAGATTATGGGCGAGGACGCCGAGGCGCTCCCAGTCGCGCGCCGCACCAGCCTGGGCCAGCGCAGCGGCCAGCTGGCCGATCTTCGCGCTCCTAGGCATTGCGCGCCCGGACGCCTTGCCAGCCCTGGCGGATCGTGCTCAGGACGCCAACCACTTCGTCGACCATCGCCGGATCCATCTTGATGCCCGCACCCTGCAGGCGTAGCGAGCAGAATTCATACAGGTTGGCCAGGTTGGCGACGACTTCGCCACCCTGTTCGAAATCCAGCGAGCTCGACAGGCCATTGATGATTTCGCAGCACTTGTCGATGCTGCTGGCTTTCTGCTCGTAGCGCTTGCCGACAATGTGACCGCGCGCGCGCGCCAGCTCGTCGAGCAGGCCGTCGGTCAGCAGCAATACCAGTTCGACAGGGGTGGCACGCGAGGTCTGCGAGTCGAGGTTGACTGCGTGATAATTGCCGTAGGCTTCTTGATAGGACATGGCTATGAGTTTAGTCTTTGCTGTCGCTGAACATAGCGTCGAACAGCGAGGTGTTATAGGTCATGCTGCTCTGAATGGATTGCAGCTGCGTGAACTGTGCCAGGTAGCGCGCATAGGCGCTGTCGTACTGACGGTCGAGGGTGGTCTGACGCTCGGTCAAGCTGACGCGCAGCTTGCTGACCGCATCCTTGCGATTGCCGATCTGGCCATTCGTGCTGTCGGTCCACACCTTGATGTACACATCAAGCTTGCCGGCGATACCGCTCGATGCCGTGCTCGATGCGCTGCCGATCAGCGTGTCCAGGCCTGTCGGGTTGGCCGCAAGCGCCTTTGTCAGCCGGGTGCTGTCGAGACTGAGCGTGCCCTGGCGGTTGGCGGTGATGCCATAGCTCGCCAGGCTGGTGGTGCCGGTCGCGCGAACCATGCCGATGAGCCGGTCGCGCAGCGCGCGTACACCGCTGTCGCCGGCAAAGGCGCCGGCTGTCGCCCCGCTCGACGGATCGCCCGGACTGACCAGACCGTCGATTGCCGACTTCAACTTGTTGTAGGCGTCCACGAAGGACTGGACATTGGCCGTCGTTTTCGACGTGTCGGTACCCACGGTCAGCGTCACCGGCGCGCTGCCGGCCGCTTGCGCTTTCGAGACCGTCATGGCGACGCCGTCGACCACGTTGAAGGTATTGGTGGCGCTGTAGGTCGCGGTACCGGCGCTCGAACCAATGCGGACGATGGCGTCTTGCGCCGGTACCAGGTCCTTCCGGGTGCTTGCGCCGAAGGCCGCGTTGGCGTCGCCACCCGTGGTGAGCTGGATGTTGTTGGCCTTGCCCGTCAGCTTGGAGGTCAGCACCAGCTCCGAAAAGCTGGTGCCATCGGCGTTCGTGCCGCTGACGACCGAGGCCAATACACTGGTGTTCTTTGCATCGCCATTGATCGCGGCCGCGAGCTCGCGCACCGTATAGGCACGCTCGGTGAGGGTGATGGTAAATCGCTCGACAGTCGGGTGCGCCGTGTTATCGGTTGGTGGCTCGCCGACGGTGCTGGCGAACGTCAGGGTTCCACCAGAGGTTCCGGTGATGTCGCGTACGCCGCTGTATGACACCTGGTGCGCGCTGGCCAACTGCTCCACGAAGAACGAATACGTGCCCGCTGCTGCGGTAGGGGAGGCAGTTGCGCTGGCCACAGCGGTGTCGCTGAAGACGGCGCTGGTGGCTGCCATCGTCTTGTTCAGGCCGGTAAGGGCCGCGAGGCTGCTCTGGAAGCTGTTCAGCACCGAGCCGAGCGTGCCGAGGGCCTTTTCGGTGGCGCTGGCCTGCTCGCTCTGGCGTGTGAGCATTGCCTGGCGGGCGGCGGTGGAACTTTCCGCCAGTGCCTGGGCGGTCGTCGCCGGGTCGTAGTTGGTGCCGATGCTTGCCATGGGTTCTCCTTGTTGTTCAAGCCGGGCTTACGCCCGTCCTGCCAGCCACGATTGCGTGGCGATCTCGTCTTCGCGTTTGCGGGCCGCGCGGTCCTGCTCGCGCGCCAGGGCGTCCTGCTGCTGTTCGAGGACCTTGCCGAGCAGTTCGCGGCGCGTCCACGCCTGCGCCAGGTGGCGCTGCGACACGGCCATGTTCGCCTCATGCAGCTGGAGGTCGGTACGGTGGTGGTCCGCCAGCGTGAACACGGCCTGCTTGTACTGTCCGCAGTTCAGCGCCAGGGCGGGAGCCAGGCGGCCTGCGGCACTTTTCCCGGACGCGCCACTGCCTTCCGCGAGCGAGGCAAGGCGCTCGAGGTTGGCCTGGTAGCGCGCGCGGGTCGCTTCCTGGCGGGCCAGTTCGGTCTGCAGCTTGTCGACTTCGGTGCTGCGCAGCTGGACCAGCGTATCCAGGCTCTGGATGGCGTCGCGCCGGTTCATTGCATCATCCCTTGCAGCTGCGTCACGCAGGTGTCGAGCGGCGCGCCTTCACGCGTGCCCTGGCACAGGAAGGCTTCGATATGGGGCTGCAGGCGCACCGCGCGGTCGGTCTCCGGATCGGCGCCGGGGGTGTAGGCGCCGAGCGGGATCAGGTCGCGCACCCGGGCGTGGCGCGCCAGGGTCGCTTTCAGCTTCCTCGCCGCATTTGTATGCTCGGGCGTGACCACCTGCGCCATGCAGCGGCTGATCGACTGGGCAACATCGATCGCCGGATAGTGGCCGCGCTCGGCCAGTTCGCGCGTGAGCACGATGTGGCCATCGAGGATCGCGCGCGCGGTATCGACCACCGGGTCCTGCTGGTCGTCGCCTTCGGCCAGCACCGTATAGATGGCGCTCATGCTGCCGTTCGGGTTTTCGCCGTTGCCGGCCGATTCCACCAGTTGCGGCAGGTTCGAGAACACCGACGGCGGATAGCCGCGCGTGGCCGGCGGCTCGCCCAGCGACAGCGCCACTTCGCGCAGCGCCATCGCGTAGCGGGTGAGCGAGTCGACCAGCAGCAGCACGTTCTGGCCGCGGTCGCGGAAATGCGCCGCCACCGAATGGCACAGTTCGGTGGCCATGACGCGCATCATCGGCGACTCGTCGGCCGGCGCCACGATCAGGACGGCGCGCTTCAGGCCTTCCGGCCCGAGCGACTTCTCGACGAATTCGCGCACCTCGCGGTTACGCTCGCCGATCAGGCCGACGACGATCACGTCGGCCACCGTCTCGCGCGTGATCAGGCCGAGCAGCACCGACTTGCCGACGCCAGAACCGGCCATCAGGCCGACGCGCTGGCCCTTGCCGAGGGTGAGCATCGAATTAATTGCGCGCACGCCGACGTCGAGCGGCTCGTCGACCGGGGTCTTGCGCAGCGGGTTGACTTTCGGCGGGGTGAAGTTCAGGGGCTGGTCGCCACCAAGGCGGCCCAGGCCGTCGATCTCTTCGCCCAGGCCATTGACCATGCGGCCCAGCCAGGTCGGGCCGACCATCAGGCTGGCGGCCGTTTTTTCCGGCAGCACGCGTGCGCCCGTCGCCAGGCCGTTGGCCTTCTTGAACGGCATCAGGTAGGAGACCTTGTCGCGAAAGCCCACGACCTGCGCATCGAGCCAGCTGCCGTCATTGAGTTCGACGCGGCAGCGCTGGCCGGTGTGCAGCTTGCAGCCGACGCTCTCCAGCAGCAGGCCCTGCGCGCCGACCAGGCGCCCGGTGGGCGTGGCCACCGGCACCGCATCGATGTCGAGCGAACGCAGGGTATCGAGCAGCGCCGTCATTGATTTTCTTCCTCGGTTGCGGCGAGGGCGTCGCGGACCTGGTCCATGCAGGCGGCAAGCCGGCCCTGGCAGCCGGCGTCGACTTCATGGTCGCCGGCTTTCACGCGAATCTCGCCTGGGGCCAAAGACGGATCGGCCAGCAGGTTCCACTTCCTGGCACGCTTCGGATCGAGTTCGGAAACGCGCCTGAGTTCTTCCGGATTCATCAGGACCTCGATTGCGTCGCGGGCCGGCGGCATCGCGGCCAGCGCTTCGTCAACCAGGGCCAGCAACTGGGTTGGCTGCAGGGCCAGTTCGGCGCGGATCACCTGGCGCGCGATCTTGCCGACCAGGTCGACGACTTCCTTGCGCTGGGCGGTCTTGAAATCGCTTTTCAGCTTTTTCAGGGCCTTCAGCGCGGCGTCGACCGGTTTGCCGATCTGGTCCAGGTGGGCGAGCGCCTGCGCGCGGCCTTCCTCCAGCCCGCGCTGCAAACCTTCCGCCTGGCCGGCCGCGTAACCCTCGGCGCGCGCGGCCTCGAAGCCGGCGTCGTAACCGTCCTGCTGGCCCTGGCGGTAGCCGGCGGCCAACGCGCTGTCCCAGTCTTCCTGGGTCGGCGCACCGGAGCCGGCAGCCGGCGCGGTGCCGTTGGCCAACCGCACCTGGTGCAGGGGAGGGAAGTGATAAGGCCGGAACTGCTTCATTCGGCGGTGGCCTCGGCGAACAGCTGCACGTCGATCTCGCCGGCGTCGGCAAGCGCCTTCACGGCAGCCATGATGTCCTTGCGCGTCTGCTCGATGCGCGACATCGGCACCGGGCCCGAACGGCGCATCAAATCTTCGAAGCTTTGCGCCTGGCGCTTCGGCATCGCGGAGAGGATGGCGTCGCGCAGGGCCGGCTCGGCACCCTTGAGTGCGATCGCCCACTGCTCGAGCGGGATGTCGTCGAGCAGGCGCGTGATGACCTGTTCGGTCTGGCGCGACAGGATGAAGAAGTCGTACATCGACATCTCGATCTGCGATACCACTTCGGGATCGTGCGCGCGCAGCAGTTCGACCATGCCGGCACGATTGCCCGGCAGGCGGTTCAGGATCTCGGCGACCTGGCGCACGCCTTCGACGCTCGCGCTTTGCGTGTCGAGCGCGGCCAGGCAGCGCGCTACCAGCTCTTCCAGTTCGCGCAGCAGGTCGCGGTCGATCTCGTCCAGGCGCGCCAGGTTCAGCAGCACCACGTCGCGGCTCGATTCCGGCAGCCCTTCGATGATCTGGCCGGCCAGCGCGGGCGGCAGGAAGGCGAGGAACACGGCCTGCATCTGCACGTGCTCGTGCGAGATGAATTCTGCGAGCCACTTTGGCGACGCGTACTGCAGGCGCGCCATCATCGGGCGGATCGCGTCGCCATAAATCGTGTTCAGGACGCTGTTGGCGATGTCGCTGCCGAGGGCCAAATCGAGCGAGCGCTTCAGGTAGGTGCGCGAGGCGCCATGCAGGCCGCTCTGCTCGCGGTAGTCGTCGAAGAAGTTCTGGACGGCGTATTTCACCGAATCGACCTTGATCCCGCTCATGCGCGACATCACCTGGGTCAGTTCGATCAACTCATCGCGCTCGAGGCAGCGCAGCACGGCCGCAGCCGGCTCTTCGCCGATCGACAGCAGGACGATCGCAGCTTGTTCGACCGGGGTCAGGACTGCACCCTCGGCGTTATTGTTCAGTTCGGCCATGTTTCTTCTGCACCCATTGTTTGACGACTTCGGCAACGCGCTCCGGCTCCTTGCCGGCCAGCACCTTGAGGTGATCGACCATCACATCCACGGCGGAACCGGCCGGCGGCAGATCATAGTTTTCCAGCAGCGGCACCACCGCAGCCGCGCCGGCCCCGGCAGGCAGCATGGCGGCAGCGCCTGCGAGGACCGGGGTGGCGCCGTCGGCAACGGCGCCGTTCGGCAACGCAGCCACGGCCGCAGTCGACGATCCCGCCGCTCCTGGCGCCGGCAAGGCCGGAGCCAGTCGCTGGGTGACGGTGCGCAGCAGCGGCCTGGCCAGCAGCAGGTAGGCGAGCAGGGCGCCGACGATCCAGAGGAGATAGCCGGTGGCGTCGACGATGGTGTCGCGCTCTTCCCACCACGGCTGGGCCACGGCGGCTGCCGGGAAGCTCAGGGCGGACACGGCCAGCACGTCGCCGCGCACCTGGTCGATGCCCAGGCCGCCGCGCAGGATCTTGTCGATGTTGGCCAGTTCCGCCGGGGTGAAGCCAACTTTGGCATTGGCTGCGCTGGCGTTGTTCAGGACCACCGCCACCGACAGCTTGCGCAGGCGGCCGCGCGAACGCTTGATCTGGGTGATCGCACGGTCGTAGGCGTATTGGCGGGTGGTGGCGTTCTTGCGCGAGTTGCTGTTGTCTTTCTCGGCGGCGGCCGCAGCGGCAGCGGCGGCGGCATCAGGCGCGGCGTCGGCAGGTGCGGCCGGGTCGGCGGGCACCGGAGCGCGGTTCGACAGCGTGCCCGGCACGCCCATCGCAAGGCGGTTCTTTTCCAGCTCTTCGCGCATCGCCTCGCTCGTGACCTTCGGGGCTTCGCCGTACTTTTCCTGGGTTTCCTCGATCTTGTCGTTGTCGATGTCGGCGGTGACGCTGACCTTGAAGTTGTTCGCGCCCAGGACAGGGCCGAGCAGCTCGGTGACGTTGGCGCGCACTTCGTTCGCCACGCGCTGGGCGGCGGCGTCACCCTGGGTGCCGCCGTCGAAGCCTTCAGTCAGGTCGACACGCGAGGACAGGTAGTTGCCGGCCTGGTCGACCAGCGACACGCGTGCCGGGGACAGGCTGGCGACGCTGCCGGAAACCATGTTGACGATCGCGGCGATCTGCTCGTTGCCTAGCGTGCGGCCCGGCTTGGTGGCGATCACGACCGAGGCCGAGCTCTGGTCCGAGCTGCCGGCGACAAAGGAATTGGTCTTGGCGATGGCGAGGTGCACGCGCGCCGAGGCGATCGCGTCGAGCGACAGGATGCTCTGCGCCAGCTCGCCTTCCAGGCCGCGGCGGAAGCGCACGTCCTGCACGAACTGCGACACGCCCAGCGGGTCGTTCTTGTCCATCAGTTCCAGGCCGGCCGGCAGCTGGGCGGTCACGCCCTTGGCGGCCAGCAGCATGCGCACCTTGCCCAGTTCTGCGCTCGGGACCATCACCTGCCCGCTGTCCGGGTGGACGCGGTAGGGGATCTGTTCGGCCTCCAGCACGCCCATCATGTCGCTGGCGGCGACCTTTTCGCGCGCGCCGAAGACGGGCTTGTAGTTGGCCTGGTCCTGCCACATGAACATCATGACGGCGGCCGTGATGACGACCGCCAGCACCAGCAGCGGGGTCAGGTTGTTGCGCAGGCCCGGCGGCAGGCTTGGCATGGCGCCGGCTCCGCCCTTGAAGGCATTCTTGAGTTTGGAAATCACGTTGATGGCTTTTCGCTGTATTTACTGTTGCATCAGACGGGCAGCTTGATCAGTTCGTCGACCGCGCCCATGACCTTGTTACGCACCTGCATGAGCATCGAGAACGACAGGCTGGCCTGCTGGCTGGCCAGCATCGCGCCGACCAGGTCGTCGCTCTTGCCCGTCTCGACATCGGCCATCTTCACCGCGGCGGCCTGGTCCTGGTCGTCCACGCTGCGCACCGCATTCTTCAGGGTCTGGGCAAAAGAGAAGTCGCCCTGGCCGCCCGGCACTGCCGGTTCCACCGCCGGCGCAATCGCCAGGCGCTGGGCTTCATTTGTCAGTGCGGCAAGATCGGCCTTGATCAGGCCAGCCATTTCAGTTTGCATTTGTTAAATCCTGTGCGTTCGATGTTGCGTGTGAGTGACAGATCGAGTCGCGTTTTTGCGACATTTGACGATTAACATGTCGTCTTCATTACAACAAATGTTAAATCTTGCGCATCAAAACTCTGCATAAAAGCGTGTTTCCAAACTGCAGTTATTTCACGTTTCCCCTCGTAGACGGGGCTGTTTTCCCTAGGGAGCTGCGCAATTCAAGATACGATCTTACCGTACGGCAATGCAGAATTCAAAGAGGAATATCAAGTGATCCGAAACATCTAAGCGGGTATAATTGTTGCCTTAGGGAATGAATGAAAAACACGACTTCCGAATATCACCAATTCGACGTATTCCGACTGCATCTCGCCCGCACCTTGCTACTTATGCCAATTAACAATTCAACTGTTCAAGAGCGCATGCACCAGGTACTCGATCCTTCCCTGCTGGGGCGGCCCGTGCACCTGTTGCCGGCTTTTGCTGCCGCGTTTGGCGACGACCTGGCGGCAATGCTGGCCGCGCCGCTGTGGCGCCGCTACTGGGGCGGCTTCGCCCTCAGCCGGGTCGAGTTCGTCCGTGCGCCGGAAGGCGGCGCGCTGCGCTGGCTGGGCATGGACAGCGGCCACGGGGTCGCCAGCGTGGCCTTCGAGCGTGCCCTGTTGGTGGGCCTGCTGGAAGCGCGCTACAGCAAGGGGCAGGCAAGGCTGCTGCGCGACCCGGAGGGCGAACGCATCACCGCCACCGAAGAGCGGCTGGCGTTGACCCTGACCCAGCAACTGTCTGAAGTACTGGCGATGCGCGTGCGCGTCGCCGCCGGCGCTGCCGGCATCGAGCTGTCCTCGGCGCCGTTGACGCCCGCGGGCAGCGCGGCGCCAGGCAGGAATGCCTGGGCGCTCACCGTTACCTTGCGCGAACCGCAGGGCGAAAGGGAGGCGCGCTGCTTCATCGCGCCCGACGCGCACATGATGGGCCTGATCCTGCAGGCGCTGCAGCCGGAGCGCCCGCAGCGCGCGCAGCGTCAGGGCGAGCAGCTGGGTACGAGCCTCAAGGTCAAGCTGGAAGGCCGCCTGGTGAGCCATGAAATGACGCTCGAAGCGCTGTTCGGGCTGAAGGTGGGCGACGTGATTCCGGTCACGGTCGGCCGCGCCGACGTCCTGCTCGACGAAGCCTGCCTGTTCACGGCAGCCGTTGCCGAGCACAAGGGCAAGCTGTGTTTAACCTCTTTTGAAGACGCTGAATAATGGACATGAATCTCAACGAGCAACTGGCTGTCGACGTCCTCCTCGATGACAACGTGGAGGTCGCGGCCCCCGCGCCCGCACGCAATCCGCGCCTGCCGCAGATGATGCGCCGCATCCCGGTGACGCTGACGCTGGAAGTGGGCTCGGCCCGCATCTCGCTGCAGGACCTGATGGACCTGGGCCCGGCCAGCGTGCTGCCGCTCGATTCGCTGGCCGGCGAGCCGCTCGTCATCAAGGTCAACGGCGCACCGATCGGCCGCGCCGAAGTCGTGGTGGCAGGCGAGCAGTACGGCCTGAAAGTGATCGATCTCGACGGCCTGAACCTGGACCTGATCGCACCATGATGTTACCGACGGGCGGCGCCGCGCCGTTCAAGCTGACCCCTTGCCGTATTGCCGCAGCGGCAGCCGCGCTGACGCTGCTATTGTGTGCTGCTCCCGCAAGCGCGGCCGATGTCCTGGCCGGCGTCATCCCCGGCGCCAATTCCGGGATGAGCGTGAAATCCCAGATTCTGGTCCTGATGACGCTGCTCGGGCTGCTGCCCGTGCTGGTCATGATGACGACCTGTTTCACCCGCTTCGTGATCGTGCTGTCGCTCTTGCGCCAGGCCCTCGGCCTGCAGCAGGGCTTGCCGAGCCGCGTGGTCACCGGCATCGCCCTGATCCTGACGATGCTGGTGATGCGCCCGATCGGGGTGCAGGTCTGGAATGAAGCCTTCCTGCCCTACGACCAAGACAAGATCGGCCTGGAGCAGGCCTTGCGCACCGCCGAAGTGCCGCTGTCGCGCTTCATGCTGGCCCAGACCAGCAAGAGCGCGCTGGCCCAGGTCGCCCACCTGGCGGGCGAAGCCCCAGGCATGAAGCCGGAAGAGCGCGCCTTCACCGTGAAGCTGGCCGCCTTCGTGCTGTCGGAACTGAAGACCGCCTTCCAGATCGGCGCGATGCTGTTCATTCCCTTCCTGATCATCGACCTGGTGGTGTCGTCGGTGCTGATGGCGATGGGCATGATGATGCTGTCCCCGCTCGTCATATCGCTGCCGTTCAAGCTGCTGCTGTTCGTGCTGGTCGACGGCTGGACGCTGACCGTCAACACGCTCGTGGGCAGTATCCACGGTTATTAGAGAGCTCAAATCACATGACCCCTGATGTTGCGGTCGACCTGGTCGCCGAAGCGCTGCGCGTGGTGATGCTGCTGGTGATGGTGCTGGTCGTCCCGGGCCTGGTCATGGGCCTCGTGGTCGCACTGTTCCAGGCGGCCACTCAGATCAACGAACAGACCCTCAGCTTCCTGCCACGCCTCCTGGTGACGCTGGTCGCGCTGATCCTGGCCGGCCACTGGATGACCGGCTACCTGATGGACTATTGCGTGTCGGTGTTCCAGCGCGCGGCCACGCTGGCCGCCTAGCCGATGGAACTGGTCGGCTTCCTGCTGCCCCTGATCGCCGCGCTGTGGTGGCCGTTCTGCCGCATCATGGCGATGTTCTCCATGGCCCCGGCGATCGGCGACGGCATGGTGCCGATCCCGGTGCGCGCGCTGCTGGCGCTGGTGCTCGCCTTCCTGATGCTGCCGGTCACCCGCGCCATGCCGATGCCGGACCCGTTTTCGCTGGCGGGCATCGTCGCCATGTTCGAGCAGGCCGTGATCGGCGGCGTGCTCGGCTTCGCGCTGCAGTTCGCCACCTCCGCCATCTCCATGCTCGGCTTCCTGGCCTCGAGCCAGATCGGCTTTTCGATGGCGCAGATGAACGACCCGGTCAACGGCCAGCAGTCCGACGTGATCTCGAGCCTGCTGGCGCTGGTGGCGATTTTTGTGTTCTTTGCGATCGACGGCCACCTGGTGCTGGCCAGCGTCCTCGCCCAGAGTTTCAAGGCCTGGCCGGTAGGGCAGGGCTTGGGCAACCTGATGCTGCAGACGGTGGCGCTGAACGTCGGCTGGGTGTTCGCCGCGGCCATGCTCCTCGCCCTCCCGATCGTGTTCTCGACCATGGTGGTGCAGATCGGTTTCGGCTTCCTGAACCGGGTGGCGCCCTCGCTGAATTTGTTCTCGCTGGGCTTTTCGCTGGTGACGATCTTCGGCCTGCTGATGCTGGTGCAGCTGGTGCGCTTCATCCCGGAACACTATATCGCCCTGACCAACCAGGTACTCGACATGCTGCAGCAACAGATGAGGGCGGCCCATGGCTGACAGCAGCACTGGCGACAAAACCGAAAAGGCCTCCGCCCAAAAACTGAAAAAGGCGCGCGAGGAAGGGCAGGTAGTCCGTTCGCGCGACCTGGCCACGGCGATCGGCATCCTGGTCAGCCTGAAGCTGTTCGCGCTGATGCTGCCCGATTACCTCGAGTCCTTCCGTGCGCTGTTCCGGCTGGTGTTCGTGCCGCTGGGGGAAACCGGTGCGATCGAGAATGCGATGTCGGTGGTGTTCATGGCCGCCGCCATGTTGTTGATCAAGATGGTGCTGCCGCTGGCGATCATCCCGGTCGCGATCATCATCGGCGGCCTGGTGCCCGGCGGCTGGATCATGTCCGGTAAAAACATGGCGCCGAAGTTCGACCGCCTCAGCCCCATGAAAAACCTGGGCAACCTGTTCACGCAAAAGCATGCGATCGGCGTGGCAACCTCGATCGCCAAGGCCGCGGTGCTGGGCTTCGTGCTGGTGCATGTGTCGCGCTCGAGCGTGGGCGCCTATATCGACCTGCAGCGCCTGCCCCTGATGGAGGCGATCGCGCGCGGCGCCACGATGATGTTCGACGGCCTGATGGCCCTGGTTGCCGTGTTCGTGATCTTCGCCGTGCTCGACGTGCCAATCCAGGCCTTCCAGTTCGCGAAAAACCAGCGCATGAGCAAGCAGGACCAGAAGGAAGAGCACAAGAGCAGCGAAGGCCGGCCCGAGGTGAAGCAGCGCGTGCGCCAGCTGCAGCGCCAGCTGGCCCAGCGCAGCGTGAACAAGACGGTGCCGACGGCCGACGTGGTGATCGTCAACCCCGAGCACTACGCTGTGGCCCTGAAGTACGACACGAACCGCGCCGAGGCGCCCTTCGTGGTGGCCAAGGGCGTCGACGAAATGGCGCTCTACATCCGCGGCATCGCCGCCAAGCACAAGATCGAAACCGTATCGCTGCCGCCGCTGGCGCGCGCGATCTACAACACCAGCCAGGTGCAGCAGCAGATTCCGGCCCAGCTGTACCAGGCCGTGTCCCAGGTGCTGAACTATGTGCTGCAACTGAATGCTTTCCGTGACGGCCGGCGCCAGGCGCCTCCACGGTTCCCCATTGACGTGGCCGTGCCATCTCATCTTAGCGAGGTAACACCTTCATGAATTCCCTGAACGCCTTTGTCGCCGAACTGAAGCGCCAGAAATACGCCGCCCCGGTCTTCCTCCTGATGCTGTTGGGGATGATCATGCTGCCGCTGCCGCCGGTCCTGCTCGACGTCCTGTTCACCTTCAACATCGTGCTGTCGCTGATCGTGATCATCGTCGCCGTGTCGGCAAGGCGCCCGCTCGACTTCTCGGTGTTCCCGACCGTGATCCTCGGGACCACGTTAATGAGGCTCGCGCTGAACGTCGCCTCCACCCGCGTGGTCCTGCTGCACGGCCACGAAGGCACGCACGCGGCCGGCGCCGTCGTCGAGGCCTTCGGTAACGTCGTCATCGGCGGCAATTTCGTGGTCGGCCTGGTGGTCTTCATCATCCTGATGATCATCAACTTCGTGGTCGTTACCAAAGGTTCGGAACGTATTTCGGAAGTGTCGGCGCGCTTCACGCTCGACGCGCTGCCGGGCAAGCAGATGGCGATCGACGCCGACCTGAACGCGGGCCTGATCAACCAGGACAAGGCGCAGCAGCGCCGGAAAGACGTCGCCGCCGAAGCCGACTTCTATGGCGCGATGGACGGCGCCTCGAAATTCGTGCGCGGCGATGCCGTTGCCTCGATCCTGATCCTGGTGATCAACCTGATCGGCGGTATCGCCATCGGCGCGCTGATGTACGACCTGCCGCTGGGCGACGCCTTCCGCGTGTATGCGCTGCTCACCATCGGCGACGGCCTGGTCGCGCAGATCCCGGCGCTGCTGCTGTCCGCCGCCGCCGCCATCCTGGTCACGCGTATCGGCGAAGCCGGCGACCTCGACAAGCAGGTCGGCAGCCAGTTGCTGGCCCAGCCGACGACGCTGTTCGCCGCCGCCGGCGTGATGATCATCCTGGCCCTGGTGCCGGGCATGCCGAAACTCGTGTTCTTCGCCTTCGCGGCGGTCCTGATCTATGCCGCCTGGCGCCTGAACAACCGGGTGCAGCCGGCCGACACCGCCGGCGTGGCAGCGATCGAGGCGGCCCTGCGCGACGACCGCGCGCCCGAGCTCGACTGGGAACAGCTGCCCGTGGTGCAGCCGATCTCGGTGGCGGTCGGCTACAAGCTGGTCGCCATGGTCGACAAGGCCCAGGGCGAGCAGCTCACCAAACGCATCAAGGGCATCCGCCAGAGCCTGTCCGAATCGATGGGCGTGCTGCTCCCGGCGATCGGCGTGCGCGACGACCTGGCCCTGCGCCCGTCCCAGTATTCGGTGAGCCTGTCCGGCGTGGTAGTAGCCGAAGGGGAGGTGCATCCGGAATACCTGATGGCGATCCCCTCGCCGAGCGTGTACGGCGACCTCGATGGCATCCCGGGCCTGGAGCCCGCCTTCGGCATGGCCGTGACCTGGATCACGCCGGACCAGAAAGGCCATGCGTTGGGCCTGGGCTACCAGGTAGTCGAGGTGCCGAGCGTGATCGCCACCCACTGCTCGAAGGTGGTCCGCGACCACCTGCACGAACTGTTCCGCCACGAGGACGTTCCAGCCCTGATCGACCGCCTGACCGCCTTGTCGCCGAAGCTCGCCGGCGCGCTGGAAAAGGCCCTGAACCACACCCAGCTGCTGCGCGTGTTCCGCGTGCTGCTGGCCGAGGGCGTGTCGCTGAAGGACATCGTGGCGATCGGCACCACGCTGCTGGATGCCTCCGAAACCACCAAGGATCCGATCCTGCTGGCGGCTGAAGTGCGCTGCGCGCTGCGCCGGCAGATCGTCTCGAGCCTGTTCGGCAAGAAGAAGGACATGCCGGCCTTTAACCTGTCGGCCGAACTCGAGAACATGCTGCTCGGTTCCCTGAACCAGGCCCGCCAGAGCGGCGGCGGCAAGGTGGCGCTGGATAACTACCCGATCGACCCGCAGCTGCTGTCGCAACTGCAGATCAACATGCCGGTGGCGCGCGAGCAGATGAAGGGCCAGCACACGCCGCCGCTGCTGCTGGTGCTGCCGCAGGTGCGCCCGCTGCTGGCCCGTTACGCGAAGCTGTTCGCGCCGGGCCTGAATGTACTGTCGTATAACGAGATTCCCGAGAACCGGGAAGTGGCGATCGTGGGAACGGTGGGGTAGGTGGAAGTGCCGGGGCGATGAAATAGCCTTTCATCGCACGCCATCAAATGAAATAAGTTTTCACGCCTGCGCCGGCAGTATCAGGGCCAACTCTGCGGCCGCGCGAAACACCGGCAAGGTCAGCACGTCGGCCACATCCTCGGCCGCGAGCGAGGCATGTGCCGATCCTTGCGCCGATCCGCCCGCAAAAACCCCGTGCAGGAAACTCCAGCGCAGCACCACCAGGCCGGCCCGTTCGACTGCCGCGTCGAACGCGGGCTGCAGGGCGCGCAGGCGCGCCAGCGCCGCCGCATCGGGTGCCGCCATCTCGATGGCTACGCCGCCCGGGACCGGTTCGACCTGCACCGCGACATGCGTGCCGTCGGCCAGTTCCAGGTCCAGGCGCAAGGCCGCGCGCGGGCGGCGCCGGCGGCCGGACGGTTCATCCGCTCCCTTGCGCAATACCTGCAGGTGCTGGGCCTGGGCGTTGCCTGCGTGTACCGTGAAGCGCCACGGGTCGGCCGGCAGGACCCCGTCGGGCAGGCGCCCCGTTATCCGTCCGTCCGGCGCCGGCAGCAGCAGGGCGGCGGACAGGGCGCCGGTGCGCGCGCGAAATTCGCGCTCGGCCAGCGTCGCGCTGTAATTGCCGACCATCGTGCGCCAGTTGCCGGCAAGCAGGCGCCCGTCCTGGGGAAAGACCAGCTGGCGCGACATGAACACCTGGTCCGGGCGCATCGCCGCGCCGTCGGCCTGCTCGGCAGCGGCGCCGGTCGGCGCCGGGTTGGGCAGCGGCGTCGACTGTGGCAGGGGCAGCCCGCTTTCCGCGGCGGCAAAGGCAATGGGAGCCACGGCCGCGACGGCGGCTGCCCGCAAGGGCGGCACGGTCGGGGGCAGCAGGGGAACGATCGATGGAATGGAGGTCATGGCGCGGTCCAAACAAAAAAGGCCAGCCTGGAAGCGGCTGGCCCTGGTAATGCCCGGCTGAGTCAGCCGGAGCAAGCCTTGATTACTGCAGGAGCGACATGACCATCGACGACATCTGGCTCGACTGCTTCAGCATGGCGGTGCCAGCTTGCATCAGCATGTTCTTCGAGGTCATGTTCGCGCTTTCCGTTGCGAAGTCGACGTCCATGATACGGCCGGTGGCGTTCTTGGTGTTGGTGCTGATGTTCGACAGGTTGTTGTAGACGTGGTCGAGGCGGTTGGCGGCGGCGCCCATTTCGGAACGCACGGTGCTGACGGCTTCGATCGCGGCTTGCAGGTTGCCGATGGATGCATTGGCATTAGCAGCGCCCGTTGCTGCGCTTCCGCCAACCTGAGCGACGGTTTCGTCGGTAGCGGTGGTAGCCGGATCGTCGGCGACGCCGGCCGTCGTGATAGGGTCCGAGATTTCTGCGCCGGTAGCACCTGCGTTCGTGCCAGCGACGTTAGTGCCACCAGCGGAGAAGTCTGCTGCAGCAGTCTTGATCGAATTGTGCATAACTTGCAGGGAATCGGCGATGTCGAAGTCCATCGTTTCGCTGGCGTCGGCGCCGATCTGGAACTTGAGTGCAGTAGCGCCCGCGAACTTGCCGTTGGTCGCATCGTTGTTCAGCAGCTTAGCACCACCGAACGACGTGTTGCCGACGATGTTGCTCAGTTCTTTGGTCAGCGACGTGTATTCCTTCTGCATCGCGCCCTGATCGACGGAGGACGACGAGCCGTCGGCAGCCTGGGTCGCCAGGTCCTTCATGCGGGTCAGGATGTTGGTGACTTCGTTCAGGGCGCCTTCGGCGGTCTGCAGCATCGAGACCGAATTCTGGGTGTTACGCATTGCCACGGCCATGCCGCTGGTCTGTGCTTTCAGGCGAGTGGCGATCTGCAGGCCGGCCGCGTCGTCCGAAGCCGAGTTGATGCGGAAACCGGTCGACAGGCGGGTCATCGAGGTCGACAGGCTGTTCTGGGTGCGGCCTACCGAGTTTTGGGCGGACAGGGAAGCGGCGTTGGTGTGAAGGCTCAGCATGGTGAACTCCTAGTATTGGGTGAATCCGGTTGAAGGTAGCGCTCTTTCGCGCTCTCACAAGTACAAGACGACTGTTTCCGCAAATCCATTAAGTGCCGTACGGAAATTATTTTAAATATTTTTCAGAGGCCCGAAATGCATGACTTGGCGACAACACAGCCGGCAGCAGCGCCGGCCTCCTCAGCCGCGTGCCCGGCCTTGCGGTAAAATATGCCCCCTTCGTCGCCGGCAGCCTCCCCCTGCCTCCCGGCCGTTTTCCAGGATGAACATGAACGCAGCAGATACCGAAACCGGCAGCGCGCCGGCGCACGAGAAGCAGGTCGCAGCCAGCGGCCGCCGCCTGTCGGTAGCCCCCATGATGGACTGGACCGACCGCCACTGCCGCGTCTTCCACCGCCAGATCACCCGCCACACCTGGTTGTATACAGAGATGGTGACCACAGGCGCGCTGGTCTATGGCGATGTCGAGCGCCACCTGCGCTACGACGAGGTCGAGCACCCCGTGGCCCTGCAGCTGGGCGGCAGCGAGCCGGCGGACCTGGCGAAGAGCGCGAAGCTGGGCCAGGAGTGGGGCTATGACGAAATCAACCTGAACTGTGGCTGCCCGTCGGAGCGGGTGCAGAAGGGCGCGTTCGGCGCCTGCCTCATGAACGAGCCGCAACTGGTGGCCGACTGCGTCAAGGCGATGCGCGACGCGGTGACGATCGACGTCACGGTCAAGCACCGGATCGGCATCGACCACAGTGAAGAGTACGGTTTTGTCCGCGATTTCGTCGGCACCGTGGCCGACGCCGGTTGCCGCACCTTCATCGTCCACGCGCGCAACGCCATCCTGAAAGGCCTGTCGCCGAAGGAAAACCGCGAAATCCCGCCGCTGCGCTATGAAGTGGCCTACCAGCTCAAGCGCGAGTTTCCGGAACTGGAAATCATCATCAACGGCGGCGTGAAGAGCGACGACGAGATCGCCCTGCACCTCGAGCATATCGATGGGGTGATGCTGGGCCGCGAGGCTTACCACAACCCCTGGACCATGGCGAACTGGGACGCGCGCTTCTACGGCGACACGGCCGCGCCGAAGACCCGCGCCGAGGTGCTGGCCGCGATGGTGCCGTATATCGCCGACCAGCTCGCGCAGCATGGCGGCCGCGGCCTGAAACTGAACGGCATCACGCGCCACATGCTCGGCCTCACCACGGGCCTGCCCGGCGCCCGTGCCTTCCGCCAGATGCTGTCCGACCCGAAGAAGCTCGCCAGCGGCGACCCGCGCCTGCTGCTCGAGGCGGCCAGCCAGATCCGCAGCCTCTGATCCTTCATGCCGCCGCTGCAACGCGCAGCGGCGGTTCGGCAACACGCGCCGCCCGGCGTACCGATGTGTTGTCACAATCCCTCCAATGCCCGTCCCACCTGCCAGATATCCCCCAATGATTCTTTCGTGTAGGAAATTTGCTACAAAGAAACAGGAATTTGTGTAGACAAATCGCGCCATTGCTTGCCCTAAGGCAAGACGCGATCCATAATTTCGTTGCGGGATTGCAGATTTGCTGCAGGACCGGCGCCCAGCGAAGTCCGAAGCAATTTCTGATCAATAACAGGAAAGTGAAATGAATTTATCGAAGATGAAAGTCGGGATGCGCTTGACGCTGGGCTTTGCCCTGGTGCTGGTGTTGCTGGTCATCGTGACCGTGGTCGGCATCCTGCGCATGTCGCAGATCCAGGACCGGCTCGACCACGTCGTCAGCATCAATAACGTGGCGAGCCGCGCCGTCATCGAAATGCGCAACAACGTCCATGACCGCCTTGCTTCCCTGCGCGTGCTGACGCTGATGGCCGACGCCACCGAAATGGAACCGGAACTCAAGCGTTTCAAGGACCAGACCGCCAAATACGACGAAGCCCAGCAAAAAGTCGCCCGCATCTTCGCCACCGCCGGCACCGATGCCGAAAAGGCACTGCTGGCCGAGATCAAGGCACACGAAATGGCGGCCATGCCGGCCATTGCCAAGGCATCCGAGCTGTACCTGGCGAATAACGCGATGGACGCCACCCGCGTCATGATCCGCGAAGTGCGTCCGGTCCAGAAGAAGTGGACCGAAGCGCTGGAAAAGCTGGTTGCGCTGGAAGACAAGCAGAGCGCCCAGAGCCAGCACGATGCGCACGAAGCCTTCGTCAACGCCCGTAACTTCATGGGGATCATGCTGGTGCTGGCTCTCGCCATTGGCGCAGCGGCTGCCTGGGTCATCACCCGCGGCCTGATCAAGCAACTCGGCGGCGAGCCGGACTACACCACCAAGATCGCCGGCAGCATCGCCCATGGCGACCTGTCGATCGCCATCGACACCCGTACCGCCGAACGCGGCAGCCTGCTGGCCGAGATGGACGGCATGCGCAACAGCCTGGTCGATATCGTGAGCCAGGTGCGCCGCGGCACCGAAACCATCGGCACCGCCTCGCGTGAAATCGCCGCCGGCAATATCGACCTGTCCTCGCGTACCGAACTGCAGGCCAGCTCGCTGGAAAAGACGGCATCGGCCATGGAAACCCTGACCACCACCGTCAAGCAGAACGCCGAGCATGCCCGTGAGGCCAATCACCTGGCGGCCAGCGCATCGGACGTGGCCCGCAAGGGCGGCGACGTGGTGTCGCAAGTGGTGGGCACGATGGGCGAGATCAACAGCTCGGCCAGCAAGATTGCCGACATCATCGGCGTCATCGACGGCATCGCCTTCCAGACCAACATCCTGGCGCTGAACGCCGCGGTGGAAGCGGCACGTGCCGGCGAGCAGGGCCGTGGTTTCGCGGTCGTTGCATCCGAGGTGCGCAACCTGGCCCAGCGTTCGGCAGCGGCCGCCAAGGAAATCAAGACCCTGATCGGGGACTCGGTCGAGAAGGTCGAGCGCGGCAGCAAGCTGGTCGGCCAGGCCGGCGTGACGATGGACGAAGTGGTGGCGAGCGTCAAGCGCGTGACCGACATCATGGGCGAGATCGCCAACGCCAGCGCCGAGCAGAGCGCCGGCATCGAGCAGGTGAACATGTCGATCATCGAGATGGACAGCATGACCCAGCAAAACGCGGCCCTGGTGGAAGAAGCGGCAGCCGCGGCCCAGAGCCTGCAGGACCAGGCCGGCGAACTGGCGCGCGTGGTCAGCATCTTCAAGCTGGTCGATAGCGAAGAGCAGGCCGCCGAGCCGGCCGCAGCACCGGTCGCTACAAAGGTCGCCACCTTGCCGGCGGTACGCACTCCGGCGGCCCGTCCATCCCGCCCGGCCCTGAAGAAGCCTGCAAGCACGGCAGCGGCCAAGCCGGCGGCCCGGTCGCCGAAGGCTCCGGTTGCGGCAGGCACCGATGAATGGGAAGAATTCTAATTGCGGCAATTTCGCCGGACTCACTGAAAGACCGCAGGCAGTCAGCGGCAGATTAATAAAAACTTTACTGGAACGACAAATCATGAAAAAAACTTACCTGAGCGCCATCGCTACCATCGCTTTCACCGCCATCGCCGGCTCGGCCTTCGCTGCTGAAACCCCGGCTTCCTTCGATCCGTCGAAGTGCAAGGTCGAATACCCGAAAGCGTCGCTGATGAACGAAGAGCAGGGCACGACCACGATGTCGTTCCTCGTCAATGCCGACGGCAGCGTCGCCGATTCCAAGCTGGACAAGTCGAGCGGCTTCAAAGGCCTCGACAAGGCAGCCCAGAAAGGCCTGTCCGCCTGCAAGTTCAAGCCGGGTTCGAAAGACGGTTCGCCAGCCCAGACCTGGACCAAGGTCGACTACGCCTGGAAGCTCGACTGATCACTCGGGGTTTTCCGCTTCACAAACAGCCGGCCTTGCGCCGGCTGTTTTGTTTTGCGGCGCAAGGTGTGAAGGGGCCACGTGCTGGCCTCATTCAATAGCGGCCTCGTCCGTGCGCTGCCGGGAGGCAGGGCGAGGTAGCATAAAGTTTCCAGTCTGTTAATGGCTTCCTGCCAGATGTATCGGTTGTAAGCACTTGCATCAGTTCTACTGCCCGCTGGAACGTTTGGCTATAGTGATCTCACACCGAACCGAAAGGAGCACTTCCATGAAACGAATCCTTCTCACCGCAGCAGCCGTTCTGATCAGTACCGCCGCCTTCACCCCGGTGCATGCGCAGGCGCAATCGTACGGCCGGACCGAGATCATCGTCGTGCAAAAGGCCCCACCCGCCATGCGCTCCGAACGGATCCCTGCGGCACGCCGCGGCTTTGAATGGGTGCCGGGCTACTGGGACTGGAACGGCCGCCGCCACACCTGGGTTGCCGGCCACTACGAAAAAGTCCGTCCAGGCTACGTGTATGCCCGTCCTGAATGGCGCCGCGACCGTAACGGCTGGGTCATGGAGCGTGGCGGCTGGCAGCGCGGCGACCGTGCCGACCGCGTGGTCCGCGGCGGCGACCGTGACCGCGACGGCGTCCCGAACCGCTACGACCGCGACCGCGACAACGATGGTATCCGTAACGGTGCCGACCGCGACCGCGACAATGACGGCGTCCCGAACCGTGCTGACGCGCGGCCGAACAATCCGAACCGTTACTGATCAAGGGGGGCTGGCGTAGGCCGGCTCCCGCATGAAGAAAAGGCCACCTGATGAGGTGGCCTTTTTGCTGTGCGCGTTGCAATCTACGGAGCAGTGACAAGCAGCGTTCGCTGCACTTGCGCGGCGTTGCCTGCACGGTCCGTCACCTTGACCTTGACCGTGAACGTGCCCGCCCGGCAGAAGGTATGGCGCAGGCTGACGTCGCCCAGCCCGCGGCGCTCGCGCAGGCTTGGCGCGGCCTGCGGGCAGCCGTCGTCGACGCTCGCCACAGCCAGGTGCGACTCGGCCGGGGCGCTGTCGACGAAATTGACCGTGAGGTCGACCGTATCGCCCAGCTTGAGCGCGCCGTCTGCGGCTGCGCCGGCGATGGCGCCGAGCACCGGCGCGGCCGTCCCTAGCCTGCCAGGGCGCAGCAGGACCAGCCCGGCGTTGGAATCGGCCACGATGCTGCCGTTGTCGTTGATCGCTTTTGCCGCGTACAGCACCAGTCCGGCCGGAGCCCGGTAGAGCCGGGTGTTCAGGTCGACTGGATTGGCCGCATCGTTCCACAACACGGCGCGCCGGCTGCCCACGTCCTCAGGCGTGCGCTCGATGTAGCCCACTATCTGGCGCCGGTTGTTCAGGGCCTGGACCCTGCCGTCCGGCGCCCCGGCCACGGGCAATGGCTGCATGCCGCGCGCCATGGACCAGATGAAGGGGCTGTAGCGGTAGGCAGGGTCGCTGTCCACGATCAGGTTGTTCCCGATGACTTCGCCATTGTCGTTGAGCGCGGTGACATGCTGGTCGCCCCCATCCGGGCCGACCCGCACCATGCCTCCTTTCCGGCTCCAGAGAAAGCCGATGCCGCGCCCATCCTTGTAATAGGTGCCAAGGACCTGGCCGCTCGCATTGATGTGCCTGGCGGTCGACTGGGAGCCGCCGAACTTGCCCAGGTCCGTGGCCTTGCCGGCCGCATCCCACACCATAGCGCGGCTGTCCTGGAACTGGACTTCGGAATCGCCGACCGACACGCCACTGTCGTTGATGGCCACGGCCGCCGACAACCTCGCTGGCGGCGGGCCGAGGCGGGTGAGGGTGCCGTCGGCATTCCAGCGGTTGGCGCGGGTGTAGAACATCTGCCCCTCCGCCCGCACCGCCCCCACCATCTGGTTGCGGTTGTTGATGGCATGCGCATCGGCCAGTGTCGGACCGGGCAAGGCGCGCATGCCTCCCGCGACGGTCCAGGAAAACGCGCGGTAGTTGGACAACCCATCCTGGGATTGGCCGACGACCACGCCCTGGTTGTTCACCCCTTTCAGCAAGGTATAGGACCCGCCCAACGACCCGAGGGCATGCACGCGGCTGCCGTCAAAGAACCAGTTGGATGGTGCGTCGGACGGCCCGCTCGCGAAGGCGACCTGGCCGCGCCCGTTCAATACCGTGATCACTGCGTCCGGGCCGAGATTGATGACGCTGTATTCGACCGCAGGCGCCGCAGCCGCCGCCGGTGCGCTTGCCGCGTTGGTGGAAGCGGCGCCGGCGCACAGCGCCGCGATGGCCGGTGCGAGCAAGCCGGCCAGTTGCAGGCGAGCTTTTTGGCTGGGCATGAATGTCATAAGAGCCTTTTGGATAGGGAGTTGAGGAAACACAAGGGCTCACTGTAGGCCCAGTCTCTAACTCGACCATGATCTCGCTCTAACCCAGCAGTGGAACTAAAACCCTACTCAGCGGTCGCACACCTTCGAGCACTTGCTTCAAAGATCGCTAATGACTGGGAGATGTGCTTGTGCCGGCTGTTCGTTGCGAGCGAATGGCGATCCTGGTGCCCGCCTGCGCGAACCCAAGTATGTGTTATCGAAATCTTGCCGGCGGGTCGCATAATGTATCGCCTGTAAGAACTTGCATCAGTGCTACTGGACGGAAGAACCCTTGGCTATAGTGAGCTCACCGAACCAAAAGGAGCACTACCATGAAACGAATCCTCATCACCATCACAGCCGCCCTGATCAGCACCGCCGCCTTCACCCCGGCGCAGGCACAGGCGCAAACCAGGACCGAGATCATCGTCGTGCAAAAGGCCCCGCCAGCATTGCGCGCCGAACGGATTCCCGCAGCGCGCCGCGGCTTCGAATGGGTGCCGGGCTACTGGGACTGGACTGGTCGCCGCTACACCTGGGTTGCCGGTCACTACGAGAAAGTCCGTCCAGGTTACGTGTATGCCCGTCCTGAATGGCGCCGCGACCGTAACGGCTGGGTCATGGAGCGCGGCGGCTGGCAGCGCGGCGACCGCGTGGTCCGTGGCGACCGTGATCGCGACGGCGTCCCGAACCGCGCTGATCGCGACCGCGACAATGACGGCGTCCCGAACCGTGTCGATGCGCGCCCGAACAACGGCAACCGTTACTGATCGGGCAGGGCTGGCGAAACCGCCCCGGAAACGAAAAATGCCAGTCATTCGTATGACTGGCATTTTTTCATGTCGGTTTACTGGTGGCGGGTTACCTGGCGCTTGGCCACCAGGAGGGAAAAACAAAAAAGGGTTACACGACGAAGCATGTAACCCTTTCTGTTTACTACGAATTCTTGGGGTGGCTGATGGGGCTCGAACCCACGACAACAGGAATCACAATCCTGGACTCTACCAACTGAGCTACAGCCACCACTGTCTTGCTTTTCTGCCACAGCATGCTGCGACAGAACGAGATTATACAAACCCTCAAGCAAATTGGCAAATCTAATTGTTCTGTCGGGTCAAGATCGCGCCAGCACCCTCGGGCGGCACCTCGTGCACCGGCGGATCGAGCCCGAGCAGGCCGGCAAAGGCGGCCGACAAGGCGGTCGCGCTGGCGCTCGTGTAGCCATCGAGGCGTGCCGTGCCTGGCTCGTCGGCTGCGCGGGCGAGGGCGCCAACTGTCAGCAGGCGTTCGAGCTGGCGCGCGACGGCCTCGCCGGTGTCGACCAGCGTCACGGGGCGCGGCGTGTGCGCGGCGATCACGCGTTCGATCGAGGCCTGCACCAGCGGATAATGGGTGCAGCCGAGCACCAGCGTGTCGGCACCCTGGTCGAGCAGGGGGATGACGAAGCGGCGCAGCAGGGCGTCGGTGGTGTCGGATTCGAGCTCGCCGAATTCGATCTGGTCGGCCAGCCCATTGCAGGGTTGCAGCAGGAAGCGGGTGCCGGTGGCGGCGCTGATCTGGTCGCGCAGCAGCAGGAATTTGCTGCCCGCCAGGGTGCGCTCGGTGGCCAGCACGCCTACCAGCCCGTTACGCGTGGCGGCGGCCGCGGGTTTCAGGCCCGGCTCGACGCCGACGATCGGCATGCCCGGGTAGCGCTCGCGCAGCACGGCAATCGCAGCCACGGTGGCCGTGTTGCAGGCGACGACGATGGCTTTGGCGCCGCGCGCATGGAAAAAGGCGCCGATGGCGAGCACGCGTTCGGTGACGACGTGTTCGGGCTTGTCGCCGTAGGGGGCGAAGCCGGAATCGGCGAAATACATCAGGTGTTCATGCGGCAGCTGCGCGCGGATGTGGCGCAGGACCGAGAGGCCGCCGACGCCGGAATCGAAGATGCCGATGGGGGCGTCGGGGGAGGGGGGAAGTGGGGTCATAAGGGACGCAGGTGTGCGTTGAACGCGTGGAGTAATTCAGGCCGGGGGCCTGAATTACGAGCCGTCCACGCTACGTTCTTTAGACGACTGCGACCGGAATGCCCTTCAGCAATTCGATCTTCGCCGACCATTCCTTCGGACCGGTGTTGTGCACCGAGGTGCCGGTCGAATCGACGGCGACGGTGACAGGCATGTCCTGAACGTCGAACTCGTAGATCGCTTCCATGCCCAGGTCCTCGAAACCGACGACGCGCGCCGACTTGATCGCCTTCGACACCAGGTAAGCCGAGCCGCCGACGGCCATCAGGTAGGCCGACTTGTGCTTCTGGATCGCTTCGATCGCCGCCGGGCCGCGCTCGGCCTTGCCGACCATCGAAATCAGGCCGGTCTTTTCCAGCATCATGTCGGTGAACTTGTCCATGCGCGTCGCGGTCGTCGGGCCGGCAGGGCCCACGACTTCTTCGCGCACCGGGTCGACCGGGCCGACGTAATAGATGACGCGGTTCGTGAAGTCGACCGGCAGCGGCTCGCCCTTGGCCAGCATGTCCTGGATGCGCTTGTGGGCGGCATCGCGGCCGGTCAGCATCTTGCCGTTCAGGAGCAGGGTCTGGCCCGGCGTCCACGAAGCGACTTCTTCTTTCGTGAGCGTATTCAGGTCGACGCGCTTCGATTTTTCGGTGTCCGGGGTCCACTGCACGTCCGGCCAGGTCGACAGCGCAGGCGGTTCGATATAGGCCGGGCCCGAGCCGTCGAGCACAAAATGCGCGTGGCGGGTGGCGGCGCAGTTCGGGATCATCGCCACCGGCTTGGAAGCCGCGTGGGTCGGGTACATGTTGATCTTCACGTCCAGCACGGTCGTCAGGCCACCCAGGCCTTGGGCGCCGATGCCGAGCGCATTGATCTTCTCGCACAGTTCGATGCGCAGCTCTTCCAGCTTGTTCTGCGGGCCGCGCTGCTTGAGCTCGTACATGTCGATGTCTTCCATCAGCGACTCTTTCGCCATCAGCATCGCCTTTTCGGCGGTGCCGCCGATGCCGATGCCGAGCATGCCCGGCGGGCACCAGCCCGCGCCCATCAGCGGCACGGTCTTCAGCACCCAGTCGACCAGCGAGTCCGACGGGTTGAGCATGACGAACTTGGTCTTGTTTTCCGAGCCGCCGCCCTTGGCCGCGATCCGGATGTCGACGGTGTTGCCCTCGACCAGTTCCATGTGGACCACGGCCGGGGTGTTGTCCTTCGTGTTCTTGCGCTCGAAATGCGGGTCGGCCACGATCGAGGCGCGCAGCTTGTTGTCGGCGAAGTTGTACGCGCGGCGCACGCCTTCGTTGACGGCGTCGGTGACGTTGCCGCTGAAACCTTCGAAGCGCACGCCCATGCCGATTTTCAGGAACACGTTGACGATGCCGGTGTCCTGGCAGATCGGGCGCTTGCCTTCTGCGCACATGCGCGAGTTGGTCAGGATCTGGGCGATCGCGTCCTTCGCTGCCGGGCTCTGCTCGGCCTCGTAGGCGCGCGCCAGGTGTTCGATGTAGTCGGCCGGGTGGTAGTAGCTGATGTACTGCAGCGCGGCGGCGACCGATTCGATCAGGTCTTCCTGTTTAATGACTGTCATGACAATTCTCGGATGGATGTTAATGAGGCTTGGACTGGTGCGTCGTGGTCACGATGCGGTCGGTATAGGCAATTGCCAGGGCTGAAAGCAAAAATACGCTATGGATAACGGTCTGCGCAACCAGCACCGTGGGCTCGTACGCGCCCGCATTGATGAAGGTTTTTAACAGGTGGATCGACGAGATGCCGACAATCGCCATAGCCAACTTGGTTTTCAGGACTGAGGCATTCACATGCGACAGCCATTCCGGCTGGTCCGGATGGCCCTGCAGGTTCATGCGTGAGACGAAGGTTTCGTAGCCGCCAACAATGACCATGATCAGCAGGTTCGAGATCATCACCACATCGATCAGCCCGAGCACGACCAGCATGATCGTGGTCTCGGTCAGCTTGGTTGGACGGACAGAGCCGGGTACGGTCACCACGTCCAGGATGTGGTTCAGCGAGGCGACATTGCCGAGGGCGGCGCCGATCAGGTCCTTCAGTTCGACCCAGAAGTGGAACACGTAGACGCACTGCGCCAGGATCAGGCCCAGGTAGAGCGGCAGCTGCAGCCAGCGGCTGGCGAAAATCAGGTTGTTCAGGGGGGTAAGCTTGGCAGCTGGTGTTACCGGGGGCAATTGCGACATCGAGCTGAACTCCAGGATTCGGACAAAATACAGCCCATCATTTTACACCTCTCTGGCACGGTTGCAGATGGCCGCGTCGGAATGCTCTGGCGTTGGTAAAATCGCACCTGAATAGGGAGGTGCGCTGTAAGGGTTCAGTAAGCGGCCGCGCCTATGGTGTCTGGCAAACTACTACTATATGGAGACTAGCATGGCCGAGAACGAGACCAACCAGGAAAACCATGGCTTGCAGGAACACCGCGTGTTCCCGCCGCCGTCCGGGTTCGCGGCGAATGCCGCCATCTCCGGCATGGAAGCGTACGACAAGCTGTGCCAGGAAGCGGCGAGCGACTACGAGGGCTTCTGGGCGCGCCTCGCGCGCGAACACCTCGACTGGCAAACGCCTTTCACCAATACGCTCGACGAGTCGGACGCGCCGTTCTACAAGTGGTTCGCCGACGGGCAGTTGAACGCTTCGTATAACTGCCTCGACCGCAACCTGCTCAACGGCAACGCCGAGAAAACGGCCATCGTCTTCGAGGCCGACGACGGCGCCACCACCAACGTCACCTACCGCGACCTGCACCAGCGCGTCTGCAAGTTCGCCAACGGCCTAAAATCCCGCGGCATCAAGAAGGGCGACCGCGTCATCATTTATATGTCGATGTCGGTCGAAGGCGTGGCCGCAATGCAGGCCTGCGCCCGTATCGGCGCCACCCATTCCGTCGTGTTCGGCGGCTTTTCGGCCAAGTCGCTTCAGGAACGCATCATCGACGCCGGCGCCGTCGCCATCATTACGGCTGACGAGCAACAGCGCGGCGGCAAGTCGCTGCCGCTGAAAGCCATCGTCGACGAAGCGCTTGCCATGGGCGGCTGCGATACCGTCCGCGACGTCATCGTCTACCAGCGCACCAAGGGCAACATTGCCTTCACCGAAGGGCGCGACATCTGGCTGCACGACCTGGTCGGCAGCCAGAGTACGGAATGCGAGCCGGAATGGGTCGAGGCCGAACACCCGCTGTTCATCCTCTACACCTCGGGCTCGACCGGCACGCCGAAGGGCGTCCAGCACTCGACCGGCGGCTACCTGCTGTGGGCTGCGCTGACGATGAAGTGGACCTTCGACATCAAGCCGAACGACGTCTTCTGGTGCACCGCCGACATCGGCTGGGTCACCGGCCACAGCTACATCGCCTATGGCCCGCTGGCCGTCGGCGCCACCCAGGTCGTGTTCGAGGGCGTGCCGACCTTCCCAACCGCCGGCCGCTTCTGGGACACCATCGCCAAGCACAAGGTGTCGATCTTCTACACCGCGCCCACGGCCATCCGTTCCCTGATCAAGGCATCGGATGTGGACGAGAAAGTGCATCCGAAGAACTACGACCTGTCCTCGCTGCGCCTGCTGGGCTCGGTGGGCGAACCGATCAATCCGGAAGCCTGGATGTGGTACTACAAGAATGTCGGCCAGGAACGCTGCCCGATCGTCGACACCTTCTGGCAGACCGAAACGGGCGGCCACATGATCACGCCGCTGCCGGGTGCGACGCCGATGGTGCCGGGCTCGTGCACGCTGCCTTTGCCGGGCATCATGGCGGCGATCGTCGACGAGGCGGGCGCCGACGTGCCGAACGGGCAGGGCGGCATCCTGGTCGTGAAGCGCCCGTGGCCGTCGATGATCCGCACCATCTGGAACAATCCCGAGCGCTTCCGCACCAGCTACTTCCCTGAAGAGCTGGGCGGCAAGTATTACCTCGCCGGCGACGGCGCGATCCGCAACAAGGACACCGGCTACTTCACCATCACCGGCCGCATCGACGACGTGCTCAACGTGTCGGGCCACCGCATGGGCACGATGGAAATCGAGTCGGCGCTGGTGGCCAACCCGATCGTTGCCGAAGCGGCGGTTGTCGGCAAGCCGGACGACACCACGGGCGAGGCGATCTGCGCCTTTGTCGTGCTGAAACAGGCGCGGCCGACCGGCGAAGAGGCGAAGAAGCTGGCGCTGGAACTGCGCAACTGGGTCGGCAAGGAAATCGGCCCGATCGCCAAGCCGAAGGAAATCCGCTTCGGCGACAACCTGCCGAAAACGCGCTCGGGCAAGATCATGCGCCGCCTGCTGCGCGTACTGGCCAAGGGCGAGACCATCACGCAGGACATCTCGACGCTGGAAAACCCGGCCATCCTCGACCAGCTCAAGGAATCGGCTTAAACGCCTGTAGCATGAGGTTTACGAAAGCCCGCAAGCGCGGGCTTTCGTTATACTTTACGCATGACCCGGCTTCTCCGACATGCGCTGATTAACTGGATCGCCTGCCTGACGATTCTGTTCGGCACGCTTGCGCCATCGCTGTCGCATGCGGTGCACACACCGCCGGAAGCTGTCGATTTTCCGGTCTGTCACGCTGCCGGTCACACGGCGACCGAGGTGAATGCCACGGGAGTCGACCTGGGCGTCGATCCTGTCAAGCATTGCCCGTTCTGCTCGGACGGGCATCACGCCCCGGACTTGTTGCCGCAGACCTCGGCACGACTGGCTGCCGTTGGCGGGGCCGTTTTTCCATCCCTGTTTTACCGGGCGCCCGAACCATTGTTTCATTGGGCCGCGACCAGGTCGCGCGCGCCACCGGTCGTTTCCTGATTCGCCACTGATGCCTTAGCCGCATGCCGCGCGCATATCGCCGCGCGCGCCTTGCGTCGTGCCCACGTACGAACAGGAGCAGCATGAAACCGGAAAAAACCACCCTTGCGCTCGCCATCCTCGCCGCATTTTCGGGCGCTGCCGCGGCCCAGGACAAGGACGACACCACGTCCACCAGCGCACCCGTGAAGCAGATGGGCACCGTCATCATCACCGGCAACCGCCCGAGCTCGCTGCCGACCCAGATCCCGACCACGATCGAAGGCATCACCGCCTTTGATATCGCCCGCACGATCAATGCCACGGATGCCGAAGACGCGCTCAAATACCTGCCCAGCCTGCTGGTGCGCAAACGCTACATCGGCGACTACAACCACGCCGTGCTGTCAACCAGGGCGTCCGGCACCGGCAACAGTGCGCGTTCGGCCGTGTATGCCGACGGCATCCTGCTGTCGAACTACCTCGGCAACGGCGCCACCTTCGCGCCGCGCTGGGGCATGGTCACGCCGACGGAGATTGAACGGGTCGACGTGCTCTACGGTCCTTTCTCTGCCGCCTATGGCGGCAATTCGGTCGGCGCGGTCGTTGATTACGTCACCCGCATGCCGCGCCGCTTCGAAGCGCATGCGAAGCTGTCGCTGTCGCACCAGCCGTTCCGGCTCTACAACACCCGCGACAGTTTTACCGGCCGCCAGGGCAGCATCTCGCTCGGCGACCGACAGGGCGCGTGGTCCTGGTTCATCGACCTCAGCCGCAACGACAGCTCCGGCCAGCCGCAAACTTTTATTACGCGCTTACCTGGCGCCGGCGTGGCCAGCCCGAATCCGGACAGCGTCACCGGTGCGGTGCCGGCACAGGACCGCGGCTACCGCGACTGGCTCATCCTCGGCACCGCCACCCAATACGACACGGTGCAGGACCACCTGAAGGCGAAGCTGGCCTATGACTTCACGCCGGCAGTGCGCGCCACCTATGTGCTCGGCCTGTGGCAAAACGACTCCGAAGGGCGGCCCGACAGTTACCTGCGCGGCACCGGCCAGCCGGTCTACAGCGGGCCGGTCACGATCAATGGCCGTACCTATACCCTCGGCCAGACGGACTTCAACCTCTCGAACGAGGACCTGCGCCATGTGATGCACGGTCTCTCAATCAAGAGCAATGCCAGGGGCGTGTTTGATTGGGAACTGGCCGGCAGCCTGTACGACTACAGCGAGGACCGGCTGCGCGCCGCCACCGTGGCGCTGCCGGGCGCGCTCGTGAATGGGGCAGGGCGCATCGTCGACGGCAGCGGCACCGGCTGGAACACCTTTTCCGCGAAAGGCGTGTGGCGCCCGCTGGGCATGGGCGGCGCCCACATCGTCGAATTCGGCTACCAGCGCGAAGCCTACGAGCTGGCAAGTATCGAACACGCCACGGCCAACTGGATCGACGGCGCGCCCGGCGCGCGCAACCAGGCCTTCGGCGGCCGTACCCGCACCCAGGCCCTGTTTGTCCAGGATACCTGGCGCTTCGCTCCCAGCTGGAAGGCCGTGCTCGGGCTGCGCCTGGAGCGCTGGGAGGCCAGCGGCGGGCGCACCTCGAATGCGACGGCCACGGTGACGCACCAGGCGCGCAGCGAAAACTGGGCATCCCCCAAGGCGGCGCTCGCCTGGCAGGCAAGGCCCGACTGGGTACTGAAGGCCTCGCTCGGGCGCGCGGTGCGCATGCCCACCGTCTCCGAGCTGTACCAGGGCGGCGTGACGGGGGCCGGTGTGCTGATCAACAACGATCCGAACCTGGCGCCGGAACGGTCCTGGACCGGGGAGCTGACTGCCGAGCGCAAGCTCGATACGGGCTCGCTGCGCTTCACCAGCTTCGGCGAGCGCACCCGCGACGCCCTGTACTCGCAGACGAACGTGCTCGTCACGCCCAACGTCACCAACGTCCAGAACGTCGGCCGGATCGATACCCGGGGCGTCGAGCTCGCCTACGGCGCGACCGACGTCCGCTGGCCGGGACTGGACCTGAACGCCAGCCTCATTTGGACCGACTCGACCATCGAACGCAACGACAAGTTCCCGGCCAGCATCGGCAAGCGCCAGCCGCGCATTCCCGAGTGGCGCGCCACCGGTGTCGCCAGTTACCGCGTCAACGACCGGATGGCGCTGACGCTGGCGGCCCGCTACAGCGGAAAGCAGTTCTCCACGCTCGACAATTCCGACCCGAACGGCTTCGCCTACCAGGGTTCGAGCCGCTACTTCACGGCCGACCTGCGGGCGACGTACCGGCTGAACGCGCAATGGAGCGTGGCGCTGGGTGTCGATAACCTCAACAATTATCGGTACTGGAACTTCCACCCCTACCCGCAACGCACCTGGCTGGCGGAGTTGAAATACGATTTGTGAGGATGGGGGAACTGGGACGAGGAAATGAAAAAAGGCCGCCTGACAGGCGGCCTCTTCAACGCGGAATAGAGCGCTTACGAACCGGCGAACGGGCTGCCGATGATGCCCACGGCCAGCTCGGCCCACACAAAGAGGAAGGCCAGGCCGATCGCGCCAATGGCGATCAGGCGGCTTTTGCTGCTACGGATCTTGTTTGCAGCAAACTGGAGCAGGAGACCGGTTCCGAACAGCAGCACACCCATGATCACGAAATCGCTCGCGGTCCAGTTCACTTCGCCGGTGAACTGCATTGCCACGAAGGGGATCAGCAGGATCGCCGCAGTGGCGAGAACGACGCGCAGCAACTGCTTCGAACCGAACTGTTTTACTGCAGGGCCGGTACCGCCGGTCATGGTTGTCATCGTTGTTCTCCTGGGTGAGAGGGCATGCTGGACTGTCAGTTTGCCATCATTGGAGAGGGGGTTCAAGGGGTAAAGACAGGCTACGCAAGGTTAACAGAGATGAGTGGTGTTGACCGCCACAAGCTAAAAATGCCGTTCAGTTTCAACTGAACGGCTTTACCGCCGCAGCGGGTTCAAACGAATGCGATCCGGATCAGTGGCCGCTGGCCCCCGCCGCACCAATACCGGTTTCCGAGCGCACTTCCTGCGCCTCGAAGCCCGCTTTGTCGATGGCAGCGCGTGGGCTGCTGTCGGTGACCGAGAACAGCCAGATACCGATGAAGCCGACTGCCATCGAGAAGATCGCGGGCGAGGTGTAGGGGAAGATCGCTTCTGCATTGCCCAGCACGTCGACCCACACCGACTTCGACACTACAGTGAGCACCACGGCCGTCGCCAGGCCGAGGAAGCCACCGACCGTCGCGCCGCGCGTAGTGCAGTTCTTCCACAGCACCGACATGAACAGCACCGGGAAGTTGGCCGAGGCGGCAATCGCAAACGCCAGCGATACCATGAAGGCTACGTTCTGCTTTTCAAACGCGATACCCAGCAGCACTGCAATGAAACCGAGCGCGATGGTGGTGAGCTTCGAGACTCTCAGCTCGCTGGCGCTGGTAGCCTTGCCCTTGGCAAACACGGTGGCGTACAGGTCGTGCGAAACGGCCGATGCGCCAGACAGGGTGAGGCCTGCCACCACTGCCAGGATGGTGGCGAAGGCCACTGCCGAGATAAAGCCGAGGAAGATGTCTCCGCCCACGGCCTTGGCCAGATGCACTGCCGCCATGTTGTTCCCGCCCAGCAGTTTGCCCGTTGCGTCCTTGAACTCCGGGTTGGTGCCTACCAGCACGATCGCGCCGAAGCCGATAATGAAGGTGAGGATGTAGAAGTAGCCGATCCAGGTAGTGGCCCACAGCACCGACTTGCGCGCTTCCTTGGCGTTCGGGACGGTGAAGAAGCGCATCAGAATGTGTGGCAGGCCGGCGGTGCCGAACATCAAGGCCATGCCGAAGGAAATCGCTGAGATCGGGTCTTTCACAAAATTACCCGGCCCCATGATGCTGAAGCCCTTGCTGTGAACTTCGGTCGCGGTGGAGAACAGCTTCTCCGGGCTGAAGTTGTACTGCGCCAGCACCGCGAAGGCCATGTACGAAGCGCCCGACAGCAACAGCACGGCCTTGATGATCTGCACCCAGGTAGTGGCTGTCATGCCGCCGAACAGCACGTAGACCATCATCAGGACGCCCACGATCACGACGGCGATCCAGTATTCGAGGCCGAACAGCAGCTTGATAAGCTGGCCCGCACCGACCATCTGGGCGATGAGATAGAACAGCACCACTACCAGAGTGCCCGAGGCCGCGAACACGCGGATAGGTTTCTGGTGGAAGCGGTACGCGGCGACGTCGGCGAAGGTGAAGCGGCCGAGGTTGCGCAGGCGCTCGGCCATCAGGAAGGTAATGACTGGCCAGCCGACCAGGAAGCCAATTGCGTAGATCAGGCCGTCGAAGCCGTCGAGGAACACGGCCGCCGAAATGCCCAGGAAGGAAGCGGCCGACATGAAGTCGCCCGCGATCGCCAGGCCGTTCTGAAAGCCTGTGATGCCGCCGCCCGCAGTGTAGAAGTCGGACGCCGAGCGGGTCTTGGCCGCAGCCCATTTGGTAATGAACAGCGTAAAGATGACGAAGGCCGCGAACATGCTGATCGCGGTCCAGTTGGTGGCCTGCTGGGTCGCCTGGCCGAGATCAGGCGCCGCCATGGCAGCACCGGACGCAGCGATTGCGACTGCCGCGACGAAGTTGCGCAAGGTGGTGTTCATGCTTGCACCTTCTTCTTGACCGCCTCAGTCAGTTCGTCATAGGCGCTGTTGGCGCGGCGCACATAGATGCCGGTGACCACGATGGTGAAGACGATGACCGACAGACCGAGCGGGATGCCCCAGGTCATGACACCGTCTCCAATGCGGGTACCCAGGAATTCCTTGTTGAAGGCCACCAGCAGCGTGAAGCCGTAATAGACGATCATCATCGCCCAGGTGAGGGTCCAGCCGAAGCGCGAACGCGTCCTGACGAGCTTGTGGTAATCGGGATCGGCCTTCACCCGCTGCACGATGTCTTGATCCATTGTTGTGTCTCCTGATATTTTAAGTGATGCCCGGCTTTGCATTCCTGAGGCTGGCGCTACCCTACGGGCGTTCGCTTACCGAAGTCTTACGTGCGCAGATTGAATCGCAACGACAATTGTAGAAACGCCTGAGTGTCTCGTCCTAAGATAGGTTGACAGGGTTACGGCCTTTTTCGTTACCCTTTGGATGTTG
>NZ_JBHSMU010000002.1:511-27796 GCF_042655085.1 Massilia niabensis | reverse complement strand
ACGGCTTGTCCCTATAACCTTGGCAGGTTATAGATGAGAATACAGTGTGCTGTTTGTTGAACCTCTACTACCCAAACATTACTTCTTCCAGATTCAGGGCCACGTTCACGTGAACGCTGCCCGTACAAGTCAAGCCTGATGACCATAGCAAGTCGGTCCCACCCCTTCCCATCCCGAACAGGACCGTGAAACGACTTTGCGCCGATGATAGTGCTGCAACCAGTGTGAAAGTAGGTTATCGTCAGGCTAGTTATAAAGAAAAAACCCGTTCAGTGATCTGAGCGGGTTTTTTTTCGTCCCTTGCTTTTTACGCTCGATTCTCGAGACCTTATTCTGGCGTCTGCTAGCCGAGCGCATCCGGCCGCTGATACGTTCCGACCAGTTCAGCTTGTTCCAGAACGTGGCCCTGCATCGCCTGTTCCAGTTGTTTCTTTGTCGGGTGTCCCAGATCCGGTAACACGGCATCCAGCGCGTACAGCTTGTGGAAGTAGCGGTGCTTGCCGACCGGCGGGCAGGGCCCGCCGTAAGCCGTGTTTTTCCAATCATTCAGCCCAGCCCGTGTTCCCGCCGGCAGCGCCGATTCACGAATACCGGCGGCCATCCCGGGTGTTTCTGGAGAAATGTTGTAGAGCACCCAATGCACCCATGTCATCTTCGGCGCCGCCGGGTCGGGCGCATCCGGGTCGTCGACCACCAGCGCCATGCTTTTCGTACCGGCCGGCACGCCCGACCACGACAGTGACGGCGAACGGTCGCCGCCGTCGCATGTGTGTTGTACGGGGATTGCGCCTCCGGCGCTGAAATCGGACGAGCTAAGGGACAGGCTCATCGTCGCCTCCGTCTTCGCCAAGGGCGCGCAAGGCGGCGCCGGTTCGCCAGGGGAAACGGCCTATCGCTGCCGGCGGCGCTATCCCCATGTCTTTTGACAGCCGCGCAGCCTGCGTGTTACACCCGCTTACAGCGTCGACGTTGCAAACCCCGTGGCCGTGGCTAGACTGGAATCAGTTGCTGGCGGTGGAGGGCGCTGACATGGACACTCGAAGCAGGCGCGCAGTCTGGCGGCTCGTCGCCGCACTGTTGCTGGCAGGCGGTCTCGCCGGCTGTGTCTACGATCCGTACTATGCCGGATACACCTACCCGGCCTACGGCTATTCCACCTACGGCTATCCGGCCTACGGCTACCCAACTTACGTCGGCCCGCCCGTTTCCCTGAACTTCGGCTTTTACGAGCACCGTCACCATGGCGGATATTACGGCAAGCATCACGGATATGGCTGGCGCGGCCATGGACACGGGTGGCGTGGTCACGGTCACGCACACGGCTGGCGCGGCCACGGCGGCTCAGGGTACCGCGGCGGCTGGGGCCACCGCGGCGGCCGACACTGAAGCGGACTGTTCACCTGGCGTGACAATCGCGCCGCAACACCTGTTCCGTTTTTGCGCAACCGTGCACGCGCATGCCCGCTTCAGCCATGGCATGCCGCTTGCACCTGCCTGATCGATCCGATCAACTCCACGGAACCCGCATGCCGCCTCCAGCCTTCTGCCTCCACGCCCCCAGGCCATGAACCACCCGCCGACGCGTACTTGTCTTGCCTGTCTCGTCGCTGCCACGCTGCTGCCGCCTTGCGTCCATGCCGAACCCGCGTCCGCCCAAGGCGAGATCGCCCGTGTCGAAGTCATCGGCATCGCGCCCTTGCCGGGCCTGGGCATCGAACGCGACCTGTTGCCCTACCCGGTGCAGCTCGTCACCAGCAAGGCGCTGCGCAAGGCCGGCGGGGACAACCTGGCCGAATTCATGACGCGCAACCTGACTGGCGTGAACGCCAACGAGGTGTCCGGCAGCCCGTTCCAGAACGATGTCACTTTCCGGGGCTTTCGTGCCTCGCCCGTGCTGGGCAGCGCACAGGGAATTTCCGTCTACCTGGACGGGGTGCGGGTGAACGAAGCGTTCGGGGACGTGGTCAATTGGGACATGCTGCCCGAGGCGGCGATCGGCAGCGTGTTGCTGGTTCCCGGTGCCAACCCGCTGTATGGCCTCAATACGCTCGGCGGTGCACTCGCTTTCAATACCAAATCAGGCATCAGCCATCCCGGCGGCGAAGCCGGCCTGTCGTTCAGCGACCGCGGCCGCCGCCGCGCCGACCTCGCCCACGGCTGGCATGGCGATGGGGGATGGCACAGCTTCGTCGGCGCCACCTGGTTCGACGACACCGGCTGGCGTGACCATTCGAATGGGCACCTGGGCAACCTGCTCCTTAAAATCGGCCGCTCGCAGCAGGACACCGACTGGAGCCTGGCCTTGCTCGGCGGCCGCAGCCGCCTGCGCGGCAACGGGTTGCTGCCCGACTCCCTGTACGGAGACGACCGGCACGCCGTCTACACCCATCCGGACACCACGCGCAATCGCCTGGGGCAGGGCACGCTGAATGTCACCCACCGCTTGAGCCCGGACAGCGAAGTCACGGCCACCGCCTACCTGCGCAACAGCCGCCGCGATACCGTCAATGGCGACCTCAGCGAAGCCTACGACGACTATGTTGAGGATTGCGAGGACGGTTTCGATGACGATGGCGCCGCACTCGACGCATCAGGATGCGGGTTCACACGCGCCGAGGGCGCTGCGCTGCATCCAGGCGTCCTGAACACCACCAGCACCCGCCAGCAGGGCCGGGGAATAAGCGCCGCCTTCAGCACGCGGCGCGGTGGCGACCGGTTCGACGCCGGCATCACCTTTGACTACAGCAAGTCGGACTATGCCCAGTTCGAGCAGGAGGCCTTCATCAGTTCCACGCGCGAAGTGATCGGCGACCCGGGCGAGGAGCGCGAGCCCGACGCTTCCGTAACCGGCAGCTCGCGCGCCCTCGGGGTGTATGTGGCCGCGAGCCGCGCCTTGTCGCCGGCCACCCAGCTCACCGCAAGCGCGCGCCTGAACCGCGCGCGGGTCGACAACACGCTCACCAACGAGCGCGGACTGCAGCCGGCGGAAAGTTTTACCTATACCCGGCTCAACCCGTCGCTCGGATTCACCCATCAGCTTGGTGCCGGGACCACCGTGTTTGCCAACATCGCCCAGGGCAACCGGGTGCCGACCGTCATCGAGCTCGGCTGCGCCGATCCGGACAATCCCTGCCGCCTGCCGGTTGGCTTGCAGGCCGACCCCTACCTGAAGCAGGTGATCGCGCGCACGCTGGAGGCCGGGGTGCGCGGACGGCTTGAGGGGGGGCGCTATGTCGTTTCCCTGCATCGCACCAGCAACCGGGACGATATCCTGTTCCTCAGCGCCCCGTCGCGCCAGGGGTATTTCGCCAACGTCGAGCGCACCCGCCACCAGGGGCTCGATGCCACCCTCACGCAGCAGTTCGGGCGCCTGGAGGTGCGGCTGGCCTACAGCTATCTGCAAGCGCAGTACGATGCGGACGACGAACTGTTCACGGGCGCCCGCAACGTGCAGGTCCGCCGTGGCACGCGGCTGGCGGGCTTGCCCAGGCACAGCGGCAAGCTGACACTGGACTGGAAAGCAGGCGCGCGGACCGATGTCGGCCTCGACCTGCAGGCGGCAAGCAGCCTGGTCACCCAGGGGAATGAGGATGGACTGGTCGAAGATCCCGAGCCAGGCGAGGAACCGGAGCGTGCCGACTGGCGCGTGCGCGGGCATGTGCTGGTGAGCCTGCGGGCAAGCTACCGGCCGGCGCCGGGCTGGGAGCTGTTCGCGCGCGTAAATAACCTGTTCGACCGGCGCTACGAAACCTTCGGCGCGGTGGCGCCCGACCTGTTCCCGCAGGGCCGCCTGCTGGCACCGCACGAGGGCCCGGTGGACGCAGCGCATGCACGCTTCGTCGCGCCAGGCGCGCCACGCTCGATCGTGGCGGGCCTGCGCTACACCTTCTAAACGATCAGAAGGTGTACTGCGCGCTGATGCCGATCATCCACTGGCGTCCCGGCGCGGCTTCGTAATAGCGCCGGTTGGCGTCGCCCACGATGACCGAGCCGACGTAGCTGCGATCGAACACGTTGTTCAGCCGCACGAACTGCCTGAAGCGCCAGCGATCCACGCTCTGCCGCGCCTGCACACGTGCATTGACGACCGCGTAGCCGGGCGCGGCCTGTTCCCTGTTGGTATCTTCCGCATACACCTTGCTGCTGGCGATCGTCTCGAGTGCGGCGCCGAAGCGCCCGCCGGCGTCCTTCCACGCCAGCTCGCCGAACAGGTTCGCGCGCGGCACGCCCGGCAGGCGGCTGCCGGCGGCGACGCTGCCGAACGGAGTCTCGTAGGTGGCGCGCAGCAGCGTGAGCGCGACCCGGGTGCTGAAACCGGCCCCAAGCTGGCTGTCGAGCGACAGCTCGGCGCCGCGGCGCAGCGTTTCGCTGGCGTTGCGGTAGCTGGTGCGCCCACCGCCCGAGGTCTCGACCACCAGTTCGTCGTCGGTGCGCACCTGGAACAGCGCGGCCTCGACCCGTGTGTTGTCCCCCAGCTTGGCCTTGGCGCCGACCTCGATGTTGCGGCTGACGGCTGGCTGCAGCCGGAAGTTGAAGCCGGTCCCACCGGCCGAATAGAACAGTTCGTTGAGCGTCGGCGTCTCGAAGCCGCGCGCCGCGCTGGCATACACGTTCAGCTGCGGCGACACCTTGTACATGACGGCCGCGACCGGCGTCCACTTGCTGTAGTCGACGCCGCCGCTGTCGTTGCCGTTGGCGAGGAAGCGGTCGCTTACTTCCACGTCCAGGCTGCTGCGGCGCAGTCCGGCGCTCAGCGTCCAGGGGCCGCTCTCCCATTGCGTCTGCACATACGGGTCGAAGTTCGACAGCTTGTTGATCTCGTCGCGCCGCAGCGCGCCCCTGACCCCGAACTCGTTGCCGATGAAGTTCTCGTAGCCCTGGCGGTCGTCCTCGGAACGGCTGTACTCGACCCCGAACGTGGTGCTGAGCTTGCCGTTGGCCACCTGGCGCACCGTCATCCACTGGAGGTCGGCGCCGTAAAAGTCGCGGTCGAAGTCGATCACGCCGCCCGAATGGGTAGGCGGCGCCTGGAAGCCGCGCGAGAACGCCTGGTACTGGAGCACCTGGCGGTTGCCGGCCCAGGCCGTGAGGCGCAGGCGGTCTTGTCCGAAACGCTGCTCGAAGGTGGCGCCCGCCTGGGTATGCTCGATGCTCTTGCGCGTGTTGTAGCGCTTGGCCAGCGTGCGCTGCGGCGTTTGCGGGTCCGTGGTGTCGATTTCGCCGGCGCGCGGGTCGCGCTGGAAGGTGGCCCAGGTGACGCCCAGCGGGTCCTGCGTGTCGTCCTGGGTCAGCGTACTGGCGGTGATGGTCAGGCGACTGGTGTCGCTCGGCGTCATGCTCAGCTTCGCAAAGCCCTGGTCGCGGCGCGCAGCGCTGTGGTCGCGGTAGCCGTCGGTATCGAAGCGCGAGGCGTCGAGCAGGTATTTGATGCCGCTGGCTTCGCCCTGGGCACTGATGTCCACCTTGCGCAGCCCGTCGCTGCCGCCCGAGACAGTGGTCTCTAACGCCGGCGGGCCGCCGCCCTCGCGTGTAAACAACTGGATCACGCCGCCCGAGTGATTGCCGTAGAGCGCGGAAAACGGCCCGCGCAGCACCTCGATGCGTTCGGCCAGGTCGAGGTTGAAGGTTGCGGCCTGGCCCTGGCCGTCCGGCATCGAGGCCGGTATGCCGTCGGCGATCAGGCGCACGCCGCGTACCCCGAAGGCCGAGCGCGCACCGAAGCCGCGTGACGAGATTTGCAGGTCCTGCGCGTAATTCTCGCGGTTGTGCACCACCAGGCCGGGCACCGAGGCCAGCGCCTCGGAGGCATTGACCCGCACCTGGGTGTCGCCGATGCGCGCCGCGTCGACATTGTCGATCGCGCCCGGGAAATCGAAACTGTCCTGCTCGATCCGGCTGCCGGTGACGATGACGACCGGCATGGGCGTGGCCTGCTGCAGTTGCTCGTCGGCGGCCATGGCGCTGCCGTGGGCTGCGAACGCGGCGCCGCCGGTTGCGAACAGCGCGGCAATGGCGCGGCGCCGGGAGGGAAATGGTTGCTGCTGCATGCGTGTCTCCGATAACGGTGTGGGATGGAAGTGCTCGCCCTTGGCACTGCCCCAAGTGCTATTCAAGCAATAACTTTGCCATGGTAACCCGGTGGCACGGCGCTTGCATTGAACGTGGACTGGGCGTGCCAGGCGCCGAATTCGGGGCCGACCCCGGGCCAGCGACACCGCAAACCGGCACACCTGTCCCAGGATCGGGACAGCTGCCACGGCAGTGTGAAGGTTTCGGAACGCCAGCCAGGCCACACAGACCCACACAGGCGCCGTTCACGCCCAGGGGCCAAACACTATTTTCTGAAAAAGAGGATGACATGAATCTCGCAGACATCAGCAAGCTGGGCGTTGCCAATCCCTTCAAGCAGCGTTATGACAACTACATCGGCGGCAAGTTCGTGGCGCCTGTCAAGGGCGAGTACTTCCCCAACATCACCCCGATCACCGGCCAGCCGTTCTGCGAAGTGGCGCGCTCCACGAACGAGGACATCGAACTGGCGCTCGACGCGGCCCACGCCGCGAAGGAGGCCTGGGGCAAGACCTCGCAGGCCGAGCGCGCCCTCGTCCTGAACCGCATCGCCGACCGCATGGAGCAGAACCTGGCCATGCTCGCCACGGCGGAAACCATCGACAACGGCAAGCCGATCCGCGAAACGACGGCGGCGGATATTCCGCTGGCGATCGACCATTTCCGCTATTTCGCCGGCTGCATCCGCGCCCAGGAAGGCTCCATTGCGCAGATCGACCACGAGACCTACGCCTACCACTTCCACGAGCCGCTGGGCGTGGTCGGGCAGATCATCCCCTGGAATTTCCCGATCCTGATGGCGGTCTGGAAGCTGGCCCCGGCACTCGCCGCCGGCAACTGCGTGGTGCTGAAACCGGCGGAGCAGACGCCGGCCTCGATCATGGTGCTGGCGGAACTGATCGGCGACCTGCTGCCGCCGGGCGTGCTCAACATCGTCAATGGCTTCGGCCTGGAAGCGGGCAAGCCGCTGGCATCGAATAAACGCATCGCAAAAATCGCCTTTACCGGCGAAACCGGCACCGGGCGCCTGATCATGGGCTACGCCGCGCAAAACCTGATTCCCGTCACGCTGGAACTGGGCGGCAAGTCGCCGAACATCTTCTTTGCCGACGTGATGGATGCGGACGACGACTTCTTCGATAAATGCCTGGAAGGTTTTGCCATGTTCGCGCTGAACCAGGGTGAGGTGTGTACCTGCCCGTCGCGCGTGCTGGTGCAGGAATCGATCTACGAGCGCTTCATCGAACGGGCCCTTGCGCGCGTCGCGGCCATCAAGCAGGGCAACCCGCTCGACTCGAGCACCATGCTCGGCGCCCAGGCCTCGCAGGAGCAGCTGGAAAAAATCCTGTCCTACCTCGACATCGGCCGCCAGGAAGGCGCCGAGGTGCTCGCCGGCGGCGCGCGCCAGTCGATCGATGGCGACCTGAAAGACGGCTATTACGTGCAGCCGACCGTGTTCAAGGGCAACAATAAAATGCGCATCTTCCAGGAAGAGATCTTCGGGCCGGTGGTGTCCGTGACGACCTTCACGGACGAAGCCGACGCGCTGCGCATCGCCAACGACACCCTGTATGGCCTGGGCGCCGGGCTGTGGACGCGCGACGCAGCGCGCGCCTTCCGTGTCGGCCGCGCGATCCAGGCCGGGCGTGTCTGGACCAACTGCTACCACCTGTACCCGGCCCACGCCGCGTTCGGCGGTTATAAACAGTCGGGCATCGGCCGCGAGAACCACAAGATGATGCTCGACCACTACCAGCAGACCAAGAACCTGCTGGTCAGCTACAGCCCGAAGGCACTGGGCTTTTTCTGAGCATGCAGACCGAGCGCCCAATGAACGGCCCACCCGAAAGGGTGGTTGCCACGCCCGCCGCACTGGCCTTCATCGGCCAGCTGCGCGAGCGCCATGGCCCGCTGATGTTCTTCCAATCCGGCGGCTGCTGCGACGGCAGCGCCCCGATGTGCTACCCGGCTGGCGAATTCGCCGTCAGCGACACCGACGTCTGCCTCGGCAGCCTCGATGGCGTGCCCTTCTACATGGGCGCCGAACAGTTCGCCTACTGGGAGCACACCCAGCTCATCATCGACGTGGTGCCCGGCAATGGCGGCATGTTCTCGCTCGATAACGGGACGGGACAACGCTTCCTCACCCGCTCGCGCCTGTTCGAGGATGAAGAAATGCACCAGCTGCAGGGCGGGGCGAGCGCCGCACCACATTCACCGCAATCCCTTACGACACGGAAGGCCACATGAAAACGAGAGCAGCCATTGCCTGGAAAGCAGGAGAACCCTTGTCCATCGCCGAAGTCGACCTCGAAGGCCCGCGCGCCGGCGAGGTCCTGGTGGAAATCAAGGCGACCGGCATTTGCCATACCGATTACTACACCCTGTCCGGCGCCGACCCCGAAGGCATTTTTCCCGCCATCCTCGGGCATGAAGGCGCCGGCGTCGTGCTCGAGACCGGCCCCGGCGTCACCTCGGTCAAGCGCGACGACCACGTGATTCCGCTGTACACGCCGGAATGCCGCCAATGCAAATTCTGCCTGTCGCGCAAGACCAACCTGTGCCAGTCGATCCGCTCCACGCAAGGCCGCGGCCTCATGCCTGACGCGACTTCCCGTTTTTCGCTCGACGGCCAGCAGCTGTTCCACTACATGGGCACCTCGACGTTTTCCAACTACATCGTGGTGCCGGAAATCGCGCTGGCGAAAATCCGCGAGGACGCGCCCTTCGACAAGGCCTGCTACATCGGCTGCGGCGTCACCACCGGCGTCGGCGCGGTGGTGTTTTCGGCCAAGGTCGAGGCGGGGGCGAACGTGGTCGTGTTCGGCCTGGGCGGGATCGGCCTGAACGTCATCCAGGGCGCGAAGATGGTCGGTGCCGACAAGATCATCGGCGTCGACCTCAACCCGGCGCGCGAAGAGATGGCCCGCAAGTTCGGCATGACCCATTTCATCAACCCTGGCCAGGTCGGCAACATTGTCGACCACATCGTGCAGCTGACCGACGGCGGCGCCGATTTTTCCTTCGAGTGCGTCGGCAACACGACCGTGATGCGCCAGGCGCTCGAGTGCACCCACAAAGGCTGGGGCCAGTCCTTCATCATCGGCGTCGCCGCCGCCGGCCAGGAAATCAGCACGCGGCCGTTCCAGCTCGTCACCGGCCGCCAGTGGAGGGGTTCCGCCTTCGGCGGCGCGCGCGGGCGTACCGACGTGCCGAAGATCGTCGACTGGTACATGGACGGCAAGATCAACATCGACGACCTGATCACGCACACCCTGCCGCTCGAGCGCATCAACGAGGGCTTCGAGCTGATGAAGAGCGGGCAATCGATCCGTTCGGTGGTGCTGTACTGAACGCAAGACGTTTTTTGGACCAACCAACAGGGAGAGACAACATGAGCAATGACATCAGCAGCGACGCGGGCGGCCAGATAAAAATCCATCCTGCCGTCGACAACGGCATCCCGCCGGCCGCGCCCAACTTTTCAGGCGGCACCTTGACCTGCCGCTGCGCCACCGATCCGGTGACGGTGGAACTCGCGAGCCAGGTCGCGCATAACCACGTGTGCGGCTGCACCAAATGCTGGAAGCCGGCCGGGGCGCTGTTTTCCCAGGTGGCCGTGGTCGGGCGCGACAAGGTCACGGTGACCGCCAATGCCGACAAGCTCGCCATCGCCGACACCTCCGCCACGATCCAGCGCTATGCCTGCCGCGACTGCGGCGTGCACATGTATGGCCGCATCGAGAACACGGCGCACCCCTTCCATGGCCTCGACTTCGTGCACACCGAACTGTCGCGCGAGAGCGGCTGGGCGCCGCCGGAGTTTGCCGCCTTCGTGTCCTCGATTATCGAGTCCGGCTTCCCGCCGTCGAAGATGGGGGCGGTGCGGGCCCGCCTGACCGAGCTCGGCTTGCCACCCTACGATGCGCTGTCGCCGGCGCTGATGGATGCCATTTCGACCCATGTCGCCAAGGCGCGCGGGGTGCTGCAGGAAGCGTAGGTGCAGGCCTTTACAGCAGGACGCAGGGTGGGCGGCGCCCGGTGAACCCGTGATTGAGGCCATCGGCCTCGATCACCCCTGCGAATAGCGTTTCGAGATAACCGGATACTGGAGAGAAGAATGATGCGATCGCACTGGCTGCTGTTGTCGACCCTGCTTGCCGCGTTTGCCACACCGGCCGCGCAGGCCAACGATTTCCCGACCAGCAGCCGCGTGGAGTACGTGCTGGAGTGCATGCAAAAGCACGAAAGCAAGTACGAATACCTCTACAAATGCTCCTGCGTCATCGATCACATTGCCAAGGCCATGACGCACGAGGAATACCTCGAGATGTCGACCTCCCTGCGCAACCAGACCATGGCCGGCGAGCGCGGCGCGGTGTTCCGCGACCCGCCACCGGTCAAGGAGATGGCCGTCAAGTACAAGGCGATCCAGGCCGAGGCCAACAAGGCCTGCTATGTGGCGCCACGGTGATGCATTGCCGGGACTGGTGTTGCGTCATGGATGACACAAGGCACACCAGCACTTGTCTCGAATCTGAACAAGGTGTCACAGCCATGCCCCATCGGGTCACTGGCACCGCATTGGCATGTTATGTGCTGTGTAAGAGTGGGGCGATCCCCACGCTGAGGTTTTGCAAGGCCGACTGGTCGGACCGCTAAAAAAATCCATAGGAGACTTCATCATGTCATTCGCAAAGAGACTCATCCACTGGTGGCCATGCCTGGCACTGGCTGCCGGACCGGCGATGGCTGCCGATTCGGATGTGGCAAAGCTCACCAAGGACCCAAAGAACTGGGCAATGCAGTCCGGCGACTTTGCCAACCACCGGTTTAGCGAGCTCAAGCAGATCACTGCCCAGAACGCCAGGGACCTGCAAGTGGCCTGGACCTTCTCGACCGGCGTGCTGCGCGGCCACGAAGGCGGGCCGCTGGTCATCGGCGACACCATGTACATCCACAGCCCCTTCCCGAACAAGGTGTTTGCGATCGCACTGGAAGACCAGAGCATCCGCTGGAAGTACGAACCGAAGCAGGATCCGACCGTGATCCCGGTAATGTGCTGCGACACGGTCAACCGCGGCGTTGCCTACGCCAATGGCAAGATCTTCCTGCAGCAGGCCGACACCACGCTGGTGGCGCTCGATGCCAAGACCGGCAAGGAACTGTGGAAGAACAAGGTGGGCGATCCGAAGATCGGCGAAACCACCACCAATACGCCCCACGTTTTCAAGGACAAGATCATCACCGGCATCAGCGGTGGCGAATTCGGGGTGCGCGGACGCGTCACGGCGCACGACATGAACACCGGGAAGGTGCTGTGGAAAGCCTACAGCACGGGACCCGACAACGAACTCATGGTCGATCCTGCGAAAACCATGACCTGGACCGACGGCAGGATGGCGCCGATTGGGCCGGACTCCTCGCTGAAAAGCTGGAAGGGCGACCAGTGGAAACTGGGCGGCGGCACTACCTGGGGCTGGTACAGCTATGACCCGGCGACCAACCTGATGTACTACGGCACCGGCAACCCGAGCACTTGGAACCCGCGCCAGCGCCCTGGCGACAACAAGTGGTCGATGACCATCTTCGCGCGCGACCTCGACACCGGGATGGCGAAATGGGTCTACCAGATGACGCCGCACGACGAGTGGGATTATGACGGCGTCAACGAAATGATCCTGGCCGATATCAAGGTCAAGGGGCAGCCACGAAAGGCGCTGGTGCACTTCGACCGCAACGGCTTTGCCTACACGATGGACCGCGTCAGTGGCGAGCTGCTGATTGCGGAAAAATACGATCCGAAGGTCAACTGGGCGACCCACGTCGACATGAAGACCGGCCGGCCGCAGGTCGTGGATAAGTACAGCACCGAAAAGAACGGTCCCGATTTCAATTCGAAGGGGATTTGCCCCTCAGCGCTCGGCACCAAGGACCAGCAGCCGGCGACCTTCAACCGCAAGACCGGCCTGTTCTACGTGCCGACCAACCACGTCTGCATGGATTACGAGCCGTACCAGATCGAGTACACGGCCGGCCAGCCGTATGTCGGCGCGACGCTCTCGATGTATGCGGCGCCGGGCAGCCACGGCGGGCTGGGTAACTTCATCGCCTGGGATGCCGGCACCGGCAAGATCGTCTGGTCCAAGCCCGAGAAGTTCTCGGTCTGGAGCGGGGCGCTCTCCACCGCCGGCGACGTCGTGTTCTACGGCACCCTGGAAGGCCACATCAAGGCGGTCGACCTCAACGGCAAGGAGCTGTGGAAGTTCAAGACGCCGTCCGGGATCATCGGCAACGTCCATACCTGGGAATACAAGGGCAAGCAGTACATCGGCGTGCTGTCGGGTATTGGCGGATGGGCTGGTATCGGCCTGGCGGCGGGCCTGACCAAGGGCACGGAGGGCCTGGGCGCGGTGGGTGGCTACAAGGACCTGGCCAAGTACACCGAGCTCGGTGGCGTACTCACGGTGTTTGCATTGCCGGACCGCGTAGTGGGTGGACAAGCCACGGCCATGCGCAAGTAAGCAGCCGCCCGGCGCGCCGCCAAGGCTGGCCGGGCAGATTGTATTGAAAACTGTTGAAAACGGGGGCCGGCCCCAGGCGCCGGCACCCGTGCCTCGTTTCCCGGGAATAAATATGAACAGACTCACGAAAAACGCAGTGGCCGCGGCCACCTGCTGGACCCTGGCCGCCCTGCCTGGACTGGTGTCGGCCCCTGCCGTCGCCGCCGATAATGCTCCCTACAAGGTCGTGGAAGGCAACAAGGTGGATGCGCACACCCTGAGCGGCTGGAAAACCTGGCGAGCCATGGCCTGCGAGCGCTGCCATGGTGCCGCGCAGGAAGGCATGGTCGGCCCGTCGCTGGTGGACAGCCTGAAAGTACTCAGCAAGGACGAATTCAAGGCTGCCGTGCTGAAGGGGCGGATCGAGAAGGGCATGCCGAATTTCGATACCAGCAAGATGGTGAGCGAAAACATCGACAGCCTGTACGCCTACCTGAAGGGACGCTCGGATGGCGCCATCCAGCCCGGCCGGCTCCAGGAGATGGGCAAATGAACTGGCGGCCGTGCCGAACGAGGCGCTGGCGAACACTGCTGGCGGGCGGCGCCTGTGCGCTGGCTTGCCTGGGCAGCCCGGCAAGCGCCCAGGACGCCCCCCCACCCGGCCAGGACAAGGTGCTGCGGGTCTGCGAGGACCCGAACAACCTGCCGCTGTCGAACCGCGCGCAGGCCGGCTTCGAGAACAAGATCGCCGCCCTGCTGGCGCAGGAACTGGGCTGGAAGCTGGAGTACACCTGGTTCCCCCAGCGGATGGGCTTCATCCGCAACACCCTGCGTGCCAAGGAAGAAAATTCGGACCGCTTCAAGTGCGACCTGGTCATTGGCGTCCCGAAGGGCTTCGACATGGCCGCGACCACGCGCCCGTATTACCGGTCCACCTACGCCATGGCCTATGTCAAGGGCAAGGGACTGGACCGGGTGCGCAGCCTGGACGACTTGCTGGCGCTCGATGCCGGGCAACGCAAGAAACTGCGCTTCGGCGCCTTCGCGGGTTCGCCCGTCACCGACTGGCTGCTGCAACACGGCCTGATGGAACAGGTCGAGTGGTACCAGAGCCAGACCGGCGACGCCGACCAGTATCCGGGTGAAATCATCGAGAAGGACCTGGCCGGGGGCAAGATCGACGTGGCGTTTGCCTGGGGGCCGATTGCCGGCTATTTCGCCAGGAATACCGGGGCCACCCCGATCGTCGCCGTTCCATTGGCCCCCCAGCCGGGACTGAAGTTCGATTTCGAGATCGCGATGGGGGTGCGCCATGCCGACAAGGACTTCCGCCAGCGTATCGACGGCCTGATCGCCGCGAACCAGGGGAAGATTCGCGCCATCCTCACGCAATATGGCGTGCCGCTGCTCGAACCGCAGGCCGCAGTGGCAGCCGCTTCGCAACCGTCGAGGAAACCATGAGCATTCCGGCAAGCAGCACGCCACAGCTCGTGGCGTGGAAGCCGCCAAGGCGAGAACGCGATCGCTGCCGTAGGTCCCGCCCGGGATTTCGCCCTGGCTCCCGCCTTGGCGCGGCGCTCCTGGCCCTGTGCACGCTCGGGCCGGCCTGCGCCCAACCCATTTCGCCTGCCGAAGTCCTGTTGTTCGAGACCGATCACCTGGCGCGGATGAAGGCGCCGACCACCCTGGTCTATGAGTTCCGCAGGCAGAGCAACGTCGAGCCCGCCTTTACCGACAGCGTCCAGCTCGACGTTTCGCGCAACAAGGGACAGTTGCACGCCGTGCTGCGCTTCCTGACCGGCGCGCGCAAACAGGCCCTGCCGGAAGTGGACGACGCGCACGGCAACCCGGTGCTGCTCGGCTTCCTCGAGCGCGACATCGCCGAGATGAAGCGCCTGACCGGCGGGTCGGTCGGGTATTTTCGCAAACGCATCCGCCTCGCCCTGGCCAACGGTGCGAAGGTGACGCCGCAGCGCATCACTTACGGGGGCAAGGCCGTGGAGGCAAAGGCGGTGCGTATCCAGCCCTACCTGGACGATCCGCTGCATGCGCGCTTCGAAAACTATGTGCGCAAGACCTATACCTTCGTTCTCAGCGATGATGTGCCCGGCGGCGTGTACCGGGTCAGCACCACGCTGGCCAATGCAGCAAGCGGGCCAGCGCCGGGCACGGTGGTGGCGCGCACGGCGGCGCCGGATGCGGCAAAGCCCGGGGCAGCGTCCGCCGGGGCTGCCGCGCGGCGTGCCGCCGGCCCGGCAGCAACCCAGGCAACAACGCCGGCAACCAAGGCATCCAGGCAGCCCGGCAAGGCTGAGCCAGGCACGGCACTACCCGTCATCGATGAGACGCTCACCCTGGTCAAGGTCACCGAACCGCGGGGTTGATCGTCGGTTCGGCGCATGCCTGGATATCGAACCAGCCGGAGTCAGACGATGGCGCCCTTGAAAGTGTTTGCTTTCGATTACGTGATGGAGGGCGGGCAGACGGCACGCGCGCTGCCGCGCGCATTCACGCAGCAGGGTGAAATGCTGATCGATGCCCTGGTGGCCGACCTTGAAACCGTGCCGGGTGTCGAGGTGTGCACGATGGCGACGCTGCGCGGGCCCGGACCGGGCCTTGCACCCCCGGGTCCGTCCTTCGCCGAGCGCTTCGCTGCCTGCGTGCAGACGGCGGACGCGGTGTGGCCGCTGGCGCCGGAGTCCGACGGCTTGCTGGAAAACCTGTCGCGCGACATCCTGCGCGGCAAGCGCATCCTGCTGGGCAGTGCACCGGGTGCGGTACGGGTCGCCGCAAGCAAATTCAAGGTGGCGCGGGCGCTGGCCGAGGGCGGGGTGCCGACTGTGCCCACCTATCGGCCACACGCCGCCCTGCCGGCAGGCGAGGGCGCATGGGTCGTCAAGCCCGATGACGGCGCCGGCTGCGTCGACACCCGCCTGTTCAGCAATCGCGCCGCCGCGCTCGCATGGATCCGCACCAGCGCAGTTCAAGGTTATATCCTGCAGCCCTTTGTCGCGGGGAAGCTGGGCAGTTTATCGCTGCTCTGCTGCGACGGCGCCGCGCGCCTGCTGGCGCGCAACCAGGAGCGCGTGGTGGTGCATGACAACCGTTTCCATTTCCTGGGCAGTACCGTCAATGGACTGATCGATGCCGACGGCGCGCTCGAGCGCCTGGCGCAGCAGGTGGCGGCCGCACTGCCGACCCTGTGGGGTTATGTCGGCGTGGACATCATCCTCACCGATCGTGGCGCCGTGGTGCTCGATGTCAATCCGCGCCTGACCGCGGCCTATGCGGGACTGCATGCCTCGATCGGCTGCAACCCGGCCGGTCTGGTGATCGACCTGTTGAAGGGGCCGGCGATGCCGGCCCTGCCCACCAGGCGGCGCGTGGTCAGCGTCGATGTCGGCAGTGTCGACGCCGGCAGCTTCGACGCCGGCAGCTTCGAGCCCAGCGCCCCTACCTGATCACCACACCCCAGGGCAGCTTGCCGACCGCGATGTCGCGCAGTTTGGTGCGGCTGGCGGTGTCGATCACGCTCACGTTGTGCGAGCGGCCGTTGGCGACGTACAGTTTTTTGCCGTCCGGCGTGAGCGCCATGTTCCAGGGGCGCTGGCCCACCGGCACCGTCGCCACTACCTGGTTGCTCTTCGTGTCGATCACGGACACATTGGCGTCGCCGCCGTTCGAGACGTAGACGACACTGCCGCTCGGGTGCACGGCGATGCCGTTGGCGCGTAGCCCGGCCTTGATGCGGGTGACGACGGCAAAATTGGCGGTATCGATGACGAAGACTTCGTTGGAATTTTCGGCGGCGACATAGGCGCGGCTACTGTCCGGCAAAAAGCCGATGCCGCGCGGGCGTGCGCCAACCGCGATCTGGGCCACCTGCTTGCGGGCGGCAAAATCGATGATGTCGACGGCGTCGCCTTCCTCGGCACTGACGAACAGCAGGCGACCGTTCGGGCTGAACACCGCGTGTTCGGGATTCTTGCCGCGCACCGGGATGGAAAACGCCAGCGCATTGGTGCGGGTATCGGTCACGGCGATCTCGTTCTTGCCCTCGATCGCGGCCACCACCCAGCGTCCGTCCGGGGAAATCGAGACGCCTTCGGGCGACTCGCCCAGCGCTACGGTGGGGCCGAGCTTGCGGGCGCCCAGCTCGACCAGCTGCAGGCGGTTGTTCGGCTGGTCGCTGACATACAGCCAGCGTCCGTCCGGGCCGAGCGCAAGACCGCGCGGCTTGGACCCGCCGGGCAGTTCCGCCACCACCTGGTCGCTCCCCGTGTCGATCACCGAAATCGTGCCCGAGCCTTCGTTCGGTACATAGGCCAGTGGCGCGGCAAGGGCGGTCGAGGGCAGCGTGGCAAGGGATGAAGCCAGCGCCATGGCGGCGGCAAGGTGGTGGATCGGCAGGATGGTCATCGGGTCTCCACAGGCGGTTTGAAAGAGGTGTCAACGGCAGGCGCGCCACGCCACGGCCACATGCGCAGCAGCAGGCGGTCGCGGTCGACCAGCGTGTGCTTCGCGACCGCGAGCACGTGGATGGCAACGAGCACGGCCAGCAGCAGTGCGAACAGGTGGTGCGCGCCGTTGAAAAAGGCGTACAGGGCCTTGTCGTCCGGTCCCCAGGGCGCCCAGCGCACCACATTGAAGAACTTGACGCCGTGCTTGCTGAAATTCGATGCCAGATAGCCCGACAGCGGCATCGCCAGCATGCACACGTACAGTGCGACATGGCTGACGCGGGCGGCGCGGCGCTGCCAGGACGGCATCGAAGCCGGCAGGGGAGGTGGCTTGTGCGTCAGGCGCCAGCCGAGGCGCAGCAGGATCAGCAGGCCGATCACGATGCCGCTACTCTTGTGCAGGTTGACGTAATAGCTGCGTTCCGGCGTGCCGCGCGGGATGTCCTCGAGCATCAGGCCGAAGGCGAACTGGCCGAGCAGCAGCAGCGCAATCAGCCAGTGCAGGGCGATCGCGGTACCGGTATAGCGCGCCGGCAGGGGGACCTGCGCCGGGGCCTGCTTCGGGAATTGCATGGCTCCATCCATCGGGGCATTCATGGCTCAATGGAACAGCGATTTGTCGGGATGCTCGATATTCAGGCGTTGCAGCTTGCGGTACAGCGTGTTGCGGCTGATGTTGAGTTCGCGGGCCACGCCGCTCAGGTTCCACTGGTGGCGTTTCAGCTCCTGTAGCAACACCTCGCGTTCCGCGCATTCGAACGCATTCAGGCGGTTTTCAGCCTTGGCCTCCGCCTTGGCGTCCGCTCCGGCGTCCATCGTGCCGGCAGGCGCTGCAGCATGAATGGAGGCCGGCCCGGTACCGGGCACGGCAGCCGTGCTCATGCCGTGCGCCATACCCGTTGCCGTGCCGGAAACCGTCCCGCTGCCGGCCAGGTTGTGCCGGAATTCGGGCGGCAGGTCATGCACGGTGAGGCGGTCCGTTTCGCGCAGCGCGATCATGGTGCGCAGCAGGTGGCGCAGCTGGCGCAGATTGCCGGGCCAGCGCTGCCGCTCCAGCAGGGCCATCAGGCTGTCGTCGAGCTCGACCGGGCTGCCGGCATCGCTTTCTTCGAATGCCAGCTGGCGGATCAGCGCGCAACGGTCGACGCGTTCGCGTAGCGGCGGCAGGGTGAAGGTGACGCCTTGCAGCCGGTAGTACAAATCCTCGCGGAAGGCGCCGCTCTCGATTTTTTGGGCGAGGTCGCAATGGGTAGCGCTGATCAGGCGGATGTCGAGCTTGACCGGCACTTCGCCGCCGAGCGGCACCACCTCGCGTTCCTCGAGTACGCGCAACAGCCGCGCCTGGAGCGCGACCGGCATGTCGCCGATCTCGTCGAGGAACAGGGTGCCGCCATTGGCTTGCAGGAGCTTGCCGCGCTGCCCCTCCTTGCTGGCGCCGGTGAACGCGCCCGACCGGTAGCCGAACAGTTCGCTCTCGACCAGGGACTCCGGAATCGACGCGCAATTGATGGCGACGAAAGGACGGCTGGCGCGGCTGCCGGACAGGTGCATCGCCCGCGCGAAGCGTTCCTTGCCGGTGCCGGTTTCGCCCAGCAGCACGACGGCCACGTTGCGCTCCATGACGCGTTTGGCGGTCTCGATGTTGGCGCGCATGGCCGGGTCGCCAAGCTGCAGCGCGTCGAGCGCGGTGCGCGGCACGGGTTCGGGGAGTGCCGCGCTGCTGCGCTGCGGGCGGCGCGTACTGCCCAATGCCACCGGCTGGTAGACCACCGCGAAAAAGCGGGCGTTGCTGCGCACTTCGAAGATCGGCACCGGGTGGAATGCGCGCTTGACGCTGCTGTCGACCAGCCCGGAGAAGGTGAGGTTGAACAGTTCGCAGATGTCGCGCCCGACGACATCAAGCGGGCTGCTGTAGCCGAGCAGGGACAGGGCCGCGCGGCTGGCGGCGAGCACCGTGCCGGTCACGGAGAGCGCAATGGCGCCTTCGCTCAGCGTGCCGACGAACTCGGGACGGTTGTGGAAGCGCAGGATGAAGTCGTGGCGGAACTGGTGCAGGAACACCCGGTTCTCGATCATTTGCACCGACATGCTGACCAGGGCCAGCGTGTGCTGCTGGGCCAGGCGCGATTCGCCGGACGCGTCGAGCACGCCGACCAGCTCGCCCCCATGGTCGAAGATCGGGGCCGCGGCGCAGGACAGGCCGATATTGCGCGACAGGTAGTGCTCGTCCTGGTGCACGGTGAGCGGGCGGCGCTCGACCAGGCAGGTGCCCATGCCGTTCGTGCCCTGCACGCGCTCGCTCCACACCGCGCCCTGCATCAGGCCGGTCCTGGAGGCGGCATGGGTAAAGCCGGGGTCGCCGAAGTAATTGAGGAGGACGCCTTCGCTGTCGGTCAGCATGATCGCATAACCCGAGCCGGCCAGCTGCTGGTACAGGTTCGCCATCTCGACCTTGGCGACGGCTTGCACGTCGGCGAGCCGTTCCTGGCGCTCCTGCAATTCGACTGGCGCGACCACTTCCGGGTCGGCGCAGCTGCCGGGGTCGAGCTGGTATTCGTTGAGACACCGGATCCAGGACCGGGTGATCCGGTTGGCTCCAACCCGATCCGATCCAATCCGGTCGTGGACGACCGAATGGACGCGCTTGACGTGTTCCACGGCAAACTTCGACATGCTGTCTCCTGGGTCCGTGACTAGCGCCGCGCGCTGGCGCTGGCCACTGTCACTTTATGGACTGTTATATGAGTTGGACACCCGATTTGTTGTGGAGAATACACCGTTCTACTAGCTAATTGTCGAACGGTTTCCCATATTTTTTAACACCTGCCCACTCTGCATACGCCTTACTTTGGCGCAGTACAGAGCGGCATCAGCAATGCTTCGATCAGCGGGAACATTCCTCGCCAACTGTGGTCAATGGTGGAGTTCCTGGAAGAGGTCGTTAAGGTGGCGCTGCGCGCGCCACCCGATCACAGCAAAAGAAGCCGTTTACCTGGCGATCAGTACCAGCGTACCCCGGCCGCACAGGCCATAGTTCGTGTTTTCGCCCCCAACCAGCACCTCGGTACCCGGCGCCTGCACTTGCGAGGCGCCTTCGGCCCAGGTGCAGGTGTCGGTCACGCGATACCAGCTTTTCCCCGTGCCGGCCCACGGCAGCGTGAAGTTCACCTGCGCGCTCCAGGCGTTATGCGCCACATAGATGGCAGAGGCGCTGTCGCCGAACTCGGTACCGTCGATACGCCAGGCGATCGCATGGTTGGCCGCATTGTTGAAATAGGTCGCATCGGCCACGGCACCACTCGGGGTGAACCAGCGCAGCTGCTCCATCACGTTGCCGTTGTTGTCCACGCTCGAGTAGAAATTGGCCGGACGCAGGGCCGGGTGCGCCTTGCGGAAGGCGATCATCGCTTTCGTGAACGCCTGGAAGTTGTTCTGGTCCGTCGTGCGGGTCCAGCCCAGCCAATTGGCCGAGGAATCCAGGTTGTAGGGGTTGTTGTTGCAGTTGAGCGTGCGCAGCGCCTCGTCGCCGCCGACGATCATCGGCACGCCGGCCGAGAGCATCATCAGCGCCATCCCGTTGCGCGCCGCCTTGCGCTGGTCGGCCGCGATGCCGCCCTGGTCCCAGCTGTTGTTGTTGTCTTCGCCGCCGTCGCTCGGCCCCCAGGGCCAGGCCTGGTTGTTGTTCTTGCTGTTGCAGCTGTACAGGTCTTTCAAGGTAAAACCATCGTGCGCCGTGATGAAATTGACCGAGTGCCAGGGCTTGCGGCCATCGTCGCCGTACAGGTCGCTCGATCCGGCAAAGCGCGTCGCCATCTGGCCGGTCGTGATCGCGGCGCTGCCCAGCTTGTTCTGGGCCTGGCGCACGACGTCGCGGTAGCCGCCGTTCCATTCCGCCCAGCCGCTCGGGAAGCCGCCCACCTGGTAGGAATTGCCGCCGATGGCCCACGGCTCGGCGATCAGGTCGACGCCCGTGCCGCCGGCCGCCGTCCGGGGCGGCAGTTCGGCCACGATGCGGTTGATCGCATTGCCCGCATCCATCTTGTCGAAGTTGAAGCAGCCGTGCTGGCAGGTGTTGCCGAGCACCGAGGCGAGGTCGAACCGGTAGCCGTCGACGCCCAGCTTGTCGCGCCAGTAGGCGAGCGAATCGATGATCAGGTTCTGCGCCACCAGGTTGCGCGTGTTGTAGTTGCCGCCGACGCCCGTGTTGTCCCAGGAGTTCTGCATGTCCGAGGTCAGGCTGTAATAGGTCGGGTTGTCCAGGCCGCGGAAACTGGTGATGTTGTAGGTCGTCTTGTCGGTGGACGACCAGGCGCCGCCTTCGCCGGTGTGGTTATAGACTACGTCGACCAGCACCTTGATGCCGTTGTCGTGGAAGGCCTTCACCATTTCCTTGAACTCGCGGGTCGGGCCGCCGGGCGTCTTGTCGTAGGCATAGCGGCGGTCCGGCGCAAAATAGTTCAGGGTCATGTAGCCCCAGTAGTTGTCGCCGCTGTTGCTGTTCGGGTCGTTGTCGTTGGTGTCGTTCTGGGTTTCCTGCACCGGCAGGAATTCGATGGCGGTCACGCCCAGGCTCGCCAGCCAGGCCGCCTTCAGGCCCGCGCCTTTATACGTGCCGCGGTAGGCGGCCGTGATGCTGGTGTCGTTCATCGTCAGGCCGCGCACGTGGGCTTCGTAGACGACATCGTCCTTCAGCGCGCGGGTCGGCTTGACGCCGACCGACTGGGTGTCGCCGGCCAGCACGATGCCTTTGGGCGCCAGGCTGCCGCTGTCGATGTTGCGGTACAGCGCCCCGCTGGCGTAGATGGTGCCATTGGTGTTGGTCGGCGTTGTCGGGTCATGGCTCAGCTCGAGCGCGTACGGATCGGACAGCAGTTTATTCGGGTTGAAGCGGTTGCCGGCGGCGTCGACATCGCTGATGAAGCCGACGCTCGAGCCCTTGGTCCAGCTGGCGCTGTAGGGCCAGTTCGGCCCCCAGGCGCGGTAGCCGTAGTACAGGGTGCCGCCTAAACCCTGGCTGCTGAGGGTCGTGGTCGGGATCGTCACGGACCAGACGCCGTTCGTGTTGGTCATCACGTAGCGCGCTTTTTCGGCAGTGCCGGTCGCCGTGCTGTACAGGTAGAGCTCGATGCGCGTCGCTTTGCCTGAATACACCTTGAAGGTCACGTTGGCCTTGGTGGCGTCGTAGGCGGCGCCGAGCTTGTTGGGGTTGATCGCGGCACAGGCTGGTACGCTGGCCATGGTAGCGGCGAGGGCGCCGGTGAGCAGTGCCGCCAACAGTTTGCGTTGCAGTTGCATGTCAGTCTCCGTCTTTTGTTTGTTTTATAAGTATTTGTTCATAAAATGTACTTTCGCTACCTCTTCCATGTAGCTCATCAATACACCCCGGAGACGCTACCCCTCGGCCTTGCCGAAGTCAATCGTGTATGAGTAGTTTTGTTACGATCCCTTGACGCAGACATGTGGCGTCGGGCCAGGCCTCAATCTGGCACAATCCAAATGCGATGTTGCCAATCCAATAAAACGAGACGAGCATGAATGAGCAGGTTGCACGACGTGTCGTGCTGGTACGTTCGATCGAAAGCGCCGACACGGCCCATGAGGTGCTGAGCGAGGACGACCGCAAGTACGCCAGCCGCAGTGCACGCGAGCTGGCGGCATGGCAGGCGGCCGACAGCAAGAGCGCGGCCACCCAGGACCATTTCCTCCAGCAGCGCTCGGACCAGGTCCTCAAGCGCCTGGCCGAGCGCATCCCGGCCTTCGCCACCTTCCAGAAGCGCGGGCTCGGCCTGCATGGCGTCTGGCTGGCGCTGCCGCTGCTTGCGCTCGTTGCCGGCTTCCTGCTGGACCGGATCGCCGATCCGCACCGGGTCGATTTGCTTTCGGCCCCGCTCCTGTTCATCATTGGCTGGAACCTGCTGGTCTACCTGGTCCTGCTCGTCCGGGCAGTCATCCCCGGCCGCAAGACCGGCTGGGCGCGGCCCGGCCTGCTGCACCGCCTGAGTGTCGGCAAGGCGGCACTGCCGCGCAAGCTGCCAGGCCCCCTGTCGCGCGGCCTGGCGAACTTCCTGGAAGAGTGGGCCGTGCTGAGCGAACCGCTGACCCGCGCGCGCCTGTCGCGCACCGTGCACCTGTCAGCTGCCGCCTTTGCGCTGGGCGCGGTACTGTCGCTGTATTGGCGCGGGCTCCTGACCCAATACGTCGCCGGCTGGGAAAGCACCTTCCTCGATGCCGGCCAGGTCCATACGCTACTGTCCTGGCTGTTCCTGCCGGTGTTGACGCTCATCCCTTACCTGCAGGGCTTTTCGCTGGCCGAGATCGAGGCGCTGCGTTTCAGCGCCCGCACCCCGGCCGTCGGCGGCGAGCGCTGGGTGCACCTGTATGGCGCGACGATCCTGCTGCTGGTCGTGCTGCCGCGGCTGCTGCTGGCCCTGTTTGCCGCCTTGCGCGCGCGCCGCCTGGCCAGGCGCTTTCCGCTCGAGCTCGAGCATCCGTATTTCCGCCGGCTGGCCGACAGCATCGGCGCCGGTACCGCCGCGACCCTGCGCGTGCTGCCCTACAGTTTTACGCTCGACGAGGCGCGCGACCGCGGTTTGTGGACCGTGGCCGCGATGGCGCTCGGGGCCCAGGCGCGCGTGCTGCTGCGCCCGACGGTGCCCTACGGCGAAGAGCCGAAGGAGGCACTCGGCGAGGGCAGCCTGGATGAGGCCGGGGTGACCGTGACCGCAGCCCTGTTCAGCTTGTCTGCGACGCCGGAAAAGGAAAACCACGGCGCCTTCCTCGACTACCTTGGCCGCCATAGTAAACGCGGCGTGGCCGTGCTGCTCGACGAGTCGAGCCTGGTGGAGCGCGGCGCCGGCCAGGCCGGCCTGGAGGCGCGTATTACCGAGCGCATCGCGCTGTGGCGCCAGTTCTGCAGCTTCCATGGTGTTGCCGCGACGGTCGTCAACCTGCTCGATCCCGCCAAACGGCCGATCGAACTTGGCGCGGGCCTGGCCCTGCCGGAGCTGCGATGAGCGACCACATGAGCGACGACATGAGCAAGCTCGCCGTCAAAATCCAGTTCGCCCTGGTGTCGCACACGAACAATGGCAAGACCACGCTTGCGCGCACGCTGGTCGGCGCCGACGTGGGCGAAGTGCGCGACGCCGCCCACGTGACGACCTTCGCCGAGGCGCACCCCCTGCAGACGAGCCCTGCTGGCGACACCCTGCTGCTGTGGGACACGCCGGGCTTCGGCGACTCGGTACGCCTGCTCAAGCGCCTCGCCATGGCGGGCAACCCGATCGGCTGGTTCCTGCGCGAAGTGTTCGACCGCTACCGCGACCGCCCGTTCTGGCTCAGCCAGCAGGCTTTGCGCGCGGCCAAGGACGAGGCCGATGTCGTACTCTATCTCGTCAATTCCTCGGAGGCGCCGGGCGATGCCGGCTACCTGCCGGCAGAGATGAACATCCTCGAGTGGCTGGGCAAGCCGGTCGTGGTGCTGCTCAACCAGATGGGGCCGCCGCGTCCCGGCGCCGCCGAGGGCGCCGAGCAGCAGGAGTGGAAAGGGCACCTGGCGCGCTTTCCGGTCGTGCGCGAGGTGCTGGCACTCGATGCGTTCGCCCGCTGCTGGGTGCACGAGCACGTGTTCTATGAAGCGGTCGCGCCCCTGATCGACCCGGCCAAGCAGCCTGGCTATGCGCGCCTGCGCACCGCCTGGGAGGCCAACAACCGGCAGCGTTACGCCAGCGCGCTGCGCATGACGGCCGAGCAGGTGGCGGCGGCGGCGCGCGACAGCGAGCCTGTGCCTGGAGAGGCGCGCGGGATGTTCCGCTCGGCGCTCGCGGCGGTCGGCCTGGGCAAGGACGAGCAGAAGCGGCAGGAAGCGGCGATGGCCGCACTGGTCGAGCGCCTGAACGGCGAGATCAATAAAACGACGATGCGCATGCTCAGCCTGCACAAGATCGACCCGGGCCAGGCCACCACGATCAACATGCGCGTGCGCGAGAATTTCGCCGTGAAGGCGCCGATCGACAAGGCCCAGGCCGGGCTGATCGGTGCGGTGGTGTCCGGCGCGGCCACGGGGCTGTCGGCCGACCTGGCCGCCGGCGGCCTGACGATGGGCGCCGGCGCGCTGCTGGGCGCCATCGTCGGCGGCCTGACGATGGCCGGCGCCGCCTGGGGTTTCAACCAGGGGTTCGACCGCGACAAGCCAACGGTGCAGTTTGCCGACGCCTTCCTGCAGACGCTGCTGGTGGGCGCCGTGCTGCGTTACCTCGCGGTCGCCCACTTCGGGCGCGGGCGCGGCAATTATGTCGAAGGCGAGGCGCCGGCCTTTTGGCAGAGCGAGGTCGAGGCGGCGCTGGCTGCGCAGGACGGCATGGCCTCGCTGTGGCAGGAAGTGCGCGCCGCACCCGACCTGGGCGCCGCCAGCGCGCGCCTGTTCAACGTTGTCGAGCCGGTTGTCAACGCCACGCTGCTGCGCCTGTATCCGGGTGCGGCGGCCGCGCTGCCGCGCAAGGAGCCAGAGGCCGTGGCCAGGCCTGCCGCCTGACGCTCTCGGCGTTTACCCCGGGCAGGCCGTTTGCCCATGATGACGACTGCGGTCGTCATTTTTTTGCCTCTCTCTTCCCGGCAACGGTCCAAAATTGCACAGATAACCCAGCACTTGATCCGATACGGCACAGCACAGCGAACGCGGCAATGCACGCTATGCCCCGTAAGCGCCGGGCACGGGTCTTGCCCTCGCCTTGGGCAGCATCGACCGATGCGCACATCCATAACGACCGAACAAGGAGATGGCGATGAAGAAGATTCTTGCACTGGGCGCGTTGGCGGCATGCATGCAGCCGGCACTGGCTGTCGACATCAAGGCAGGCGACTGGAACGTGTCGGTGGGCGGCAACGTCAACGCCTACTATACCTTCGTGGATTGCAACGGCGGCGAAGTCGGCGGGCTGGCGCTGGGCGGCCAGGCGCTCGGCTGCGGCGGCAAGGACAGCCGCACCACGATTGGCAACGGCCTGCTGCCCAGCGCGCTGGTCACTTCCGCCTCGTCGACACAGGGCGGCTACGACATCAAGGCGCTGATCGGCATCTACGTCCACGCCGCCACCGACAGCGCCATCTCCCAGAACAGCGAGGTGGACGTCCGCCAGGCCTTCTTCACCTTCGGCAATGCCGGCCTCGGCACCTTCAAGCTGGGGCGCGACAACGGCATCTTTGGCTCCCACCCCATCCTCAACGACATGACCCTGATGGGCGTGGGCGCACCGGTACAGGCCACCCAGCGCGGCCGTGTTGCGCTCGGCCACATCGGCGCCGGCTACGCTTATTTCGGCCAGTATGGCCAGATCGCCTACAGTACGCCGGCAATGGGGAACGGACTCACCGTCGACATTGGCTTGATGAGCCCGGTGGCCGACACGCCTGTCGTGGCCGGCTCCGCTTATTCGGCCGATTCGACGCCGCAGTACCAGGCGCAGTTGACTTTTCAACAGGCCATGGCCCAAGGCGAGCTGAAAGCCTGGATCGGCGTCAAAAGCCAGCGCCTCGAGCCGGAGCTGCCCGGCACCCCTGACCTGACTCTGCGCGGAATCGAAGCGGGTGCGCTGTACCAAGCCGGGCCGGTCGGGCTGCTGCTCAACGTCCAGCGCGGCAGGGGGCTGGGCATCCTGTCGGACGCCGACCAGGGCCGTGTACGCACCACCCACTTCCTCGCGCAAGGCACGTACCAGGCGATGGACAAGCTCAAGGTCGGCCTCAGCTATGGCATGAGCGAGAATGACGACAATACCGTTGGCACCGGTGGCCTTGAGTCGAACCGGAACATCACCGTCGGCGCTTATTACGCCCTCAACAGTGCGATTACGCTGGTAGCCGAGGGCGGGCAAACGCGCTCGAAAGGTTTTGGCGGCGGTCGCGACAAGATGAACGGCGTATCGCTTGGCGGGTTCTTCGCCTTCTGATGGACGGCCGAAGGGAATGGGGAGCGCGGCCATGAGGTTTGTGGCCGGTCCTCCCAACACTTAGAGCGCCTAACAAAACCTCCATAGCTGCGTTGCAGCTCCTCGCCGTACAGGCGTACTGTCTTCGTCGCCGCGCCTTGCTCTGAAGGTTTTGTTAGGCGCTCTTAATGTCAGCTTAAAAATTAATGCTAAGCACTTGCGGCGCATAAACAGCTTTGCTATGATGCGCCTCCTGCTGCAGTAGTGCTGCGAAACGGTCAACGAAATGGAGTAGTTGGGTGTGTCGAAAGTGCGCTACGAACAGCG
>NZ_JBHSMU010000002.1:0-460 GCF_042655085.1 Massilia niabensis | reverse complement strand
ACTTCGGTTCTTGATTACTTAAATTATCAAATGTTCACAAAAGTATTAACGTTGCTCAGCAATGAGCGACGGTCAGTATCTTGAGTGAGCGACCTACCAGCAATGGTAGTGACACGAAAGTGTCAAAAACAGAGATTGAACTGAAGAGTTTGATCCTGGCTCAGATTGAACGCTGGCGGCATGCTTTACACATGCAAGTCGAACGGCAGCGCGGGGCAACCTGGCGGCGAGTGGCGAACGGGTGAGTAATATATCGGAACGTACCCAAGAGTGGGGGATAACGTAGCGAAAGTTACGCTAATACCGCATACGATCTATGGATGAAAGCAGGGGACCGCAAGGCCTTGTGCTCCTGGAGCGGCCGATATCTGATTAGCTAGTTGGTAGGGTAAAGGCCTACCAAGGCGACGATCAGTAGCTGGTCTGAGAGGACGACCAGCCACACTGGAACTGAGACACG
>NZ_JBHSMU010000001.1:0-21689 GCF_042655085.1 Massilia niabensis | reverse complement strand
ACCCATGGTGTCGGCCACGGCCTTGCTGACCAGGTTACCCGGCGGGATGCCCCAGTTCACTTCCGACAGGCCGAACACGGCGTCGTCGGCGGCGATCGCCAGGTCGCAGGCGACCAGGGGCGAGAACGCACCGCCGAAGCACCAGCCGTTGACCATCGCGATGGTGGCCTTGCTGTACATGCGCAGCAGCTTCCACTGCCACTGCGAACAGTCGCGGCGCATGCGCTCCTGCATGATTTCCGGCTTGCCGTCGGTCTCGCGGAAATACTCCTTCAGGTCCATGCCGGCGGTCCAGGCGTCGCCGGCACCGGTCAGCACGACGACCTGGGCTTCGTCGTCCAGCTCGAGCGTCTCGAGCACGTCGATCATCTCGCGGTTCAGCGTCGGGCTCATGGCATTCCGCTTCTCCGGGCGGTTCAGGGTGATCCAGCCGATACCGTTCTCCACATCGACTTTGACGGTTTGCCAGCGCGCTTCGTATTTGGACATGCATGTCTCCCAGTGGCGGTTATGTCAGGTAGCCTGATATAAGACTTATACTAGCCACTCCGGCCTGCGCTGGCAAGGGAAAATGCACATGCCGCCGAAAAATAGGGAAGTCGCTGGACGCAAAAGGCGTGACCCAGCGCAGGGCACGGATCGATTCCGAATCGATCCGGCTGGCATTGGCGCGATCCGGACGGTCCGCCACGGCTTACAGCAGCGCGCCGATTTCTACCTGTATCTTGATCATCGCAGGCAGGCAGCGCTCTACCATTTGCTCGACGGGGAGGCGCGCCGCATGGACGCTGACGTTCATCGCCGCCACGACGTCGCCACGAAAACTCCTGAGGGGAACAGCAATGGTGCGCAGGCCCAGCTCCAGTTCCTGGTCGACCAGCACATACCCTTGCGCACGGCCGCGTGCGATCTCGAGCGCGAGGCGCTCCTTGTTCACGATCGTATGCTGGGTGATCGGCTCGGGGGATGCCCGTTCGAGGAAGCGGTCCACCTCCGCCTGGGGCAGGCTCCCCAGCAGCATCCGTCCGTTTGCCGTGCAATAGGCAGGCACGCGCGTGCCTGGCTGCAGGGTGGCGGAGACCAGCTGCCCTGCGCTGACGGCCGCTACGCAAACGAGCTGGTCGTGATCCAGTACCCCAACCGATGCCGCTTCGCCGAGCGAGTAAGCCAAGCGGTACAGCAGGGGCTGAACGATGCGCGGCAGCCTGGCGGAATGCAGGTAAGACTGCCCGAGCCGCAGTACCGCCGGGGTCAGCGAGAACAGCTTGTTCTCGTGGCGCATATAGCCCAGGTGCGTCAGCGTGATCAGGTAACGCCGCGCCGCAGCGCGCGTCAAGCCCGTCGCTTGTGCAACCTCGGCAATGGTCAGTCGTGAGCGCTCCTGATCAAAAGCTTCAATGACTTTCAGGCCCTTATCGAGGCCGGCGACAAGGTCGCGTGCCAGCGGCTGTCCTGCTTCGTTGTCCATGAATCGAAATGATCGGTTAATTTGTGCGAGTATCGCACATATTGTGCGCATAGCGGTTAGCTCGATCATGTGGAGTATTGTGGCCATTCCCACGTTTCCTTACGATGTTCCTGTACCCACAATTAATCGAAGGAGACAATGCTGTGAAATTCGATATCGTCGAGCCGGGCATCTACCCCGAGCTCATCTACCCAGCCTATAAATCGACCGTCAAACGCGGCCCATCGCAGCCGATGCTGCGTATCCAGGCACCCTTGCCTGTGACGGAAAACATCACCGCTGCACCTCGCATCCTGCTGCCAAACGATGCCGACCTGACTGTCCATGGCGACGGCGAGCCGCTCGGCGAAAAGATCGTCGTGACCGGGCGCGTGTTTGACGAAGACGGCAAGCCCGTCCGCAACTCGCTCGTCGAGGTATGGCAGGCCAACTCGGCCGGTCGCTACTGGCACAAGAAGGACCAGCATGCCGCCCCGCTCGACCCGAATTTTTTTGGGGTCGGCAAGATGCTGACCGATGACGAGGGCCGCTACCGTTTTGTGACAATCAAGCCCGGCCCTTATCCGTGGGGCAACCACGACAAGGCATGGCGTCCGGCGCACATCCACTTTTCGCTGTTTGGCAATGTCTATGCACAGCGCCTGGTGACCCAGATGTATTTCCCGAGCGATCCCCTGTTCGACTACGACCCAATTTTCCAGAGCGTGCCCGACGAAGGCGCGCGCCAGCGCCTGGTTTCACGCTTCAGCCTCGAGCACACCGTGGGCGCGGAGATGCTCGGCTACGAGTTCGATATCGTCCTGCGCGGACGCAACGCCACACCGATGGGCCTGTAAGGAGACAACATCATGAGCAAGATCACTACCTCCCAGACCGTCGGTCCGTTCTCGCACGAAGCCTGGCAGTGGGCAGTCGATTCCTGTACGCCCGACAGCGTGAAAGCGACCGGCCCAACGATCCTCGTCAGCGGCAGCATCTTCGATGGCGACGGCAACCCGATCAACGACGCCCAGATCGAGGCATGGACGCCACAGGCAGCGGCCGCCGAGTCTGAGCAGATAATCCCGGGTTTTCGCCGGGTGCCGAGCGGCGAAGGGGGCGGATTCAGCATGCGCATTTCGCTTTCGCCCACAAGCACCGGCGGTGAGCCGGTGATGTACGTCACCGTGTTCGCGCGCGGACTGGTGAAGCACCAGTTCACGGCGGTCTTCCTCGAGGACGACGCGGGGTTGGCGCAATCGGCGATACTCGCCCAGGTGCCGGAAGCGCGCCGCTCCACCCTGCTCGCCCGCAAGACCGGTGACGGCCAGTATCGCTGGGATATCCGGATGCAGGGCGAGCAGGAAACCGCCTTTTTCGACTATGTATGAGCGCTGTTCCATTTGACCGCGATCGCCGGGAGCGCCGATGAGTGTTTCGATTTTCGACAGTTTCCTGACCACGCCAGACATGATCGCCGCGTTCGACGACGCGGCGGTCGTGCAGGCCATGTTCGCCTTCGAGGCGGCGCTGGCGAGGGCGCAGGGCGCGGAGGAACTGGTTCCCCAGAGCGCGGCACACGCCATCGCTGCCGTGTGCAACGCCCAGCTGTACGACATCCCGGCCATTATCCATGCGGGGCGCCGGGCCGGAAGCCTCGCCATTCCGCTGGTAAAGGAACTCACCAGGACGGTGGCCCTGTACGACGCACAAGCAGCGCGCCATGTCCATTGGGGCAGCACCAGCCAGGATGTGGTGGACACAGCGATGGTGCTGGTGACACGCGAAGCCTTGCAACTGCTCGACGACGCGCTGCACGACTTGACCGGGCACCTGCTGGAGCTGGCCGAGGCACACTGCGGCACGCCGGTATTGGCGCGCACCTTGATGCAGCCGGCCCAGGTGACAAGCCTCGGCTTCAAGGCCGCCGGCTGGCTGGCGCCCCTGGTGCGCGCGCGCGGACAGGTGCGCGCTGCCGCCGCCCGCGCACTGCAGCTGCAGCTGGGCGGTGCGGTCGGCACGCTGTCGACCATGGGCGATCACGGCGCCGCCGTGGCCGAACGCGTGGGTAAGGAACTGCGCCTGAAGGTCGCCGATGCCGCCTGGCATACCCAACGCGACGAATGGGTCAGGCTCGGCATGGAAGTAGCCGTGCTCACGGGCAGCCTGGGCAAACTCGCGACCGACCTGAGCCTCATGGCGCAGGGCGAAGTCGCCGAGCTGGCCGAACCGTCCGGTAACGGGCGCGGCGGCTCCTCGGCGATGCCCCACAAGCGCAATCCGGTGTCGTCGATGATCGCGCTCGCCGCATCCCGCCGCACTCCCCAGCACGCGGCAGCGCTGCTGGCCTGCATGGGCCAGGAGCACGAGCGCGGCCTGGGCAACTGGCAGGCCGAGCTGGCCGAGTGGCCGAGCCTGTTCCTCTCTGCCCACGGCGCCCTGCGCGCGCTGAACGACGCCTTTGCCGGGCTGAAGGTCGATACCGGGCGCATGCTGCGCAACATCGAGGCGCTGCACGGTTTGGTATTTGCAGAGGCCGCGTCGAGCTACCTCGCCGGCGCCATCGGCCGGCCGCAGGCCCACGCACTGCTGGAGGAATTGACGCAGCGCGCCGACCACCGGCATGGCTTGCACGCCTTGCTGCTCGACGCCGTCAAGGCCGATCCGGCACTGGCGGCGCATGTCGACCTGGACACGCTTGCTGCCCTATTCGACCCAGTCGCCGCTGCGGTACCGGCCCGCCGCCTGGCGGAACGCCAGCTGCCGGGCCTGCGCACGCGCATGGCCGAGCTGGACGCCACCCACCCTTTTCACGAGTGAATTCACGGAGTAAAACGCGCATGAGTTTCGATCCGATTGACCATGATTTCGAACGCGGCCTGCAGAACCGCCGCAGCGTCCTCGGCGACGCCTGGGTCGACCGTTCGCTGAACAACGCGAACGGCTTCAACGCCGATTTCCAGAACCTGATCACGCGATTTGCCTGGAACGAAATCTGGGGCCGCCCAGGACTGGACCACAAGACGCGGCGCGCCATCGTCCTGTCGATCACGATCGCGCTGGGGCGATGGGAAGAATTCGAGCTGCACGTCCGCGCTGCCCTGCTGGGCGACGAAGCCAGCCGCCTCACGCCGGACGAGATCAAGGAAATCCTGATGCAGTCGGCGATCTATGCCGGCGTGCCTGCAGCGAATACGGCGTTCACGCATACCCTGCAGATTTTGCGCGAGGTCGGCGAGCAGATCGGCTACGCGCTCGAGCCGTCTGCCCCCGCCGGGGTCGCGCATCCGGGCGTCGGGCGCGAAGGCCGCACGGCCAGCACGCCATCGCTGCATTACAGCGTGCGCGAACCCCGCAGCGGCAAGACACCGCGTCATACGGTCGTGCTGAGCCACGCACTCGGCTGCGACCTGAGCATGTGGGACAGCCTGGCCAACATGCTGGCACTCGATTGCCGCGTGATCGCCTACGACCACCGTGGCCACGGCAGTTCGGATTCGCCGGATGCCATGTACACGATGGCGGACCTGGCCGACGATGCGGCGCGCCTGCTGCGCGAACTGGGCACCGGCCCGGTCGTGTGGGTCGGCCTGTCGATGGGCGGCATGGTCGGGCAGGAGCTGGCGCTGCGCCATCCGTCGCTGGTACGCGCATTGGTGTTGGCGAATACGACCAGTGGCTATCCGGAGGCGGCGCGGGCGGTGTGGGAGCAGCGTATCGCCACGGTGCGCGAACAGGGAATCGAGGCGATTGCCGATGCCGTGATGGGCCGGTATTTCCATGACGGATTCCGGGCGCAGAAGGCCTCGACGGTGGCCCGGTTCCGGCGGCGGCTCGTCTCGACCGACGCGGTGGGGTATGTCGGCTGCTGTAATGCAGTCGGAACGGTCGATACGACCGACCGGCTGGCGCGGATCGGCGTGCCGACGCTCGTGATTGCGGGTGAGCTGGACCAGGGGACGCCCGTGGCGATGGCACAGACGCTGGCGGACGCCATTCCAGGGGCGCGGCTTGAAGTGCTGGCGGAGGCGTCGCACTTGAGTGCGGTGGAGCAGCCGGAGGCATTTGCCGCGAGTGTCGTGGGGTTCGTGGCGTCCTTTTAAACCGGTCTCGACCGATCAAGGGTTTGTTGAATGCGTGGACAGCAGAGCCGTCCACCCTACCATTGCTTTACAAATCCAGCACCAGCCGCTTCGTCTTCGCCCGCGAACAGCAGGGCGTGAACTGGTCGTTCGCTGCCTGTTCTTCCTCGGTCAGGTACATGTCGCGGTGGTCCGGCACCCCTTCCAGGACGCGGGTCAGGCAGGTGCCGCAGACGCCCTCCTCGCACGAATACGGGATCTCGATGCCGGCCTCCGCCAGCACCTTGATCACCGTCTTCCCGGCAGGAACCGTCACCACCCTGCCGGTTGAAGCGAGCTTGACGTCGAAAGGCTGGTCGCCCGTCGTGTCCACCGCCGCCGCACTGAAATACTCGACATGCAGCTGCGCCGCCGGCCAGCCCTGCGCCTTTGCGGCGCCCAGCACGAACTCGATAAAACCCTGCGGACCGCACACGTACAGGTGGGTATCCGGATCGGGCGCACCCAGGACTGCCGGCAGGTCCAGCTTCTGCGCCGCGTCGCCGCTGTCGTAATGAAAGTGCACCAGGCTGCGCAGGTGCGCCTGGCCAAGACGCTCCTTGAACGCCGCCTTCTCGGGCGAGCGGGCGCAATAATGCAGCTCGAAGGCCGCGCCCTTTGCCGCCAGCGCCTCGGCCATCGCCAGGATCGGGGTCACGCCGATGCCGCCCGCAAGCAGCAGCGTGCGTTTCGCGTCGACCAGCGGAAAGTGGTTCTTCGGTTCGCTGATGGTCAGCACGGAGCCAAGGTCGATGTGGTCATGCATGGCTTCGGAGCCGCCGCGCGAGTCGGCGTCGCGCAGCACCCCGATCTGGTAACGGTGTGTTTCGCTTGGGGCGTTGCAGAGCGAGTACTGGCGCACCAGGTTGCCCGGCAGGTGGACGTCCACGTGCGCGCCGGCTTCGAAGCCGGGCAAGGTGGCACCGCTCGTGGACACCAGCTCGTAGCTGCAGATGCCGTCTGCTTCGATTGCCTTGCTGGCCACCCTCACTTCGATCGTATTCATGCCGTGGCCTCCTGTGGCTGCTCTTTCGCCAGCCAGGCGTCGATGATGCGGCGCGACTGCACGCCGCCGGCGTCGATATTCAACATCAGGAGCTTGCGTGTCGGGTGCCGCAGGATGTTCTGCTGCTGCAGTTCCAGCATCTCGCGGTCTTCGCTGAAGATCTTCCCCTGGCCCTCGCGGATGGTGTTGGTCAGCTCGGCGTCCTGTGGCTTGAAGTTGCGCGCCATGCCCCAGAAGTACCAGTGCGAGGTCTCGGTTTCCGGCGTGATGAAATCGACGACGATGGAGGACGCCTTGTGCTCGGCTTGCGCGTGGTAGCCGCCCTTGCCCGCGTGCGCGACGCCCACTTCGATCATCACGTGGCTGGGCGCGTTGAAGCGGCAGATCTGCCAGCGGTCGACCGGCACGTTGTCGGCCAGCCCGTTCCCGCGCAGGGCCGCCTGCCAGAACGGGGGCGGCATGATGTTTTCCATGAAGCGGCTCGTGACTACCTGTTCGCCCTCAACCTTCGTCGTGACCGGCGCCTCGTCGATCTCCTTCTGGCCGATGCTGGAGGCGTGGACATAGGTTTCGTGGGTCAGGTCCATCAGGTTGTCGACCATCAGGCGGTAGTCGCAGTTGATGTGGTACAGGCCGCCGCCGTAGGCCCAATCGGGACTCTCCGCCCATTCGAGGTGGTGGATGGTGGCAGGATCGGCAAGCGCCTTGTCGCCGGGCCAGACCCAGATGAAACCGTAGCGCTCCTCGACCGCGTAACTGCGAATGCAGGGAAAGCCGCGCACGCGCTGGCCCGGCATGCTGACCGCCTTGCCCTCGCAGCCCATTTCCAGGCCGTGGTAGCCGCAGACGAGATTGCCGTCACGGACGAAACCTAGCGACAGCGGCGCGCCGCGGTGCGGGCAGAAGTCCTCGACGGCAGCAACTTTGCCTTTCTCACCACGATAGAACACCATCTTTTCGCCGCAGATCTGGCGGCCCAGGGGCTTGCCCTCGATTTCGTCCGGGGTGCAGGCCACATACCACGCATTTTTAGGGAACATCCTTGTCTCCTTTGTCGACTCTGTCTAATATTCAGTGTACTGAATGTGAGAAAAGTATCACGCGTTTGCGGGACGAAGTAAACTGAGTTTTCAATTATTTTTGATGGTGCACTGCACTATGCAATGACGGGAAATATGCCTACAGAAAAAGCGCCCGAAGGCCAGGGTTCCATGCTCGACTTGTATCAACACCCTGGCCATTTGCTGCGCCGCGCGCAGCAAATTTCAGTGTCGATTTTTTACGACGAAATGGGGAGCGAACTGACGCCGGTGCAGTACGCCATCCTGAGCCGGCTGGCCGAGCATCCCGGCATCGACCAGGTGTCGCTCAGCGGACTGGCGGCGATCGATACCTCCACCGGGGCCACGGTCTGCGCCCGCCTCGAGGAAAAGGGACTGCTCGAGAGGAAGGTGATTCCGCATAACCGCCGGCAGCGGGCCCTGACCATCACGGCGGCGGGAACGCGCTTGCTGAAGGATTTGCTGCCCGGGGCACAACGGCTGAGGCAGCGGCTGCTGGCGCCGCTCAGCGAGCAGGAACAGGAACTGTTCATGGGATTGCTGGCCAAGCTCGTCAATGAGAATAATGGGCAGAGCCGGGCGCCGCTGGCGCTGCCCGAGGTGCGCGAGTCGGCGTAACGGGGCTCGTAGCGCGTGGCCTGGCGGAGGCGTACTGCTCTCCGCCAGCGCCCCTATTCTCTTATTCCACGCCCGGATCCTTGAACTTTTCGACCTTGTCGAATTCGACGTTGAACACGCCGCCCTGACCCTGCTCCGCCTTGCGGATGTAGACGTTCTGCACGATGTCGCGCGTGGCCGGGTCGATCGTCACCGGGCCGCGCACGCTGGTCCATGACTGTCCTTTCATTGCCTCGACCAGCTTCGGTCCTTCGCTGTTGCCATTGGTCTTCTTCAGCGCTGCCCACAAGAGCTGCATGCCGTCGTAAGCACCGACTGCGTGGAAGTTCGGCCGCATGCCCGGGTTGGCCTTGGTGAAGGCGGCAACGAAGGCCTTGTTCTCCGGCGACGGATGGGCTGCCGAATAGTGGTGGCTGCTGACCACGCCCAGCGCGGCGGGGCCGATGCTCGGCATCAGGTCGTCGTCCAGCACGTCGCCGGTGGCAATCAGGCGGATGCCGGCTTGCGCCAGGCCACGGTCCGTGAACTGCTTGAGAACGGCGGCGCCCTCGCCCGAGGGCACGAACACGAACAGCGCGTCGGGTTTCGCGTCCTTCACGCGCGCCAGGAAGGGCGAATAGTCAGGGTTGCGCAGCGGTGCGCGCAGCGAGGCGATGATCTTGCCGCCTGCTTTGGTGAAGTCCTTGATGAACACCTTTTCGGCGTCGATGCCGGGGCCGTAGTCGGACACGAAGGTGACCACCGACTTGATCTTGTTCTTTGCCGCCCACTGCGCCATCGGCGCGGTGACCTGCGCCAGCGTAAAGCCGGTGCGCACGATGTACGGCGAGCGTTGCGGGATGATCGAGGTGGCAGCGTTCATGACGATCATCGGCACCTTTGCCTGCGTCGCGACCGGGGCGGCCGCGAAGGCCAGCGGGGTCAGGCCGAAGCCGGCCAGCACCTGCACCTTGTCGCGGGCGACCAGCTCCTGTGCGAGGCGCTTGGTGACGTCCGGCGACACACCGCCGTCGTCCTTCAGGATCACCTGGACCTGGCGGCCGGCGACGGTATTGCCGTTCTGCTGCAGGAACAGCTTGACGGCGGCGTCGACCTGGCGGCCGGTCGAGGCGAAGGGGCCGGACATCGGGACGATAAGGCCGACTTTCAGGGGCTCGGCAGCGTGGGCCAGGTGAGATGCGAGGCCGGCGGAAATGACGGCGGCGCCAAGGACGATATTGCGGCGGGTTTTGTTCAGGTTGTTCAACACTTGTGTCTCCTCGTTTTTATGATGGCGCCTAAGCTGGGCGCCTTGGAAAAACTCTACAGCTAACCGTAGGGTGGACGGGTTCCCCCCCCCACGCGTCAATAGTTGGCAGCCAGATCATCGAGCGCGAAAACGGAGGCGATAACGATCACCGCGTGGACGGCAGAGCCGTCCACCCGACGAAATATGCTTTACGCCACCGACACCAGCCGGTCGAGCTTCTCGCCATCGGCCAGCAAGCTCGCGCTGTCCGAGTCATGCACGATGCGCCCGCGATCGAGCACGATCGCGCGCGAGGTCAGCGACAGCGCCAGGCGGGCATGCTGCTCCACGACGATCACGGACATGCCTTCGTCGGCGACAAGCCGGCGGATCACACGCACCAGTTCCTGCACGATGATCGGTGCCAGCCCTTCCATCGGCTCGTCGAGCAACAGGATGCGCGGATTCGTCATCAGGGCCCGGGCGATTGCCAGCATCTGCTGCTCGCCACCCGACAGTTGATTGCCCATGTTCGCGCGCCGTTCGTGCAGGCGCGGGAAGATTTCGTAGACTTTCGCCAGGGTCCACGGCCCCGGGCGCGCGACCACCGTCAGGTGCTCTTCAACGGTGAGCGATGGGAACATATGGCGTTCCTGCGGCACCCAGCCCAGGCCCGAGCGCGAGCGCTTGTAGGTAGGTACGCGCGCGATGTCGGCGCCGCCCCAGCGGATCGATCCCTTGTGCAGCCGCGTCAGCCCCATCAGCGTTACCAGCAGACTGGTCTTGCCGACGCCGTTGCGGCCCAGCAGGGCCAGGCTGTCGCCCTCGTTCATCGTGAACGACACATCCTCGAGCACGATCGATTCGCCGTAGCCGGCAGTTACCTTGTCCAATGCCAGCAGCTCAGCCATGTTCCACCTCACCCAGATACACTTCCTTCACGCGCGGATCGGCCGCGATTTCGGCGGGCGTCCCCTCGGTCAGCACCTTGCCGCCGACCAGCACCGTGATGCGGTCGGCAAAGCGAAATACCAGTCCCATATCGTGCTCGATGAAGAGCACGGTCACGTCGCGCGGCAGGGCCGCAATCACTTCGAACAATTCCTTGCTCTCGGCCGAAGGAATGCCGGCTGCAGGTTCGTCCAGCAGCAGGATTGTCGGCTTCGTGGCGAGGGCCAGCGCGATCTCGACCAGGCGCTGCTTGCCGTAGGCCATGCTGCGGGTAATGGAATTGGCTTCTTTCGTCAGTTTCAGCGTGGCGAGCAGCTCCATCGCCTCCTCGACCACGTCGTCATGCTTCTCGACCGTCTTCCACCAGGTGGTGTGCAGGCCGCGCCGTTCGCAGATCGCGAGCACGACCGATTCGAGCACGGTCATACCGGCGAACAGCGTGTTGATCTGGAAGGTGCGCGTCATGCCGAGTTTGACGCGCTGGTGCTGCGGCAGCTTCGTGATGTCTTCGCCGCCCAGGTACACCTTGCCGCTGGTAGGCGGCAGGCCACCGGTCAGCAGATTGATGAAAGTGGTCTTGCCGGCACCGTTCGGTCCGATCAGCGCGTGGCGCGCACCCGGCTCGAAGGTCAGGGACACATCGGTATTTGCCTTGAAGGCGCCCCACTGCTTGGACAGCGCCTCGGTGCGTAAGGTATTCGTGCTCATGCTGCCTCCTTGCGCTTGATCCGCGCCACGATTTTTTCCAGTCCGCCCAGGATGCCGCCACGTGCAAACAGCACGATCAGCACCAGCAGCAGGCCAATGTAGAACTGCCAGTAGGCCGGATCGAGGCCCGAGATATAGTCTTGCGCCACCATGAACACAGCCGCCCCGATCAGCGCGCCATACAGGCGGCCGGTACCGCCCAACACGAGCATGATCAGCAGTTCCGCCGAGCGCGGGAAGCCCAGCACATCCAGGCCCACGAACTGGGTCGTCTGCGCCAGCAGCGCACCGGCGACGCCAGCGATGGCCGCGCTGACCGTGAAGATCGCCACCAGGCGGCGGTCTACGTTGGCGCCGATGGCCGGCATGCGCCGCCCGCCTTCGCGGATGCCGCGCAGCGACAGGCCGAACGGCGAATTGACCAGCCGGCGCATTGCGACGAACAGGATGAAGAGCACGCCCAGGCTGTACCAGAAGGCTGTCTTGCCGTAGAGGTCGAACTCGAACACGCCGAACAGGTTGCCCATCACCATGCCCGACAGCCCGTCGACGCCGCCGGTGATGAAGGCCGCCTTGTTCGCCGCCTCGAACAGCATCAGGCCGATGCCCAGCGTGACCATGAGCCGCGCCAGGTCCTGGCCGCGCACCACCAGGAAGCTGACGATGAAGCCGACCACACCGGCTACCAGCGCCGCCGCGAACAGGCCCGACACCGGCTCGCCCCAGCCATGCACCGACAGCAGGCCGGCGGTATAGGCCCCAAGCCCGAAGAAGGCGGCGTGGCCGAGCGACACAATGCCGGCATAGCCGAGGATCAGGTCGAGCGACAGCGCGAACAGGCCGACGATCATGATCTGGCTGACCAGGACCAGATAGTCCGGGAACAGGAAGTAGGAGGCGACCGGCAGCAGCCAGAACGCAAACTCCAGCGGCTTCCAGCGATCGTTGGGCAGGCGCAGCGCGGTCTTGGTCATGGCGGTTGTGGTCTCGCTAGTCGCTACGGTCTCGGAGGCGGCACCGTGCGTGCCCGCGGATTTGGCCTTCAGGGCCGAACTGGAAAAGGCGCTCATGCTTTCCTCCGCACTAAACCGAATGGGAACAGGATCAGGAGCACGACCATCAGCGTGTAGATGACGAAGGCGCCCACTTCCGGCACGTAGTATTTGCCGGCGACGTCGAACACGCCGAGGATCAGGGCTGCGATCAGCGGACCCTTGATGGAACCGGCGCCGCCGACGGCGACAACCAGCAGGAAATACACCATGTACTTGACCGGGAAGCTCGGGTCCAGGCCGAGGACGTCGATGCCGAGCCCGCCGCCCAGGCCGGCCAGGCCCGAGCCGAGCGCGAAGGTCAGGCTGAACACCCGGCTGACATTGATGCCCAGGCCGGCGGCCGCAGTCTGGTTGTCGACCGAGGCGCGGATCTGGGCGCCGAAGCGGGTGCGCTCGATCAGCAGGTACAGCCCAAGCGTGACCAGGACCACGACGGCGATCAGGAACAGGCGGTAGGAACCGAGGTCCAGGCCCAGCACATGCACCTGGCCGCGCAGCCAGTCCGGCAGGTTGACCGGTTGCTGGGTCGGGCCGAACAGGAAGGTGGCGCCGGCGACCGCCATGAAGGTCAGGCCGATCGAGAACAGCACCTGGTCGAGGTGGGTTGCCTTGTACAGCTGGCGGTACAGTGTCCGCTCGAGCACGAGGCCAATCACCGCCGCGGCGAGGAAGGCGAGCGGCAGCGTGGCCAGGAACGGCAGGCCGAGCTTGCTGAGCAGGGTCACGCAGACATAGCCGCCGACCATGGCAAAGGCGCCGTGCGCCAGGTTAATAAAGTTCATCAAACCCATCGTCACCGAGAGGCCGACGCTAATCAGGAACAACAGGCTGCCGTAGGCGATCCCGTCGAAGAGCACGCCGATGAAATTACCGATCATGGCTGCCCCCTGTCTGTCGTATCTTTTTTCATGCTTTGTCTCCTGCTACTCTTCTTTGTGTTGCTGAAAAAAAGGTGAAAACCGCTTTAGACGCGTTCGATCACCATGGCAATGCCCTGCCCCACGCCGATGCACATCGTGCACAAGGCATATCGGCCACCGGTACGGTGCAGCTGGTACATGGCCGTCGTCACCAGTCTGGCGCCGCTCATGCCCAGCGGATGGCCCAGGGCGATGCCGCCGCCTTGCGGGTTTACCCTTGGATCGTCGTCTGCAATGCCGAGTTCGCGTAATACGGCCAGGGCTTGCGACGCGAATGCCTCGTTCAGTTCGATGATGTCCATCTGGTCGAGCGACATGCCGAGCTGTTTCATCAGCTTTTTAGTGGCCGGCGCAGGGCCGATGCCCATCACCCGTGGCGGCACGCCGGCGGTGGCCGTGCCGACGATGCGTGCACGCTTCGTCAAGCCGTATTGCTCTGCCGCTTCCGCGCTTGCCAGCAGCAACGCGCAGGCGCCATCGTTGACACCGGAAGCGTTGCCGGCGGTGACGCTGCCATCGGGATGCACGACGCCCTTCAGTTTTGCCAGCGCCTCCAGGCTCGTTTCGCGCGGGTGTTCGTCCTGTGCAAAGGCAATGTGATCGCCTTTCTTCTGGGGGATCAGCACCGGCACGATCTCGTCCGCGTACAGGCCTTCGCGCCACGCCCGTGCGGTTTTCTCCTGGCTCGCCAAGGCGAAGCGGTCCTGGTCTTCGCGCGACACCTTGTAGTCGACGGCGACGTTCTCAGCCGTCTCCGGCATTGAATCGGTGCCGTACAGGTGCTTCATCTGCTTGTTCGGGAAGCGCCAGCCGATCGTTGTGTCGTAAATGGTTGCCTGGCGCGAGAAGGCGGATTCGGCCTTGCCCATCACGAAAGGCGCACGCGTCATCGATTCGACGCCGCCCGCAATCATCAGCTGCGTTTCGCCGGACTTGATGGCGCGCGCGGCAATCCCGATCGCGTCCATGCCGGAGCCGCACAGGCGGTTCACGGTCGTGCCGGCGACCTCGGGCGGCAGGCCTGCAAGCAGCGAGGACATGTGCGCCACGTTACGATTGTCTTCGCCGGCCTGGTTGGCGCAGCCAAAAATCACGTCGTCCACCGCGGTCCAGTCGACGCCCGGATTGCGCCGCATGAGTTCGCGCAGCGGTACGGCGCCAAGGTCGTCGGCGCGCACGTCCTTCAGGGCGCCGCCGTAGCGACCGACCGGGGTGCGGATCGCGTCGCAGATATATGCTTCGTTCATGGTGATCCTTTCAGTTCAGGGTGCCAAAGGGGGTGCCAACAGCGGCGCGCTGGTGGCGGCCTGCAGCTCTTCAAAAGTGAGACCAGGCGCCATCTCGCGCACAGCCAGGCCATTCGGCGTCACGTCGAGCACGGCGAGGTCGGTGTAGATGCGGTTCACGCAGGCGACGCCGGTCAGCGGATACGTGCACTGGGGGACGATCTTGCTCTCGCCTGCCTTGGTCTGGTGGTCCATCATCACGAACACCTTCTTGGCGCCGAGCGCCAGGTCCATGGCACCGCCCACCGCGGGAATGGCATCCGGTGCGCCCGTGTGCCAGTTGGCGAGATCGCCTGTTTCCGAGACCTGGAAGGCGCCCAGCACGCAGATATCGAGGTGGCCGCCGCGCATCATGGCGAAGGAATCGGCGTGGTGGAAATAGGCGCCGCCGGTCAGCAAGGTCACCGGCTGCTTGCCGGCGTTGATCAGGTCTTCGTCTTCCTCGCCGGGCGCCGGTGCGGGCCCCATGCCGAGCAGGCCGTTCTCGCTGTGCAGGAAGACTTCGCGGTCGGCCGGCAGGTAGTTCGCGACCTTGGTCGGCAGGCCGATACCAAGGTTGACGTACGCCCCTTCGTGGATGTCCTGCGCCACGCGGGCGGCGATCTGGTCGCGACTGTAGCGGTTCATGCTGCCTCCTTGACGACGCGCTGGACGAAAATTCCCGGAGTAACGATGACCTCCGGGTCGAGCTCACCGAGCGGAACGATCTCGGCGACCTGTGCGATGGTCGTTTTCGCCGCCATCGCCATGACCGGACCGAAGTTGCGCGCCGTCTTGCGGTACACGAGGTTGCCCCAGCGGTCGCCGCGCAGGGCCTTGATCAATGCGTAGTCTGCGTGGATGGGCGCCTCCAGCACGTAGTGGCGACCGTCGATCAGGCGCGTTTCCTTGCCTTCGGCGAGCAGCGTGCCATAACCCGTCGGGGTGAAAAAGCCGCCAATGCCGGCGCCGGCCGCGCGGATGCGTTCGGCCAGGTTGCCCTGCGGGGTCAGTTCAAGTTCGATCTCGCCGGCGCGGTAGAGCGCATCGAAATGATGCGAGTCGGCCTGGCGCGGGAACGAGCAGATGATCTTGCGTACGCGCTTGGCCTTGAGGAGTGCCGCCAGGCCCGTTTCGCCGTTGCCGGCGTTGTTGTTGACGATCGTCAGGTCGCGCGCTCCTTGCGCGATCAGCGCGTCGATCAGTGCGGAGGGCATGCCGGCATTGCCGAACCCCCCGATCATGACGGTCGCGCCGTCGTGCACGTCGGCGACGGCACGCTCCAGCGATTCATAGGTTTTGTCGATCATGTCTCCACCTTGGTGATCCACCTTCCCGTGCGCCCGAACCGTCCAGCGCACTTGAAATGATGTCCTTGAGTTTACACACCTAATGTTCGATAATCGAACTAATGATTGATTACCGCCCAACCCAGTGTAGTAGCACGGCGGCTGAAAGGTCAAGAAAAAAAAGACCAATCGAAGCGCCCTGCCCTTGCATTAAAATCCCGCCATGACAAATTCGACAAAGCAAGCACCTGCACCCTCCAGCGCCGACAGCGCTGACGGGCCGGAAGAACGCGAACTGACGATCGCCGAGCAAATCGACGCGATGACCGATCCCAGCTTCATGACCTCGCTCGCGCGCGGCCTGGCGGTGGTGCAGGCCTTCAGCGATTCGCGCAAGCCCCAGACCATCGCCCAGATCAGCCAGAAGACCGGTATCCCGCGCGCCGCCGTGCGCCGCTGCCTGTACACGCTGCAGCAGCTCGGCTACGTGGACGCCGAACTGAACAACTTCTCGCTGCGCCCGAAGGTGCTCACCCTGGGTTATTCCTACCTGTCGTCGACGCCGCTGACCGTCTCCAGCCAGCCCTACCTGAACGCCATCAGCCGCGAGCTCGGCGAATCCTGCTCGCTGGCCGTGCTCGAAGACGGCGAAGTGCTGTATGTAGCGCGCTCCGCGGCCTCGCGTGTGATGTCGGTCGCCCTGAACACGGGCAGCCGGCTGCCGGCCTACTGCACCTCGCTCGGCCGGGTGATGCTGGCGCACTTGCCGCCCGAGGCACTGAACGACTATTTCGCGCGCGTGAAACTCAGGCCCATGACCGACAAGACCGTGACAGGCCAGAAGCGCCTGCGCGAGATCCTGATGGGTGTGCGCCAGGATGGCTACGCCATCAACGACGAGGAGCTCGAATTGGGCCTGCGCTCGATCGCGGTACCGGTGCGCGGCGCCTCGGGCCAGGTGCTGGCCGCGCTCAACGTCGGCGCCCAGGCCGGCCGCGTCAGTGTCGAGCGCATGCGGGAGGAGTTCCTGCCCGTCTTGCAGCGCGGCGCGCAGGAACTCTCGGTGCTGTTGCCTTAGAAGTGGTGGCGCAAGCCAACCATCACGCCGGTCTGCGCCAGGCCGACACCGACGGTGCCGCCGGCGTCCAGCGCAACCGCCGAGGCGCCATCGTTATCGATGCGGCCGATTGCCGTGTAGACGAAAGTGCGCTTCGACATTCCATAGGTCAGGCGCGCGACCAGCATGTCCACATCGGATTCCGAGTTCTTGGTGTCGCGGCGCGCGACCTGGGCGTCGATGACGAAGGGGCCGATCGGGTGGCTGGCGCCGAAGTAGTACAGGTTCGACTCGGTCTGGCCGGTAGCGGCATTCAATTCGCGCGCGATGACACCGCCGCCCAGCTTGGTCGGGCCCAGCATCAGGTAGCCGTTCACGGTCGTGCGGATGTCGGTGTTGGCGCTGCTGGTCAGGCCGCCGCCCGCACCGGTGTTGCCATACATGCGGTCATAGGAAGCGTTCAGGCCGAAGGCCTTGGTCTCGTAGCCGATCAGGCCAGTGTACTGGCGGCACGCCTTGGAGTTGCCCGCCACTTCGCCGCCGCAGTTGGTCGCGGCAGGGCCGCCGGCAGCCGATGCGTCGCGCCCCAGGCTGTAAGTCGCCCCCAGCACGAAGCCGCTGAAATTACCCATGTAGCCGATTGCATTGTCGCTGCGCGCGTTCGGCAGGTAAGGGTCGATGCTGCCGATCGCGAACAGGTTCGGTCCCAGCACGTCGGTCTTCAGGCCCGAGATATAGGTCATGTTCTGCTGGCGGCCCAGCGTCACGGTACCCCACGCCCCCTTCAACCCCAGGTTCGCAGCGCGGCCAAACAGGCGTCCGCCCTGCTGCTGGGTGCCGGTATCCATTGCCAGGCCATTTTCGAGCACGAAGAACGCCTGCAGGCCGCCGCCGAGATCTTCGGTGCCGCGGAAACCAATGCGCGACGGGAAGGAGCTGGTGAGCGATGGCATCTTCGTCATCGAGTCGCCTGCACTGTTGACATTCGTCATGCGAGCGAAGCCGCTGTCAACGATACCGTAGATCTGGACCGAGGTCTGGGCATTTGCGGCGGACGCGGCGATGCCGCACATCAGCGCGACGGCGCTGCAGATGGTGTTCTTCATGTTGTCTCCGTGGTTTATTATGGCGTGTGCGATTACCGAACAAGAGGTTGTTAATCGAACGCTGTTTGGATATTATGGTTGTCACGGAAGGTTGTCAACAATATGCTTGTGGCAGATTTAATGCAGTTGTGATAACGACACGCCAGTGCTGGGGTGCTCCGGGACATCCGACAAGACCAACCACAGGAGACAGACATGAAATTCACCACGATTGCCGCAGCTGCCGCATTTGCTGCCGCCACTGCCGCCACTTTTGCCTTCACCCCGGCGGCGCACGCCCAGGACACCATCAAGGTCGGCGTCATCGCCCCGTTTTCCGGGCCATTCGCCGACTACGGCAAGCAGATGCAAGGCGGTATCAAGGCCTGGATGGCCCAGCATGGCAACACGGTCGCAGGCAAGAAAATCCAGGTCATCTACAAGGACACGACGGGCCCAGCGCCTGAAGTGGCCAAGCGCTTGGCGCAGGAACTCGTGGTGCGCGACAAGGTCGACTTCCTGGCCGGCTTTGGCCTGACGCCGGAAGCGCTGGCTGTGGCGCCGATCGCCCAGCAGTCGAAAAAGCCGATGATCATCATGAATGCGGCGACTTCGGTGATCACCACCAAGTCCAACTACATCGCCCGCTTCTCGATGACGCTGCCGCAGATCTCCGCGCCAATGGCTGACTGGGCCGTCAAGAACAAGATCAGGAACGTGGTCACAGTGGTGGCCGACTATGGCCCCGGCATCGACGCCGAAAAGGCGTTCAGCGACCGCCTCGTGAAGAACGGCGGCAAGATCGTGGAAGCAAGCCGCGTCCCCCTGCGCAATCCCGAATTCGCGCCCTTCATCCAGCGTATCAAGGACGCCAAGCCGGACGCCGTGTTCGTCTTCGTACCCGCCGGCGAACAAAGCATCGCCTTCATGAAGGGCTACCGCGAGCGCGGCCTGGCCGCAGCCGGCATCAAGGTCATCGCCACCGGCGACCTGACCGACGACCACGTGCTGCCGGCGATGGGCGACAACACCCTGGGCGTGATCACCACCTTCCACTACTCGGCCGCGCACAAGTCGCCCGAGAATGACGCTTTCCTGAAGAGTTTCGCCTCAGCCAACCCGCAGGGCGGACGCCCGAACTTCATGGCCGTCGGCGCCTACGACGGCATGAACGCGATCTACCAGGTCAGCAATAAGCTGGGCGGCAAGATCGAGGGCGACAAGGCGATGGCTGTGCTGAAGGGGATGAAGATCCAGAGCCCCCGCGGTCCGATCATGATCGATCCGGCCACGCGCGACATCGTACAGACGGTGTACGTGCGCAAGGTGGAGAAGGTGAACGGGCAGCCGTATAACGTGGAGTTTGATCAGTTCAGGGATCAGAAGGATCCGGGGAAGTAAATCACTTACGTAACCTGGTTCCTGCGGGCGCCGTCCGTGCAAATCAAGCTGCGCGTGCACTACCTTCCATGCGCAGCCTGTTTTGGCCCAAGATTCTCTATCCTGTAGTTACAGGCACCAACAGGGAATCAATCTGTTATATGACGACTCCTGCAATTCCTCGACGTTTAGCCTGACCGCCCCGATTAACTCCTGTTGCAGGAACAATACTAACCGAGTTTGGCCCATGTATCCTCAAAGTAATCGTTAGTCTCCTGCACAAGCGTATTATCCGAAGTCACCCAAAAAAGCTCAGGGTTACCTTTCGCAACACTTAGGTTCAGGCTGGAGGATGTAAATGTGCATAATTTACTGTCCAATAGATAAATTTTAGAGTGCAGCATTCCGGAACCTGGGCTCCGCAGAGTCATGCGCGGGGCATTTTCCAAATATCCTGAAAGTTGAATTGACGGACATAATACTTTGCCGAACAGAATACGAACGCGGACAGATAGTGCGGCGACTGACAACGCATCTAATAGCTCAACAGATAAAAAGGGGACCATGATGCAGATCTCCGTCTGGGCGGCGAAAAACGATGCATAAAGCGCATGAACTGCCGAACTCGACGTTACAGGCTTGTCTGTAAACCCATTAATTAGTCCGGCCAAATAATCGTATCGCCGCCTGTCGGCGTGCTTAGGTAAAGCTATCGCGCGCAAATTCGATTTGAACGGCTTACTAAGTGTATTTTTTCGCGGAACAACAATTTTCCAACCTGTCGCCAGTCGTTCAACAAAATCGTCCCTTACGATCTGCCAATGAGCAACAGTAGTTTGGGGATTGTACAGAACCAAAATAACCGGAAGAGAGTTTTCCTTCCAATAAGTTAAATGCCTGGACTTTCCTCGGAAAACAAAACCTTCCGGCACCTCTTCCTTGAAATAACTTTTCCCAGATTTGATTTGCATTCCAATCAGCCGGCCTGTCAACTTCCCGTCGTCGACAATTTCCAGCTGAGCGTCTATTCCCCAGTCATCAACAAACTGTTCACGGCAAGACCAACCAAACTCTCTCAGAATTTGTAAGGCGACGCTATGGACTCCGATTCGTTCTACAGGGGAAAATGACATAAGTTCTCTTTTAAAAAAAAGGGCCTGCCCGCTTTGAAACCCTACAGAGTTTTTGTGCTGGCGACTGCTCTAGATTTAACTGTACTGCCTAGTGACGAACCTATTTCCATACGGACTGCCGACAGCGTTCGCCCAGTTATGCGAAGATGCTTGCGCGTGCAAGGGCATGGAGTTCAGGTATCTACTGCGCAGAATTCAAGCGTAACGTCAGCTACAATGTATCGACGTTGGCGCGGAGGCGCCATCAGGAACCAGGAAAGCAGAATTTACTTCCAGAAAGGTTCTGCCGCAGGCCGTTGTCGAGCTCAAATCCCCTGCACACTCAGGGCCCTCACCGCCCCCCTCAGCTGCCCCAGCAACTCCACCCGCCCCTTCTCGTCCAGCTCCGGAAACATCACCCGCTCCACCTCCGCCACCCGCGCATCGCACTCCCCTAGCACCGCCTGCCCCGCCTCCGTCAGGCTGATCTGGATGATCCGCCCATGCGCCGGATCCGGGGTGCGGGCGATCCAGCCCTTCGCCTCCATCTGCTTGACCATCTCGTTGGCCGACTGCGGCGAAATCATCGTGCGCGTGGCGAGCTGGGCGTTCGACAGCGAGCCGTGCGCGCGGAAGACGGACAACGCCGTGTACTGCGGCACGCTCAAGCCGGCGGGCGCCAGGCTGTCGCGCAGGCGCTGGTTCAGGACGTGGTCGAGGCGCCCGACCAGGTAGGCCAGGCCCATCGGCTTAGTGGAGTTCAAAGTGGCCGCGGTGGCCGGCGAAAGTTTTTTTGAAGTCGTCATAAAAAAGTGCTTGTCATCGGAATCAGGTGCGAATAGTATAAGACACATATCAGGCAGCCTGATACAAAACTTACTACCTAGGAGACATTGTATGTCCAAATACGAAGCGCGCTGGCAAACCGTCAAAGTCGATGTGGAGAACGGTATCGGCTGGATCACCCTGAACCGTCCGGACAAGCGAAATGCCATGAGCCCGACGCTGAACCGCGAGATGATCGACGTGCTCGAGACGCTCGAGCTGGACGACGAAGCCCAGGTTGTCGTGCTGACCGGTGCCGGCGACGCCTGGACCGCCGGCATGGACCTGAAGGAGTATTTCCGCGAGACCGACGGCAAGCCGGAGATCATGCAGGAGCGCATGCGCCGCGACTGTTCGCAGTGGCAGTGGAAGCTGCTGCGCATGTACAGCAAGGCCACCATCGCGATGGTCAACGGCTGGTGCTTCGGCGGTGCGTTCTCGCCCCTGGTCGCCTGCGACCTGGCGATTGCCGCCGACGACGCCGTGTTCGGCCTGTCGGAGGTGAACTGGGGCATCCCGCCGGGTAACCTGGTCAGCAAGGCCGTGGCCGACACCATGGGT